>NZ_JBVJYK010000005.1:0-548441 GCF_055600605.1 Kitasatospora sp. NPDC038210 | reverse complement strand
TCCGACAGGAGGCCGTCCACGCCCTCCCGGTCCGTGGTGTGGTCGTCCGCGAAACGACGGTCACCCGTCGCGTCCGGCACGTACTTCACACAGACGACGATCCTCAAGCTCATGAGCGGTTCTCCTGTCACGGGTGCACGGATGCACTGGATCCATGGCCTCAGGTCATGCCGAGGGTACTGAGTGCCAAGTCCGGCCCGGTCGCGACCCGCGCGCCGCGAGCGCCACCTGGACCGGCATACCGTGTCGGCTCTCTTCGACTGGCGTCAGAGGCTCCAGGGAGAGAATACGGCACTCAGTACCCCTCGTAAAGGAACTCAGTACCCTTCCCGGTGCCCGGGGGGCCGCGAGCCCTCCGCCCGCGCGGCACCGCCCAGGGCGACGGCGGCCTCGCCGGTGTGGACGCTGAAGGTGAGCGACTCCTGGAGGTAGAGCCGGACCGTTTCGGCGTCGTGGGAGAGGTAGCCGACGGAGACGTCCTGGCCGAGGAAGAGCTCGAAGTCGCCGCCGCGGGTGGAGAGGAGGAAGGCGCCCTCGATGGCGGGGGCCCAGATGATGTCGCCGTCGAGGAGGCGGGCGAGGTGGTTGTGGACGGGATAGCCGTGATCGCTGGTCTCGTTGACGGCGGTGAAGGCGTCGGCGCCGAGGAGCAGGGAGTAGGGGCCGCCGACGCCGGCCAGCCGCAGCGCCGTGAGCGCCCGGCTGACCGCCTCGGGGTACTCGCGGACGTCCTCGGGGAGCCGGACCGGCGGGTTGGTGGAGGCGGCGCGGATGCCGTCGACGGCGGCGGCGCGGTAGCCCTCGAAAACGGTGCGGTCCTCGGCCAGGGCGAGGGTGCGGGCGGCGTCCTTGACGGGCTGCCAGTCGGAGTCGCGGGAGCCGCGCTCGACGTCGTCCACGGCATCGCGGCGGACGGTGAAGGGGACGCGCAGCTCGACCACCGGCTGGGCGGCGCGGGCGTGCGCCTGGACGCCCTCCATCGGCGGTTCGATGCCGGTCAGGTGGCCGGTGCCGACGGCGGAGAGGTCGACGCCCGCGGGGCCGCTGAGGTCGACCACCCGGCGTCCGGCGATGTGCAGCTTGAAGGTCTGGCGGGCCTCGTCCTCGATCTCCTCCCAGGCGGAGGCGGAGACGGGGGCGAGGTCCCGGTGGAGGTTGTTCATGCGCGGGGTCCTGTTCGGGGGGGCTGTTTGAGGCTGCCGATGCCCAGCGAGCCGGGGCTTCCGCCCGCCGGCGATCCGGCGGCGGGCTCGGCCGGCGATCCGGCGGCGGACCCGGCCACCGCGCTCGGCGCCGCCGGTGGGGAGTCGAGCAGGTCGGCGGTCGGGACGAAGAACAGCGCGCCGGTGACGGCCGTCGAGAAGTCGAGCAGCCGGTCGGTGGTGCCGGGCGGGTTGCCGACGAACATGTTGCGCAGCATCTCCTCGGTCACCCCGGGGTCGCGGGCGTAGCCGATGAAGTAGGTACCGAACTCGCCGCCGTGCGCGAAGGAGCCGAAGGCCATGTTGAAGCGGACGATCTTCCGCTCCTCGCCGTCCGGACCGGTGATCACGGTGAGCGCGACGTGCGAGTCCGCGGGCTTCACGTCGTCGGCGAGCTCGATGTCGGTCAGCTTGGTGCGGCCGACCGCGCCCTCCTGCTCCTCGACGCTCAGCCCGTTCCACGCGTCCAGGTGGTGCAGGTACTTCTGGACGACGACGTAGCTGCCGCCAGCGAAGTCCGGGTCCTCCGCGCCGACCAGCGCGGCGTCCACGGCGGCCCGGCCCTCGGGGTTCTCGGTGCCGTCCACGAAACCGAGCAGGTCCCGGTCGTCGAAGTACCGGAAGCCCTGGACGGAGTCGACCACGGTGGCCGCCCCGGCGAGCCGGCCGGTGAGCTGCCCGGCCAGTTCGAAGCAGAGGTCCATCCGCTCGGCCCGCAGGTGGAGCAGCAGGTCGCCCGGCGTGGCCGGGGCGCGGTGGCGGGCGCCGGCCACCTCCCGGAAGGGGTGCAGGGCGGCCGGCCGGGGGCCGTCGAAGAGGCGGTCCCAGAGTTCGGAGCCGATGCCGGTGACACAGGTGAGGCCGCCCTCGGGGGCCCGGAAGCCGACCGCGCGGCGCAGCCCGGCGAGGTCGGGCAGCAGCTCGCGGACGGCGCGCTCGCCCCCGGGTTCGACGGTGAGCACCAGGAAGATCGCCGCGCCGGTCAGCGGGGAGAGCACGGGCTGCGGTTCGGGCTGCATGACCTCGCCCCTCAGGACACCGGGTGCGGGCAGGAGGGGCAGGAGCAGACCGAACGGACCGGCACTGATCTGATCATGGGAATGATTACATCGCATAGCGGACAATTCGGCGCGGCCGGCACGCATCCGAAGGACCCCGCCGAGCGGGCGGGGTGCCGACCCGCGGCGAGGGGCGGGTGCTCCTCGTCGCGCACCCGCCCCTCTCGCCCACGGCAGCGGTTCAGACCCGCAGCGCCGCCAGCTGCTGCTCGAACGGCACCACCTGCTCGGGCACCGACGGCGCCGCCGCCGGGCCGCGGCCGGAGAGCAGGGCCGCAAGCTCACCCGCCGCGCGGTCGATCCGGCGCGGCAGCCCGTCGGTGAGCCCGTCCCCGGTCCCGCCCCAGTCGTCGGTCGCCGCGTAGACGGAGGTCGGCAGCACCACCGCGCGCAGGTAGGCGAACAGCGGCCGGACGGCGTGCTCCAGGGCGAGCGAGTGCCGCGGGGTGCCACCGGTCGCGGCGATCAGCACCGGCTTGCCGGTGAGCGCGTCGTGGTCGATCACGTCGAAGAAGGACTTGAACAGCCCGCTGTAGGACGCCGTGAAGATCGGCGTCACCGCGATCAGCCCGTCCGCCTGGGTGACCGCCTCGATCGCCTCCCGCAGCGCGGCGCCGGGGAAGCCGGTCACGAAGTTGTTCGCGATCTCCACGGCCAGGTCCCGCAGTTCGACGACGGTGACGTCCACCGGCCGGCCGTCCGCGCCGAGCTGCCGCACGGTCGAGTCGGCGAGCCGGTCCGCCAGCAGGCGGGTCGAGGACGGCTTGCTCAGCCCGGCGCTCACCACCACCAGCTTGTACGCGGTCACTTGGACACCTCGGCCTTCTCGTTCTCGTCGGTCGTCTCGTCGCTCGTCCCGGCGGTCGTCCCGGCGGCCTTCCGGTCGCGGTCCGCGACCAGCGCGGCGTGGGTCGGCCCGTCCGGCACCCCGGCCGGGCGGCCCTTGGCGAACTCCTCGCGCAGCACCGGCACGACCTCCTCGCCGAGCAGGTCCAGCTGCTCCAGCACGGTCTTCAGCGGCAGGCCGGCGTGGTCCATGAGGAACAGCTGGCGCTGGTAGTCGCCGAAGGTCTCGCGGAAGGTCAGCGTCTTCTCGATGACCTCCTGCGGGCTGCCGACGGTCAGCGGCGTCTGCTCGGTGAACTCCTCCAGCGAGGGCCCGTGCCCGTACACCGGCGCGTTGTCGAAGTACGGACGGAACTCGCGCACCGCGTCCTGGGAGTTCTTCCGCATGAACACCTGCCCGCCGAGGCCGACGATCGCCTGCTCGGGCGTGCCGTGGCCGTAGTGGGCGTAGCGCTCGCGGTAGAGGTCGATCAGCTTCTGGAAGTGCTCCTTGGGCCAGAAGATGTTGTTCGCGAAGAAGCCGTCCCCGTAGTAGGCGGCCTGCTCGGCGATCTCGGGGCTGCGGATCGAGCCGTGCCAGACGAACGGCGGGACGTCGTCCAGCGGGCGCGGGGTGGAGGTGAAGCCCTGCAGCGGCGTGCGGAAGCGGCCGCTCCAGTCCACGACCTCCTCGCGCCACAGCTCGTGCAGCAGCGCGTAGTTCTCTATCGCGAGCGGGATGCCCTGGCGGATGTCCTTGCCGAACCACGGGTAGACCGGGCCGGTGTTGCCGCGGCCCATCATGACGTCCACCCGGCCCTCGGCCAGGTGCTGGAGCATCGCGAAGTCCTCCGCGATCTTCACCGGGTCGTTGGTGGTGATCAGGGTCGTCGAGGTGGAGAGGATGATGCGGTCGGTCTGCGCGGCGATGTAGCCGAGCATGGTCGTCGGGGAGGACGGGACGAACGGCGGGTTGTGGTGCTCGCCGGTCGCGAAGACGTCCAGGCCGACCTCCTCGGCCTTGCGCGCGATCGCCACCATGGCCTTGATCCGCTCGTGCTCGCTCGGGGTACGGCCGGTGGTGGGGTCGGTCGTCACGTCGCCGACGGAGAAGATTCCGAACTGCATGCTGCTCACCGCTCTCCGGAGGAGGTCGTTCAACTTTCAACCACCTTAGCACGCGGGTGGGCCCGGCTATTCCCGCCCACAATGGAAGGAAGGCGGGGCGCACGAGCGGCGGGGTTCCGGAAAGGGCGGCGGACGATGGCGCCGTACATCGCGGTGAGCGCACTGAGCCACGAGGGCCTGGTGCGGGAGCACAACGAGGACAGCCTCGCGATCGGCCCGTGGACGCTCTGCGCCACCGTGACCAGCAACCCGCAGACGCTGCTCTTCCCACTGGGCCCGCCCTGCGTGGTCGCGGTGGCGGACGGCCTCGGCGGACACCCCGGCGGCGAGGTGGCCAGCGCCCTGGTCGCCCGTCGGCTCGCCGCCCACGGGGACGGCCTGGACGGCGAGGAGGCCGTCCGGGAGGAACTGCAGGAGTGCAACCGGGCCGTCTACGCGGCCGCCGCCGGGGAGCCGGAGCTCGCCGCGATGGGCACCACGATCGCGGGGCTGGTGCTGCTGCCCGAGCGGGCGGTGGTCTTCAACGTCGGCGACAGCCGCGTCTACCGGATCGACGGGGACGGGCTGAGCCGGGTGAGCGTCGACGACAGCCCGCCGCTGCCGCCCGGACGCCGCACCACCTCGATGGTCACCCAGACCCTGGGCGGCTCGCTCGGGCTCACCTTCGTCGAACCGCACGTCCGGGTCGCCCCGCTGGCATCCGGCGACCGCTACCTGGTCTGCAGCGACGGACTGACCGACCCGGTGCCCGAGGAGGAGCTGGCCGACCTGCTGGCCCGCTCCCACGAAGGGGCCGAACGGTCCGACGGCAAGGCCGCGTTCGAGCTCTGGAAGGCGGCGATCGAGGCCGGCGGGCCGGACAACATCACCCTGGCGCTGGTGCGGGTCGGCGGCTAGCCGCACCCCCGGCGGACCGGACGCGACGGGCCTCGCGGAACGGACGTGACGGCCCCCGCGGAACGGACCCGCCCCGGCGGGGCGCCGAAGCGCTCCGCCGGGGCGGTCACCTGTCCGTTCGCCGCGCTCGGCTCAGAATTCGCTCGTGACGGTCACCCCGCTGAAGCCCTGCTGGGCGTAGAGGCTGAAGTAGACGTAGCCGGTCGGCGGGTTCGCCACGGTCAGCGTCTCGGAGTTGTCCGGGCCCGCCGACCGCGTGGCGTACGAGCCCGTGTACGCCCAGCTCGCCGGGTTGTAGTAGAGGTCGCCGTTGCCGGTGCCGCCGCTGGTGGTGATCTTCACCTGCTTGGTGCCGGCCGGCACCAGGAGGTAGAAGTGCGCGTAGTTGCCCGTGGTGGCGGCGACGTTGCTGCGGGCGCAGTTCGCGTCCAGCACCCGGGTGTCGGCCGCCGCGCACTCCGGCAGCTGCGGGACGGTCGGGGTCGTCGCGCAGGCGCCGTTCGCGCACGCGGTCAGCCAGCTGTCGAAGCCGGCGTCGTACCGGGTGCCGATGGTGGTCTTCAGCAGGGTGCGGGCGCCGGCCCAGTCCCCCACCCGGTACTTGGCGAGGACCGCGTCCATGTCGGAGCGGTGCTGCTCCAGCATGTAGCGCACGGCCAGGTACCCCCAGCGGTAGACCCGGTCCTGGTCGCCGTAGGCGGTGTCGAAGAGGTCGCTCAGCCGGTAGGTGTGGCGCGCGGCCGCCGCGATCGCGGCGTCGTTGCTCACCTTCCGGTACGAGTAGGAGACGTACTCGGCGAAGCCCTCGACCCACCAGACGGTCGGGGTGGTCGAGCCGGCGTTGAAGTCGCCGTACATGTCGAACCGGCCGTCGAGGTAGTGGGTGTACTCGTGGTTGAGGTTCCAGATCTCGAAGGACGGGCGGACCCACTCGGCCTCGTAGCAGAGGAAGCGCGGCTGGTTACCCGCCTTCGCCGGGTCGCCCTCCAGGTACATGCCGCCGTTGTTGGTGTCGATGCCGTAGATGGCGGCGGCCAGCACCTGGTAGTCGAGCGAGGAGTGGAAGACCACGACCTCGATCGTGGTGTTCCCGTCGTCCTTGACCGGGCCGTTGTCCTTGACCACCGAGTGGAAGTAGGCGTCCTGACCGGTCAGGCTGGTGCAGGCGGTGCCCAGCTGGGTGGCGTCCAGCGCCTGGGCGATCAGCTTGATGCTCGGGCTGCAGGTGTAATTGACCTTCAGCACACCGGCCTTGAGCTGGTCGGCGGAGTTGCAGGTGCCGTAGTACGAACAGTTGCCCGCGTCGTAGTAGCCGACCGCCTCGGCGACCGCGGCCCACTGGAACACGGTGCGGCCGTTCGGCGCCGACGAGCCCGCCAGCGCCTTGGCGAGCGGACGGACCTTGGCCTGGAGCGCCGTGTCCTTCAGGAAGCGGCCCAGCTCCTTGGTGGCGTTGTAGGTCAGCACGCCGAAGTCGCCGCCGAGCAGGTCGTTGTTGCGGCCGGCGAAGGCGGCGAGGGTGTCCAGGACGCTCGGGTCGGCCTCGACGGCCGCGTCGAAGCCGGCCAGCTGGTGGCCGCGGAACAGCACGGTGAACACCGGGTTCACCGACCAGGCCATGCCGGCCGGGTTCCAGGTGGCGCTGGTGTAGTCGGTCAACAACCGCTTGACCACCGGGAGGTAGCGGACGTTCTCCTGCGCGCTGTCGATCAGGGTGACGGCCTCGCCCAGGATGGGCGCGTTGCCGGCGGCGACGTCCCGCGAGTGCGCGCTGCCGAAGAACGCGTCCAGCGCGGAGCGGATCGCCGTCTGCAGGGCGGTGCCGTACGTGCCGACGTCACCCGGGTGGTACCACTGCGCGAAGTAGCCGGCACGCAGGAAGAGCACCAACTGCTCGACGGAGGTGGTGTTGTCGCCCGGGTAGCTGCCCGCCGCGTCGCGCAGCGCGTACGCCACCGTGGTCATCTGCTCCTCGCGGAACGCGCCGCGCGCGTCGCCGCCGGTGAGCTGGAAGAGGCTGTTGATGCACTGGATGTCGGCGGCCTTGATGTGCTGGACCAGGTCGCTTCCGGTCCGGCCGGTGAAGTCGCCGGTGTTGCAGGCCTGTTCGGCCGCCGCACCGAGACGGGGGGCCTTGGCGTTCGGGGTGGCGGCCGCCTTCACCTCGGCCGGCCGGGTGTCCAGCGGCAGTGGGGCGCGCCGGTCGGCGGTGGCGAACTGCCGCTCACCGTCGGTGCGTTCGGACGTTCCGGTGGCGGGCTGCGGGGCCGCACCGGTGGGGGCGGTGGGCGCGCCGCCGGGGGCGGGCGCCGCTGCGGGCGCTGCCTGGCTCTGCGGCGCGAACAGGCCGACCGCCAGGAAGAGCGACAGGACGAGCGTCAACAATCGTGCCAACTGCGGGAGTCGCAGCAGTCGTGCGGGACTCACGTGAGGGCCTCCCGGCCGTCGTCGGCCGCGATCGGGGCGCGGCCGGTGGGGGATTCGAGGACCGTTGGCGACGGCGCCGCGTGGGGGCGGATCCGCCGGGAACCGGTGGGGAGTGTGACATGTACCATGGCACACATCACATAACCTTGGGAACCCTGGCCGCTGTGCGCAGTTTGCGGGGGAAACGCGCGGAGACCGTGGTGACGGTTCGTCACCACGGTCTCCGGGCCGACCGGCTGCCGGGGAGCTACTTGCGGAGCAGCAGGATCACGCCCGCCGTCGCGAGGCCGACCACCACGGCGGCCGCGCCGTACGCCAGGCGGTGCGCCCGCACCACCGGCAGGAAGCGGTCCACCGCGTAGCGGCCCGGGCCGGTCAGCGCCAGCGCGGCGGCCCCGGCCGTCAGCAGCAGTTCGTACTCGCTGCCCTTCGGGGCGAAGAAACCGCCGCCCCAGGTGACGGCGATCGCGTTGACCATCGTGCCGACGATCGCGGCGCCCGCCAGCGGGGTCAACAGGCCCACGGCGAGGGCGAGTCCGCCCAGCGTCTCGGTGAGGCCGGCCACCACGGCCATGGTGTCACCGGCCGGGTAGCCGCTCGCGGTGAAGAACTGACCGGTGCCGTCGATCCCGCCACCGCCGAACCAGCCGAACAGTTTCTGGCTGCCGTGCGCAGCCATGGTCAGGCCGAGGGCCAGGCGCAGGAGCAGGAGTCCGGCGTCATAGGCGTGCGGGGAGGTCGTCGCGGGCCCGGCGGTGTCCGGGGCCCGGCTGACGGTGGGCTTGGTGGCGGCGGTCGTGCTCGGGCTGCTGCTCGGCATGCGCGTCTCCATCGGTCGAAGTCGGTCGTCGCCGGCCGGGGGCCGGCGTGAGCGGGATGCGGTGAGGCGGCGGGCGGGAGTCGTCACCCCCAGGCCGTTGTTCAAATTTGAACCGCCGCTCCACCGACCGTACCCCGGAGTTCGAATTTGAACAACTGACGGTCCGTGGGCGACTCGCGGCCCCCGGCCGGACCGGGGCAGGGTGGAGACATGGCTCAACGCAGGCAGCACCGGCGGGCCGAAGGCACCGGCGCCCCGTACCCCGAGGCCCTGGCCGCCTTCGGCGAACGCGTCCGGCTGATCACCCCCGGCCAGTGGGACTCCCCCACCCCGTGCACCGACTGGTCCGTCCGGGACCTGGTCAACCACCTCGTCGGCGAGCAGCTCTGGGTGCCCGAACTGCTGATGGGCGCCACCATCGGCGAGGTCGGCGGCCGGTTCGACGGCGACGTGCTCGGCGACGACCCCCTCGCCGCCTGGACGGACGCCGCCGAGACCGCCCGACAGGCCTTCGACGTCCCCGGCGCCGCCGAGCTGACCGTCCACCTCTCCTTCGGGGACGTCACCGGCCGGTACTACCTGGACCAGCTCACCACCGACCTGGTCATCCACACCTGGGACCTCGCCGAAGGCACCGGGCGACTCACCCGGCTCCCCGCCGAACTCGTCGACTTCGCGCTCGGCGAGATCACCGGCTACGGCGACCTCTCCGGCAGCGGAGTGTTCGACCCACCGCTCCCGGTGCCCGAGGACGCGAGCCCGCAGACCCGGCTGCTCGCCCTCACCGGGCGCCGGGACGGCGGAGCGGCGGGCGCCGGCGGCCAGGGGTGAGCGAGCCGGGCGCACGGCGGTGACCGGGGCGGAAGCGGCCGGAACGGAGGGTGACGGGAACCGGGGGTGACGGGAACCCAGCGTGGCCGGGGCTCACCCGGCCCTGCGGCCCGGCGCCGGATACTGGAAGGAAAGGGGGGCCAGTTTCCGTGCGAGAGGCGGGCGCGCCATGAGCCGCAGGCCGGACATCCTCGGCGAGTTCACCGCCGACCACCGGGCCGTCACCGAACTGCTGGACGCGATCGAGGCCGCCCCGACGGGCAGCACCGAACGTGGCGACCTGGTGACCCGACTGACCGACCTGCTGTTCGCCCACTGCGCCGCCGAGGAGGAACACCTCTTCCCGATCGTGCAGCACGACGTGCCCGACGGCGGGGCACTGGTGTTCAGCAGCATCCACGACCACCTGGCGATCGGGCAGTACCTCTCCGACCTGCAGGCGCTCCGCCCCGCCGACCCGACCTTCGACACCCTGCTGCGCGGCCTCGCCGAAACCCTGCGGCGGCACCTGCGCGGCGAGGAGAAACAGCTCTTCGCCGCCGCCCGCAAGGCCCTGCCCGCCGCCTCCCGCGCCGCCCTCGGCGACCGGCTGCGCGCGGAGCGCGCGGCGCTCGGCTCCTGACTCCTCCGGCCGGCCCCTCGGCCGGCCCCCGGTCGACCCCTCGGTCCGCTCGGTGATCAGTTCTTCGGGCTGATCACCGCGAAACGCGCGCCCTCGTGGTCCTGCAGCCGGGCCACCCGCCCGTACGGGGAGTCGAAGGCCGGGCCGAGCGGCGCGCCGCCCAGCTCCACCGCCCGCTCCAGCGCCCGGTCGGTGTCGGGGACGGCGAAGGACACCTCCCAGTGCGGCGGCATCCCCGCCGGACCGCCCGCCTGCTCCTTGGCCAGCGCCGCGACGCTGTTCCCCTCGGCGCGCAGCACCACCCGGTCGTGCTCCCAGCGCACGTCGAAGCGCTCCGGATCGCGGCCGTCCCAGCGGAACACCTCGCCGTAGAACAGCGCCGCCGCGAACGGATCCGGGGTGCGCAGCTCGATCCAGACCGGCGCGCCGGGCAGTTCCAGCTTCCGGGCCCGGCCCAGCGGGCCCTCCCAGATGCCGAACACCGCGCCCGCCGGGTCCGCCGCGAAGGCCACCCGCCCGGCATCGAAGGCCAGCGGCCCGATCGCCAGGGTCGCACCGCGCTCACGCACCGCGTCCGCGGCCGCGTCGGCGCTCTCCGTCCCGAAGTAGCTGGTCCAGGCGAGCGGGATCGCCCCGACGCCCGCGACGCCGAGCCCGGCCACCGCCTCCCCGCCGACCACCGCGTGCACGTACGGCCCGAAGTGATCCGGCCCGGTCTCGAACTCCCACCCGAGCAACGGCCCGTAGAACGCCTTGGCCGCCTCCAGGTCCCGGGCCATCAGGCTCACCCAGCACGGAACGGCCGCCACACAGCGCACCTTGGCGGTCTCACCGCTGCCCATCGCGAACCTCCTCGCCCACCCGGCCGCCGGGCCGCTCCCGACTCCCACGGCCCACCGGCCGCCCGGGACCTCCCCAGCCTAGGACGACGGGCGCACCACGCCCGGGAAGGCATGGCCGGGGTCAGCGCACCCAGTTCTTCAGCGGCTCGGTGTCCAGCCGGATGCCCACGGCACGTGGTTACGGGCTACCTGGCTTCCGACGGCAGTGCCCGCTTCCCGACCGGGGCGGTCGTCGTGCGTTGCGGGCGGCCTCGCGGACGAACTCGGAGCGCGATCCGGGCCCGCCACCGGAGCCGGGATCCCACACATGTGACGCAGGTCACATGTGCGCCGGAAATTCCGGGGACAGATTCCCCGTTTCCGAGTACGTTGGCAAAAGCGGGGAGAACTTCCCCGGTATCCTCAAGGAGCAGTCGTCGTGACCACCGCCGCCGCCGAGTCGGTCAGTCCCGCCGGGAGCACCCGTACGCCGAAGCTGCGTGCGGATGCGAGCCGGAACCGGGAACGGATCGTGCTGGCAGCCCGGGACGCGTTCGTCGAGCACGGTGCGGATGCACCGCTGGACGAGATCGCGAAGCGGGCAGGGGTCGGCAACGCCACTCTCTACCGGAACTTTCCGGACCGGATGGCGCTGATCCAGGAGGTGGCGGTGCTCGTCAAGAACCGCATCCTGGCCCTCGCCGAGACGGCGACGGCGGAGGCGGACTCACCTGACGGCGACGGCCCGTTCGACGCTCTGCAGCGGTTCGCGCACGCGACCGTCGCGGAGAAGGTCGGCGGTCTCTGCACCTTGTTCAGCAGCCACGTCGACCCGTTCGACCCGGAGTTGACCGAGATCCGGGAGCGCCTGCAGTCCGCCGTGGGCGGGCTGATGAAGCGCGCCCGGGCCGCGGGTGAGCTGCGGCCGGACGTCGAACACGGCGACCTGTTCATCGCGATGAGCCAGCTGACCCGACCCCTGCCGAACACCACGTGCCGGGTGCACGACGAGTTCGTCCACCGGCACCTGCAGATCTTCCTGGACGGCCTGCGCACGCCGGTCCGTTCGACGCTGCCCGGCCGGGCGGCGACCTTCGAGGACTTCCAGCCCCGCAACTGACCGACGCACCAGACCTGATCCGACCGGAACACCTGATCCACACCTGATCCGTCCGGTGGCACCGGGCGACCCGCACTGCTGAGCGGCGCCGCCCCGGCACGCCCCCGCACGCCCGCAGAGCACCTTTCACCGTACGGCAACCTGCCGTTCCCGTACGGCAGTTGACCATGCACGCACACACCACGCACCGTGAAGCGAGTACCCCCATGTCCCAAACCGACGCCCGCCCGGCGACGCTGCCCGATCCCCGGCGCTGGAAGGCGCTGATATTCATCGGCCTCGCCCAGCTGATGGTCGTCCTCGACGCGACCATCGTGAACATCGCCCTGCCGTCCGCACAGCGGGACCTGGGCATCACCGACGGCAACCGCCAGTGGGTGATCACCGCCTACGCGCTGGCCTTCGGCGGCCTGCTGCTGTTCGGCGGCCGGATCGCGGACCTCTGGGGCCGCAAGCGGACGTTCATCGTCGGCCTGACCGGTTTCGCCCTCGCCTCCGCGCTCGGCGGCGCCGCGGCCAACACCGCGATGCTGCTCGGCGCCCGCGCCCTGCAGGGCGTGTTCGGCGCGCTGCTCGCCCCCGCCGCACTGTCGCTGCTCGCGGTGACCTTCACCGAGGCCAAGGAGCGCGCCAAGGCGTTCGGCATCTACGGTGCGATCGCCGGTGGCGGTGGCGCCATCGGTCTGATCCTCGGCGGCCTGCTGACCGAGTACATGAACTGGCGCTGGACCTTCTTCGTCAACATCCCGTTCGCCATCGTGGCCGCCGTCGGCGCCGTGATGGTGATCCGCGAGCCCGCCGAGGGCCGCAACCGCAACAAGCTGGACGTCCCCGGCGTACTGCTGGTGACCACCGGCCTGGTCTCCCTGGTCTACGGCTTCACCCGGGCCGAGTCCTCCGGCTGGACGGCCGCCAGCACCCTCGGCCTGTTCGCCGCGGCCGCCGTGCTGCTGGTCGCCTTCGTGGTGGTCGAGCTCAAGGTCAAGGCCCCGCTGCTGCCGCTGCGCGTGGTGCTGGACCGCAACCGCGGCGGGGTCTACCTGTCGCTGGGCATGGCCGTGATCGGCATGTTCGGTCTGTTCCTCTTCCTGACCTACTACCTGCAGATCGTGCTCGGCTACAGCCCGGTGCTGACCGGCGTGGCCTTCCTGCCGATGGTGGCGGGCATGATCACCGGCTCGACCCAGATCGGCGCCCGGCTGATGACCCGGGTCCCGGCGCGCTACCTGATGGCGCCCGGCTTCCTGGTCGCCTCGATCGGCATGTTCCTGCTGACCCACATCAGCCTGGACACCTCCTACCCGGCGCTGATCCTGCCCGGCCTGGTCCTGATGGGCCTCGGCATGGGCACCGCGTTCATGCCGGCCATGAGCCTCGCCACGCACGGCGTCCAGCCGCGCGACGCCGGTGTGGCCTCCGCGATGGTCAACACCTCGCAGCAGGTCGGCGGCGCCATCGGCACCGCGCTGCTGAACACCATCGCGGCCAGCGCGACCACGAGCTGGCTGGCCTCGCACGCCACCGCCGCGGCCGCCGCCTCCCCGGAGGCCGCCAAGGCGCTGCAGTTCGGCGGCATGGTGCACGGCTTCTCGACCGCGATCTGGGTGTCCTTCGGGATCCTGGTGGCCGCCGCCGCCGTCGCGTTCACCTTCATCAACGCCGGCCGTCCCGGCTCGGCGTCGGGCGCGGGCGCCGGCGCGGATCTCGCGAAGAACGACGAGGTGCCGGTGCTGGTGCACTGACGCCCAGGGGTTGCTCGGGTGCGTAAGCGGCCCGTCCGGTGTCCCACGACACCGGGCGGGCCGCTCGCCGTTTCCGGCATACGGCATCCGGCATCCGGATCATCGAGGGCGTGGCGCCGGCCGTTCCGCCGGTCGGCACGTACCTCCGGAGACCGAGGTGGCACGCCGGGCCCACGCCGGCCGAACTCCACCGGCTCACGGCACACGAACAGCCTCGCCCCCTCGAACTGCCCGCCCCGGTGGACGAGAATGGAGTGGCCCACCCGGCGGGAGCGCTCACCCGCACCCGAGCGAGGCCGTCCCGCGGGTTCCACGGCGAGTACGCGCGCGTCCCCGAGCCCACCGTCGAGGAGTACCGCGGGATCGCCGAGGACGGGCACCGCCCCGCCCCGACGCCAGAGGGAGGACATCGTGCACGACCGAACCGACCGGCTCGCCGACAGCAGACACCTCCTGCTGACCACCTTCGACGAGGACGGCACCCCGATCGAGTCCCAGCTCTGGGTGGTGCCGGACGGCACCGCGCTCGGGGTCTGGACCCCCGCCCACTCGGGCGAGGCCGAACGGATCCGCCGCCACCCCCGGGTGCTGGTCGGCCCCTGCGACAGCCACGGGCGCCCGACCGGCCCTCCCGTCGCGGCCCGCGCCCGGCTCTGCGACGCCGACGCGACCGCGGGCTACCGCACCTCACTGATCAACAAGTACGGCCTGACGGCGCTCATCGTGCTGGCCCGCAGCCGGTTCCGGGTCGGGCTGGACGGAACGGTCGGGATCCGGATCACCCCGAACGGGCCGGAGCGGCGGCTGGTCGGGCCGGAGTGGCAGCCGCCGGGCTCGTACTGCGTCAACTGAGGGGGCCGACAGGGGTGTCGAGCCCCCGCGGATGACACGACCGGGCCGGCCGAGTGCCCCCGGCCCCGCGGCTCGGGCCCGACGGCACGGGCCCGGGGATCCCGGGCCCGTGCCGCTCAGCTCCCGTCGTCCGACGCCCGCGCCAGGTCCTCGGTCCCGCAGGCCTCCCGGCCGGTCCCGACGTGGACGACCTTGACCACCCGCTCGGGGCCGCCGGGCACGACCTGCTGCTCGTGCCCGCAGCGCGGGCAGATCAGCGGGATGCGCGGGCGGGCCGGTTCGGGCGCAGCGGAGCCGCCGCCAGGACGCGGGGCGGTCACGACAGCGGGTGGGTCGGGACCGGGCTGACCTCCTGGATCTCGCCGTGGGCCTTGGTGAGCAGCTGGGAGGCGAGGTCGTTGAGGGCGCGGGCCCCCGCGACCTCCTCGCCGACCCGCAGCTGTTCCGGGTCGGAGGGGTGGCGGCTGCTGAAGCCGTGGGCGCGCAGTTCACTCCCGTCGCCGAGCCGGAGCAGGGCGGCGGCGCTGGTGCGCGGACCGTCCTCACGGAACTCCATCTCGATGTGCCAACCGACCAGAGTCTGCATGGCGGATCACCTCCATCGGTTACTCCTCCAGAGTGCGCCGCACCCACCGTTAGCACCAGGCAAGCCGGGCCGGGGCCCGGCGAGGGGGCAAGTTGAACGCGTTCAAGTCGGCGGCGTAGAGTCGGCGGCGAAGCTCATTTGAACACGTTCAAGGGGGGTGTGTCCGTCATGGGAAAGGGCACCACCGAACTGGTGGACCTCCTGGTCCTGCTCGGCATGGGCGCCGTCGTCCCGCTCGGCCTCGCCCTGATCGACGAACCCGGGCTCGCCCGGATCCGCCGGCTCTGGCCGCTGGCCGCCGTACCCGGCGCGCTCTCGCTCTGGCTGCCGCGCGGCGCCCTCGCCACCGGCCCCGCCGCCGTCTACGCGCTGGGCACCCTGGTCATCGCGCTGCACGCGCCGCTGCGACTGGCCCGCACCCGCTCGCTCGCGCCCGCCGAGATCGCGGTGCTCACCGCGCTCGCCGCGCCCTCGGTGGCGGGGGTCGCCCTCGTCGCCGAACGCTCCGGCTACCCGCTGTTCGGCTTCGAGCCGCACATCCTGGCGCTGACCGTCCCGCACTTCCACTACGCCGGGTTCACCGCCGCCCTGGTCGCCGGGCTGGTCTGCCGGGCCGTCGACCCGGCCTCCATCGCGGCCCGCTGCGCGGCGCTCAGCGTACCGGCGGGCACCCTGGTGGTACTGGCCGGCTACTTCCTCGGCAACTGGTGGCAGTTCGCCGGCGCCCTCGTCCTGACCACCGGGATGTGGCTGGTCGGCCTGATCACCTGGCGCGAGCTGCGCCACCGGGCCCACGACACGGCCACCGCCCGCCTGTTCGCCGTCTCCTCGGCCGTCCTCGCGCTCACCATGGTGCTCGCCCTCTGGTGGGCACTCGGCCGGGCCGCCGGACTCCCCCACCCCACCCTGGCCTGGATGGCCGCCACCCACGGCGTCGGCAACGCGCTCGGCTTCGCCCTCTGCGCACTCCTCGCCTGGCGCCGGCTCGACACCCCGGAGGCCCACCGATGACCGACCTCAGCTACCCCGAACAGTGCGCCAGCACCACCGGCGAACTGCCCGGCGGCTACAACCACCTGCGGCACCGGGCGCGGATCGGCCACGGCCGCGCCGCGCTGGAGGTCGCCGGAGCCGCCCTGCTCGGCTGGCGGATGCACCGCCTGGCAGGCGTACGGATCGACGCCGAGGCGCAGCGCGCGGCCCCGGGCGTCGCCGTCCACTGCGGGATCGGGGTCGGCCCGCTGCGCGCCGGGGCCCCGAACCGGGTGCTGGCCACCGTCGACGGCCCGGACCGCTACGGATTCACCTACGGGACGCGGCACGGCCACCTGGCCGCCGGCGAGGAGACCTTCCTGGTCGAGATGGGGCCGGACGGGGCGGTCTGGTTCACCGTCACCGCCTTCAGCCGCCCCGTCGCCTGGTACGCCCGGCTGGCCGGACCGCTGCTCCCGCTCGCCCAGCGCGCCTTCGCCCGGCACTGCGGACGGGTTCTGGCGGGGATCGCGGCGGACGCGGCGTAGCGGACACGGCCGCCGCGGACACGGCGTAGCTGACACGGCGTGAGCGCCGCGGCGGCAGCGGGCACGGGGACAAGCGTCACGACGGCAGCCGGCGCGGCGTAAATGCCGCGACCGACGCCGCCGCCGTCCGGCATCATCGCCCGATGATGCTGATGCAGCCGGTGCTGGAGATCCGCTCCCCCGACGGCTTCGCGCTCTGGCCCACGGCCGAGCACGAGGGCTGGGGATACCTGGTGCTGAACGGGAAGTCGACGCCCGCCGAGGTGGGCACGGCGGTGTGGCGGCTGGCCGACGTCAACGACGTCGACCCCGAGGAGGGCGACGAGCGCGGTCCGCGCCCGGCGGACCCGCTCGGCGCCTTCCTGCACGGGCTGCTCACGATGCCCGACCTCTTCGCGCCCGGCGGGTTCCGGGTGACCGACCCCGCCACCGGCACCGTCTTCACCCCGGGCTGCTGCACCGGCCTGGAGGACTGGCGCGAGTGGACGGCCGTGGTCGAGGGCTCGGGCCCGGCCTGGTTCGGCCACGACCCGGACGCCCGGGTCGAGTGGATCGGCCGGGTCGTCCGGCTCACCCAGGACGACGAGGACGCGGACAGCCCGGTGATCGAGCTGCCGGTGGACGAGCTGCGCCGGCTGCTCGCCGGGGCCGAGCGGGACCTGCGCGACTTCCTCGCCCTCGCCGCGCGTTGGGCCGAGCGGCAGCTGCCGGACCGCGCGCCCGCCGTCACCACCGCGCTCGCCCGCGCACTCGCCCTGGAGACCCCGGCATGACCAGTTTCCACACCCACCGGGCCCGGGTGCACGACACCTCGCTCCCGGTCCACCGGCGGCACAGCGCCCTGCGGACCTGCCTGACCTGCTTCGCCCCGTACGGCCTGCGGGCGACCTACCACCACCTCACCGTCAGCGCCCGGATGCCACGGCGCCTGGAAACGGACCCGGACTCGCTGCTGCGTGCGGTGGACGAGCTGCACGAGGCGCGCGAGCTGTGGCGGGCCGGGGCCGAGGAGTACGCGGCGCAGCGCCGGGCGCAGAAGCGGTCCGGGCGACGGGCCCGGCCGGTGCCGCCCTGGTGGGACCGCTACCGGTGGGGCTCGCTGGAGGCGGCGTGGCACCACGACCCGTTCCTGCACCCCCCGTTGAGCCTGCCCGACTACGTGCGGCGGCGGAACGCCCTGCTGGACGGCGCCGAGCTGCCCGGCTGCCCGGCCTGCGGGGAGGAGGGCCCGGCGGTGCCGGTCCCGACCGGCCACGGCGAGGCCGGGCTGTGCCGGTCCTGCGCCCGGGTGCTGACGCCCTGCCCGTGCGGGCGGTGGCACGGCTTCGAGCCGTCGGTGCGGTTCGGCTGGAGCCGGACGTGGCGGCGGGAGCACATGACCGACTCCGGCGAGCCGGACCCGCGGTGGCCCGGCGTCCGGGGCGCGACCGGGTTCGGGCGGACGGCCGCGCACCACCCCGTGCACCCGCTGTCCTGACTCAGACGTGGTGGGCGGGGACGGCGACCAGGACGGCGCCGGTGCCCTGGACGCGCACCTCGAAGTGGTCGATGTCGCCCGGCTGGAGGGCCGTACCGCCGGTGGTGCGCAGCACGCCGCCGTTGCCCCCGTAGCCGCTCGCCGGGACGCTCCAGGTGTTCACCGTCTGCCGTCCGCCGATGTGCGAGACCGCGACCAGGCTGCAGGTCAACGGGCCCTGGACGCCGGAGAGTTGCATGCTCACCTGGCTGCCCCAGGTGGTGCCGTCGACGCCGACGGTGGCGTGCGCGCCGGTGGTCGGGTCGGTGGCGCTGAACTGCTCGGCCACGGCGACCACGGCGGGGGTGCTGTCCGCGGTGAGCACCGCGGCCGTGACGGCGGGGCCCGCCGCCACCATCGCCGTCGCGGCCAGGGCCAGGACCAGCCGCCGCACCCGGCCCCGCCGCCGGGCGGTGCCGACCTCGGCGACCAGCCGGTCCAGGAGCCGCGGGTCCGGCTGCGGGGCGGGGCCGGCCGGGTCCAGCCCGGCGGCCGTCCCGGCGGCCGCGTACTCGGCCAGCAGCGGTTCCACGAAGCCGAGTTCGGCGACCTGCTCGGCGCACTGCGGACAGTCGGCCAGGTGCTGCTCGAACGCGGCGCGCTCGGCGGGTTCCAGCAGGCCGAGGACGTAGGCGCCGGCGTCGACGTGCTCCGGGCCGTCGAAGGCGCGGCCGGTCCCGCCGGGCCCGTGGTCCGGGCCGCCGGGCATGCCGCCCCCGCCGCCGGGAACGCCGTCCGGGCTGCCGGGCACCGGGTCGGGGCGCTTGGTCACGATGTCACTCCCCGTTCCTCCAGCGCGAGCCTGAGCGAGCGCAGCGCGTAGAACACCCGCGACCGCACGGTCCCGGCCGGGATGCCGAGTTCGGCGGCCGCCTCGTTGGCCGTGCGCCCCTTCAGGTAGGTCTCGACGATGATCTCGCGGTGCGCCGGCGAGAGGTCGCCGAGCGCGTCCGCGACGGTCATCATCCGCAGGGCCCGGTCGAGCTCGTCCTCGGCGGGCAGCAGTTCCAGCGCGGCCGCGTCCACCTCGCGGGGCCTGGCCCGGGCGCTGCGGTGCTCGTCGATCACGATCCGCCGGGCGACGGTGACCAGCCAGGGCCGCAGCGAGCCCACCGCCGGTTCGAGGCGGTCGATGTTGCGCCAGGCGCGGACCAGGGTCTCCTGGACGACGTCCTCGGCCCGCTGGCGGTCGCCGGCCACCAGGTGGAGCACGAAGCCGAAGAGCGGACCGGCGTGATCGTGGTACAGGGCGCGCATCAGCTCCTCGTCCGACGCCCCCGTGACATGGCCGGCGGTGCCGCCGACGGGGTGCTCCTCGGTCACCACTTCATCGTTGCGCACCCGGGCCTCCCGGTCGAGGACGGTCGGCACCGGTCAGTAACCCGGAGTGCTGGGCATCGGACTGGAGGTCGCCGGGCTCGGGGCGGAGCCGGTGCCGGTGCCCGCCTTGCCACCGCTCGGGGTCACCGCGAACCAGGTGCCGCCGACGCCCTGGCCCTTGGTGTCGCCGGGCTTGGTGTCCGGCGAGTAGCGGTAGACCGGCCAGCCGTTGACGGTGACCTGCTTGGTGCCGTCGGAGCGGGTGACGGTTCCGACGAGCTTGCTGTCGATGCCCTTGACCGTGACGTCGCCGTTGGCGTGCTCCGGCGGCCAGATCACGGCGCAGCTGCCGTTGCAGTACGACTCCGGCGGGTTGTTCTCGTCCTGGTCGAAGCGGTAGAGCGTGAAGCCGGCACTGTCGGTGACGATGGTGCCCAGCTTGGGGTCGGTGGCGGTCTGCAGGGTCGCACTCGCCGGGGCGCTCTGGCTGCCCGACGTGCTCGGCGCGGCGGACTTGCTCCCGCCGGACGACCCGCAGCCGGCGATCAGGGCGGCCGCCGCGATGCCGGAGGCGGCCAGCACGGCGGCCCGGCGGGTGCGGGGTTTGCTCGACATGGGTGCCTCCCGCGGTCGGAAACGGACTGGACACCCTTCTGTACGTCCGGTGCCGACCGGCTGCTCAATGCCGGCGCCCGGACGCCCGGGGCAGGCCGGACGCCCGCAGAACCGCCTACGGAATACCGTGCCGGGTGGCGCCGTTGTGGCGGGCACACGGTCTGTACCGCAGCCTCCGGAAGGGAAGGAAGCGCAAGATGAGCAGCACGGTCGAACTGACCAAGGAGAACTTCGACGACATCGTCCCCGGCCCGGAGGGCAAGGACTTCGTCTTCATCGACTTCTGGGCCGGCTGGTGCGGTCCCTGCCGCCAGTTCGCCCCGGTGTACGAGAAGGCGGCCGCACGCCACTCGGACCTGGTCTTCGCCAAGGTGGACACCGAGGCGCAGCAGGAGCTGGCCGCCGCGTTCGGGATCCAGTCGATCCCGACGCTGGCGATCATCCGTGAGGGCGTGCTCGTCTTCTCGCAGGCCGGTGCGCTGCCGGAGGCGGTGTTCGAGGACCTGATCGGCCAGGCCCGCGGGCTGGACATGGTCGAGGTGAAGCGCAAGGTCGCCGAGGAGCAGGCGGCCGGCGGCCAGGCCTGAGGCCGGGCCGGTCGGCGCGGGCCCGGGGAGCGGCGTCTCCCCGGGCCCTCGCCGCACCCGCGGCCCGCCCGATCCGGCGACGCCCGTCGCGCTCCGCCACACCCGTCCCGATCCGCTCCTAGAGTCGTGTCAGCGGCCCCCACCGGGGTCTCCGCGGAGGCACCACCGACGAAGGAGTGATCGCCATGAGCACGTTCGTACTGGTCCCCGGATTCTGGCTCGGCGCCTGGGCGTGGGACGAGGTGGCCGCGCCGCTGCGTGCCGCCGGGCACCGCGTCCACCCGGTCAGCCTGCCCGGGGTGGCCGAACGCGCGGTCGAGTCCGGCGCGTTCGGGCTGGAGGACCACATCGCCGACCTGGCCGACCTGCTGGTCCGCGAGGACCTGTGGGAGGTCGTGCTGGTCGCCCACAGCGGCGCCGCCGCCCCGGTGGGCGGGCTGGCCGACCGGATGCCGGAGCGGATCCGCCGGGTGGTCTACCTGGACAGCCGCCCGATGCCCGACGGCTCCTCGGTCTACGACCTCTGGCAGCCCGGGTTCCGCGAGGAGGCCGACGCCACGGTGACGGACGGCCGACTGCCGATGCCGCCCTGGGACTTCCTGTCCTCCCAGGGGGCCGGCCTGGACGGCCTGGACGAGCCCGCGCTGGCCCGGATCCGGGCGCGGGCCACCCCGCACCCGGAGGGCGCGTTCCGGGACCGGCTGCGGCTGACCGGCGCCGGGGACGCACTGCCGCAGGCGATGGTGTTCTGCTCCTTCCCGCTCGCCACGGTGCGCGCGCTGATCGACTCCGGGGATCCGGGCTTCGCCGCGCTCGCCGGGCCGAACTGGGAGCTGCGCGAACTGCCCACCGGGCACTGGCCGATGTTCTCCCGCCCGGCCGACACGGCGGCGGTGCTCGCGGAACTCGCCGCGCTCTGAGACCGCCGACTGTCCCCGGTGCGCCCCGGTGCTGTCCCCTGCGCGCACGGGTGTGTCCCGTGCGCGTCCTGGGCGTGTCCGTCCGTCGCGCGGGCGCGCCCGGCCCGGCAGGATGGGCCCCACACCGTACCCGAGCGGAGAGCGACCCCATGAGCGAGCAGCCCGGCCGTACCGAACCACCCGCCGCCGGGCCCGAGTTCCGGCGGGTCACCACCGCCCTGGTCACCGGGAGCGCCGCCGACGCGCCGTACCACGTGGACGTCAGGGCCGGCACCCACCCGCTGACCTCCGACGAGCCCACGCGGCGCGGCGGCTCGGACAGCGGGCCGGAGCCGTTCGCGCTGCTGCTCGCCTCGCTCGGCTCCTGCACCGCGATCACCCTGCGGATGTACGCCGACCGCAAGAAGTGGCCGCTGGAGACGGTCCGGGTCAGGCTCGGGTACGAGACCGACGGCGGCCGGGGCCGGATCTCCCGCCGGGTCGCCCTGACCGGCGGCCTGGACGGGGACCAGCGTGCCCGGCTGCTCGACATCTGCGAACGCACGCCGGTCACCCTCGCCCTGCGGGCCGGGGTGGCCATCGAGACGACGGAGGACCGGGCATGACCAGCACCGCCGAGGAGTACGACGTCATCGTCCTGGGGGCCGGCCCGACCGGCGAGAACGTGGCGGACCGCACCGTCGCCGCCGGTCTGCGCACGGTGATCGTGGAGGCCGAGCTGGTCGGCGGCGAGTGCTCCTACTGGGCCTGCATGCCGAGCAAGGCGCTGCTGCGCCCGGTGGCGGCGCTGACCGACGCCCGCGCGGTGGCCGGCTCCCGGGAGGCGGTCGGCGACGGCCGGCTGGACCCGGCCGCGGTGCTGGCCCGGCGGGACTCCTTCGCCTCGCACTGGAAGGACGACGGCCAGGTGAAGTGGCTGCGGGACACCGGCATCGACCTGGTCCGCGGCCACGGCCGACTGGCCGGGGAGCGGACGGTGACGGTGGAGGCCGAGGACGGCAGCGAGCGGGTGCTCACCGCCCGGCACGCCGTCGTGGTGTGCACCGGCAGCCGTCCGGTGCTGCCCGGACACGTGCCGGGGCTGGCCGAGGCCGCGCCGTGGACCAACCGGGAGGCCACCGGCTCGTCGGCCGTCCCCGGGCGGCTGGCGGTGGTCGGCGGCGGCGTGGTCGGGGTCGAGATGGCCACCGCCTGGCGGGCGCTCGGTTCCGAGGTGGTGCTGCTGGTGCGCGGCGGGGGGCTGCTGCCGCGGATGGAGCCGTTCGCGGGCGAGCTGGTCGCCGAGGGCCTGCGCGGGGCCGGGGTGGACGTCCGCTTCGGCGCCGAGGTCGCCGCGGTGGAGCGGACGGACGGCTCCGGACCGGTGACCCTGACCCTCAAGGACGGCGGGGAGCTGACCGTCGACGAGGTGCTGTACGCGACCGGCCGGGCCCCGCGCAGCGCCGACATCGGGATGGAGCAGGTCGGGCTGAAGCCGGGCGGCTGGCTGGAGGTGGACGACAGCTGCACGGTGCTCGGGGTGGACGGCGAGTGGCTGTACGCCGCCGGGGACGTCAACCGCCGGGCGCTGCTCACCCACCAGGGCAAGTACCAGGCCCGGATCGCGGGCGCGGCGATCACCGCCCGCGCTCAGGGGCGCCCGTTGGACACCGCGCGCTGGGGCGCGCACGCCGCGTCCGCCGACCTCGCGGGCGCGCCACAGGTGGTGTTCACCCAGCCGGAGGTCGCCGCCGTCGGCCTGACGCTGGCCGCCGCCGAGGAGGCCGGGCTGCGGGTCAAGAGCGTCGACCACGACCTCGGCGCCGTCGCCGGGGCCTCGCTGTACGGCGACGACTACCGCGGCCGGGCCCGGGTGGTCTTCGACCTGGACCGCCAGGTGCTGGTCGGCGCCTGCCTGGTCGGCCCCGGGGTGGCCGAGCTGCTGCACTCGGCGACCGTCGCGGTGGTCGGCGAGGTGCCGATCGACCGGCTCTGGCACGCGGTGCCCGCGTACCCGACGATCAGTGAGGTCTGGCTGCGACTGCTGGAGGGCTGCCGGGGATAGCCCTCCGGGCGGACCGACGGACGACGGGCGAACGGACGGCCTTCCGGGTGGTCGGCGCGGCGAGGTGTGACCACCGGTGGACGGCGGGACACTGGCAGTCGGGGGCCGTCCCGGGGGGCCGTGCTCGTGGACCAGGTGGTGTGAGGCATGACCGAGGTGCTGTTGGCCGTCGGAACCGAGAAGGGCCTCTTTCTCGGCCGCAGCCGCGACCGGCTGACGTGGGAGTTCAGCGGGCCGCACTTCCCGATGAACGCGATCTACTCCGTCTCCGTCGACCGCCGGGAGGGCCGCACCAGGATCCTGGTCGGCGCCGACAGCAGCCACTGGGGCCCGTCCGTCTGGCGCTCCGACGACCTCGGCGCGCACTGGTACGAGCCGCCGCGGCCGGCCATCCGCTTCCCGGAGTCCACCGGCGCCTCGCTCACCCGGGTCTGGCAGCTGCAGCCCGCCGGAGCGGAGGCCCCCGGTGTCGTCTACGCCGGCACCGAGCCCGCCGCGCTGTTCCGCTCCACCGACGGCGGCGAGACCTTCGCCCTGGTCGAGTCGCTCTGGGAGCACCCCCAGCGGACGCAGTGGGGCGCCGGCTACGGCGGCCAGGGCCTGCACACCGTCCTCACCGACCCGCGCGACCCGCAACGGCTGCTGGTCGCCGTCTCCAGCGGCGGCGTCTACCGCAGCAAGGACGGCGGCGACAGCTGGGAGCCGTCCAACACCGGGCTGCGCGCGGAGTTCTTCCCGCAGGAGCGCCAGTACCCCGAGTTCGGCCAGTGCGTGCACAAGATCGCCCCGGACCCGGTCCACCACGACCGGCTCTACCTGCAGAACCACGGCGGCGTCTACCGCAGCGACGACTGGGGCGGCAGCTGGCGCTCGATCGTCGACGGGCTGCCCGCCGAGTTCGGCTTCGCCGTGGCCGCCCACCCGCGCCGCGGCGACACCGCGTACCTCTTCCCGCTCGGCGGCTCCGACGACCGCATCCCGCCCGGCCGCCGCTGCCGGGTCTTCCGCACCACCGACGGCGGCAACAGCTGGCAGCAGCTCGCGGCGGGCCTGCCCGGCGAGGACCACTACGGCATCGTGCTGCGCGACGCCCTGCGCACCGACGACGCCGACCCGGCCGGGATCTACTTCGGCAACCGGACCGGCGACGTGTACGGCAGCCGGGACGAGGGCGAGAGCTGGTCGCTGCTGAAGTCCCACCTGCCGGACGTGCTCTGCGTCCGCGCGGCGGTGGTGGCCTGACCCGCGCCCCGGCGGCCGGCCCCGCCGCCGGACCCTGCCACCGGCCGCCGGAAAACCGCTTGCCCGGGCGCCGCGTTCCGACGAGCATGGGCCGCCGACGAACGATCCGGCGGGAACACGCGAAAGGGGTGGGCCGTGGCGGAGGCCGACTGGGTGGTCAGGCACGACGGCGAGGGCACTCCGGTGCTGCGCTACCAGCCGGGCGAGCGGGCGGGCCGGCCCTGGGCCGACCTGCTGGAGGTGCTGGACGGGTCGGTGGACCCGGCCGCGTACATCCGCGCCGAGCTGCCCGGGTGGGTGGTCTCCGGCAGCCCCGAACTCGGGCGGCGACTGGTCGCGGACGGCGCGACGGTGCTGCGGCACGCCCACACCTTCCGGCGTGACCTGCGCGCCGATCCCCCGCCCGCCGACTGGGCCGGGGCGCCACTGCGCGAGGGCCTGCGGGCGGCGCCCTGCGACCGGGCGCCCGAGGAACTGTTCGAGGCCTGGCGGGCCGCCTTCGGTCCCGGGCACGTGGACCACTTCCCGGGTGACGACGCGCAGGCACTCTCCGAGCGGCTCGCCGTGCTGCTCGCCGGGAACGCCATCGGCCCGGTCCTGCCGTCCAGCGTGCTCGCCGTGGACGCGGAGGACCGCGTGGTCGCCGGGTTGGTCCTGACCGACCGCGACGGCCTGCCGTGGGTCGGCGACGTCTTCCGCCACCCCCATCGCGGCTACCGCGGCCTCGGCGCCGACCTGCTGCGCCTGACGGTCGCGGACGCCGCCGCCCGCGGCCTCGCCGACGTGCACCTGGTGGTGACCGAGGGCAACCCGGCCCGCCGCGTCTACGAGGCGCTGGGCTTCCGCCTGAAGGACACCACGCTGACGGTGATCGTGCCCGACGCCGACTGAGCCCCCGGACCCGCCCGGCCGGGATCCCGGGCGAAGGCGAAGAACGGGTCGGCCTCCTCGATCGCGACCACCACCGGGCGGGCTGCCCGCCGATGGTGGCCTGGAAGCCGATCAGGGCGTGGTAGCGGTCGAACGGGTAGTCGGCGACCCGCCCGTGACCGGGTGGCCCGGCGCTGCGGCGTGCTCACCGACCTGCTCCCACGGTCGGCGGCGGCAACGCCGCCCGTCCCGCCGGCCTCGGCACCGCACCACCCGCCCCGCGAGCCCGGACGGCCGATCGGGGCCGTGTGGACACGCGGGAAACCGGCTGGTCGGAGGCGGTGTGTAGGCTCAACGGTCATGGCGAGGGTGACACGGGACGATGTGGCGCGGGCGGCGGGGACGTCCACGGCCGTGGTGAGTTATGTGATCAACGACGGGCCGCGGCCGGTGGCACCGGCGACCCGGGCACGGGTGCTCGCGGCGGTCGAGGAGCTCGGCTACCGGCCCAACCGGGTCGCCCAGGCGATGGCGCGGCGGCGGACCGACCTGCTCGGGATGGTCGTGCCGGACGCCCGTCAGCCGTTCTTCGCCGGGCTCGCGCACGCCGTCGAGCAGGCCGCCGCCGACCACGGCCGGCTGCTGCTGATCGGCAACTCCGACTACGCCGACGAACGCGAGGCGCACTACATCCGCGCCTTCCTCGGGATGCAGGTGGACGGCCTGATCCTGGTCACCCAGGACCCGGCCACCCCCGGGCTGACCGGCTTCGACGTGGCCGACGGCACCCCGGTCGTGCTGCTGCACCACCGCGCGGAGAGCGCCAACGGCGTCGCCGTGGTCGCGGACGACGAGGGCGGCGCCCGCGAGGTGGTCCGCCACCTGCTCGGGCACGGGCACGCCGAGGTGCACTGCTTCGGCGGCACCCTGGCGCTCAGCCCGCACGACCCGGTCACCGCGCGGACGGCCGGCTGGGCCGCCGCGCTGGAGGAGGCCGGGCTGCCCGTCGAGGGGCGGCTCGCCCCGGCGCCGTTCGACCGCGTCCGGGCGCACGCCGAGGCACTCGCCCTGCTGGCCCGCCCCGACCGGCCGTCCGCCGTGTTCTGCGCGACGGACGACCAGGCGATCGGCCTGCTGCGGGCCGCCGACGACCTGGGGATCCGGGTGCCGGAGGACCTCGCGGTGGCCGGCTTCGACGACATCGCCGAGGCGGTGATCGCCGGGCCGGCGCTGACCACCGTCACCACCGCGCAGGACGAGATGGCCCGCGCCGCACTGGAGCTCGTCCTCGGCGGGCCCGAGCGCCGCGCCGCCGGCGCCCGGACGTTCCCGGCCCGGCTCGTGGTGCGGCGCTCGTGCGGCTGCCCGGCACCGGACCGGTCGGCCTCGGCCTGACGCCGTCCCGCCCCCGGCCGGGCGTCGGTTCAGCCGGAAGCCGGGCGTCAGTTCAGCCGGAAGGTGGCCTCGACCGGGTAGTGGTCGCTGGGCGCGAGGGTGTCGAGCTGCCCCGGCGTCCAGCCCGCCTGCGGGTCGAAGTCGACCTTCACCGTCGACATGCCGGCCGGCACCGGGCGGCCCGGGGCGTTGAGGTAGCCGATGTAGTCGAGGTCGTCCCGGTAGTCCTCGGGGAACGTCTCGACGCCCGACATGTACCGGCACCAGGCGGAGACCGAGCAGTCCATGGTGGTCAGGTTCTGGCCCGGGTCGGTGGCCGGGGTGCCGAGCACGCCGTTCACCGCGTTCTGGGCGTTGGCGTAGTCGCCGCGGCCCTGCCCGTGGACGTACTCGACGTTGAGGTCGCCGCCGATCAGCACCGGGGCGCTGCTGCCGACGATGCCGTCCACCCAGGCGCGGATCTCGGCGAGCTGGCCGAGCCGGGTGGCCTGGGTGGTGTCGGTGGAGACGTCCGACTCGTCGGCCTGCAGGTGGGTGCCGACCACCCAGGCGGTGCTGCCGTTCTTGGTCACCTTCACCAGCGCCGCGCCCTTGTCGGCGTGGTAGTCCCAGGTGCCGTACGTCGAGTTGGCGAAGACGTGGGCGTACTGGGCGGCGATCGGGTACTTGGAGAGGATCATCGTGCCGCCGTTGATGACGAACCACGAGCTGGAGCAGTTGCCGCTGATCCCCGTCCAGCCGCCGCCGGAGCAGGTGCCGCCGACCACCGGGGTGCGGTACGGGTAGAGGTCGGCCAGCTCGGCGTTGATGTCGGCGGTCGAGCTGTTGTTGAACTGCTCGTCCAGGATGACGACATCGGCGTTGTGCTGACGGACGATCTGCTCGATCACCGGGGTGCGGCGGGCGGCCTGCTCGTTCTGGGTGCTGTCGACGACGGCGGTGCCGAGGTCCACGTTGAAGGCGAAGACGGACAGCGTGGTGGGGCTCGCCGGGGCACCGGCGTTGGCGACCGGGGCGGTGCCGCCGAGCAGCAGTGCGGCGGCGGCCGCCGAGGTGAGGGCGGTGGCCGTGCGACGCGAGAGCATGGGCGTTCTCCTGGGTTCGTCTACCCTGCGGGGCCCGGCGCCGGGGTGACCGGCGGCGGGGATGGCGGAGGAACGCTAGCTACCGACCGGTACGTCGGGGAGAACGCCAGGAGATCAGTTCCGACCGATCATGTGGCCATGAGATGTCTGTACAGCTCTGGGCAGGTGGGCGACAAGATGTCTGTACACCCTCGCACCCCCGCGAAACCGCCCGCCCGCCCCCGCCCGAACGGCCTTCAGCCGTCGAGCAGTTCGTCCGCGAGCAGGTCCATCAGCAGGTTGTCGTGCCAGGTGCCGTCCGAACCGCGCTCGTACTGGCGCATGGTGCCGACCGGGCGGAAGCCGACCTTGGCGTAGCAGCGGATCGCGGCCAGGTTGTCCGCGGCCGGGTCGATCACCAGCCGGTGGTAGTGGTGGTCGTGCACCAGGTACCGGGCCATGGTGCGCACCGCGTCCGTCCCCAGGCCCAGGCCGTGCACCGTCGGGTCGAGGTAGAGGTCCATCCCGGCGTGCCGGTACTCGTCGTCGTTGTTGGCGTACCACTGGATGGCGCCGACCACCTGGCCGCCCAGGTCGATCGCGAAGGTCTCCGTGTCGGGCGATTCCAGGTCGTTGGCGACCTCGGCCGGCAGGTCGTCACCGCCCCGCCAGCGGGCGAACACCTCGGGCGTGCCGCGGATGGCCGCCAGGGCCGGGATGTCGTCGGTGGTGGCCGGTCGCAGCGTGACCAGGGCGCCGTGCAGAATCGTCCCCATATGGGGCATGTTGGCACGGAAACCCGGCTCCGGCGAGCGCTTTTACCGCATTGCCCGCACCCACCGCGACCAGGGATGATGCTCCGCCGTGAGATACCTCATCCTCGGCCTGCTGATCATCGGCGGGTACGCCGCCGTCCTCAGGGTCCGGCAGACGAAGGCCCGGAACTGGGCACTGACCGGGTTCGACGCGCCCGCGTACGGCCTGACCCCCCGCGAGCGGCTCGACCCGCGCCGCGCCGGTCCGCCACCGCCACCGCACCGCCGCCGGGAGTCCCAGGCGGTGGCCGATGCCGCCTGGGCCGGGAACTGGAAGC
The DNA here is from genome assembly GCF_055600605.1 of Kitasatospora sp. NPDC038210. Classification (NCBI taxonomy): domain Bacteria; kingdom Bacillati; phylum Actinomycetota; class Actinomycetes; order Kitasatosporales; family Streptomycetaceae; genus Kitasatospora; species Kitasatospora sp. NPDC038210. Next base: position 519,324 of record NZ_JBVJYK010000005.1, on the reverse strand, counting down.
CGGCCGCCGCGCACGTCGAGGCCGCCGGACAGGACTGGGACGAGCGCTGGTCGCGGCTGGAACTGCTGGACTCCGTCGCCGACCGCGACGAGGGCTGGCTGAAGGCCTGGCGCGCGGCCGACCCGGACAACTGCGACGCCGCCGCCCTGGAGGCCCTCCGGATGGTGCACGCGGCCTGGGCGATCCGCGGCTCCGGGTACGCGCACGAGGTGCCCGAGGAGGACATGCGGGCCTTCCGGGCCATGCTGCCCGCGGCCGTCGGGGCCGCGAGACGGGCCGCCCTGCTGGACCCGGCCAACCCGGCCCCCTGGGTGGTCATGGTGAGCGCCGCGCGCGGCGCGCGGTACACGCCCGAGCAGTTCGAGGAGCTGTGGCGCGGACTGGTCGAGCGGGCGCCGTACCACTACGCGGGCCACTGGCAGGGCCTGCAGTACTGGTGCGCCAAGTGGTTCGGCTCGGACAAGAAGATGCTGGCCTTCGCCAAGCGTGCGATGAAGGACGCCCCGGCCGGCAGCCCGCTGCCCGGCCTCTACCTGCACGCGCTGCACGAGCTGGAGCTGCGCGGGACCCTCGGCACGACGCTGGACGGCGAGCTGGGCAAGCAACCGGTGCGGAAGGTCGCGGCCGCGCTGGCGCAGGTCCGCCCCGACGACGACCGGCTGCCGCTGCTGCGGCACCGGCTCGCGTACTACGCGGGCAGGGCCGGGCTGCACGGCATCGCGCTGGAGCAGTTCCGGGCGATCGGGCCGTGGTGCGGCTGCCCGCCGTGGACCGACACCGACGACCCGGCGCTGGCCTTCCACCTCGCCCGCGGCGCCGCCGTCCGGCTCTCCGGCGCCCGGCCGCTGCCGCCGGAGCTGCGGCCCAAGGCGGCGCAGGAGTAGGGCGGCCCCGGCGTAGGACGGCCCGGGAGCAGGGCGGGCACGGCGGGCACAGCAGCAGGGCTCGCGCCGCAGGAGAGCGGGGCGGCGCTACGCGGTGCGGTGCGCCGGGTCGCCGAGGGGGCCGAGCCAGACGGCGGTGACGGCACTCGTCGCGCGGCAGTACGGCCGGGCGCCGGTGACGCAGCCCTCGAAGACCACGCCCCGCCCGTCGGCGAAGTCGCCGCGGTCCTTGCGCTCCTCCGCCTTCGACTCGCCGATCGTCTCCACCAGCGCCTCGACGACCGCCCCGAGGATGTCCCCCGGCATCCGTGTCTCCCCCCACCCGCCCCTGCGGACCGTTCGATCACGGACCGCCCGGGTGCCGTGCCGAGACGCCGTCTCCCGGAGCGCCGGAAGATTCCTTCGCGGCGGGTGTCGATCCGGCGGCGGCCCGTTCGACGCAGGGGTGAGAGGCGGGGAGAGGCCCCGCCCGACCCATCGAGGAGTCACCGTGCCGCGCTTCATGACACTGATCCGGATCAACGAGCAGGACCGCGCCGACTGGGAGTCGGACCCGGAGTTCGACCAGCGGATGGGGGCCCTGTTCCGGGAGATCACCCAGGCCGGGGTGATGCTGGAGACCGCCTCGCTCACCCCGACCGCCGAGGGCACCCGGGTGACCTGGCACGGCGGGAAGGTCGGCCACACCGACGGGCCGTTCACCGAGACCAAGGAGGTCATCGGCGGCTACGCCGTCCTGCAGTGCAGGGACCACGCCGAGGCCCTGGAGTGGACCCGGCGCTTCCTCCAGGCCCACTCGGTGAAGTGGCACGTCGAGGCCGAGGTCCGGCAGATCGCCGACCAGCCGGCGCAGTAACGGCGGGAACGACCGTGCCCGTGCCCGTGGTTGCCTCCCGCCCCGCCGGCTGCTCTGATGGGTGGCCGTGACGGAGAGGGCTGCAGCGAACGGGACGGCGGAGGCGGCCGTCGAGACGGTGTTCCGGATCGAGTCCGCCCGGATCATCGCCGGGGTCGCCCGGATCGTCCGGGACGTGGGCATCGCCGAGGAGCTGGCACAGGACGCGCTGGTGGCCGCGCTTGAGCGGTGGCCGCAGGAGGGTGTCCCGGACAATCCGGGTGCCTGGCTGACGGCCACCGCCAAGCACCGGGCGATCGACCTGGTCCGCCGCCGGGGCGTCTACGCCCGCAAGCTCGCCGAGGTGGGGCGGTCGTTGGAGGACGTGCCGCCCCCGGAGCCGGCCGAACCCGACGGCATCGACGACGACCTCCTGCGGCTGATCTTCACCGCCTGTCACCCGGTGCTGTCGGCGGAGGCACGGATCGCGCTCACCCTCCGGCTGCTCGGCGGCCTGGCCACCCCGGAGATCGCCCGCGCCTTCCTGGTGCCCGAGCCGACGGTGGCGCAGCGGATCGTCCGGGCGAAGCGGGCGCTGGCCAAGGCGTCGGTGCCGTTCGAGGTGCCGTACGGGGAGGACCGGGCGCAGCGGCTGTCGTCGGTGCTGGAGGTCATCTACCTGATCTTCAACGAGGGGTACTCGGCGACCGAGGGGGACGACCTGCTCCGCCCTCAGCTCTGCGAGGACGCACTGCGGCTGGCCCGGGTGCTGGCCGCGCTGATGCCGGCCGAGCCGGAGGTGCACGGGCTGGCCGCGCTGCTGGAGTTCCAGGCCTCGCGCACGGCCGCCCGGACCGCGGCGGACGGCCGGCCGGTGCTGCTGGCGGACCAGAACCGGGCGCGCTGGGACGGGCTGCTGATCCGGCGCGGCTTCGACGCCCTGCAGCGGGCGGGCACCGGGCCGTACTCGGTGCAGGCTGCGATCGCCGCGTGCCACGCGAAGGCGCGGCGGTACGCGGACACCGACTGGGCGACGATCGCCGCCCTGTACGAGCGGCTGCTGGCGCTGTGCCCGTCCCCGGTGGTGGCGCTGAACCGGGCGGTGGCGGTGTCGATGGCCGAGGGCCCGGCCGCCGCGCTGGAAGCGGTGGACGCGTTGGCGGCGGAGCCGGCGCTGCGCGGCTACCACCTGCTGCCGAGCGTCCGGGGTGATCTGCTGGCCCGGCTGGGGAGGGCTGCGGAGGCCCGGGCGGAGTTCGAGCGGGCGGCGGGGCTGACCCGCAACGAACGGGAACGGGAGCTGCTGCGGGAGCGGGCCGCCGCGCTCGGAGGGGGCTGGACCGGGACCGGCCCGGGGCCGGCTCGGGCGCGGGCGGGCCCGGGCGTCCCTAGGGCGTCTCGTCCAGACGGAGCCGGGCGCTGACCTCGCCGAGGCCCTCGGCGAGGACGGCCAGCTGCTCGCGGCTGAGCACGTCGATCAGCAGCTCGCGGACCAGGGCGACGTGCCCGGGTGCGGCCTGGCGCAGCATCTCCCGCCCCTGGTCGGTGAGTTCGGCGAAGACCCCGCGCACGTCGCTGGGGCAGGAGCGGCGGGCGACCAGGCCCATCCGCTCCAGCTGGGTGACCTGGTAGGTCAGGCCGCTCTTGGAGGTGACGAGCTTGTCGGCGAGTTCGGTCATCCGCAGCGAGTCGCCGGGGGCGGCGGACAGGTGCACCAGGATCTCGTACTGCTGGTGCGAGAGGCCGGAGTCCTCCTTGAGCTGGCGCTCCAGCCGGCGGTTGAGCAGGTTGCTCGCGGTGACGAAGCCCCGCCAGGCGGCCATCTCGTCCGGGTCCAGCCAGCGGGGTTCGTTCAGTGGGGGCATGGGGCCAAGCCTACTCCTGTTGTTCAAATTCGAACGAAGGTGTACCGTCGATCGGAGTAGAGGTTCAAATTTGAACTATCAGTGGATGAACAGTCCGAGGAGGACGCCATGAGCGCCGCGGCCGCCGAGCGCATGCCCGCCCTGTACCTGTCGCACGGCGCCCCGCCGCTGGCCGACGACCCGGTCTGGCCGGGTGAACTGGCCGCCTGGTCCGCCGACCTGCCGCGGCCCGAGGCCGTCCTGATGGTCTCCGCCCACTGGGAGGAGGCGCCGCTCGCCCTCGGGGCCGTCACCACCGTCCCGCTGGTCTACGACTTCTGGGGCTTCCCCGAGCACTACTACCGGGTCCGGTACGCCGCCCCCGGCGCGCCGGAGCTCGCCGAGCGCGTGCGCAAGCTGCTGCGCGCCCCCGGGACACCCGTCCAGGACATCCCCGACCGCGGGCTCGACCACGGCGCGTACGTCCCGCTGGTGGAGATGTACCCCGAGGCCGACGTCCCGGTGCTCCAGGTCTCGCTGCCCACCCTCGACCCGCAGCGGCTGCTGGAGATCGGCCGCAAGCTCGCCCCGCTGCGCGACGAGGGCGTGCTGATCGTCGGCAGCGGCTTCTTCACCCACAACCTGCGGGCGCTCAGCAGCGACGGCCGGGTCACCTCGGTGATGGCCGAGTTCGACGACTGGGGCCGCCGCGCCCTGGAGGCCCACGACCTGGACGCGCTGCTCGACTTCGAGCACAAGGCCCCCGCCGGGCGCCTGGCCCACCCGCGCACCGAGCACTTCGCCCCGCTGTTCGTCACCCTCGGCGCCGGGGAGGCCGACCTCGGCAGTCAGCGCAGCGTCATCGACGGGTTCTGGATGGGGCTGGCCAAGCGCTCGATCCAGCTGGGCTGAGCCCCGCACCGGGAGCAGCCGAGGCACGTGGCCGGCCCGGCCACGTGCCTCGGCTGCGTACCGCGCTTACGCGTCGCCGGTGGCGGCGCGCTCCGTCCGGCTCCGCTCGACGCAGAACTCGTTGCCCTCCGGGTCCGCCAGGGTGATCCAGCCGGTGCCGTCCGGCCTGCGGTGGTCGGCCAGCACGGTGGCGCCCAGGGCGACCAGCCGCTCCGCCTCCTCGTCCCGGCTGCGGTCCTGCGGCTGCAGGTCGAGGTGGACCCGGTTCTTCACCGACTTGCCCTCGGGCACCCGGATGAACAGCAGCGAGGCGCCGGCCGACTCCACCAGCGCCTCCTCGTCGCCCGGGTTGTCGTCCTCGCCGAGGGTGCCCTCCAGCGCCCGGGCCCAGAAACCGGCCAGGGCGTACGGGTCGGCGCAATCGATCGTCACATGTCGTACCAGGGAAGCCATCCGTCTACTCTGACCTGCTCCGCTCGGATCCGTCCAGCCGTTTCCGGGAGTGCCGGTGGCCGTCCAGCGGGTAGGGCGGGAACGCCGGGACGATCTCGGTGAACGCGTAGCCGCTCTTCTCCGCGACCCGGCAGGAGGCGTGGTTGTCGCCCTCGTGCAACAGGTCGATCCGATGCAGGCCGTCCTCGGCGAAGGCGGCGAACGCCCAGGCGGTGAGGCCCTCCACCGCGCGCGGGGCCACCCCCCGGCCGCGCGCCGGGCCCGCGGTCCAGTACCCCACCTCGGCCGTCGCCCCGCCCGGGGTGCCGCGCTTGAGCACGACGGTGCCGACCAGCTCGCCGGCGTCCAGGACGGCGAAGGCGTACCGGGTGCCGGCCGCCCGGCCCTCGTGCTGCAGAGCCATCCAGTGCGCGGCCTGCCCGACGTCGTCCACCGGGGTGCGGGTGAAGCGGCGCAGGGTTTCGTCCCGGTAGGCCTCGACCAGGGCCGGCGCGTCGGTGTCCTCGAAGGGGCGCAGCAGCAGGCCGTCGGCCGTCGGGTGGGCGGCGACGGTCACTTCTCCAGCCCCTCCCAGCTCCAGCGCGGGGTCGGGCCGGGATCGCCCAGGTCGGTGCCGGCCGGGGAGGCGGAGACGTCCTCGGCGATCTTCGTGCCCCAGTCGAAGTACTCCAGCACCCGGCGGCGCAGCAGTTCATCCGCCGGCAGCTCCCGGTCGACGGCCTCGGCCATCAGCTCCATCCAGCGCAGCCGCTGCTCCTCCGTGATCGCCAGGCCCAGGTGGGCGCGCAACAGGGCCTGGTGGCCGCCGAGTTCGTCGGTGAAGGCGGTCGGGCCGCCGAAGATCTCGGCCAGCCAGACCGCGACGTGCTCGATGTGGGTGGGGGTGAAGTCGGCGAAGACCGGCGCGAGCAGCGGGTCGGCGAGGACGCCCCGGTAGAAGGTGTGGCTGAGGCGGCGCAGCGCGTCGATGCCGCCGACGGCCTGGTAGAGGGTGTCGGGCCGTTGGTCGCTCATGGATGTGCTCCCCGTGGGTGGATGGCCGTGCGTTGCGACCTTCCTAGCAGGCGGCGGCCCGGACGCCGGGCCGGCGAACGCGTTGTTCGCGTCGGGCTCAGCAAACGGACGGCGGCGCTCCTCTCCCCCGCCGCTCGACGCCGGTCCCCCGCCGCTCGACCCCGGCCCGCCGCCGCTCGACCCCGGCCCGCCGCCGCTTGACCCTGACGCCTGCGGCAGGGTCGCAGGCTTGCCGCATGGACACTGTGAACGCAGCAGAGGACCGGGTCGTCGTGGTCACCGGAGCCGGGACGGGCATCGGACGGGAGACCGCGCGGGCCTTCGCGGCCGAGGGGGCGCGGGTGCTCGCGGTCGGGCGACGGCCGGAGCCGCTGGCGGAGACGGCGGCCGCGCACCCGTCGCTGATCGAGCCGTTCGCCGCCGACCTGACCGGCCCGGACGCGCCGGAGACGATCGTCGGGGCCGCGCTGGAGCGGTTCGGCCGGCTCGACGTCCTGGTCAACAACGCCGGGATCGTCCGGAGCGGCCAGGGCCTCGGCGGCTACGACCGGACGGGGATCGAGGAACTGCTGGCCACCAACCTGGTCGCCCCGGTGCTGCTCGGGCAGGCCGCGCTGCCGGCCCTGGCCGACAGCCGGGGCGTGATCGTCAACGTCAGCACCGCCGTCGGACAGCGCGGCTGGCCCGCCAACTCGGTGTACGCGGCGAGCAAGGCCGCACTGGAGACCGTCACCCGCAGCTGGGCGGTCGAGCTGGCGCCGCGCGGGATCCGGGTGGCGGCCGTGGCACCCGGCGCCATCGACACCCCGATCGCCGACCATTCGGGGTACGACCCCGAGCGGCGGGCGGCCATCCGGAAGTGGCAGATCGAGCACACCCCGCTGGGCCGGATCGGCCGGCCCGCCGAGGTGGCCTGGGCGATCGTGCAACTCGCCTCGCCGCAGGCCTCGTTCGTGACCGGCGTAGTGTTGTCCGTCGACGGGGGCGCCCTGGTGGGCTGACCAGTGGGGCGCACGGAGAGGGCTGTACGGGTGCGGATCGGCGAGCTGGCGCGGGCAACGGGGGCGACCGTCCGGGCGCTGCGGCACTACGAACAGGCGGGGCTGATCGACTCCGCGCGCGAGCCGAACGGCTACCGCGACTACGGGGAGTCCGCGGTCGTCCGGGTGCGCAACATCCGCGCGCTGGTGGGCGCCGGGCTCACTCTGGAGGACCTCCGGCCGCTGCTGGGCTGCCTGGACGGCGACGTGCTGGCGAACCGGCCGTCCGAACGGGTGCTGGCGATCGCCCGGGAGCGGCTGTCGGTGCTGGAGCGCCGGATCTCCGCCCAGACCGAGGCGCGGGACCGACTGGCGGCGGCCCTCGCCGCGGCGCTCCCGGCGGCGGCTCCGGCCGCTCCCGAGGCGCTCCCGGCCGCTCCTGCGGCGGGCGGGAGTGCTGCGGAAGGGTGACACCCCCGATCGGGGGTGTGCACGGGGCGCACGGGAGAGGACAGTGAGCGCATGCAGATTCCACTCTCCGTGATGGACTTCATCGACCGGGCCGAGCTGGTCTACGGCGACCGGGTCGGCATCGTCGACGAACCGGTGCAGCCGGCCGAATCCTGGGGCGAGCTGACCTACCGCCGGGTCGCCGAACTCGCCCGCGCCCAGGCGGCCGGGCTGGACCGGCTCGGCGTCGGGCCGGGCGAGCGGGTCGCGATCGTCTCGCACAACTCGGCGCGACTGCTCACCTCCTTCTTCGGGGTGAGCGGGTACGGCCGGGTACTGGTGCCGGTGAACTTCCGGCTGAAGGCCGAGGAGGTGTCGTACATCGTCGAGCAGAGCGGCGCCTCCGTCCTGCTGGTCGACCCCGAACTCGCCGACGCGCTGGACGGGGTGGTGGCCGATCACAAGTTCGTGCTCGGCGCGGACAGCGACGCCCTGCTGTACGACTTCGACAACTCCCCCCGGCGCTACGCGATGTCCGAGAACGACACCGCCACCATCAACTACACCAGCGGAACCACCGCCCGCCCCAAGGGCGTTCAGCTCACCCACCGCAACGTCTGGCTGAACGCGACCCTGATGGGCCTGCACTACGGCGCCAACGACCGCGACGTCTACCTGCACACCCTGCCGATGTTCCACGCCAACGGCTGGGGCCTGCCGTTCTCCCTCACCGGGCTCGGCGCCCGGCACATCGTGCTGCGCAAGGTGGACGGCGCGGAGATCCTGCGCCGGGTCGAGCGGCACGGAGTGACCTTCCTGTCCGGCGCGCCCGCCGTGGTCCAGATGGTGCTGGACGCGGCCGCCGACTGGGACGGCCCGGTGCCCGGCCGGGACCGGGTGCGGATGATCGTGGCCGGCGCCCCGCCGCCGACCTCGGTGGTGCAGCAGGTCGAGGAGGAGCTGGGCTGGGAGTTCATGCAGCTCTACGGCCTGACCGAGACCGCGCCCATCGTCACGGTGAACCGCTCGCGGGCCGAGTGGGACGCGCTGCCGGCCGCCGAGCGGGCCGAGAAGCTGGTGCAGGCCGGCGCACCCGCGCTCGGCATCCGGCTGCGGGTCGACGAGGAGGGCGAGGTGCTGGTGCGCTCCAACACCGTGCTGGACGGCTACTGGCGGCAGCCGGAGGCGACCGCCGAGGCGCTGCGGGACGAGTGGTTCCACACCGGCGACGGCGGCACCCTCGTGGACGGCCAACTGACCATCTCCGACCGGAAGAAGGACGTCATCATCAGCGGCGGGGAGAACGTCTCCTCGATCGAGGTGGAGGACTGCCTGTACGACCACCCGGCCGTCGCCGAGGCGGCGGTGATCGGGGTGCCGGACGAGAAGTGGGGCGAGACGGTGAAGGCTCTGGTCGTCCTCCGCGAGGGCCACGGGCCGGTCAGCGAGGCCGAGTTGATCGCGCACTGCAAGCAGCGGCTGGCCGGCTACAAGTCGCCCACCACGGTGGAGTTCCGGGACTCGCTGCCGCGCACCGCCACCGGGAAGCTGCAGAAGTTCCGGCTGCGCGAGCCGTACTGGACCGGGCGGGAGCGCCGGGTCAACTGACCGCGGTCCGGGCGGACGGTTCAGGCGGTCCGGGCGGACGGTCCGGGCGGGCCGGGCGGTCCGGGCGGGCTCAGTCCACCAGGCCCGACTCCCGTGCCGCCAGCGCGAGTTCGGTCCGATTGCGGACGCCGAGCTTGTGCATCGCGGACTTGAGGTAGCCGGTCACGGTGTTGCACGTCAGGCCCAGTCGGGCGGCGATCTCCGGGTTGGTCCGGCCGGTCGCCGCCCAGCGCAGCACCTCGTGCTCGCGCGGGGTCAACGGCCGTACGGGGGCGGCCGGTCGGCCCTGATCCGGTCGGCCCGGCTCCGGTCGGCCCTGATCCGGTCGGGCTGCCGCGCGGCTCCAGGCGGCGGCCCCGGCCAGGGCCCGGGCCGCGGCCCGGGCCAGCGCGCCGACGGCGGAGATCCGGACGTCCCCGAACGGCACGACGGCACGTACCGAGGCGTACACCACGCCGTGCACGGTGCCGCCGTCCATCAGCGGGACGGTGAGCATCGCGTACAGGTCCTCGGCGGCCACGGCCGCGTCGTAGTGGTGCGAAATGGTCGTCGCCGCACGGTAGTCGGGCACCCAGGTGGGCGCGCGCTCGGCGAGCGCCCGGCCGCCGAGGCCGAGGCCGGCCGGGACGGCCACGTCGTGCAGCAGGTCCGCCCGGGTGCCGGCCCAGTGGCGCAGCACCATGCCGTCGTCGCCCTTCCGCAGCCCGGGCAGCGGCTCCGGCACCCCGACCAGCCCGACGTCCGCGCCGCACTCCGCCACCACGCGCCGGGCGAGGTCGCCGAGGACGGCGTCCCGCACCAGCTGGGCTGCCCGGACGGCGACTTCGGCCTCGCCGGGTCGCACGGTATCCGGCCGCCCGGCATCCGGTCGCGCGGCAGCGTCGGACCGCACGGCGGCACCGGGTCTCACGACCTCGCCGGATCGCGCGGCAGCGTCACCGGCTCGCGCAGCTTGGGGAGTGTCCGCGCTTTTCATCGCGCGATTCTCACACGCGCCGCGGCCGGTGGCGAGAGTCCTGACGTGCGTGTTCCGCGGAGTGGCGGGCGCCGGTGACGGGGCGGGCGTAGGGTGCGGCCGTGACGACCGGCGGGTGGTGACCGCCTTGATCGGAGGGGAAACCGATGACCGACCCGAACGCCCCGACTCCGCCGCCGAGCGGCGTCCTCGGCGGGCTGCTGGAGGACCTGCGGGCCGAGAGCGCGGTGCTGGACGGGCTGGTGACCGGCCTGCCGGCGGAGGGCTGGGCCCGGTCGACACCCGCCGAGGGCTGGACGATCGCGCACCAGATCGCCCACCTGGCCTGGACCGACGACTGGACGGCACTGGCCGCGCGCGACGCGGAGGGCTTCGCCGCCGCGGTCGACGCCCGCTTCGGCAAGCTGTCGGCGGCCGACGCCGACCCGGTGGAGGAGGGTGCGCGGGACGGCGCGGCCGCCGAGCCGACGGTGCTGCTCGCCCGCTGGCGGGCCGGGCGGGAGGAGGTGCTGGCGGCGCTGTCCGCGGCACCGGCCGACGTACGGCTGCCCTGGTTCGGCCCGCCGATGAAGCCCGCCTCGATGGCCACCGCCCGGCTGATGGAGACCTGGGCGCACGGCCAGGACGTCGCGGACGCGCTCGGCGTCACCCGCGAGCCCACCGCCCGGCTGCGGCACATCGCCCATCTGGGGCTGCGCACCCTGGGCTTCGCCTTCGGCGCGCACGGCCTGCCCGCGCCGGAGCGGCCGGTCCGGCTCGAACTGACCGCCCCCGACGGCGGGACGTGGGCCATCGGCCCGGCCGACGCACAGGACGTGGTGACCGGCCCGGCCCTGGACTTCTGCCTCCTGGTGACCCAGCGCCGCCACCGGGACGACCTCGCCCTCACCGCGACCGGCCCGGTCGCCGCCGCCTGGCTCCCGATCGCCCAGGCCTTCGCCGGGGCGCCGGGCAAGGGGCGGCAGCCCGGGTCGTAGGGTCGGCCGGCCCCGGCGGTCCGGCCGTGCGGGTCGCGGCCGCCGCCGCGTGGCCGGTCCGCAGGCCGCGGCCGCCGGGACGTGTCGGACCCCCGGGGTTCAATGGCGGGCATGAACGACCTGATCGGCCGACTGCCCGCCATCCCCGAGCTGCGCGACCGCTGCCGCGCCCTCGCCGTGCTCGACGCGATCCTCAGCCCGGACGACTGGGGCGGCCGGTACTACTCCTTCGATTCCCGCTGGTCCGCGGACGACGCGCTCGGTTCGATGCGCGACGGCCAGGGCAACGACTGGTTCGTGCTCTTCTCCCCCGTCGGCGTGTACGGGAGGAGCTTCGACCACGAGGTGCCGACGACGCTGAAGCCGCTCGGCGCCGTCCCCGAGGCGTTCCGCGGCTTCGTCGAGGAACTGGGCAGCGGGGACGAGGAGGAGCCGGTAGCCACCGCCTTCTTCTGGCGGACGCACCAGGACGCGGCCTGGCGGGGGGACGCCGTCGACGCGTGCCGGGCCGGCCCGTTCGGACTGCTGCTGGACCCGTCGGCCGAGGCGTACCGGGACTGGGCCGAGGAGTACTTCGAACCCGAGCAGCCGCTGGACCTCGCCGCGATCGAGCACGTCCTGGCGCTGCGCCCGCTCACCCCGGCCGTGGTCGCGGCGCTCAACCCGGACACCGACCTGGAGGAGCTCGCGAAGGACCTCGTGGAGATCGGCTTCCCCGCAGGCTGACAAAAGGCTGACACATCGCCACATTCCCTGACGAAGGCGGCGGTGGCGACAGAACCACTCATTCTGGCGATAGGCCCGCACGTTCGACGGGTGGTGGAATGCCCGCATGATTCGCACCCCCACCGTTCGCGCCGCCCTCGCGGTCGCCACCGCCCTGCTCGCCCTCGCCGGGCCGGCCGCCGCCGCCCGGGCCACTCCCCCGCAGGCCGCCCCGGCGGATGCCGCCACCGCCGTGGCGCCCACCCCCGTGATCGGAGCGCCGGTGCGGGCCGGCACTCCGGCCGCCGACCGGGTGGCCGCCTTCCTGGAGGCGTACCGCGCCGCCGTGCTCGGGCAGAGCGACCGGACCCCGCGACAGGTCCGCGGCCACTACCTCTCCGCGCACCTGAACCACCGGCTGGACGCCCGGGCCCAGCAGTCCGAAGCCGACCCGGTGTTCCGGGCGCAGGACGCCCCGGCGCGCTGGGCGGCCCAGGAGGTCGGGCAGGATAAGGGCTTCGCCTCCGTCCGGCTGACCGAGTCCTGGGGCGACGGGAGCGGCCGGGACGTCTGGTACGCCGTCCGCCTCACCGATCTGCGGATCCTCGACCTGGGCGACGAGCCCGCCTTCTAGGGCCCGTCCCCAAGCCCCCGGCCGGCCCGCCCTGTTCAGAGTCCGATCCTGAGCGGGGTGAGCCGGGTGGCGATCAGGTTGGTGGCGCCCCGGTCCCGCTCGATGTGGCCGTGGACCAGCAGCCCGGCCCGGTCCAGGGCGGTACGGCGCTGGGACTCCCAGACCGGGCGGTTGCAGATCACGTTGATCAGGCCGGTCTCGTCCTCCAGGCTGAGGAAGAGCACCCCGCCGGCCGTCGGCGGCCGCTGCCGGTGGGTGACCAGGCCGCCGACCACCACCGCCGTCCCCGGCGGCACGTCCGGGAGCTGGGCGGCACGGAGCGCGCCGCCGCGGTCCAGGCGGTCGCGCAGGTGCTGGAGCGGATGGCTGGTGGCGGAGGTGCCGGTGGCCCACAGGTCCGCGATGGTCTCCTCGACCGGGCTCATCCCGGGCAGCTCCGGCGCCTCGGTGCCGGGCGTGGTGCCGGGGATCAGCTCGGCCGAGATCCCGGCGAACGCCCCTGCCGCCCACAGCGCCTGACGTCGCGTCAGCCCGAAACAGTCGAAGGCGCCCGCCGTCGCCAGCGACTCCAGGACGGGCGCGGGCAGGCCGGTGCGACGGGCGAAGTCCTCCAGGTCCGCGTACGGCTGTCCGGCCACGACCGCCTCGGCCTGTGGGGTGCCGATGCCGCGGACGGTCTCCAGGCCGAGCCGGATGGCCGGCTGCGGGCGCCCGGCGGTCAGCGGCGGTTTCGGGGTCGGCCCCCGGTACGGCTCCAGGGTGGGCCGCGCCCCGCTGGCGTTGACGTCCACCCCGCGCACCCGCACGCCGTGCCGCCGGACGTCCGCGACCAGGCTGAGCGGCGAGTAGAAGCCCATCGGCTGGTTGGCCAGCAGGGCGCAGGTGAAGGCCGCCGGGAAGTGGTACTTGAGCCAGGCGCTGGCGTACACCAGGTAGGCGAAGCTGATCGCGTGGCTCTCCGGGAAGCCGTAGCTGGAGAAGGCCTCGATCTTGCCGTAGACGTCCTCGGCGACCTCCGGCGGGATGCCGCGCTCGGCCATCCCGCCCAGCAGCCGCTCACGCAGCCGGGCGACCCGCTCGTGCGAGCGCTTGGCGCCCATCGCCTGCCGCAGCTGATCCGCCTCGGCCGGGCTGAACCCGGCGCAGTCGATGGCGAGTTGCATCATCTGCTCCTGGAACAGCGGCACCCCGAGGGTCTTGCCGAGCGCGTTCTCCATCAGCGGGTGCGGGCAGCCGGCCGGTTCGACCCCGGCGCGGCGGCGCAGGTACGGGTGGACGGAGCCACCCTGGATCGGGCCGGGGCGGATCAGTGCGACCTCGACCACCAGGTCGTAGAAGTGGTCCGGCTTGAGCCGGGGCAGGGTCGCCATCTGCGCCCGGGACTCGACCTGGAACACGCCCACGGTGTCGGCCCGGCGCAGCATCGCGTACACGCCCCCGTCGTCGTCCGGGATGGTGGCCAGGTCGTAGCGCAGGCCGTGGTGTTCCGCGACCAGGTCGCAGGCGTCGTGCAGGGCGGCGAGCATGCCGAGGCCGAGCAGGTCGATCTTCACCAGCCCGGCGCCGGCGGTGGACTCCTTGTCCCACTGCAGGACGGAGCGCCCGGGCATCCGGGCCCACTCGGTCGGGCAGATCTCCCCGATCGGCTCCCGGGTGAGCACCATGCCGCCCGAGTGGATGCCCAAGTGTCTCGGCAGACCGTGGAGTTGGGTGGCGAGGGCGAGCACGTCGGCGGGGATGACGGCGTCCGCGCCGGGGGCGGAGCGGAAGTCGGTCTGCCGGCTGAACGCGTCCACCTGCCCCTGCGGGTAGCCGAGCACCCGGGCGGCGTCGCGGATCGCCAGCCGGGGCCGGTAGGTGATCACATTGGCGACCTGTGCGGCGTGCTCGCGCCCGTAGCGGCCGTAGACGTACTGGATGACCTCCTCGCGGCGGCGGTTCTCGATGTCCAGGTCGATGTCGGGCGGCCCGTCCCGGGCGGTGGAGAGGAAGCGCTCGAACAGCAGCCGGTAGTGGATCGGGTCGACGGCGGTGATCCCGAGGGCGTAGCAGACCGCGGAGTTGGCGGCCGACCCGCGCCCCTGGCACCAGATCTCCCGGCTCCGGCAGAAGTCCACGATGTCGTGCACGATCAGGAAGTAGCCGGCCAGGTCGAGGTCCTCGATCACGTCCAGCTCCTTGGCGAGCTGGCGGCGGGCGGCGGCGTTGCCCGGACCGAAGCGGGCCGGGCCGCCGGCCGCGACCAGGGTGCGCAGGTGGCTGATCTCGGTCTCGCCCTCGGGAACGGGGAAGCCCGGCAGCTCCGGGTCCAGTCTGGCGAAGTCGAAGGCGCAGGCCCGGCCCAGCTCGACGGTGGCCCGCTGCACACCCGGGAAGCGGGCCAGCCGACCGGCCATCTCGCGGCCCGAGCGCAGGTGCGCGGTGCCGGCCGCCCTGGTCCAGCCGACCGCGTCCTGCAGGGTGCGGCGCTCGTGCAGCGCGGCGAGGCTCTGCGCGAGGCGGCCCTGGGCGGGGCCGGCGTGGTGGGCGTTGGTGGAGGCGACGACGGGCAGTCCCGCTTCGGCGGCGAGGGCGGCGAGGGCGTCGTTGCGCCGGTCGTCGCCGGGCAGCCACTGGTCGATCAGCTCGACGTACACGTTCTCGCGGCCGAACGCCTCGGTGAGGGTGCGCAGCCGGTCCCCGGCCCCGCCCCGGTCGGGGCCCTGCCTCCCGGCGAGGGCGGCGGGGACCCGGCCGAGGCGGCAGCCGGTGAGCACCGCCCAGTGGCCGCCGTGCGCCCCGGCCAGCGCCGCGAGGTCGTACGCCGGGCGGCCCTTCGCACCACCGGCCAGCTGGGCGGCGGCGATCGCGGCGGACAGCCGGCGGTAACCGACCGGGTCGCGGGCCAGGACCAGCAGGTGCTCGGTCTCCTCCGGGGAGCGGCGGTCCGCCGCGTGGCGGAGGGTCAGCTCCGCGCCGAACACGGTGGCCACGCCGGTGCCCCGGGCCGCCTCGGCGAGCCGGACGGCGCCGTACAGGCCGTCGTGGTCGGTGATCGCGAGGGTCTCCACGCCCAGCCTGGCCGCCTCGGCGACCAGGTCCTCCGGGTCGCTGGCGCCGTCCAGGAAACTGAAGGCGGAGTGGACGTGCAGCTCGGCCCAGGGTTCGGCGGACTCCTCCGGGGCGGGGGGAGGCCCCTCCGGGGCGGGGCGGCGCAGCGGGACGACCGTACGGTCCGGCGCCGCGCCGGTCAGCCGGCGGTGCAGCTCGCTCCAGGGGAGGTTCGGGTGGCTGGTGAAGCCCATCGGGGGTTGCCTTCGTCGTTCTCGTGCCTGCACTCACCCCCCTCGGTCCCTTGCGGGCCCGGGCTCGTTGCGGGTCTGGTCCCTTGCGGGCCCGGCCCCTCGCGGGTCTGGTCCCTCGCGGGTCTGGTCCCTTGCGGGTCTGGTCCCTCGCGGACCCCTCGCGGGTCCCTCCGGTTCCGGGGCCGCTAGTCGTAGCCGGCCTCCAGGTACCACGCACCCCCCTCCACGGTGAGCAGCAGCGCCCGGCCGTCGCCCACCACGACCTGGAACCGCGCCCGGCGGCGGGCGAGCGACTGGTCCCACCAGTACTCGACCGCCGGCCAGGGCCCGGTCCAGCCGCCCACCGGCTCCTCCCGCCCCCGGACCACGACCAGGGCCGGCCGGGCCGACACCCCCGCCCGGCCGTCCACCGTGACCGGCAGCCCGGCCTCGTCCAGCACCCGCACCGGCGTGGGCTCCCGCAGCACCACGGCCGGCCACACCTCCGGCAGCCGCCCCGGCCAGGGCGCATCGGCCGGGACCGCCGCCTCGTACGGCTCGCCCCACGGCACCTTGACCGCCTGCTCCCCCGGACCGCGCCCGCCGGCCGGCTCGATCCGGCGCAGCCCGGCGTGCCCGAGCACCGCCTGCACCCGGGCGACCGCCCGCTCCACCCGGTCGTCCGCAACCGCCTGGCCCCACAGCGCCAGCTGGCGGCCCTGGTCCGGGGAGAGGCCGTCGGGGGCCAGGCGGAGCAGGGTGAAGCCCTCCTGTCCGTCGGTGAAGGTGCCCATGCCCTGCCAGGCCTGGAGCTGCCAGCGGACCCGCTCGGCCAGCGCCGTCGCCGACAGCCGGCCCTCGTGCCGCCACAGCCGGGAGGCCGACCGGCCGTCCGCACAGGCCACCTCGACGGCCACCCGGCGGCAGGTCAGCCCGGCCCCGGCCAGCCGCTGGTGCAACGCCTCGGCCAGCGTGCGGGCGACGAACACCAGCGGCTCGGCCAGCGGCTCCGGCGGGTCGAAGCGCTGCTCGACGGCGAGGTCCGGCTCCTGGTCGCGCGGCACCAGCGGACGCGGCTGCAGCCCGCGGGCCAGCCGGTGCGCGACCGTCCCGGACGGGCCGAAGCGGTCCGCGACCGCCTCCGGCGGCAGCGCGGCGAACGCCCCGACGGTGGGCAGGCCGAGCCGGCCGAGCAGCTCGGCCAGCGCCTCGTCGCCCAGCGCGCTCACCGGGTACGGGGCGAGGAACTCCGCCGTCCGGCCGGCCGGCACCAGCACCCCGGCGCGGGCGGCCAGCACGGCGGCGAACAGGCCGTCGGCGACGCCGACCTGGGCGTGCGGGGCTTCGGGGGGCTGGGGGGCCCCGGGCGTCTCGGAGGTCTTGGGGGTTTCAGGAGCCTCGGGGGTTTCGGGGGTCTCGGGGGTTTCAGGAGCCCCGGGGGCTTCGGGGGTTCCGGGAGCTTCGGGGTTCACCGCGCCCGGGACGGCGTCCGGGACGGGCGGGCGACCGAGGGCGTCCGCCACCGCCGCACGGACCTTGGCGGCCAGCGCCTCCTCGCCGCCGAAGTAGCGGCCCGGGCCCTTCACCGGGATCGCGCACAGGCCGGGGCGGATCACCTCCACCCGGGGCGTGAACGCCTCCACCGCCGCGACCACCGGCTCGAAGCGGCGGGTCTCCGCCTCCGGGTCGCGGTCGCGCAACTCCAGCTCCGGGCAGAGCCGCTGGGCCAGCTTGAGCCGTTGCCCCTGCCGCACCCCGGCCGCCCGGGCACCCGCCGAGCAGGCGAGGATCCGCCCGCCCTCGGTCACCGCCACCGGGTCGTCGCCGGTGACGGCCACCACCGGCCAGTCCGGGCACCAGACCACCAGCACCCGGGGGGTGCGGTCCTCGGCGGTCCCGGACGGCTCGCTGCCGGACCGCTCGTTCCCGGGCATCTCAGACCACCGCCGCGACGCGTGGTGCCGCCGGCTCCGCCACGGGCTGCGGCTGCGGGTGCTCCCGGACCGGACGCTCCTGGAACGGGCCTTCCTGCAGCGGGCGATCCCGGAGCGGGCGTTCCCGGACCGGACACTCCTGCAGCGGGCGCACCGCGCCGTGCTCGTCCGGCAGCCAGAGCCGGGCGGTCCGGCCGCGCACCGCCGAGCCGCGACCCTCGGCCGCCACCTCGACCTGTCGGCCGGCGAGCTGCCCGTAGCCGTCGCCCAGCCCGAACCAGCGCCCGGAGCGCACCCCCAGCCGCAGTGCCGCGCCCGGCCAGGGTCCGGCCACCAGCAGCACGCAGCCGCTGCGCCGCAGCACCGCCGCCAGCCGGGCGGCCAGCTTCGGCGGCACCGGACCGTCCGGGCGCAGCATGACCAGTTCGACCGCACCGGCCAGCACCGACACCACCTCGGCCCAGTGCGGCCCGGGGTCGTCCGCGACCAGCAGTCGGCGCAGGTCCAGCCCGTACCCCTCGGCGGCGGCGAGCCCGAGGTCCGGCAGCCCGACCGCCGCCGCCCAGCCGCCCTCGGTGTCCCGCACCCCGGCGGCGAGCGCCAGCAGCAGCCCGGTGTCCCCGCCCGCCACCGACACCGCGGTGCCGCGTCGCAGGCCGCCGTCCGGCAGCACCTCCCGCAGCGCGGGCGGCACCGGCAGCAGGCCCCGGGCCTCCGTCCGTCCGTCGCCCGGCTCCCCCGGCACGGCAGCCGGGAGCGCCACCGGCCGGAGCGCGGGGCGTGCGGGCTGCTCGGCGGTGGATTCGAAAACAGATTCGAAAACGGGCACAGCCCCAGGATCGAACATTCGTTCGCAAAGATTCAAGTCCGACCCGGTAGCCCCACCCGTCACTCTCCGTGCCAGGTCGCGGCGGGTGCGGGCGGCGGGCGACCGCCGGAGGGGGCGACGGGCCCGCAGTGGACGGGCGGCGGCGCTCGGCCGACCGGGCGGGACCACTCGGCCGACCGGGCTACCGACAAGCGTTTTTTCCTTGACAAATTTTTTTGTCGGATGAACCCTGGAGGGGTGCTGGATGTCGCCGTCATCGAAGAACCCGCCGCGGCCGAGGCGTCCCTGGACCCGATCCGGGCCCGGATCCTCGCCGCCCTGGCCGAACCCGGCTCGGCTGCCATGCTGGCCGGCCGACTGGGCCTGCCCCGGCAGAAGGTCAACTACCACCTGAAGGAACTGGAGCGGCACGGACTCGTCGAACTCGCCGAGGAGCGGCGCAAGGGCAACGTCACCGAACGGGTCTACTGCGCCACCGCGGCCTCCTACGTGATCTCCCCCAGCGTCCTCGCCGCCGTCAGCCCGGACCCCGACCGCTCCCCCGACCAGCTCTCCGCCCACTGGCTGCTGGCCCTCGGCTCCCGGCTCGTCCAGGAGGTCGGGACCCTGCTGACCGGCGCCGCCCGCGCCCGGCGGCGGGTCGCCACCTTCGGCATCGACGCCCGGGTGCGGTTCGCCTCCGCGGCCGACCGGACGGCCTTCGCCGAGGAACTGGCCCAGGCCGTGGCCGCCCTCGTCAGCCGCTACCACGACGAGTCCGCACCCGGAGGCCGCAGCCACCGGGTGGTCGTCGGACTCCACCAGATCCCCTCGGCAGCACGGCCCACGGCGGAGACGGCCGGGACCGACGCGCAACAGCCCGAGGACGAGCCGAACCAGGAGAACCTGCGATGACCCACCCGTTCGAGATCGAGCTGGAGACCTCCCTGCCCGCGAGCCCCGAACAGGTCTGGGAGGCGATCGCCACCGGACCGGGGATCGACTCCTGGTTCATGGGCCGCAACGAGCTGGACCCGCGCGAGGGCGGCACCGCCGCCATGGAGGTCGGGGGCCACCGCGAGGAGGCGGTGATCACCGCCTACGAACCCGGCAAGCGCCTGGCCACCCGCACGACCACCGCCGAGGACGGCCGCTTCATGGCCTTCGAGTACCTGATCGAGGGCCGGGACGGCGCCGCCACCGTGCTCCGCGTCGTCCACAGCGGCCTGCTCGGCGACGACTGGCAGGACGAGTACGACGCGCTGCGCCGCGGCTGGCCCTTCCACCTCCACACGCTCCGCGAGTACCTCGCCCACTTCCCCGGACGCACCGCCACCCCCGTCTTCGCCGCGGCGCCGTCCACCGGGCGGCCGGAGCCGGAGGTCCGCACGGTTCTCGCCGACGCACTGTCACTGTCCCTGCCGGTCACCGTCGGTGCACGGGCCCACGGCGGACCGGCCGACCTGCCGCCACTGGACGGCGAGGTGGTCTGGGCGGACGACGAGCGCCTGGCGGTCCGCACCGCCGACGGGCTCCACACCTTCCACCACGGCTCGGGACTGGTCCTGATGTTCCACCACCTCTTCGGCCCGGCACCGGCGGGGGCCGAGGCCTCCTGGCAGCAGTGGCTGAACGGCCTCCTCGCCTGACCGCTCGCCCGCTGGACCGCTGGACCGCTGGACCGCTGGACCGCTCGCCCATCAGCACGTCTGCACGCCCCCGATCCGCACCCGTACGAAGAACAGAGGAACCACCGATGCGCACCCTGATCAGCACCGCCTTCATCTCGCTCGACGGCGTCGTCGACTCCCCCGGCGGCGAGCCCGGCTACCGGAACGCCGGATGGACCTTCAAGGACATCGAGTTCGTCCCCGAGGCGTTCGAGATCAAGGGGCGGGAGCAGGAGGAGGCCGGCGCGATGCTGCTGGGCCGGGTCAGCTACCAGGCGTTCAGCCCGGTGTGGCCGGACATGGCGGACTTCGCCCGCTACAAGACCCTGCCCAAGTACGTCGTCTCCACCACCCTCACCGAGGACGACCTGGTGTCGAACTGGGGCGAGACCACCATCCTGCGCTCGCTCGACGAGGTCGCCGCCCTGAAGGAGACCGAGGGCGGCCCGATCATCGTCCACGGCAGCGCCGCCCTGAACCGGGCCCTCTCGGACGCCGGCCTGATCGACCGCTACCACCTGCTCGTCTTCCCCGTACTGCTCGGCGCGGGCAAGCGCCTGTTCAGCGCCACGGACAAGGACGCCCAGAAGCTGAAGCTGGTCGAGTACGCGGCCTACGACAACGGCCTGCAGAAGCAGGTCTTCGACGTGGTCCGCTGACGGCCCCGCAGGGGGATCGACGATCGGATCACGGTCGGACGGGCATGGCCCTGACGATTCGTCAACTCTTCGGCACTGCACGAGGAACGGACTGAACGCCGCCCGCCCGCCGCACCGGGAACCCGGGCCTTCCGGGCGTGCGGCAGCGGGCGGCTGGCGATGGCGGCGGGCGGCCGGAACCGGTGGACAGGCCTCCGGCGGTCGACAGACTGGTCGCATGACTGCGACGGACGACAAGACCGACCTCCGGATCTACCTCCAGGACGCCCGCGACGCGCTGCTCTGGAAACTCGACGGCCTCTCCGAGTACGACCTGCGCCGCCCGCTCACCCCCACCGGGACGAACCTGCTCGGCCTGGTCAAGCACCTCACCGGGGCCGAGGCGATGTACTTCGGCGACACCTTCGGGCGCCCCTTCCCCGAGCCGACCCCGCTGTGGTTCATCGGCGACACCGAGCCGAACGGCGACCTGTGGGCGCGGGCGGAGGAGGGCACCGAGGAGATCGTCGGGCGCTACCGGCGGGTCTGGGCGCACTCGGACGCCACCATCGAGGCCCTGCCGCTGGACGCGACCGGCCGACTGCCGTTCGGCGACCGCCCCGAGCAGACCCTGCACCGGGTGCTCGTCCACATGATCGCCGAGAGCCACCGCCACGTCGGCCACGCCGACCTCGTCCGCGAACTCGTGGACGGCGCCGTCGGCCAGCGCCCCGACGGCGTCAACACCGCCGAGGGCGACGCGGACTGGTGGCGGGCACACCGCGACCGCGTGGAGCAGGCCGCCCGGAAGGCCGGCGGGCTCGCCTGACCCGCGGGTCGTCCGCCCCGGTACGGAGCCCGGATGGACCGGGTGGAGTGGATCGATTCCGGGGGCGGGCCGCTGGTGCTCGCCCCCGAGGCGGCGCCGGGCGCGTGGACCGGCAGTGAGGGTGGGACCACGACCGGGCCTGCGGGGTCGACGGTCACGTCGGGCAGCTGGACGTCGACGGGGCACAGGTGCTGGTCCTCGGCGACGAGCCGCTGTCGACGACCCACCTGCCGGAGCGGGGACTGCTGCCGCGGTGGACGGCGGCGGAGTCGGAGGAGGCGATCCTCGCCGCCCTGCCGCGGGCGCTGCAACTCGCCGAGTGGGAGCCCGAGTTGTCCTGGGAGGTCGGGAACGGGCCGGTGTACCTGTTCGACGCCGGCTGGACGGGCGAGGAGTCCGCCACCGAGGGGCGGCTCCGCCTCGACCTGCCCGCCGGGCGCCGGCGCGTCCGCGCCGCCCACGTGGAACCGGACGAGGAGACCCGCCTCGTGCCGGTCCGGCTGGATCGGTCGGCGGCTGACCGGGGGCGGCGGGCTCCGGCCCGGTCACCGTCCCTCGCCGGCTCCGGCTCCCGCCCCGGCTCCGGCTCCCGCTCCGGCTCCGGCTCCGGCTCCGGCCGGCCCGGGTTCCCGCAGGTGGGCGGGTACTGCTCGCGCTCAGCCGCGCCCCGGCCACCGTAGAGTGCGGGCATGACCGAGACGGAACAGGGCGTGCGGATGGCCGTCCGGTGCTGGGGCTGCGGGGGCACCGCGGTCCGCAGCGTCGGACAGTTCCTGATGCACGGGCGGGACCTCTGGTGGGACGCCGAGCACACCTGCCCGCACTGCAACGCCTACATGTGCGAGCACTCGGGACCGGAGGAACTGCCGGAGGACGTCCGCGCGGCGCTGCTGACCACCCACGGACCGGCCCGGCTCCGGCTCACCGGACCGCTCACCGACCCGGTCGCGGCGCTGCGGGCGCTCCACGGGGGCTCGGCGACCTCGCTGCCGCAGGCACGTGAACTCATCGACCGGCTAAGGCACTTCGAGCTCGCCGGGACAACCGTCGAGATGGCGTACTGGCGGGCCCGGCTGGCCGAGCGGGGCATTGCCGCGGAGGTCGCGAACGGCTTCGGCCGGGCGTACCGGTACGTGGGGCCGCCGGAGCTGCGGGAGGCCGGCGGGCCCGGCGGTCGACCGGTCCGGACGGCCGACGAGTTCACCGCCTGGATGGGCGGCCGGACCGCGCAGGAGTCGGCGGAGCCGTTCACCTTCGTGGTCGACCTGGCCGGCGCGCTGCTGCTCGCCCCGCGCCGCAGCGAGCACGTGGCCTGCGCCGGTGGGGAGTTGGTGCTGAGCGCCGGGGAGATCGGGTTCCGGCGCTCGGAGGGAGGCGGCGGATGGGAGGTCGAGACGGTCAGCAACCACTCCACCGGCTACTGCCCCGACACCACCTCCTGGCCCGCCGTGACCGCCGCCCTCACCCGCATCGGCCTGCCGCACCCGGGCGCCTTCACGTACGGGGCGGTCTTCCGCCGCTGCCCCGGGTGCACCACGGTCAACCTCGTCCGCGAGGAGCACTACGTCTGCGCCTGCTGCGACGCGGACCTGCCCGAGGTGTGGAACGTGGACCCGGCAGCAGGGGCGTAGCCGACCGGCCCCGGGCGGCCCGCCGGAATCCGCGGCGACGACCTGCGGCGACGACCCGCGGCAACGGCCCTAGGCGACAACCCGCGCGGCGATGTCGGGCCGGGCCGCTAGGGTCTGGGGGTCAGGGCCGGGGAGGGGTGGGGTACGTGGGGTGTGAGCAGGTGTCGGGTTCGCCGGGCGGAGTGGTGCACGCCGAGAGCCGGGAGTTCCTGGCCCGGGAGGGGCTGCCGGCCGCGGGGGCGTTCCTGGAGTTCGGCGCGGTGCGGCCGTTCCCGGCGGACGCGGAGCGGCTGTTCGTCCTCGGGGAGACGGACTACTGCACGCCCTTCGCCGCCCTCGGCAACCTCGTCCTGCTGGACGGGGCGACCGGTGAGGTGTTCCTGGACAACGGCGGCCCGCGACGGGACCTGCTGGCCTCCGACCTGACGGCACTGGCCGGCCTGGTGCGGGAGGTGGAGGCCGTCGCCGAGGCGGCCCGGCGGCCGGAGGCGCTGGACGGACGGCGCGGCCCGGCCGTGGTCGCCGAGGTCGTGGCACGGGCCGAGCAGCGGATGCGGGAGGTCGATCCGGGCCTGTTCGTGCACGGCTCCACGCCGCCCGCGCACTGGGGCACCGCGCTGCTGGTGCACGCGCTGGGCTGGGGTGCGCTGCCGGGCGGTCCGGGCGGGCCCGCGTACGAAGTCGGCCCGGAGCTGGTGGCGGAACTCGCGGCACTGACGGACGAGGACGACGGCCCCGGCCGGGTGCACCGCTTCCGGCCCGAGCACCTGCCCGCCGCCCTGGTGCACGAGCCGACCCGGCGGCTGCTGACCGACGTCGGGCTGCCGCTGGGCGGGGCGATGTTCGGGGTGTGCGACGAGCCGCTGGTCACCATGGGCGAGGCGTACCCGGAGTACTTCGACGGCGAGGAGGACCGCCCGTACCAGCGGGACTTCATCGCCCTCGGGGACTGGCCGACGGACCTCACGATCGCCCTGGACGGCACCACCGGCCGCCTGGAGCTGCCCGACTGGTACGACGACGGCCAGCCCGAGGCGTACCTGAACCGCGACCTGTCCGCCCTGCTCTACGCCCTCTGGACGTACGAGCGGCTGCGCGTCGAGTGGGAGCGCTGGGAGTACGGCCGGGGCCACGACACCTGGGCGGTGTTCGACCCGCAGTCGCTGCTGAGCACGGTGGTGGACCGGCTGGTGGAAGCCGTCGACCCGGAGGCCTTCGCCTCGCCCGGCTGCTCCTGGCGGCTGCTCGCCGAGGACGGGCACATGGGCGGAATGCTGGGGTGACACCGCTCCCCGCCCGGTCGACCACTGCGCGGCGGCCGGGCCTAACCTGGACCGATTCTGATCATCCGGAAGGACGGACGAGGATGCACAGCGATACGGGGGACCTCTACCGCGGCTTCGCGGAGCGGGAGGCGCGCGGCAACTCGGCGGTCTACCAGGACCTGGCCGAACGCGTCGCCGAGGACGGGCAGGTGCGCGCGCTGCTGGACGGGCTGCCGGCCGCCAAGCGGCAGCCGAACCTGCTGTTCGGCACCGTCCGCCACCTGGGCGGCCCGGTGACGGAGGGCTGGCCGGCCTTCCGCGCCTGGGTGACGGCCCACTGGGACGAGGCGTCGGCCACCATGCTGGAGCGCCGGACGCAGACCAACGAGTCGGGCCGCTGCGCCACCCTGCTGCCGCTGCTGGCGACGCTGCCGCAGCCGCTCGCGCTGATCGAGGTGGGCGCCTCGGCCGGTCTCTGCCTGTACCCGGACCGGTACCGCTACCGGTACCTGCCGGCCGACGGTGTGGGCGGCGCCCCGGTGGCCGAGTTCGGCGCCGCGGCGAGCCCGGTGACGCTGGACTGCGCGGTGAGCGGGCCGGTGCCGCTCCCCGCGACCCTGCGGGAGCGGCTGCCGGAGGTGGTGTGGCGGGCCGGGATCGACCTCCACCCGCTGGACGTCCGGGCCGAGGAGGACGTGCGCTGGCTGGAGTCGCTGGTCTGGCCGGAGCAGACCCACCGGCTGGACCGGCTGCGCGGCGCCGTGGAGGTCGCCCGCGCCGAGCCTCCGCTGCTGGTGCGCGGTGATCTCAACGCGACGGTGCGGGAGTTGGTGGCGCAGGTACCGGCGGGGGCCACCCCGGTGGTGTTCCACAGCGCCGTGCTCGCGTACCTGTCGCCGGAAGCGCGGGAAGAGTTCGCGGCGACCGTGCGCGAGCTGCCCGGGCACTGGGTCTCCAACGAGGCGGTCTCCGTGCTGCCGGCCGTCGCCCGGCGCCTGCCCCGCCCGGCCCCGCCCGGATCCGGACTGTTCGCGCTCGCCTTGGACGAGCGGCCGGTGGCCTTCACCGGGCCGCACGGGCAGTCGCTGGACTGGTTCGGCGACGCGTAGGCGACACGCAGGCGACACGTAGGCGACGCGGGCGGCAGTGGGCGGGGCGGGTGCCGCGGACGGGCAGTGGGCGGGGCGGGTGCCGCGGACGGGCAGTGGGCGGGGCGGGTGCCGCGGACGGGCAGTGGCCGGCCCGGCTCCGACGGGCAACGGCGAGACCGGACTTGAAGCTGCCGCAGCGGCAACTTCTACCGTCGTGACCACGGCCGGAAGAACCGGCCCGGTACGACGAACGTGGAACCCGGGATCGGACCCGGGAGCGAGGGGAGGCGGCCATGGCCTGGCCGATCGCGGAGGTGGCCCGGATGTCCGGGGTGACCGCCCGGACCCTGCGGCACTACGACGAGATCGGCCTGCTGCCGCCGGCCCGGATCGGCTCCAACGGCCACCGCTACTACGAGGAAAGGCAGTTGCTGCAGCTGCAGCAGATCCTCGTGCTGCGGGCGCTGGGCGTGGGGCTGCCCGAGATCGCCCAGATCCTGGGCGACCAGGTGGACGAGCTGGACGCCCTGCGGGGCCACCACCGGCGGCTGGTCACCGAACGCGACCGGCTGGACGCCTTGGCCGCCACCGTCTCCCGCACGATCGCCGACCTGGAACACCTTCGGAAGGACGGCACGCCCATGACCATCAATCGCCCCGAGAACCTGTTCGAGGGCATCCGGCCCGCCGACGTCGACGCCAGCCTGCGGGACTTCCCCGAGCACGTCGAGGCCACCCGGCGCGCGACGGCCGCGATGAGCCCGGAGGAGATCGAGGCCGGCCAGCGCGAGCGGACCGCACGCATGATCCACCTGGCCGAACTGCTGGCGGCCGGCCACCCGGCCGACGCCGAGCCCGTGCAGAGCACGATCGACGAGGAGTACCGGATGCTCGGCACCCTCCGGCCGGTCCCGGTGGAGGAGTACCTGGCGATCGCCCGTTCCTGCACCGAGAACGACCGGTGGAGCGCCGCGTACGAGGCCATCGCCCCGGGCCTGGCCGCGTACCAGCGGGCCGCCATGGAGGCGTACGCGGCGGCGCGACTGACCTGAGTGCGGCCGACCCCGCCGAGTGAGCCGAACCCGCCAGAGTGGGCCGGCCGCTCCGGGTGAGCGGCCCCGCCGGGTGGGCCGTTCCCGCGGGGCGCCCTTCCACCGGTCGGCCGGTGGAAGGGCGCGCCGCCGGGTTCGTCCCCCGTCGTCACTCCGTCCGCAGGGCCGTGACCGTCCGGGTCCGGGCCGCCCAAGTGGCGGGGAGGGCGGCGCCGAGCAGGGCCAGCGCCACGCCGCCGAGGACCAGCGGCCCCACCACCGAGGGGCCGAACACGCCGAGGTCCGTGTCAGGCACGCCGATCCCGGCGGCGCGGGCCATCGCGGGCATCACCCAGTGGTGCACCGCGACCCCGAGCGGCACCCCTATCAGCCCGGCCACCAGCCCGCTGCCGCAGACCGAGGTGAGCACCATGCCGACGGTCTGCCGCGGTGACATCCCGAGCGCCTTGAGCACCCCGAGGTCGTGCACCCGCTCCCGGGTGTCCAGCAGCACCGTGTTGAGCACCCCGAGCCCCGCGACGACGGAGAGCAGCAGGGTGAGCACCCCCGCCAGGGTGTTCATCGCCAGCACCACGATGTTGACGTGCTGCTCGCCGGGCTCGGCGCTCAGCCCCATCGGCCGGACCGCGCCGTCGAGCGCGTCGGCGTACGCCTTCGGGTCGGTGCCGGGGGTGAGGTCGATGTGGAAGGCGATCGCCTCGGCGGCGACGGCGCCGCCGAGCGGGGCCAGCGTGGCGCGGTCCACGTACACGAAGTCCTCGGTGGCCAGGACCTCGCCGGTGACCCTCGCCGGGGTGGTGCGCCCGTGGTCGGTGAGCGTCACGGTGTCACCGACCTTCGCCTGGTTGGCGCGGAGGAAGGCCGATCCGACCACGACCTCGCCGGGGCCGCTGAACCAGCGGCCGGAGACCAGTTGGTAGCCGGCCCGCGAGACGTCACCGCTGAACGCGACCACCTCGGAGCGGCCGGTGTTCCCGGCCACGGCGGCCTGCGCCGGGACGCTGCTGTACCAGGCCCCGGTCCCCCGGCCGGCGCCGATCGCCCGGGCCACGGCCGCCTCGTCCACCTGCTCGGCGGGCTTCGTACCGCCCTCGATCGGGGCCTGGACCACGACCTTGCCGCCGCGCCCGGCCTCCAGGCCCTCCTGCAGCAGGCCGAGCGAGAGCGTCAGGCCGACGCAGAGGGTGACGCCGGCCGTGCCGAGCACCACCGCGGCCCCCGTGGTCGCCGAGCGGCCCGGCCGGTTGAACGGGCTCGCCAGCCCGAGGCTCAGCGAGCGCGGCACCGGCAGCCGACCGATCCCGCTCCGGACCCGCGCCGACAGACCCGGCACTCCGGCGTCGCCGGGTCCGCCCCGGGCGGCCAGGGCGGCGACCCGTTTCGCGCCCGGCGCCGTCCGGCCGACCGCGAGCGCCTCCACCGTGCGCAGCCGTCCGGCCCGCAGCGCCGGCACCAGTGCGGTGCCCGTCACGGCGGCCAGGGCCGCCAGCGGGACGGCGAGGTCCACCCAGAGCGGGATGCCGAGCAGGCCGCCGCGCAGCGCCTTGCGGGCGATGCCGAGGACCGGTACGGAGAGCACGTTGCCGCCGAGCACGCCGAGCGCCGTGCCGGTCCCGGCCGGGATCAGCGCCTGGCCGACGTAGGCGCGCGCCACTTGGGCCGGGGTGAAGCCCAGGGACTTGAGGATGCCGATCCGCCGGGTGGCGGCGGTGACGGCACCGCTGACCACGACGCCGATGATCAGCACCGACATGGCGAGGCCGAGCACCCCGAAGGCCGTGACGAACGGGACGAAGGTCGAGGCCGTCCGGTCGGCCTCCTGCTGGGCGGGACGGTAGGAGGTCGCCCGGACGAGCGCGCCGGCCGGCACCGCGGCGGCGAGCGCGGCGTGGTCGGCCTCCACCTCGGCGTCGGTGCCGGCGCGGGCGAAGCGGTAGAGGTACTGGACGGCGGCCGTGGTGCCCGGCGCGGTCAGCCCGGCGACCTGCTCGGGGGCGATCCAGCCGTCCGCGCTCCAGGAGACGGAGGAGGCGAGGCCGACCACCTTGAGCGTCGGGTGCCCCGGCAGGTCCGGGAACTGCATGCCGTCGCCGACGGCCAGCGGCGAGCGGCCGTCCGGCAGCACCACCTCGCCGGGGCCCGCGACCCACCGGCCCGTGGTGATCCGCAGGCCGTCCAGCGGGCCGTCCTGCGCCCGGCCGACCAGCGTCATCGGCGGGAGCAGGCTGCCGGGCGGCGGCAGCTCGGTGCCCTCCCCCGAGCGCGGCCGGACGGTGACCGCCGGGTACGGGCCGGCCGAGGCCGTGACACCGGGCGCGTCGGCGGCCGCGGCGAGCCGGTCGGGACTCGCCGCGGTCGGGTCGTAGAGCACATTGAGGTGCGCGCCGTGCTGGTCGGTGAAGGACCGCTGGTAGGGGCCCCGGGCGGCGACCAGCAGACCGACCGCGAGGATGCACGCCGTCACGGACATCATCGTGGTGAGCACCATGACCAGGGTCTGCACCCGCTTGCGGCCCACCCCGGCCCGGACCACCTTGCCGAGGGCGCTCATGCGTCCACCCCGCTCCGCTCCCCGGGGGCCGGTGCGGCCGCGCTGTCCCGGACCAGCCGGCCGTCGAGCAGTTCGATCGTCCGGTCCGCGCAGGAGTCGGCGAGCGCGGTGTCATGGGTGACCAGAACGATCGTCTGCCCCTCCGCGTTGAGCCCGCGCAGCAGGTCGCGGACGTCGGCGGCCGAGGTGGTGTCCAGCGCGCCGGTGGGTTCGTCGGCCAGCAGCACCGGCGGACGGTTCATCAACGCCCTGGCCACCGCGACCCGTTGGCGCTCGCCGCCGGAGAGCCGGCCGGGGAACGCCCTGGCGTGCCGGGCCACCCCCAGCCGCTCCAGCAGCTCGTCGGCCCTGGCCCGGGCCGGCTCCCGCCGCATCCCGGCGAGCTGGGCCGGGAGCAGCACGTTGTCCTCGACGTTCAGGTCGTCCAGCAGGTTGAAGAACTGGAACACCATGCCGATCCGCCGCCGCCGGAACTCGGCCAGCGCGGCCTCGCCGAGCCCGTGGACGGCCACCCCGTCCACCTCCACCGTGCCCTCGCTCGGGCGGTCGAGGCCGGCGATGAGGTTCAGCAGGGTGGACTTGCCGCTGCCCGAGCGGCCGAGCACGGCCAGCGCCTCGCCCGCCCGCACCTCCAGGTCGAGCCCGGCCAGGGCGGGGCGGGCGGCGTCGGATCGGTCGTACGTCCTGCTGACGCCGCGGATCCGGATGATCGGCGCGTTCACTGGCCCTCCACGGTTCTCGGTCCGGCACCGGGCGGACCCGGACCGGCTGACGGGACACGACGCTACGAACCGGCCCGGGGGCCCGGCCAACCGTCTGGACGGCGTCTTGGGGGTGTATCCAGATACACCCCGAACTGGGTGTCCAGGCCTAGAGCGCCGGCCGCCGCGGCCCGGCAGACTGAGCCACCGTAAAGATCGGAACCGGGGTCCGCAGGGCCCGCGGGGGCTCCGGGACCGAGGGCTTCGAAGCCCCGGGCGGAGGCTCCGGGACGGCGAGGGGGCGCTTCATGGGTGTGCAGGCGGTGACGGACGTGGCGGCCCGGGTGGGCCGGGCCTGCGTCGACGGCGTACGCGCCTGGTACGTGGTGACGCTGGCCGTGACGGGCCTGGTCTCGCTGCTGGCCGGGCCGCTGCTGCTGGCCTCCGCGCTGTTCGGCCCTGAGGAGTCCGGGCGGTTCGGGCCGGGCGGCCCGTTCATCCTGGTGGTCCCGTTCGGAGTGGTCGCCCTCTGGGCGCTCTGCTGGGCCACCGGGGGCGGCGGCCGGGCCGTCGGCGCCGCCCTGTTCGCCCCGGGCGCGCTCGCGGTGATGGCGACGCACCTCTACGGCGGCGCCGCGCCCGGCGGCCGGTCCGTCTCGCTCTGGCTGTCGCCCGCGCTGCTGATGCTCGCGCTGTTCGGCGCGCGCTGGATCGCGGGAGAGAGCAGGCGGGTGGTCGGGAAGTGGAGCGGGCGGCCGGTCCCGGTGCCGTACCACCGCCCGCCCGGCCTCACCGGCCCCTGGCAGCGGCTGCGGGCCGGCGGCTGGCTGGCCGACCCGGCGACCTGGCGTGACCTGCTCTGGGCGCTGCTCACCGGCTTCGCGGTGCTGCTCACCGCTGCGGTCGTCGTGCTGACCCCGGTCGCCCTGGAGGTCTTCGGCCGGAACGGGCCGTTCTTCCCGCTCGGCGTGTTCTACGGGATGGGCCTGTACGCCGCGCCGGCCGCCGCCCTGTGGGCCGCCCCGTCGGTCCTGCGGATCCACGAGCAGGCCGCCCGGGCCCTGCTCGGGCCCTCCCGGCGGGCCCAACTCGCCAGCCAGGTCAGCCACCTGGCGCGGACGAGGGCGGACACCATCGACGCCGGGGCCGCCGAACTGCGCCGGATCGAGCGGGACCTGCACGACGGGGCGCAGGCCCGGCTGGTGGCCCTCGGCATGCTGCTGACCGTGGCCGAGCAGTTGAAGGACGACCCGGACGCCCTGGCCCCGCTGCTGGCCGAGGCCCGGACGTCCTCGGTGAAGGCGCTGGGCGAGCTGAGGGACCTGGTCCGCGGCATCCACCCCCCGGTGCTCGCCGACCGCGGACTGGCCGACGCGGTGCAGGCGACGGCGCTGGACCTGCCGCTGCCGGTCACCTTCACCGGCACCCTGACCGGCCGGGCACCGGCACCGGTGGAGTCGGCCGCCTACTTCGCGGTCACCGAGCTCCTGGCCAACGTGGTGAAGCACGCGGGCGCCTCGCGCGTCTGGATCGAGATAGGGCACAGTGACGGGCTGTTGCGGATATCGGTCACCGACGACGGGCGCGGCGGCGCCGACCCGTCCCGGGGCACCGGTCTCAGCGGAACCGAACGCCGACTGGCCGCCTTCGACGGAGTGCTCGCGATCAGCAGCCCGTCCGGCGGGCCCACCATCGTGAACCTGGAGATCCCGTGCGCGTTGTCATCGCCGAAGACCTCTTCCTCCTCCGGGACGGCCTGACCCGGCTGCTGGAGGCCAACGGGATGAAGGTCACCGCGGCGGTCGAGAACGGCGACCAGCTGCTCGCCGCGGTGGCCGCCGACCGGCCCGACATCGCCGTGGTCGACGTCCGGCTGCCGCCCGGCTTCACCGACGAGGGGCTGCGGGCCGCGCTGGCCGCCCGTCAGGCCCACCCCGGCCTGCCCGTCCTGGTGCTGTCGCAGTTCGTGGAGCAGCTGTACGCGCGCGAGCTGCTGGCCGGCAGCACCGGCGGGATCGGCTACCTGCTCAAGGACCGGGTGATGGACGGCGCCCAGTTCATCGACGCCGTCCGACGGGTCTCCCAGGGCGGCACCGCGATGGACCCGGAGGTGATCACCCGGCTGCTCACCCACAACTCCTCGGCCGGCCCGGTCGCCACCCTCTCCCCGCGCGAGCGGCAGGTGCTGGCGCTGATGGCGGAGGGCCGCTCCAACGCCGCCATCGCCCAGCAGCTGGTGATCACCGAGCGGGCGGTCGCCAAGCACACCGCGTCGATCTTCGTCCGGCTCGACCTCCAGCCGTCCGACGACGACAACCGCCGGGTGCTGGCCGTCCTGGCCTACCTCAACAACGCCTGACGGGGGCCGCCGACCACGCCTGAGGGAAGCCGTCCACCGCGTCTGGCGGGACCGCCGGCGACACCGTGGCCTCGACCGAGAAACCGGCACTTGATCGTTCACCAACAAGTGGTGAGCAGCCCTCCGCTGCAGGGGGGTCGCCCGCCGCCGAAGCAGTCATTTAAGCTGGTGAAGTGCTCATCCTTGTTCGCCGTCGCCACGTGGACCTGCTCCGCGTGACCAGCATGTCCTGTCGACGCTCCGGCTGAACCTCGCTCCACCCACCCTCAGGCGGCCCCACCACCCGGCCGCCCCCGCCTCCCGGCTCCCGGAGCACCCGCCGCACCAGGCGTGGCTCCGGCGCCCCCGGTCGACCACCGGACCAGGCCGGGACGAGACCCAGCGGATGTCACACATGACGCAGCAGTACACGCCCGTACCCGAAAACGGCTCCGACTCCGACCTCGCGGACGCCCTCCCGGTGATCGACCTCTCGCTCGCCGACGGCAGCCCGGAGGAACGCCGCCGCCTGCACGACGAACTCCGCGCCGCGGCCACCGGCGTCGGCTTCTTCCAGCTCGTCGGCCACGGCGTCACCCCCGAGGAGACGGCCGCGCTCACCCAGGCCATGCGCGCCTTCTTCGCCCTCCCCGAGGCCGACCGGCTCGCCGTGAGCAACCTCAACTCCCCGCACTACCGGGGCTACACCCGCACCGGCGACGAGCGCACCGGCGGCAGTCAGGACTGGCGCGACCAGCTGGACATCGGCGCCGAGCTACCCCCGCACGTCCCCGGCGCCGGCGAGCCCCCGTACTGGTGGCTGGAGGGCCCCAACCAGTGGCCCGAGGCGCTCCCCGCGCTGCGCACCGCCGCGCTCGGCTGGATCGACCACCTCGGCGGGGTCGCCCGGCGACTGCTGCACGAACTCCTCACCGCGATCGGCGCCCGCCCCGACTTCTACGACGAGGCCTTCGCGGGCCACCCCCACCTGCGCCTCAAGCTGGTCCGCTACCCCGGCACCGCCCCGGACGGCGCCGGCCAGGGCGTCGGCGCCCACAAGGACTACGGCTTCATCACCCTGCTGCTCCAGGACACCGTGGGCGGCCTCCAGGTCGAACGCCAGGACGGCACCTTCCTGGACGTCCCGCCGCTCGCCGGCGCCTTCGTCGTCAACCTCGGCGAGCTGCTGGAGGTGGCCACCGACGGCTACCTGAAGGCCACCAGCCACCGCGTGGTCAGCCCGCCCGGAGCCCGCGAGCGCTTCTCCGTCCCGTTCTTCTACAACCCGCGCCTCGACGCCCACATCGAGCCGCTGGACTTCCCGCTCGCCCACCACGCCCCCGGCGCCACCGAGGACCCGGACAACCCCCTCTTCGCCGACTTCGGCCTCAACGAGTGGAAGGGCTACACCCGGGCCCACCCCGAAGTCACCCGCCGCCACCACGCCGCCCTCGCCTGACCGACCGGGGCCACCGGGGAAGCCCCGGTGGCCCCGGGATCGGCCCCGACGAGCCGAAGGGCCACACCCGGGCGCACGCACCCGCCACCGCCCCGGCGGGCCACCGGGACCCGCACGCAACGCCCCTGCCCCGAGCTGCCCCCGGCAGAGGGGCAGGGGCATCGCCGTGCCCACCCGCCGCCGGACCCTCGCTCCTCCGCCCGGCCCCGACACCGGCGACGAGCACCCCCACCGAACCGACCGCGCTCACCCAGTGGACCCGCGCGGACATCGCCGTGCCCACCCGCCGCTGCCCCCGCCCGACCGGGCCCCGACAGCCGACGACGAGCACCACCCCGGACCCGACCGCGCGCCACCCCGGTGGACCCGCTCCGGCCGCACTGTCACACTGCTGCTGTCACAGCAGGAGTGTGCCAGCGCGGGAGGCAGCAGATGGGGGAGCACGGTGCCGGGGCGGGCGAGGTGCGGCTGACGGTGGACCAGTTGGCGGCGCGGGCCGGGGTGACCGTGCGGACCGTGCGGTTCTACGGGACGAAGGGGCTGCTGCCGCCGCCGGAGCTGGGGCCGCGGCGGGTCGGCCTGTACGGCGCGGCGCACCTGGACCGGCTGGGGCTGATCGAGGAGTTGCAGCGGCAGGGGCTGACACTGGCGGCGATCGAGCGGTACCTGGCGCGACTGCCCGAGGACAGCACGCCGCTGGACCTGGCGATCCACCGGGCGCTGGTGGCGTCCTGGACGCCGGAGGCCGCCGAGGAGCTGGGCCGGGCGGAGCTGGAGCGGCGGGCCGGGCAGGGGTTGTCGCCGGCGCAGGTCGAGCGGCTGGCGGCGATGGGCGTGCTGGAGCGGACCGACGACCCGGAGGTGTTCCGGGTGGATCCGGGCCTGCTGCCGCTGGGCGTGCGGATCCTGGACGTGCCGATCCCGCTGGAGACGCTGCTGGCGGCCCGCGAGGTGGTGCTGGAGCACAGCCGGGCGACGGCGCGGGAGTTGCAGCGGCTGTTCCGGGAGACGGTGTGGAAGCCGTACCGGGAGAGCGAGCCGGAGCCGGCGGAGCTGGTCCGGATGAAGGCGCTGACGGACCACATCCAGCCGATGGTGGCGCAGGCCCTGGTCACGGCGTTCCAGCGCTCGCTCCGGGAGGAGCTCGGCGAGGAACTGAACGAGGAACTGACCCAGGACCCGAGCGAGGAACTCGGCGAGGCCTAGGAGCCCGGGTGGGGCCGCGACGCGCGCGGCCCCACCCGGCCCCACCCGGCCCCGGGCGGGCTCCCTGGTCAGTCGGTGAACGTCCGGCCCTCCGCCGCGATCCGCTCCAGCAGCGCCGGGGGCGCGAACCGCTCGCCGTACGCGGCGGCGAGTTCGCGGGCGCGGGCCGCGAAGCCGGCCGGGCCGCCCTCGTACCCGTTGATGTACTGGAACACGCCGCCGGTCCAGGCCGGGAAGCCGATGCCGAGGATCGAGCCCACGTTGGCGTCGGCGACCGAGGTCAGCACACCCTCCTCCAGGCAGCGCACCGAGTCCAGGGCCTCGCTGAACAGCATCCGTTCCTTGAGGTCCTCGAAGGGCACCTCGGCCGGGTCGGTTCCGGAACCGGAGCCGGAAGCAGCACCGCCGCCGAAGTGCTCCAGCAGCCCGGGCCAGAGCCGCCCGCGCCGGCCGTCCTCGCCGTACTCGTAGAAGCCGGCGCCGCCGCTGCGTCCCGGGCGGCCGAACTCGTCGACCATCCGGTCGACCACCGCGTCCGCCGGGTGCGGGGTCCAGGTGCCGCCGCCGGCCTCGGCCGCGCGCCGGTACTCGTCGCGGATCTTGCGCGGCAGGGTGAGGGTGAGCTCGTCCATCAGGGAGAGCACCTTGGCGGGGTAACCGGCCTGGGCGGCGGCCTGCTCGACGGAGGCGGGGTGGATGCCCTCGCCGACCATGGCGACGCCCTCGTTGATGAACTGGCCGATCACCCGGGACGTGAAGAAGCCGCGCGAGTCGTTGACCACGATCGGGGTCTTGTCGATCTGGCGGACCAGGTCGAAGGCCCGGGCGAGGGCCTCGTCGCCGGTCTGGGGGCCACGGATGATCTCCACCAGCCGCATCTTGTCGACCGGCGAGAAGAAGTGCAGGCCGATGAAGTCGTCGGTGCGCCGCACGCCCTCGGCGAGCAGGCCGATCGGCAGGGTGGAGGTGTTGGAGCAGAGCAGCGCGTCGGGGGCGACGACGCCCTCGATCTCCTGGAACACCTTGTGCTTGAGCTCGGTGTTCTCGAAGACGGCCTCGATCACCGCGTCGCAGCCGGCCAGGTCGGCGGCGTCGCCGGTGGGGGTGATCCGGGCGAGCAGTTCGTCGCGCTTGGCCTCGGTGGAGCGGCCGCGGGCGACGGCCTTGTTCAGCAGGCCTTCGGAGTAGGCCTTCCCACGCTCGGCGGCCTCGGTGCTGACGTCCTTGAGCACGACCTCGATGCCGGCCTTGGCGCAGGCGTGGGCGATGCCCGCGCCCATCATGCCGGCGCCGAGCACGGCGACCTTGCGGACCAGCCGCTTCTCGACGTCCTTGGGTCGCCCGGCACCGGAGTTGACGGCCTGCATGTCGAAGAACAGCGCCTGGATCATGTTCTTGCTGGTCTGGCCGCAGGCGAGTTCGGTGAAGTAGCGGGCCTCGATCACCATCGCGGTGTCGACGTCCACCTGGGCGCTCTCCACCGCGGCGGCCAGGACGTTGCGCGGGGCCGGGTAGGGCGCGCCGTTCAGCTGCTTGCGCAGGTTGGCCGGGAAGGCGGGCAGGTTGGCGGCGAAGGCCGGGGTCGCGGGGGTGCCGCCGGGGATCTTGTACCCCTTGACGTCCCAGGGCTGGACGGCGGTCGGGTTGGCGTCGATCCAGGCGCGCGCCCGGGTGGTCAACTCCTCCCGGGTGTCGACCAGTTCGTGCACCAGTCCGTGCTCCATCGCCTGCGCGGGGCGGTACTGGCGGCCCTGCAGCAGGAACTTCAGCAGAGCGTCGGTGATGCCGAACAGCCGCACGGTGCGGACGACTCCGCCGCCGCCGGGCAGCAGGCCGAGGGTGACCTCGGGCAGGCCGATCCGGGCGGCCGGGGTGTTCAGCGCGATCCGGTGGTGGCAGGCGAGGGCGATCTCCAGGCCGCCGCCGAGCGCGCTGCCGTTGACGGCGGCGACGACCGGCTTGCCGAGGGTCTCCAGCGTGCGCAGCGAGCGCTTGATCCGCATGGACTTCTCGAAGACGGCCTCGGCGTCCTCGGCGCGGGCGGCGGAGAGCATCCGCAGGTCTCCCCCGGCGAAGAAGGTCTTCTTGCCGGAGGTGATCACCACGCCGCGCAGCGCGTCGCCGAGGCCGGCCAGGCGCGCGACGACGGCTTCGAAGTCGGCCGTGAAGGCCTCGTTCA
Organism: Kitasatospora sp. NPDC038210; assembly: GCF_055600605.1. Lineage (NCBI taxonomy): Bacteria > Bacillati > Actinomycetota > Actinomycetes > Kitasatosporales > Streptomycetaceae > Kitasatospora > Kitasatospora sp. NPDC038210. The sequence goes on along the minus strand of NZ_JBVJYK010000005.1, from coordinate 482,437 downwards.
TGGTGTTGACGGACTGGGTGGGGTCGTCGAGGACGAGGGTGACCACGCCGTCCTGGTCCTGCTCCCAGCGGATGGTGGTGGTGTCGCTCATGAGTTCAGGGTCTCCGAGGGGATCCGAGGGACGGGGGGGGTCAGATGCGCTCGACGATGGTGGCGATGCCCATGCCGCCGCCCACGCAGAGGGTGACCAGGCCGTAGCGCAGGTCGCGCCGCTCCAGCTCGTCGATCACGGTGCCGAGCAGCATCGCGCCGGTGGCGCCGAGCGGGTGGCCGAGGGCGATCGCGCCGCCGTTGACGTTCACCTGGTCGTGGCGGAAGCCGAGTTCGCGGACGAAGCGGAGCGCGACGGCGGCGAAGGCCTCGTTGATCTCGACCAGGTCGATGTCGGCGGCGGTGAGCCCGGCCTTGGCGAGCGCCTTGTGGGTGGCCGGGGCGGGGCCGGTGAGCATGATGGTCGGCTCGGAGCCGGAGACGGCGGCGGAGACGATCCGGGCGCGCGGGCGCAGCCCGTACCGCTCGCCGACCTCGCGGTTGCCGATGGCGACGAGGGCGGCGCCGTCCACGATGCCGGAGGAGTTGCCCGCGTGGTGGACGTGGTCGATGGCCTCCACCCAGTGGTACTTCTGCAGGGCGACGGCGTCGAAGCCGCCGGCTTCGCCGATCTGGGCGAAGGAGGGCTTGAGGCCGGCCAGGGTCTCGACGGTGGTGCCGGGGCGGATGAACTCGTCGCGCTCCAGCACGACCAGGCCGTTGCGGTCGCGCACCGGGACGACCGAGCGGTCGAACAGGCCGTCCGCCTGGGCCTTGGCGGCGCGGGCCTGGGACTCGGCGGCGAAGGCGTCCACGTCGGTGCGGGAGAGGCCCTCGATGGTGGCGATCAGGTCGGCGCCGATGCCCTGCGGGACGAAGTTGGTCTCGTAGGCGGTCATCGGGTCGGCGAACCAGGCGCCGCCGTCGGAGGCCATCCTGACCCGGGACATCGACTCCACGCCGCCGGCGAGGATGAGGTCCTCCCAGCCCGAACGGACCTTGGCGGCGGCCAGGTTGACGGCTTCCAGGCCGGAGGCGCAGAAGCGGTTCTCCTGGACGCCGGCGACGGTGTCGGGCAGGCCGGCCGCGACGGCGGCGATCCGGGCGATGTCGGAGCCCTGGTCGCCGATCGGGCTGACCACGCCGAGCACGATGTCGTCGATCGCGGCCGGGTCCAACCCGGGGAAACGGCGGCGCAGTTCGTGGATCAGGCCGACGACGAGGTCGATCGGCTTGGTGCCGTGCAGCGAGCCGTTGGCCTTGCCCCGGCCGCGCGGGGTGCGGATCGCGTCGTAGACGTACGCTTCGGTGGTCACGATGGGATTTGCCTTTCGGGGCGGGGGGCTTGGCAGGTCAGCCGAGGACGGAGCGGCCCACGATCTCCTTCATGATCTCGGTGGTGCCGCCGTAGATGGTCTGGATGCGGCCGTCGGTGAACGCCCGGGCGACCGGGAACTCGCTCATGTACCCGTAGCCGCCGTGCAGTTGGAGGCACCGGTCGGCGGTGCGCTTCTGCAGTTCGGTGGCCCACCACTTGGCCATCGAGGCGTCGGCCGGGGTGAGCGCGTAGCGGTTGTGCTCGGTGATGCAGCGGTCGACGAAGGTCCGGGTGACGGCACACTCGGTGGCCAGTTCGGCGATCTCGAACCGGACGTGCTGCAGCTTGGCGAGCGGCCGGCCGAAGGCCTCGCGCTGCTTGACGTAGTCCGTGGTGATCTCGACCAGGTACTCGGCGCCGGCGATCGCCGAGGCCGCGATGGTGAGCCGTTCCTGGGCGAGGTTCTGCATCAGGTGGACGAAGCCGCCGTTGAGCTCGCCGAGCAGGTTCTCCTTCGGCACCCGGACGTCCTCGAAGAACAACTCGGCGGTGTCCTGGGCCTTCTGGCCGATCTTGTCGAGGTTGCGGCCGCGCTCGAAGCCGGGCGTGCCGCGTTCGACGACCAGCAGGCTCAGGCCGCGCGAGCCGCCCTCGGGGGTGGTGCGGGCCACCACGACGACCAGGTCCGCGAGGATCCCGTTGGAGATGAAGGTCTTGGCGCCGTTGAGCAGGAAGTGGTCGCCCCGGTCGACCGCCTGGGTGCGGATGCCCTGCAGGTCGGAGCCGGCGCCGGGCTCGGTCATCGCGATCGCGGTGACCAGCTCGCCGGAGCAGAAGCCGGGCAGCCAGCGGCGCTTCTGCTCCTCGGTGGCGAGCGAGGTCAGGTAGGGGCCGATGATGTCGTTGTGCAGCCCGATCGCCAGCCCGGAGGCGCCGGCCCGGGCGAACTCCTCGGCCAGCACGGCGGCGTAGCGGAAGTCCGGGGTGCCACCGCCGCCGAACTCCTCGGGGACGGCGATGCCGAGCAGGCCCTGCCGGCCGGCCGCGAGCCAGGCGGACCGGTCGACGATGCCCGCCTTCTCCCAGCGGTCGTAGTGCGGCAGCACCTCCTTGGCGAGGAACGCCTTGACGGTGGCCCGGAAGTCGTCGTGCTGCTCGGTGAAGATCTCGCGCTGCAACGCTACTCTCCTTGCTCTGCTACGGAGTCGGGGGCCGACGGGCCGAGTGACGGCACGCCCCAGTCGCGGGCCACCTCGGCGGTGTCCGCGCCGGGTCGGGCCGGCGGGCGGCGCAGCGCGCCGGGGGTGGCGGAGAAGCGGGGGGCGGGGGCCGGCTGGGTGACGCCGCCCGCCTCGACGTACGTCCCGCGGGCCGACAGGTGTGCGTCCGCCGCTGCCTGACGCATCGTCAGCACGGGTTCCACGCAGGCGTCGGAGCCGGCGAAGACGGCCTCCCACTCGGCCCTGGTCCGGGTGGCGAAGCGGGTGGCGATCAGGGCGCGCAGCTCGGGCCAGCGGGCGAGGTCGTGCTGGCCGGGCGCGTCCGGGCCAAGCTCCAGCAGCCGGGCGAACTCGGCGTAGAAGCGCGGCTCCAGCGCGCCGACGGCCAGGTGTCCGCCGTCCGCCGCCCGGTAGACCGCGTAGAACGGGGCGCCGCCGTCGAGCAGGTTGACACCCCGGCGGTCCTGCCAGTGCCCGGCCGCGAGCAGGCCCCACAGCATGCTGCCGAGGTGCGCCGCGCCGTCCACGATCGCCGCGTCCACCACCTGGCCGGCGCCGGTGGCCCGGGCGTGGTGCAGCGCGGCGAGCAGGCCGACGACCAGGTAGAGCGAGCCGCCCGCGTAGTCGCCGAGCAGGTTGGCCGGGATGCCCGGCGCCTCCTCGGCACCGCCCGGCGCGGCCACCATCCCCAGCACCCCGGCGACCGCCGCGTACCCGAGGTCGTGCCCGGCGGTCGCGGCCCGGGGGCCGTGCTGGCCCCAGCCGGTCATCCGCCCGTACACCAGCGCCGGATTGCGCGCGAGGCAGTCCCGGGGCCCGACCCCGAGCCGCTCCGCGACGCCCGGCCGGTAGCCCTCGATCAGCAGGTCGGCCCGCTCCACCAGGTCCAGCACCAGCCCGGGGCCCCCGGGCGACTTCAGGTCGACCAGCACCGAGCGCTTGTTGCGGTTGCTGAGGTCGTGGGCCGGGTCCGTCCCCAGCGGCGACGGTTCCGGCCGGTCCACCCGCACCACGTCCGCGCCGAGGTCCCCCAGCAGCATCGCCGCGAACGGCCCCGGTCCGATCCCGGCGAGCTCCACCACCCGCACGCCCGCCAACGGGCCGCCCGAGCCCGGTGCACCGCTTGAGTCACGCACTGGCCGCAGAACCCTTCGGGGTTTGACAGTAAAGCTGTAACACTCGCGATGATAGGCAAGCGACCCGCCGGTAACAAGACCTCCGCGCCGGTCCGCACCGCCCCGGGGCCCACCCGGAAATTGGCCCGGCGCCCGTAGGTGTAATGGCCTAGTCTGCGTTGCATCGATTACGAAGGACGCGAAGAACCACGGGGGAAGCGCCATGACCGTCACCGATCGGACCTCCACCGACCGGCCCGCCGACGCCCGCACGGTCGTCGCCGTCTCCGAGCGGCTGGTGCTCACCCGCCCGCAGGAGGGCGACGCCGAGGCCATGTTCGCCGTGCACGGGGACCCGGAGACCAACCGGTACAACCCGCACGGGCCGCAGCGGGACCTCGCGCAGGCCCGGGAGGAGTTGGACGGCTTCGTGGCGGACTGGGTGCGGGACGGCGTCGGGTACTGCGCCGTGTCGACGCGGGACGAGCCGGAGGTGATCATCGGCTTCGCCGGGCTGTACCTGCACACGTTGGACGGGGAGCGGGTGTTCAACCTCTACTACCGGTTCCGGCCGTCCGCCTGGGGCAAGGGCTACGCGGCGGAGGCCGCACGGGCGGCGATGGCGCAGGGGCGCCCGCGGTTCCCCGGGATCCCGGTCGTCGCGCTGATCCGGGCCGACAACCTGCCCTCCCGCCGGCTCGCCGAACGGCTCGGACTGGTGGCCGACCCGGACGGCCGGGTCGACGCCGAGGACCGGCTGATCCACCGGATGGACTGAGCCGGATGAACTGAGCCGGACATCCCCCGCCGGGGGGAGCGGGATCACGCCCCGGGCGGAGGACGGGGAGCCGGTCCCGGCGCGATCGTGGGGGCATGAGGATCAACGAGACCGTCGTACGGGCCGGGGCCGCGTGGACGGCGGTGGCGGCGACGGGGCCGTACCTGACGCTCAAGCTGCTCTGGCTGACCGGCCATCCGGTGGGGTCGGACGACCCCGCCGGGATGGACCGGCTCTGGCTGCTGAACCTGCTCACCTTCGGGATGGACGCGATCGCCGTCGCCCTGGCGCTGGCCTTCGTCCGGCCGTGGGGGCGGCGGGCCCCGGCCGGGCTGGTGGCGTTCCCAATGTGGGTGGCGACCGGGCTGCTCGGCACCCTCCTCGTGGCGCTTCCGCTGTCCCTGCTGAGCACCCTGGTGCTGGGCCCGGAGCACGGCACCGCGCCGGACGACGAGGGCCTCGGCAGCTGGGTCTTCGTCGTCGTGTACGGCGGGTTCGCGGTGCAGGGCCTCGCGCTGATCACCGCCTTCGCCCTGTACGCCCGGCGGCGGTGGGCCGGGCTGCTCGCGGACCGGATCGGCGACCTGCCGCGCTCCCCCACGCTGGCCGTGCAACGCACCCTCGCCTGCGTCGCCGCGCTGCTCGCCGCCGGTGTCGCGGCGGCCCGGACGTACTGGTCGCTCGGCGGCACCGCCGGGGTGCCGGCCGCGATGGCGCAGGAGCGGAACCGGGGCGTGGCGGTGATGGACGGGGTGACCGCCGTGATGGCGGTCGCCGCCGCGGCGGCCCTGCTGGTGGTGGTCTTCCGGGTCCGGCCGCGGCGGCGGCTGCTCGGTCCGCTGCTGGTGGCCTGGACGGCGGCCGGCTCGCTGTTCGGCTGGGGCAGCTGGCAGCTGGTGGCCTTCGGGGCGACGACGACCCGGGTGACCGAGCTGCGGATGGCGGTGCCCGGGCTGATGCCGCTGGTGCAGGCCGGCCAGGTGGTGACCGCGGTGCTGATGCTGGCCGTCGGGGCGGTCGCGCTGACCGAACGGGGAGCCCGGGCGGGCGCCCCTGACGTAGAGTCACCCAGGTGATCACGGGGGCGGGCACGCGGTTGCGGCGTGCGGCGGGGGCGGTGGTCGGGCGGCGGGCCCGGCTGCGCTGGGTGCACCTGGTACTGGGCGGCGCGCTGCTGATGCCGTACTGGCTGCTGTCGGTGGTGCTGCTCGGGGCGCTCAACCCCGAACAGGGCAACGCCCGGCAGGCGCTGCTGCAGTTCCTCTCGCTGTTCACCTCGCTGCCGATGGCCGCCGTCACCGCGCTGGTTCCCACGGTCCGGGGGCTGGAGGGCGCGGCCGCCCGGGCGCTGTGCACGGCCGAACGGTCCGAGGAACTGGCCACCGGCCCGGCCCGCACCTGGCCGGCCCGGTGGCGCACCGCGCTCTGGTACGTGCTGCACGTGTTCTTCGGCGGGGTGGTCGCAGGGATGACGCTGGCCGGGGTGCCGTTCGCCGTGGTGCTGATGTTCTCCTTCGGCGGGGCCGAGGACATCGCCCGCTTCTGGGAGGACCGCTTCCCCGGCTGGATGTTCACCGGCCCCACCCTCGGCCTCGCCGTCCTGCTGCTGGTCCTGCTCACCAACGCCGGCTGCGGAGCCCTGCTCGCCCGCTGGGCGCCCGCCCTGCTCGGCCCGACCCCGGAGGAGCGGCTCGCCGCCGTCGAGCGCCGGGCCACCGTGCTCGCCCAACGAAACCGGCTGGCGCGCGAGTTGCACGACTCGGTCGGGCACGCGCTGAGCGCCGTCGGCATCCAGGCCTCGGCGGCCGCCCGGGTGCTGCGGACCAACCCCGACTTCGCCGCCGAGGCGCTGCAGGCGATCGAGGAGACCGCGCGGGCGGCCGTCAGCGAACTCGACACCGTGCTCGGCCTGCTGCGCGAGGAGGACCCCGAGGCCGCCGGACCGGCCGGGCCCACCCTCGCCGGGCTGGACGACCTGCTGCGCCAACTCGCCCGCACCGGGGTGACGGTGGACGCCGACCTGGCCCCCGGCCTGGCCGCCCTGCCGGCCCCGGTCTCCCGCGAGGCCTACCGGATCGTGCAGGAGGGCCTGACCAACGTGCTGCGGCACGCCGGACCGGCCCCGGCCGGGCTGCGGGTCGGGCTGGCCGCCGGCCGGCTGGAGATCGAACTGACCAACCCGCTGGGCCCCGCCCGTCCGAGCCGACCCGGCGGCGGGCGCGGGCTGCGCGGGATCGGGGAGCGCGCGGCCGCCCTGCGGGGCGGCAGCACGGTGGGGCCGAGCACGGACGGCACGACGTGGCGGCTGGCCGTGTGGCTGCCGGTGGGAGGGACCGCATGACGAACGACGGGAACGGCATGGGCAGCGGCACGGACGGCCTGACGGACGGCGGCACGGAAAGCGTGACGGGCGGCGGCGTGGGCGGCAGCACCGACGGCATCCGGGTGGTGATCGCCGACGACGAACGGCTGGTCCGGATGGGTCTGCGGGTGGTGATCGACGCCGAGCCGGACCTCACCGTGGTCGGCGAGGCAGCCGACGGCGCGGAGGTCGTCCCGCTGGTGCGCGAGCTGCGGCCGGACGTCGTGCTGATGGACGTCCGGATGCCCGGCATCAACGGGATCCGGGCCACCGAGCAGCTGGTCGGCGGGATGGCCGAGCCGCCGAGGATCCTGGTGGTCACCACCTTCGAGCACGACGACCACGTGTACGACGCGCTGCGCGCGGGCGCGGCCGGGTTCCTGCTGAAGCGGGCCCGGGCCGAGGAGATGGTGCAGGCGGTACGGCTGGTCGCACGCGGGGACTCGCTGCTCTTCCCGGCGGCCGTCCGTGAACTCGCGGTGCGGCACGGCAACGACCGCCGGCGGGAGGCCGGCGCCGACCGGGGGCCGATCGGGCGGCTGACCGAACGGGAGGGGCAGGTGCTGCGGCTGATGGCCACCGGGCTCAACAACGGCGAGATCGCCGCCCGGCTGGTCGTGAGCCAGGAGACGGTGAAGACGCACGTCGGCAGCGTGCTCGCCAAGCTCGGCGCGCGGGACCGCACCCAGGCGGTCATCGCGGCGTACGAGTCGGGGTTCGTGCTGCCGGGCTGAACACCCGCAGGCGGGCGCGGGAGCCCACCGGAGGTCCGCGGGGATCGCACACGGGTTCCACCCCGCCGGTACCGGCGAGTAGAGTGCGACCTTCCCCTCAGCCGTCCGATACCTCCCGTATCGCCTGAAACGAACTGGTGGCCGCATGACAGTCCGGACCCGACCCGCGCTGTGGTGGCGCATGGGAATCGTGCTCTCGGCAGGCCTCGGCCTGACCCTCGGAACGGCACCGCTGGTGTACTTCACCGTGCAGAGCAACGTGATCGTGCTCGGCTACTTCATCGGCGCGGTGTACTGGATGGACCGGCGCGGCACCGTGGACGCGCCCGCGCCCCGGCTGCGCGGCGCAGCCACGCTGTACATCCTGATCACCGGGCTGGTCTCGCACGTCCTGCTGCAGCACGGCGCCAACCCGCTGCCCGGCCTGGTCGGCGGGCCGGACCGGCTGGCGAACTGGTCGTCCTTCTTCCTGCACTACGTGACGCCGGTGATGGTGATCGTCGACTGGCTGGTCCTGAAGCCGCGCAACGCGGCGGCCTGGAAGGACATACCGCTCTGGCTGGCCTTCCCGCTCGGCTACGCGGCGATCGTGCTCACCCGCAACGCGCTGTTCGACGACTACCCGCTGCCCTACCCGTACTTCTTCTTCGACCCGACCACCAAGGGCTACGGCTACGTCTGGGGGCAGATCGCCCAGCTGACCGTCGAGTTCGTCGTGCTCGCCGCCCTCGTCGTCGGGCTGGACCGGCTCGGGACACTGGTCGCGGGCAGACTGCGCCCCGCGCCTCAGCCGTAGCGCCGGGACGCGGCACCGGGGGCCGAACCAGGGTCGGCACCCGGAGCGACCGCCCGCGCGTCTCACGCCGCGGGCGCGTCCTCCGGGAGCGGGGCGTCGGACTCCGCCCGGTCCGCCCTCCAGAACGCCACCGCGTGGTCCACGAAGGCCCGCCGCTGCTGCTCCCGCACGCTGAGGTCGTGGATGTACGCCTTCACGCTCTTGCCGTCCGCGGCGGCGGCCTCGCGGATCGCGGCGAGCTCGTGCTCCGTGTACTCGATGGTGAGCGCAGGCATGCCGCCGATCGTACTGCAGCGCACGGCAGTTGGGGCTGTGCCAGACGGTTTTCCACCCGCCGTCAAAACGCCTCGGAACCGGCTCCGCACCCCGGTGGTCACTCCCGACGCGCCGGCCGTGCTCGGGGACTCCGCCCTGAGCACGGCCCGCCCGCCGGGTGCTCGCCGGGGACGCCCGAGCCGACCAGGACGCCCAGCAGCAGCGTTGGCGGCCGCAGCGGTCCCCGCTACATCGGATCCACCGCCCGCAGGTCACCGTCCAGCTCCAGCCACCTGGTCACGCCCAGGCCGCGCAGGAACGGCAGGTCGTGGCTGGCCACGATCAGCGCGCCCCGGTAGGCGGCCAGCGCCTGGGTGAGCTGGCGGACGCTGGCGAGGTCCAGGTTGTTGGTCGGCTCGTCGAGCAGCAGCAGCTGCGGCGGCGGGTCGGCCAGCAGCAGGGCGGCCAGGGTCGCGCGGAACCGCTCGCCGCCGGAGAGGGTGGCGGCCGGCTGGTCTGCCCTGGCGCCGCGGAACAGGAACCGGGCGAGCCGGGCGCGGATCGCGTTGTCCCCCGCGGCGGGGGCGAACAGCTTGACGTTCTCCACCACGCTGAGCTTCTCGTCCAGCAGGTCGAGCCGCTGCGGGAGGTGCCGCAGCGACACCGGAGCGGTGATCTGCCCCTCCAGCGGGGCGAGTTCGCCCGCGATGGTGCGCAGCAGGGTGGACTTGCCGGCCCCGTTGCGGCCGACCAGGGCGATCCGCTCCGGCCCGCGCAGGTCGAGCTCGGCGGTGATGCCGTGCGGCAGCCGGACCTTCTGCAGGGTGAGCACCGTGCGCCCGGCCGGGACTTCGGTGCGCGGCAGGTCGATCCGGATCTCGGCGTCGTCCCGGACGGCCTCCTCGGCCTCGGTGAGCCGCGCCCTGGCCTCCTCCAGCCGCTCGGTGTGCATGCCCTGGAGCCGGCCCGCCGTCTCCTGGCCCTTGCGCTTGAGCATGCCCCGGAAGATGTGCGGGTCGTTGCGGGTGACCGAGCGCTTCTTGCCGTACGCGGCGCTGCGGTCCAGCCGGGACCGGGCGTCGACCAGGTCCCGCTTCTGGCGCTGGACGTCGGCCTCGGCGCTGCGCAGCAGCCGCTCGGCCGTCTCCTGCTGGGCGGCGAGGGTGCGCTCGTAGGCGTCGAAGTTGCCGCCGTACCAGGTGACTTCGCCGCCCCGGAGGTCGGCGATCTGGTCGACGTGCTGCAGCAGCTCGCGGTCGTGGCTGACGATCAGCATCACGCCGTGCCAGCCGGCCACCGTCTCGTAGAGCCGCTCGCGGGCGGCCCGGTCGAGGTTGTTGGTGGGCTCGTCCAGCAGCAGGACGTCGGGCCGGGCCATCAGCAGGGCGGCCAGTCGCAGCAGCACCGCCTCGCCGCCGGAGAGTTCGCCGGTGGTGCGGTCGAGGCCGAGGCGGCGCAGGCCGAGCCGGTCGAGCGTGGCGCGGGCGCGCTCCTCGACGTCCCAGTCGTCGCCGACGGCGTCGAAGTGCCGCTGGTCGGTGTCGCCGGACTCGATGGCGTGCAGGGCCTCGCGGGCGGCCCGGATGCCGAGCGCCTCGTCCACCCGCAGGGAGGTGTCGAGCGTCAGGCCCTGGGGCAGGTAGCCGAGTTCGCCGTCGACCCGGACGGTGCCGCCGGTCGGAGTGAGGTCGCCGGCGATCAGCCGCAGCAGGGTGGACTTGCCGGCGCCGTTGAGCCCGATCAGACCGGTGCGGCCGGGGCCGACGGCGAGGTGGAAGCCGCTCAGGACGGGCTTGCCGTCGGGCCAGTCGAACGCGAGGTCGGTGCAGAGGACGGCGGTGGTGGGTTGTGCCATGGAGGCCTCCCGAAGGTGGTTGCCGAAGGGGTGATGAGCAACACGGGGAGACACCGCGGGTGCGGGGACCGGTACGGCCGGCGGGGACGAGAAGGGGTGGCGTCACACCGACGATCGCCGCGGATCACAGAGGATCACGGAGCATCGATCGTGGGGGATCGCGGATCGCCACCGGGCCGTGACTGAGGTCGTACACTCGCGCACCACGCGGCAACAGTGCCTGCGCGGCGGGGCGGTGTCCCGGAGCCTCAGTAGATCAACGGCCTACTCCTTGTCTGGTTGGCGACCCGGACCACGCTAGGCACGCCACGGGACGCGTGCAACCGGTTTTCCGGGCCCGACGGAGGCTCCGTGCCGATCCCGTAGCGATCCGGTGACAGCTTCGTCCCGGTCGGGGGTGGGTGCAAGGAGATCCTCATCCGCATGGCAGACTCCTCACCTGCCATACACGCGGCCCCGGGCCGCGCCCGAGGAGAAGGGCCGTATGGCGGAAGTCAACAGGGGGATTTGAACTCATGTCACCGATATCCCGGCCGAGCCGTGCCGTCCTGGGTGCCTCCGTCGCCGCGCTGACCATGGTGGTCGCGACCGCGTGCGGACCGGACAACAGCGACCCGGTGACCGGAGCCCAGACCACGGCTCCCTCGGTCGCGGCCAGCGCCTCCGGCAAGCCGGGCGCGGCGCCGATCAAGCTTCCGACGCTCGACGAGCTGAAGACCTGGAAGCTTGAGGACTGGGACAAGTGGGCCCAGGCGAACGTCATCACCCCGGCGGTCAAGGGCTACTGGACCCTGCAGAAGCTGCTGAACGCCAAGCCGAAGCCGCTGCCGCAGGCCCCGGCCCAGGACCCGACGCAGGCGCCCGCCCAGCCGACCGCGCAGCCCACCAGCGCCGCCCCGGCCCAGCCCACCGCCGCGCAGCCGCCGACCGGCCCGGACCAGATGCCCGCCGTGGTCCCGGCGAAGCCCGTCGCGCACCCGTTCCCGAAGAACATGCACGTCAACGGCAAGATCTTCTTCAAGGACGGCGACGAGGACTACGTGTGCTCCGGCACCGTCGTCTCCGACCCGGCCAACCCGGGCAAGAGCAACCTGGTGTGGACCGCGAGCCACTGCCTGCACGGCGGCAAGGGCAACAAGTACTACACCGACATCACCTTCGCCCCGGCCTTCAACAGCAACGGCGTGCTGAGCAACGGCAACAAGCAGAAGTCCAAGCTGGACGACGCCGAGCCGTACGGCGAGTGGGGCGCGACCGCCGGCATGGTCTCCCCGCAGTGGACCGGCGAGGCCGACCCGGAGCACGGCGGCCCGTGGAGCCAGTACGACTTCGGCATCATCAAGGTCGCCAACCCCGACCCGAACGGCAAGTCGCTGGAGGAGACCGTCGGCGGCTCGGTGCCGCTGTGGTTCAACGCCCCGCGCGACCAGATCGCCTCCGTCGCCAACTACGGCTTCCCGGAGGGCAAGCCCTTCGACGGCGTCGAGCTGGAGCACTGCGACGGCGGCAAGCCGTCCAAGAAGACCGGCGACCCGAGCCGCCCGGCGATGCTGCTGATCGGCTGCAACATGACCGGCGGCAGCAGCGGCGGCGGCTGGTTCGCGACCAAGGACGGCAAGCCGGCCCTGGTCAGCGACACCTCCATCGGCAACGGCGCGAACACCTACGAGGCCGGTCCGTACCTGGAGGACGTGGCCCAGCACATGTTCGAGTACTTCTCGAAGAAGGCCAAGTGATCCACGGGGGATGATCCCCACCGGTCCCGGGGGCCGCGGCTGCCACAGCCGCGGCCCCCGGGCTTTTTCCGTGTCGGCCCCGCTCCTCCTACAATCGGCCCCATCATGAGCGCGACACTCGTAGTCAAGGACCTCAGCGCCGGCCACGGCGAACGCACCCTCTTCTCCGGCCTGGACCTGGTCATCGCCCCCGGCGACGTGATCGGCCTGGTCGGCGTGAACGGCGCCGGAAAGTCGACCCTGCTGCGGCTGCTGGCGGGCCTGGACACCCCCGAGGGCGGCTCGCTGCGGCTGAGCCCGGCCAGTGCCAACGTCGGCCACCTCCCGCAGGAGCCGGAGCGGCGCGAGGGCGAGTCGGTGCGAGCGTTCCTGGCCCGCCGCACCGGCGTGGCGGCCGCCCAGGCCGCGCTGGACGAGGCCACCGAGGGCCTGGTCGAGGGCCGGGCAGGCGCCGACGACGCGTACGCGGTGAGCCTGGACCGCTGGCTGGACCTCGGCGGCGCCGACCTGGAGGAGCGGGCCGAGGAGGTCGCCGACTCGCTCGGGCTGAAGGTCTCGCTCGACCTGCCGATGACCGCGCTCTCCGGCGGCCAGGCCGCCCGGGCCGGCCTCGCCTCGCTGCTGCTCTCCCGCTACGACGTCTTCCTGCTCGACGAGCCCACCAACGACCTCGACCTGGACGGCCTGGAGCGGCTGGAGTCCTTCGTCAAGGGCCTGCGCGCCGGCACCGTGGTGATCAGCCACGACCGCGAGTTCCTGGCCCGCACCGTGACCAAGGTGCTGGAGCTGGACCTGCACCAGCAGCAGGTCAACCTGTACGGCGGCGGCTACGAGGCGTACCTGGAGGAGCGGGCGGTGGCCCGTCGGCACGCCCGCGAGGAGTACGAGGAGTACGCCGACACCAAGGCCGGGCTGGAGGCCCGCGCCCGGATGCAGCGCGGCTGGATGGAGCACGGCGTGCGCAACGCCCGCCGCAAGTCCTCCGACAACGACAAGATGGGGCGCGCGATGCGCGCCGAGTCCACCGAGAAGCAGGCCTCCAAGGCACGCCAGACCCAGCGGATGATCGAGCGCCTGGACGTGGTCGAGGAGCCGCGCAAGGAGTGGGAGCTGCGGATGGAGATCGCCACCGCGCCGCGCTCCGGCTCGGTGGTCGCCACCCTCAACGGGGCCACGGTGCGCCGCGGCGACTTCGCCTTCGGCCCGGTGGACCTGCAGATCGACTGGGCCGACCGGGTCGCCATCACCGGCGCCAACGGCGCGGGCAAGTCCACGCTGCTGGCCGCCCTGCTCGGCCGGCTCGAACTCGACGGCGGCGGCGCCTCGTTGGGCTCCGGCGTGGTGGTCGGCGAGGTCGACCAGGCCCGCGGACTGTTCCTCGGCGGGGAGCCGCTGGTGGAGGCCTTCTCCACCGCCGTGCCGGAGCTCTCGCCGGAGGACGTGCGCACCCTGCTGGCCAAGTTCGGCCTCAAGGCCGTGCACGTGCTGCGCCCGGCCGACACCCTCTCCCCCGGCGAGCGCACCCGGGCCGCGCTGGCCCTGCTGCAGGCCCGCGGGGTCAACCTGCTGGTCCTGGACGAGCCCACCAACCACCTGGACCTGGCCGCGATCGAGCAGCTGGAGTCCGCGCTCGGCTCGTACACCGGCACCCTGCTGCTGGTGACGCACGACCGGCGGATGCTGGACACCGTCGCGGTGAACCGGCGGATCGAGGTCCGGGACGGTCGGGTGCACGAGCTGTAACCCGCGCCCGGCCGATGGCGACCCCTCCGGAATTGGTCTCTACCTCTTCCCGGAGGGGTCGTCATGTGCTGTGCTGTCGGCCATGGTTGACAGTGCAGACCGCGCGGAGAGCGCCGTGGCGGGGACGCCCCACCCGACCGTCCCCCTCACCCCCATGACGGTCCCGGCCCACGAGGCCGAGGCCCGCAGCAGGTCCTTCCACGAGGTGATGGCCCGGCGCCGCACCGTCCGCGACTACGCCACCCGCCCGATCCCGGACGGCGTCCTGGAGTGGGCCGTCCGAACCGCGAGCACCGCGCCCAGCGGCGCACACGTCCAGCCCTGGCGGTTCGTGGTGGTCACCGACCCGGAACGCAAGCGGCGGCTGCGCGAGGCGGCCGAGGCCGAGGAGCGCGAGTTCTACGCCCGCCGGGCGTCGGCGGAGTGGCTGGCCGCGCTGGCGCCGATCGGCACCGACTGGCGCAAGCCGTTCCTGGAGGACGCGCCGGCCGTGATCGTGGTGTTCGAGGTGCACAAGGGGCCCGACTCGCCGCGCCCGTACTACACCAAGGAGTCGGTGGGCATCGCGGTCGGACTGCTGCTGGCCTCGCTGCACCAGGCCGGGCTGGCGACACTGACCCACACGCCGAGCCCGATGAGGTTCCTCAACGAGGTGTGCGGCCGTCCGGCCGAGGAGCGGGCGGCGTACGTGATCCCGGTCGGCTACCCGGCCGAGGGGGCCCGGGTGCCGGACCTGCGGCGCAAGGAGCTCGACGAGGTGATGGTCCGGCTCTGACGCGCCGGGGGCGGCGACCGGGCGCCGAGGACGCGCCCGCACGCCGGGGCGCGGCCCGGCACCGGGCTCCGCGACCGTGCGCGCCCGCCCTCCGGGGGGCCGGGCGGGGGTCGAATGGTGACAGGTCCGGGCCAAGGACATAATCGCCGCCATGAGCCAAGCACAGCCACGGTCCTGCGGCCCGGCACCGACCGGGCAGGCACCGAGCGGGCAGGCACCGGCCGCCGGACGGGCCCGGACTACCGGACCGGGGCGAGCGGCCGGACCGGGGCAGGGGCCCGGACCGGCACCGATCGCGGCGGAGGTGACCGCCGGGCGGCCGCCCGAGCTGCTGCGGCTGCCCGGCGGCCTCTGGCTGCGCCGCCGTCGCAGTACCCACGCGGTGGCGCTGAACCGGGCCGTCCGCGCCAACCTGGACCACCTGCGCCCCTGGCTGGAGTGGGCGGCCGAGGCCCCGACCCGGGCACGGACCGCCGAGCTCACCCGGGCCGGCTCCGCCGCCTGGGAGGCCGGCACCGACTTCATGTACCTGGCCGGCCTGGACGCCGAGCCCGGCGACGTGATCGGCGCCTTCGGCCTGCACGCACGGATCGGCCCCGGCGCGCTGGAGCTCGGGTACTGGGTCGCCGCCGGGCACGTCGGCCGCGGCATCGCCACCGCCGCCACCGGGGCGCTGACCGACGCCGCGCTCGCCCTGCCCGGGATCACCCGGGTGGAGATCCACTGCGACCGGGCGAACGCCGCCAGCGCGGCCGTCCCGCGCAAGCTCGGCTACCGGCTGGAGCGGGTCGCCGCAGCCGCCGTCCGGGCACCCGGCGAGACCGGCCGGCAGCTGGTGTGGGTCAAGGAACGGCCCCGGGCCGACCGGGACACCGACGGGTAGCGCCCGGGCCGGCGGTGCCGCACCCGACCGGCCGGTGCCGCACCGGCCGGTCGGCAGCGCGCGGAGCGGTCAGTAGCGCCCGCCGGTCGGTGCCGGCAGACCGTCCAGCTCGGCGAGGTCGGCCGGCGAGAGCACGACGTCGGCCGCGCCCACGTTGTCCGCCAGGTAGCGCGGCGTCCGGGTGCCCGGGATCGGGAAGACGTACCGGCCCTGCGCCAGCACCCAGGCCAGCGCCACCTGCGCGGGCGTGGTGCCGAGCCGCTCGGCGACCTCCCGGACCTTCGCGACCAGGGCCAGGTTCGCCTTGAGCGCGTCCTGCTGGAAGCGCGGCAGCCGGCGGCGGAAGTCGTCGGCGGGCAGCTCGTCGAAGGAGGAGATGCTGCCGGTCAGGAAGCCGCGGCCGAGCGGGGAGAACGGCAGGAGGGCGATGCCCTGCTCCTCGGTGTACGGCAGGACCTCGGCCAGCGCCTCCCGGGTCCACAGCGACAGTTCGTTCTGCACGGAGGCCACCGGGTGCACCGACTGGGCCCGCCGGATCTCCTCGACGGTCACCTCGGACAGGCCGATGTGCCGGGCCTTGCCCGCCGCCACGATCTCGGCGAACGCGCCCCAGGTCTCCTCGATCGGGACCTCCGGGTCGACCCGGTGGAGCTGGTAGAGGTCGACGTGGTCGGTGCCCAGGCGGCGCAGGCTCTCGTCGATGGAGCGGCGCACGTGCTCGGGCCGGCCGTTGCGCTCCATCTGGCCCTCGCCGCCCGGGACGATGCCCACCTTGGTGGCCAGGAAG
Source organism: Kitasatospora sp. NPDC038210 (assembly GCF_055600605.1). NCBI lineage: Bacteria > Bacillati > Actinomycetota > Actinomycetes > Kitasatosporales > Streptomycetaceae > Kitasatospora > Kitasatospora sp. NPDC038210. The sequence continues at coordinate 466,050 of NZ_JBVJYK010000005.1, read as the reverse complement.
GCGCGTTCCCGGTACGGGCCGGCCAGCGCCGCACCGATGACCTCCTCGTTGGTGTACGGGCCGTACATGTCGGCGGTGTCGATCAGGCCGACGCCGAGGTCCAGCGCCTGCCGGATCACCCGGACGGAGTTCTCGTCGTCCCGGTTCTGCACGTCGTAGGCCCAGGTCATGCCCATGCAGCCGAGACCGATGACGCCGATCTCCGGGCCGTTGGTACCGAACGTGGCGTTGCGCATGACGGTGCTCCCATCGTGGTTCGTGTGCTGGTTCGCGCGGTTCGCACGGCGGTTCGCGCGCTCCGCCCGGTTGCGTGGGGCGGTTCGCGCGCCCCGGCCGGTTCGCGCGGCGGTTCGCGGGTTCGCGTGCTGGTCGGCGCGGTGATGCGTGATCAACGCCTTCAGCATTCACCTTGGAGTGCACTCAAGGTCAAGTCCGTTCCGATCCACTCACGGAACCCGCCCGCCAGGACCAGCTCCGCCAGCCGCCCGTACCCGCCCGCGCCCGGGTGAGCGCCGTCCGCCGCCCCGGCCTCGGACACCCACACCGGATCGGCCGCCAGCGTCTCGGTGACGTCGACGAACGGGACCCCGAACGCGGCGCAGGTCGCGGCCAGTTGCGGAACGAGGCCGCGCAGCCGGTCCAGGTGCGCCGCTCCGTCGCAGACCACGGGCGGCGGGCCGACCACCAGCGTGCCGAGGCCGAGTGCGCGGGCGCCGCCGAGCAGGGCGGCGAGGTTGTCGAGCGTCCCGAGCGGCGGCACGCGTGGCGCGCCGTCCTCCTCCGTCGCGTCGTTGGCGCCGACCGAGACCACCAGCCGGTTGTCCGCGCCGGGAGCGGTCCTCGCCTCGACCTCGGCCTGCCAGCGGCGCCGCACCTGTGCCGAAGTGTCGCGCCTGACCCCGAGGTTGAACGCGGTGGCGCCCGGCGCGGCCGCCTGCAGCACCCGGCCGACCCAGCCGCGGAACTCCGGGTCGCCGAGGCCCTGGACGAAGGAGTCGCCGAGGAAGCAGATCCGCGGACCGTCGAAGCCTGTTCGTATGGTCATCGGCCCACCGTAGGGGTGCGAGCGGGGCGCACGCTTCCGGTTTCACCACCGGGCGGAGCGAGCCGGCCGTCGACGGCGCGAGCTTCGTCCCCGGACTTTCCACCGGGCCACCACGGGTGACGCTGCGCCAAACCGGCGCGCAGGCGCCCGCCCACGGATCTCCCGCACCACCGGGCGCCGCCCGTCCGGCCTTGGCAGGACTCACCGCGACGGTCGACGCTCTGTGCACAGCCGATCATCGGTTCGTCGGTCCATCACCAGGCTCGTCAGTTCACAACCGATTGGGGACCAACCCATGCAGCTCTCGCGCACCCGTGCCGCCACCGTCGCCCTGCTCGCGGCCACCGCCACCGCACTCGCCGTCCCGGCCCAGGCCGCCGGCGGGACCCGCGCGCTCAGCCGCTTCGACGACGGCAGCTTCGAGTCGCCCAAGGCCCCGGCGGGCTCCTTCACGAACCTGGCCACCGGTCAGACCATCGGTCCGTGGCGGATCATCGCCGGGAACATCGACCTGATCGGCGCCGGCTTCTGGCAGGCCGCCGAGGGCGACCAGTCGGTCGACCTCAACGGCGGCACCGGCGGCACCATCGCCCAGACCTTCACCACCACCCCCGGCACCACCTACTCGGTGACGTACGCGCTGGCCGCCAACCCCGCGGGCGGACCGGCCGTGAAGACCGGCAGGGCGCTGATCGACGGCCAGGACTTCCAGGACTTCTCCTTCGACTCCACCGGCAAGACCATGGCCGCGATGGGCTACGTGGGGCGGCAGTTCAGCTTCGTCGCACAGAACTCCTCCACCACCCTGACCTTCACCAGCACCGTGGCGGGGGCGTACGGGCCGGTGCTCGACGACGTGCAGGTGAAGGAGTGCAAGCCGTGCTGCAGCTGACCGGCCGTGGCCCGGAGCGCCACCCGACCGGCCTCCGCGAGTCGCCTCCTTAACCCTCCCTAAAACCTGCCCTCGGCGAGGCGTCCGGTGCGGGGAAGTGCTTGACGTGCACAGCTGGTCTAGTCCAGTTTGATGCTCAGCACCGCGCTCCCCCACCGGACCACCCCAGGCCGCCGCCCGCCCGTGTCTCCCCCCTCGCGGCGCGGGCGGCCACCACGTCCCGAGAGGCACCCCCATGCCCAGCGCGCCCCAGCACGCCCCCACGCACCGCCGCCCCGCCCGCCGGACCACCCTGCTGAGCCTCGTCACCGCCACCGCACTGGCCGCCGGCGGCCTGGCCGTCCTCGCCGGCAACGCCGGCGCCGCCGACGGCAACCTGCTCGCCAACGGCGGCCTGGAGAGCGGCGCGCTCAGCCCCTGGACCTGTTCCGCCGGAACCGGGAGCATCGCCGGCAGCGGTGCGCACGGCGGGACGTACGCACTGAAGGGGGCCGCGAGCGCGAGCGACACCGCGCAGTGCAGCCAGACCGTCAGCGTCCTGCCGAACACCCGGTACAGCCTGAGCGCCTGGGTGCAGGGCCGGTACGTCTACCTCGGCGCCACCGGCAGCGGCGTCACCGACCCGGCCACCTGGACCCCGGGCGGCGCCGACTGGCAGCAGCTGTCCACCGGCTTCACCACCGGGCCGGCCACCACCAGCGTCACCGTCTACCTGCACGGCTGGTACGGGCAGGGCGGCTACCTCGCCGACGACATCGCGCTGACCGGCCCCGGCGGCACCCCGACCACCCCGCCGCCCGGTTCGGGCACGCCGACCCCGACCGGTACGGCCACCGGCACCCCGACCGGCGGCCCGAGCACCCCGCCGCCGAACGTCGCGCTGCCGGTCGCCCCCTACATCGACATGGGCGCCTGGCCCACCCCCTCCATGCCCGCCCTCGCCAAGGCCGGCAACCTCAAGGGCTACACGATGGGCTTCGTCACCGGCGTCGGCTGCAAGGCCAGCTGGTTCAACGCCTACGACCCGCGCACCGGCTGGGCCGAGGACCAGGTCGACGCCCTGCGCGCGGCGGGCGGCGACGTCAAGGTCTCCTTCGGCGGCGCCAGCGGCACCGAACTCGCCGCCGCCTGCACCTCGGTGGACTCGCTGTTCGCCGAGTACGACGCCGTGGTGAAGGCCTACGGCCTGCGCTACGTCGACTTCGACATCGAGGGCGCCGCGATCGCCGACACCGCCGCCAACGACCGCCGCTCCGCCGCGCTCGCCAAGCTGCAGCAGGCCCACCCCGGCCTCAAGGTCTCCTTCACCCTGCCGGTGCTGCCCGAGGGCCTGACCGCCGAGGGCGTCGCCATCGTCAAGTCGGCCCGCGACGCCGGGGTCGACACCGACCTGGTCAACATCATGGCGATGGACTACTACCGGAGCGGGACGGACTACGGCAACGCCGCCGTCCAGGCCGCCCAGTCGCTGTTCGGCCAGCTCAAGGCGCTCTACCCGGCGAAGACCGACGCCCGGCTGTGGGCCATGGTCGGCGTGACCCCGATGATCGGCGAGAACGACGACCACCAGGTCTACAACCAGGCGGACGCCCAGCAGTTGGTGACCTTCGCCCAGCAGAACCACCTCGGCCTGCTCGCCTTCTGGGACGCCACCCGGGACGCCAACGCCTGCACCGGCGGCTCGCTCTCCAAGTGCACCAACATCCCGCAGCAGCCGTACGAGTTCGCGAAGCTCTTCGCCCAGTACACCGGCTGACGGCGGACCGGCCCGCGGACCGCACCCCCTGAGCCCCGGCCCCGGCCGCCACCGCGACCGGGGCCCGGCCCGGGCAGGGTCCGGGCAGGGTCCGGGCAGGGTCCGGGCAGGGTCCGGGCAGGGTCCGGGCAGGGTCCGGGCAGGGTCTGGCCGGAGGAAATTGGCATCTCATCGTCCCGGACCGTCGGCTACTGTCCCTCCCACCTGTACGGCACGAGGGGGCGGACATGACGGTCCGGGACGACCACAACCAGCTCAGCACGAACCATCCGACCAGCGACGCAGCCTTCGCCGCGGGCCTCACCCCCGAGGAACTCGCCGCGTTCAGCCACACCCTCGGCCGGCTGCGGGAACTCCCCGCCCACGACCACACCCGGCTGCACGCCGAACGACAGCTCACCTCCTTCGTCATGGAGAGCCGCAAGCGCCGCCGCCAGGAGGCCCGGGAGGCGCTCCGCCAGGCCGACACCGAGCTGCTCGCCGCCACCGCGACCGGCGGCCGGCACCGCCGCGAGGACGCGCCGCTCGCCCCGGCGCGCGGGCCGGTCGGCGAGCTGTCGATCCCGCGCAAGTGCTACGTCTGCAAACAGGCCTACCGCCAGGTCGACGGCTTCTACCACATGCTCTGCCCGGACTGCTCGGCAGACAACACCGCGCGCCGGGGCCTCAGCACCGACCTGCGCGGGCGTCGCGCCCTGCTCACCGGCGGACGGGTGAAGATCGGCTTCCAGCTCGCGCTGATGATGCTGCGCGACGGCGCCGAGCTGATCGTCACCAGCCGCTTCCCGCAGGACACCGTCCGACGCTTCCGCGCCGCCGAGGGCAGTGAGCACTGGTGGGAGCGCCTCACCGTGGTCGGCATCGACCTCCGCGACCCGCGCCAAGTCATCGGACTGACCGAGCAGTTGCGCGCCGACGGGCGCCCGCTCGACATCCTCGTCAACAACGCCGCCCAGACGCTGCGCCGCCCGCCCGAGTCGTACGCCCTGCTGACCGCCGGCGAGCAGGACGCCCTGCCCACCGCCGACCGCCGGGCGATCAGCCACGCACCCGGCTTCCGGCCCGCCGACGGGTACGCCCGACTCCCCTCCGGCACCGGGTCGTTGATCGGACTCGGCGGCCTGGGGGAACCGGGCGGGCCCGGCCGGCCGGACAACCCGGTCGAGCTGCGCAACCACACCGACGAGGCCGGGCTGCTACCCGACCTAGCCGCCGACAACTCCTGGTCCGCCAGGCTCGGTTCGCTCGATCCGGCGGAGGTCCTGGAAACCCAGCTGGTCAACGCCCTGGCCCCGACCCTGCTCTGCGACCGGCTGCTGCCCCTACTGATGGCCTCGCAGCACCCCGCCCGCTACATCGTCAACGTCACGGCGGTGGAGGGCCGGTTCGCCGTGCGCAACAAGACCGCCCGGCACCCGCACACCAACATGGCCAAGGCCGCGCTCAACATGCTCACCCGCACCAGCGCCGCCGAACTCGCCCCGCAGGGCGTGCACATGTGCGCCGTCGACACCGGCTGGATCACCGACGAGAACCCGGCCCCCAAGAAGGCCCGCCTGGCCGAACGGGGCTTCCGCACGCCGCTCGACATCGTGGACGGCGCGGCCCGCGTCTACGACCCGATCGTGCGGGGCGAGGCGGGACACCCGGTGTCGGGGGTGTTCCTCAAGGACTACCGGGTCGCGGAGTGGTGACGGGCCGGGCCCACCGGCGGCCCGGTGCGGCTGCTCGGGTGTCGTAGCACCCGCACCAGGGGGCGTGGAAGCCCAGGCCGTCCGGGTGGAGCTCGACGGTGAAGCGGTCGGCCTCGTCGGCGTCCTCGGCGTCCTCGGCGTGCTCGTCGTGCTCGTCGTGCTCGTCGTGCTCGTCGTGCTCGTCGTCTTCCTCGATGACGAGGCCGAACAGCACGCCGTCGAACCGGACTTCGAACGGGGCGATCGCGATGCTCCCGTACTCCCGGCCGCGCAGGGCGCCGAGCCACTCCTCCAGCAGCCGCCGGGCCTCGGGCCCGGTGCCCGCGGCCCGGACGGCCGAGTCGAGGTGCCGCCCGGCGGAGTCGAAGCGGTGCAGCACCGCGTACCACTCCGGCCGGTCGGCCGGCCCCGTGACGGAGGCGAAGAACGCGCCGCCCCGCCAGCGGCCGATGGTACGGGTGCGCCCTTCCGGCTCGTACCGGATCGGGATCAGTTCGGGAACGCTCACGGCCGAACCGTACGGAGGACCTGTGACGACGGCCCGGCCGGGGAGCTCCCCGGCCGGGCCGTCCGGCGTTCTGAGCACTGCCGGCCCTCGGCGCTGTCAGCCCTCAGCGCCATCCACGCTTGTCCGCGCCGTCAGCGCCCGGTGGGCAGGTTGGCGCCGCCGGTGCAGTCGAACACCACGCCCGTCACGAAGGTGTTGGCGGCCAGCATGTGGATCGCCCGGGCGACGTCCTCGGCGCGGCCGACCCGGCCGACCGGGGTGGTGGCGGCCAGGCCCTCGAAGAGCGCGGTGCGCTGCTCGACCGGGACGCGGTCCCACCAGGGGGTGTCGATGACGCCGGGCGAGACGGCGTTGACCCGCAGCGGGGCGAGCTCGACGGCCAGCGGCGGAACCATCGCCTCCAGCGCACCGTTGATGGCGGCCAGCCCGGCCGTGCCGGGGATGGCGGCGCGGGCGGAGGCCGCGGTGATCAGGGTGACCGAGCCGTCCTTGCGCAGGTGCGGCAGCGCGGTCTGCAGGACGCGGACCTGCGGCCAGAACTTGGCGTCGAAGCCGGTCGCGAGGTCGGCCAGGTCGAGCTGGGCGAACGGGCCGCTGCCGGCCGCGCCGCTGACCGCGACGACCAGGTGGTCCACGGTGCCCTCGTCGGCGAAGAACTCGGCGAGTGCGGCCGGGTCGGTCGCGTCCAGCCGGCGACCGGTGGTCTTGCCGCCGATCCGGGCCACGGCGGCATCGAGCCGCTCGCGGTCACGGCCGGTGACCACGACCTCGGCACCGTCCGCCGCGAAGGCGGTCGCGGCCGCCTCGCCGATGCCCGAGCTGCCGCCCATCACGACGACGCGCTGTCCGGCGAAGAGGTTTGACGCAGTGCTCATGGCGGTAGGGCCTTTCGACTTGTCGAGACTGTCGGTTCTGGCATTGATATTTGTCTAGACTGCTAGTCTTGTCAAGCGGGGGCAAGGAAACGGGGCCGACGAGAGGAAGACCATGAGCGAGACCGAACCCCGGGCGGAACGGGCGGAGCGAGAGGAACGGGCGGGACAGGCGGCACAGGAAGTCCGGGCAGTCCGGGCACAGCAGCCGGAGCAGACGGACCGGGCGCCCGAGCAGGCCGCGTCGAGCCGCCCGCACACCGGGCGCCGCCGCAACGAAGCCGCCCACCGGGCGATCCTCGACGCCGCCCTCCACCTGCTCGCCGACTCGGACGGCACCCCGGTCACCATCGACGCCATCGCCCGCACGGCCGGCGTCGGCAAGCAGACCGTCTACCGGTGGTGGCCCTCCAAGGGCGCCGTCCTGCTCGACGCCCTCACCGACCGCGCCGACCAGGACGTCCTCGGCCCCGACACCGGCACGCTGCGCACCGACCTGCACGCCTTCGTCGCCACCACCTTCGACGCCGCCCAGCGCAGCACCACGGCCTCCGCCCTGCGCACCCTCGTCCGCGAAGCCGCCCGCGACCCGCACCTCGCCGAACTCATGCAGACCTTCACCGCCACCCGCCGCACCGCCCTGCGCGAGCTCCTCTTCCGCGGACGCGAACGCGGCGAACTGGCCGACGATGCCGACCTGGAGCTGATCGTGGACCAGGTCTACGGGGTGTTCTGGTACCGCTTCCTCCTCGGGCACTCCCCACTGGACCCGATGACGGCCGAGCGCCTCGCCGACTCCCTGCTCACCGGAAACGCTGCCGACTGACCCCCATCCCTGCCACTGCCCGCCCCCTCCCAGCCCCGGCCCCAGCCCCCGGTTGCGCAGGAAGTCGGCCCGCCCGACTTCCTGCGCAGCACCGCACCCCGCAGCACGCGCCCGGCGCGGAGGCCACGCCGGCACCACGGGATCAGCCCACACAGAATATGAAGACCGGTCTACATGCGAGCCTTACCCGCGGCGGCAAACCGCACGAAAAGTCGATCGGCCCGACTTCCCGCGCCACCCCCTCGCCACCCTCGCCGTGCAACGCCGAGAGGAATATGGCGACCGGTCTACATAACCCGCCCGCAAAGGTGCCGCACGCACAGGAAGCCGGCCCGTTCGACTTCCCACGCAACTCCTGCGGCGCGCCCAGCAGAATATGACGGTCGGTCCACATATTTGCCCAGGCCAGGCGATGTGCGCACGCAAACGCACAGGAAGTCGGCCTGGTCGACTTCCTGCGCGATGCTCCACGGCAGAGGCAGGCGGCAAAGCAGAAGTATGTAGACCGAGCGTCATATTCTCCCCTCTTCCGCTGCAACGGCACCCGCATGAGAAGTCGGGCGGGCCGACTTCCTGTGCAGGCACCTCTCGGGCTCTCGGGGCGGGCGACAGGAATATGTCGGTCGGTCTACATAGCGGCCCCGGCGGGGCGGGGGTCGGGAGTGGGGCGGCGGCGGTGGTGGTAGGCGCAGGCGAGGGCCAGGACGATCGGGCCCCAGAGCATGCTGGGAGAGGTGCAGACCCGGGCCAGGGCCTGCCACCAGCCGTTGGAGTACGCGACCTCCTCGAAGCCGAGGACGCCGAGCCAGGCGAGGGGCATGGGATCGAAGAGGGCGACGAGCGCCAGCCCGCCGAGGACCGCCGGAGCGACGGCGGCGAGCCGCGGCACCCGTCGGCCCCGGAGGAACGGCACCCAGGACGGGAAGACCTCGCCCCATCCGCTGACCAGCCCCAGGGTGAGCAGCGCCAGCGCCTCGGTGAGCACGCTCAGGCCGATCACGTACGGCGTGGCCCACCAGGTGAAGGCCGGGGCGGCCGGGTCGATCGTCCCCATCCGGAAGTCCACCGCGAACGGCAGCCGCCACAAGCAGTGCGGCAGCACCACGAACGGGAGCGCCCTGGCCAGGCGGAGGGCCCAACGGGGGACGGGGCGTTCGGTGTCGCCCAGCGGAATGTTCGTCAGCATGCGTCCACCGTCGCCGACAGCACCGGTGCCCCGCCTCGTCCGCTCGAATCAACCCCCTCCCCCGGCGGAGCCGTCTACCTGTGCGCCAGCAGGCTGACGTACCCGCGGCCCGGGTGCTCCGGGCGCAGGTGTTCCAGTCGCGTGGTGACGGTGAAGCCGGCCCCGGCCAGCAGGTCGACCAGGCGGTCGGCCGGGACGAGGTAGGAGGAGTACGACACCGGGTGGCCGTAGCCCGAGACCGGACGCAGGTGTTCGTCACCGACGTGGCCTCCGAGGAGGAGGTGGCCGCCGGGCGCGAGGACGCGGTGGAACCCGGCGAACAGCGCGGGCAGCAGCTCGGGCGGGGTGTGGTGGACGGAGTACCAGGCGAGAATGCCGCCGAGGGCGCCGTCGGGCAGGTCGAGGTCGGTCATCGTGCCTTGCAGGAACCGGAGTTCGGGGTACGCGCGACGGGCGAGCGCGATCATCTCGCCGGAGATGTCCACCCCGAAGGCCGGCACGCCCAGCGCCGCCAGGTGGGCGGTGACCCTGCCCGGCCCGCAACCGAGGTCGGCGACCGGACCCACCGGCGCACCCGCCCCCGGCCCCGCGCTCGCACCGACGCCCGTACCCACGCCCACGCTTGCACCCGCACTCGCACCCGTACCCGTACCCGTACCCGCACGCCCGCCCACGCCCGCACCCCGCACCAGCTCCGCGAAGGCGGCCAGCATCGCCTGCGAGAGGGAGTCCATCCCGGTCGGCGGGACGACCCTCCGGACGTAGTCGGCGGCGACGGTGTCGTAGGAGGTCCGGATCGCGGCGAGGAAGTCGGGCTCGCTCACGCCCGCGCCTCCAGGCGCCGGCAGCGGCACGACGCGTCGCACTCCTGCACCGTCCCGCCCCAGTCCGGCCGCTCGCCGGCCGTTGCCCGCCGCGCGAACACCTCCTCCCGGCGGTCCGCGGTCTGCCGGAGCACGTCCTTGCGGTCGCGCCGCGAGAGCCGGTCCACGTACAGCCGGCCGTCGAGGTGGTCGGTCTCGTGCTGCAGGCAGCGGGCGAAGTAGCCGGTGGCCTCGACGGTGCGCGGGCTGCCGTGCCGGTCGAAGCCGCGCACCACCGCGCGGGCCGGACGGGCGAGCGCGGGGGTGCCCGCGCCGGGGACGGAGAGGCAGCCCTCGGCGTCCTCGATCAGCCGACGTCCGGCGGCTTGCGGCTCGACGACCGGGTTGAGCAGGTGGCCGGTGTGCCGGACGCCGTCGTCGTCGGGGCAGTCGTAGACGAAGAGGCGCAGGTCCACGTCGACCTGGTTGGCGGCGAGCCCGCAGCCGGCGGCCACGTACATGGTCAGGAACATGGAGTCGATCAGCTGCGCCAACTCCTCACTGCCGTAGTCCTGTTCGCCGGCCGGGCGGCAGGGGCCGTGCAGGATCGGCTCCCCGATCTCGGTGATTCGCAGGACGGGGGGACGTTCGCGCAGGTCGGACATGGGCGTGCTCCTCGACGCAGTCCAGGCATGACAACTTGTCACCGACTTTGCAAAGTAGCAGACTTTGCAAAGTGACCGAAGAAGATCTCGCCACCGCCGGCGCCCTGCCCGAGCACGCCGTCCGCACCACCCTGCTGGACCTGCTCGCCGAGCACGGCACCATCACCTCCACCGAGGCCTCCGCCCGGCTCGGCGTCAGCTCCGGCCTCTGCTCGTTCCACCTGCGACAGCTCGGCCGGCACGGCCTGATCGAGGAGGCCCCGCCGGTCGACGGCCGCGCCCGCCCCTGGCGCCTGCCCCGGGCGCAGGCGCCCCGGAACCCGCAGGAGCCCGACGGCCGGCACGGCGAGCCCGACAGCGAGCCCGGCAACGGGGACGGCCCTGGAGCCGGCGAGGAGTTCGGCGACGGGTTCGGCGCGCTGGCCCGCGGCCTGGAGGACGAGAGCTACCGACGCTGGCTCGCCCACCGCGCCGAAGCCCCCGCCGACTGGCAGCACGACGAAGCCTTCAGCACCGTCGTCTACCTCACCCCCGACGAGCTCCCGGCCGTCGGCGAGGCCGTCCGTCAGGTCCTCGCCCGCTACCGGAGCCGCGAAGCCGACCCGGCCACCCGCCCCGCCGGGGCCCGCCCGGTCGCCGCCGTCACGCGCCTCTTCCCTCTCCTCGACGCGCTTCCCGCCGCGCTCCCCACCCCGAACCCGGCCGCGAGCCCCGACCCGAACCCGGCCGCGAGCCCCGACCCGCACCCCGGGGAGCTGCCCGAGGAACGGTGACCACGCTCAGGCCCGGCGCCAGGACTGCCGGGCCACCGCCCGTCCCAGCGGACCGACCAGGAGCCCCACCGCCGCGCCCAGCACGACTCCCTGCACCCCGTCCCAGACGTCCTGCACATCGCAGGACCGCCCGATCACCGGCAGCGCGTAGTGCATCGCCGACACCGCGAACGGCAGCACCGCCGCGCCGAGCAGCGCCACCACCGCCCGCCGCCTGGTCCCCGCCAAGGCGGCCGCGAAGCCGACCGGGGCGTAGGTCGCCAGCTTGAGCTCGATGTACCGGACGTGCAGCAGCTCGTACGGCGACCGAGGCCGCCCGCCCTCGACGGTGCAGTGCCGCACGGCGTCCTCGGAGAGCCGGAACGCCTCCGGCAGCAGCGTCGCCACGACCACCCCACCGAGCCCGAGCAGCAGGACGAAGCCCACCGCCCAGTGGGCCCGCAGCAACCGCCCCACCGGCCGGTTCAACAGGGCCGCGGGCGCCAGCGAGAGCAGCAGCCCGGGCCAGAACATCGGCATCCCGCCGAGCACCGCACTGATCACTCCTCAACGGACGCCGCGCACCCGCGGCCGGTTCTCGCCCCGAGGGGGGAATCTCCGCGCGTCACCCCGGGACGGGACACCGCACGCCCGGACGAGCCGGACGTACGCGCGTCGGAGACGGCGGACCGTGCACCCGGACCGGCTCTCCGCCGTCCGGGCCCCGGGGGCGCCCGCCCCGGACGGGACGGTCAGTGCGGGATGGAGGAGATCAGCTCCTGCGCCCCCTGCCGCTTGAGCGCAAGGGCGACCGAGGTCCCCAGGTCCTCCGGGCTGAGCGCGCCCGCCCACTCGTGGGCGTCCAGCACCTGCTTGCCGTCCGGGGTGAAGACCCGGCCGCGCAGCGAGAGGCGGCCGTCCGCCTCGGCCTTGGCGTAGCCGGCGATCGGGCTGTTGCAGTGGCCCTGCAGCACGTGCAGGAACATCCGTTCGGCCGCCGCCTCCCGCCAGGTGTCGTGGTGGCCGAGCGTGGTGACGGCGTCGATGGTCGCGGTGTCGTCCTCGCGGCACTGCAGGACGAGGATCCCGGCGCCGATGGGCGGGCACATCGCGTCGACGCCGAGGATCTCGGTGATCCGCGCCTGCTCGCCGATCCGTTCCAGGCCGGAGACGGCGAGCAGCAGGGCGTCCACCGTCCCGGCGTCGAGCTTGGCGAGCCGGCTGTTGGCGTTGCCGCGGATCGGCACGCACTCCAGGTGCGGGTGGGAGGCGGCGAGTTGGGCGGTGCGGCGGACGGAGGAGGTGCCGATCCGGGTGCCGGGCGGGAGTTCGGCGAGGGTCAGGCCACCGGGGTGGACGAGGGCGTCGCGGATGTCGTCCCGGCGCAGGTAGGCGGCGAAGACGGTGCCGGCGGGCAGCGGACGGTCGGCGGGAACGTCCTTGAGGCAGTGCACGGCGACGTCGGCCTCCCCGGCGAGCAGCGCGGCGTCGACCTCCTTGGTGAAGGCGCCCTTGCCGCCCAGGTGGGCGAGGTCGCCGGTCCAGCGGTCGCCCGAGGTGGTGACCGGCACCACCTCGGTGCGAAGGTCCGGGTGCAGGACGGCGAGTTCGGCGCGGACCCGCTCGACCTGGGCGAGCGCCATGGGCGAGGAGCGGGAGACGATACGGATCAGCTCAGCGGTGGACATGGCGCGATGATAGGCCTTCGAACAGCCGTCATTGACGGCACGTCAGGCTTATGGCGCATGGTGCCGCCTCATCCGCCTCCGCTGCACGTCCTGCAACAGCGGCCCCGCCGCGTCGATCGAGGCCCCGGCGACCACCAGCACGCTCGCCCCGCCGAACGCGTAGCCCCCGGCACCCCCGGCCCCGCCGAACACCCCGAACACCCCGAACCCGCCGAGTCCGCCGACCGCGCCCGCCGCCGACAGCACGAGCGCCGGCAGGACGGCGACCACTCCGGTACCCAGCATCTCGGCGACGGCGAGCCGGCCGCGTACGGCGGCGAGGTGGTCGACGGTCGCCCTGCCGGGCTCGACGCCGGGGACGTACGCGCGGGTGCGCAGCAGTTTGTCGGCGTCGGTCAGCACGGACCGGCCGTCCAGCACGGCCAGCCAGGACCCGGCCGCGGCGAGCAGGAACAGCAGCACCAGGTAGGGGAACCACGGCAGCCGCAGCGGAGCGAGCAGCAGGGCGGCGGCCACCGCCGGGACGAATCCCCGGTGGCTGAGCACCAGCGGCAGGTAGCGGCGTTCGGCGCCCGCACGCCGCCCGCCGAGCGGGGAGTAGAACAGCTCGACCCGCCGCTCCCCCTTGCGTCCGGCTGTCACCAGGGCGGTCGCCGCGGCCAGCCCCACCAGCACGGCCACCAGCACCAGCACGTACGCGCCGGACCCGGCCCGTTCCCGGACGGCCCACAGCCGTCCGGGCAGCACGGCCGCGACCTGGGCGAACAGCAGTACCGCGATCGCGTCGCCGAGCCCGTTCCGGTCCATCCACCGGGTGAGCGGCACCAGCGCCGCCGTGCCCGCGGCGGCCCCGGCGGTCAGGACGGCGACGGCGAGCGCGCCGTGCAGCCGCAGTACGCCGTCCCCGGCCGCCGCGCCGGGCAGCAGGTGTCCGGTCGCCGTGACCAGTGCGAGGGCGAGGCCGCCGAGCAGTCCGAGCGCGAGGGCGGTCCGGCGCTGCAGCAGGAGCAGCCCGGGGCGCACTGCGCGCAGTGCGCCGAGCCGGGGGTGCAGCCGGGCGAGGGCGGGGACGGTCAGGCGGGCCAGGAGGAACGGCAGCACCCCGAACGGGAGCAGCGCCAGTCGGTACAGCCCGCCGCCGGTGACGAGGTCGACCAGTCCGCGCACCCGGTCGCCGGGCAGTGCCCCGTCCGCGACCCGCCCGAGCACGGCCGGGTCCACGCCCGGCAGCGGCAGGTTCTGCCCGAGCCTGAGCAGGACGATCCCGCCGAGTGTGACCGCGGCCCGGCGGCCCAGGCCCGGCGCCCTGAACAGTGACACGACGTCCTCCCGATCACCTTGTCCTCAGCGGGAGTTGGGACGCGGGCGGACGGTCGGGCGGTTCCGGCGGGAACGACGGCCGGGCGCGACGGCCGGGCGCGACGAACAGCCGGCCGACGCCCGCACCCCACACCCCCGCCCGCACCCACATGCCACACCCACCCACACCCACACCCACACCCCCGTGGCTCACTCGTTGTGCAGCACCTCCGCGATCGACAGCCGGGCCGCCGATCGCGCCGGGACGAGTGCCCCGAGGACGGCGATCACGACCCCCGCGAGGGCGAGGCCGGTGAGCAGGGGGGCGCCCCAGACGTCGATCGCATCGTCCGTGAAGGCGATGATCCGGACGTTCTCGACGATCAGCCGGTGCGTCAGGATCCCGACCGGGATCCCGATGACGCCGCTGAGCGCGCCCTGCCAGGCCACCGAGGTGATCGTCATCGTGACGACCTGCCGGGGCGTCATCCCGATCGACTTCAGCATGCCGAGGTCGCGGCGGCGTTCCCGGATGGTGAGCAGCAGGGTGTTGAAGACGCCGAGCGCGGCGACGACCGACAGCAGGACGGTGAACGTCGTGGTGAAGCTCTTGACCGCGACGGTGCCCGCGTCCGGGTGCGGCGTGACGACGGAGGGCGTCAGGCTCGGGTCGGCGTCCGTCACGGCCTTCCGGTACGCCCCGGCGTCGGCGCCCTCGGCGAGCCGTACGTCGTACTCGACGTGGTGGGGGTCGTCGGTGAGCGCGGCCCGGGTCGCGTCGTTGGAGGTGATCGCGTTCGGGTTGCCCTCGACGTCCTTGCCGACGATGGTGACGGTCAGGTGCCGGCCCTCCAGGTCGAGGGTGAGCCGGTCGCCGAGCCTGAGGCCGCGCTGGTCGAGGAAGGCCGGTCCGGCCGCGACCTCGTTCGGGCCGGTCGGCGGGCGGCCCTCGACCACCCGGAGCCACTTGCTGGCCCCGATGTCGTCGCCGCCGTAGAAGTCGCCGAAGACGGGCTGGGGGTAGCCGATCAGGCCCACCCGGACCAGTCCCCGGGTCACGACGCCCTCCGCGCCGGGGGTGGCGCGCAGCATCGCCTCGGTCTGGGCGGGGGTGAGCCGTGGCGCGGTCCGGTTGCCCGCGAAGTGGGCGGTCTGCACGTTGACGTGGGTGCTGTCGTCGGCCGGGGCCATGGTCCGGCTCAGGGTGCTGCTCACGCCGGTGGTCACCGTCACGGTGACCACGCCGAGCACGATCGCCGCCATGGTCAGCGCGGTCCGGGCGGGTCGGGCGAAGGGCTGGCCGAGGCCGAGGCTGACGGCGCGCGGCAGCCGGGTGCCGCCGAGCAGGCGCTGGACCTTCAGCCCGCGTCCGGTGCGCGGCGCGCTGCCCGCCGAGATGGCCTGGGCGGCGGAGAGGCGGTGCGCCCTGGAGGCCGGGACGAGCGCGGCGAGGGCGACCAGCAGCGGGACGCCGGCCAGGGTGGCGGCGGGCAGCCAGCCGGCCGGTTCGATCACGGCGACGCCGGTCATGATCCCGCTGAAGGCGGTCCGGAGGATCGGGAACGCCGCCGCCCAGCCGGCCGCCGTACCGAGGACGGTGCCGACGACCGCGGGCACCGAGACCATGGTCAGGTAGACGGTGACGACCTGGCGCGGGGTGAAGCCGATCGACTTCAGCACGCCGATGTGCCGGTAGCCGGAGACCACCGCGCCGCTCACCACGTTGCCGACGATGAGCGTGGCGACCACCAGGCCGAGCACGCCGAAGACCGTCATCAGCGGCAGGTAGGCGTCGGCGCCGGCCGAGAAGGCCTGCTTGAGCACCAGGTAGGACTGCGCACTGGTGAGCGCGTCGGCGGGCAGGCCCTCGGTGGCCGTGCCGAGGGACGCGGTGACCTGCCGCGCGGTGTCGGCATCGGCGAAGCGGTAGAGCATCTGCCGTCCGGTGGGCTGCAGGTCGGCGGCCTGCCCGGGGGTGACCCAGCCGCCGGCGGACCGGCTCATGCTGGTGGCGAAGCCGACGACGGTGAGCTTCAGTCCCCGGTCGGTGGTGATCGGTTTGCCGAGCTGGCTCGTCCCGGGGCCGCCGAACGGCGAGTCGAGCACCACTTCGCCGGGGGCGGCGACCCAGCGCCCGGACAGGAGCTCGACCCGGTCCACCGGGCCGCCGGGGTCGGCCCGGCCGACCAGCGGCAGCGGGCCCGGCGGGCTGCCGGCCCAGTCGGTGGGGATCTCGACCACGACCTGGTCGAACGGCCCGGCGGCGGCCTCGACGCCCGGCCGGTGGGCGGTGGCGGCGAGTTGCTCCGCGGATGCCTTGCCGGCGTCGAAGGCGGCCACGACGTGCGCTCCGCGCTGGGCGCCGAAGGCGTCGTCGAAGGGGGCCCGGGCGGCGCTGATCACCGCGAGGGCGAGCAGCACGGTCGTGGTGGAGCAGAAGACCACCAGGCCGATCACGATGGTCTGGACCCTGCGGCGCTTCACCGCCGCGCGCGAGGCCCGCCAGACGGCTCCGCCGTTCACGACCGGGCCTCCAGCATCCGCTCGCGCGCCACCCGGCCGTCCGCCACTTCGACCAGCCGACTGGCGCAGCGGGTGGCCAGGTCGGGGTCGTGGGTGACGATCAGCAGGGTCTGCCCGATCTGGTTGAGGTCGATCAGCAGGTCCATCACCTGCTCGCCGGAGCGGCTGTCCAGTGCGCCGGTCGGCTCGTCGGCGAGCAGCAGGGCCGGGCGGTTCATCAGTGCCCGGGCCACCGCGACCCGCTGGCGCTCGCCGCCGCTGAGCGCGGCCGGGTAGACGTCCTTGCGGTGCGCGACGCCGAGCTCGTCCAGCAGTTCCAGCGCGCGGCGGCGGGCCTGGCGGGCGGTGGTGCCGGTCAGCTGGGCGGCCAGGGCGACGTTGTCGAGGGCCGGGAGGTCGTCGATCAGGTTGAAGAACTGGAAGATCATCCCGATGTGCCGGCGGCGGAACAGCGCCAGGCCGGTCTCGTTCAGCCCGCCGAGGTCCTGGCCCTGCACCCGGACGGTGCCGGCGGTGGGCCGGTCCAGCCCGGCCACCATGTTCAGCAGGGTGGACTTGCCGCACCCCGAGGGGCCCATCACGGCGACCGCCTCGCCCGCCCGGATCCGCAGGTCGACGCCGTCGAGCGCCTTGGCGTCGCCGAACTCCTTGTGCACCCCGGACAGCTCGACGACGACCTGCGCGTCGTCCGGCCGGGAGGTCCCGTCGTGGTCGTTGCTCATGGTGGACGACGGTAGGCGCGGGCGCCCGGCCGGTACGTCCCACCCTGGGTGTAACCGCGGGCCGCCGTAGTACCGGAGATGTACGGGCGCGGCACCCCCGGATGATGTGGATCATGCCGTGACCTGGGAAGCTGACGCCGTGTGGGGAACGGAAGTGGAGTGGGCGTCCGTCGCGGTGGCGGGGGCGGCGTGCGCGGGGGCCGGCCGGCTGGCCGTGGCGCTCGTGCGGGCGCGCCGGCAGTACCGGTCGGCGATCGGCGAGCGCGGCTGGCTGTTGGAGCGGGAGCGGGAGAGCGCCGCCCGGACCGCCGTGGACGCCGAACGGGCCCGGATCGCCGCCGAGTTGCACGACATCGTCAGCCACAACGTGAGCCTGATGGTGGTGCAGGCCGGGGCGGCGCGCGAGGTGCTGGCCACCATGCCCGAGGAGGCCGCGGCGGCGATGGGCGCGGTCGAGGCCGCCGGGCGGGACGCGATGACCGAACTCCGGCACCTGCTCGGCCTGCTCGCACCCGCCGCGGACGGCAGCGAGGAGCCGGACGGGGGCGGCTTCGCGCCGCAGCCGAGCCTGAGCCGGCTGAGCCCGCTGATCGACCGCTTCGCCTTCGCCGGGCTGCCGGTCGAGGTGCGGATCTCCGGCGAGCCCCGACCGCTCCCGGCGGGCATCGACGTGACGGCGTACCGGATCGTCCAGGAGGCGCTGACCAACGCGCTCAAGCACGGGGACGGGGTCACGGCGGAGGTGACGGTGCGCTATGCGGACCACTACCTGCGGGTCGAGGTGCTCAACAGCGGGCCCAGCGTGCTCGCCGACGGCCCCGCCCCGGCGCCGCGCCCGGCCGACGGCACCGGGCGCGGGCTGCTCGGCCTGCGCGAGCGGGTCGCCGTGTACGGCGGGGACCTGGACGCCCGGCGCCGGCTCGGCGGCGGCTACCGGGTCCGCGCCCGCATCCCGCTGGACCGGCCGTGACCGAGCGCACGACGTAAGGGAACGCACGCCGTGAGGCAACGCACGCCTCGACGGGGAGAGCCGTGGAAGAGATCACTGCAGAGGGGGCACCGTGGGCGAGGACAGCGTGGGCGAGGGCACCGCGGCGGAGGGCACCGCGGCGGAGGTGCGGGACCCGGTGGCGGAGCGCCGCCCCCGGGTGGTGATCGCCGACGACCAGGAGCTGGTCCGCACCGGCTTCCGGATGATCCTGACCGCGCGCGGCATCGACGTGGTCGCCGAGGCCGGCGACGGCGAGGCGGCGGTGGCCGCCGCCGTCCTGCACCGGCCGGACGTCGCCCTGCTGGACATCCGGATGCCCGGCACGGACGGCCTGGAGGCCGCCCGCCGGATCCTCGCCCGGGTGCCGGGCTGCCGGGTGATCATGCTGACCACCTTCGACCTCGACCACTACGTCTACGCCGCCCTGGCCGCCGGGGCGAGCGGCTTCCTGCTCAAGGACGTCACCTCCGCCCATCTCGCGGCCGCCGTACGGCTGGTGGACACCGGGGACGCCCTGCTCGCGCCCTCGATCACCCGGCGCCTGGTCGAGCGCTTCGCGGCCGGCGCCCCGCGACCGGCTCCCGGCGCCGAGGGCCCGCCGCTGCACCGGGACCTCGCCCCGCTCACCCCGCGCGAGGCGGAGGTGCTCGCCCTGCTCGGACGCGGGCTCTCCAACACCGAGCTGGCGCGCGAGCTCACCCTCAGCGAGTCGACGGTGAAGACGCACGTGGCCCGGATCTTCGCCAAGTTGAACCTGCGCGACCGGGCGCAGGCGGTGGTCCTCGCCTACGAGACCGGCCTGGTCGCGCCGGGCGGCAGCTGATCCCCAACTGGCCTACCACAACAGGCAGTTCGCATGACAATCATGCATCTCACTCATTAGAGCTAACTCCCCGTCGAATCGCCCTTTTTGCGAATCCATGGGGCAACATCTGCATGTCCGCGCCCGAACGGAAGAACCACCTCGGGCGGCATCACCCGGCATGACGAAGACAATTGGACAGGCCCGTGACCACCACCGCCCCCGTGTGGGACTGCCCCTTCCACCACACCGACGGCCTGGAGTTCGACCCCCTCCTCAAGCGGCTGCTCACCGAGGCCCCGATCGCCCGGATCCGGCTGCCGCACGGCGAGGGCGAGGCCTGGCTGGCCACCCGCTACGAGGACGTCCGGGTGGTCACCACCGACCGCCGGTTCAGCCGCGCCGCGGGCATCGGCCGTGACCTGCCGCGGATGACGCCCGCCCCGATCGCCCAGGCGGAAGCGATCAACCTGATGGACCCGCCCGCCCACAACCGGCTGCGCCGGCTGGTCGCCCAGGGCTTCACCAACCGCCAGGTCGAACGGATGCGCCCGGCCACCCAGCGGATCGTCGACGGCTACTACGACGAGATGACCGAGCACGGCTCCCCCGCCGACCTGATGCACTTCCTGGCCGGCCGGCTCCCGCTCACCACCATCTGCGAACTGCTCGGCATCCCCGAGGCCGACCGCGCCGAACTGCGCGGCCACGCCGTCGCGATGATGCGGATGGGCCCGGGCAGCCGGGACGGCCAGGAGACCGCCAAGACCGCGCTGCGCGCCTACTTCGGCGAGCTGACCGCGGCCCGCCGCGCCGCCCCGGGCGAGGACCTGATCAGCGCCCTGGCCACCGCCCGCGACGGTGACGAGCTGCTGGACGCCGACGAGCTGACCGTGATGGCGATGGTCCTGCTGGTCACCGGGCACGACACCAGCACCTACCAGCTCGGCAACATCACCCACACCCTGCTCACCCACCCCGAGCAGCTCGCCCTGCTCCGCGCCCGGCCCGAGATGCTGCCGCGCGCCCTGGAGGAGCTGCTGCGCTTCATCCCGTTCCGCCAGGGCGTCGGCATCGCCCGGGTCGCGACCGAGGACGTGGAACTGGGCGGGGTGCTGATCCGGGCCGGCGAGGCGGTGCACGTCTCCTACCTGACCGCCAACCGCGACCCGGCGGTGTACGAGCGCCCCGACGAGCTGGACCTCGACCGCGGCGCACCCACCCACATGACCTTCGGGTACGGCCAGCACCACTGCCTCGGCGCACACCTGGCCCGGATGGAGCTGCAGGTCGCCATCGGCACCCTGCTGCGGCGCTTCCCCGGCCTGCGGCTGGCCGTCGAACCGGCCGAACTCGACTGGGACTCCGGCTCGATCTGGCGCTTCCCGCGCACCCTGCCGGTGGCCTGGTAGCCGCGCCGCGCCGCCCGCACCCGTTCCACGCATCCACCGGCCTGCCCCCAGGCCCCCAGGGGAGACCCACACACCCATGGCAACACTCTGCCGCCCCGCCGTCGCCGTGCCCGAGCACGTCATCACCCTCGGCGAGACCCTCGACCTCGCCCGCGCCCTGCACGCCGACCACCCCCAGCTCGGCCTGGCCCTGCGGCTGATCGAGAACACCGGGGTGCGGACCCGGCACCTGGTCCAGCCGATCGAGCGGACCCTCACCCACCCGGGCTTCACCCGCCGCAACGAGGTGTACGAGCGCGAGGCCAAGCGCCGCGTCCCCGAGGTGATCGAACGGGCCCTGGCTTACGCCGAGTTGACCGCCCGGGACATCGACCTGATGGTCTACGTGTCCTGCACCGGCTTCATGATGCCGTCGATGACCGCCTGGCTGATCAACACCATGGGCTTCCGCTCCGACACCCGCCAGGTGCCGATCGCCCAGCTCGGCTGCGCGGCCGGCGGGGCCGCCGTCAACCGCGCGCACGACTTCTGCCGCGCCTACCCGGGTGCCAACGTGCTCATCGTCGCCTGCGAGTTCTGCTCGCTCTGCTACCAGCCGACCGACCTCGGCGTGGGCTCGCTGCTCTCCAACGGCCTGTTCGGCGACGCGGTGGCCGCCGTGGTGATGCGCGGGCACGGCGGGCACGGCGTCCAGATCGAGCGCAACGGCTCGCACCTCGTCCCGGGCACCGAGAACTGGATCTCCTACGGGGTGAAGGACACCGGCTTCCACTTCCAGCTGGACAAGCGGGTGCCCGGCACGATGGAGATGCTCGCGCCCGCCCTGCGCGGCCTGGCCGGCGAGCACGGCTGGGAGGTGTCCGGGCTCGGCTTCTACATCGTGCACGCCGGCGGCCCCCGCATCCTGGACGACCTGTGCCGCTTCCTCAACCTGGAACCGGCCACCTTCCGCTACAGCCGCGCCACGCTCACCGAACGCGGCAACATCGCCAGTGCCGTCGTGTTCGACGCCCTCGCCCGGCTGTTCGACGACGGCGGCGCGCCGGAGGGCACCACCGGACTGATCGCCGGCTTCGGGCCGGGCATCACCGCCGAGATCTCACTCGGGAGTTGGGTCGGCACGCCGGCCGAGGCGCCGCGCCCCCGCCGGCCGCGCGCCATCTCCACCTCCGACATCGCCCTCGTCCATCCGACCGTCCCCCGCCGTTTCCCGGCCGGCACTACGATCACCGAATGACCGATACCACGGACCGCACCGACGCCTCCGCCAGAGCCGCCGAACTCGCCGCCCGCTTCCCGGCGTTGCACGCGCCGCAGTACTGGAGCTGGGGACGCTACGACGCGCAGTTCTCCACCGTGCTGCCGCCGGACGACCTGGTCACCAACATCCACCTGGTCGGCTTCGCGGACGGCGAGGTGGTGCTCTGCCGGGACGACCGGGACCACTGGTTCCTGCCCGGAGGCACCCGGGAGCAGGACGAGAGCATCGCCACCTGCCTGGAGCGCGAGCTGCGCGAGGAGGCGGGTGCCCGGCTGCTCGGCGAGCCGGGCTGGCTGGGTGCGCACCGCTGCTGCACCGACGACCCGGTGCCGTACCGGCCGTGGCAGCCGCACCCGGAGAAGGCCTGGCTGTGGGGCTGGGGAGAGGTCGCGCTGGAGTCCTCGCCGACCAACCCGGCCGACGGCGAGCAGGTGGTCGAGGTCCGTCCGGTGCCGGTCGCCGAGGCGCAGCGACTGCTGCTGACCGGGCACGACGCCTGGTGGGGCGAGCTGATCGGGCTCGCGGTGGAGCTGCGGCGGCGAGCCGGACTGAGCTGAGGCGCCGGCCGGCCGGGGCTATTCCCGCCGACCCGGAAGATCACTGGAACGGCCGAACATCGGAGCGCAATGTCCGTTTTGCGGTGATATGACTCGGCCATGGACACCTACACGCTGGCCGCGGACTACCCGCTGCTCAACATCTTCTGGACGATGTTGGAGCTGTTCCTGTGGATCCTCTGGTTCTTCCTGCTCTTCAAGATCATCACGGACATCTTCCGCAGCCACGACCTCGGCGGCTGGGGCAAGGCCGGCTGGCTGGTCCTGGTGATCCTCCTGCCCCTGATCGGTGTGCTCATCTACCTGATCGCCCGCGGGCAGTCGATGACCAAACGCGACATGGAACAGGCCAAGGAGAACCAGGCCGCGTTCCAGGCCTACGTCCGTGACGCAGCAGCGTCCGGACCGGGCGGCGGCGGCAGCCACGTCGACGACCTGGCGAAACTGGCGGACCTGAAGGAGAAGGGCGCCATCTCCGACGAGGAGTACCAGCAGGCCAAGGCGAAGATCCTGGCCTGAACGCCCCGACGGGCACCACGGCCGGGGGCCGGTGGACGCGTCCTGCGTCCACCGGCCCCCGGCCGTCCCGGTACTGCCGCCGGTACGGCCGCCGGTACGGCCGTCGTCCGCCCGTCGCGGCTCAGCGCCGCCCGGAGCGCCGGTCGCCGGAGCCGCCGTCGCCACCGGCCAGACCGGCCCGGCGCAGCGCGTCCGCCATGGCGCTGTTGGCCGGCGCCGAGGAGCCGCCGGAGCCGCCCCGGTCACCCCGGTCGCGCCCGCCCTGGCCGCCACCGCGCCGGTCCTGGCCGCCGCGTCCGCCCTGGCCGCCCTGACCGCCCTGACCGGCGCCGCGCCGCTCCTGGCGCGGCGGACGGGCCTGCCGCTCGCCGCGGTCCCCGCGGTCGCCGCCCCGGTCGCCGCGCTCGCGGCCGACCTCGTCGTCCAGCCGCAGGGTGAGCCCGATCCGCTTGCGCGGCACGTCCACCGAGACCACCCGGACCTTCACGATGTCGCCGGGCTTGACCACCTCGCGCGGGTCCTTGACGAAGGTCCTGGACAGCGCCGAGACGTGCACCAGCCCGTCCTGGTGGACGCCCACGTCCACGAAGGCCCCGAAGGCGGCGACATTGGTGACCACGCCCTCCAGCACCATGCCGACCTCCAGGTCGCCGATCTTGTCGACGCCCTCCTTGAAGGTCGCGGTGCGGAAGGCCGGGCGCGGGTCGCGGCCGGGCTTGTCCAGCTCGCCGAGGATGTCGGTGACGGTCGGGACGCCGAAGGTCTCGTCGGCGAAGTCCGCGGGCTTCAGCGCCCGCAGCGCGGCGCCGTTGCCGATCAGAGCGCGCAGCTCCCCGCCGGTCGCGGCGAGGATGCGGCGCACCACCGGGTAGGCCTCGGGGTGCACGCTGGAGGCGTCCAGCGGGTCCTCGCCGCCGGGGATGCGCAGGAAGCCCGCGCACTGCTCGAAGGCCTTGGGGCCGAGCCGGGCGACGTCCTTGAGCTGCTTGCGGGTGCGGAACGGGCCGTTGGCGTCGCGGTGGGCGACGATGTTGTCGGCGAGCGTGCCGGTGATGCCGGAGACCCGGGTGAGCAGCGGCGCCGAGGCGGTGTTGACGTCCACGCCGACGGCGTTCACGCAGTCCTCGACCACGGCGTCCAGCGAGCGGGAGAGCTTCACCTCGCTCAGGTCGTGCTGGTACTGGCCGACGCCGATCGACTTGGGGTCGATCTTGACCAGTTCGGCCAGCGGGTCCTGCAGGCGGCGGGCGATCGAGACCGCGCCGCGGATCGACACGTCCAGCTCCGGCAGCTCCTGCGAGGCGAAGGCGGAGGCCGAGTAGACCGAGGCGCCGGCCTCACTGACCATCGCCTTGGTGAGCTTCAGCTCCGGGTGGCGCTTGATCAGGTCCTCGCCCAGCTTGTCGGTCTCCCGGGAGGCGGTGCCGTTGCCGATCGCCACCAGGTCGACGTCGTGCTTCTTCGCCAGCGCGGCCAGGGTGTGCACGGCAGCGTCCCACTTGTTGGCGGGCTGGTGCGGGTAGATCGTGTCGTAGGCGACGACCTTGCCGGTGGCGTCCACCACGGCGACCTTCACCCCGGTGCGGAAGCCCGGGTCCAGGCCCATGGTGGCGCGGGTGCCGGCCGGGGCGGCGAGCAGCAGGTCGCGCAGGTTGGCGGCGAAGACGCGCACCGCCTCCTCCTCGGCCTCCGCGCGCAGCCGGGCGCGCAGGTCGATGCCGAGGCGCACCAGGATCCGGGTGCGCCAGGCCCAGCGCACGGTGTCGCCGAGCCACCTGTCGGCCGGGCGGCCGCGGTCGGCGATGCCGAAGCGGGCGGCGATCCGCTGCTCGTAGTCGTTCCCGCCGGGCAGGTCCCCTTCGGACTCGCCGTCGTAGGGCGAGAGTTCGAGGTCGAGCACCTCCTCCTTCTCGCCGCGCAGCATCGCCAGGATGCGGTGCGAGGGGAGCTTGGTGTACGGCTCCGCGAAGTCGAAGTAGTCGGCGAACTTGGCGCCGTCCTGCTCCTTGCCGTCGCGGACGGTGGCCACCACGCGGCCGCGGGTCCACATCCGCTCGCGCAGCGAGCCGACCAGGTCGGCGTCCTCGCCGAAGCGCTCGACCAGGATCGCGCGGGCGCCCTCCAGGGCCGCCGGGGCGTCCGCCACCGACTCGTTGAGGTACCCGGCGGCGAGCGTCGCCGGATCCTGCGCGGGGTCGGCGAGCAGGGTGTCGGCCAGCGGCTCCAGCCCGGCCTCGCGGGCGATCTGCGCCTTGGTGCGCCGCTTCGGCTTGAACGGCAGGTAGATGTCCTCCAGCCGGGCCTTGGAGTCGGCGGCCAGCACCCGGGCGCGCAGCGCGTCGTCCAGCTTGCCCTGGGACTCGATCGACTCCAGGACGGCCGCCCGGCGCTCCTCCAGTTCGCGCAGGTAGCGCAGCCGTTCCTCCAGGCCGCGCAGCTGGGCGTCGTCGAGCGAGCCGGTGACCTCCTTGCGGTAGCGGGCCACGAACGGGACGGTCGCGCCGCCGTCGAGCAGGTCGACGGCCGCCTTCACCTGCCCCTCGCGGACGCCCAGTTCCTCGGCGATCTTGCGTTCGATCGCCTGCTGGCCCTGGCGGGCCGCCTGTTCGACTGGCGTGGTCACGAAGCCGGTCACCTTCTCCTTCAGTGCTTTCGCCGTACGCCCTGCATTCTGGCAGGTGCCGACGACGACGCCCGGCCGCACCCGTGGCAGCCGGGCGTGGCGCGCCCGGCCGGTGGCCCCGGGCGGGCCGCCGACGGCCCCAAGGAGGCTCAAGCGATGCCCAGTTGCCGCTGCATAGCCTGGCGGGCATGGACACTCTGGACGCTGCCGCCGAGTTGGAGCGGCTCGCCGCCGCCAAGTACCTGCTGTTCACCACCTACCGGAGGAACGGCACCCCGGTGGCCACCCCGGTCTGGGTCGCGCGGGACGGCGACGCGCTGGTCTTCACCACGGTGACGAAGACCGGCAAGGTCAAGCGCCTGCGCAACCGCTCGGACGTGCTGGTCGGCCCGAGCGACATCCGCGGCAACCTGCTCGGCGCGCAGGTCACGGCCACGGCCGTGCTCGACCCGGTCCGGGCGCCCGCCTACCGCAAGCTGCTGCGCCGCAAGTACGGGCTGCTGTGCGCGATCGCGCTGACCGCGAACGTGCTGCGGTTCGGCAAGGACGGCACGATCGGGGTGCGGGTCACCCCAGCGTGAGCGAGCCGCTGGGCCGGCCGTCGGCGGCGAGGTCGATCACCTTCGTCGTGCTGCCGCTCGTCAGCCGGACCCGGTCCGGGCCGTCCCAGACGGCGTCGATCTCGTCGCCGTAGCGGAAGCCCGCGTGGGCGATCGGCCAGCGGCGGGCGGTCAGGCCGGTGCCCTGGTCGACGAAGACCCACTGGGCGGTGCTGAGCATCCCGGGCTCCTCCTGCCGGACGATCCGGCGGTCGGAGCGGTCGGGTGCCCGCTGCGTCCCGGTGTCGTACGGGGCGTCCAGGAAGAGCCACAGCGGCACCGTCGCCACGGCCGCCAGCAGCACGCCGACGCCCAGGACCACCCGGATCCAGGCCCGCCAGGTGACGCAGTACAGCACCACCAGCAGCAGCGGCAGCGCGACGGTGAACAGCAGCAGCGGCCGGTCGAACCAGTCGCGCAGCACCAGCAGGCCGCCCGGGCGCTCGCTGTACCGCCCGACCGCGCCCAGCAGGACGAGCAGCGCGAGTGCCGCCGGCGCCGCGCGCAGGGCCCGACGCTCGCCCGCCGTCTGCTGACTGATCACCATGTCGTCAGCCTACAAGTCAGCGCAGTTGGGGAATACGGCTGAACGGAAACGATCGGCGCTGTACGCTGCCGGGCATGTGCGCTGCCACCCGGATGCACCCCGACGAGCCGGTGGTCGACGCGGCCCTGGTGAGGCGTCTGATCTCCGCCCAGTTCCCGCAGTGGGAGCACCTTCCGATCACTCCGGTCGGCTCCGCGGCGGCGGACAACGCGATGTTCCGCCTCGGGCCCGAACTCGCCGTCCGGCTGCCCCGGGTGGAGTGGGCGGCGGGCGACCTCCGCCGGGAACGCCAGTGGCTGCCCCGGCTGGCGCCGCGGCTCCCGCTGCCGATCCCCGCCCCGCTCGCCGTCGGCCGGCCCGCCGCCGGCTACCCGTGGGAGTGGGCGGTCCTGCACTGGATCGACGGCGTCAACCCGGCCGTCGGCGCACTCGCCGCACCCGACGCGCTGGCCCGCGACCTGGCCGGCTTCGTCAACGCCCTGCGCGCCGTCGACCCGGCCGACGCCCCCGCCGGCCACCGCAGCGTCCCGCTCGCCTCCCGCGACGGCGCGACCCGCGCGGCCATCGCCCAGCTCGCCGGCTCGATCGACACCGCGGCCGCGACCGCGCTGTGGGACAAGGCACTGCGCCTGCCCGACCACGCCGGACCGCCGCAGTGGATGCACGGCGACCTCACCCCCGGCAACCTGCTGCTCTCCCGGTCCGGCCGGCTCGCCGCCGTCATCGACTTCGCGCTGATGGGCGTCGGCGATCCGACCGCCGACCTCATCGCCGCCTGGAACCTGCTGCCGGCCGCCGCCCGCCCCACCTTCCGCGCCGCCCTGCGCGCCGACGACGCGATGTGGGCCCGCGGCCGCGCCTGGGCCTTCTCCATCGCCCTGGTGACGATCCCGTACTACCGGCACACCGACGCGGCCCTGACCGCCAACGCCCGCCACGTCGTCCGCGAGGTGCTCGCCGACCGCAGCGTCTGACCGCTCCCCCGCCGCGGCCCGCCGCTCCCCGGGGGCCGTCGCTTTCCAGGGGGCCTCGGGCGGCGCCGGGGGCGTCCGCGAGGTCGGTCAGCGCCCGCCGCGCGGCGGCCGGGCACCGGCGCGCCGACCGGGTAAAAAACCTTCCCGGGTCAAGATCCCCTGCTAGCCTGGACCCATGACTGGACTGCGCGAGCGCAAGAAGGAGCAGACCCGGCGGGCCATCTCCGAGGCAGCCATCGCGCTCTTCCTGGAGCGCGGGTTCGACCAGGTGTCGGTGGCGGAGGTCGCGGCGGCCGCCGAGGTCTCCAAGCCGACGCTGTTCTCCTACTTCCCCAGCAAGGAGGACCTGGTCGTCCACCGCTTCGCCGACCACCAGGAGCAGGCGGCCGACGTCGTCCGCAACCGGCTCGCCGGCGAACCGGTGCTCGACGCCCTGCTCAGGGACTTCCTGACCGGCCTCACCCGGCGCGACCCCGTCACCGGCCTCAACGACCACCCCGCCGTCCTCGCCTTCACCGCCCTCGTGTACGGCACCCCGAGCCTGGCCGCCCGGGTCGGCGCGTACGTGTCCCGTGCCGAACGCTCCCTGGCCGACGCCCTGTGCGGGGTCCCCGAACTCCCCGAACCCCGCGCGCTCACCGCCGCGCTGCTCGCCGCCCAGGTCACCGCCACCCAGCGCGTCCTGGCCCTGCACAACTGGCAGCGCATCCAGGAGGGCGGCCGCACCGCCGACGACCTGCACGCCGAGGCCGCCGGCGACGCCACCCGCGCCTTCGACCTCCTCGCCCACGGCTACGGCCACCCCGCCCCGGGCGAGACGGCTGAACCGATGAACCGCTGAGCGGTTGAACGGCTGAACGGCTGAACGGCTGAACGGCTGAACGGCTGGCTAGAGTGCCGCGCATGACAACGCGTCACCACAGCTTCGATGCCCTGCACAACTTCCGCGACCTGGGCGGGTACCCGGCCGCCGGGGGACGGTCCGTACGGTGGGGCCTGCTCTACCGCTCCGACTCGCTCGGCAAGCTCTCCTCCCCCGCCGACCTCGACCGGCTGCGGGCCCTCGGCGTCCGGACCGTGATCGACCTGCGCTACCCCTGGGAGATCGCCGCCAAGGGCCGGGTCCCCGAGGTCGACGGGCTGGAGTACCACAACCTGTCGATCGAGCACCGCCCGTACGACCAGGCCGAGATCGACCCGGAGCTCGACCCCTGGCGCTACCTCGCCGACCGCTTCGCCGAGGTCGCCGAGGACGGGGTGAAGGAGATCCGGCAGGTCCTGGAGGTGATCGCCGCCGCAGACGCCCCGGTGGTCTTCCACTGCGCCTCCGGCAAGGACCGCACCGGGCTCGTCGCGGCCCTGCTGCTCACCCTGCTCGGCGTCGCCGAGGACGACATCGCCGCCGACTTCGCCCTCACCGAGCTCGCCACCCCGCACTTCGTCGCCGAGTGGCACGCCGCCCACCCCGACCGCACCCTGCGCTGGCCCGGCTACGGCCGCGCCCCGGAGGCCGTCATCCGCCTCACGCTCGCCGACCTCGCCGCCCGCCACGGCTCGGTCGAGGCCTACCTCGGCGGCACCCTCGGCATCGACCGGGGCCAGGCCGACGCCCTGCGCGCCCGGCTGCTGACCGACAGCTGACCGCCACCTGACCGCCACCTGACCGAATGCGCGCAGTCGAGGAGCGGTCGACGACCACGGAGGACCTCCGAGGACCGGCTGCGCGGGAAGTCGGCCGGTCCGACTTCCCGCACAGGCGATAACTCGGTGGCAGACGGCGGTGGTTGCAGGCGACGATGCGGACATGACCGAACAACCCGCACGATGGACCGAGGCGACCGTCCACCCCGACATGTGGGCCGACCCGGACGACGACCCCCGCAACAGCGACGGGCCGAGTCCGGACGGCGAACTCGGCGCGCTGAACGACTGTCTGACGAACTACCGGCTGACCCTGCGGCTGAAGTGCGAGGGGCTGGACGCCGAACAGCTGGCCCGCCGCTCGGTGCCGCCGTCGACGATGTCGCTGCTGGGGCTGGTGCGCCACCTGGCCGAGGTCGAGCGCGACTGGCGCAACTGGGTCACCGACGGCGAGCGGCTCCCGAAGCTCTACGGGCCGCGGGACGCGGACTTCGACGGCGCGGTGGCCGAACCGGCCGTGGTGGAGGCCGCGTTCCGGGACCTGGAACGCGAACAGGCCGCGACCGACGCCCTGCTGAGCGGGTTCCCCGACCTGGGCGAACGGCTCGGGAAGGACGGCATCGCGGTCCGGGAGCTGCTGGTGCACCGGATCGACGAGTACGCCCGGCACTGCGGGCACGCCGACCTGCTGCGCGAGTGCGTCGACGGGCGGGTCGGCCAGTAGGCCCGGGGCCGTCGCGGCCTCAGCGGCGACGCCCCCGGGCCGGCCGCCCGCCCTTGCCGGACCCGGACCGGGGCTTCGCCGCCGGGCGCGCCGCCGCGGGCACCGCGGTGTCGGGCCAGTGGGCCGGGCGGGTGAGGCCGGCCGGGAGGCGGGTGGCGGCGTCGCCGCGGGCGGCGTGGAGCTGGGTCTGGGTGAGGAAGAGCGCCGTGCTGAGGTCGGCGCCGGCCAGGTCGGTGTCGCGCAGGTCCGCGCCGATCAGGTCGGCCAGGCGCAGGTCGGCGCCGGAGAGGTCGGCGGCCACCAGCAGGGCCCCGCGCAGGTTCGCGCCCCGCAGGTCGGCGCCGCGCAGCCGGGCGCCGAAGAGGTCGCCGCCGCGGTGCTCCCGGCGGTTCGGGACACCGGCGCGGACGAGTTCGCCGGCGCGCAGCAGGAGTTCGCTGACGCGCTGCCGGTGGACCGGGACGTCGAGGGCGAGGATCTCCTCGGGGGTGCCGCCGGCCAGCCGGTCGGTCTCCTCCAGGGCCTGCCGCAGCTCGGGGTGGACGGCGCGGGCGGGCTCGAAGGTGAGCGCCTCGGTCAGGTACCGGAGGAGTTCGTGCAGCTGCCGGACGACCGGGAAGACCTCGAACATCGACCCGGCGCTGTCCGGCTCCTCGCGCCAGCTGCGCCCGCCGAAGGTCACCTGGGAGACCCGCTGCCCGGCGCCGAAGCAGTCGTAGACGGTGCAGCCCTGGAAGCCGCTGTCGCGCAGGCGCGCGTGGATGCCGCAGCTGAAGTCGGCCTGCAGGTTGCGGCACGGGCTCCCGGCGGCCTTGTTCACGGCGAAGTCGGACCCGGCGGCGAACGGCAGCGCGACGCAGCAGAGCCCGAAGCAGCTGCTGCAGTCGGACCGGAGCGGGGTCGGCTCGGCCGCCGTGGGGTCCTGCGGCGACTCGGTCTCGCGCACGTTCCGGGGTCCTTCCAGCCGGGCGCCGGGGCGGCGCCGTGAACCCCGAAATCCTACTGGGCAGACCGCCCCCATCGCCGGTAAGGTGTGAAAAGCACCAGAGACTGTTACATGCAACGAGGTGGGCATCATGCAGGAGCCGGGCACCAGGGAACTGGTCCGGATGTGGATCTCGGGCTGGGTCGTGTCGCGCGGCGCCGCCGAGCCGGTCGACCAGCCCTGGGGCTGGAGCATCGACGTCGGCTCACCGACGGGGGAGGTGGGCCGGCACGTGCTGCCCGAGCCGACCGAGGTCGAGGTCCGCAAGATCGCCGAGGCCACCACCGCGCCGACCACCTGGCTGAAGCTGTTCGCCGAGGACGCCACCGTGCTCCCCTGGCTGGGCCCGCAGTGGCGGCAGGACCTGCCGGGCTTCCTGATGAGCGTCCCGCTCGCCCCCGAGCGGCCGGCGGCCCCGGCCGGCCACACCGTCACCACCTGGGAGCGCGGCGGCGTCATCCGGACGATGGTGCGCACCGAGGACGGGCACCTGGCGGCGCGCGGCCAGGCCGGCCTGGCCGGACCGGTCGCCGTGCCCGACCAGATCACCACCGCGCCCGGGTTCCGCCGCCGGGGCCTGGGCGCCCTGGCGATGCGCACGCTGCAGTCCGCCGCGTACGAGCGGGGCGCGCGCACCGGCGTGCTGGTCGGCACCCCGGACGGCCAGGCGCTCTACACCGCGCTCGGCTGGACCACCCACTCCCCCATGGCGAGCCTGGTCCTGGACCCGACCGACCAGCAGCAGCAGCAGGCCCAGGACTCCTAGGAGTCAGGGCTCCTGGGCCCCGGGCTCCCGGGAGTCCGGATTCCCGGAAGTCAGGATTCCTCGGAGTACGGCAGGAGTTCGGCCCGCTTCGGCGGGCGCCCGTCGCCGGAGGAACGGCCGGTGAGGCGGCGGCCGACCCACGGGCCGAGGTGGGTGCGCAGCCAGCGGGCGTCGGCGCGCAGGCGCTCGGTCGGGCCGGGCGGGGCGGCGACGGGCAGCGGGGCGCGCCAGTCGAAGCCGGCCGGGCGGCCGAGCGCCTCCAACACGCCCTCGGCGACCCGCCGGTGCCCCTCGGGCGAGAGGTGCAGCCGGTCCTCGGCCCACAGCCGGCGGTCGTCGAAGCAGGGTGCGGAGAAGAGGTCGACCACCGCGAAGCCGTCCTGGCGGCCGAGCTCCTGCACGAAGGCCTTCATCCGCAGGATGGTGGGCAGCAGCCGGGCGCTGCCCGCCATCCTGCGCGTGGGGTCGGTGCTGGTGAACAGGACCACGGTGGCGCCGCCGGCCCGCAGCTCGCGGGCACAGTCGCCGAGCAGTTGCTCGACCCTCTCGATGTCGCAGCCGGGGCGCAGCACGTCGTTGAGACCGCCGGCCAGGGTGACCAGGTCGGCGCCCATGGCGGCGGCGGGGGCGAGCTGCTCGTCGTGGATCTGCCCGATGAGCTTGCCGCGGACGGCGAGGTTGGCGTACCGGAAGTCCCCGTCGGCGCGCTCCGCCGCCAGCGCCGAGGCGACCCGGTCGGCCCAGCCGCGGTAGTGGCCGTCGGGCAGCAGGTCGTCGCACATGCCCTCGGTGAAGGAGTCGCCGAGGGCGACGTAGCCGGCGTAGCTGCGATGGGTGGTGGGCACGGGCGGGGGCCTCCGCTCTCCTGGGACGGCTTCGCGGTCCGACGATCGTACGTGCGCGTCGGTGCGGCTCCGCAGCCAGGCCCCTGACCTCGGTGCTCATCGGGCGTCGACCGTTCGTTCACCGGCCCCCGCCATCCTGGGCACGACGGGACGGCGGCCGGCGACGGGGGCCTTGCCGCTGCCCCCGTTCACCCGCCGCGCGCCGCCCCACTCCGCCGCCGAGCCACCGCGCCGCCGAGCTGCCGCGCCGCCGGGCCGTCAGAGCGCGACGGCCGCCTCGTCCTCCGCCTTGCGGGGCGTGAACCAGTGCTCGCGCACGGCGTCGGTGGGCCGCTGCTCGCCGAGCGCGGCCAGGCCCCACTCCCCCAGCGCCTCGATGACCGGTCGCAGTTCGCGCCCGCGCTCGGCGAGCTCGTAGACCGTCGCGTTGGCCGGCCGTTCCAGCCGCCGCCGCGCGACCAGGCCCTCGCCCTCCAGCTGCTTGAGCCGGGCAGCCAGGATGTCGGTGGAGACGCCGGGCAGGTCGGCGTGCAGGTCGGTGTAGCGGCGCGGGCCGGCCAGGAGTTCACGGACGATCAGGAGGCTCCAGCGTTCCCCCACCGCGTCCAGGGCGCGGGCGACGGCGCAGTACTGGTCGTAGCTTCGGCGTGACATGTGGATCAGCATAGCCAAGAGGTTGGACTTTCCAAGTGCCAACTTGGTAGAACAAAGCAGAAGCAACGGAGCGGTGGTGACGGTCGGGAGGCCGCAGATGGAGTTTCGGCAGTCCAGCAAGCTGAATGACGTGTGCTACGAGATCCGCGGTCCGGTGGTCGACCAGGCCAACGCCCTGGAGGAGGCCGGGCACACCGTGCTGCGGCTGAACACCGGCAACCCGGCCCCGTTCGGCTTCGAGGCGCCCGAGGAGATCGTCCAGGACATCATCCGCAACCTGCCCAAGGCGCACGGCTACAGCGACTCCCGCGGCATCCTGCCGGCCCGCCGCGCGGTGGTGCAGTACTACCAGCAGCGCGGGGTCCAGGGCGTCACCGTCAACGACGTCTACCTCGGCAACGGCGCCTCCGAGCTGATCCAGATGGCCGTCACCGCGCTGGTGGACGACGGCGACGAGGTGCTCGTGCCGATGCCCGACTACCCGCTGTGGACGGCGGTGGTCCGGCTGGCCGGCGGCAAGGCCGTGCACTACCTGTGCGACGAAGAGGCCGAGTGGTACCCGGACCTGGACGACATCGCCGCCAAGATCACCGCCCGCACCAAGGCGATCGTCGTCATCAACCCCAACAACCCCACCGGCGCGGTCTACCCGAAGGAACTGCTGGAGGGCATCCTCGACCTGGCCCGCCGCCACCAGCTGATGGTCCTGGCCGACGAGATCTACGACAAGATCCTCTACGACGGCACCGAGCACCACTGCCTGGCCGCCCTCGCGGACGACGTGCTCACCCTCACCTTCAACGGCCTCTCCAAGTCCTACCGGGTGGCTGGCTTCCGCAGCGGCTGGCTGGTCGTCTCCGGCCCCAAGCAGCACGCCACCGACTACCTGGAGGGCCTCACCATGCTCTCCGGCATGCGGCTGTGCCCCAACGTGCCCGCCCAGTACGCCGTCCAGGCCGCGCTCGGCGGCCACCAGTCCATCAACGACCTGGTGCTGCCCGGCGGCCGGCTCACCGAGCAGCGCGACATCGCGGTCCGGGCGCTCAACGAGATCCCCGGCGTCAGCTGCGTCAAGCCCAAGGGCGCCCTGTACGCCTTCGCCAAGCTGGACCCGGCGGTGCACCGGATCGTCGACGACGAGCAGTTCGTGCTGGACCTGCTGCTGCGCGAGAAGATCCACGTCGTCCAGGGCACCGGCTTCAACTGGCCCCGCCCGGACCACTTCCGCTTCGTCACCCTGCCCCGCGCCGACGACCTGGAGACGGCCGTCAACCGGATCGGGCGCTTCCTGGCGACGTACCGCCAGAGCTGACGCTTAGGGTCTGTCGCATGACCGTCCTGCGCTCGATCGCACTGTTCGCCCTCGCCGCGCTCGCCGAGATCGGCGGCTGCTGGCTGGTCTGGCAGAGCGTGCGCGAGCAACGGCCCTGGTGGCTGGCCGGGTTGGGCGTGGTGGCGCTCGGCGCGTACGGCTTCGTCGCGGCGCTGCAGCCGGACAGCCAGTTCGGCCGGGTGCTGGCGGCGTACGGCGGGGTGTTCGTGGCCGGCTCGCTGCTCTGGGGCGTGCTCGTCGACGGCTTCCGGCCGACCCGCTACGACGTGGCGGGCGCGCTGATCTGCCTGGCCGGGGTCGCCGTCATCATGTACGGCCCCCGGCGCTGACCCGCCGGACGGCCGGCCACCGCGGACGCACCGGTGCCCCGGTGTCGGGCTTCCGACACCGGGGCACCGTCACGACCGCCCGGGACTACCAGCCCCAGCCGCCGCCCTCGCCGTCGTCGTCGCGGCCGGAGTCCCAGCCCTCGCCGACCTTGCGCAGGATGGTGTAGTTGTCGATCTGCGTGCCGTCCTCGGCCAGCGCGGTGACCTTCATGGTCGACTTCTGGCCCAGGTGGGCCGGGGTGACGTCGACCTTGATGAAGGAGTAGCCGGTGTAGCGCACCCGCGACCACTGGATGGTCTCGGGGGTCTTCACCCGGCCCTTGCTCCAGTAGTACGTGGTGACCTCGTCCTGGTGGTTCTCGTGCCCCTCGTAGGTGTCCGGCACGTCGAACTTGTACAGGCTGCGGCCGGCCGCGCCCGCGGTCACGTAGACCACGCCGTCCTTCTCGGGCTCGATGGTGGCGCCGCTCGGCACCTGCTTCGAGACCTTGTTGCCGAGGATGGCGTCGGTGCGCTCGTAGATGTGGTTGTGGCCGTTGATGACCAGGTCCACCCGGTACTTCTCGAACAGCGGCACCCAGGCCTCGCGGACACCGCCCTCGGAGGCGTGCGCGACGGTGGTGGAGAAGGCGCAGTGGTGGAAGAAGACCACGACGAAGTCGATGGTCTCGTCGCTGCGCAGGTCCTTGAGGGTGCGCTCCAGCCACTTGGTCTGCTTGCCCGCCGAGAGGCCCAGGTTGGCCGGGATCTCGTAGGAGACGTCGTTGGCGTCGAGGGAGATCACGCCGACGTTCTTGTAGCGGAAGGTGTAGACGCCCGGGACGGTGCGCGGGTCCGGACCGTTGTTCGGCAGGTAGAAGCGGGTGTTCTCGCCGCCGTAGCCGTTGGGCGAGTACCAGGCCTCGATGTCGTGGTTGCCGTAGGAGACCATCCACGGGATCTCGGCGGCGACCGTCTCGGTCTGGACCAGGAAGTCGTCCCAGGTCTTCGCGTTGTAGACGGACTTGTCCGGGTCGGTGCCGGAGCCGGCCGGGTCGGCGTAGCAGATGTCGCCGGCGTGCAGGTGGAAGGACGGCTTCTGCGCCTTGATGATGTGGTCGTTGCCGGCCGCGTGGGCGCTGACGCCCTGGTCACCGAAGGCGGTGAAGGTGAACGGCTCGTACACCTTGCCCCAGCGGTGGTCGCGGGAGGGCGCGGTGCGGAAGGTGTGCAGGGTGGAGATCTGCTGCTGCGACGCGGGGTCGAAGCCCTCGTGGCCGACGCCGTAGTAGTACGTGGTGTCGGGGTGCAGGTCCTCCAGCGCCACGTGCAGGTAGTACTGGTCCACCGGCTGGCTGCCCGGGGTCAGCGCCGGGGTGTGCAGCGCGCGGACCTCGGCCTGCACCTTGTGGCTGAGCTCCCACGGGGTCTTGCCGAAGCGCAGGAACGGCTTCTTGACCGGCGCCGGGACCTGCCAGGAGATACGGAACTGGGTGTCCGGCTCGGGGCCGAACTGGAGGTGGCGACCGACCGGCGCGACCAGCGAGCCGTCGATGCCGTCCGCCGTGCCGCCCGTCAGCAGCTGCGGGCCGGCCGGCGCCGCGAAGGCGGTGCCGCTGCCCAGGGCACCGCCGACGGCAACGGCGCCGACGGTCACGGCACCGGCGCGCAGCATCCGGCGGCGGGAGAAGCGGGCCCGCAGGTACTCGTGCTGCTCGGCCATGCTCATGCGGTCGGCAAGCTTGGCCGGCACGCCCATGTTGGGGATATCCATGCGCGGGACTCTGTCAGCGGCGCGTGGATCTGACGCGGACGCCCGGTGAACGGGCCGCAGCGTGTCCCCCATTCGAACACCAATGTTCGACCATGGTTCGGTAAAGGGCGTGTCCGCGTCGGTCCGACGCCGGATCATGACCCCCGCCGACCGGTCCACTTGAGCCGGTGTCGGCGCGCTCTCCCCCGGCGGGAACGGCGTGCCGGAGGGTCAGGAGGGCTCGTCCCACTGCGTGGCGGTGCGGTTCCCGGTGCCGTCGCAGGTACGGCAGATCTCGTCCCTGTAGGCGTGCTTGGCGCCGGTCGCGTCCACCCGGTAGCGCACGTACACCCCGGTGCCGTCGCACAGGAAGCAGTTGCCGCCCCCGCCGCCCACCTCGGTGGTGCCGGTGCCCTGGCAGGTCCGGCAGCTGAGGCCGGCGGTCCGTCCGGTACCCGCGCAGATGCGGCAGACCGTCGTCATCGTCTTCCTCCCTCGCGCGGAGCGGCTCGGTGCCACCGGTCATGCTAGTGGTGCGGGCCGCCGGACCACCCCGGGAAGACCATATGACGATCGGTCAGGTCAGGCCCGGCGGCGGACACTACTCCGGCAGGCCCTCGCGGACCCGCCGGGAGACCGAGATCAGCTGGAGGTCGAGCAGACCGGGCGGCTCGGCGAGCCCGGGGCCGCCCGCGCGCACCCAGGCGGCTATGTCGTCGATCATCTCGTCCATCAGGACGAAGCCGAGCCAGACCGGCCGCCCGCCCGCGGCCCGGCCCTCGCTGGAGGGCCCGACCACCACCACGTTGGACTGACTGCACACGTCCAGGCACTTGACGGCGCGGACCCGGCCCGCCGCCCCCACCGCCGTCCGCAGCCGCTCGTACTGCCCCGCGTGGTCCACCCCGGGGTGCTTCGCCTCGGTGCCGCAGCAGCAGCCGCGGCAGACGGTGACGGTCACCGGGGAGCCGGCGCCCCGCTTCCGGTCGTGGTCCCGGGCGCCGTCACGGTCACGGTCTCGGCGGCTCATCGGTTCTGGATACCCCTCGTGGTCGGCGGCGCGCTCTGCACCGGCACTGTACCCGCCGGTCAGGGGCCGCCCACCAGGCCTGACGCCCCGTACCCCGGGGCGGGCCGCCGTCGAACCGCCCACCGCCGCAGCCCGCCGCCCGCCGCCCGCCGTCCGCCGTTGAACCGCCCGCCGTCCGCCGCCCGCCGGTTATCCGACCGCCCGCGCCGCGGCCCGCCCGGCCGTACGGCCCGAGAACAGGCACCCGCCCAGGAACGTCCCCTCCAGCGAGCGGTAGCCGTGCACGCCCCCGCCGCCGAAGCCCGCCGCCTCGCCCGCCGCGTACAGGCCCGGCAGCACCTCCCCGTCCGGCCGCAGCACCCGGGAGGACAGGTCCGTCTCCAGCCCGCCCAGCGACTTGCGGGTCAGGATGTTGAGCCGCACGGCGATCAGCGGGGCGGCGCCGGGGTCGAGGATGCGGTGCGGGGCGGCGGTGCGCACGAGCTTGTCGCCGAGGTAACGGCGGGCGCCGTGGATGGCGGTGACCTGGAGGTCCTTGGCGAAGGGGTTGGCCAGCTGGCGGTCGCGGTCCTCGACGGTGCGGCGCAGCGCGTCCGGGTCGATCAGCGGCTCGCGGGTCTTGGCGTTCATGCCGCGGGCGAGGTCGGCGAGGTTGCCCGCGACCACGAAGTCCCGTCCGTGCCGCAGGTGGCCCTGGACCGGGCCGGGGGCGCCGGGCAGGGCGCGGCCGAGCACGCCGCGCACGGACTTCCCGGTCAGGTCCGGGTTCTGCTCGGAGCCGGAGAGGGTGAACTCCTTCTCGATGATGCGCTGGTTGAGCACGAACCAGGTGTACTCGTACCCGGTGGACATGATGTGCTCCAGCGTCCCGAGGGTGTCGAAGCCGGGGAACAGCGGGACGGGCAGCCGCCGGCCGCGCGCGTCCAGCCAGAGCGAGGACGGGCCGGGCAGGATCCGGATGCCGTGCCGGGCCCAGATCGGGTCCCAGTTCTCGATGCCCTCGGTGTAGTGCCACATCCGGTCGCCGTTGATCAGGCTGGCACCGGCCGCGCCGGCGATGTCCAGCATCAGGCCGTCCACGTGCGCGGGCACGCCGGAGAGCAGCTTGGCGGGCGGGGTGCCGAGCCGGGCCGGCCAGGCCTTGCGGACCAGGTCGTGGTTGCCGCCGATGCCGCCGGAGGTGACGACCACGGCCTGGGCGCGCAGTTCGAAGTGCCCGGCGACCGTGCGGGAACTGGCCTCGCCCCGGCCGGCCGGGCTCGGCTCCAGCACCTCGCCGGTGACGGTGTCGACGGCGCCCGCGGTGGCGGACAGCCCGGTGACGCGGTGCCGGAAGCGCAGGTCCACCAGCCCGCGGGCGGCGGCGTCACGGACCCGGCGCACGAAGGGCGCCAGCAGTCCGGGGCCGGTGCCCCAGGTGATGTGGAAGCGCGGCACCGAGTTGCCGGGTCCGTCGGCGAGGAATCCGCCGCGCTCGGCCCAGCCGACCACCGGGAAGAACCGCACGCCCATCCCGCGCAGCCAGGAGCGCTTCTCGCCCGCGGCGAAGTCCACGTACGCCTCGGCCCAGCGGCGCGGCCAGGCGTCCTCGGGGCGGTCGAAGCCGGCCGTGCCGAGCCAGTCCTGCCAGGCGAGGGCGTGCGAGTCGCGGATCCGCATCCGGCGCTGCTCGGGCGAGTCGACCAGGAAGAGGCCGCCGAAGGACCAGTGCGCCTGTCCGCCGAGCGAGGCCGCCGGCTCCTGGTCGAGCAGGATCACCTTCCGTCCGGCGTCGGCGAGTTCGGCGGCCGCGGCGAGGCCGGCGAGGCCCGCTCCGATGACGATGACGTCGGCGTCCAGGGCCATGCGCAGTCCTCCGTGGCGGCTCGCGGTGGCGGCGGGCCCGGGGCTGCGCCGTCGCCGTGCGCCCGATACTGCGGCCTGCGGTGACGTCCGGTCAACCGGTTGTCGACCGGCCGGTAACAAGCGCGTGCGCGGATTCCGCTCCACGGCGTTTCGGAAATACCTCCGATACGCGGTGGAGCGGAATTCGAAATGTCATGCGGGGCCATCTGACGGAATTTCGGCAATTTCTGCGCAAACCATGGACGCCCGCGAAACCTGGCAGTAACTTACCTGCGAGTAGCTGTGGCCCGGCTCGGCACGACCCCCACCCGTCGTTTCTCTCCCCCAGGAGGAACCGTGCTCCGCCCTGCCCGGAATTCCCGGCACCTCCGGAATTCCACCGCGCTCGCCGCGGTCGCCCTCGGCGCGGCCCTGGCGCTGACCTCGACCAGCGCCCAGGCCGCCACGCCCGCCCCGAAGCACTACGTGGCGCTGGGCGACTCCTACGCCGCCGGCGCCGGTGTGCCCGGCCAGTCGGCCGGACTCTGCCTGCGCTCCGACCACAACTACGGCCACCTCGTCGCCGGCGCCCTCAAGGCGGGCACGTACACCGACGTGACCTGCGCCGCCGCCAAGGTCAAGCACATGACGCAGTCCCAGTACGACGCGTTCATCAAGGTCAACGACCCGCAGTTCGACGCACTGACCGCCGACACCGACCTGGTCACCCTCGGGATCGGCGGCAACGACCTCGCCGCCAGCGACCTCGGCCTCGGCGAACTGGTCGCCACCTGCATCGCCGGCGCGGTGGTCAACCCGCTGGGCACGCCCTGCAAGGACGTCTACCACCACGGCTACTGGGACTGGAGCACCTGGTCCTGGCAGTACGGCAACGACGACCTGGCCGAGCGGATCCGCACCACGATCGCCCCGCAGATCGCCACCACCCTCCAGCAGATCCACGCCAAGGCTCCCAAGGCCAAGGTGCTGCTGGTCGGCTACCCGTCCGTGCTGCCCGCCGACGGCTCGACGTGCATCCTGCGCCAGCCGGTGACGCCGGGCGACGTCGAGTACATGTACGGCGTGCTCAACAAGCTGAACGCCGCCATGAAGTCCACGGCGGCGGCCAACGGCGCGACGTACGTGGACACCGCGACGCCGACGGCCGGGCACGACGTCTGCTCGGACGACCGCTGGATCGAGGGCGCGCTGCCCGGCTCGCCCGCCGTGCCGTTCCACCCGAACGCGACGGGCGAGAAGGCGATGGCGGACGCGGTGCTCGCCGCACTGCGGTAACCGCGCACCGACCCGGCACGCCGGCCCCCGCCGCACCGACCCGGCACGCCGGCCCCCGCCGCGCCGGCCCCGCGCAGGCGGCCCCCGCGCACGCGACCCCGGAAAGCCCCGGGGGGCCGGTGACCAGACCCCGGTCACCGGCCCCCCGGTCCGCCCGTCGCGCGCTATTCCGGCTCGGCGACGGTGGCGGAGGCGGTGGCGGCGGCCAGCCCGGCCGACCACTTCTCCTCGACGTTGCCGAACTTCCAGTAGGCGATCGCCGCCGCCCAGGTGAGCACGAACAGCCCGACGATGGCGTAGCCCACGAAGTTGAGGTCCAGCCCGCCGACCCAGGCGATCGGCCCGCTGGTGATGTCCAGCTTCTCGCCGAGCAGGCCGATCAGCTCGATCGAGCCGATGACCAGCGCGACCAGCACCGACAGCCCGGTGACGGTCAGGTTGTAGTAGATCTTGCGGACCGGCTTGGAGAAGGCCCACTCGTAGGCGAAGTTCATGAACGAGCCGTCGATGGTGTCCAGCAGGCTCATCCCGGCCGCGAACAGGATCGGCAGGGTGAGCAGCGCGTACCAGGGCAGCGAGAAGGCCGCCGCGCCGCCCGCCAGCACCAGCAGGGACACCTCGGTGGCGGTGTCGAAGCCCAGGCCGAACAGCAGGCCGACCGGGTACATGTGCCAGGGCTTGGTGACCGCCCTGGTCACCCGGCCGAGGATCCGGTTCATCAGCCCGCGCCGCTCCAACTGGCGCTCCAGCTCGGCCTCGTCGTACTCGCCCTCGCGCATCCGGCGGAAGACCTTGAGGATGCCGTTGAAGGCGCCCAGGTTGATCAGGCCGAGCAGCAGCAGGAAGGTGCCGGAGACGGTGACGCCGATCAGGCCCGTCATCTCGTGCAGCGTCGAGTCGTCGGACTCCACCTGGCCGGCCAGCGAGCGGATGCCGAAGGCCAGCAGCGCGCAGAGGCCGAAGACGATCGAGGAGTGCCCGAGCGAGAACCAGAAGCCGACCGACAGCGGCCGCTTGCCCTGGCCCATCAGCTTGCGGGTGGTGTTGTCGATGGCCGCGATGTGGTCCGCGTCGAAGGCGTGCCGCATGCCGAGGGTGTAGGCGGTCAGGCCCATGCCCGCGCCGAACACCTGGCCGCCGACGGTGTAGTGCTCCGGGGCGACGAGCGCGAGCAGGGTGAACCAGCCGACGACGTGCAGCGCGAGGATGAACCCGCCCATTCCGGCCAGGCGGATCCACTCCTCACGGGTGAGTCGGTCGCGCCAGCGAGGGGCGGTCATCGGGTGTCCTTTCGGCGGTACGGGCTGAGCCGGGCCATCTTTCCGCCTGGATGCACGCAGTTGCAAGTCATGCGCAATTACGGTTTGCTCTCCGCCCACCCCGACATCCCCACGATCCGTACAGGACCTCGTCACCTCCCGGGACTTACTCCGGCCCCTCTACGCGCGGATACTGCCGTTCTACGCGCGAAAACTCGGGCGCCGAACACCTCGACTCCCCACGGAGGAACGGCACATGACGATCCGCATTCGAACTGTCGCGGCCCTCTCCGGCGCGGCGCTGCTCGCGGCCGGCCTCACCACCCTGGCCCCCACCGCCACCGCCGCCCCGGCCCCCGCGACCGCCGCCGTCAGCGCCGCCCCGCACCGGGTGCTGTTCGACAACAGCAAGGCCGAGACCGCCGGCAACGCCGACTGGATCATCAGCACCAGCCAGCCCGACCCGCTCGCCCAGAACCCCGCCCCCACCACCGAGAAGAGCTGGACCGGCGCGCTGTCCGCCTGGGGCGTCGCCCTGCAGAAGACCGGCCAGTACAGCCTCAAGACCCTCCCGTCCGGCTCGACCGTCACCTACGGCACCGGCGGCGCGCTCGACCTCGCCAACTTCGACACCTTCGTCGTCCCGGAGCCCAACATCCGGTTCAGCGCGGCCGAGAAGACCGCGATCATGAGGTTCGTCCAGAACGGCGGCGGACTCTTCCTGATCTCCGACCACACCAACAGCGACCGCAACAACGACGGCTGGGACTCGCCGAAGATCATCAACGACCTGCTGACCAGCAACGGGGTGAACAACAACGACCCCTTCGGCTTCTCGGTCGACCTCCTCAACATCACCACCGACAACCCGCGCGCGGTCAGCGACGCCACCGACCCCGTCCTGCACGGCTCCTTCGGCACCGTCACCGGCTCGATCCTGCGCAACGGCACCACCTTCACCCTGAAGCCCGCCGACAACCCCTCGGTCAAGGGCCTGGTCTACCGGACCGGCTACAGCGGCAACACCGGCGCCTTCTTCGTCACCAGCACCTTCGGCTCCGGCCGGGTGGCCATCTGGGGCGACAGCTCCCCGATCGACGACGGCACCGGCCAGTCCGGCAACACCCTGTACAACGGCTGGAACGACCCGGCCGGCACCGACGCCGCCCTCGCCCTCAACGCCACCGCCTGGCTGAGCAAGGCGTGACCACCGCGCAGCGCTCACCGCGAGGAGCGTGACCGCTGCGCAGCGCTCACCAGGAAAACGCCCGCTTCCTCCCCTAGGGTCGGAATGCCGACGCCCGCGGCGCGCACGTACGGCCCACCAGCCGCACGGTCGGCGTGCCGCGGGCCCGTCAGCGCCCACCCGGCCCGGGACCCGATGGGAGCGGCCATGCCGTCCTACCCCTTCCACACCACCCGCGAGGACGTCCGCATCCCGCTGCCCGACGGCACGCAGCTGGCCGCCCGCCTGTGGCGGCCGGTCACCGACGAGCTCGTCCCCGCACTGCTGGAGTACTCCGGCGGCCGCCTCAGCGACCGGACCGCCGCCGAGGACGCCCGGCGCCACCCCTGGTACGCCGGGCACGGCTACGCCACCCTGCGGGTCGACACCCGCGGACACGGCAACTCCGCCGGCACCCCCGGCGAGCCCGGCGGCGAACAGGAGCTGACCGACGGC
Source organism: Kitasatospora sp. NPDC038210 (assembly GCF_055600605.1). NCBI lineage: Bacteria > Bacillati > Actinomycetota > Actinomycetes > Kitasatosporales > Streptomycetaceae > Kitasatospora > Kitasatospora sp. NPDC038210. Next base: position 422,435 of record NZ_JBVJYK010000005.1, on the reverse strand, counting down.
GCCTTCGTGGTCGACTGGCTCGCCCGCCGCCCGTACTCCACCGGGCGGGTCGGCCTGCTCGGGGTCGGCGCGGCCGGCACCACCGCACTGCGCCTGGCCGCCCGGGTGCCGGAGATCGTCGGCGCCGTGGTCACCGCCTGCCCGGAGGGCGGCCACCGGCTCGGCGGCGCCGTCCTCGCCGCCGACCTGCACACCCGGCTCACCGCGCTGGTCGCCGACGCCGCACTGCCGCCCGACCCGCGCCACGTCGGCGACGCCTGGCGCAGCCGCTGGCTGACCCGGCTGGAGGCCCTGGAGCCGCCCGTCGACACCTGGCTCGCCGCCGGCGAGACCACCGTGCCCGTCTCCGTCCCCACCTTCGCGATCGCCGGCTGGGGCGACCCGTCCTGCTCCTTCGTGCTGCGACTGCTCGCCGAGTCCCCCACCGCGCGCGCCCTGATCGGCCCCTGGCCGCACGGCCTGCCCGAGGACGCCCTGCCCGAGACGCTGCGCTGGTGGGAGCACTGGCTGCGCGGCGCCGACACCGGCGCCGTCAAGGAACCCGCCCTGCGCAGCTGGATCGGCACCCGCTGGACCGGCGACGACGTCTGGCCCTCGCCCGACGTCCGCGAGATCCACTACGGCCTGGACGGGCCGCTGCGCACCGCCGGCACCGCCGCCGACGACCGCTTCGTCCACGTCCGCTCGCCGCAGCACACCGGCCTCAACGCCGGCGCCTACGTCCTGCACGGCCGCCCCGCCGACCAGCCCCCGGACCAGCGCGAGGAGGACGGCCGCTCGGTCTGCTTCGACTCCCAGCCGCTGCCCGAGCCGCTCGAACTGCTCGGCGCCCCGACCGTACGGCTGCGGCTGCGGCTGCGCGAGGGCGGACCCGCCCCCCTGGTGGCGGTCCGGCTCTGCGCGGTCGGCCCGGACGGCACCTCGGAGCTGGTCACCCGGGGCGTCCTGGTCGCCGAGGGCCCGGACGTCGAGGTGGAGCTCGCCGCCTGCGGCTGGACCTTCCCGGCCGGGCACCGGCTGCGGCTCGCCTTCTCGTCCGTCTACTGGCCGTGGGTGTGGCCCCCGGCCGAGGACGGCGGGTACGCCCTCGACCCGTCCCGCTCCACCCTGAGCCTGCCCGTCCGCCACCTCGCCGCCGACGTGGGCGCCGCGCCGGTCACCTTCTCGACCCCCTCGCTGCCCGACCCGCTCGACATCCACCTCACCGAACCGCTCACCGCCCGGCCCGAACACGTCACCGTCCACGACATCGGCCGGCACGAGTGGCGCACCGAGCTCTCCCCCGCCTCCGACGGCACCCGGACCCACCCCGACGGGCTGGTCCGCGACGAACACACCGTCACCGCCTACCGCGTCCTCACCGACGCCCCGCTCAGCGCCCAGGCCCGCACCGACCACACCGTCCGGCTGGAGCGCCCCGACGTCGGCTGGGACGTCACCGTCCAGACCCGCGCCCAACTGCGCTGCGACGCCGGGCACTTCCTCAGCATCGTGCAGCTGCGGGCGCTGGAGGCCGGATCCGTGGTGTTCACCCGCGAGTGGCAGCACCGGGTGCCCCGAGAGAGGCCATAAAAGTAAGCCTTATGGAGTTTGCCTCCATCTCTCGATACCCTTATAAATGACGCCATGAAGACCCTGGGCCTGATCGGCGGCATGAGCTGGGAGTCCACCGCCGAGTACTACCGCCTGCTCAACGAACTCACCCGCGACCGCCTCGGCGGACTGCACTCCGCCCGGCTCGTGCTCCACTCCGTCGACTTCGCCGTCATCGAGCAACTGCAGACGGCCGGGCGCTGGGACGAGGCCGGCGAGGTCCTGGCCGCCGCCGCCCGCTCACTGGAGGCGGCCGGCGCCGACCTGCTGCTGATCTGCACCAACACCATGCACAAGGTCGCCGACCAGGTCGAGGCGGCGGTCTCCGTCCCCCTGCTCCACCTGGCCGACGCCACGGCGGCCGCCGTACGGGCGGCGGGCCTGCGCCGGATCGGGCTGCTGGGGACGGCGTTCACCATGGAACAGGACTTCTACCGGGGGCGGTTGGCGTCCGGAGGCCTCGACGTCCTCCTCCCGGACGCCGGCGCGCGCGCCCTGGTCCACCGGGTGATCTACGAGGAGCTGTGCGTCGGGGTCGTCCGGGAGGAGTCCCGGGCGGCGTACCGGCGGGTGATCGGGGACCTGGCGGCGGCGGGCGCCGAGGGGATCGTCCTCGGCTGCACCGAGATCGAACTGCTCGTCCGGCAGGAGGACAGCCCCGTCCCGGTGTTCCCCACCGCCCGTCTGCACGCGGAGGCCGCCGTGGCCGCTGCCCTCGGCGGCCGGTGACGGGAAAAGGGCTTGTGCAGAAGGGCGTTCAAGCAGCAAGATCTTCCCCGACCGAGGCATCGTCAGAGGAGGTGAGACCCGTGAAGGCTGTACCGACGTGGGTGCTCCCCCTTTCCGTCACGGTCGGCGACTGACGCAGGCGTCGCCGGGAGCGCCTTCCCCCAGCAAGGCCCTCCCGAAAGGCAACTGCCATGAATACTTTCCGGTTCACTGCCGATTCCGTGTCGAACGGCGTCCGCGAGCGCGACTTCACCGTGGACGGCGTCCCCGGCGTGCTCTGGTCCCCGGCCACCGGTGCCGACCGCGCCCCGCTCGTCCTGATGGGACACGGCGGCGGCAACCACAAGAAGCACCCCGCGATGTCGGGCCGCGCCCGGCTGCTCGTCGACGGCCATGGCTTCCACGTCGCCGTCCTCGACGCGCCCGGGCACGGCGACCGGCCGCGCACCGCCCACGACGAGGCGGAGATCGCCGACATGTTCCGGGCGCGGGCGGCCGGCGAGCCCGAAGGCCCGATCGTCGTCCGCTACAACGACCACCTGGCGAAGCTCGCCGTGCCCGAGTACCACGCGACCCTGGACGCCCTCCAGCAGCTCCCGGAGATCGGCGCCGACGGGCCGGTCGGCTACTGGGGCGTCAACATGGGCACCGCGATCGGCGTGCCCTTCGTGGCGGCCGAACCCAGGATCACGGCCGCGGTCTTCGGCCAGCACTGGCCCGACACCCTGGCCGAGCACGCGAGGCGGATCACCGTCCCGATCGAGTTCGGCCTGCAGTGGGACGACGAGCACATCTCCCGCGCGGACGGCCTCGCGCTGTTCGACGCCTTCGCCTCGACGGAGAAGTCCCTGCACGTCAACGCGGGCAAGCACAAGGAGTTCCCGCGCTTCGAGGCCGACAGCGCCGCCCGCTTCCTCGCCCGCCACCTCGGCAGGCCCGCCGGCTGACCGCCGGCCCGGTGGTGCCCCGCCCCGGTGGCGCCCCGTCCTCACCCGGGCGGGGCACCACCGGGGCGGGCAGCCCTGCTCGAAGGGCCGTCGTGGGGATCACCCCTCCTCCGGTACCTCCACGATCAGCAGGGTCCCCCGGCTGCCCGCCCGCACCGCGTGCCACGCGCCGGCCGGGACGACGCACAGCTCACCGGCCCGCAGGGTCGACTCCTCGCCGTCCACCAGGAGTTCGAGACTCCCCTCGACGACGAACAGCACCTCGGCCGTCCCGTGGGCCTCCGCTTCCAGCTCCCGCCCGTCCATCCGCAGGACCTTCACCGCCGCCGTCCCGACCCGCCCCAGCACCTGGGAGCGCCAGGCCTCGGGCAGCCGTGCCGCCCGCTCGTTCACATCCATCAAGCTCATGGCCCTGGACGCTATCCGTCCTGGGCGGTCCATTGGTTGACCGTTCGGTAAAACCTCACGATGATCGCTCCGGTGAAGGCACGCACGCTCTACCACGACCTGCTCGACCACGACGGGCCGGCCGCCGACGACATCGACCGCTGGCTCGGCCAGGCGGCCGCCGCGGACTACCGCGCACGCCTGCGGACGGCCGCCGTCCACGGCTCCGCCTGGTGGGGCGACCAGGAGCACCACGGACCGGCGCTCGTCGAGGAGCTGTACGCGCTCGGCCGGGTCGCCGACGTCCTGCTGCTCGACCCGCGACCGGACGACTACCTGCGGGCGTTCACCACCCTCGGGATGACGCCGTTCGACGGCCTCGTGCCCTTCGACCCCTTCCTGCACGAGATCGTCGACGTCGAGCAGGCCGCGGACCCGCAGGCGCCGATCGAGGTCCTGGACGTCCAGCGACCCGGACTGATGCTCGGCGAACTGCTCTTCAACCGCGCCCGCGTACGGATCCGGGCCGGCGCCGCGCACGCCGAGCGCGGGGTCGCCGACCGCTTCCCGCTCTACTGGACGTTCCGCCGCGCCGACCGGCCGGTGCACGACCTCTCACACGGCTGGGGCGGCAACTCCCAGTGGAGCACCGACTTCCGCCTCGACTACCGCACCCCCGGCGGCGACCACCTCAACGTCGCCGAGGACGGCTCGGTGGACGGCCGCCCCGACCTCGGCCACTATCAGGAGCTGGCCCCCGAGGAGCAGCTGCTCACCCCGGCCGAGCGACGCGAACTGCTGCGCAACCGCTGCCTGCTGCGCACCCCGCAGGCGGCCGCCGAACTCGCCGCCTCGCCCGGCTGGGAGGACGAACTGTTCCCCTACGCGTGGCGGCTGCCGGCCGGGGAGTGGTGATCGGCCGCTGAGGCGTGATCGGCCAGCACCTCGCCGATCACGTACCGGGCGATGCCGGTCATCCGCGGGTTGGTCCGGCGGTAGTAGGCCAGCTCCATCAGCGCGACGGACAGCGCCCAGCCGCGGCCGCGGGCCCAGGTCGCGCCGTCGGCGGCCACCGCCGTCCGGAAGGCGGCGCGGGCCGGCCCGGGGAGCACGTACCAGGCGGCGATCAGGTCCACGGCCGGGTCGCCCAGGCCCGCGCAGCCGAAGTCGATGACGGCGCTCAGTCGGCCGCGCCCGTCCACCAGCAGGTTGCCGGGCTGCAGATCGGCGTGGATCCAGACCGCCGGGCCGGCGTGCCCGGGGGCGTGAACGGCCTCGTCCCAGGCGGAGGTTGCGGCCGCGACGTCGATGACGTCCGGGAGTTCCGCGATCGCCCTCCGGACCGCACCGTCCCGCTCCGGCAGGGACTCGCTGCGGTAGGAGGCGGGGCCGCCGGTCGGGTCGACCCGGCGCATGGCGGTCACGAAGGCGGCCAAGTCGGCGGCCAGCAGGGCGGGTTCGGCCACCGCACCGGCCACCGGGTTCGCGCCGTCGAGCCAGCGCAGGACCGACCACGGCCACGGGCAGCCGTCCACCGGTCCTCCCCTGGCCACCGGGACGGGCACCGCGACCGGCAGCTCGGGCGCGAGGCGCCGGAGCCAGACCCACTCCTTGTCGATGTCCTCGACGGCCCCCGGGATCCGCGGGACGCGCACCACCAGGTCAGCGCCCAGCCGGTACATCGCGTTGCTCGTCCCGGCCGTGGCCACCGACTCGACCGGCAGGCCCGCCCAGTGCGGGAACTGCGCGGCGACCATCCGGCGGACCAGGGCGTCGTCGATGTCGATCTCGTCGGCGTGCATCGCGGGGAAGGAGGACACGGCGACCGAGCCTGCCGGGCCGGCGGCGCTCCCGCAAGCGAATTGTCGCCGCGGAGACCACCCCCGGAGACCACCCCCGGAGACCACCCCCGGGGACCACCCCCGGAGACCACTCTCGGCGGCTACCAGGCCACGTCCTTCCCCTGGTGGTCCAGGAAGCGCAGGCCGGGCTCGCCGCGGTGGCGCTCGATCGTCTCCACCACGCCGGGAACGCTCTCGTCCACGCTCAACTCGGCCTCCATTCCGCCCAGTTCGGTCCGCACCCAGCCCGGGTCCATCAGCAGCAGGCTGCGCGCGCCGCCGGCCTGGCGGACGGCGTAGCAGCGCATCAGCTGGTTCAGCGCGGACTTGCTCGCCCGGTACAGGTCCTGCCCGCCCTCGGTGTTCAGGGCGATGCTCCCCTGGTCGGACGACATCACCCCGATCGTCCCGGCGGGCGCGACCAGCGGCCCGAGGACCTCCACGACGCGCATCGGGCCGAGCGCGTTGGTGACCATCACCTCGGTGAACATCTCCGTCGGCACCTCGCCGATCGGCAGGTCACCGCGGGTGACGGCGGCGTTGACGAAGAGCAGGTCGAGGGTGCGCCGGGCCAGCCGGTCACGGAGGGCCGCGATCTGCTCCGGGTCGGTCATCTCCAACGACTCGACGGTCACCCGCCCGCCGGCGGACTCGGCCAGTTCGTGCAGGCCGGTGCGGCGGTTGCCGCGCACCGTACCGATGACGTCCCAGCCGCGGCGGAGGTACTCCGCGGCGATCCCGAGGCCCAGGGTGCGGGAGGCGCCGATGACCAGGGCGGTCCTGCGCGGCGCGGCCGCGAGGAGCCGTTCTTCACTCTTGGGTCGAACTTCACTCATGGGTCGAGTCTCCGAGCGGCCGGGGCCGGGCGTCCAATGCCCTTCCGGGCGCATTGATACCGTGCGGGCATGGACCTGGATCTGCGCAAGCTCCGCTACTTCGTCGCGGTGGCCGAGCACCGCCGGTTCGGCCGGGCCGCCCAGGAGTTGTTCATCACCCAGCCCGTCCTCAGCCGACAGATCCGGGCGTTCGAGCAGGAGTTGGGCTGCCGGCTCTTCACCCGGACCACGCGCAGCGTCGAACTGACCGCCGCCGGGCGGCAGTTGTACGAGGAGGCGGCGCGGATCACCGCCACGGTGGACGCCGCCCTGCAACGGGTCCAGGAGGCCGCGCGCGGCGAGCAGCGGCTGGTCGTCGCCTTCTCCCCCGGCCTGCACGTGTCGGAGGCGATCCGGACGTACACGGCACGCCACCCGGAGGTCGGGATCGACGTCCTCCCGCTGCGCTGGTGGGAGCAGGACGCCCCGCTGCGCGACGGCCGCGCACACGTCGGCCACCTGCGGCGGCCCTTCGACGACACCGGGCTGCACACCGTCCCGACCGGCCGGGAGACCAAGGTGGCCTGCCTGCCGGTGACGCATCCGCTGGCCGGCCGCCGCACCCTCACCGCGGCCGACCTCGACGGCGAGCCGATCCTCGACGCCAGGAAGCGGCGGACCTCCTCGCTGGACGAGAAGTTCGAGCTGATCGCCTCCGGGCAGGGCATCGCGCTGGTGCCGCTCAGTGTCGCCGGCTCGTACTCCCGCCCCGACCTGGTCTACCTGCCGGTCACCGACTCACTGCCCGTCGAGACCTGCCTGGCGGTGCCGGAGGGCGGTTGCACCGGGCTGGTGGCGGAGTTCCTGGCCATCGCCGCCGCCACGCTGCGCCGCCGCCCCTCCGACGGCACGCCGGCGCCCGCGACCGCGCTTCCGCCGGCACCCGAACCCGCGACCACACCCGCACCCGTAACCGCGCCCGGACCCGGACCCCTACCCGCAGCGGCTCAAGCCCGGACCGCGAGGTCCTGACCGCCCACCACCCTCAGCAGCCGCAGCGCCTCGTGCGAGGGCGTCCCGGCGGCCGCGGTGTAGAAGATCGTCCACTGGTCCCGGTGCGGGTCGTGCAGCGCCTCACAGTCGAGGTCGAGCGGGCCGACCACCGGGTGCAGGATCCTCTTCCGGGCCCCGGAGGGCGGCAGCTACTCCTGGTAGGCCCCCGCGGCGATGAGTCCGGGCAGCTCGCGCATGTCCCGGAAGACGACGGTGCCGGGCCCGGTCAGCCGCTCCGCCGCCGTGACGCCGCCCGCGTACCCGAGCGCGCGCATCCCGGCGGCGCGGGCGGCGGTGACACCGGGCGCACTGTCCTCGACCACGACGCAGGCCGCCGGGTCGACGCCCATGCTCCGCGCCGCGTGCAGGAACAGGTCGGGCGCGGGCTTGCCGTGCCGGACCTCGGTGGCGCTGAAGATCCTTCCGGCGAAGCGCTCGTACAGCCCGGTCCGGCCCAGGGTGTGCCGCATCTTCTCGTGCGTGCCGCTGGAGGCCACGCACACCGGCAGGTCGATCGCGTCCAGCGCCTGCGGCAGGCCGTCCACCGGGGTCAGCCCGGCGTCCACGGCCTCAGCGTGCAGGGCCTGGAAGCGCTTGCCCCACACCGCCGCCGTCTCCGCGCCGAGCCGCTCGGCGACCAGCGCGTTGTTGACCGCCTCCGACCGCCCGACGAACCGCTCGATCGCCTCTGACTCGCTCAGCGGCCAGCCGTACTCCTCTCCCAGCCGCACCAGCACCCGTACGGCGATCACTTCGCTGTCCACCAGGACGCCGTCGCAGTCGAATATCACCAGCTCGATCGGCTTGATCATCCGATCAGCATATGGCTGCCAGAACGGTCAGGGTCCCAGCGGCGGGAAGTTCGTCGCCGACTCGGGGACGCCGTCCGGTAGGTGCAGCGGGTTCGAGCACGGGTAGCTCGCCACGGTGGCCTTGGCGTACTTCAACGCGAAGTCAAGGGCTGCCCGGTGGAGCTTCTCCGACCTCGGCCCCTCAGGACCGCCCGTGCTGATCAACACATGCACGTACGGCCGACCCATGCGCGTGTTCTCCGGGTTGTCACACCGGAATCCGAGATCCGCGAAGTACGGCCCGCTCCAACCCTGCACGTCCGCACCGAAGTCGAGCCGGCTCTGACCCGGGAGGTTCAACTCCGAGCCCGCGCCGTCGGTGTAGTGCATGGTGGACTCGTCCATCAACTGCACGTCGACCACCACCAGGGTCTTCTCCGGGTTCTGGTGGAGAATGCACCTCTGGTCCTCGATGCCCGGGCGAAGGCGTTCCCCCTTGCCGTTCAGGTAGTGCTCGACGAACGTCCTGGGCAGCTCCTCCGCCAGCGGCGCGAGGTCGGCCCGGGTGAGCACCGACCAGCAGGCACTGGTCGACGGCTCCGCCGGTGCGTGGGCCGACCGCCACCACCACCCGAACCCGGCCCCGGCGAGGACCACCGCCGCGACCCCTGCGGCAAGCCACCGCCGCCGGAGCCGCTTGCCCTCAGCCACTGACGGCCCGGCCGAAGCGGTCCGCGGCGTAGGTCCCGCCGGTCAGCACACCCTTCGCGGCCCCCGTGGCCAGCGCCTGGATCCGCTCCGGATTCAGCCCGGTTCCCTGCGCGGCCTGTTCCACCGTCCTCTTGGCAGACGCAGCGGCCGCGTTGAACCCCTCGTCATCCGCACGCATGGCCGGGTCAGCGGTGTTCGGGTCGATGTAGTAGCTCGACGCCATCTGGTCGATGAAGTAGTTCACCGGCAGCGACAGGCCCTTGCCGACAACAGGCAGATCCCCCGCCACCCTGCCGCCGGTCGCGGCCCAGACAGCCTTCCCCCACATGGCGTTCTCGTTGACGGAGTCGTTGTACGCCTTCGCCTGGCCCTTCATCTCGTCCACCAACCCGGCGGTGCGACCCGCGGTGAGATACCCGGCCACCTCGCCGCCGGAGTGCGCCGCGTTGGTCACGGCCAGGTCGAACTCAGGACCGTAGGTGTCCCGGCGCAGCATCACGTCCTGGATGCGCGCCGTCGTATAGGCCTGCTGGGCCTGGGCGATGGCGCCGAAGGCGTCCGGGTTGCGACCCAGGGCCCCCAAGAGCTTCTCCGTGTTCCCCTGGTTGAGCTTCGCCGACGCGCCGTAGGTCGTCAGCGCGCCGTCCTCCGGATTCAGCGCCACGTGCACATCACCCATGTAGGCAGCGGTCAGATGGCCCAGGCTGGGCGCGAGACCCGCGAAGTCCGCCCCCTGGCGAAGCAGCTTGGGACCGTCCCCGCTCCCGAAGCGGTCGACCACGTCCTTCATCACCGCCGCCTGCTCCAGCGTGTGCTGCGGCAGAGGGGTGTCCGGGGGCGCGCCGTAGGGGCGCCCGGTGGTGGCCGCTTCCAGCGCGTGGCCCAGGGCCAGCACCTCGGGCGACTCCGCATGGCCGCCGGCGAAGTAGTCGTTCCCCTTCGAGATGTCCTGGAGCGGTGAGCGGTCACCCCCCACGGTCAGGTCCTTGAGGTACGTGTTCGGCTGGTTGCGGGCCTTGACCGACCCGTCGAGGTTGTACTCCGTCTTCGGATCGTGGAAGAACTGGGTCGCGGCCTGGGGATTGTGTGCGAGCGCGTCCAGCACGCCGGTCATCGGGTTGAAGCCACCGGCCTGGTCGCCCTGCGTGTAGCCCAGCAGCTTCATCTGGTCCAAGTCGCTGTGGAGCCACGGCGTCGACGTCCAGAAGCCGGGCATCTGACTGAGCTGGGTGACGTGCTCGGCGACCGGGTTGAGGAAGTGCGGGTCGTACGTTCCGGTCCGCAGGATGTTCGCCAGGATCTGGTAGCCGTACGGCTGGACGCTGCCGCTGACCCGGTCGCCGCGCGGCAGGATCTCCACCCTGGTGGCTCCGGCCCGGCGCAGACCCGCCTCCCACTCGTCGGACAGGTGCGGGAAGTTGTGGCTGTCGGTGGCGCCGGCCAGTGCCGTGCCGAGGTTCCTCTGGAGGTCGGCGATCGCGGTCGCGCGATTGTCCTTGTCCGCCGAGGCGACGGCCAGCTGGCCGTAGTACTTGAGGAAGCCGTCCGGTCCCAGCCGGTTGTAGAAGGCGGTGGTGAACTGCGGGTTGTTGGCGTTGGCTTTCAGTGCCTTGTTGAGCTCGTCGAGTTGGGCGTCGGTAAGGTTCCCGGCCAGCTTGAGGAGGTCCGCCGTCTTCTTGCCCTGCTCCTCCGGCCCCGTCGACGGCTGGAAGGCGGTCTTGCTCTTCCCGGTGGCGCCGCCGAGCGCCGCGGCGGCCGCGGTATCGGCTGCCTTCGCCCGGGCAACGGCCTTCGCTATGTCCTGGCCCACCGACTCGGCGAGGGCCTTGTAGGTGGTGGCGTAGGTCGGGTCGTGCTTGTCGGATTCGCTCGTCGGCGCGGGCCAGCTGATGTTGGCGCCGTCCGCGTCCACCGTCAGGGAGTTGTCGACGGCCCTCTTCAGCGCCGTGTCCAGGTCCGCCCGGGCGGCGGCGAGTTCGGTGTGGGCGTCCCGCAGGGCCTTGCCGATCGCGCTGGCCTCCTCGAAGGCCGCGTCGAGCTCGTTGCGGGTCTTGGTGATGGTGGCGGCGGCCCGCTCAGCCGCATCGCCCCGCCAGTTCGATCCCTGGAGCGGGGTGAGGATGTCGCCGGTGAACTCGGAGGAGAGTTTCCAGTCGCGCGTCAACGACTCGAAGGCCGAGGCCAGGGTCTCGATGCCCTTGAACGTCTCCTGGCGCAGGTCGGAGTAGGTACTCATACGGCCGGCCTCAGTTCGTCTTCAAGTTCTGGGCGTTCACCTGGTCGGCGCGCGTGTACTGGTCGGCATTGCTGGTCAGACCGGTGGAGATGTCCGCGATCGCCTGGCTGGTCGCCTGCGCCTGCGCCTCCCACATCTCGTGCGCGACCTGGACCGCCCCCACGATCGCCCAGTCCTTGGACATGCCCTGGAGGCTGCCCTGGAGATCCTTCCAGACGTCCTTGGTGGCCTTGTCGAAGTCGGTGTGCAGGATGCCCGCGTTGGCCCCCGCCTTGCGCAGCGCCTCCGGGATGACCTTCACCGTCGGCCCGCCAGGGGCTGCCGTGGCCGCCGGCGGCGGCGTCCACCCCGGGGCCGCAGCCCCCGAGGCGGCGGCGGCGAGGTCGGGGAACCGCTTCTTCGCGTCCTCCGTCAGGTTCCCGGAGCTGTCGAAGAGCCACGGATTCACCCGTCGCTCGAAATCCAGGTCGGTCACGTGTCTCCGCCCCCCAGAACCGCGTGCTCCCTGTGGCCGCGCGCCGACGCAAGCGGCAACCACGCGCGACAGGTGATCACGTCGGCGAATCGCCCACCCATTCACTGCAAGTCCGCAGCCTAACAATCGACTGTAGGTACGTATGAAATCCGTACAAAAGTTGAGCGAAACCTGAGCAGGCGATCCCCTGCCCGTCGCCTGTTTCCACCGCGGCGGCCGACACGCAGGCGTCCGACGCACGGCCGACGGGCCCGGCGGCGGAAGCCGCCGGGCCCGTCGGGCCGATGCGGTGTCAGCGGGTCTGGACGGAGGTGTCGTCGATCACGAAGCTCGTCTGCAGCGAGGAGTCCTCGACGCCGTTGAACTTCACGGTGACCGTCTGGCCCGCGTAGGCCGAGAGGTCGAAGGTGCGCTGCTGGTAGCCGGCCGCGGCGTCCGCGTTGGAGTAGGTCTTCAGCGCGGTGCCGTTGACCGACACGGTCAGCTTGTCGTACGCGGTGGTGCCCGACTCCGCGGTGTCGATGTGCAGCCAGAAGCTCAGCGTCGCCTTGCAGCCCGCCGGGATGCTCACCGTCTGCGACAGCGAGTCGGTGTGGGAGGAGCCGTAGCCGTCCATCCACGCCTTCCACGAACCGCCGTGCGCGGCCTGGCTGGAGCTGTTGTCGACCACGCCGGAGCTCGCCGTCCACGGCGAGGCCGAACCGGTCTCGAAGCCCGCGTTGCCCAGCAGCTGCGCCGGGATGCAGTTGCCCTCACTGCCGACGACGGTCCAGGTGAAGGTCGCGGTGGCGGTCTTGCCGGCCGCGTCCTTCACCGTGACGGTCACCGGGTAGCCGCCCCCCGTGGTCGTGGTCCCGCTGATGAGGCCGGTGGAGGCGTTGATCGACAGACCGGCCGGCAGGCCGGTCGCCGAGTACGACAGCGGAGCCGTGCCGCCGGACGCGTTGATCTGCAGGTTCACCGCGCCGCCGACGGCGGTCGACTGGTCACCGGGGCTGGTCACCGAGACCGCGCCGCTGCCGGCCGGCTTGGTGAGCAGGCAGCCGGCCACGTTGAGGTCGATGGTCCGGCTGGAGTTCAGGCAGGTGGTGAACCAGTAGGTCTCCTCGCCGTAGCTCTGGCCCTTGACGGCCTTGGTGGTGCCGTCGGCGGCGACCTCGCACGGGTTGTTGAGGGTGCACATCGCACCGTCGTCGTTGCCGGTGTTGTTGATGCCGATGATCCGCCCGCTGGCGGAGTCGATGATCGGCGAGCCCGAGGTGCCGTGCGTGGTGTTGCAGCCGGAGCTGTAGCGCAGCGAGTCGTGCCAGGTCCACTCGTCCTCGCGGAGGGTGGGCACGAACCCGTTGACGGAGCAGTTCCAGACCTGCTTCCAGTACGAGGAGGGTATGTACATCGCCGCGCCGTCGACCGGGTGCGCGTCGCTGACGGTCAGCGCGGTGGCTCCGTACTTGGAGGTGATCGAGCCGTAGGTGTCGGTGAGTTGGTAGAGCGCGACGTCGGTGCCGGTCATCGTCGCGTAGAGCACCTTGTCGGCCTGGACGGTGCCCAGGCTGTTGCCGGCGCCGTCGAGCAGGGTGCCGCTGCGGCTGGCGCTGACGTTCTGGATGACCTGGCCGGCCGACGGCATGGTCGGCAGGCAGTGCCCGTTGGTGAGCATCAGCGCCCGGTCGCCGGCCACCGAGGTGGGGTAGCGGACCAGCGAGGCCGAGCAGTTGCTCAGGGCGATGGTGGACGTCAGGTCGGCCGCCTGGACGGCGTGCGCGGGGGCGGCGGCGAAGGCCAGCCCGCCCGCGACGACGGCACTCGTACCGGCCACCGCGACAAGTCTCTTGAACATGGCTCTCCTTGTGGGGGATCGCGGGGTGTACGACTGGTCGCCGACGCCCGCGCCGCACGAAAGTGCCATGGCCACCTCAAGGGGTCAACCGTTCTGGCCGAACTCGCCACTCCTCACGGCTTGTTGTGCCACCCGGACACAACCACCCGTCCCGGTATGCCCGTTACGCACTACGGCTGCGGCGCGGAGTCACCGTCCGGCCCTCGGCCCTGACACCGTCCTTGCCGTCGTGGGCGTCCAGCGTGATCGTCCGGACCGTCCACCGCTCGCCGCCCGCCCCCGGTCGACGACCGGACCGGATATGGACACGGACCGCACCGACCTCATGACCCCACCCCTGCTGTCATCCGACGCGCGCTCCCCCACCTGCACACGAGCGGACGTGCCGCCGAGTACGAACCACACCCGCCGACAGGGCCCGTACGATCATCGGAAGGGCCCGCCCCGGCCCGTCCGTCAGGGTCAACTACGATCGGGCACGTGCTCAGCCTCACCGGACTCCCCCTCCAGATCATCGCCTCGGTCCTCGCGATCGCCGTCTTCGCCGCCACCATGTGGCTCTGGCCGCGGTTCGGCGGGAAGGGCTGGAAGGCCTGGTCGGGCCGGATCGGCGCGTTCCTGGCCACCCAGGTGTCGGTGCTGGCCGCGATGGGCCTGATCGCCAACAGCTACTTCGGCTTCTACAGCTCCTGGACCGACCTGCTCGGCACCAGCGGCAAGCTCGGCACGGTCGTGGACCACAACCCGAACGCCTCCGGGGTGGCCGTCACCGGTCAGCAGAGCTTCTACTCGGCGCAGGGATCGGAGCCCGAGCGCTCCGGTCTGATCCAGAAGGTCGACGTCAAAGGAGCCGGCAGCGGTCTGAGCACCGAGGCGTACGTCTACCTGCCGCCGCAGTACTTCCAGCCGGACTTCGCCAAGCAGCGCTTCCCGATGGCCCTGGTGCTCACCGGCTACCCGGGCACCCCGGAGAAGCTGATCTCGCTGATGCAGTACCCGGCCTCCACCCTCGACGCGATCGAGCGGAAGAAGCTGCCGCCGACGATCCTGGTGATAACCCGCCCCACGCTGGTCGGCGACCGCGACACGGAGTGCGTGGACGTGCCGAACGGCCCGCAGGTGGAGACCTTCTTCACCACCGACCTGCCCAAGGCCCTCGCCACCACCTACCGGATCGGCACCGACCCGGCCAACCGGGCCGTCATCGGCAACTCCACCGGCGGCTACTGCGCGCTCAAGTTCGCGCTGCGCAAGCCCGACTCGTACCCCTCGGCGGTCGCCCTCTCCGGCTACTACAGCGCCGCCCACGACCCGACCACCGGCGACCTGTTCGGCGGCAGCGACAAGCTGAAGCAGGAGAACGACCTGCTGTGGCGGCTGAAGAACCAGCCGGCCGCCCCGGTCAACCTGCTGCTGACCACCGCCAACGACGAGAACAACTACGACGAGACCCAGGCCATGGTCGCGGCCTTCAAGGCCCCCACCAAGATGTCCACCATCACCCTGGACACCGCCGGCCACAACTTCCACACCTGGACCCGGGAGATCCCCCCGGCCCTGGAATGGCTGGGCAGGCACATCACCATGCCCGCCGCTGCCTAGCCGGGCCTCCGACGCCGAGGCGGACCCGGGGCCGACGGCGCCCGGCAGATCACACCCGTCTCACAGCGCCGTCTCACGGTTCTCTCAGTCGGGCCACGCACCGTATGGCGCATGACCACGAGCAGCTACACCCCTCCGGCCGGCGACCCGTGGCCCGAGGCCGCGAACTACCCGCCGCCGGAGGTGCCACAGCCGGACCCGGTCCGGCCGGACCGGGCACCGCTCTTCCCCGAGCAGCCCCTGCCGCCCGTCGGCCCCAAGGGCCCCGCCTCCTGGTCCGGCCGGCTGCGCACCCTCCCGGCCCGCGCCTGGCGCGGGCGCGCGGACGACCCGCGCTGGGTGCGCCCGGCCCTGCTGGCGCTGCTGGCCGCGACGACCGTCCTCTACCTGTGGGGCCTGAGCGCGTCCGGCTGGGCCAACGCCTTCTACTCGGCCGCCGTCCAGGCCGGCTCCGAGAGCTGGAAGGCGTTCTTCTTCGGCTCCTCCGACGCCGGGAACTTCATCACCGTCGACAAGCCCCCGGCCGCGCTGTGGCCGATGGCGCTCTCGGCGCGGGTCTTCGGCCTCTCCTCCTGGTCGGTGCTGGCCCCGCAGGCACTGATGGGCACGGCCACCGTCGGCGTGCTGTACGCGACGGTGCGCCGCCGCTTCTCCCCGCTCGGCGGCCTGCTGGCGGGCGCCGCGATGGCGCTGACCCCGGTCGCGGCCCTGATGTTCCGCTTCAACAACCCGGACGCGCTGCTGGTGCTGCTGCTGACCCTGGCCGCGTACGGGCTGGTGCGGGCGACCGAGGCGGCGAGCACCCGGTGGCTGCTGTTCACCGGGGCGATGTTCGGCCTCGCCTTCCTCACCAAGACCCTGGCGGCCTTCCTGATCCTGCCCGCCTTCGCGGTGATCTACCTGGCCGTGGCGCCCACCGGCTTCTGGCGGCGGGTGCGGCAGACCCTGCTCGCGGGTGTGGCGCTGGCGGTCTCGGGCGGCTGGTGGGTCGCGATCGTCGAGCTGATGCCTGCCTCGGCCCGCCCGTACATCGGCGGCTCGCAGGACAACAGCTTCCTCTCGCTCACCTTCGGCTACAACGGCCTCGGCCGGGTGGACGGCAACGAGCGCGGCAGCGTGGGCGGCGGCGGGCGGCTCCCGGCCGGCTTCGACCTGCCCGGCGGGGCCGCGCCCGGCGGCGGACGCGGCTGGGGCGAGACCGGCCTGACCCGGATGTTCGGCACCGACATCGGCGGGCAGATCGCCTGGCTGATCCCGGCCGCGCTGATCCTGCTGCTGGTCGGCCTCTGGGGCACCCGCCGCTACGCCCGCACCGACACCGCCCGTGCGGCGTTCCTGGTCTGGGGCGGCTGGCTGCTCTCCACCGCGCTGATCTTCAGCTTCATGTCCGGGATCTTCCACCAGTACTACACGGTGGCGCTGGCCCCGGCCGTCGCGGCGCTGGTCGGCATGGGCGTGGACGGGCTGTGGCGGGCGCGGCACCGCCTGCCGTGGGCGCTGGTGCTGGCCGGCACGCTCGCGGTGACGGCGGTCTGGGCGTTCGTGCTGCTCGGCCGCAGCTCGGACTTCCTGCCGTGGCTGCGCTGGGCGGTGCTGGTCGGCGGGCTGGCGGCGGCGGTCGCGCTCGTCGGCGGGCAGCTCGCCGGGCGGACCTCCGGCCGGACCGGCGCGCGGATCGCCTCGGTGGCGGGCCTGGTGGGCCTGGCGGCGGCGCTCGGCGGCCCGGCGGCGTACGCGGTGGACACCGTCGACACGCCGCACACCGGCTCGATCGTGACCGCCGGACCGGGCGTGCAGGGCGCGTTCGGGCCCGGCGGCGGGCGCAAGGGCGGCAGGGGCTTCCCGGGCGGCGGGCAGGGCTTCCCCGGCGGCGGCAACGGCCGCTCGTTCGGTCAGGGCGGCCAGGGCGGTCAGGGCGGCCAGGGCGGCCAGGGCGGTCAGGGCGGCGGCCAGGGCGGTCGGCAGGGCTTCCCCGGCGGCGGACAGGGCTTCCCCGGCGGGCAGAACGGCGGGGGCTTCCCCGGCTTCCCGGGCGGCGGCAACGGCTCCGGCAACGGCTCGGGCTCCGGCAACGGCTCGGGCTCCGGCAACGGCTCGGACCACGCGAACGGACGCCACCAGCGCGGCGCCAACGGAACCAACGGCGGGAACGGCACCTTCCCCGGTGCCCCCGGTGCCCCCGGTGCCCCCGGCTCGACCGGTGCCGAGGGCACAGCCCCCGGCGGCTTCCCCGGCGGCGGCATGGGCGGCGGCGGCATGGGCGGTCTGCTCGGCGGCACCAAGGTGAGCGAGGAGGCCGCCGCCCTGCTCAAGGAGAACGCCGACCACTACACCTGGGCCGCCGCCACCGTCGGCTCGCAGAACGCCGCGAGCTACCAACTCGCCACCGGCGAGCCGGTGATGGCCCTCGGCGGCTTCAACGGCACCGACCCCTCGCTGAGCCTGGCGGGCTTCCAGAAGTACGTCCAGGAGGGCAAGGTCCACTGGTTCGTCGCCGGCGGCTCCCGCGGCGGCTTCGGCGGCGGCTTCGGCGGCGCCGGCGGCAGCGCGGAGGGCGGTGAGCGGCAGGAGTCGGAGAACAGCCAGATCGAGTCCTGGGTCGCCGCCCACTTCACCGCCAAGACGGTCGGCTCGGCCACCTTCTACGACCTGACGGCCCCGACCTCCTGACCGTGAACCCCCGAGGGGGCGTGCCGCGTCCGCGCGGTGCGCCCCCTCCGCCGTACCCGCACCCGTACCCGGGCCCGCCGGAGCCGCTCAGTCGGACGGGCAGTGCGTCCCCGCCGCCGGCATCCGGCCGTCCACCAGGAAGGCCGCGATGGCCGACCGGACGCACCCGCTCTTGTCGTACGCGGTGTGCCCGTCGCCCTCGCGGGTGAGCAGCACGCCGTGCTCCAGCCCGGCCGCCAGCCGCTGCGCCCACGGGTACGGGGTGACCGGGTCCTCGGTGGAGCCGACCACCAGGATCGGGGCGCTGCCGGGCGCCCGGATGACGTGCTGGAGTTCGGTCGAGCGGTACGGCCAGGGGCGGCAGTCCGGGGCGAGCAGGGTGGTCAGCGGGTTGTGCCGGCTGGTCAGCGGGGCCTGGACGGCGAGGTCGGCGAGGCCCGTCTTCAGCTGCGCCGCGTCGGGCGCCGGGAGGTCCGCGCAGGAGATGGCCGCGTAGGCGTCCGCGACGGTCGTGTACCGACCGTTCTCACCGCGCCCGGTGGCGCCGTCGGCGAGCCCGAGCAGGGCGTCGGCGTCGCGTTTCCGGACGGCCGGTCCGAGGGCGTCGACCAGCCGGTACCAGGAGCGGTGGCCGTCGTAGAGCACGTTGAGGACGGCGGTCCAGCCGAGGGCGGCGGTGACGGTACGGCCGTCGGAGGCGCGCAGCGGGCGGTTGCTCAGGCCGTCGAGGAAGTCGGCGAGGCGGCCCGGGGCGGCGTCCGGGTCGGCGCCGAGCGGGCAGTCGGCGCCGTCGTCGGTGGCGCAGGAGGCGGCGAAGTCCCGGAACGCGGTCTCGCCGGCGACGGCCTGTTCGACGTCGAGCTGCACCGCGGCGGTGCCGTGCTCGACGGCGCCGTCGAGCACGAGGCGGCCGGTGCGGCCGGGGAACTCCTCGGCGTAGAGCGCGCCGAGGTGGGTGCCGTAGGAGAGGCCGAGGAAGTCGAGCTTGCGTTCGCCGAGGGCTCCGCGCAGCACGTCGAGGTCGCGGGCCGCGTCGCGGGTGCCGATGTGCGGCAGGTCGGCGTGGCTCGCCACGCAGGCGTCGGCGAGGACCCGGCCGTGGTCGTACGCCGGGTCGTCGGTGGCGTTCCACCGGTCGCGGGTGCGGTCGTCCAGGCAGTGGACGGGGGTGGTGTCCCCGGCGCCGCGCGGGTCGAAGCCGACCAGGTCGAAGCGTTCGTGCAGCCCCTGGTAGCTCTTCCAGTCCGCGCGGACCATGGTGACTCCGGAGTTGCCGGGCCCGCCGGGGTTGACCAGGAGGGCGCCGATCCGCGCCTGCGGGTCGGCGGCGGGCAGCCGGGCGAGGGCGACGGCGATGGTGCGGCCGCCGGGGTCGGTGTAGTCCAGCGGGACGGTGAGGGTGGCGCACTCGATGGTCGCACCGTCCTGGCCGGCGTCCTCGTCGTCGGGGCAGGGCCGCCAGTCGATCCGCTGGCCGTAGAGCGCACGCAGGGCCGGCGCGGTGCCGACGGCGACCAGGTCGTCGAGCGGCGGCCGGCTGCCGGTACGGCCGGTCGCGCCGGAGCCGGTGCAGCCCGCGAGCAGGGCGAGGGAGGCGCCAAGGGCGAGGGCGGGCAGGGTACGCCGGGGGAACCTGGGGAAGCGGGAGGTCATCGGGGCCACCGCCCACGAATACCATCCGAACCGGCCCCGCCCCGAACCCGGGTCGCACCGCGCCCCGCGCCGATCCCCCGGACGTAACGCTCCGTCAGCCGCCGATCGCGGACATCGGCCGCTCGGGCCGGACGAAGTCGGCGCTCCCGATGGCGTGTCCGGGCCCCTTGCCCGCGACCGACACCCGCCAGGCCCGCTCGATCGCCGCGTCGTCCGCCCCACCGCGCAGCAGGGCGCGAAGGTCGGACTCCTCCGTCGCGAACAGGCAGTTGCGCAGCTGCCCGTCGGCGGTCAGCCGGACCCGGTCGCAGCCCCCGCAGAACGGCCGGGTCACCGAGGCGATCACCCCGACCACCGCGTCCGTGCCCGCGATCCGCCACTCCTCGGCCGGGGCGCCGCCGTGCCGCCCGACCGGGACGAGGTCGAACCGCTCCCCCAGGGCGGCCAGGACCTCCTCCGCCGTCACCATCGCCGCGCGGTCCCACGCGCCCTGCGCGTCGAGCGGCATGGACTCGATGAACCGCATCACGTACCCGTGCTCGACGGCGAATGCGGCCAGGTCGACGATCTCGTCCTCGTTCACCCCGCGCACCGGCACCGCGTTCACCTTCACCGGCCCCAGCCCGGCCGCCTTCGCCGCCGCGAGGCCCGCCAGCACGTCGTCGAGGCGGTCCCGCCGGGTGAGGGCCGCGAACCGCTCGGGCCGCAGGGTGTCCAGGCTGACGTTCACCCGCCCCAGCCCCGCCTCGCGCAGCGCGGGCGCCGTCCGCGCCAGGCCGATCCCGTTGGTCGTCAGCGACACCTCGACCCCCAGCCGCGCGATCCGGCCGACCAGCCCCGGCAGCCCCCGCCGCAGCAGCGGCTCCCCGCCCGTCAGCCGGACCGAGGCGATCCCCAGCCGCTCCACGGCGATCCGCACCAGCCGCACCACCTCGTCGTCCCCCAGCACCGCGTCCCGGGCGAGCCAGTCGAGGCCCTCCGCCGGCATGCAGTAGGTGCAGCGCAGGTTGCAGCGGTCGGTCAGCGAGACCCGCAGATCGGTGTGGACCCGACCGAAACGGTCCACCAGCGGGCGCGGTGCGGTGTTCATCGACCCAGTACAGGCGGCGCACGCCCGCAGGACCAGCGGCCGAACCGCCGGGGACCGGCCGCCACCTGCGGCTTCGCCTTGTGGATTCACACAATGCGTGCCCCTGCCCGGCAGGGGCAGGCTGGGGCCATGCAGACTGCGCCGACACCCGCCGGGCCCGTCCCGGAGGCCGGGCCCGCCCCGGTCGCCGCCCTCGTCCTCGCCGCCGGCGGCGGTCGGCGCCTCGGCGGGCGTCCCAAGGCACTGATCCGGTACGGGGGCCGGCCGCTGGTGGAGCACGCGGTGGCGGTGGTGCGGGCCGGCGGCTGCGCGGACGTCACGGTGGTGCTGGGCGCGGCGGGCGAGCGGGTCAGGGCCACCGCACACCTGCCGGGCTGCCGCCTGGTGGCCAACCCCGACTGGGCCGGCGGCATGGGCTCCTCGCTGCGGGCCGGCCTGGCCGCCCTGCCCCCCGGGGCCTCGGCGGTGCTCGTCATGCTGGTGGACACCCCGGGGGTCACCCCGGCCGCCGTCGCCCGGCTGCTGGCCGCGCACCGGGCGGGCGCGGAGCTGGCCGCGGCGGCCTACGACGGCCGGCGCGGCCACCCGGTGCTGATCGGCGCCCGGCACGTCGCCGAGGCGGCCGAGGGCGCCCGCGGCGACGCCGGCGCCCGCGCCCTGCTGACGGCGCACGCGGCGGAGGTCGTCCTGGTCGAGTGCGCCGACGTCGCCGTCCCGGACGACCTCGACACCCCCGCCGACCTGGCCCGCTGGTCCGCCGGGTGACCCTCCTCCCCCGGACGGAGGCCGCCCGGCCGCGGCCCCTGATCCGTCCCTGAGGATTGCCCCATTCCGCGCCCAGCGCCGGACATTTCGGGGAGCATGGGAATCGTCCCACCCACCCGACACCGACGGACGGAGCCCGCGATGGCAGGACTGCCCGACGACTTCACCGGACACGACCCCACGCGGCCGGGGGCGGGCGGTGGCGCCCGGGCGATCCGCTGCCCCGCCTGCCGCCGCGAGCACCTCTACGAGCCGCCCTCGCTGCCCTGCCCCTGCGGCGCCTCGCTCAAGGTGCCGCTGCTGCGCGGCGGAGTGCCCGTGCAGGTGCGGTTCCGCTCCTGGGAGGACTCCTGGCTGAGCATGCGCTGCCCGCACTGCGGCCGTTCCGACCAGTGGCCGCAGCCCGAGTTCACCTGCAACTGCGGCGCCACCGTCCGGCTGCCGGTGGACCGCACCACCCGGCTGGGCAGCGGCACCGCCGGCCCGCTCGCCGCCCCCGGGCCGCAGGCCTCCCGCCCCCACCCGGCCCACCCGATCGGCGCGCCGGTGCCCGCCCCGCCCGCGCCGCCCGGCGCCTCCACCGGCCGCGCCCGCCCGTTCCGCCACCGCACCCCCTTCCGCCCGCACCCGGTGCGCACCTCGCAGGACGCGGTGTTCACCGCCGCCCGCTACCTGGAGTGGCTGGGCTTCGACGACCTGGAACTGACGGAGGCGCAGGAGCGCGACGGGGTCACCCTGCTGGGCAGCCGGATGGTCGCCCAGGTCGACACCTGGACCGAGCCGGCCGACGTGAAGTCGGTCGAGTGCCTGTGGCTGCAGACCCTGCACGCCGAGGAGATGGCCGCCGCGATGTTCACCCTCGCGGGTTATTCGCACCAGGCCACCGTGCGCGGCGAGCAGCTGCTGGTCGCCCTGTTCAGCCTGGACCTGGCCGGCGTCCCGCAGCCCGCGAACGGCGCCGCCGAGGCCCTGATGGAGACCGGCTGGACCTCCTGACCACCCGGAGGCCCCTCTAGATCATTTCTCCGCCGAAAGCAACAACCTCCGCTCGTGATCTGGTGCACAAGCTCACCCCCGTGTTGAATTGCCGCCACAGCGCGGGCCTTTCGCCCTGCCGTTGCCATGCGCACGGGTCGTGGCGGCAGGGCCCCAGGGGCGGGTCCGCGCCCCGCTGGATGGCGCACACAAGGAGGTGGCGTTGTCGGAGCACGGATGGGGCCCGAGCGGCCCGGACGGGCGGGGGCGGGCGGCCCCGGAGGAGCCGGGCGACACCGTGTGGCGACTGAGGTCCCGGGCGTGCTGGCAGGAGGCCGCCGAACTGTTGCGCCCGGCCGCCGAGAACGACCCGGCAGCCGCCCTCGGGCGGGCCGAACTCCTCATCGAGCAGTGCCTGTTCACCGCCGCCAACTGGACCCAGGCGGAGCAGGCGCTGCGCCTGGCGGAGGCACTGGCGGCCGGCACCGAGCAGCGCGCGGGCGCCGCCTGCGCCCGCGGCTTCCTCGCGTACGTGGCGAGCGTGCTCGGACCGCGGGACCGGCTGGACGAGGCCCAGGCCGCGCTCGGCCGCACCTCGGCCCTGCTGCCGCCGGACGCGCCGGGCCGCCCGCTGCTGGACTTCCGGCGCGGACTGGTCGCCGAGAACCTGCTGCGCGACCGCAGTGCCGCCTGGATCGCCTACCGCCGCGCGCACGAAGGCGCCGGCGAACGCGGGGACGAACTGCTGCGCTCGTACACCTGGCGCCACCTGGCCGCGTTGGCCCTCTCCCGCGGGGACCACGGCCACGCCCGGGAGGGCTTCGACGCCTCACTGCGGCTGCGCGAGCAACTCGGTTTCACGGTGGGGGTGGCTCCGGCGCTCGCGGCGCTCGCCGAGGTGTCCGAACCGGCCGAGGCCGCGCGGCTGCGCGCCGAGGCGACCCGGCTGGTGCAGGCCCTGGGCGGGGTCCCCGTCTGGCTCGCGCGCCAGCTGGGCGCCGCCCGCGCGCCGGGGCCTCCCCCGGACGGACGCATCGCGAGCGAGACCCCGGGGAACAATCAGCTAAGGTGAGCCTAACCTGGCCGGGGTGAGCAGTGCCCCGGCCGGGTCCCCTTGCCGTTCCCCGGGCACCGCCATGCCCCGGTCCGACCGCGCCCGCCGCACCACGGCACGGGGCGCCGCCGGGCGGTCCATGGGCGGGCCCCGGTCGACCCGATGGGGCCCGCCCATGACCGCGAGCAGCACCAGGCCCGGCCCCACGCCGTGCGCCCCCCGCAGCGCCGGGGCGCACGCCCCCACCGGTACACCGGACTCCCCCGTCCCGGGCGCCGCCTCCTACCAGCGGCTGTCCGGACTCACCACCGCCCTGCGCGTGCACTGCGCACCGCCCCGGCGCGGCGACGGCTGGCTGCCCGCCGCCGACCTGGCCACCCACCCCGAGGCGGTGCGCGAGCTGATCGCCCACGACGCCCGGCGGGGCCTGGCCCGCTACGGGCAGCCGCTGCGCCCGGACGTCGCGGCCGGCTTCGGCCTGCACCGCTTCGTCTGGCCGGTCTCGCTGCTGTTCACGCTGCCGTGGTTCCTGGAGCGGCGCGTCCCGCTGCTCGCCCTCGGGGACGTCTCGCTGCGCCGACGCTCCGAGGCGGTGGAGCTGACCGTCCGCCCGGGCGGGTTCGTCTGCCTGCCGGACGACCCGGCGGCGGGATCGGCGGCCCGCACGGTGCCGGACGGGGACGCGCTGGCCGCCGAACTGCGGTGCGCGCTGGGCGGGTTCCTGGCGCCGGCGCTGACCGCCTTCCGCCCGGAGACGCGGCGCGGGCCCCGGGTGCTGTGGGCGATGGCCACGGATGCGGTGGTGGAGGGGCTCTGGTACGCGGGCGGGCTGCTGGGAGAGGCGGATCGGGCGCGGGCCGAGCTGTCCGCGCTGCTGGCGCCCGGCGAGAAGAGCGGGGGCGGGGGCGGAGGCGGGTACGGGCACGGGCACGGGCGCGGGGGCGAGGAGCCCGACAGGCGCGGGCGCGCGCGCGACGAGCCCGCGTGCGCGCCCGGCGCGGGCGGGGGCCCCGCTCCGGCCCCGGCGCCCTTCACCCCGGGCGCCGGCTTCGCGCCCCCGGCGACCGGCCGCGCCGACGCTTCGAGCACGGACCGGTCCCGGGCCAGCTGTTGCCTCGTCTACACCGTGGATCCGGAGGACATGTGCGGCGGCTGCCCGCG
The DNA here is from genome assembly GCF_055600605.1 of Kitasatospora sp. NPDC038210. Taxonomy (NCBI): domain Bacteria; kingdom Bacillati; phylum Actinomycetota; class Actinomycetes; order Kitasatosporales; family Streptomycetaceae; genus Kitasatospora; species Kitasatospora sp. NPDC038210. The sequence goes on along the minus strand of NZ_JBVJYK010000005.1, from coordinate 398,047 downwards.
CGTCACACGGGATTGACGAACGTTCGTCCGACGCCGGATCCGGAAAGCCCGGAATTCCGGGAACAATCCACGCCTGATTAGTAAGACAATAGTTCTGCCGCTGCGTCAGAAATCCCTCTCCCCAGCGCATTGACACCGAATCGGTCATTCGCCCGCCGAGCATCCGTCATGATGGTCCCCGCCATCACGACACAGGAACGCGACGAAGGAAAGCGAGGCTGGTTCCGGCGATGAAATTGTCCGACATACCGCTCGGGTGGGCCGTCACCGTGGTCGCGGGGCTGCTGGTCAGCGCACTCCTGGTCGCCCTGCTCCGCAGCCGGGGATCCACGAGCGCCGCCGGCGCGGATTCCTGGGAGCGTTCCGAGGAACGGCGCCGCCGCAAGGAATCCCTCTACGGTGCCGCCTCGTACACGCTCCTGTTCTGCTGCGCCGGTGTCGCCGCCGCGCTGTCCTTCCACGGCCTGGTCGGCTTCGGCGTGCAGAACCTCGGTCTGTCCGGCGGCTGGGAGTACCTCGTCCCGTTCGGGCTGGACGGCGCCGCGATGTTCTGCTCGGTGCTCGCCGTCCGCGAGGCCAGCCACGGTGACGCGGCGTTCGGCTCCCGCCTGCTGGTCTGGGTCTTCGCCGGCGCCTCGGCCTGGTTCAACTGGGTGCACGCCCCGCGCGGCCTGAGCCACGCCGGCGCCCCGCAGTTCTTCTCCGGCATGTCCCTCTCGGCCGCGGTCCTGTTCGACCGGGCGCTGAAGCAGACCCGCCGGGCCGCGCTGCGCGAGCAGGGGCTCGTCCCCCGCCCGCTGCCGCAGATCCGCATCGTCCGCTGGCTGCGCGCCCCGCGCGAGACCTACGCGGCCTGGTCGCTGATGCTCCTGGAGGGCGTGCGCAGCCTGGACGAGGCGGTGGACGAGGTCCGCGACGACAAGCGGGAGCGCGCCCAGGAGAGGGAGCGCCGCAAGCTGGCCGGGCGCCGCGAGCGGGCCGAGATCCGGGCCATCAACCGCTCGCACGGCACCTGGCGCCGGGGCGGTGGCGCCGCCCGGCAGCTGGAGTCCGGCTCGGAGCCCGCCATAGTCGGCGGGCCCGGGGCCGACCGGCCCGCCGCGACCGAACGGCCTGCGGTCGAACGGCCCGGGGAGCGGCCCGCGGTGGAACGGTCCGGGACGGAACGGCCCGAGGTGGAGCGGCCCGCCGCACCGCGCGAGGTCGAACCGGCCGAGGGCACGGTCGTCCAGCCCGGCCTGCCGGCGCGCCCGGAGCGGCGCACCATCGACCTCACCCTGGAGGAGGACACCGTCACGCTGCCCCGGCTGGACTCACTGGAGCGCAAGCTGAAGGACCTGGAGCAGCAGTTCGGCTGACGCCCCGCGGCCCGTCGATCCCGCCGGGGCGCCGTCGGGCCCCTCGCGGGGGCGGCGGCGCCCCCGGTCCGTCGGGGCACGCGCGCGGGGCTCGAAGCGCTCAGGACACGCGCGCGGCCCGGGGCGGTCAGGCCGCCGCCCCGCTGAGCTCGAACCACATCCGCTTGCCGGAGCCGCGCGGCTCCACGCCCCAGGAGTCCGCCAGCGCCTCGACCAGCATCAGCCCGCGCCCGGAGGAGGCCTGCTCCCCCGGCGTGCGGCGGGTCGGCCACAGGTCCGACTCGTCCTCCACCTCGACCCGCAGCCGCGCCCGTCCGCCGTCCTCCTCGGGCTCCCGGTAGAGCCGGGCGGTGAACATGGCGTCCCGGTCGGTGTGCCGGATCGCGTTGGTGACCAGCTCGGAGGAGAGCAGTTCGGCGGTGTCGATGAACTCGGCCACGCCCCAGCGGCGCAGCGCGTCGCGCAGCTCGGCCCGCACCTCGGCGACCCGGGCCAGGTCGGCCTGGCCGATCCGGCGGCGCAGCTGCTGGGCCGCGAGGCCGCCCGCCGGGCCGTCCCAGCGCAGGAGCAGCAGCGCTATGTCGTCCTCGCGCTCGCTGGAGTCGGCGGCCTGGGAGGCGATCCGGTCGGCCAGCTCCTCCAGCGGGTCGCGGGCCGCCTGCTCGGCGCGCGGCAGCGGGCGGGCGAGCACCCGGGTGAGCCGGGCGACGCCCTCGTCCAGGTCCAGGCCGCGCGCCTCGACCAGGCCGTCGGTACAGAGCAGCACGGTCTCGCCCGGGTCCAGGCTGAACCGGGTGACCCGGTACTCCTGGTCCGGGTCGATCCCCAGCGGCAGCCCGCCGGCCACCGGCACCACGGTGACGCTGCCGTCCGCGCGGCGCACCACCGGGTCGAGGTGGCCGGCCCGGACGGCGTAGACCACGCCGTAGTCCACGTTGACCTCGGCGTAGGTGCAGGTCGCGAAGTGGTCGGTGTCCAGGTCGGCGAGGAAGCGGGAGGCGCGGGCCATCACCGCGGCGGGCGGGTGGCCCTCGGCCGCGTAGGCGCGCAGCGCGATCCGCAGCTGGCCCATGATCCCGGCGGCGTGCACGTCGTGGCCCTGGACGTCGCCGATCACCAGGCCGACGTGCCCGCCGGGCAGCGGCACCACGTCGTACCAGTCGCCACCGATCTGCAGACCGGATCCGGCCGCGAGGTAGCGCACCGCGGTCGTCACGCCCGGCACCGAGGGGACGGTGCGCGGCAGCATCACCCGCTGCAGGCCGGCCGCCAGCTCGTGCTCGGCGTCGTGCAGCCGGGCCCGGGCCAGCGACTGGGCGACCAGCCCGCCCAGGGTGGTCAGCAGTGTGCGCTCGTCCGCGTCCAACTCCCGCTCGTCGTCGAAGCTGACCACGCAGACGCCGATCGCCCGGCCGCTGGCCACCAGCGGCAGGTACGCCCAGGAGCCGCGGCCGGTGCGGCTGGTCGGCTCCCACACCTCGGGGTAGCCGTCACGGAACTCCTCGCGGGTCGAGACGAACACCGGCGTGCGGTGCCGCAGCGCCTCGGCGGCCGGGTGGCCGGCGGGCAGCACGGTGCGGTCCCAGACCGCCAGCGCATCGGCACGGTAGCCGGAGGCGCCGAGGATCCGGGCCCGTCCGGCCTCGAAGGAGGCCAGCACCAGACCGTCCGGCGGCAGGCCGGGCAGCGGCAGCTCGGTGAACACCCGGGCCACGTCACGGACGGTGACGGCTTCGGAGAGGGCGCGCGCCGCCTCCTTGATGAACCGGGAACGATCCTCGCGCAGCAGGGCCATCCGGTCGGCGTGGTCGCGCTTGTGCAGCTCGACGGTGGCGTCCCAGACGAAGCCCACCATCCGGGAGGCGCGGCCGAAGGCGTCCGCGAGCACCCGGCCGCGGAAGCGCACCGCCCGCATGGAGCCGTTCGGCCCGACGGTGCGGTAGTAGGCGCCGCACTGGCCGAGCTCGGCGACCGCGCGTTCGACCCGGCGACGCACCACCGGCGCGTCCTCGGGGTGCAGCAGGGACAGGAAGGAGTCGGCGGAGCGGTCGAAGCGGGCCTGCCCCGGGGCGTCCAGGCCGATGATCGCGCAGGCCCGCGGATCACCCTCCAGCACGTCCCGGCGGATGTCCCAGTCGAAGGAGCCGATGCCGTTGGCGGCCATCGCGGGCTCCAGCCAGTCCGGCATGGAGTCGGCGGAGGCGGGCGGCAGCCCGCCGGACAGCACGGGCGCCAGCCGGGCGGCGGCGAGGCTGGGGGACGGGCGCACCGCGGGGCTCCGCCGGTTCGACTGCGCGGGCGGCCGGGCCCGGCCCGTCCCGGCGGTGGTGGGGCCTGCGGCGGGCGGCCCGGCGGTTCCGGGCGCTGCGGTGCGCGGCTCGACGGTGCGTGCGTCGGCGGTGCGGGCCTCCACGGTGCACGGTTCCGCGGTTCTGGGCTCCGCGGTTCCGGGCTCGACGGCTCGCGGCTCCACGACGGACGCGCCGGGAGAAAGCGCCGGCCCCGGCGACTCGGGCTCAGTGGGCATGCTGCTCCTACCGCTGCCGTGGCGGACCGCGCCGACCGTCCGGACGGGCCGCGAGGCGATGTGATGAGTCGTGCTGGATAGGACGGTGCCGACGGACGGTGGTCAGTCGAGGTACGGTCTCCCCGCTGCTTCTCGCACGTGGACACACATTCCCACCATCCTGGCCAATGTTCCGCCGAGCGGCAATGCCAACGGGCCGGAAATCTTCCGCTCCGCCTTCTGTTCAGGGCTTCCTTCGACAGCGAATCAATCGACTGCGAACAATCTTACGGCTCCGGCGGCCGGACTCAGGGCGCCGCGAGTTCGAACCAGGTGATCTTGCCGTCGCCTCTCAGCTGCACGCCCCAGGAGTCCGCGAGCGCCTCCACCAGCATCAGGCCGCGCCCCGAGGTCGCGTACTCGGCCTCCGGATCGCGCCGCCGCCCGGGCAGCCTGCTCGCGCCGTCCTGCACCTCGATGCGCAGCCGGTCGTCCGAGCCGAGCACCGCGTCGAAGACCGCGCCCTTGGTGGTGTGCAGCAGGGCGTTGGTGACCAGCTCGGAGGAGAGCAGCTCGGCGGTGTCGGACAGCTCCGGGACCCCCCAGTGGCTCAGCGCGGAGCGCAGCCGCTGCCGGACCGCGCCCACCGCGACCAGGTCGGCCGGGTCGAGCGTCAGGTGCAGCCGCCGGTGCAGGGCGCACTCGGGGGCCGGCACGCCCGGCCGGGCCGCCCCGTTCGCCCCGGCCACCCCGGCCACCCCGGGCGCTCCGGCCACCCCGGGTGCTCCGGCCACCCCGGGTGCTCCGGCGCCGCCGACCGTTCCCTGGACCGGCCCGGACCGGTAGGCGTCGCCCGAACTCGTCCTCTGACGCGGGAATCGCGACTGACCGTCCATCACCACATGCCCCCGCCCTGAAATCCGGGCCCCCGCCTCCGGATCCCCCGCCGGCCGGGTGGCCCCCTCGATCTGACCACCATCCTCATGCCCAGTTGACGGCGTTTGCAACAGTGTGCGTCCGATCACGTGGGGTGAAAGGGGCACGGGGAGGTTCGCGTGATCCAACTGCCCGCGCCGGACAGGTTTGCGAAGCGCAGAGGCGGTTCCCGAAGCCGCCGCCACCCGATCCCGCGCACACCCGGCGCCCGTCCGGGCCGTGCGCCCGACCACGCGCCCCCCGCCGCACCCCCGCCCGCGCCCCGCTCCTCCCGCCCCGCTCGACGCCGCCGGATCGGCCCCCTCACCCCCATCCCCCGCCCAGGGAGCCGAACTCGCGCGGACCGGCAACGCTGGACAGAGCGCCCCGGTCCGGGTTCAATGACCCATGATGTTTGAACGACGTTCTAACATCACCCCGGAAGCCCGAGACCCCGAGCCGACCCCCTCCCGGCGACCGCGAGCGAGGAACCGTGCGACTGACCCCCACCGAACGGGACCGGCTGCTGATCTTCACGGCAGCCGAGCTGGCCCGTGCCCGCCGCGCCCGGGGTGTGCGCCTCAACATCCCCGAGGCCACCGCCCTGATCGCGGACACCGTCTGCGAGGCCGCCCGCGACGGCCTGCGCCTGGCCGAGGCCATCGAGGCCGGCCGCTCCGTCCTGACCGCCGACGACGTGCTGCCCGGCGTGCCGGACGTGGTCACCGTCGTCCAGGTCGAGGCCGTCTTCGACGACGGCACCCGCCTCGCCGTCGTCAACGACCCGTTCAAGGGCACCGGCTCGCTCGGCGACGAGGCCCCCGGCGGCACCCTGATCGGCGACGGCGCCGGGTACGACCCGATCGAGGAGACGCTGCTGCTCCCCGTCCACAACACCTCCGCGGTGCCGATCTCGGTCACCTCGCACTTCCACTTCTTCGAGGCCAACCCGCGCCTGGCCTTCGACCGCGCCGCCGCCTACGGCACCCACCTCGCCGTCCCGGCCGGCTCCTCGGTGCGCTTCGACCCGGGCGCCACCGTCGAGGTCGGCCTCGTGCCGATCGGCGGCCGGCGGGTCGCGATCGGCTTCGCCGGGCTCGTGGACGGCCCCCTCGACGCGCCCGGCGCGAAGGAAGCCGCCCTCGCCAAGGCCCGCGCCACCGGATACCTCACCGGCTTCGACGACTCGGAGGTGCCCTCGTGAGCGGGCGACGGGGGCACCCCCGGCCGGAGTCCGGCAGAGAGCAATCGAACGGAGCCGCCACGCGGGCGTGGCCCGGCGAGCGAAGCGAGGTCGGAGCATGAGCGCGATCACCCCGCACGACTACGTCTCCGTCCACGGCCCGCGCGCCGGGGACCGGGTCCGGCTCGGCGACAGCGGCCTGATCGTCCGCGTGGAGTCCGACTCCCAGGAACCCGGCGACGAGTTCCTGGCCGGGTTCGGCAAGACCGCCCGGGACGGCCTGCACCTCAAGCCCGCCGCCGTCCGCGACACCTGCGACGTCGTGATCAGCAACGTGCTGGTCATCGACGCCGTCCAGGGCATCCGCAAGACCTCGATCGGCCTGATCGGCGGGCGGGTCGCCTCGATCGGGCGGGCCGGCAACCCGGACACCCTGGATGGTGTGGACGTCGTCGTCGGAACCGGCACCACGATCGTCTCCGGCGAGGGACTCATCGCCACCGCCGGCGCCGTCGACACCCACGTCCACCTGCTCTCGCCGCGGATCATGGAGGCCTCGCTGGCCTCCGGCGTCACCACGATCATCGGCCAGGAGTTCGGGCCGGTCTGGGGCGTCGGCGTCAACTCGCCGTGGGCGCTGCGCCACGCGTTCAACGCCTTCGACGCCTGGCCGGTCAACATCGGCTTCCTGGGCCGCGGTTCGTCCTCCGACCCGGCCCCGCTGGTCGAGGCGCTGGCCGAGGGCGGCGCGTCCGGGTTCAAGGTGCACGAGGACATGGGCGCGCACACCCGCGCACTGGACACCGCACTGCGGGTCGCCGAGGAGTACGACGTCCAGGTCGCCCTGCACACCGACGGGTTGAACGAGTGCCTGTCGGTCGAGGACACCCTGCGCGTCCTCGACGGCCGGACCGTCCACGCCTTCCACATCGAGGGCTGCGGCGGCGGACACGTCCCCGACGTGCTGAGGATGGCGGGCGTGCCGAACGTCATCGGCTCCTCCACCAACCCGACGCTGCCGTTCGGCCGGGACGCCCTCGGCGAGCACTTCGGCATGATCGTCTCCGCGCACGACCTCAAGACCGACCTGCCCGGCGACGCCGCCATGGCGCGCGACCGCATCCGGGCCGGCACCATGGGCGCCGAGGACGTCCTGCACGACCTCGGAGTCATCGGCATCACCTCCTCCGACGCCCAGGGCATGGGCCGGGCCGGCGAGACGGTGCGCCGCACCTTCGCCATGGCGGGCAAGATGAAGGCCGAACTCGGCCCGCTCGACGGCACCGGCTCGTACGGGACGACCGAGAGCGGCGACGACAACGAGCGCGTGCTGCGCTACATCGCCAAGCTCACCATCAACCCGGCCATCGCGCACGGACTCTCGCACGAGGTCGGCTCGATCGAGATCGGCAAGCTCGCCGACATCGTGCTGTGGCGCCCGGACCACTTCGGGGCCAAGCCGCAGCTCGTCCTGAAGGCCGGCTTCCCCGCGTACGGTGTGGTCGGCGATCCCAACGGCTCCACCGACCGCTGCGAACCGCTCGTCCTGGGGCCGCAGTTCGGCGCCCACGGCGCGACCGCCGCCGACATCTCGGTGGCCTTCGTCGCCCAGGCCGCCGCCGACGGCGGCTACCTCGACCGCCCCGCCGACGGCCTGCCCACCCGCCGCCGCCGTGTCGGCGTCCGGGGCACCCGCGGCATCGGGCCGCGCGACATGGTGCGCAACGCCCGCCTCGGCCGCGTCGAGGTCACCGAGACCGGGCTGGTCTCGCTCGACGGCTCACCCCTGCGCTCCGAACCGGCCGACAGCGTCTCGCTCAGCCGCCTCTACTTCCTCTGATCCCCCACCTGTTGAGGACACCACGATGACCAACCCGACGCCCGCCTCCCTCGGCTACCGGATGCCCGCCGAGTGGCACCCGCACGACCGCACCTGGATGGCCTTCCCCACCACCAACCCCACCTTCGACAGCCCCGAGGCGCTGCACGCGGGCCGCGAGGCCTGGGCCTCCGTCGCCAACACCATCGTCCGGTACGAGCCGGTGACGCTGATCGTCAACACCGGCGAGACCGCCGAGGCCCGCAAGTACGTCTCGGACCAGGTCGAGATCGTCGAGCACCCGCTCGACGACGCCTGGATGCGCGACATCGGCCCGTCCTTCCTGATCGACGGCAAGGGCTCGCTGGCCGCCGCCGACTGGATCTTCAACGGCTGGGGCGCGCAGGGCTGGGCCCGCTGGGACAAGGACCAGCACATCGCCGAGCACATCAGCGAACTGACGGAGGTCCAGCGGTTCGCCTCCCGGCTGATCAACGAGGGCGGCGGCATCCACGTCGACGGCGAGGGCACCGTGCTGGTCACCGAGACCGTCCAGCTCGGCGAGGGCCGCAACGCCGACTGGACCAAGGAGGAGGTCGAGGCCGAGCTGCACGCCTTCCTCGGCACCACCAAGGCGATCTGGCTCCCGCGCGGCCTCACCCGCGACTACGACGAGTTCGGCACCCGCGGGCACATCGACATCGTCGCCTCCTTCGTGCGCCCCGGCGTCGTGGTCGCCCACGTCCAGCCCGACCCCTCCCACCCGGACCACGAGGTCTGCAAGGAACTCGTCGCCGTCCTCCGCGCCTCGACCGACGCCCGGGGCCGACAGCTGGAGGTCGTCGAACTGCCCGCCCCCACCGTCCTGCTGGACGAGGACGGCGAACCGGTCGACTACTCCTACATCAACCACTACGTGGCCAACGGCGCCGTGATCCTGTGCGCCTTCGCCGACCCGCGCGACCAGGAGGCCGCCGCCATCCTCGGCCGCGCCTACCTGGGCCGCACCGTCGAACTCGTCGACGCCCGCGAGATCTTCGCCAACGGCGGCGGCATCCACTGCATCACCCAGCAGCAGCCCAAGGCCTGACCCCGGAGCCACCGGAGCGGGGCCCGCGACCCCGCTCCGGTAGCCTTCGAACCTCCGTTCCACCGAGGGAGAGCACCGCACATGGCCGACCCCCGCCCGCGCCGGCCGGCACGCCCCCGCGAGGAGGTCTTCGCCACCGCCCGGTCCGCCATCGCCGAACACGGGCTGGCCAAGCTCACCATGGCCGCACTCGGCAAGCAGCTCCAGATGAGCGCCGGGCACCTGCTCTACTACTTCGGCAGCAAGGACCAGCTGCTGCTGGAAACCCTCCGCTGGAGCGAGGACCAGCTCGGCGCCCGCCGCCACGACGCCCTCGCCGACCACTCCCTCGACCCCTGGCAGCGCCTCGACGCCTACCTGCGCCTGTACCTGCCCGAGGGCGCGGGGGACCCTCGGTGGATCCTCTGGGTCGAGGTGTGGGGCCGCTCCCCCGCGAGCGCCGAGATCCGCCAGGGGCAGCGGGAGATCGAGGCCCCTTGGCAGGCCGACCTGGTGGCCCTCATCGAGGAGGGCACCGCCACCGGCCACTTCACCCCGGGCCCCACCGCCGACCGCGCCACCCAGATCCGCGCCCTCCTCGACGGCCTCGCCGTCCCCATCGCCATCGGCCTCCCCGACGCCCACCCCCCTGCCGCCCTCACCCAGGCCACCGCTGTGGCGAACATCCTCCTCCGCACCTGACGGGGCGCAGCGTGCGGGGAAATATATAGACCGGTCTATGGATTCTGGGTCCCCGGGGCGCCTGCCTGCATGAAGAGTCGGCCGGCCCGACTTCCTGTGCAGCGCCGACACTGCGCCCGGCCCGCCCCGCCTGTTCCACCCAGTGCGCCCCGCTATACCGAAATATGCAGACCGGTCTACTGACTGTCTACCGGCGCGGCGCACCACGCGCGCGCCAAAAGTCGGCCCCGCCGACTTCCTGAGCACTGCGCCGCCGCCTCGCCCGGCAAATATGCAGACCGGTCTACAGATTCGCGCCTCGCCACCGAGCCCCTGCGCACCAGAAGTCGGCAGGGCCGACTTTCTGCGCAGCGCCAACATTTCGGCCGCCTCACCGCGCTGCGCCCGTCGCGGAAAAATATGTAGACCGATCTAGAGACCACGGGCGCGGCGCACGCGCGCGCACCAAATGTCGGGCCCGCCGACTTCCTGTGCGGCCTTCCCTGCGGACGCCGAGAAGGAATATGCAGACCGGTCTACAGATCTGCTATCGAGGACAGGGGCAGCCAGCTACCCCTGTGCGTCAGAAGTCGGTCTGGTCGACTTCTGACGCACAGGGCGTGGAAGCCGGGGCCCGGAATATGTAGACCGGTCTACCTTTCACTCGGTCCAGATGGCGGCGGCGGTGCGGTCGTCGGCGTAGCCCTTGGCGCGGACTTGGACCTGGCGCAGGAAGTCGACGGTGCCCGGGGGGTGGGGGTGGGCCCAGTGGGTGGAGAGGAAGTGGGCGACGGCGGGTTCGTCGGCGATCGGGCGGCTCAGGCCGGGGGTGCAGAGGAGCAGGATGTCGCCCGGGGTGGCGGGGACGAGCCGGAAGCGGAACGGGCGCGGGTCGGGGACCGAAGCCTCGGGCACCGGCGGCTGCCCGTCCGGGTGGTGCAGCAGGCGAGCCGCGTACGCGTCGATCCAGTGCCCGGAGCGCAGCAGGTAGAGGCCGCCCGGGCCGACGCCGAAGGCCGCGCGGTAGCCGGCCGCCGGGTCGAGCGAGACCATCAGGCAGTGCAACGAGGCCGGCGACGGCGTGTCGTCCCCCTCCGCCCGGGGCGCCAGCGCGCGCAGCGGGGCCGCGGCGCCGGTCGCCAGCCGCTGGAGACCGTAGCGGAGCCGGTCCCGGGCGCCGTCGCGCAGATCGGCGGCCAGCCCGACCCGGCTGCGTCCGATCGCGGCGGCGAGTTGGCGGCAAGCCTCGCCCGTGGCGGTGGCGACGGCCTCCGCGGTGACCGTGTCGTCCTCGGCGCCGCCCGTCCGGTCGAAGCCGCCCAGGACGGCGAGCAGCAGCCCGTCCGGTCCGTCGCCGAAACGGGTGACCACCAGGCAGTCCCGGCGTGCTTCCCCCCGGTAGCGGGCCGAGTCGCCGCGGACGGAGGCGGCGCGCAGCACGGACGGTCCGTACTGCGCCCCCTCCAGCACGGTGTCCGGGACGACCGAGCGCAGGGAGGCCGGGTCCGCCTCCGGTACGGCCGTCGGCTCGGGCCCGTACGTCGGGGGACGTTCGCCGACGTGCGGGACGGCGGCCCCGCCGTCGGCGAGCGGCGCACGGGCGGCCGGACGGGGGTCGGGCACGGCGGGAGGTGCGGGTTCCGGGTCGGGTTCGGGTGCCGGTGCGTGATCGGGCTCGGGTTCGGGCGAGGGGGTCGGGCGAGGGGTGGGTGCCGCGGCCGCCTCGGGTGCTTGGAGGTCCTCGACTGCTTCCGGCGCCTCGGCGGCCTCGGCGAGGTCCGGGACGGCGGTGACCTCCGGGACGGCGGTGACCTCCGGGACGGCGGCAACGACGGGCGCGGGTTCGACCTCGACGTCCTCGGCAACGGGTTCGGGCTCGGGCTCGGGCTCGGGCGTGGGCGCGGCGACCGGCTCCGGAGCCGACGGCAAGGCGGTCTTCTCCAGCGAGACCGAAGCAGCCTCCGGCTCGGACACCGCCTTCGGCTCCGGCTCGGACACCGCCTTCGGCTTGTCGTCGGCGAAGGAGGGTGCCGGGAACTGGTGGGTCTCCATGGCGCTCCGCTGACGCCCGGTCCCCTCCGTCCCGTCGATCACGCCGACGGCGGTGGCGAACCAGTCGTCGAGGCTGTCCCCACCGTCCTGCACGGGCTCCGGGGCAACAGCAGGCTCCGGCACAGGCACAGGCACAGGCACAGGCACGGGCTCCGGCGCAGGCTCCGGCTCGGACGCGGGCGCAGCTTCCGAAGCGGGCCCCGCCTCCGCCCCGGGCCCAGCCTCCGCCTCCGGCTCCCCCGACCGCTGCTGCCCGATGAGCCCGACCGCCGTGTCGAACCAGTCGTCGACGCTGCCGTCCCCCGGGTCGGCGTGCGGGGTGTCGGGGAGGGTGCCCGCCGGACCGTCGTAGACGGTGTCCCACCAGCCGTCGTCGGGCCGGTGCGGCTGTGCGGGTGCACCCTGCTTGCTCATCTGGCGGCTCCTGCTCGGTCCGTGGTCGCGCCGCCCCCGGCGGGCCGGGCTCGACGTCATTGTTCTCCACGGGCAACGACCCTGTCCGGGTTTCGGCGACAACCGGTCACCCACCGGAACATCCCGGCCACGCCGCCGACCAGCCGGTTCGTCGCCGTGTCCCGGTCATTTCGCGGCGGACGACACCGCTCCGTCCGTTTCCGTTCCGTCCGTGCTTGCCGGATGTGCCCGGAGCAGGGTGTTTCCTGGCCATCCGGGTGTGCGTACCCCCGAAAATGAGGGCCGATGGGGGGCATCGCTTCACACGTTCGGCTGATTAAATGTGCGCATGACCGCGTCGGCCCCCAGCTCGCCCCGACCGGGGAGGGCCGCACCGGCGGGCCGCCCGGTGGGTGCGCTGTTGGTCCTGCTGCTCGTCGCCCTGCTGACGATGCTGCCCTGCGCGGGCCAGGCGAAGGCGTTGGACGGGACCGCTCGTCCGGCGCCGGCCGCGGCGCCCGTCAGTGCCGTGACCGTCGTCAGCGTCCAGGTCGCGATCGGACAAGCGCCCCACGCCGGCCACGCCGCGCAGGCCACCAAGCCCGCCAGGGCCGCGAAGATCGCCGAGGTCGGCAAGGCCGCGAAGGCCTCCGACCAGCACCGGATCGCCGAGGACCAGGGTCACTGGATCCTCTGCACCGCCGATGGCGAGCCCCCGCGCAACAACGGCTGCTCCAGCCACCCGTTCTGCCCGCAGGACGCCCAGTTGCCGAATCCGCCGCCACAGCCCCAGCCCGCCGTGTCGCCCGTGACCCCGGGCGCGCCCGAGGCGCTGCCCCGGGTGGCGCCCGCGGGTCTGCTGGACGGTTCGCACCCGGCGCCCGACCTGCACGAGCTCCAGGTCCACCGGTCCTGAGCGGAACCCACCGCCGGCCCCGACGCCGGCGGATCCGCCCCGTCTCACCCTCCAGCTGACCGCCGCCACCGACCGGTGCGCGGCGGGGACAAGGACACCACCATGGGTTCCGCCTCGAAGCAGTCCAACAAGTCCGGCGGCAAGCAGGCCGGTCTCGACCGCCGCGCCCGGATAGCCGAGCTGCGCGCCGCCGAGCAGCGCCGCGAGCGCCGCAACAAGATCGTCGCCTCGGTGGTGGCCGGTGTGCTGGTGATCGGCGCGATCGCCACCGGCACCTGGATCGTCATGGACCAGAACCAGAAGAAGAAGGACAAGGAAGCCGCCGCCAACGCGGACATCCCGGGTGTGAAGACCTTCGGCGACCTGACCCGCAACCACGTCAAGGAGAAGGTCACCTACCCGATGACCCCGCCGGTCGGCGGCGACCACAACGCCGTCTGGCTGGACTGCATGGGCCACGTCTACGACCAGCCGGTCGAGAACGAGCGCGCCGTCCACTCGCTGGAGCACGGCGCGGTCTGGGTGACCTACAACGGCAAGGCCACGCCGGACGACATCAAGACCCTCTCCGACAAGGTGAAGGCCACCCCGTACTCGCTGATGAGCCCGTACCCGGACGAGCAGGGCACCATCACCCTGAACGCCTGGAGCACCCAGCTCGTCGTGGACAGCGCCAGCGACCCCCGGGTGAACCAGTTCTTCACCAAGTACGTCCAGGGCAAGCAGACCCAGGAGCCGGGCGCCTCCTGCACCATGGGGGCGATGTGACCGCCGACGCGGGCCGCCCCGAGGGTGTCGCGCCCGAGGGCGCCGCATCCGGGGGGGCGCTGTCCGGGGACGCCGTCGGGTCGGCCGCGGAGGCCGTGACGGGGGCCGTCACCGCCGAGGACGGCGGGGGCGCGGCGCCGCGCCGTCGGCGCATGTGGTGGCCGGCCGCGCTGGCCGCCGCCGTGGCGCTGGCGCTCGGGGTGCCGGCGCTGGTGGCGAGCGGCACCTCCGCCTCCGGCACCTCGCTGTCCGTCCCCGCGGACGACTCGCCCGAGGCCGGCTTCGCCCGCGACATGGCGACCCACCACCAGCAGGCGGTGGACCTGTCGTTCGTCGTGCGGGACCGCACGAGCGACGAGCCGACCCGCACCCTCGCCTTCGACATCATCAACACCCAGGCCAACCAGCGCGGGATGATGATGGGCTGGCTGGACCAGTGGGGGCTGACGCAGCACTCGACCGCCAAGCCGATGGCGTGGATGAAGATGGGCCACGACTACGAGGCGCACGACGGCTCGCTGATGCCCGGCATGGCCACCAACACGCAGATCGCGAAGCTGCGCTCGCTCAGCGGCCGGGACGCCGAGGTGTTCTACCTGCAGCTGATGATCGAGCACCACAAGGGCGGCGTCGAGATGGCCCAGGGCTATGTGGACCTGGCCAGGAACGACACCGAGAAGCGGCTGGCGCAGTCGATGGTGATCGCGCAGACCTCGGAGCTGCAGCTGATGACCGACATGCTCACGGAGCGCGGCGCGGCCCCCGGGGTGCCCGCCTCCTGAGCCGGGCCCGAACCGGCTCGACCCCCTCGTTCCCGGACGGCCGGGGCGCGGCCGACGGTCCCGTACCGTCCCCGCCGCGCCCCGGCCGTCCGCCGTCCCCACCCCTCGCGGAGACCTCGCATGACCCCCGCCTCCCCCGCGTCCCCCGCCGCCGGTTCCCCGGCCGCCCCGGACGCTCCTGCCGTCCCGTGGCTGATCGCCGGACTGGGCAACCCCGGACCGTGGTTCCGGCAGACCCGGCACAACGCGGGCTTCCTCGCCGTCGACCGGCTGGCCGAGCGGCACGGCGCCCGCTTCCGGCGGCGCGGTCTCGCCACCCTGGTCGCGGAGATCGAGGTCGACGGCCGGCCGGTGCTGCTCGCCAAGCCGCTGTGGTTCATCAACCTGTCCGGCCGCCCGGTGGCCGCGCTGCTGCGCCGGTACGGCGTGCCGGTGGAGCGGCTGGTGGTCGTGCAGGACGACCTGGATTTCGCGTTCGGCTCCGCCAAGCTCAAGCGCGGAGGCGGGCCCGGCGGCCACAACGGGGTGCGCTCGGTGGGCGAGGCACTGGGCACCCGCGACTTCGTCCGGCTGCGGTTCGGCGTCGGCCGGCCGCCGAAGGGGCAGAGCGTCGGCGACTTCGTGCTGAAGAAGTTCTCGGACGAGGAACTGGCCGCCATGCCAGGCGAGTTGGACCGCTGCGCCGACGCCCTGGAGACGCTGGTGCGGCTCGGCCTGAACCGGGCCCAGGACGCCCTGAACGCTCCCGTCCGCCGGACGTCCTGACAGCGCCGCCGGGGCTCGTCCTTCCGGCCTTCTGCCCGTCGGCCGAGCCGCGAGGGAGACACCGGAGGTATCCGATGACGCCGTGTCGGTGATCGGCCCGATCCTGCCGGCGTAGGGGGCGGGCCACGGGGCGGGGACGGTGGCGGAACCACCGGCAGGTGGTCGAGGTGATCGTGTGCGGGCCGTGGTGCTCGGTGGTCGGTAGCCGGGAAGGGTGCGGCTCGTCCGTGGGTCGTGTCGGACGGGCCGGCTCCGCAGATGGTGCGGGAGACCGACGTCAGGAACGGGCCGAGCGGCTCGTGCGGCGCGTCCCGGTCGTACGACTCGTGCGGGCCGCGGGGCTCGTGCGGGCCGCACCGGTGGTGGGGGTCGGCCGGGTGAGGACCGCGGCCGCCGTCGCGACCACCGCGAGGAGCAGCAGCACCGTCCGCCCACCGGACGTCGCGCCCGCCAGGTGGACACCCAGGACGGACAGTGCCATGCCGAGCGCCGTACCGAGGCTGCGCGCCATGTTCACCATGCCGCCGCCGACCGCCGAGCACTCCGCCGGGATCGCGCGCATCACCAGCGCGTTGTTGGCCGGCAGCAGCAGGCCCAGTCCGTACCCGGCGACCAGCAGCGGGGCCGCCGAGCCGGTCGAGGCCGGGAGTACGGCGAACAGCAGCAGTCCGGCGGCCGCGACGGCCGCACCGAAACGGCACCTGGTCACGTCGGACCAGCCCCGGGGCAGCAGCCCGCCGCCGACCGTCGCGGCGAACGCGAACGCGGCGGGCAGCAGGGTGACCAGCAGGCCCGCGCCGGCCGTCGACACTCCCGCACCGGTGAGCAGCACGGGGCCCAGCACGAGCGGGCAGAACAGCAGCAGGTAGCCGATCAGCGCGATCACCAGGCCGGACCGTACGCCCGGGGTGTTGACCAGTCCGGGTGCCAGGATCGGCCGGGCGGCCCGCCGCTCCTGGCGCACGAGTGCGGCGGTGAGCACGGCGGCGGCGAGCAGCAGGACGGCGACGATCCACCCGGGCAGCGGCAGGCCGGAGGCGGTGGACAGGGCGAGCAGCAGTGCGGTGGTCGCCCCGGCGAGCAGCAGCATGCCCGGCAGGTCGAAGCGGGCTTCACCGCGGGCCGGGCGCACCGCCGGCCGCACCGCCGGGCGCTTCCCGGCGTTCGGTACGACCCGCGCCCGGGGCACCGGGCCCGGTACCGGGTTCGGGCTCGGGATCGGCGCCGGGCTCGGGATCGGCGCCGGGCTCGGGATCGGCGCCGGGCTCGGGATCGGCGCCGGGCTCGGGATCGGCGCCGGGCTCGGGATCGGGCCCCGGCCCGGGAGGCCCGTCCGGGTGCGGGGCAGCAGGTACCAGCCCGCCAGGATGCCGAACACGGCGATCGGTACGTTGACCCAGAACACCCAGCGCCACGAGGCGTGTTCGACCAGCAGCCCGCCGAGGCTGGGGCCGAGCGCCAGCCCGAGGCCCTGTGCCGAGGCCTGGATGCCGAGCGCGCGCCGCATCGCGTGCTCCGGAACGCCGCGTGCGACCAGCGCGACGCTGTTGGCCTGCATCATCGCGGCGCCGACGGCCTGGACGGCCCGGCAGCCGACCAGGATCCAGAGGCTTCCGGCGAATCCGGCGCCGAGGGAGGAGAGGCCGAAGACGGCGAAGCCGCCGATGTACATCGTCTTGCGGCCGACCAGGTCGGACAGCCGGCCGATCGGCGCCAGCAGGGCGACCAGGACGAGCAGGTAGGCGAGGGCGACCCACTCGACGGCGGCGAAGCCCGCGTCGAAGTGGTGGCCGATGGCGGGGAAGACCAGGGCGATGACGCTGGCGTCGAGCTGGCCGAGGAAGGCACCGAGACAGACCGTGCCGACGGCCAGCCAGTGGGCGTGGCGCCAGCCGGCTATGCCGCGGGGGCGGGGCCGCTCGGTGAGCAGCCGTGCGGCAAGGGCGGTGGCGTTCATGCAACGAATATATCGGATGCAGATATGTTCTTTCTACGAGCAGATCGACCTGCGATACGAAGCGTCTCACCGGCCGCCCGTGCCCGCGTCCGAGGGGCGGACCACGCCCCCGGAACGCCCCGTACCAGGAGATACGCTGTCCGCCATGCCGTCGTCACCACACGTTCCCGATTCCGCCACCGCAAGCCCCGACCCGGCGGTCGAGCACGCCCGGCGACTGACCGACACCGTCACCCGGCTGCGCCGCGCACTGCGCAGCAGCATCCGCACCGACTACCCGTGGGAGTCCCTGCCGATGGCGCAGGTCGAACTCCTCCAAACCCTCGCCGCCGCACCGCTGCGGGTCGGCGAGCTGGCCGCCCGGCAGCGACTGGCACCCAACACCGTCAGCGGGCTGGTCGGCAAGCTGCTCGAAGCCGGCTTCGTGGACCGCCAGGCCGACCCCGGCGACCGCCGCACCGCCCGGATCGCCCTCACCCCGGCCGGCCGGCGCCAGCTGGACGACTGGCAGCACGCCCACGAGCGGCGCATCGCCACCGCGCTCGACACCCTCGACCCGGCCGACCGCACGGCGGTCGTCGACGCCCTGCCCGCGCTGGAACAGCTCGCCCGCGCCCTCGCACAGCCGGGGACCGGCGCCGAACACGGCTGACCCGGCGGCCCCGGTCCGGCCACCCCACCCCTGCGACCCGGCTCCGCCCGTCCGCCGGTCCGCCCGTCCGCGCCGTCCGCGCCGTCCGCGCCGTCCGCCCGGGAGCAAAACCGCTGGTCGTCATGCCGGGCGGGCCGCTAGCGTCCCGGCATGACCACAGCACGGGTACGCATCGAGCCCTGGACGGACGCCGACCTGGCGCTGCTGCGCCGGGTCAACACGCCGGAGATGAAGAAGCACGTCGGCGGGCCGGAGACCGAGGAGCAGCTGCTCGTCCGGCACCGCCGCTACCTCGACTTCGTCCCGTCCGGCCTCGGCTGCATGTACCGGATCGTGCTGCTGCCCGACGGCGCGCCGACCCCGGGCGAGGCGGCCGCGGGTGAGCGGGTCGCGGGCGAGCCGGTCGGCACGGTCGGCTACGGCACCCGGACCTGGGCGGGCGAGACCGTGCACGAGATGGGATGGAACGTGCTGCCCGGCCACCAGGGCCGCGGCATCGCCGTCGCCGCCACCCGGGCGGCGGTCGCGGCCGCCCGCCGCGAGGCGGCCCACCGATACCTGCACGCCTTTCCGTCGGTGGACAACCCGGCTTCCAACGCGGTCTGCGCGAAGGCCGGGTTCACGCTGCTCGGCGAGACGGACTTCGAGTTCCCGCCCGGACGGTTCATGCGCAGCCACAACTGGCGGGTGGACCTGCGCAGTTCGGACTGACGGACGGCATCGGGGCGGCGCGGTGCGGACGGCGGGGTCCGGACGGCGGGCGCGGCACGGCGGGCGCGGCACGACGGGCGCGGGGCGCCGCTCAGAACAGCGTGCCGCTCTCCAGCTCCAGCAGCTGCCGCTTGCGGTCCACGCCCGCCGCGAAGCCGGTGAGCGCGCCGCTGGCGCCGAGCACCCGGTGGCACGGGCGCACGATCAGCAGCGGGTTGGCGCCCACCGCGCCGCCGACCGCCCGGACCATCCGCGGCTCCTGCCCGGCCAGTTCGGCGAGTTCGCCGTAGGTGACCGTGGTGCCGTACGGGATCTCGTCCAGCGCGGCCCAGATCCGGCGGCGGAACTCGGTGCCCACCGGCGCGAGCGGGAGGTCGAACCCGGTGCGCTCGCCAGCGAAGTAGGCGGTCAGCTGGGCGACCGGCTCGGCGAGCGCCTCCGGGTCGAGGACCCAGTCGTCGGCGGGCTCGGCCAGCGCGTACTTCTGGCCCGGCGCGGTGACGGTGGCCAGCGCGGCCGGCCCGCCGTCCTCGGGCAGGACGCCGCTGAGCAGCAGCCGACCGAAGGGGCTCTCCATGGTGGTGTAGACGGTGGTGCTCATGCTCGTTCGTTCTCCGTTCCGGTACTGGTGGTCGCGGGGCCGGCCCACAGCCGGTGGACCGCGTAGGAGCGCCACGGGGCCCAGGCCTCGGCCGCGCGGGCGGCGGACTTCGGGTCGCCCGGGGCGCCGAGCCGGACGAGGCCGTGCTTGACGCCCACGTCGCTCGGGAGGAAGACGTCGGGGTCCGCGAGGGCCCGCATCCGCAGGTAGCCGACCGTCCAGGGGCCGATGCCGGGCAGGTCCAGCAGCCGGGCCGCGGCCTCCTCCCGGTCGACCCCGCTGTCGAGGCTCACCACGCCCTCCGCCAGGGCCGCGCACAGCCCGGTGAGCGCGCGGCGGCGGGCGACGGGCATCGCGAAGTCCTCCGGGGCCGCGGTGGCCAGCGCCGCCGCGGTCGGGAAGAGCAGTCGCAGGCCGCCGCTGGGCTCGGGCAGCGCGGTGCCGTACTTCTCGGCGAGCCGGCCCGCCAGGGTACGGGCGGCGCCGACGCTGATCTGCTGGCCGAGGACGGCGCGGACGGCGAGTTCGTGCGGGTCCACGTGCCCGGGCGAACGCAGGCCGGGGCGCTCCCGGACCAGCCGGCCGAGCACCGGGTCGGCGCCGAGCTGATCGTCGACCGCGAGCGGGTCGGCGTCCAGGTCGAAGAGGTTGCGCAGGCGCTGGACGGCGGTCGGCAGGTCGCGCAGGTCCGCGAGGAACAGCCGGCAGTCCAGCCAGCCCCGGGTGCGCGGCTCGCCGGGCGACAGGCCGTCGACCTCGGCGATGCCGTGGCCGTACGGGAGCGCGAGGGTGCGCCGGTAGGTGCGGACGCCGGGACGCCCGCCGGGGACGACCTCCTCCACGCCGGGCACGGCGCGCAGGGCGAGGAAGTCGATCAGGTGGTCGCTGTCCAGCGCACCGCGGTAGGCCAGGCGCAGGGTCAGGCCGCCGGCCGGGGTCGCGGTGCGCCGGCCGGCCGCGACCTCGGCGCGCAGACCGCTGGGGGTGCGGTCGTAGACCTCGCGCACGGTGTCGTTGAACTGGCGGACGGAGGCGAAGCCGGCCGCGAACGCGACGTCGGTGACGGGCAGTTCGGTGGTCTGGAGGAGCAGCCGGGCGGTCTGGGCGCGACGCGCACGGGCCAGCGCGATCGGGCCGGCGCCGAGCTCGGCCGTGAGCTGGCGCTGCAGTTGGCGGGAGCTGTAGCCGAGACGGTCGGCCAGGCCGGCGACGCCCTCGCGGTCCACGACGCCGTCCCCGATGAGGCGCATCGCACGGCCGACCAGGTCGGCGCGGTGGTTCCACTCCGGCGAGCCCGGCACGGAGTCGGGGCGGCAGCGGCGGCAGGCACGGAAGCCGGCGCCCTGGGCGGCTGCGGCACTGGGGTAGAAGACGCAGTTGACTCGCTTGGGGGTCACGGCCGGGCAGCTCGGCCGGCAGTAGATACCGGTGGAGGTGACCGCCGTGAAGAAGACGCCGTCGAAGCGGGCGTCCCGGCTGTCCACGGCTCGGTAGCGGATGTCGTCGTCGATCACGTTGTCCAGTTTGCGGGATCGGGTGGGGGGTGACTGGCGGGAATCGGACATCGCCGTTGGGGGGCCCTCCCCCTCCCCTCCCGCCCCTCCCCCACCGTGCCCCGAAAATCGGGGGCCGTGCGAACGACCCGCGGCTACGCTCGCCCCATGAGCGAGCAGCCCGACGCCCAGCCCGGAACCCAGCCCGACGCCCCGCGCGCCGATCACTCCTACGTCGGCCCGGACGACCCGCGGGTCGTCGCCCTGCCTCCGGAGGAGTTCGCGTTCCCCGGCCCGCTGCGCGACGAACTGGTCGCGGCCGTCCTCAGCGGTGCGAAGACCAGCACCACCGGCCTGGTCGCCGACTACGAGCACGAGGGTGAGCCCCTGCCGCTGGTCGGCGAGCGGGCCGCCGTCCTCGACTCGGACGGCCGCCGGATCGCGGTGATCGAGACCACGGACGTCCGTGTGGTCCCGCTCGCCGAGGTCGATCTGCAGCACGCCCTGGACGAGGGCGAGGGCTACCGCACCGTGGCCGAGTGGCGTGCCACGCACGAGCGCTTCTGGCGCAGCCCGGAGATGCTCGACGCCCTCGATGACCCGGACTTCACCGTGGACGACGCCACTCCGCTGGTCCTGCAGCGGTTCCGCCTGGTGGCGGACCTCCGCTGAGCCGGACCGCCGCTGAGGCGGGCCGGCCCGGCGCCGTCCGGCCACCGCCGCCGCAGCGCTACGGTGGCCGGCCGACGCCGACGCCGACTGGTCAGCGCTTCACCGGCCCTCCCGCGGCACGCATCGACTTGGTGATCGTCTTCCACTTCTGCAGCCGCGCCTTGGCCACCCGGGCGTCCGAACGCGAGGCGATCCACTCGTTCTCGCGCTGGAGCTTGAGGTAGCTGTCCATCCGGCGCTGCGGGAGGGTGCCGTCGGCCAGCGCCTCCTGCACCGCGCAGCCCGGCTCGGTGTGGTGACCGCAGTCGTGGAAGCGGCACTCCTCGGCCAGCTCCGCTATGTCGGCGAAGGCCAGGTCCACGCCCTCGCCACCGTAGAGGCCGACCTCGCGCAGCCCGGGGGTGTCGATCAGCACGCCGCCGCCGGGCAGCGGGATCAGCTCGCGGGTGGTCGTGGTGTGGCGACCCTTCTGGTCGACCTCGCGGGCCTCCTGGACGGTCATCACGTCGGCGCCGGCCAGCGCGTTGGTGAGCGTGGACTTGCCGACGCCGGACTGGCCGATCACCGCGGTGGTGCCGGGGGTGCAGGCGCGCAGCACGTCCATGCCGTCCCCGGTCTCGGCGCTCACCACGAGCACCGTGACCCCGGGCGCGACCGCCTCGACGTCGGAGCGGATGAAGTCGGCGTCGTCCACCAGGTCGGCCTTGGTGAGGACGACCAGCGGTTCGGCGCCGGACTCCCAGGCGAGGGCGAGGAAGCGCTCGATCCGCCCGAGGTCGGGATCGGTCGCGAGGGAGGAGGCGATCAGGACGGTGTCGACGTTGGCCGCCAGCACCTGGCCGTCGGAGCGCTTGCCGGCCACCTTGCGGATGATCGCGGTGGAGCGCGGCAGCAGCGCGACGACGGCCGCCATCGGCCGGGCGTGGAGGTCCACGGCCGCCCAGTCGCCCGTGCACGGGCAGTTGATCATGTCGGCGTCACCGACCGGCCGGGTGTCGAACCGGACGGTGCGCGGCTCGCCCGTCTCCGGGTCGGCGATCACGGCGTCGCACTGGCCGCGGTCGACCCGGACGATCCGGGCCGGGAGCAGCCCGGCCTCGCCCAGCGGTTCGAACAGCTCCGCGAGCTCGGACGTCCAGCCGTAGCCGGTCAGGGCGGAGCCCGTGGACGCGGAGTCTGCGTCGGGCAGGGAGGAAGAAGAAGAGGTGGAGAGAGAGAACGACGGAACGGAGGCAGCGTTGGTCAACGCAGTGGCCCTTCGGGAGGAGATCGTCCCGGCGGGCTACGGCTGGCGCGAAGGGCTCAGCCGGCGGCCGGGAAAAGGAGGTGAACGCGAGTGCTGCCCTGGGCAGCTATCGGGGCGACAACGACCACGGGGGTTCACCTCCTGCTCTCTACTCCTCGGGCGGCCCAATGGCCCCCGAACCGGACACGTCACACGCTAGCGAAGCGGCCCGGCCTCGCCAACCCATTTTTGACCTGCGGAAACGCGCTCCGAGGCAGGCCGCGAAGCCTTCCGGGAGGGAAGCCGGCTACCCCCCGTACCGGTGCTTGAGGTTCGGGTCGTCCAGCCACCACGGCCGCATCCCCGTCTCGTCCTCCTCCGGCCGCCCCGCCGCCCGCGCCTCCTCGGCCGCCGCCTCGAAGCGCGCGTCCAGCTCGGCGTCCACGGCCCGGATCTCCTCCCGCCCCTGCACCACCATCCGCCGCACCAGCGCGGCCAGGAACGGCAGCCCGACCAGGTCCCCCAGCACCCAGAACGCGTTGCCGCCCCAGGTCTGGTCCTGGGCCGGGGTCGGCCCCCACGGGCGCCCGAGCGCCACGTAGTAGTGCTCGGCGACGAGGTGGCCGCCGTAGATCAGCACGATCCCGAGCCCGGCGTCGAAGATCACCTCCGCGAAGGTGATGAACAGCCCGACCAGGTGCGGGTACTCGTGCCCGACCGGGTCGATCTGCAGCCGCGGCCAGAAGTAGGCGAGCCCGAGCAGCACCAGCGCCAGGTGCAGCAGCACGTTCCCGGACGCGCTGGACACCGACTCCTCGTACCAGGGCGTGAAGTAGAGCAGCCACGGCGGCGCCATCAGCAGGGCGGTGGAGACCGCCGGGAACATCAGCACCTTGGACGGGCGGCTGCGCAGCACCCGCAGGATCCGGTCCCGCCGGGCCGGCGGCGCGGACCCGACCAGCAGCGAGACGGGCGCGCCGAGCGCGAGCAGCAGCGGGACGACCATCAGCAGCAGCACGACCTGCACGGCCCGGTCGGTGAAGAGGATCCGGTCGTAGACGCCGAGGCCGGAGCAGGTGCACCAGATCCACAGCAGCAGTCCGCCGAGGAACGCGGCGGTGCGGCTGGGCCTCCAGCGCTCGCCGCCGGACCGGTGGACGGCGCGCGCCGCGAGCAGGTACCAGGCGCCGAGCAGCACCGAGAGGGTGAGCACCAGCGGCTCGGCCGTCCAGGAGGCGACCAGGTCGGACCACTGCCACGGCGGCGGTCCGTCGTAGGCGAGCACGGAGACCGCGCCGTCCACCGCGCCGTTCATCCGTCCGCCACCTCGCTCGTACCCGCAGCCACCGAGGCGGCGAGCCGTCCGCGCCGTCACCGTCGGGCCCCGCGGCGGACGCCGCGACGCCCGGCCATGATGTCCCCGCGCGACCGGCCCGCCGCACGCGGGGCCCTCCTCTATACCCGCCCCTGAGGAAAGCTTTACCGATCCCCAACAAAGCTTTGCCCAGGCAAAGTTCTGCCCGTGGAACCCCTGCGGTCGCAACCGCGGCCACGACACAAACGTCTGGCAGGATGCCGGTCGGCGAGACCCGCCACGTGGGTGACAAGGGGACGACAAGAGGTGCGAAGCACTGCACGCGGGGAGGGCCGCCGACTGGCCGAGCGCCACCGCAACATCGAGCTGGGCCTGCTGGCGCTCGCGGTGGCCGTCTGTCTGGCGGGACACGTCGAGGCCGATCTGGCGCTGACCGGCTCGTTGCCGCCCGGACTGCTGGTGCACGGCCTGTCACTGGGGGCGCTCGCCGGGGCGGCGCACCTGGCGGTGCGCCGGTTCGCACCGTACGCGGACCCGCTGATCCTGCCGTTGGGGGTCTTCCTGACCGGCTTCGGCCTGGTGCTGCTGGACCGGCTGGACATCAGCTACAAGGCCGCGCACAGCGCCAAGGGCGACTACCAGAAGCTCCCGGCCGCGCCCTCCCAGCTGATGTGGGTGTTCATCTCGGTGGCAGTGGCGATCGCGCTGATCGTGCTGGTCAAGCACCACCGGTTCTTCCAGCGCTACGTCTACCTGCTGATGGCGGGGGCGCTGATCCTGCTGGCGGCGCCGGTGGCCTCGCCCAGCGACAGCTTCGGTGCCAAGCGCTGGATCCGGCTGTTCGGGCTCTCCTTCGAGCCGGACGAGTTCGTGAAGGTCGCGATCACGATCTTCTTCGCCGGCTACCTGATGGCCTCCCGGGACGCGCTCGCGCTGGCCGGCCGCAAGATCTGGGGGCTGACCCTGCCGCGCGGCCGGCACGCCGGGCCGGTGCTGGCGATCTGGGTGGTCAGCCTGCTGGTGCTGATCTTCGAGCGTGACCTGGGCACCTCGCTGATCTTCTTCGGCGTCTTCATCGTGATGCTGTACGTGGCGACCGAGCGCACCAGCTGGGTGGTGCTCGGCCTGCTGATGGCGGTCGGCGGCGCGGCGGTGGTCGGCACGGTGGAGCCGCACGTGCACGGTCGCGTCGAGGCCTGGCTGCACCCGCTCGACTACTACAAGCCGGTGCACGACAAGGCGATCTCCGAGCAGCCCGCCGAGGCCCTGTTCAGCCTGGGCACCGGGCACCTGACCGGGACGGGCCTGGGCTCGGGCAGGCCCTGGCTGATCGGCTTCGCCGGGCGCAGCGACTTCATCTTCACCACCATCGGCGAGGAGCTGGGCCTGGCCGGGGTGACGGCGGTCCTGCTGGTGTACGTGCTGCTGATCCAGCGGGGACTGCGCACCGCGGTCGGCCTGACCGACCCGTTCGGCAAGCTGCTGGCCACCGGCCTGTCGGCGGCGCTGGCGTTGCAGATCTTCGTGGTCGTCGGCGGGGTGAGCGGGCTGGTCCCGCTGACCGGCAAGGCGCTGCCCTTCCTGGCCGCCGGCGGTTCCTCCCTGCTGGCGAACTGGCTGATGATCGCACTGCTGATCAAGCTGAGCGATTCCTCCGGGCGCACCGCCCTGGAACCGGCCCAGCCCTCCCCCGAGCCGCTCCCGGCCCAGGCGGCACCGGCGGCGGCCGCCCCGTCCACCCCGTCCGCCCCGTCCGCCCCGGACCGGACGTCCCCGGACCGGACGCCCCGGAACCGGACGCCCACCCCGGCGACCCCGAACCCGGCAGCCGCGGGCCCGACCGACCCGCGGTCCGGCACGCCGGGCGACGCCGACCCCTCCGCCGCGCGGACCGAGCTGCGCCCCCGGTACGGCCGCACCCCCGCCGCACCGCAGTACGGCGACGCCCGGAACCCCACCACCTGACCGACCGACCGACCGGCGCGCGGACCGCCGGACCCACGGCCCGACGCCCCCCACGGAGCGGCGAACCCCGGACACGCCACAGGGCCTCCCCCGCACCCGCGGGAGAGGCCCTG
This sequence comes from Kitasatospora sp. NPDC038210, assembly GCF_055600605.1. Classification (NCBI taxonomy): domain Bacteria; kingdom Bacillati; phylum Actinomycetota; class Actinomycetes; order Kitasatosporales; family Streptomycetaceae; genus Kitasatospora; species Kitasatospora sp. NPDC038210. The sequence goes on along the minus strand of NZ_JBVJYK010000005.1, from coordinate 372,136 downwards.
TCCGTCAGTCCGTCATCGCACCCGTACGCCGCGGCCCGCCTCCGCCTACCGCTGCTCCCACGGCGGCCGCGGCGGCCGCGGCGGGTACCCCGGCACCTGTTGCCCCGGCGGCCCGAGGGGTTCCGGCGGCCCGGACGGCCCCGCCCCCGCGGCCGTCGGCGGCGGCCCGGACGGCCGGTCACTGTCCGGCGGCGGCGGGGCGGGCCGGTGGTGCGGCCCGCCGCGGGCGGTGAGCCGGCCGCGCACGTTGTCGGCGGCCAGCACGTCGGCCCACCGCTCCGGGTACTCGGAGGGCACGTCGACGTCATCGCCCTCGTCCTCGCCCCACTCCTCCTCGGCGCCCTCGGCGAGCCCGAGTTCGCGGGCGCGCCGGGCCCGTTCGACGGCCCGCCGGGCGGCGACCTCGCGGACCACGGCGGCGGCCGCCTCCTCGTGGGCCCGCTCGTTCTCGGCGCGGGCGTCGGCGGTCTCCAGGGTGGGCCAACGCCGGTCTATCGCGGCGTTCATGGCGGCGCCGATGAGCACCGCGAGGGCCACCACGAAGATCCACAGCAGCACGGCGACCGGCGCCGCCAGCGAGCCGTACACCGAGGGGCCCTCGACCGAGCTGACCAGGTAGAGCCGCAGGCCGACGCTGCAGAAGACCAGCACCACCAGGGCGACCAGGGCGCCGGGGATGTCCTCGCGCCACGGCGTCGAGACCGGGACGGCCAGGTGGTACAGCGTGGTCAGCGAGACGATCAGCAGCACGATGGCGACTGGCCAGTACGCGGCGCCGACCAGCCCGGCGACCCCGGGCACGGCGTTCTCCACCAGCCCGGGCCCGGCCATCAGCAGCGGCAGCACCAGGGAGCCGATCACCAGCGCGCCGAGGTAGAGGCCGAGGGACATCAGCCGGGTCTTGACGATGCCCCGCTTGCCGTCGAGCCCGTACATGACGGTGATGGTGTCGATGAAGATGTAGAGGGCCCTGGAGCCGGACCACAGCGACAGCAGGAAGCCGATCGAGATGAGGTCCGGCCGGGTGTGGTCGAAGACCTGGCTGAGCAGCGGTTTGACGACCTCGTTGACCGAGGAGTCCGACAGCACCGTCCCGGAGGCCGAGACGATGTCGTGCTTGAGCCGGTCGATCGTGCCCGCGCCGAGGAACTCGTCGAGGTAGCCGAGGGTGGCGGCGAGGCCGAGCAGCAATGGTGGGATCGACAGCAGGGTGAAGAAGGCCGCCTCCGCGGCGAGGCCGGTGACCCGGTACTCGACGCAGGTGTTGGTGGTGTCCCTGACCAGCTCCCACGCGGTGCGGCGCCAGGTGGCCTGTTTGGCCGCGCGCCGGGATCCCTTGCCCCGGCGCCGGGAGGGCCGCGACTCGGGGTTCGGTCTGCTCGTATCGCCTGCTGCTTGCACAGGCCTAACGGTATCGGGCCGGGGCGCTCCGGTTGATCTCCCCCGAGGTGCGGGCGCCCGGGCGGACACCGGGCCGCGAGCGGCGGGAACCTCCGACCGTCCCATATGACGAAACCTCAGCGTCCACCATTTGGATGTTAGTGGACCGCGAGTCATGCGCCGTGCGAATCTCTTGCCATGTCTAGCGCCGGAACCACCCTGGTAGGTCGACTCCACGTCGATCTCCTTCGCGTGTCCAGCGCCATCTGTCCGGTGACCTGAGCCCACCCCCGCCGCACCACCGCACCCGGCGCCACCCGTTCCCGCCATCCCCGCTGCAGCGGATGCGCAGGCGCCCGCCCGCCTCGGTCACTGTCTTCCCGGCCTTGATAAACCCGCAGGTCAGAGCAGCACCGCACGGCTGAGCACGCCCCGCGACCCACCCGGCGCCAGCGCCACCTGCCCCGAAGGACTTCACCATGGCCACCTCCCCCGAGACCGTCGAGCCCACGGCCGACAGCCCCGCTGCGCGCCGCCCCCCCGCGGCCCGCAAGGTGACCCGCCACCGCGGCGAGGGCCAGTGGGGCATGGGCCACCACACTCCCCTCAACGCCAACGAGCAGTTCAAGAAGGACGACGACGGTCTCAATGTGCGGACACGCATTGAGACGATCTACGCGCACCGCGGCTTCGACTCGATCGACCCCGCCGACCTGCGCGGCCGGATGCGCTGGTGGGGCCTCTACACCCAGCGCAAGGAGGGCATCGACGGCGGCAAGACCGCGATCCTCGACCCGCACGAGCTGGACGCCGAGTACTTCATGCTCCGGGTCCGCATCGACGGCGGCCGGCTGACCGTCGCCCAGCTGCGGGCGGTCGCCGAGGTCTCCGAGCAGTACGCGCGCGGCACCGCCGACCTGACCGACCGCCAGAACATCCAGTACCACTGGATCCGGATCGAGGACGTCCCCGCGATCTGGCAGAAGCTGGAGGCCGTCGGCCTGTCCACCACCGAGGCCTGCGGCGACACCCCGCGCGTCATCCTCGGCTCCCCGGTCGCCGGCGTCGCCGAGGACGAGATCATCGACGGCACCCCCGCCATCGAGGAGATCCAGCGCCGCTTCATCGGCAACAAGGACTTCTCCAACCTGCCGCGCAAGTTCAAGTCCGCGGTCTCCGGCTCCCCGCAGCTGGACGTCGCGCACGAGATCAACGACGTCGCCTTCGTCGGCGTCGTCCACCCCGAGCACGGCCCGGGCTTCGACCTGTGGGTCGGCGGCGGCCTGTCCACCAACCCCAAGCTGGGCGTGCGGCTGGGCGCCTGGGTGCCGCTGGACGAGGTGGCGGACGTCTACGGCGGCGTCATCGGCATCTTCCGCGACTACGGCTACCGCCGCCTGCGCAACCGCGCCCGGCTGAAGTTCCTGGTCGCCGACTGGGGCGTGGAGAAGTTCCGCCGGGTGCTGGAGGACGAGTACCTCAAGTACCGGCTGGTCGACGGCCCCGCCCCCGCCGAGCCCGCCGCCCGCTGGCGCGACCACGTCGGCGTCCACAAGCAGAAGGACGGCAGGTTCTACATCGGCTTCGCGCCGCGCGTCGGCCGGGTCGACGGCAAGCTGCTCGGCGAGGTCGCCGACCTCGCCGCCGCCCACGGCAGCGACCGGCTGCGCACCACCGCCGAGCAGAAGATGCTGATCCTCGACATCGCCGAGGAGCACGTCGAGTCGGTGGTCGCCGGCCTGGAGGCGCTCGACCTGCGGGTCACCCCGTCGCCGTTCCGCCGCGGCACGATGGCCTGCACCGGCATCGAGTTCTGCAAGCTCGCCATCGTCGAGACCAAGGAGCGCGGCCGCACGCTCATCGACGAACTGGAGCAGCGTCTGCCGGAGTTCGCCGAGCCGCTGACCATCAACATCAACGGCTGCCCGAACGCCTGCGCCCGCATCCAGGTCGCCGACATCGGCCTCAAGGGCCAGCTCGTCACCGACGAGAACGGCGAGCAGGTCGAGGGCTACCAGGTGCACCTGGGCGGCGCGCTCGGCCTGGAGGCCGGCTTCGGCCGCAAGGTCCGCGGCCTCAAGGTCACCAGCGCCGGCCTGCCCGACTACGTCGAGCGCCTGCTGACCCGCTACCAGGCCGACCGCACCGACGGCGAGCGCTTCGCCCAGTGGGCGGCCCGGGCGAGCGAGGAGCAGCTGTCGTGAACGAGCTCAGCGAGAGAACGGATCAAGCAGGGCGTCGTTCGCGAAGCGAACGCCGAGCGCAGCGAGGTGGGCGATGAGTGAGCGAGCCGCACCCTTCTTCTGCCCCTACTGCGGGGACGAGGACCTGCGCCCGTCCGAGGCCGGGCACGGCGCCTGGGAGTGCCACGCCTGCCGCCGCGCCTTCCAGCTGAAGTTCCTCGGCCTGCTGGCACCGACCGACCACGGGGGGACGTCCCATGAGCAGCACCGCGACTGACCACGAGGCGGCCGCCGTCCGAGCCGGCCGCGAGCTGGAGGAGGCGACCCCGCAGGAGATCCTGCGGTGGGCCGCCGACACCTTCGGCAAGCGGTTCTGCGTCACCTCCTCCATGGAGGACGCGGTCGTCGCCCACCTCGCCTCCTCGGTGCTCCCCGGCGTGGACGTGGTGTTCCTGGACACCGGCTACCACTTCCCGGAGACCATCGGCACCCGGGACGCGGTGGCCGCGACCATGCCGGTCAACGTCATCACGCTCACCCCGCTGCGGACCGTGGCCGAGCAGGACGCCGAGCACGGGCCGAACCTGCACGACCGCGACCCGGACCTCTGCTGCTCGCTGCGCAAGGTCGAGCCGCTCAACCGCGGCCTCGGCGGCTACGACGCCTGGGCCACCGGGCTGCGCCGCGACGAGTCGCCGACCCGGGCGAACACCCCGGTGGTCGCCTGGGACCCGAAGCGCCGCAAGGTCAAGATCGCACCGATCGCCCGGTGGACGCAGGAGGACGTGGACGCCTACGTCGCCGCGAACGGCGTGCTGCTCAACCCGCTGCTGTGGGAGGGCTACACCTCGGTCGGCTGCTCGCCGCTGTCCTGCACCCGCAAGCCCGCCGAGGGCGAGGACGCCCGGGCCGGCCGCTGGTCCGGCTCCGGCAAGACCGAGTGCGGCATCCACCTCTGACCAGCGGCATCCGCCCCGCATCCATCCCTGACGAAAACTGTCGATTCTCGCGTGAGGAAGCAACCGTGACAGCAGACACCCTGGCCGCCGACGGAGCCGCAGAGGCGGCCCCCGCAGCCGCCCCCTGCGAGCGCGGCGCCACCGTGTGGCTGACCGGGCTGCCCAGCGCGGGCAAGACCACGCTGGCCTTCGCCCTCGCCGAGCGGCTGCGCGCCGAGGGCCACAAGGTCGAGGTCCTGGACGGCGACGAGATCCGCGAGTTCCTCTCCAAGGGCCTCGGCTTCTCCCGCGAGGACCGGCACACCAACGTCACCCGGATCGGCTTCGTCGCCGAGAAGCTCGCCTCGAACGGCGTCAAAGTGCTCGCCCCGGTGATCGCCCCGTTCGCCGACTCCCGCGCCGCCGTGCGCGAGCGGCACACCGCGGCCGGCACCGCGTTCCTGGAGATCCACGTCGCCACCCCGGTCGAGCTGTGCGCCGAGCGTGACGTCAAGGGCCTGTACGCCAAGCAGGCGGCCGGCGAGATCTCCGGTCTCACCGGTGTGGACGACCCGTACGAAGCCCCGGAGCGCCCGGAGTTGCGGATCCAGACGCAGGGCCGCGAGGTCGCCGACTCCGCCGCCGAGCTGCACGCCTTCCTGACCGAGAGGGGACTCGCATGACCACCGCGACCGACAGTCTCGTCCGCACCGGGGACAACCCCTTCGCGCTGTCCCACCTGGACGCGCTGGAGGCCGAGTCGGTGCACATCTTCCGCGAGGTCGCGGGGGAGTTCGAGCGCCCGGTGATCCTCTTCTCCGGCGGCAAGGACTCCATCGTCATGCTGCACCTGGCGCTCAAGGCCTTCCACCCCGCGCCGGTGCCCTTCTCCCTGCTGCACGTCGACACCGGGCACAACTTCCCCGAGGTCATCGCCTACCGCGACCGCGTCGTCGCCGAGCACAACCTGCGCCTGCACGTCGCCCACGTCCAGGACTTCATCGACCGCGGCGTGCTGCGCGAGCGCCCGGACGGCACCCGCAACCCGCTGCAGACCGTCCCGCTGCTCGACGCCATCGAGCAGAACCGCTTCGACGCCGTGTTCGGCGGCGGCCGCCGCGACGAGGAGAAGGCCCGCGCCAAGGAGCGCGTCTTCTCGCTGCGCGACGAGTTCGGCGCCTGGGACCCGCGCCGCCAGCGCCCCGAGCTGTGGTCGCTGTACAACGGCCGGCACGCGGTCGGCGAGCACGTGCGGGTGTTCCCGCTGTCCAACTGGACCGAGCTGGACGTCTGGCAGTACATCGAGCGCGAGGGCATCGAGCTCCCGGAGATCTACTACGCCCACGAGCGCGACGTCTTCGCCCGCAACGGCATGTGGCTGACCGCCGGCGAGTGGGGCGGCCCCAAGGACGGCGAGCCGGTCCAGCGGCGGCTGATCCGCTACCGCACCGTCGGCGACATGTCCTGCACCGGGGCCGTCGACTCCGACGCCACCACCATCCAGGCCGTGATCGCCGAGATCGCCGCCAGCCGCCTCACCGAGCGCGGCGCCACCCGCGCCGACGACAAGCTGTCCGAGGCCGCGATGGAAGACCGCAAGCGCGAGGGGTACTTCTAATGAGCACGACCATCGAGACCACCGCCACCTCGCTGCTGCGCTTCGCCACCGCCGGATCCGTGGACGACGGCAAGTCCACCCTGGTCGGCCGCCTGCTGCACGACTCCAAGTCGGTGCTCGCCGACCAGCTGGAGGCGGTCGAGCACGCCTCGCGCAGCCGCGGCCAGGACGCGCCCGACCTCGCGCTGCTCACCGACGGCCTGCGCGCCGAGCGCGAGCAGGGCATCACCATCGACGTCGCCTACCGCTACTTCGCCACCCCGCGGCGGCGGTTCATCCTCGCCGACACCCCCGGGCACGTGCAGTACACCCGCAACATGGTCACCGGCGCCTCCACCGCCGAGCTCGCCGTCGTCCTGGTCGACGCCCGCAACGGCGTGGTCGAGCAGACCCGCCGGCACGCCGCCGTCGCCGCCCTGCTGCGGGTGCCGCACGTGGTGCTGGCCGTCAACAAGATGGACCTGGTCGGCTACGCCGAGCCGGTGTTCGCCGCGATCGCCGCCGAGTTCACCGCCTACGCGGCCTCGCTCGGCGTCGAGGACGTGCTGGCGGTGCCGATCTCGGCCCTCGCCGGGGACAACGTCGTCGAGCCGTCCGCCCACATGGACTGGTACGGCGGCCCGACCCTGCTCGAACACCTGGAGACGGTGCCGGTCGGCAGCGACCCGAGCGCCGAGCCGGCCCGCTTCCCCGTCCAGTACGTGATCCGCCCGCAGACCGAGGAGCACCCCGACTACCGCGGCTACGCGGGCCAGTTGGCCTCCGGCGTGCTGCGCGTCGGCGACCCGGTCACCGTCCTGCCGTCCGGCCTCACCAGCACCGTCGCCGGCATCGACGCGCTCGGCCGGGAGACCGACATCGCCTGGGCCCCGCAGTCCGTCACCGTCCGGCTCACCGACGACCTCGACATCTCCCGCGGCGACCTCCTCGCCGCCGGGCCGGCGCCCGCGCCGACCAAGGACATCGAGGCGACCGTCAGCCACCTCAACGAGCGGCCGCTGCGCGCCGGGGACAAGGTGCTGCTCAAGCACACCACCCGCACGGTGCGCGCGCTGGTCAAGGAGGTCTCCTACCGGATCGACATCGACACCCTGGAACGGCGCAGCGGCGCCGAGGGGTTGACCGTCAACGACATCGGCCACGTGCGGCTGCGCACCGCCGAGCCGCTGGCGCTGGACACCTACTCCGCCAACCGCCGCACCGGCTCGTTCCTGCTGATCGACCCGGCGGACGGGACGACCCTCACCGCCGGCATGGCGGGCGAGGCCTTCGAGGCCGTACGCGGCGACGACGCACCCGACGCACCCGAAGAGGAGGACTGGGTCTGATGCCCAGCGAGGCGTTCTCGGGCATGGACAAGGAAGGCGGCCGCGTCGGCAGCGGCGTCCTCGGCAGCGGCCAGGGCGGCCTGACCCGATGTGTGGGCCGACAGGGCTGAGAACGCCCTGTCACCGGGCTGTCTTCCCCCACAGCCGCCCGGCTTGCCCCGGCACTCCGCTGCCGCGCGCACCACCTTCCGAACCTTCCGCCCGGGACCGCCTCCTGACGGTCCATCCGCGAACAGGACTCACCATGGCACCGAACCCGTCCTCCTCCCATGTCCCGGCCCGCCCGAACGCCGGCCGGATCAGACGCACGGCGGCGGCCGCAGCGGCCGGCCTGACCGCGGTGGCCCTGCTGTCGGCCTGCAGCTACGGCTCCAAGGCCGACAAGTCCTCCGACGCCAAGCCCGGCGCGGCGGCCGCCGCCGGTGACTCCGCCGCGAAGCTCTCCGCCGACAGCGTGAAGATCGGCTACTTCGCCAACCTCACCCACGGCACCCCGCTGGTCGGCCTCCAGGAGGGCATCTTCCAGAAGGAGTTGGGCGCCACCCAGATCAAGACCCAGGTCTTCAACGCGGGCCCGGCCGAGATCGAGGCGCTCAACGCGGGCTCGATCGACATCGGCTGGATCGGCCCCTCCCCCGCGGTCAACGGCTACACCAAGTCCGACGGCAAGTCGCTGAAGATCATCGGCGGTTCGGCCTCCGGCGGGGTCAAGCTGGTGGTCAACCCGGACAAGGTCTCCTCCCTGGACGACCTCAAGGGCAAGAAGATCGCCACCCCGCAGCTGGGCAACACCCAGGACGTGGCACTGCTCAACTACCTCGCGGGCAAGGGCTACAAGGTCGACGCGGCGTCCGGCGCGGGCGACGTCTCGGTGGTGCGCACCGACAACAAGGTCACCCCGGACGCCTACAGGTCCGGCTCCGTAGACGGCGCCTGGGTGCCCGAGCCCACCGCCTCCAAGCTGGTCACGCTCGGCGCGAAGGTCCTGCTCAACGAGAAGGACGTCTGGCCGGACAAGAAGTTCGTGATCACCAACATCATCGTCTCGCAGAAGTTCCTCAAGGAGCACCCGGACGTGGTGGAGGCCGTGCTGCGCGGCTCGGTGAAGACCAACGCCTTCATCAAGGCCAGCCCCGACAAGGCCAAGGCCGACGCGAACGAGGCGATCAAGAAGGAGGCCGGGAACTCCCTGGAGCCGGCCGTGCTCGACCCGGCCTGGGCCGACATCGACTTCCTGGACGACCCGCTGGCGAACACCCTGCAGGCCGAGGCCGACCACGCCGTCACCGCCGGGCTCCTCAAGAAGCCCAACCTGAACGGCATCTACGACCTCACCCTGCTGAACAAGGTCCTCGCCGCCCAGGGCCAGGCCGCCGTGGCGGACGCCGGGCTCGGCGCCAAGTAGCGCTCCCGGAAGAGCCGTTCGTCCCCGACTCCGCGGTCCGGCCCCCGCCCGCCCGGTCGATCCCCGATCGATGCCCACCGGGACGGGCGGGGCCCGGGCCACGGCCCCGACCCGCAGCCCGCAGCCCGCAGCCCGCAGACCACTCACGCAGGAGGTGCCACGGATGACCCCGGCACTGACCACCTCGGCGGAAACCACCGGCGCCGACGCCCACGGCGGCGCGCCCGCCGTCCGCATCTCGCACGTGCACAAGTCCTTCGGCCGCCCCGGCGCCCGGACCCACGTCCTCGACGACATCACCCTCGACGTCGCTCCCGGCGAGTTCGTCACCCTGCTCGGCGCCTCGGGCTGCGGCAAGTCCACCCTGCTCAACCTGGTCGCCGGCCTCGACGAGCCCAGCGCGGGCAGCATCGAGGTGCCCGGCGGCCGCCCCGCCCTGATGTTCCAGGAACACGCGCTGTTCCCCTGGCTCACCGCCGGAAAGAACATCGAACTCGCCCTCAAGCTGGCCGGCCTGCCCCGCGCCGAGCGCCGAGCCGAGGCCGAGCGCCTGCTCGAACTCGTCCGACTGAAGGGCGCGCACGGCAAGCGGGTGCACGAGCTGTCCGGCGGCATGCGCCAGCGCGTGGCGATGGCCCGGGCGCTCGCCCAGGGCAGCAAGGTGCTGCTGATGGACGAGCCGTTCGCCGCGCTGGACGCCATCACCCGGGACGTGCTGCACGACGAGATCACCCGGATCTGGGCCGAGCGGCAGCTGTCCGTCCTCTTCGTCACCCACAACGTGCGCGAGGCGGTGCGCCTGGCCCAGCGGGTCGTGCTGCTCTCCTCCCGCCCCGGCCGGGTCGCCCGCGAGTGGCGGATCGACCTGCCGCAGCCGCGCCGCATCGAGTCCGCGGGCGTCGCCGACCTGTCCATCGAGATCACCGAAGAACTGCGTGGGGAGATCCGTCGCCATGGCCAGCACTGACACCACCCCCGTCCTGGAGAAGACCGACCCGACCGACCCGACCGGCGCGGCCCGGAAGGGCGCGGGCGACACCGCCGACACCGCCGACGTCGGCGCGGGCCTGGACGCCCTCGACGCCGTCACCGCGCAGCGCGGCTCGCTCGGCGAGGCGCTGCGGACCAAGGCGCTGCCGCCGCTGATCGGCGTGCTGGTGGTGCTCGCGCTCTGGCAGGGGGCGTACAGCCTGCACGTCACCTCCTCGTACAAGCTGCCCAGCCCGGCGGACGTGTGGCACTCCGCGCAGGACCTCTGGTACCAGGGCACGCTGTTCTCCATCATCTGGACCAGCGTCTGGCGCGGCCTGTCCGGCTTCCTGCTCGCCGTGGTGATCGGCACCCCGATCGGGCTGGTGGTGGCCCGGGTCCGGCCGGTGCGCACCGCGATCGGGCCGGTGCTGCAGGGCCTGCAGTCGCTGCCCTCGGTCGCCTGGGTGCCGGCCGCGGTCATCTGGCTCGGCATCAACGACTCGATGATGTACGCGGTGATCCTGCTGGGCGCCGTCCCGTCCATCGCCAACGGGCTGGTGGCCGGCATCGACCAGGTACCGCCGCTGTTCCTGCGGGCCGGGCGCACCATCGGCGCCACCGGACTGGCGGGTGCCCGGCACGTGCTGATCCCGGCCGCGCTGCCGGGCTACCTGGCCGGGCTCAAGCAGGGCTGGGCGTTCTCCTGGCGCTCGCTGATGGCCGCCGAACTGGTCGCCTCCTCCCCCGACCTGGGCCGGGGCCTGGGCCGGTTCCTGGAGGACCAGCGCGAGTTCTCCGACATGTCCGGGGTGCTGCTCGGCATCGTGCTGATCCTGTTCGTCGGCATCGCCATCGAGCTGCTGGTGTTCACCCCGGTCGAGCGCCGGGTGCTGCGCAACCGCGGCCTGCTGGGCACCGGCAAGTGAGGCGACGATGATGCCCGCCCTCCTCCTGATCGCCCACGGCAGCCGCGACCCGCGCCACGCCGCGACCGTGGCCGCGCTCGTCCGGGAGGTGCGGGCGCAGCGGCCCGGTGTCGAGGTCGCCACCGCGTACCTGGACCACTGCGCGCCGCGGATCCCGCAGGTGGTGGAGCGGCTGGCGGACGCGGTGGCCGTGCCGCTGCTGCTGAACCGGGCGTTCCACGCCAAGCACGACATCCCCGCCGCCCTGCGCGCCGCCGGCTCGCGGCTGCCGGTCGCGGACGTGCTCGGCCCCTCCCCGCTGCTGCTCGCCGCCCTGGACCGGCGCCTCGCCGAGGCGGGCCCGGACCTGCGCTCGGCCGCCGTCCGCGCCCGTACCGGTGTGGTGCTGGCGGCGGCGGGCTCCTCCGACCCGGCCGCGGACGCCGCGACCCGCGCGGTGGCCGCCGAGTGGCGGCGCACCCGTGGCTGGGCGGGCGTCGAGGTCGCCTACGCCTCGGCGGGCGGGCCGCGCGTCCCCGACGCGCTCGCCGCGCTCCGGGCCGCCGGGGCCGAGCGCACCGCGGTCGCCCCCTACCTGCTCGCCCCGGGCCTGCTGCCGGACCGCATCGCGGCGGCGGCGGGCGGGGCGGACGTCGTGGCCGACACCCTGGGCCCCGCCCCCGAGCTGGCGGCCCTCCTGCTGCAGCGCTACGACGAGGCCTGCCGCACGGCGGCAGCCGTCCCGGCGCTCATCGCCTGAGCGGTCAGGACGCCTTGCGGTGCTGGTACTCGGCCACCGCTGCGGTGATCACGCTGAGCGGCACCGGTTCGTCCAGGTCCGCGATGGCGGCCTCGATCCATTCCCGCATGATGGCGGTCGGCTTCAACCCCCGCTCCCGCGCCCGACGCCGCACCTCGTCCATCACCGGCTTGGGCAGGCGCAGCGAGGTGGTGATCATCACCGACTCTGCTGCCAGCGGCTCGCCCGGCTCTGCGCTCATGACCTCGTCCTCGGTCACGTCGTGCGTCTCGTAGTACTCGGCGATCGCTTCGAGCTCCGCGCCGTTGTCACTCATCTGTCACCTGCAACTCGTCCGCTTGGGGAACAGGCGCCGTTCGGCAGCCGTCGTGCCGCGCGCAGTGGCGCAGTACCTCGCCGATGACACCGTGGTGCTGTCCGTCAGCACCACCAACAGGTAACGGCCCGCCGCGTCACGCCGAAGCAGAGCGTTGTTCCGGCTCGTCCGCCCGTGAACCAGTGAGGACGGCTGAACACGACGTCCTCGACTTCCTCCGGGTGCACGCCGTGCCGGGCGCTGTGCTCCTCGGACCGCTCGTTCCAGTAGATCTCACTGTGCACGAGCGGCAGCGTGTTGCAAACGCAATGCGCTGGGCCAGTCACGTTCACTCAAGCAGGTGATGGCGCGTGGAAGCACCGACGGCGCGCGCGGCCGGGCCGCGCGCGCCGTGGGGGTGGTGCGGGTCAGGCCGGGAGGTTCCACTTCTGGTTGGCGGCGCCGTTGCAGTCCCAGATGCCCAGCTGGTTGCCGTTGGTGGTGGAGAAGCCGAGGTCGTCCAGGCAGCGGCCGGACTGCGGGTTGAGCAGCGAGCCGTCGGGGCGGACCTGCCACTGCTGGGCGCCGGTGCCGTTGCAGTCGTAGATCTGCACCAGGGTGGCGTTGCCGGTGTGTCCGCCCTGGACGTCCAGGCACTTGCCGAGGGCGCGGATCGTGCCGTCGGTACCGATCTTCCAGGTCTGGGCGGCGTTGCCCAGGCAGTCGTAGATCTGGACGGGGGTGCCGGCGCCGCTGTTGCCGCCGCGCACGTCCACGCACTTGTTCGCGTAGCCACTGATCGGGCCGACCGGGCCCGCCGGAACGGGAGAACCGGACACGATCCAGCCGCCGGTCGCCATCATCGGGAAGAAGCAGCTCGCGGCGGCGCTGGTGTTGCCGGTGACCCAGCCGCTGCTGGAACCCGAGAAGACGGGGAACCCGTCGGGCCCGACGCCCTGACAGGTGACCGCGAGGCGCCAGGTCTGCTGCGGGTCGATGCCCGTGCAGGTGCCGAGGAAGCCGGCACCGCTCCTGCCGACGGTGCAGCTCCCGGCGGTCAGCGCGGTCTGGGCGGTCTGGGCTGAGGGCGCGTTCTGGGCGGTGCTCTCGGCGGCACCGGCGGCGGCCGGCGCGGTGAGCGCGGCGGCGCCGGCGAGCAGGGCGGTGGCGAACAGGGCGGCGGTACGACGCACGAGGGAGTCCTTCCGGGGTGGGTGAACCGGCCGGCCCGCATGTGAAGCACGGGTGTTGACGGTGTGACATTTGTGCGGGCCGCGCGAAAGCATCGGGCACGGCCTGTTCACGGTCAACGGGCGGGGATGAGGATCACGCCACCGCTCCGTCCACGAAGGGCTGGTGCGCGGCCGGGGCCGGCGCGGGTCCGGGCAGGCCGGGCGGGCCGCCGATCCGGCCGGATCGCACCCGGCCCGACTCCCCGGTCGAGCGGGAGCCGAGCCGGTGTGCACCGGTCCGGGCCCGGCCGGGCCCGGAGCCGGGTCAGATCCGCCGCAGGGTGAAGGTGTCCGCCGGGTGGCCCGCGAGGGCGTCGGCGAGGCCCCCGGAGAGCTGGTAGGAGCGGCCCGCCGGGCCGTCGAGGAGCGCGGTGGGGGCGGGGTCGACCGAGGGGCGGACGGCGGTGAGACGGGCGGTGCGCCAGTGGTCGTCCGAGCGCAGCTCGACCTCGGCGTCGCGGCCGGCCCCCAGGAGGGCGTTGGTGACGCCCGCGACGGAGCCGTCCGGTCGCCCGAGCAGGCCGTCCAGGTGGAGCAGGGACGCGCCGCCGCCGGCCACCTCGACCCGGCGCAGCCCGGCCGGGTTCCACAGCGGCACCTGCCACAGCGTGCCGTCGTCCCACTTGCCGAGGACCAGACGGCCCTCCCGGTAGACGATCCCGTTGAGGCCGTACGAACCGGGGGCGGGCGCCAGTCGCGGGTCGCGCAGCAGGACGGCGGCCGTGCCGTCCGGCGTCACCCGGTAGACGACGGGGGCGAAGGAGTCGGTGACGTAGGCGGTGCCGTCGGGGCCGACCGCGATGTCGTTGGCCAGGTGGCCGCTCCCGTCGGCGGCGACGGCGGCGAGGTCGGTGTAGAAGATCCGCCGGCCGGTGTCCAGGTCGTAGGCGCCGATCCCGGCGATCCTCCCCAGGGTGGCGGCGCTGCTGCGCTCGCCGACGCCGTTGTCGAGGTCGGTGACCAGGACCCGGCGGTGGACGGGGTCGATCCGCAGGCCGGCGACCTCGGTCAGCGCGGGGTCCTGCACCAGGGTGCGCACGCTCCCGTCGGTGCCGACGGCGGAGACGGTGCCGTGCCGCAGCGAGCCGAGCAGGAAGCGGTGGTGGGCGGCGTCCCAGGCGCCCGCCTCGGGCACCAGGGTGGGCGCGTGGCCGACGATCACGGCCGGAGCCGGGCGGTCGGCGGACGCGGCGGCGGGCAGTGTACCGGCCGTGCCGAGCAGGGCGGTGAATGCGACCGCGGCCAAGGTGCGGCGGGCGGTACGGTGCTGACGGTTGCTCATCGGAATTCCTCTGCGCGTGCGATCCGTTGACGTGATCGACTCTCGCGCGCCCGGGCGGGCCGCAGCAGTGCGTGGGAATACCGGTAGTACGACTACCAGGGAGGACGGGGGGAGATGGTCGAGGTGGAGGACGTCCAGGAGCGCCGTACGGCGCTGTCGAGTTTCCTGCGCAGCCGCCGGGCGCGGCTGGCGCCGAAGGACGTGGGGCTGGCGCCGGGGGTGCGGCGGCGCACGCCGGGGCTGCGGCGGGAGGAGCTGGCGCTGCTCGCCGGGGTGGGGGTGACCTGGTACACGTGGCTGGAGCAGGGGCGGGACATCCACCCCTCCCCGGAGGTGCTGGCGAGCCTGGCCCGGACGCTGCGGCTGGACCGCGCGGAGACGGCGTACCTGTTCCGGCTGGCCGGCAGCCACCCGCGGGACGGCGAGGTGGCCGCGCCGGGGGACGTGCCGGTCCCACTGCTGCGGCTGATGCACGCGCAGTGGCCGGCGCCGTCCTTCGTGATGGACGCCAACTGGGACATCCGGGCCTGGAACCCCGGCGCGGACGCGCTGTTCGGCCTGACCGGCCGGCCGCCGGAGGAGTGCAACCTGGCCTGGGTGGTGTTCGGCAACCCCGTGCACCGGGCCCGGGTCGAGCACTGGGAGGAGCACGCCCGCCGCTTCCTGGCGCAGCTGCGCTCCGCCTACGCCGAGCGCGGCGGCGAGGCGACGGCCGTCGGACGGCACCTGGCCCGGATGATCCAGCAGGTGCGCGGCGAGTACCCGGAGGCGGACCGCTGGCTGGACGAACACCAGGTCGCCGAGCGCTCCGGGGCCGAGAAGGTCATCCACCACGAGGCGGTGGGCGCACTGCGGATCGACCAGCACGTGCTGCTGGCCTCCGAGGGCCTGCAGCTGATCGTGATGGCCCCGCGCGACGCCGAGACGCAGGAGCGGCTGCGCGCGCTGGCCCCGACCCCGGCGGTGGCGGCGGTCTGAGGGCGTACGGCCGCCGGACGACAGCCGCGCGCCCCGGGACCCCTCGTGGTGAGGGGCCCCGGGGCGCGCGGCTGCTGAGCGTCGGGGACGCGGGTGCGGAGCGTCAGTCGAACGTGCGGCGCTGGCGACCGGTCCCGTAGTTGGAGCCGGACTTGGAGCCGCTGCCCGGCTTGGCGCGGCCGGCGGAGCGGCCGATGAAGCCGGCCGCCTGCGGACGCTCGCCGTTCTGGGCGGCGGCGCCCATCCGCTGCTTGGGGCGGGGGCGGCGCGGGTTGCCGTTCATGTCGACGTCGGTGGGCAGCCCGGAGCGCTTGCCGGGACGGCGGCGCGGGGCGCCGGCCTTGGAGCCCCGCTTCTCGTCCGCCGAGCCGGCCGCGTCGGCCGAACCCGCCGCAGCCCCGGCGGCCTGGACCACGGGCACCGCCAGGGTGACCGGGACGCCGCTCGGCGTGCGGGCGCCGGTGATCCGCGCCAGGTCGGCGTCGCCGGGGCGGATCTTGGTGACGGTCGGGCGGATGCCGGCCACCGTCATCAGCCGGTTGACCTCGCGGCGCTGCTCGGGCAGCACGAGGGTGACGACCGTACCGGACTCGCCGGCGCGGGCGGTGCGGCCGCCGCGGTGCAGGTAGTCCTTGTGGTCGACCGGCGGGTCGACGTTGACGACGAGGTCCAGGCCGTCGATGTGGATGCCGCGCGCGGCGACGTTGGTGGCGATCAGCGCGGTGACGTGGCCGTCGCGGAACTGGTCGAGGACCCGGTTGCGCTGCGGCTGGGACTTGCCGCCGTGCAGGGCGGCCGCCTTCACGCCGTTGGCGAGCAGCTGCTTGGCGAGCCGGTCGGCGCCGTGCTTGGTGTGCACGAACATGATCACGCGGCCGTCGCGGGAGGCGATGTGCGCGGTGGCGGAGGCCTTGTCGGTCTGGTCGAGCTGCAGGACGTGGTGGTCCATGGTGGTGACCGCACCGGCCGACGGGTCGACCGAGTGGGTCACCGGGTCGGTCAGGAAGCGCTTGACCAGCCGGTCGACGTTGCGGTCCAGGGTCGCGGAGAACAGCATCCGCTGCCCGCCCTCGGCGACCTGCTCCAGCAGCTTGGTGACCTGCGGCAGGAAGCCCATGTCGGCCATCTGGTCGGCCTCGTCCAGGACGGTGATCGTCACGTCGGAGAGGTTGACGTCGCCGCGTCCGATCAGGTCGTCCAGTCGGCCCGGGGTGGCGACCAGGACCTCGGTGCCGCGGCGCACGGCGTTGGCCTGCCGGTTGATCGACATGCCGCCGACGACGGTGGTGATCCGCAGGTTGACGGCGGTGGCGTACGGGGTCAGCGCCTCGGTGACCTGCTGGGCCAGCTCGCGGGTGGGCACCAGGACGAGCGCCAGCGGGTGCCGGGCGACGGCGCGGCGCCCGGCGGTGCGGGCCAGCAGCGGCAGGCCGAAGGCGAGGGTCTTGCCGGAGCCGGTGCGGCCGCGGCCGAGCACGTCGCGCCCGGCGATCGAGTCGGGCAGCGTGGCGCCCTGGATCGGGAACGGCTCGGTGACGCCCTCGCGGGTCAGCGCGGAGAGGATCGCCTTGGGCAGGTCCAGCTCGGCGAAGGTGGCCGCCGGGGGCCGGGCCGGGGTGCCCTGGACGACGGTGAAGTCGGCGGCCTCGGGCGCGGTGGCCCGGGTCTGCTTGGGAGCACCGTTCCGGGGTGCGCCGCTGCGGTTGCGCGGCTTGCGCGCGCGGTCGCCGCCGGCGTTGCTGCGGGACTGGTCGGTGCTGCGGGGGCCGCGGTCGCGCGGCGGGCGGGCAGGGGTGGTCACGGGATCTCCGTCCGTAGGTCGGCAGCCCGCGTCGCGGGCTGGTCGGCCGTCGGCATGGAGTGCGCCGCCCCGGCCGTTCGGCGGCATGAGCGGGGGCCCGCACCGTGCGGTGCGGGCCCCGCTTCGCGATTATCGCGAGTCAGCGTGGGCTGACGTCAGCCGATGATCTGGATGTTCTCGGCCTGCGGGCCCTTCTGGCCCTGGGTCACGTCGAACTCGACCTTCTGGCCCTCGAACAGCTCACGGAAGCCCTGAGCCTGGATGTTCGAGTAGTGGGCGAACACGTCGGCGCCGCCGCCGTCCTGCTCGATGAAGCCGAAGCCCTTTTCGCTGTTGAACCACTTCACGGTGCCGGTAGCCATAACCGTCTCCTCTAACTGGGGCATCAGGGATCCACACCTCGTGAATCCCCAAGTAGCCGCGATCCCCATCCGGAGACTGAAACACCGGACAAAACAAATGCGCCTGTTGGTTGGAACCAGCAGGCGCACATACACGTTCATGGGAACCAAAACTGCAACTGACTCGACTGTAGCACGGTGACACCCCGGGCGACCGGGGATTTTCCGCTGAACAGATCACGTTTGGCGCCCCCGACGAGCGGGCAAGCGGCGCCCCGCCGGAGCTGGGCGCCGCCTGTGGGGCGGTCCGGGCCGACCCGGGCTCGGCCCAGGTCGGTCCGGGGTGGGCCCGGGTGGGCCTGCGGTCAGCGCCGCCCGGCCGGCTCCGGCACGCCGTGCGTGCCCGCCAGCGGGGCCGGACCGCCGCCGTGGCCGTGACCGGGGCTGTCGGCGTGGCCGGGCCACCAGGCGCGGTGGCCGAGCAGCGCGGTGAGCGCCGGGGTGAAGAACATCGCCATCACGAAGGCCGCCAGCACGATGCCGAAGGCCAGCGAGAAGCCGAGCTCCATGAAGAGCACGTTGCCCGCGAGCATGAAGGTCGCGAACGACGCCGCCAGGATGAAGCCGGCCGCCGCGACGGTCGGGCCGCCGTGCTTGACGGCCTCGCGGGCCGCCTCGCGCGGGGTCCGGCCCTCACGGGCCTCCTCGCGGAGGCGGGCGATGATCAGGATGTTGTAGTCGGTGCCGATCGCCACCACGAAGAGGTAGATGAAGATCGGCAGCATGAACATCAGGCCCTGCTCGCCCTTGATGTTCTGGAACACCACGGTGGTGGCACCGAGGGTGCCGCCGAAGCCGAGGCCGACCGAGGCCATCAGGTACCAGGGCGCGACCACGCTGCGCAGCTGCAGACCCAGGATGATCATGATGAGCAGGGCCGCGATCGGGAAGACCAGGGTGTAGTCGTGCGCCATCGCGGTGTTGATGTCCTTGTACACCGAGGTGATGCCGCCGACCAGCGCCTTGCTGTCGGCCGGGGCCGAGGCGTGGGCGGTGTCACGGACCTTGGCGATGGTGTCGATGGCCTTGTTGGAGGCCGGCGCGTCGCTGAGCATCACGGTGAAGTCACCGGTGGTGCCGTCGGCGCTGATCGCCTTGTTCTCGCTGCTCGGCGTGACGACGGAGGCCACCCCGGGCACGCCCTGGAGCTTGCCGGCGAAGTCGTTGAGCGCGGACTCGCTGAGCTTGGAGCCGTTGGTGCTGGTCAGGAAGACGTGACTCGGGTCGGCGGTGCCGGCCGAGAAGGCGGTCATCAGCTTGTCCTGGACGACCATCGACTCCTTGCCCTTGGGCATGGAGCTGCCGGCCAGGTCGTAGGTGCCGTTGTAGTTGACGCCGGCCAGGGTCAGCACCACCAGGATGCCGCCGGAGACCAGGGCGACCAGGCCGGGCTTCTTGCCGGTCATCCGGCCGAGCGCGGCGAAGCGGGCGTTCTGCGGCTCCTGCATCCACTTCTTGCCGGGCCAGAACACGGCCCGGGACGGGATGACGGCGAGCACGGCCGGGGCCAGGGTCAGCGAGACCAGGGCGGTCGCGACGACCGCGATGGCCAGCGCCGGGCCGAGCGCGGTGAACATGCCCAGGCTGGAGAGGACCAGCACGGCGAAGGCGACGGCGACGGCACCGGCGGCGGAGGCGATCGCCTCGCCGACCCGGCCGACGGCGTTGGCCACGGCCGTCTTGCGGTCCTCGCCCAGGCGCAGCCGCTCGCGGTAGCGGAAGGACAGGAAGAGGAAGTAGTCCGTGCCGACGCCGAGGACGACGATGATCAGGATCGCCGAGGTCATCGGGGAGGACTTCAGGTCGAACACCTTGATCGCGTCGGCGATCAGGCCGTTGGCCACCGGCATCGCGATGACCAGCGAGAGCAGGACCGGCAGGATGCCGGCCAGGATGCTGCGGAAGATGATGCCGACGATCAGGATGACGAGCACCAGGCTGCCGAGCATGACGATCATGTCGGTGGCCCCGGAGGCGTCCTTCTGGTCCAGACTGCTGGCGGCCTGACCGCCGACCTGGAACTTCAGGCCGCTGCCGTCGGCGAGCCTGGTGCCCTCCTCGCGCAGCTTCTTGGCCGCGTCGGGGAACTCCTGGCTCTCCATCTTGTTCTTGTCGATGCCGACCATGGACAGCGCGTACTTGCCGTCCTTGGACTTCGAGGTCTTGGGGTCGACCGGCAGGATCTTCTCGACGGCGGGGATCTTCGCGTCGGTGAGACCGTTGACGATCTTGTCCATCGAGGCCTGGTCGGCGGTGGTCAGCGCCTGGCCGTCGTTGCGCTCGAAGAGCAGCAGCGCGGAGGGGGTGAAGCTCGCCGGGAACGCGTGCTCCTGGAGCTGCGCGGCCTGGATGGACTCGTAGTGCTTGGGCAGGAATGCGGACTCGTCCGTCTGCGAGGTGACCTTCGGCGCGGAGCCGACGATGGCGATCATCGCGACGATCCACGCCGCGATCACCCACCACGCGCGACGAACGACGAAGTGTCCTAGTCGGTGGAACATGCTCGTGATGCCTCCTGGGCATGGTTCACCGCAGCCCTTTGGGGGACGGGACGCTGGGCGACGGCAGGACCGGTCCGGGCCCGCACGGGATGCGCAGGCCCTTGCCGGTCGGCAGGTAAGTGACGTGGGGCATCATCGTACGAGCACTGGCTTGCCGCCCGGCAAGGAGCCCCCGTATTCCAACCCCCGTGCGGGACCGCCCCGAAACGGCCCCGACCCAGTTTCCCCCGAACACGGACCCGATGACCTCGTGCTCCGGGTGGAGTCACCTCCCCCTCAGGGTGGAGCCGGATCCCCTACCCCCAGGTGGAGTTCTCGGGGTCGGGGGGTAGGGAAAACCCCACCCCTCCCCCCGAGGCAGACCCCAGGGCAGGCTCACCCGCCAGCCCGATTCCCGCCCGACCCCGCCTTCCCTACTGTCGGTTGCGACGCCGGATCCGCAACCGGCCTGCAGCACAAGGCGGTTCGGACGACCAGGGCCACCGCCGCTCACGACCGGCGACGAACCGCCGCTCTCCCAGGGGGAACCTCCGTGAAACCCGTGCAGTCCCGACCCACCCAGGCCGGACTCGGCATCGCCGCCACGATGGGCGTCTGGAGCGCCCGGCACCGGAAGACCGCCGTCTTCGGCTGGCTGCTCTTCGTCGTGCTCGCCGCGGTGCTCGGCGGCATGCACGGCAGCACCAAGGTGACCGAGGCCGAGTCGATGCCCGGACAGGTCTCCCGGGCCGCGAAGATCCTCGCCGAGGCCGGCCTGACGAGCCCGGCGAGCGAGACCGTCCTGGTCCAGAGCGTCACCCGCAGCGCCGACGACCCCGACTTCCGCACCGCCGTCGACCAGGTCGTCTCCGCCGTCGACGGCACCGGCAAGGCCGCCGGGATCCGCTCGCCGTACGACACCAAGGCCGTCTCCCCGGACGGCCACTCCGCGCTCGTCCTGGTCACGCTCAAGGGCGACCGGGACGAGGCGGTCGCGAACGTCGGGGCGGTGATGGACGCGGTGGCCGGCGTGCAGCGGCAGAACCCCGGCCTGACCGTGGCCGAGCTCGGCGACGCCAGCTCCGGCAAGTGGATCCAGGACCAGTTCAAGAACGACTTCTCCCGCGCCGAGTGGACGGCCGTCCCGCTCGCCCTCGGCATCCTGCTGATCGCCTTCGGGGCGCTGGTCGCCGCCGTGCTGCCGGTGGTGCTCGCGCTGACCGCCTTCGTCGCGGCCGCCGGGCTGGTCGCGCTCGGCAGCGGCCTGCTGCACACCAGCGACGACGCCAGCTCGGTGATGCTGCTGGTCGGCCTCGCCGTCGGCGTCGACTACTGCCTGTTCTACCTGCGCCGCGAGCGCGAGGAACGGGCCGCCGGGCGCGACGCGCACACCGCACTGACCGTGGCCGCCGCCACCAGCGGCCGGGCCGTGCTCGTCTCCGGCGTCACCGTGGTGGTCGCCATGGCCGGCATGTTCCTCACCGGGATCGCCGACTTCCGGGCGATGGCCTTCGCCACCATCCTGGTCGTGATCACCGCCGTGCTCGGTTCGCTGACCGTGCTGCCCGCCCTGCTGTCGATGCTCGGCGACCGCGTCGACAAGGGGCGGGTGCCCCTGCTCGCCCGGCTCCGCCGACCGGACGCGGGCCGGACCGGCGGACGGTTCTGGAACGCGGTGCTCACCCCGGTGCTGAGCCGCCCGCTGGCGTCCACCCTGCTCGCCGGGGCCTTCCTGCTCGCCCTGGCCGCACCGCTGCTCACCATGCGCACCGCCAACCTGACCTTCCGGCAGCAGCTGCCCGCGGGCAACGCCCTCGTCGCCGCCTCGCAGAAGATCGAGGCCGCCTTCCCCGGCAGCCCCGCCCCGGCCACCGTCGTCATCAAGGCCGCCGACATCGACTCCCCCGCGATGACCGCCGCGATCGCCGACCTCAGGGCGAGGGCACTGGCCGGCGGGCGGATGCACGGCCCGGTCGAGGTCGCCGTGCACCCCGCCGAGAACGTCGCCACCGTCGACATCCCGCTCGACGGCACCGGCAACGACGCCACCAGCAACGACGCGCTGAGGACCCTGCGCGAGGACCTGGTGCCCTCGACCGTCCTCAGGGTGCCCGGCACCGAGGCCCCCGTCACCGGACGCACCGCCGGGTCGTACGACTTCAACGCCAGGATGACCGGCTCGATGCCGCTGGTCTTCGGCTTCGTCATCGCCTTCGCCTTCCTGCTGATGCTCACCTCCTTCCGCTCGCCGGCCGTGGCCCTCACCGCCGTCGTGCTCAACCTGCTGTCGGTGGGCGCCGCGTACGGGGTGCTGACGCTGGTCTTCCAGCACGGCGTCGGCGCCTCGCTGCTGGGCACCGCCGGCGTCGGGGCCGTGGAGTCCTGGGTGCCGCTGTTCCTCTTCGTGATCCTCTTCGGGCTCTCGATGGACTACCACGTCTTCGTGGTCTCCCGGATCAAGGAGGGCCACGACCGCGGGCTGCCGACCCGCGCCGCGATCGCCCACGGCATCCGCTCCACGGCCGGGGTCGTCACCAGCGCCGCGGTGATCATGGTGGCGGTGTTCGCGGTCTTCGGCACCCTGTCCATGCAGGCGATGAAGCAGATGGGCGTCGGCCTGGCGGTCGCCGTCCTGATCGACGCCACCGTGATCCGCGCCGTGCTGCTGCCCTCGGTGATGAGCCTGCTCGGCGAGCGCAACTGGTACCTGCCGCGCTGGCTGAACTGGCTGCCGGACCTGTCGCACGGCGAGACCGTGCCGCCGCCCGGCGACGTGGACGCCCCGCACCCCCGGCCCGCCGCCCCCGCGGACGGCGCCGCCCGGCACCGGCGGGTCGGGGTCTGAGCCGCCGCCGGTGACGCGCACCACGCCGGGCCCCGCAACGCGCCGGGCCCGGCATCGGTGCGTCATGATGATCACCGTCCCGGGTCCCCCGGGTGAACACCGCCGGAACGGAGCCCAGTCATGATCCCCTTCGACGAGGGCCGCGCCCGGCTGCTGCTCGCCCACGCCTGCGAGTCCGCCGGACTTCCCGGCCCCGGCGACGCCCGGCTGCTCGCACTCGGCGAGAACGCCGTCTTCGACCTCGGCGACCCGGCCGTGGTCGCCAAGGTCGGCCGCGGCCCCGAGCTGTACGACCGGGCGCACCGCGAGCTCACCGTCGCCCACTGGCTGGCCGGACAGGGCGTCCCGGTGGTGCGCCCGTACGACGCGGTGGCGCCCGAACCGCAACTCGCCGACGGGCACCCCGTCACCTTCTGGCACCGGCTCGCACCCGCCGTCCGCCCCGCCCGCCCGGTCGACCTCGCCCCGCTGCTGCGCACCCTGCACCGGCTGCCGGTACCGCCCGTGCCGCTCGGCCGGCGCGACCTGCTGGCCCCGGTCGAACGCTGGCTGGCCTCCGCCGAGGGCCACGTCGACCCCGCGGACGTCGCCTTCCTGCGCCACCGCCGGGACGCCTTCGAGGCCGCCCTGCCCGACCTCGTCCCCCGGCTGCACCCCGGCGTGATCCATGGCGACGCGCTGCCGCGCAACGTCCACGTCGGCCCGGACGGACCGGTGCTGCTCGACCTCGAATTCGTCGCGAACGACCTGCGGGAGCACGACCTGGTGGTCCTCGCCCTCGCCCACGACCGTTACGGCGTGCCCGGCGAGGAGTACCGGGCGTTCACCGAGGCGTACGGCTGGGACGTGCGCGAGTGGCCCGGCTTCACGGTGCTGCGCGGCGCCCGCGAGACCGCCAGCGCCTCCTGGGTCGCGCAGCAGGCCGCGAGCAACCCGGCCGCCCTGGCCGAGTTCCGGCGGCGGGTCGACTCCCTGCGGGACGGTGCCACCGGGGTGCGCTGGTACCCGTTCTGACGGCGGGGCGATACCCCGATCCAGGGCCGGGTGCCAACCGGGGCGGGTGTGAGAAGGGTCCCGGGCGGAAGCGGTCCGGCGCGCAACCACGGCACGTAGGCTCGGCGTCCTACCGGACAGTCATCCTGACCCGAGGGATCGGCACCGTACTCGTACCTCAGGAGCCGCCGCCATGCACCGGACCGCCCGCCGCCCCTCCGCTCCGACCCTCCCCTCCCGCTCCGGGCGCCGGCTGATCGCGGGCTGCATCGGGCTGGCCGCCGTGCTGGGGCTCACCGCGTGCGGGACCGCCAGCGGCGCGCTGCAGTCGCCGAGCACCGCCGCCCAGCCGCCGGTCGCCGCGCACCCGAGCGGAACGGCGGCGGCCACCACCGCCCCGACGCCCGGCTCCGACGGGATACCCCCGGCCGCAGGCGCCTCCGGGTCCGCGGCGTCCTCGTCGTCGGCCGGGTCCTCGTCGTCGGCCGCTCCTGCCGTCCCGGTGAAGCCGCGCACGCCCCGGCCTGGGGACTCCTCCGGCCCCGCCTCCCCGGCCGCGCCCGCGGTGCCGGCCTCGCCCGCCGCGTCCTCCTCGCCCGCCGCGCCGCCCGAGCACCCCGGGGCGGGCACCGTGATCGGCTCCACCGCCTCCGGCGGCCGCACCGTCGCCCTCACCTTCGACGACGGCCCCGGCCCCGCGACCGGCCAGATCCTCGACCTGCTCGCCCAGTACCACGCCAAGGCCACCTTCTGCGAGATCGGCCAGAACGCCGCCGCCAACCCGGCCCTGGTCAAGCGCGTCCTGGCCGCCGGGCACCGGCTCTGCGACCACAGCGTCCACCACCCGCAGCCGTTCGCGAAGCTCCCGCACGACAAGGCCGCGTACGAGATCGGCGCGGCCCGCGACATGATCGTCCAGGCCGGCGGCCCGGGCACCCGGGTCGACTGGTTCCGCGCCCCGGGCGGCGGCTTCGACGCCGACAACGAGCACATCACCGCGGGCCTCGGGATGTCCTCGCTCGGCTGGTCCGTCGACCCGCGCGACTGGTCCCGCCCCGGCGTGCCGGCCATCGTCGCCACCGTCCAGAAGCAGCTCAAGCCGGGCGGCATCATCCTGATGCACGACGGAGGCGGCGACCGCAGCCAGACCGTGGCCGCGCTCAAGCAGCTGCTTCCCTGGCTGGTCGCCCAGGGCTACACCTTCGACTTCCCGGCGCAGTAGCGCGGTTCCCGGCGTCGCCCCCACGGGCGGGGCCTCGAAGACGGGACCCTAGGGTGTGCGGCGTGA
Organism: Kitasatospora sp. NPDC038210; assembly: GCF_055600605.1. Classification (NCBI taxonomy): domain Bacteria; kingdom Bacillati; phylum Actinomycetota; class Actinomycetes; order Kitasatosporales; family Streptomycetaceae; genus Kitasatospora; species Kitasatospora sp. NPDC038210. The sequence continues at coordinate 347,052 of NZ_JBVJYK010000005.1, read as the reverse complement.
CCGACAGCAGCCCCACCCCCGCCGAACTCGTCGCCGCCGTACCGGGACTGGCTCCCTACCTGCGGCCCGCCACGCTGCTCCACCCGTACGCCGCGACACCCGAACCGGCCGCGAGCCGGATCGGCGGCCCGGCTCTGTGGCCGGCCGGCGAGCCCTGGCCGCACTGCACGGCCAAGCACCTGGACGACGACTACCAGGACGTCTCCCCGGCCGACCGCGCGATCTGGGAGGGCATCGACCGCGCGCTGCACGAGCGGGCCCGGGCCGGCGGCGACCCGCACGTCCTCACCTCCGAGGAAGCCACCGAGAAGCGCCGGATCATGGACGGCGCCGGCTCCCTCGACCTCACGAACTGGCGCCTCCACCGGAAGGTCGCCGAACGGCCCGCGGCCGGCACGGCCGTGGTGCCGCTGGCACACATCCGCGCCGAGGACGCCCCGCACCTGCCCTGGCCGGAGGGCACCGACCGGCTGCAGGTGCTCTGGTGCCCCAACGACCACGACGACATCCAGGGCGAGCGCTTCTACTACGGCCCGAACGTCGAACTGCACTGGCAGCGCGCCGCCGACCTCTCCCCGGTCACCCCGCCGGCACCCCGGCGCAGCGACGAGTACTACCTGCCGACGCCCTGCGCGCTGCGCCCCGAGCAGGTCCTCGACCTGCCCGACCAGGACGAGCTGCCCGGTGAACTCCACGACGCCGCAGAGGAGTTCGCGCAGCGGCACGAACTGGAGTACCACCGCGCGCTGTCCTGCGCGGACGGCTGGAAGCTCGGCGGCTGGCCGTCCTGGCACTCCACCGACCTGATCCCGATCGACTGCGGCTGCGGCGCCCGGATGGTCCACCTGCTCACCGTGGACAGCGGCGGGGACCCGGACCTGTCCGTCGGGCGCTTCGGCGAACTGCACGTGTTCGTCTGCCCGGTGGACCTCGCGCACCCGGTGGGCCTGGACCTGCAGTAGCCTCGACGGGGCCCCCGGTCGGACCGCGACCGGGCCGGCCGTCGGCCCGCCGGGCCCCCGTCAGGTGTGGTCGAGCCGGTGGACCTGCCGGGAGCCGCCCTCCGGGCCCGGGGCGGGGCGTACGGGGCGGGCGGTCATCGGGCCGGTGTGCCGGGCTCGGGCCGCTAGCGGGCGGGCCAGCGCGGGTCGACCACCGCCTGCGGGTCCTTGCCTCGGCGCAGCCAGGCCTGCAGGCCCTCCGCCCACGTCCGGTACCAGTCGATCTGCCGGCGGTGCAGCTCGGCCGGAGCGACCGCCCCCACCTCGGCCGGGTAGCGCCCGGCCAGTGCGACGGCGACCCGGACGGCGGCCAGTGCGTCGCTGCCCGCCTCGTGGGCGTCCGTCAGTTCCACCCCGTACACCTCGCAGACCCGCTGCAGGGTGCGCGAGCCCTTGCGGTACTTGTCCACGCCGCGGTCGATCACCAGCGCGTCCAGCACCGGCCCGACCGGCCCGCCGAGGCGCTCCGCGAGCGTCGCCAGTCCGTGCCGGCGCAGCTCGGCGTCGAGCAGCGACAGGTCGAACGGCGCGTTGAACGCCACCACCGGTCTCCCGGCGGCTATCCGCTCGCACAACGCGGCGGCTATCTCCTCCACCGCTTCCTTCGCCGGCCGCCCCTTGCCCCGCGCCACCGCGTCCCCGATCCCGTGGATCGCCTCCGCCTCGGCGGGTATCGGCACCCCGGGGTCGAGCAGCCAGTGCGCGGCCCCCACCCGGGCGGCCCCGACCGTGTCCACGAGCGCGGCCGTGACGATGCGGTCCACGGCCGGGTCGGTGCCCGTGGTCTCCAGGTCGAAGCCGACCAGTGGCTGCTGCCACCAGCTCATCAGGTGTGTCCTTCCGTCCTGTCTCTCGAAACAGCCCCCATCATCACCCGCCCCACCGACAACCCGGCCCACCGGTCGGCCCGCCGGCGTCGCGGACGGGCCGGAACGGGTACGGTCGGCCGGTCGACGGCACCCCGAACGCCCGGAATCCCAGGGGCACCGGCGGGCACCGGCAGGCACCGGCAGGCACCGGCAGGCACCGACGGAGCGCTACGGCGCCGGGTCGGTCCCGGCCAGTCGGCGGGCCTCGGCGAGGACGTCGGCGTCCACCTCGTCCCGGCTGCGCGTGCTGTACGCCAGGGTGTCGTACTCGTCGTCGAGGCAGGAGAGCGGATCGGCCGCGTCCAGCTCGTGCCCGAAGCGCTGGTGCGCGGCGCGGGTCAGCTCCCGGGGTGTCAGTTCCCCGTTCAGGAAGGCCACGGCGAGCGCCCGCAGGACCTCCTCCTCGGCGCCGTCGCCGCCGAAGGGGTGGAAGACCAGGCCCTGTTCGGCCATGGCCGCGGGCAGCAGGGTGTGGAGTTCGGTGGCGGCCTCGCGGTAGGAGCAGGCGGCCAGTTCGCGCAGGGCCGGACCGTCGAGCCCGACGACCAGGGCCTCGCAGGCCGCGTCGACCACCACCCGGCCGTCGGCCGCCCCGCCGCTCCACAGGGCGGCGCAGTCCCGGAGCCGGGTGAGCGCCTGGTCCGGGGTGGTCACGGGGGCGGGCTCGGGGGCCGGGCGGTACATGTGGACGTCGACCGGGTCCTCGTGGACGACGGTGAAGCCGTGCCGCTCGTAGAGCCGCCGGGCGGCGCTGCCCTGCAGGACGACCAGGCGCACCGGCTCCCGGGCTGCGTCGGCCTCGGCGAGGAGCCGGCGCAGCACGGCGCCGCCGATCCCGCGGCCCTGCAGGTGCGGGGCGAGGTAGAACAGTTCCAGGTGGCGGCCGCCCTGCGGGTCGGGCCGGACGGCGACGGAGCCGGCGAAGGCGCCGTCGACCAGCAGCACGGACGTCCACCTGGTGGAGAAGGAGTCCGCCACCCGTCGGCGGGAGCGGTCCGGGTCCCAGCGGCCGAGGCGTTCCAGGTCGGCGCGCATGACCTGGTCCTTGAGGTCGGTGATGCGTTCGAGGTCGTCGACGGCGGCGGGTACCAGGGTCCAGGCGGGATGGCTGTTCACGGACCGCAGTCTGTCAGCCCCGCCGCCGCCGGGACCACGGGGTTTCCCGGGGCCTCCGGCCCTCACGACACGGGCCGGGAGTCCGCCCAGACCCCCTCGAACTCCTCGCGGTAGACCTCCAGCAGCCCCGGTTCGGTGCCGCCGGGCTGCTGGCCGGCGCCGCCGCGCAGCACCAGCGCCGGGGACTCCATGCCGCGGGAGCGGCGCAGGTAGGGCTGGATGACGCCGAGGTCGCGGCCCTGCCGGCGGCCGCCCGCCTGGCCGGTGGCCCGGGGACCCTCGACCAGGTAGGCGGTGAAGCGCGGGGTCTCGTCGAACACCCGGATCTCGAAGCCGCCCTGGTCCCGCAGCCGGGCCCGGACCCGCCGCACGTGCATGATGTTCATCTCGATCGAGCGGGACAACTCGCTGCGACTGAGGCCGAGTTCGCGTTCGCGGCGGCGCACCGCGCTGCTCGCCGGGTTGAGGAAGAGCAGCCGGACCCGGCAGCCCTCGCCGGCGAGGCGCACCAGGCGCTTGCCGGTGTAGTTCTGGCAGAGCATGCCGAGGCCGATGCCGAGCGCGTCCAGTCGCCGGGCGCCGTCCAGCAGGTCCTCCACCGGCAGGTCGCGCTGCAGCCGGACCCGGTCGGCGTGCACCGCGACCACGTCCGCGTACCGGCCGGCCACCAGGGACTCCACCACGTCGGCGGGCACCCCGCCCGCGCCGCCGTCCAGGACGGCCAGCAGCCGGGCGGCGGCGCGCTCGGTCTGCGCCAGGACGGTCTGGGTGAGCACCCGGTTGCGGGAGACCACGTGCCGGGCCACCTCCAGCTCGTCCAGCGCGAGCTCGATCTCGCGCCGGTCGGCCAGGTACGGCTCGAAGCACGGCCAGTGCTGGACCATCAGCTCGCGCAGCTGGGGCAGGGTGAGGAAGACCAGCGGGTCGTCGTCGGCCGGGTCGAGCAGGTAGCCCTTGCGGCGGCTGACCTCGCGCACCGCCCCGGCCCGGTGCGCCCACTCCTCGCCGGCCGGTCCGGCGGCCGCGGTGACCCAGTCCTCGCCGTGGGCGGGGGCGTAGATCGGGTGCAGCACCTCGTCCACCAGGGAGCGCAGCCGCTGCTCGACCAGGTTGAGCCAGACGTAGGCGCGGCCGGACAGCCGCACCCGCTGGTAGGCGTCCTCCCACTCGCCGGCCGACCAGGCCAGTGCCGGTATCTCGACCGGGCCGCCCTGGGCGGGCACCAGCGTGCGGCCGGTCAGGGTGGGACGCATGACCACCGTGGGCGCCTCGCTGCGGGCCGCGCCCCGGTCGGGGCCGTCGGACCCGGAGCCACGGCCGCCGGCGGGGAACACCATGCGCCACCTCATCTGGTTGCTGCCGCCGGCCCCCGCGGGCGCGAGGACCGTTGACGGACCGCCATCCGCCTGTTGACGGACTGTCGGCGGGCGCCGGGCGGCCGGACGATCAAGGGTACTGCCCGCCGCGAGCCGACCGCAGCCGGATCGGCGGGGCTCCGCCCGTGCCGCGGGGCCCGCCCGGCCCGCGCTCCCGCCCGCTCCTGCCCGCGCTCCCGCCCCGCGTTCCCGCCCGCACCGGCGGCGGCACCGGCGCCCCGACGGGCGCGCCCCACCGGCATCACTCTTCACACGAATGCCCGCCGGACACTCGTTCGGACCAACCCGGGCCGGTTCTCCCGGCCACCGGGGAAGGGCTCCGGAAGTATGCGGGCTGTGCCGTGCGTCACGGCGCGCGAGCACCGCACATGCCCGGCCGCCCGGCCGGGCAGGAGAGCGTCCGGGTCCGGGCAGGCTGTCGGACTTATTGTCGGACTACATGTCAGTTTGCTTATGCAGCAAGGAAGTTGAGGAGCCATGCAGGTCTGGCCCGGCACGCCCTACCCCCTCGGCGCCACCTACGACGGAGCCGGCACCAACTTCGCCGTGTTCTCCGAGAGCGCCGACCGCATCGAACTGTGCCTGCTCGCCGAGGACGGCTCCGAGACCGCCGTCGAACTGCGCGAGACGGACGCGTTCGTCCGGCACGCCTACCTCCCCGGCGTCCAGCCCGGCCAGCGCTACGGCTTCCGCGTGCACGGACCGTACAACCCGGGCCTCGGCCAGCGGCACAACAGCGCCAAGCTGCTCCTGGACCCGTACGCCAAGGCGATGAGCGGGCACATCGACTGGGACGAGTCGGTCTACGGCTACCACTTCGGCGCACCCGAGCGCCGCAACGACCTCGACTCCGCCCCGCACACGATGCACTCGGTGGTGATCAACCCGTACTTCGACTGGGGCACCGACCGGCCGCCGCGCACCGACTACCACCGCACGGTCATCTACGAGGCCCACGTCAAGGGCCTCACCCGGCTCCACCCGGGCATCCCCGAGGAGATCCGCGGCACCTACGCCGGCCTCGCCCACCCCGCGGTGATCGAACACCTCGCCAAGCTCGGCGTCACCGCGATCGAGCTGATGCCGGTGCACCAGTTCGTCCGCGACCACCGGCTGCGCGACCTCGGCCTGGCCAACTACTGGGGCTACAACACGATCGGCTTCTTCGCACCGCACTCCTCCTACTCCTCCACCGGCGACCGCGGCCAGCAGGTGCAGGAGTTCAAGTCGATGGTCAAGGCGCTGCACGCGGCCGGCATCGAGGTGATCCTGGACGTCGTCTACAACCACACCGCCGAGGGCAACCACCTCGGCCCCACCCTCTCGCTGCGCGGCCTGGACAACGTCTCCTACTACCGCCTCGCCCAGGACCAGCGCTTCTACGAGGACACCACCGGCACCGGCAACAGCCTGCTGATGCGCAGCCCGCACGTGCTCCAGCTGATCATGGACTCGCTGCGCTACTGGGTCACCGAGATGCACGTGGACGGCTTCAGATTCGACCTCGCCGCCACCCTCGCCCGGCAGTTCCACGAGGTCGACCGGCTCTCCTCCTTCTTCGACCTGGTCCAGCAGGACCCGGTGGTCTCCCAGGCCAAGCTGATCGCCGAGCCCTGGGACCTCGGCGAGGGCGGCTACCAGGTCGGCAACTTCCCCCCGCTGTGGACGGAGTGGAACGGCATGTACCGGGACACCGTGCGCGACCTGTGGCGCGGCGAGAACGCCACCCTCGCCGAGTTCGGCTCCCGCCTCACCGGCTCCTCCGACCTCTACCAGGACGACGGCCGCCGCCCGATCGCCTCCATCAACTTCGTCACCTGCCACGACGGCTTCACCCTGCGCGACCTGGTCTCCTACAACGACAAGCGCAACCAGGCCAACGGCGAGGACAACCGCGACGGCGAGTCCTTCAACCGCTCCTGGAACTGCGGCGTCGAGGGCCCCTCCGGCGACCCGGCCGTCGAGGAGCTGCGAGCACGCCAGCAGCGCAACTTCATCGCCACCCTGATGCTCTCCCAGGGCGTGCCGATGCTCTCGCACGGCGACGAACTCGGCCGCACCCAACTGGGCAACAACAACGCCTACTGCCAGGACAACGACCTCACCTGGGTGCAGTGGCCCGAGGACGACGGGCCGCAGGCGCGGCTGCTGGAGTTCACCCAGGGAATGATCTGGCTGCGCCGCGACCACCCGGTGTTCCGCCGCCGCCGGTTCTTCCACGGCCGGCCGGTGTCCGCCTCCGGCGGGTTCGACGACCTCACCGACATCGCCTGGTTCACCCCGACCGGGGAGGAGATGACCAAGCGCAACTGGGGAGCCAGCTACGCCAAGTCGCTGACCGTCTTCCTCAACGGCTACGCGATCTCCGAACCCGACCGGCGCGGCGGGCGGATCGTCGACGACTCCTTCCTGCTGATGTTCAACGCGCACTTCGAACCACTGGAGTTCACCGTGCCCGCCGACCACGGCCAGGAGTGGCGGGTCGTGGTCGACACCACTCAGCCCCGGCTCCCCGCCCCGGGCACCGGGGCCCGGGTCAAGGCCGGGGACACGCTGTGGCTCACCGACCGCTCGCTGATGGTGCTGCAGCGGCCGGCGTGACCGGCCGCCCGGCGACCGGGGGCGGCCCGGGGGGCGACTGGGGGGCGGCCGGGGGGCGGTCACCTGTTCGGATCAACAGCGGGTCTTGGCGGCAGGCTCCCCCGGGTACCTATGGAGCTATGACCTCCGCCGCCGAGCCCGCGCAGCCCCGCCCGGCCGCCGTCCCTCCCGGCGGCACCCCCACCGCCAGCTACCGCCTCCAGCTCCAGCCCGGCTTCACCCTCCACGACGCCACCGCCGCCGTCCCCTACCTGGCCGCCCTCGGCGTCTCCCACCTGCACCTGTCCCCCCTGCTGGAAGCCGTCCCCGGCTCCACCCACGGCTACGACACCGTCGACCACACCCGGATCAGCGAGCAGCTCGGCGGCGAGCCGGCCCTGCGCGCGCTGGCCACCGCCGCCCGCGGGCACGGACTGCGGCTGATCGCGGACGTGGTGCCCAACCACATGGCCGTACCGGCCCCCGAACGGCTCAACCGCCCGCTCTGGCAGGTGCTGCGCGACGGGCCCGACTCGCCGTACGCCCGCTGGTTCGACATCGACTGGACCGCCCAGCCCGGCCCCGCCGACGACCCCGGGCGCGGCCGGGTCCTGCTGCCGCTGCTCGGTGACCGGCTCGGCGCCGTCCTGGACCAGCTGACCGTGGACGGCGGGAGCCTGCGCTACCACCGGCACGAACTGCCGCTGCGCCCCGGCACCGAGTCACTGCCGCTGTCCGAGCTGCTCGCCCGCCAGTGGTACCGGCTCGCCTGGTGGCGCCTGGCCCGCACCGAGCTCAACTACCGGCGCTTCTTCACCGTCAACGAGCTGATCGCCCTGCGGGTGGAGGACCCCGAGGTGTTCGCCGCCACCCACGGCGTGCTGCTGCGACTGCACGCCGAGGGCGTCCTGGACGGCTTCCGGATCGACCACCCGGACGGGCTCGCCGACCCGCGCGGCTACCTGCGCCGGCTCGCAGCGGCCACCGGCGGGGCGTCGGGAACGACCGGCGGGGCGTCGGGAACGACCGGCGGCGCCTACGTCGTGGTCGAGAAGATCCTCACCGGCGACGAGCAGCTGCCCGAGGACTGGCCGGTCGCCGGCACCACCGGCTACGACGCGCTGCGCCGCATCGACGGCGTGCTCACCGACCACGCGGGCGCCTGCCTGCTGGCCGGGGCCTACGAGTCCTTCCTGCGCGGCGGACCGGTCCGGGACCTCTGCGAGGACCCGCACCCGGCACTCGCCGCCGCCCGGCGCGGACGGGCCGACATGACCGGGCCGGACGGCGAGCTCGCCGCCGAGATCGAACGGCTGGTGCGGATCGCCCTGCGGATCGGCGCCGCCGAACCCGCGCACGCCGACCACGCGCCCTGGCAGCTGCGCGCCGCGCTCGCCCGGCTGCTCACCGGCTACCCGGCGTACCGGCCCTACGCGCGGCCCGGCGAGGCACCCCCGGCGGCCTCCCGGCAGCAGCTGCGCGCGGCCCTGGACGGCTCCGCCGACCCCACCGACCGCCTGGTGGCCGCACTGGCACTCGGCGAGCTGGGCCGCGGCGCCGACCACGACGAGTTCTGCGTCCGCTTCGCCCAGACCGCCGCGGCGGTGGCCGCCAAGGGCGTCGAGGACACCGCCTTCTACCGCTGGAACGCGTTGCCCGGCCTGAACGAGGTCGGCGGCGAGCCCGCCCGGCCCGGGCTGCGCCCGGCGGACTTCCACGACTGGTGCCGCCACCAGGAGCGCACCTGGCCGCACGGCATGACCGTGCTCTCCACCCACGACACCAAGCGCAGCGCCGATGCCCGCGCCCGGCTCGCCGTCCTCGCCGAGCAGCCGCACGCCTGGGCCGCCGAGGCCGCCGCCTGGTCCACCGCGGCCGGTCCGGCGGCCCCCGGCCTCGACCGCGACGCCGACTGGCTGCTCTGGCACACCCTGGTCGCGGCCTGGCCGATCACCCCGGACCGGCTGGTCGCCGCCCTGCTCAAGGCCGTCCGCGAGGCCAAGCTGCACACTTCCTGGACCGAGCCCGACCCGCGCTACGAACGGGCGCTGGAGGACCGGGCCCGCGCCGCCTACGGCAACCCCGGGCTGCTCCCCCGGATCGAGGGCCGGGTACACGCCCTCGCCCCGCACGCCCGCTCCAACACCCTCGCCGCCGCCCTGCTGCACCTCACCGTGCCGGGCGTGCCCGACCTCTACCAGGGCAGCGAGGAGCCGCTGTACACACTGGTGGACCCGGACAACCGGGGCGTGGTGGACCTCGGCGCGCTCGCCGTGCGGCTCACCGACTCCGCCACCCGGCGCCCCGGCGACCTCGCCCGCGAGAAGCTGCACCTCACCACCACCGCCCTGCACCTGCGCCGCTCCCGCCCGCTCGGCCCGTACCGGCCGCTGCCCGCCTCCGGCGCCGCCGGCGACCACCTGCTGGCCTTCGCCCGCGGCGACGGCGTCGTCACCGCCGTCACCCGGCTGCCGTACGGGCTGCAGCGGGCGGGCGGCTGGCGGGACACCGTGCTGGAGCTGCCGCCGGGCGGGCCGTGGACGGACGAGCTGACCCTGCGGAGCTTCCCGGCGGGCCCGGTTCCGGTGGCCGAACTGCTGGCCGGGAGCCCGGTGGCGCTGCTGACGAGGAGGGGCTGATGCCGGCCTACGAGGTGTGGGCGCCCCGCGCCGCTTCCCGTGTCCGCGTCGAAGTCAACGGCACGGAGCACGAGTTGGCCCGCTGCGCCGACCGTGCCGGCTGGTGGTCCGGCGAGGCCCCGGCGGGCGACTACGCCTTCCGCCTCGACGACGGCCCGCCGCTGCCCGACCCGCGCTCGGCCTGCCAGCCGCACGGCCCGCACGGCCCGAGCCGCCCGGTGGACCACACCGCGTTCCGCTGGTCGCGGACCGGCTGGCGCGGCCGCGCGCTGCCCGGCGCGGTGCTGTACGAGCTGCACATCGGCACCTTCACCGCCCGCGGCACCTTCGAGGCCGCCGCCGAACACCTGGACCACCTGGTCGAGTTGGGCGTCGACTTCGTCGAGCTGATGCCGGTCTGCCCGTTCCCCGGCCGGCACGGCTGGGGCTACGACGGGGTCTCGCTCTGGGCCGTCCACGAGCCCTACGGCGGGCCGGAGGGGCTCAAGCGCTTCGTCGACGCCGCCCACCACAAGGGCCTCGGCGTGGTGCTGGACGTCGTGCACAACCACCTCGGCCCGTCCGGCAACTACCTCCCCGCGTACGGCCCGTACTTCACCGACCGGCACCACACGCCGTGGGGCTCCGCGGTGAACCTGGACGCGCCCGGCTCGGACGAGGTGCGCGCGTACCTGATCGGCAGCGCACTGGCCTGGCTGCGCGACTACCGCATCGACGGCCTGCGGCTGGACGCCGTGCACGCCCTCGCGGACGACCGCGCGGTCCACTTCCTGGAGGAACTCTCCCACGAGGTGAGGAAGTTGGCGGTCACCACGAACCGCCCGCTGTTCCTGATCGCCGAGTCCGACCTCAACACCCCGCGCACCACCGCCCCGACCGAGGCCGGCGGCCAGGGCCTCACCGCCCAGTGGAGCGACGACTTCCACCACGCCCTGCACTGCGCGCTCACCGGTGAATCCCAGGGCTACTACGCGGACTTCGCGCGCGAACCGCTCGCCGCCGTCGCCAAGGCGCTCACCCGCGGGTTCTTCCACGACGGCACCTGGTCCTCCTTCCGCGGCCGCAGCCACGGACGCCCGTTCCCCGCGGCCGAGGGCCACCGGCTGCTCGGCTACCTGCAGACCCACGACCAGGTCGGCAACCGGGCGCTCGGGGACCGCATCTCCACCACGCTCCCCGTCGGCCGACTCGCCTGCGGCGCCGCCCTGGTGCTCACCTCGCCGTTCACCCCGATGCTGTTCATGGGCGAGGAGTGGGGCGCCGCGACACCCTGGCAGTACTTCACCGACCACACCGACCCGGACCTCGCCGAGGCCGTCAGGCAGGGCCGGCGGCGGGAGTTCACCGAGCACGGCTGGGCCGCCGAGGCCGTCCCCGACCCCCAGGAGCCCGCCACCGTGCTGCGCTCCGTCCTCGACTGGACCGAGCCCCGGCGCGCCCCGCACGCCGAACTGCTCTCCTGGTACCGGACGCTGATCCGACTGCGGCGGGAGCGACCGGAGTTCGCCGACCCCGACCTCGGCGCGGTGCGGGCGGTCTTCGACGAGGCGGCGGGGTGGCTGGTGGTGCACCGCGGGCCGTACCGGGTCGCGGTCAACCTCGGGCCGGACGAGGCCGCAGTGCCGCTGGGGGCCGCCGGGCGCGAGGTGGTCGCGGCCTTCGGCCCGGCGGCGCTGGGCGGCACGGACGTGCGGGTGGGACCGGACGCGGTGGCCGTGGTCCTGACCGGCTGATCCACCGACGGCCGCGGTGCCGGGCGTCGCAGCGCAGCCGCCCACGGCGCGAGCGCTCGCTGCCCCGGGAACCGTGGCCGGCTCACCAGAGGAAGGTGCCGATCCGCTCCCGCAGCGCGGGCGCGTCCAGGCCGTAGGCGGCCAGGTGCTCCGCGATCGAGCCGTAGTGCCGGTGCTCCTCGCGCGGCACGCCCAGGCCCAGCACCCGGTGCGGGCGGTCGGCCAGCGCCTCGTGCACCTCGTTCGCCGAGGTCCCGGCCAGGTACGGCTCGACCAGCACCACCTCCGCCCGCTCGCCGACGGCCGCCCGCAGCCCGGCCGCGTCGAAGGGGCGCACCGTCGCCGCGTACAGCACCGTGACGTCCAGGCCCTCGGTGGCCGCGAGCACCGCGTCCAGCATCGGCCCGACGGCCAGCACCACACCGCGCGAGCCGGTGCGGACGGTGCCGAAGCGGCCCGGCTCGACCGCCACCGGCGCGGCGTTCTGGTGCGCCGAGAGCCGGACGTACACGTTGCGGTCGCCGTCCGCGTACGCGTGGCGCAGCAGTTGCTCGGCCTCGTCCGGGTGCCCGGGGACGTGGACGGTCCAGTCCGGCAGGGTGTCCAGCAGCGCCACGTCGCCCGGGGACATGTGGGTGCGGCCGCCGGCCGGCCAGTCGTACGAGCCCGCCGCGCTCACCAGGACGGCCCCCACGCCCTGGTGGACCAGGTCCAACTTGACCTGCTCGAAAGGCCGTTCGATCAGGAAGCTGGCGAAGGTGTGGGCGATCGGCCGCATCCCGCTCAGCGCCAGGCCGCCGGCCGCACCGATCAGCAGCTGTTCGCGGATGCCGACGTTGACCACCCGGTCGGGGTGGCGCTCTTGGGCCGGGGTGAAGGCGGCCGCGGTGATGTCGGCGAGCACCACCGCCAGCCGGGGGTCCTCGTCCAGCAGGCGGGTGGTGACGGCGACGAAGCGGTCGCGCATGGTGTCCATCGGTGACGTTCCTTCCGGGAATGCGGGTTCGGCGTGCTCGTCCGGGCGCTCTCGGGGCGGCCGGATGCTCAGTGGTTCTCCTTGGGCTCCACCCGGGCGACCACCACGTGCGGGCGGCCCGGGTGCTCGGCGGTGAAGGCCCGGTGCAGCGCCTCGTGGTCGCGGCCGTCCACCGTCGCGGTCGACCAGCCCGCGGCCGCGAACCGCTGCGCGATGCCGCCCTGCCAGCCGTGCGTGGCCGAGGAGTTGTCGATCACCACGACGTGCAGCCGCTCCAGCCCGTACGACCCGGCGAAGGCGACCGCCTCGTGGTTGGAGCCCTCGTCGAACTCGGCGTCGCCGACCAGCACCCACACGGCGGCGTCGGTCAGGCCCTGCGCGCGCAGCCCGAGCGCCGTGCCGACGCCCAGCGGCAGGCCGTGCCCGAGCGAGCCGGAGGAGATCTCCACGCCGGGCACCAGCGTGCGGTCCGGGTGGTGGCCGAGCGGCGAGTCGTAGCCGCCGAAGCTCGGCAGCACCTCGGGGTCGATGAAGCCCTTGGCCGCCAGCACCGCGTAGTACGCCATCGGCCCGTGGCCCTTGGAGAGCAGGAAGCGGTCGCGGTCCTGCTCCTGCGCGGTTTCCGGTCCGACCCGCAGCACCCGGTCGTACAGCACCCAGAGCACGTCCAGCGTGGAGGTGGCGGCCGGGCCGTGCTTCTCGGCGCCGGTCATCAGTGCCATCAGGGCGGGCAGGTCCTCGAACCGGGCCTCGGAGCGAGCCTGGGCACGGCTCCCGGAACGGCTCTCGGAACGGCTCTCGGTCACGGATCCCGCGGTTGCGTTCGTCGTCATGACCACGATCGTGCAACTTAAAGCCAGCTTGAGGTCAAGCGGCTACAGTGGGTTCCCATGACGGCCCACCCCGACGACCGCCGCACCGCCGGCCCGCACCACAGCGACCTGCTCACGATCGGCCAACTCGCCGACCGCAGCGGCCTCGCCGCGTCCGCGCTGCGCTACTACGAGAGCCTCGGCCTGATCCACGCCACCCGCACCACCGGCGGGCAGCGCCGCTACACCCGGGGCACCCTGCGCCGGATCGCGTTCATCCGCGCGGCCCAACGGGTCGGCCTCTCCCTCGACGAGGCACGGGTCGCCCTCGACCGCCTCCCCGACCGCCCGGCCCCCACCCGCGCCGAGTGGGACCGGGTGGCCGAGTCCTGGCAGGGCCGCATCGACGAGCAGATCGCCGAACTCGAACTGCTGAAGCGCAAGCTGTCCGGCTGCATCGGCTGCGGCTGCCTCTCGCTCGCCCGCTGCGCCCTCTACAACGCCGGCGACCGCGCCGCCGACGCCGGCCCCGGCGCCCGCTACCTGCTCACCCGCGACCCGGCCGCCGGGCCCGAGCCGGTCTCACCGTCCGCCGACGCGTGCGGCGCCGCCTCGCAGGAGCGGTGAAAAGCCTTTGCGGCGCGGGCCGTGCTCTGCCTACGGTGCGCCCGTGCTGCCTCTGGTACTGACGGACGAGGAACGGGACGCGGTCGTCCCCGACGAGTCGGTGGTGCGTCCCGGCGCGGAGGCGCTGTGCGCCCGGCTCGGCGTCGGCGGACTGCCGCTGGAACGCTTTGCGGAGGGCTCCGTCCCGGTCTACGCCGTCGGCGACGAGCACGTCCTCAAGCTGTTCCCGGCCGCCGGCGCCCGGGACGGCCTCGTTGAGGCGCGCGTCCTGGACCGGCTGCGGGGCGCGCTGCCGATCCCCACCCCGGTGGTGCGCGAGGCCGGCGAGTACGTCAACGGCTGGCGCTACGTGCTGATGTCCCGGCTGCCCGGCGAGGGCCTGGCGACCGCCTGGCCCCGCATCCCCCGGCCCGAGCGCGAGCGGATCGCGCGCGACTGCGGCGAGGCGCTCGCCGCCCTGCACGCCCTCGACCCCGAACCGCTCGCCGACGCCCTCGGTCCCGGCGACTGGCACGCCTTCCTCGACGATCAGCGGGCCGGCGCCGTCGCCCGCCAGCGGGAGCGCGGCCTGTCGGAGGCCTGGTCCGAGCAGATCCCGGACTTCCTCGCCGCCGCCCCGCTCCCGGCGGCGCCCGGACGCGCCCTGCTGCACACCGAGTTCATGCGCGAGCACCTCCTCACCGACCCCGCCGCCGGCTGGCGCCTGACCGGCCTGTTCGACTTCGAGCCCGCCATGATCGGGGACCCCGACTACGACCTCGTCGCCGTCGGCCTCTTCACCACCCGCGCCGACCCGCACCTCCTCGGGCAGCTGCTGGCCACCTACGGCCGGGCCGTCGAGCCGCGGCTGCTGATGGCCTACACACTGCTCCACGTCTACAGCAACCTGCCCTGGTACCTACGGGAGTTGAAGCCCGCCGCACGGACACTGGACGCCCTCGCCGAGGAGTGGTTCGGGGCGCTGCGCTAGGGGCCCGTCTTCAAACCCCCGTCGTCTGCCCGGAGGCGAGGGTTGAAGACCGGCCCTAACCGCGCGGATCCGTGCGCAGCAGGCCGTAGCGGACGACGTCGCGCCACTGCCCGTCCCGGAAGGTCAGTGCGCGCTGCACGCCCTCCCGGGTGAAGCCGCACTTCTCCAGCGCCCGCTGCTCGGCGTGGTTGCCGGACTCGGTGTCCGCCTCCAGCCGCATGACCGGCGAGTGCGCGAACAGGTAGTCCACGAGCAGGCGTTGGGCCGCGGTGCCGATGCCCCGGCCGCGCACCTCCGGACGGAGCTGGATGCCGATGTTCCAGTACGGGGCGTTGGTCGCGGCGTTCATCCGGCGCCAGGCGACGAATCCCGCGAACTCGCCGCCGGCCCGGACCGCCAGAACCGACCGCTCGTCCGACAGCAGGCCGTCCTCGGCCCAGGTGCGGCGGAACCGGCCGGGATCGCGCCAGCCGAACCACTGGAACGGGCCCAACTGCCCGGGGTCGCCGACCAGCACCTCCAGCCGGGCGAGGTCGGCCTCGGCGATCGGGGCGAGGAGGATCGTTTCGTCGGTCACACCGGCCCCAACGACCACTCCCCGCCGACGAGTTCCTCGGCTGCCGGGCTCCGGGCCGCACGAGCTCGGGCCGCACGGGCTCCGGGCCGCACGAGCTCGGGCCGCACGGGCTCGGGCCGCGCCGCACCGCGTCACATCGCATCGCTTCGCGCCGCATCGCTTCGCGCCGCGTCGCGTCGCTAGAGCGGCAGTGCCCACAGGTCGACGGCGAGCCAGCCGGTCGCCGTGACCGCCGCGCACACCCGGGCGACCACCGCCGCCCGACGGCCGCACTCGCGGCCCCGGGCCCGCCGGAACCCCGCGATCAACCCGGCGATCGCGGTGACCGGCAGGGCGAGGAAGGCCAGGTGGAGGAGCCAGCCGTCGACCGCCGGCGCGAACAGGACGCCGACGAGGCCGCAGGGCACCGACACCGCCGCGACGGCCATTCCGGCCGCCGCACAGGCGACCCGGAAGTGCTTGCGGCCGCCGAAGAAGGGCGGCACGGCGCAGGCCGCCACGCAGAGCAGCCCGGCCGCGTACAGGAACGCCCCGGCCGCACCGAACCCGCCCACGACGGCGACCACCGGCAGGAGGAAGACGACGCCCCCGAGCCCCGACAGCAGACGGGCGCTCACCGGCACCGCTTCCATGGATCCCCCGGGCACGTGTGTGAACGCATACATTTGAACGCGTTCGAATCCAACACGCCCCCACACGGCGGCAGGCCGCCCCCACGCCTGCCGGGCCCGCTCGCAGCCTTGCCCGAAACGTTATGCCGCCCCCGCTCCCGCGGGCCCCGGCGGCTCCGCGGAACGAGCCCTTCCCGGCGCGCTGCGGGCACGCCGCCGTACGCCGGACCGACCCGGGACCACCCCCTCCCACCACCGCGGCCGGGGCCCCGACAGCCTGCCCCACAAGGGATTTCGCGCCGCTCGCAGCCACCCGCCGGGCCGCCTACGCTCGGCCGCATGAACCGCACGATCCGCACCGCCGAGGACGTCCTCGCCCTCCTCGACCGGCTGTTCCCGCCGGCCGAGGCCTGGTGGGACCGTTTCTACGCCGACCGCTCCGCCGACCGCCCGTTCTTCACCCCCGAGCCGGACGAGAACCTGGTCTCCTACCTCGACCGCGGCGTGCTCTCCCCCCGCCCCGGGCACACGCCCGCCCGCGCCCTCGACCTCGGCTGCGGGCCCGGCCGCAACGCGATCCACCTGGCCGCCCGCGGGTTCGAGGTGGACGCCGTCGACGTCTCCTCCGCCGCCGTCGCCTGGGCCGAGGAGCGCGCCCGCGAGGCCGGGGTCGGAGCCGCCCTGCGCTTCCACCGGGCGAGCATCTTCGAGGCCGACCTCCCGCACGCCCGGTACGACCTGGTCTACGACTCCGGCTGCCTGCACCACCTGCCGCCGCACCGCCGCGTCAGCTACCTCGCCCTCCTCGACCGCGTCCTCGCACCGGGCGGGCACTTCGCCGTCACCGCGTTCGCCGCCGGGGCGATGGGGTCCGAGCGGCCCGACGAGGAGCTGTACCGGCTGGGCGCCCTGGAGGGCGGCCTGGCGTGGTCCCCCGACGAGCTCCGCTCGCTGTTCCGCGAGCTCACGCCGCTGGAGATCCGCCCGATGGCGGCCCGGCCGCCGGACTCCGGGCTCTTCGGTCTCCCCTTCCTCCTCACAGGTCTCTTCCAGCGAACTACCAGTCTCTAACCAGACTCTCATCCTCCACGCCTAGCCTCCGGCCCCATGAACGTCTCCCTGCTGGACGGCTGGTTCCCCTGGACGGTGCAGGCCGCGGCCCTCGCGGTGTTCCTGGGCTCGATGGCCCGGCGGGACCGGGCGTGGCGGCTGAAGTGGGGTCCGATCGCACTCGGGACGGCAGCGGCGGTCACCGCCGTCGCCGCCGTCGCCGTGGTGACGCTCAGCGGGATCACCGACCCGATCCCGTACGGGGTGTGGCTGTGGAGCGGGGTGGCCGTCGCGGCCCTGTGCGTGCTCGGGTTCGGCTGGCGCGGCGCGCGGTGGTGGCGGCGACTGCTGGTGGTGCCGACCGTCCTGCTGGCGCTGTTCTGCGCCGCGAACAGCCTGAACGCCGCCACCGGCTACTACCCGACCCTGGGCGACGCGATCGGTGAGCTCGGCGGCGGGCCGCTGCCGGAGCAGGTCACGCTCGCCGAACTCGCCTCCCTCCACGGCAGGACGAGCACCGGCCGCATCGTCCAGGTCGACATACCGGACACCACCGGCGGCTTCGCCCACCGCCAGGAGCTGGTGTACCTGCCGCCCGCCTGGTTCCGCAGCCAGAGCAGGCCCAAGCTGCCGGTGCTGGAGATGATCGGCGGCGAGTTCGCGGCGCCGGACAACTGGATCCGCTCCGGCAACGCCGTGAAGACCGCCGACGCGTTCGCCGCCCAGCACAACGGCTTCGCGCCGATCCTGGTCTTCGTCGACGCCACCGGCGGCTTCCGGGTGGACACCGAGTGCGTGGACGGCCCGCACGGCAACGCCGAGACCCACCTGGTCAAGGACGTCCCGCCGTTCGTCCAGAAGACCTTCAACGCCGCCACCGACCCGCACAAGTGGGGCGTGGCCGGCTGGTCGATGGGCGGCACCTGCGCCGTCGACCTGACCGTCGAACACCCCGGCGTCTTCACGCACTTCGGCGACTTCTCGGGCGACCGGGGTCCGTTCATCGGCGACAAGGACCACACCGTCCAGGAACTGTACGGCGGCGACGCCGCGGCCTGGGCCGCCCACGACCCGCTGACGGTGCTCGCCCACCACCCCCGGTACCAGGGCGTCTCCGGCTACTTCGGCCAGGGCGACGAGGAGCACGGCCAGATCGAGTCCGCCAAGGCCCTGGAGGCGGCTGCCCGGAAGGACGGCATCCGCACCGTCTCCGCCGTCGGCTCCGGCAAGCACAGCTGGCAGACCGGCGCCGCGACCTTCGCCCAGGCGCTCCCCTGGCTCGCCCAGCAGCTCGGCGTCCCGGGCACCCACGGGTAGCCGCCCGGTTCCCGCCGCGGCCCCTCCGACGCTCGCCGGCCCGGGGCCACCGCGTGGGAAAGCCTTGGTGTCGGGCGCCGCCCGCGGTCCGTCCTCCGGTGCGGCCGGGGCACCGTACGCGCTCGCAGCACCGCGCTCCGTCGGCGTGGATCCCCTGCTCCGGGCGGCACTTGACCGTGTCCGGCCGCTCCAGGAATCCCCCGCACCCCGCGCATAGCTCCCGCCGTGCCCGCACACACGTTCCCCACCACTGCCCTGCAACCATCCGGGCCACCCGGGCGTCCGCCGGAATCCCGCTTTGCTCCCGACGGTCGCTTGGCATAGGTTTCGACCGCCGTCGACGCAGCACCGGCGCTGACCGCCCCTCAAACCCGAGGATGGCGGCGCGGCCAGGAGCCGGACGGCAGCACGTCAACGGGGGAGGAAGAGCCATGCCGAGTGCCCGCGACCACGGGTCGCCCGGGCGGCGGGGGCGGACGGGCGGTGCCGCGCACCAGCGGCCCGCGACCGACGCGCACCCGACCCCGATCCACGCCACCGGACACTTGAGGATTCGTCAGTTGCGCAGCACCCGCCTGGCCACCGCCACCGCCGCAGCCCTCGTCTGCCTGGGCGCCCTCAGCGCCTGCGGGCCGGACAACAGCGGCGCGGACGGCGGCAAGACCGCCGCACCCGCTCCGTCCACCGCCGCCGCGACCGGCGCCGCCCCCAGCGGTGCCCCCGCCACGGGTGCCGGCAAGCCCGCCGGCACCGACGGAGCCGCGAAGACCATCCCGGCCAAGGCCTGGATGGACACCAAGAGCATCCCGATGGACGAGGCCTACCACTACGCGCCGCTGGCGGCCAACGCCAAGCCGCAGACCGGCCCGGTCCAGTTCAAGGGCATGGAGCTGTGCCACGCCCCGATCGCCAAGGACGACGAGTACGGGTTCGCGGGCACCGCCTCCGCGAAGGCCTCGGTCGGCTTCGGCGGCGACCGCTGGACGGCCCAGCAGACCCTGCTCTTCGTCGGCGACCCGACCCACAGCAGCGGCACCAAGCAGACGACCAACATGGTCGACCAGCGTCTGACGGACGCACTCAAGGGCTGCGCCAAGACCGCGCCCGGGGCCACCGTGAAGGTCAACAGCGCCGACGACGCGCCGTACTTCGCCGCCGTCCTGACGATCCCGCAGGCCGACGGCACCGCCGTCACCCTGCACGAGTACGCGGTCACCGACGGCGGGACGGTCAGCGAGCTGTCCGTCTGGGCGACCACCAAGGCCGGCGCCCAGCCCAAGGACGCCTGGAAGGCCCCCGAGGACAAGTACGTCGGCACCGGAATGACCGCGCCGATGTGCGAGGCCCTGCCCGGCTGCGGCTGATCCGGGGGGCGCCGCACCCGGGCGCCCGCACCACCCCACAGACGGCCGTCCGGCCCGTCCGGCACAGGGGACCGGACGGACCGGGCGGCTCCTTCGCGCCCGCCCACGGTGAACCGGCTTCACCGCGTCGGGGGCACCCGGGAGCCGCGGCGCTCGGGAGCTTGGGCGCCCGGGAGCCGCGGCGCTCAGGAACCGCGGCGCTCCGGAGTTGCGGCGCGCCTCACAGCCCCAGGACGCTGAGGGCCGTGGTCCAGTCGCTCGCGATCGCGCCGCGGGCGTCGTCCAGGCTCACCCGACCGCTGCACACCGCGTTCTTCAGCCGGGTCTCGACGGAGTCCTTG
Source organism: Kitasatospora sp. NPDC038210 (assembly GCF_055600605.1). Taxonomy (NCBI): domain Bacteria; kingdom Bacillati; phylum Actinomycetota; class Actinomycetes; order Kitasatosporales; family Streptomycetaceae; genus Kitasatospora; species Kitasatospora sp. NPDC038210. The sequence continues at coordinate 327,093 of NZ_JBVJYK010000005.1, read as the reverse complement.
CTCTGCGCCGGCTCGGTGCCGTAGCGCGGCTCGGGCCACAGGTTGGCCGGGTCGCGCGGGGCGCCGCCGAGCTCCAGCGGGACGAGGTGGTCCTCCTCGTAGTCGGCCGTGCTGGTGTCGTCGTAGCCGTACTGGGCGATCTGGCGCACCTTCAGCGGGTTGGTGTAGCTGGTCGGCGGGCGGACGGTGGCGGTCCAGCCGGAGACACAGATGGTCTGCCCGATGGTGTCCTGGGTGACGTCCGGGTTGTACGCACCCGGGGTGCAGGACGGGTCGGGCAGCGGCAGGTAGTCCTGCGAACAACTCGCGGCAAGTGCACGGGACTTCGCGGTGGCGGTCGCCGGGGCGGCCGCGTGGGCGGTGCCCGCGGCGAGCCCGGCGACGGTCAGGGCGGCCGCCGAGGCGACGACGGTCAGGCGCTGACGGAGCATCATGGGGAAGATCTCCAGGGTCGGCCCGGCCGTTCGCCGGGCAGCTGTGCTCATGACAGCACCGGATGGGCGGCGACCGTCAGCCCCGGGACGTGAACGCCTGGTGACCTCGTCTTCACAACCCCCCGGGCCGCCTTCCCGGATCGCCCGCCGACCCCGCAGGACGATCCCGGAGCACCGCCCCGGAGCGCGGCGATCAGCCCCGGGAGACCGCCAGTTCGATCTCCCGGTGCGACGCGTCACCCGGGACGGGCAGCGCCACGCCGGAGTGCTCGAACCCGACCTTGACGTACAGCGCCTCGGCGCGGGCGTTGTCCTCGTGGACGAACAGCCGCACCCGCTCGATCCGGGGTTCGGCGAGCGACCAGGACCAGTCGCGGGCCGCCCGGAGGAGATCGGGCGCCAGCCCGGTGCCGCGCGCCTCGGGCCGGACGTACACGCCCACGATGTGGGTCTGCTCGACCCGGACGACGTCGCCCTCCAACGCCCCCGGCCCGCCGGGCCGTTCGACCACCGCGCTGACCGCGCCGAGCCAGTGCCCGTCCGCGTCCTCAGCGACGAACTGCGCCACGGCGGAGCCGGTCGCCGCCCGCGCCGCGCGGTCCTGCCAGAACTCGTCCGGCCTGGCGGCCGCCTGCTCGTGGGTCTCAAGGAAGGCGATGGCCGCGACCGGGTCCCGCAGTGAGTCCAGGCGGATCTCCTTGACCCGCGCCCAATCCTCTTGCCGTACCCGTCTGATGATGATGCTCATTGCGTGATCATTCCATCGGCTCCGGCAGCCCCAGCAACCCGATTCAAGCAACCGGCCGGCGCCGCAGGCCGCCGCACGGCGCACCGCCGCACACCGGACCGTGGACCGCCGCACCGCAGCCTGCCGCGCCGCAGGCCGCCGCACGGCGGCCGCCGGTCAGGCGGAGTCGGCCTGTGCCCCCTCCAGCAGCCGCGCCAGCAGCGCCGCCGGCCCCTCCGGCAGGCTCCCGTGCACCAGCTCGGTGCGGTGCACCAGCCGGGGCGCGGCGATCGGCGCGCACCCGACCCCGGGCACCCCGGCCGGCACCGGCCCGGGCAGCAGCGCGAGCCCGTGCCCGGCGGCGACCAGTGCCAGCAACCCGTGCAGGTCGGTCCCCCGGTAGCGGGTGGCGGGCCGGAAGCCGTCGACGCCCGCCACCGCGCGCAGCCGGGCGACCGGAGGAGTGAGGTCCGGGGCGTCCAGCCAGCGGGCCGCGGAGAGGTCGGCGAGCGCGAGGCTGGGGCGGCCCGCCAGCGGGTGGCCGGCGGGCAGGACCACGACGACCGGCTGCTCGTCCACCGCGACGGTCCGCAGCGGTCCGACCTCGGGCAGCGGCAGCGGGTCGCTGGGCGCGGCCAGGCCGTCGATCAGGGCGAGGTCGACCTCGCCGGTGGCGACCTGCGCGGGCAGCACGTCCTGGGCGAGCACCCGGACCTCCGGTTGCACCCTCGGGTACGCCCGGCGCACCTCGCCGAGCGCGCGCCCCAGCACCGCCCCGACCGCGGGCGCCGTGGCGCCGACCACCAGCCGGGCGCTCGGGGCACCGGCCAGGCGCGCGACGTCGGCACGCGCCGCCTCCAGGCGGACCAGCAGCGGCGCGGCGTGCTCCAGCAGCCGGCGCCCCGCCTCGGTAGGGCCGACCGGACGGCGGACCAGCAGGGCCGTGCCGAGGTCCGCCTCCAGCGCCGCGATCTGCTGCGAGACCGCGGACTGGGTGTAGCCGAGCTCCCGCGCCGCGTCGGAGAAGGAGGCGAGACGGGTGACGGTGACGAAGGTGCGCAGCTGCTGGGGATCCACGGCGGCCATCAACCGATCTGATCGAGGTGTAAGAAATCATCGTTGGCGCTGATCTCGGGTGCGGGGTCAGGATAGCCGCATGACCAACCTGACCCCGCGGGTCGCCCTCGTCGGCGACCGCTCCCCCGCCGTCCGCTCGCACGCCCGCATCCCCGGCCTGCTCGACGCCCTCGCCGAGCACGACCACCTCGTGCTGGACGCCTACTGGATCCCCACCGAGGACGCCGCGGCGGCCGGCGCCCTGGACGGCTTCGACGCCGTCTGGCTGCTGCCCGGCAGCCCCTACCGCAGCGAGGAGGGCGCGGTGGCCGCCGTGCGCACCGCCCGCGAACGCGGCATCCCCTTCCTCGGCACCTGCGCCGGGTTCCAGCACGCGGTCCTGGAGTTCGCCCGCGACGTCTGCGGCCTGGCCGGAGCCGTCCACGGCGAGCAGCAGCCCGACGGGGAGCAGCAGGTGATCGCCCCGCTGAGCTGCTCACTGGTCGGCCACGAGGGCGCCGTCGCCATCACCCCGGGCAGCCTCGCCGAGCGCGTCTTCGGCACCACCCGCACCCTGGAGCGTTACCACTGCGCGTACGGCCTCAACGCCGCCTACCTGGACCGGTTGAGCGCGCACGGCCTGCGGTTCAGCGGCGCGGACGAGTCGGGCGAGGTGCGGATCCTGGAACTGCCGGACCACCCGTTCTTCCTCGCCTCGCTGTTCCAGCCCGAGCTGTCCGGCGACGGCACCCGGGCGCACGCCGCGATCCGTGCGCTGGCCGCCGCCGCCGTGGCCCACGCGGAGTCCTCCGCGCCGACGGCCCTCGCCTGATCCGGCCTCACATCGGCAGCGAGCGCAGCCGGACCGGCCCCTCCGGCCAGTCGGCCCCCGCCGCCAGCGGCGCCCACATGGTGCGCAGCGGCATCACCGCCAGCCGGCCCTCCGGCTGCTCCACCGTCACCTCCTGCGTCACCTCGCGGAAGCCCAGCCCCCGGTAGAGCGTGACCAGGGGCGGGCGGCAGAACAGCAGCGCGCGCCGGTGGCCGAGGGTGCGGGCGTGGTCCAGGGCGGCCCCGACCACGGCGTGCGCGAGGCCGCCGCCGCGCCGGTCGGGGGCGACGCAGACCCCGCCGACGCCCATCACCGTCAGGTCGGTGCCGCCCGCGGTGAGCGGCAGGGGCCGCAGCCCGGTGTGGGCCACGAGGCGCCCGTCGGCGGCCCGGACACCGAAGTGGATCTCCTTGGGCAGGTAGGTCAGCCCGGTGTACGCGACCCCGTACGGGTCGGCCCCCGGGCCGAGGATCTCCACCTGCTCGGCGCGGGAGTACTGCTCCAGCCGTTCGACGGCCACGTGCCGCTCGGTCGGGGCCGTGTCGGTCGGGTGCGGGCCGGTCGGGCGCAGTTCGGCCGACTGCGACTCGGCCGACTGCACCCCGGACGAAAGATGATCACTCATGCCCGCCATGTTCTCCCCACCGGGGTCCTCGCACCAGCCCCTTCCCGGCCACACGGTCGGACGATCATCCCGGTCGGACCCCGGTGTGGAAGCATGCCCCTCATGCAGCACCTCACCGACCGGCCGGCCGTCGACCCCGACGCGCCGCCGCCCTGGCCGCCGGTGCGGCTGCCCCGCCCGGTCCGGGACCTCGCGCCGACCGCCCTGGTCATGCTGGTGCTCGTCCCGCTCGCCGCGAACGACCCGGACTTCGGCCCGACCACCTCGCCGTCGGTCAACGCCGGCCTGATGGCGTTCGGCGCCCTCGCCCTGGCCCTGCGACGCCGGCATCCCGCGGCGGTCACCGCGGCCACCCTGGTGAGCGGTCAACTCCCGCTCGCCGTCGCCCTCTACGGGCTGGCGGCGCGGCGCGGCACCACCACGCTGCTGTACGTCCTGGCGACCGCGGCCGAACTGCGGCTGATCGTCCCGTTCGACCTCGGGGACGTCACCACCCCCTCCTCACTGGCCGGCCTGATCGAGGACCCGCTGGTCTTCGGCGCGGTCCCGATCCTCCTCGGGCTGACCACCCACCACCGCGCCCACACCGTCCGGGTGCTCGCGGAGCGCAACCGCTTCCTGGGCGAGCGCAACCGGCTGCTGGAGGACGCCCGCCGGCACGTCGAGGAGCGCGCCGCGGCCGCCGAACGCTCCCGGCTCGCACGGGAGATGCACGACGTGGTCTCCAACCGGGTGTCACTGATCACCCTGCACGCGGGCGCCGGTCAGGTCGCCCGGGCCGACGACCCGGCCGCCGTCCGGGAGACGCTCGGCCTGATCCGCACCCTCGGACTGCAGGCGCTCACCGAACTGCGCGGCCTGCTGGGCGTGCTGACCACGGCCGCCGACCAGGCGCCCTCGCTGCGCGGCCTGCCCACCCTGGTCGAGGAGTCCCGGCAGGCCGGGCTGGCGGTCGGACTGACCGTCACCGGCCCGGCCGACGGACTGCCCGCGCCCGGGCCCGCCGTGCAGTACGCGGCGTACCGAATCGTCCAGGAGGCGCTGACCAACGCGCACAAGCACGCCCCGGCGGCCGAGGTGGCCGTCACCGTCGAGGTCCGGCCGGACGGGCTGCGCCTGGCGGTGGTCAACACCCCGGCCGCGGCGGAGTCCGACGGGCCGACGGGCGGCCCCGCACCGACGGCCGACGGAAGCGGTCTGCCCTCCGGCGGGCACGGCTTGACCGGCATGCGCACCCGGGCCGGCGATCTCGGCGGCACCCTGCACGCGGGGCCGACGGCCGAGGGCGGCTTCGCGGTGCGGGCCCGGCTGCCGCTCGGCGCCGGCCAGACCGGCTGACCCGGCACGGCCCGCCAGGGCCGGGACTGCCGGGCCGGGCCGGGCCCGGCCGGGCCGGGCCGGGCCCACGTAACCCCGCGGCTCAAACCACCCCGCAGCTCAAACCGCCCCGCGGCTCAGGCCGCCGCGCGCTCCGCCAGCTCCGCCCAGACCTCGTCCACCCGGGCCGACAGCTCCGCCAGCCCGCCGCCGTTGTCGATCACCAGGTCGGCGATCGCCAGCCGGTCCGCCCGCGAGGCCTGCGCAGCCATCCGGGCCCGGGCCTCCTCCTCGGCCATCCCGCGCAACCGCACCAGCCGCTCCACCCGCACCTCGTCGGCGGCGTCGACCACCACGACCAGGTCGAACAGCGACACCAGCCCGTTCTCGGCCAGCAGCGGCACGTCGTGCACCACGACCGCGTCCGGGGCGGCTGCCGCCTCCAGCTCGGCGGAGCGGGCCCGCACCAGCGGGTGGACGATCGCGTTCAGCGCCTTCAGCCGCTCCGGGTCGGCGAACACGACCGCCCCGAGGGCCGGACGGTCCAGCGCGCCGTCCTCCCGCAGCACCTGCGGGCCGAACTCGGCGACGACGGCCGCCAGGCCGTCCGTCCCGGGGGCGACCACCTCGCGGGCGATCACGTCGGAGTCCACGATCACCGCGCCGTGCGCGGCGAACAGCCGGGACACCTCGCTCTTGCCCGCACCGATGCCACCCGTCAGTCCGATCTTCAGCATGGCGTCAGGCTACCGGCGCCGCACCGGGCCCGTCAGCACCGGGCGGGCACCCGGCGGCGCCGGCTCCGCACCCGGGCGGCGCACCCGGAGGTCAGCCCAGCTCCAGGCTCTCCCCGTCCCCGAGGACGGCCAGCTCCGAGCCCGTGCCCGGCCCGTCCGGTCCGACCAGTCGGGTGTGGACGGCGAAGCCGGCCGGGCTGAGCACCGCCTCGTGGATCGGCACCGCCCGGTGCGCCCCGGCCTCCCGGACGTAGTCGATCACCTCGGAGGCCTTGCTCCACGGCGCCGCGAGCGGCAGCAGCAGGGTGTCCACGGCGTGCGGCGGCAGGGTGAACGCGTCACCGGGGTGGAAGAGCCGGCCGTCGAAGAGGAAGCCGATGTTGCGCACCTGCGGGATGTCCGGGTGGATCACCGCGTGCCACTCGCCGTGCACCGAGACGCCGAGGCCGCCGAGCTCGAAGGCGTCCCCCTCGCCGACCGCGGTGACCCGCTGCGCCACGCCCTCCAGCTGGGCGGCGACGGCGGTGTTGGTCCACACGCGCAGCGCCGGGTCGGCCTCCAGGGCGGCGCGCAGCCGGGACTCCTCGAAGTGGTCCATGTGCTCGTGGGTGATCAGGACGGCGTCCGCGCCGGCCAGCGCGGCGGGGTCGGTGAACACTCCGGGGTCGACGACGACGGTGGTGTCGCCGTGCTCGACGCGTACGCAGGCATGTCCGAACTTGGTGATTCGCATGCCCGAAACCATACAGCAAAGCTGTACAGCGATGCTGTAGATCTTCCGAGTAGACTTCTGCCATGCCCAGCGAAGCCCCGCACCCGGACACCCTGGAACTCGCCGCGGACCTGCGCGCCGCCCTCGGGAGCCTGGTCCGCTCCCTGCGCGACAACGACGAGCTGCCGCAGAACCAGGCCGCCGTCCTCGGTCTGCTGGTCCGCGACGAGCGCTCCTGCACCGTCGCGGAACTCGCCGACCTCCAGCGCGTCCGCCACCAGTCGATGGCCCGCACCGTCGCCCTGATGGCCGAGGCCGGACTGGTCACCCAGCAGCCCCACCCCACCGACGGCCGCAAGCAGCTCATCGCCGCCACCGAGGCCGGCCACGCCGCCCTCCTGGACCAGCGCGCCCGCCGCGAACACCGCATCGCGGCCGCCATCGAGTCCCGCCTCACCCCCGCCGAGCAGGACCGGCTCCGCGCCGCGGTCGGCCTCCTGAGCCGCCTGTCCTGAGCCGCCCGCCCCGAAACCCGGACGTCCCCCGGGCGGCCTGAGCCGCCCGGGGGACGTCGGGGACGGGCGCCGGGGCCCTAGGCCTTCACCAGGTCCGTGTCCACCGGCTCCCCGGCCGCGGGCTCCCCGGCCGCCGGCCGTGGCGCCGGGATCACCGCCGGCTCGATCTCCGGCAGCTCGACGTGCTCGCTCAGCCCGAAGCGCCGGTGCAGTCGCCGCAGCGGAGCGGGCGCCCACCAGTTGAACTCGCCGAACAGGCTCATCGCGGCCGGCACCAGGAGGCAGCGCACCAGGGTGGCGTCCACCGCGACGGCGACGGCCAGCGCGATGCCCATCTGCTTGACCATCAGCATGTCCCCGAGCGCGAACCCGGCGAAGACGATCACCATCAGCAGTGCCGCCGAGGTGATGATCCGACCGCTGCGCTGGACGCCCAGCTCCACCGACCGGGTGCAGCTGTGCCCCTTGTCCCGCAGTTCCTTGATCCGGGCGAGCAGGAACACCTCGTAGTCCATCGACAGCCCGAAGGCGAAGGCGAAGACCAGCACCGGGATGAACGTCTCCAGCCCGCCCGTCGGACTGAACCCGAGCAGCCCGCTGAAGTACCCGTCCTGGAACACCAGGGTGAGCGCGCCGAGCGAGGCCCCCAGCGACAGCAGGTTCATCAGCAGCGCCTTGACCGGCATCACCACCGAGCCGGTCATCAGGAACAGCAGCACCAGCGTGCCCGCCGCGACCAGCCCCAGCGCCCACGGCCCGCGCGAGAGCAGTTCCTTCTGGAAGTCGACCACCGAGGCCGCACCGCCGGTGACGTAGGTCTTCAGCCCGCCGCGGTCCGCCCGCAGCTCCTCGACCACGTGCTTGGCCTGCCCGCCCTGCGGGTCCCCCTTCACCAGCACGTCGATGGTGGAGACGGCGTCGCTCACCGGGCTGACCGCCCGTACCCCGCTCACCCCGGACAGCTTGGCGACCACCTCGTCGGCGTACGTCTGCGCCACCGTCGCACCGCCCTCGACCACGACCGTGATCGGCGCGGCCGAGACCTGCGGGAAGCGCTGGTCGACGGTCTCGGCGACCTGCCGCCCCGCCGAGGAGGCGGGCAGCACGGCGGCGCCCGAGTTGCGCATCTCGGCGTGGAGGAACGGAGCCCCGGCCGCCATCAGCAGCGCCACGGAGGCGAGCGTGACCAGCACGGCCCGCTTGCGGACCCGCCGGACGGTCCGGCTGAAGAACCCCTCGTCCGGTACGGGCGAGGTGGGGGTCTTGATCCGGGAGCCGGCGAAGCCGAGCAGCGCGGGGATCAGCGTGAGCGCGGCGGCGACGGCGATCACCACCACGCTCACTCCGGCGGCGGCGACCGCCCCGAGCACCGGGCTGGTGAAGACGAACAGGCCGGACAGCGCCACGGCCACGGTCAGCCCGGAGAAGGCCACGGTGCGCCCGGCGGTCGCCGCGGTGCGCTCGACGGCGGCGGCGATGCCCGCGCCGTGGCCGCGTTCCTCGCGGAAACGATTCACCATGAGCAGCGCGTAGTCGATCGAGAGCCCGAGCCCCAGCACGGTCGCGATCGGCAGCACGCTGGTGTCGATGTCCATGATCTGGCTGAACCCGAACATGGCCAGCAGCGCACCGCCCACCGAGGCGACCGCGCCGATCACCGGCAGGGAGGCCGCCGAGAGTCCGCCGAAGACCAGCACCATGACGACCAGCGTGAGCGGCAGCGTCACCATCTCGCCGAAGCGGGTGTCCTTCTCGGTCTGCTTCTTGACCTCGTCCTGCAGTACCAGGTCCCCGCCGACGGTCACGTGCGCGCCGCCCGCGCCGTTCAGCGCGGTGAGCCGCTCGGTGACGGCGTCGGTCTGGGCGGTGGTCGCGGTGTCGGCCATCCGGACGGTCACCAGGCTCGCCGTGCCGTCGGCGGAGCGCAGCGCGGCCGGAGCCGGGCCGGGGCCGTAGGCGTCGAGGCCGGAGGAGACCCCGGGCAGGGCGGAGATCTCGGCGGTGGCCTTCTCGACGGCGGCCTTCACCGCCGGATCGTCCACCGGCTTCCCGTCCACCACGGCGGTGACGGTGCCCTTGACCGGGTCGGCCGCGGTGACCACCGCGCTGCCCCGGTCGGCCTCGGCGCTGGCGGAGGAGGCCCCCGCCACCGAGCCTTCGAAGACCCGGCCGCCGATCAGGACCCCGAGGACCAGGACCACGGCCCAGAAGCCGAGCACCCAGCGGCGGTGGCGGAAGCAGAACCGGCCGAGGGCCGCGAGCCGGCCGCCGACCATGGCGGCGGGGGCGGCGGAGGAGGGGTTTCGCATGGAGGAGCCTTTCGGGCAGCTCCATTCAATGTAGGCGGAACCCGAACTTCGACCTATAGAAGGGCAATGAGCCCCATCTCACACTTTCCTTCACATAAAATACATATAAGTCAAAGCGGAAAACCAAATGGGCCCCACCCGGAATTCCGGGTGGGGCCCATCTGCTAGCTATCGGCTAGCGGGAAGCGAGAGCCTCAGCTCTGGCCACCGGCCAGCTTCTCGCGCAGGGCGGCCAGGGCCTCGTCGGAGGCCAGGGCGCCCGAGCCCTCGTCGCTGCTGGACGAGTAGGAGCCACCGGCGGCAGCGGCGACGGCGTCGCCACCCTCCTCGGCAGCCTGGGCGTCGGCCTCGCGGCTCTTGATGACCTGGGCCTGGTGCTGCTCGAAGCGGGTCTGCGCCTCGGCGTACTGGCGCTCCCACTCCTCGCGCTGCTTCTCGAAGCCGGGCAGCCAGTCGTTCGCCTCGGGGTCGAAGCCCTCCGGGTAGATGTAGTTGCCCTGGTCGTCGTACGAGGCGGCCATGCCGTACAGGGTCGGGTCGAACTCGACCTCGGCCGGGTTGGCACCCAGGGCCTCGTTCGCCTGCTTCAGCGACAGGCTGATGCGGCGACGCTCCAGGTCGATGTCGATGACCTTGACGAAGATCTCGTCGCCGACCTGGACGACCTGCTCCGGGATCTCGACGTGGCGCTCGGCCAGCTCGGAGATGTGGACCAGACCCTCGATGCCCTCGTCCACGCGGACGAACGCACCGAACGGAACCAGCTTGGTGACCTTACCCGGGACGACCTGACCGATCTGGTGGGTCCGGGCGAACTGCTGCCACGGGTCCTCCTGGGTCGCCTTCAGCGACAGGGAGACGCGCTCGCGGTCCATGTCGACGTCGAGAACCTCGACGGTGACCTCCTGGCCGACCTCGACGACCTCGGACGGGTGGTCGATGTGCTTCCAGGACAGCTCGGAGACGTGCACCAGGCCGTCGACGCCACCCAGGTCCACGAAGGCACCGAAGTTGACGATCGAGGAGACGACGCCGGAGCGCACCTGGCCCTTCTGCAGGGTGGTGAGGAAGGTCTGGCGGACCTCGCTCTGGGTCTGCTCCAGCCAGGCACGGCGGGACAGGACCACGTTGTTGCGGTTCTTGTCCAGCTCGATGATCTTGGCCTCAAGCTCCTTGCCCACGTAGGGCTGGAGGTCGCGGACGCGACGCATCTCGACCAGCGAGGCGGGGAGGAAGCCGCGGAGGCCGATGTCGAGGATGAGACCACCCTTGACGACCTCGATGACGGTACCGGTGACGATGCCGTCCTCTTCCTTGATCTTCTCGATCGTGCCCCAGGCACGCTCGTACTGAGCGCGCTTCTTGGACAGGATGAGACGACCCTCCTTGTCCTCCTTCTGGAGAACCAGGGCCTCGATGTTGTCACCGACGGCGACGACCTCGTGCGGGTCAACGTCGTGCTTGATCGAGAGCTCGCGGGACGGGATGACGCCCTCGGTCTTGTAACCGATGTCGAGGAGGACCTCGTCACGGTCGACCTTCACGATGACGCCCTCGACGATGTCGCCATCGTTGAAGTACTTGATGGTCTCGTCGATGGCGGCGAGGAAGGCCTCCGCGTCGCCGATGTCGTTGACCGCGACCTGCGGGGTGGTGCTGAGGGAGGAGTCGGTGGGGCTCGTCATTAGGAAAAGGGCTCCGGTACGGACATGAAAGTCGTAGGTAATGCCACGCGGAGGGCCCGTATCGCTCCCACCGAAAGCCGGACAGCCAAGAACACGGCGCACCGGCATTCCCGTGACAACGGGAATCGGCGTCCGTCTTGCGACCGTGGGGTCTTCGACAGATGCGAGCGCGACCTGCTCCGTCTGAGGCGCGCAGGCCCGCAGCGCAACTTGTAGCATACGGGGACGGCCAGGCACGGTCAACGCCAAGAGAGTCAAGACGGTGGAGCCTGGTACGGATCAGGCCATATCCTCCGATTGCGCGCCTCGCGGCGGCGCCCGCAGGGGCCCTTCCCCGGATGCCACCGCCAGGATCCGGACCCCTCTCGGGGCCGGTTCGCGGCAGCGGCGCTTCCGCACTCCATACCCTACGCGATGGGCATTGTCACCGTGGCCACCACCCCCCAGTCCGACCTGCACGATCTTGACGCGTCCGTCGACGACGGCGACGACGACGACGCGGTTCGGCGCGAGGCCGGCACCGGGGAGAGCAGCCGCGCCAGCCGGCACTGGTGGGACCGCAACGCCGACGAGTACCAGGACGAACACGGCGACTTCCTCGGCGACGACCGCTTCACCTGGTGCCCCGAAGGCCTCGACGAGGCCGACGCCCGCCTGCTCGGCGACGTCGCGGGCAAGGACGTGCTGGAGATCGGCGCCGGCGCCGCCCAGTGCTCCCGCTGGCTGGCCGGCCGCGGCGCCCGCCCCGTCGCCCTCGACATCTCCTACCGCCAGCTCCAGCACTCCCGCCGGATCGACCTCGGCCGCGGCGCCGTCCCCGTCCCGGTCGTCCAGGCCGACGCGGCCGTCCTCCCCTTCGCCGACGGCGCCTTCGACCTCGCCTGCTCCGCCTACGGCGCCGTCCCGTTCAGCGCCGACACCGCCGCCCTGATGCGCGAGGTGCACCGGGTGCTGCGGCCCGGCGGGCGCTGGGTGTTCTCGGTGACCCACCCGATCCGCTGGGCGTTCCCGGACGAGCCGGGCGTCGAGGGCCTCACCGCGATGTCCTCCTACTTCGACCGCACCCCCTACGTCGAACAGGACGAGCAGGGCCACGCCACCTACGTCGAGCACCACCGGACCGTCGGCGACCGGGTCCGCGAACTCGTCGGCGCGGGCTTCCGGCTGCTGGACCTGGTCGAGCCCGAGTGGCCGGCCGGCCTGGAACAGGAGTGGGGCGGCTGGTCCCCGCTGCGCGGGCGGCTGATCCCCGGCACGGCGATCTTCGTCACGGAGCGGGGCTGAATCGTCTTGCTGGACCCGGCCTGGCGCGACCTGCCCGTCCGCACCGCCCTGCCCGCCCTCCACGACGCCCTCGCCGGGCACGGCACCGCCGTCCTCGCCGCGCCGCCCGGCACCGGGAAGACCACCCTGGTGCCGCTCGCCCTGGCCGGACTGCTCGGCGACGGCCGGCCGGTGCGCCGCGTGCTGGTCGCCGAGCCGCGCCGGCTCGCCGTCCGGGCCGCCGCCCGGCGGATGGCCTGGCTGCTCGGCTCCTCCGTGGGCCGCGAGGTCGGCTACACCGTGCGCGGCGAGCGCCGCACCGGGCCGGAGACGGTGGTCGAGGTGGTCACCACCGGCGTGCTGCTGCAGCGGCTCCAGCGCGACCAGGAACTGCCCGGCGTGGACGTCGTCGTACTCGACGAGTGCCACGAGCGGCACCTGGACGCCGACACCGCGCTCGCCTTCCTGCTGGACGTCCGGGCGGCGCTGCGGCCCGAACTCGGGCTGGTCTGCGCCTCGGCCACCTCCGACACCGAGGCCTGGGCCGACCTCCTCGGCGGCGCCCCGGTGGTGGAGGCGCACGGGGTCTCCCACCCGGTGGACGTGGTCTGGGCACCCCCGCCGCGCGCCGTCCGGCCCGCGCACGGCACCCGGGTGGACTTCGCCCTGCTCGACCACGTCGCGTCCGTCGTACGGCGGGCCCTGGACGAGCGCGACGGGGACGTGCTCTGCTTCCTGCCCGGCGTCGGCGAGATCGCCCGGGTCGCCGGACAGCTGGGCGGGGTCGCCGCGGATGTGCTGCAGCTGCACGGACGCGCCCCGCAGGCCGTCCAGGACGCCGCGCTCACGCCGTCCCCGCAGCGACGGGTGGTGCTCTCCACCGCCGTTGCCGAGTCCTCCCTGACCGTCCCCGGCGTCCGCGTCGTGGTCGACGCCGGGCTCGCCCGCGAGCCGCGCACCGACCACGCCCGCGGCCTGGCCGGGCTGGTCACCGTCCGGGCCTCCCTCGCCGCCGCCCGCCAGCGCGCCGGGCGTGCAGGGCGCGAGGCCCCCGGGCGTGTCTACCGCTGCTGGAACGAGGCCGAGGACGCCCTCGCCGCCCGCTTCCCCACCCCCGAGATCGCCCTCGCCGACCTGACGTCGTTCGCTCTCCAGGCCTCGTGCTGGGGCGACCCGGACGCCACCGGCCTCGCCCTGCCCGACCGGCCCCCGGCCGGCGCGATGGCCGCCGCCCGGCAGACCCTCCGGGCCCTCGGGGCCGTTTCCGCCGACGGCCGGGCGACGAAGCGCGGCGTGCGCCTCGCCCGCACCGGGCTGCACCCGCGGCTCGCCCGCGCCCTGGTCGACGGCGCGGCCGCCGTCGGCGCGCGGCGGGCGGCCGAGGTCGTCGCACTGCTGTCCGAGGAGCCGCCGCGCGCACTGGGGGACGACCTCGGCGCGGTGTGGCGGACGGTCCGTTCCTCCGGCGATCCCTACGCCGGGCGCTGGCGCGACGAAGTCCGCCGCCTGCAGCGGGCGGCGGGCGACGAGCCGGTCACCGCGCTGGACGATGCCGCCGCCGTCGGCCTCGTCGTTGCCCTGGCGTTCCCGGAACGGATCGCCAGGGCGAGGGTCGATCGGCCCGCCCCGGGCGAGCGCAGCCCGTACCTGATGGCCTCCGGGACGGCCGCCGAACTCCCCCGCGACACCCGGCTCGGCGCACTGCCCTGGCTCGCTGTCGCCGTCGCCGACCGCCCGGCGGGGTCGCATTCCGCGCGCGTGCTGCACGCCGCGGCACTGGACGATTCCACCGCGCTGCAGGCCGGTGCGGCCCTGCTCGACGCCCGCGAGGAGGTCCACTGGGACACCCGGCGAGGTGAAGTCGTCTCCCGGCGCGTCGAATCCCTCGGCGCCATCGAACTCGCCGAGAAGCGGCTGGACCGCCCGGATCGGGCGCTCGTCCGCGCCGCCGTCCTCGAAGGCCTCACCCGCGAGGGCGTCAGCGAGCTGCTGACCTGGCCCTCCCCCGGCCTGCGCGACCGCCTGGCGTTCCTCCACACGGCGATCGGCGACCCCTGGCCCGACGTCTCCGACGAGGCGCTGCTGGAACGCGCCGAGGAGTGGCTGGAGCCGGAGCTGTCCCGCGCCCGCCGCCGCGCCGACCTCGCGCGGATCGACACGACGGCGGCGCTGCAACGCCTGCTCCCGTGGGCGAGCGGACAGGCCGGGCGCCTGGACGAACTGGCCCCCGAGCGCATCACCGTGCCCAGCGGGTCGAAGATACGGGTCGACTACAGCACCGAACGCCCGGTGCTGGCAGTGAAGTTGCAGGAGCTGTTCGGCTGGAAGGCCGCTCCGGCCCTGGCCGGCGGCCGCGTGCCGCTGACCGTGCAGCTGCTGTCCCCCGCCGGCCGCCCCGCCGCCATCACCGGCGACCTGGAGAGCTTCTGGCAGAACGGCTACCAAGCCGTCCGAGCGGATCTGAGAGGCCGCTACCCCCGCCACCCCTGGCCCGAAGACCCGACCACCGCCGAACCCACGAAGCGCACCAACACCCGCAAGTGACCCGGGAGTCGAACAACGTACGGCGATCAACGCACCACGGGGATCTCCCCTGAGCGCCAGTCCGCCAGCCGCCTGCGGATGTTCGACACCATCGGCAGCCCGTCCGTTTCGGCCGGGGTGAACCATGCCACCTCGTGGGACTCGTCGGACACCCGCAGCTCCCCGCCGAGCGGGCGTCCGAGGAGGCAGACGGAGAACTCCTGGCGGACCTCGCCGTCGTCGTAGGCGAAGACGTGGCGTGGGTCGGTGTAGGTGCCGACGATTCCGGTGATCTCGATGTCGATGCCGGTCTCCTCGCGCGTCTCGCGGATGCCGCACCCGGCGAGCGACTCACCGATGTCCATCCTGCCGCCGGGAAGGGCCCACATCCCGTTGTCGGTCCGGCGCTGGAGGAGGACGCGACCCGCATCGTCGACCACGACGACGGACGCGGCCGGAACGAGGGAGTTGGCCTCGGGGGCATTCGGGTCGTCCTCGTAGTCACGCCTGGGCATGATCCGCCACCTCCGCTACCGGGATCGTCCGTTCATTCTGACGGAACGGCCCCGCCATCCCTGCGGGTGCCGGGAAGGCGAGCACGGGACCCTCGGGGTCCTCGGAGTCACGGACCGGCACCCGGTCCGGAGCCCCGATTGCCACCTCCGCGCATTGTCCCTGCTGAGCGCTGCACGAGCTCTTGTGCCAAGCGGCGCCGCGCAGGTCACCCGTGATCAAAACCGTTCCGGGCGAACCGCACCAGGACGCCTTCGGCGTCACGGTCACCCCGCTACGGCAACGGGTCTGGCTCGGCGCCGAGGACGGCCCCGGTTGGGACCTGCCGGTCTGACCAGGGTGTGCGACGCCCCGGTACTGCACCGGCGCGCAGGAAGTCGGCCCCACCGACTTCCTGCGCAGCGCCGGCACCGCGGGGCTGTCGCTCAGGAGGAGGCCCACCAGGTCGAGGGCGTCACGACCGCGTAACCCAGCGACTCGTACAGCGGCCGGCCGAGCTTCGAGGCGGTGAGGGTGGCGGGGAGGTCCGCCAGGTGGGCGAGGGCACCGAGCATGACGGCCCGGCCCACGCCCCGCGACCGGAACGCCGACGAGGTGCTGATCCAGTAGTGGCTGCCGACGCCGTCGGCCAGGACGCTGACCCCGGCGCCCGCGGTCTCGCCGTCGATCGAGGCGACGAACACGTCCACGCCCGGCTGTTCGATCAGCGCCGGAGGGAAGAGCTCGCCGGGGCGGTGGGGCTGGAACCCGTCCAGCTCGAAGCCCTCGATCACGACCTGCTCGGCCGCCTGGAGGTCCTCGGCCCGGCGCACCCGGATCACGTCCAGCGCCGGTTCCGCGACGGGCCCGGGCAGGCGCAGCATGATCGGCATCTGCCAGCTGCGCAGGCCCAGGCCCAGGTCGTTCAGGTCGGCCGAGCTGAACGGGTCCTCGACGTAAGCCGTCCCGGCGGCCCCGCGGACCAGCTCGCCCACCTCGGCCAGTTCGGCCGGGTCGAGGTCGGGCTCCTGGATCAGGACCCGCAGGCCCGCGCGTGCGTCGCCGTCGACCGCGACGAATCCACGGCGCCGGATCACCTCGTGGCCCCGGCTCAGGCCGGTCGCGGTCCAGAAGGCGGCGGAGTTGCGGGCCTGGGCGGTCGGCGCCTCGGCGAGGGACGGGGACTGGTCGGTCGAAGGGGTTCCGGTTGTCATTGCGCCTACGGTAGTACGAAATTGACCGAACGTGAGGACCAATTCCCAGTCGGCGGACCGGGCCACCCCGGACCGGTCCACTCCGGACCCCGCACACGACGGCGGGCCCGGACACCTGTGTGCCCGGGCCCGCCGATACCGCTCCGCCGTCAGTGCGCGGCGGCCTCCCAGTTCGCGCCGACGCCGACCGAGACGTCCAGCGGGGCGCGCAGCGGGTACGCCCCCGCCATCTGCTCGCGGACGACGGCCTCCACCCGCTCGCGCTCGCCGGGGGCCAGCTCCAGGACGATTTCGTCGTGCACCTGGAGCAGCATCCGGGAGGTGAGGCCGGCCGCGCGCAGCGCCTCGTCCACCCGGAGCATGGCGATCTTGACGATGTCGGCGGCCGAGCCCTGGATCGGGGCGTTGAGGGCCATCCGCTCCGCCATCTCGCGGCGCTGGCGGTTGTCGCTGTTGAGGTCGGGCAGGTAGCGGCGGCGGCCGAGCAGCGTCTCGGTGTACCCCGTCGCGCGGGCCTCGTCGACGACCCGGCGCAGGTAGTCGCGCACGCCGCCGAAGCGCTCGAAGTAGGTGTCCATCAGGCCCTGCGCCTCGGCGGGCTTGATGCCGAGCTGCTGCGAGAGCCCGTACGCGGACAGCCCGTACGCCAGGCCGTAGGACATCGCCTTGATCTTGCGGCGCATCTCGGCGTCGACCGCGGCGCCCGGGACCTCGAAGACCTGGGAGGCGACGGTGGTGTGCAGGTCCTCGCCGGAGGCGAAGGCCTCGATCAGCGCCTCGTCCTCGGACAGGTGCGCCATGATCCGCAGTTCGATCTGCGAGTAGTCGGCGGTGAGCAGCGTCTCGTAGCCCTCGCCGACGACGAAGGCGCGGCGGATGGCGCGGCCCTCCTCGGTGCGGACCGGGATGTTCTGCAGGTTCGGGTCCTGCGAGGAGAGCCGGCCGGTGGCGGCGACCATCTGGTTGAAGGTGGTGTGGATCCGGCCCTTGGGCGAGACGGTCTTGAGCAGGCCCTCGACGGTGGTGCGCAGCTTGGCCTGGTCGCGGTGGCGCAGCAGGATGACCGGCAGCTCGTTGTCGGTCTGGGTGGCCAGCCAGGTCAGCGCGTCGGCGTCGGTGGTGTAGCCGGTCTTGATCTTCTTGGTCTTGGGGAGCGCGAGCTCGCCGAAGAGGATCTCCTGGAGCTGCTTGGGCGAGCCGAGGTTGAACTCGTGCCCGGCGGCGGCGTGGGCCTCCTCGACGCAGCGCTGGATCTCGGCGGCGAACTGCGTCTCCAGCGTGGTGAGCCACGCGCGGTCGGCGGCGATGCCGTAGCGCTCCATGCGGGCGAGCAGGGCGGCGATGGGCAGTTCCATGTCGTGCATCAGCCCGGCGGCGCCGACCTCGGCGAGGCGGGTGTCGAAGAGCGCGGCGAGGTCGAGCACGGCGCGGGCCTGGAGCATCAGCGACTGGGCCGCGGTGGTCTCGTCCTCCTCCGGCGCGTCGAAGGCGAGTTGGCCGCTCTCGGCGGCGGGGGCCGGGGTGAGCGAGCGGGCCAGGTACTCCTCGGCGAGCACCTCCAGGGTGAAGGTGCGACGGCCGGGCTTCTCCAGGTAGGCGGCGAGCGCGGTGTCGGCGACGACGCCCTCGACCGTCCAGCCGCGCTCGGCGAAGGCGCGCATGACCTGCTTGGCGATGTGCAGGGCCTTGGGGGCGGCCGGGTCGGCGAGCCAGCCGGCGAAGGCCCGCTCGTCCTCCTCGGCGAGCAGGGCCGGGTCGAACCAGGCGGCCGTCTCCCCCGCGGCGAGGGCGACTTCGGTGACCTCTCCGGTGCCGAGCGCCCACCGGTAGACGGCGGCGAGGGCGACGGTGGTCTTGCCGTCGGAGGCGTGTTCGCGCAGCCAGGCGGCCAGGGTGCCCGGGTCGGTCAGCAGTTCGCCGTCCACCTCGACGCCGGGGGCGAGTTCGGCGGCCTCCTCCTCGCCGACGGCCGGGTCGATGCCGTAGACGCGGTCACGGAAGTTGGCGTTGCGGAACTCCAGCGACTCCATCAGGGTGCCGACGGCGGTCTTGTCGAACGGCGCGCGGGCCAGGTCGGCCACGCCGAGCGGGAGTTCGACGTCGCGGACCAGTTCGGTGAGGACGCGGTTGCGCTTGACCGAGTCGAGGTTGTCGCGCAGCTTCTCGCCGATCTTGCCCTTGACCTCGTCGGCGCGGGTGACCAGTTCGTCGAAGGAGCCGAACTGGTTGACCCACTTGGCGGCGGTCTTCTCGCCGACGCCGGGGATGCCGGGCAGGTTGTCGGACGGGTCGCCGCGCAGCGCGGCGAGGTCCGGGTACTGGCGCGGGGTGACGCCGTACTTCTCGGTGACCTTCTCCGGGGTGAAGCGGGTGAGCTCGGAGACGCCCTTGGTCGGGTAGAGGACGGTGACGTGGTCGGTGACCAGCTGGAGCGAGTCGCGGTCGCCGGTGACGATGTCGACGTCGTACCCGGCCGCCTCGGCGGCGGTGGCCAGGGTGGCGATGATGTCGTCGGCCTCGAAGCCCTCGACCGTCAGCCGGGGGATGTTCATGGCGTCGAGGAGTTCGCCGATCAGGCCGACCTGGCTCTTGAACTCGTCCGGCGTCTTGGCCCGGTTGGCCTTGTAGTCGGGGAACTCGACGGAACGGAAGGTCTGCCGGGAGAGGTCGAAGGCGACGGCGAGGTGGGTGGGCTGCTCGTCGCGGACGGTGTTGGCGAGCATCGACGCGAAGCCGTAGACCGCGTTGGTGGGCTGCCCGGTGGAGGTGTTGAAGTTCTCCACGGGCAGGGCGTAGAAGGCCCGGTAGGCCATCGAGTGCCCGTCGAGCAGCATCAGCCGGGGCCGCGGGCCGGCCCCGCCGCCACCCGTAGCGCCCTTGTCCGTACTCTGCGTAGCCACGTCAACGTCCGTTCCTGCCGATTCCACTACCGTCCACCGATCCTATGGCCCGGCACCGACAAAAGGGGCACGGCACCGGTGGGGCCGAGCACGGCAGCGGCGGCGCGGCAGGGCCCGCAGCAACGGCACGGCGGGGCCCGCAGCGACGGCCGCGGCGGGGCGCCCGCCGGGGCCGCCACGCCAGCCTCCGGCCGCGCGCTCTACCGCCGAGTAGGACGGTCGTACGATCACAGGCAGCAGGACCCGTGACCCCCGAGCGGCAGGAGTTCCCCCATGACCGATGCGGCGCCCGACACCGCCCCCGTCCTGAACGTCCCGCAGGAGGTGCTGGACCACTTCGCCAAGCTGGGCGTCAGCCCGGAGACCTTCTCCGGCGGACACCTCGGCGAGAAGCTCGGCATCCGGATCGTCGAGGCCTCCGGCGACCGCGTGGTCGGCACCATGCCGGTGGAGGGCAACCAGCAGCCGTACGGGCTGCTGCACGGCGGCGCGTCGGCGGCGCTGGCCGAGACGCTGGGCTCGATCGGGGCCATGTTGCACGCCGGTCCCGGCCGGTACGCGGTCGGCGTCGACCTCAACGCCACCCACCACCGCTCGGCGACGTCCGGCCTGGTCACCGGGGTGGCGACGGCCGTGTTCAAGGGGCGCACCGCCGCCACCTACGAGATCGCGATCACCGACGACACCGGCAAGCGCGTCACCAGCTGCCGGCTGACCTGCATGCTGCGCGACCTCTAACGGCCCGACAGCTTCTGCGAGTTCAGCAGACGCGGCATCAGATTCCTTTTCCGCCCCCTTGTTTGACCACCGACCCTCCTGGGCAGGCGTTGGTCAAACGAGGGGGCGTTCGCATGCCCGGACGCGCCGAGGCGGCCCCCACGCCCGTAACGCTGCGTAACAAGCAGGAAGTCCTCGCACGAGTCCGGCTCCGGGAGCCCCAGGCGCCCCGAGATCACTTGACCGTGCTCTTTTCGTCCGCAATCCGGACGCTCAAGGCCGAAACCTGGGAATCGGACATGACCGTCCGGTAATCGAGGACGCCAGCCGCAACCCGCATTTCTGGCCCTTACATCGCCCTACCAGCGCGTAAACGCCCGAAAGCGCCGGATCGATCGAGCCGAAACGACCACATGTTGAGACAACTGCTCCGTGTGCTCATAACAAGAGAATCACAGCATGCTCGCAGCACTGCCCGAGCCGCCCAACGACGCCTAGAGTCACGGCCAGTCACCGCGCCATCCAATTGGGCCTGGCCCTCAGCGCACCCGGCTCCCGCCCCTCCGGCGCGGGCGCATCCTGAACCGAAGGGGACCCTCGTGCGTCACCGTTCAGCAGTTGTCGTGAGCATTGCCGTGATCGCCGCCCTCAGCCTCAGCGCCTGCGGCTCTCGCGGTGACAAGAAGTCCGGCGACGGAGGCAGCGGCGGCGGCTCCGCCGCCACCGTCACCATCGGCATCGACGCCCCGCTCACCGGCGACCTCTCCGCCATCGGCATCGGCATCCGCAACTCCGTCGAGCTCGCGGTGAAGAAGGCCAACGAGGCCAACGAGGTCCCCGGCGTCAAGTTCCAGATCAAGGCACTGGACGACACCGCCAAGCCCGGCCCCGGCCAGCAGAACGCCACCCAGCTGGTCGGCGACACCAGCGTGATCGGCGTCGTCGGCCCGCTCAACTCCAGCGTCGCGCAGTCGATGCAGCAGATCTTCGCCGACGCCAACCTCGTCGAGATCTCCCCCGCCAACACCGGCGTCGCCCTCAGCCAGGGCGAGAAGTGGGCCACCGGCGAGAAGGCGCGCCCCTTCAAGACCTACTTCCGCACCGCCACCACCGACGCCGTCCAAGGCCCCTTCGCCGCCCAGTACCTCGCCAAGGACGCCAAGAAGTCGAAGGTCTTCCTCATCGACGACCAGAAGACCTACGGCGCCGGCCTCGCCGGCACCTTCAAGGCCGAGTTCACCAAGCAGGGCGGCACCATCGTCGGAGAGGAGCACGTCAACCCCGACGACCGCGACTTCGCCGCCATCGTCACCAAGGTCAAGAGCTCCGGCGCCGAAGCCGTCTACTACGGCGGCGAGTACCCCGCCGCCGGCCCGCTCTCCCTCCAGCTCAAGGAGGCCGGCGTCAACATCCCGCTGATGGGCGGCGACGGCATGCAGAGCAAGGACTACATCAAGCTCAACCCCAAGAGCGCCGGCGACTTCGCCACCGCCGTCGGCGGCGCCGTCGAACAGCTCCCCACCGCCGCCAAGTTCATCGCCGACTACAAGGCCGCCGGCTACAAGGACGCCTACGAGACCTACGGCGGGTACTCCTACGACAGCGGCTGGGCCATCATCCAGGCCGTCAAGGCCGTCGTCGCCGCCAACAACGGCAAGCTCCCGGCCAACCCCCGCGCCGCCGTCGTCGACGCCGTCCAGAAGGTCTCCTTCGACGGCGTGACCGGCAAGGTCTCCTTCGACGAGTTCGGCGACACCACGAACAAGCAGCTCACCGTCTACACCGTCAAGGACGGCGCGTGGGCCGTGGAGAAGACCGGCACCTTCAACGGCTGACCCCCAGCCGACCCGAGCCACCCGAACCACCACAGCGCGCGGGGGCGCCACGAGTGCCCCCGCGCGCCCCCACATCCACCACCCACGCGGACACCCCAGAACGCACTACGGAGGCCCAGCGGTGCACGACCTACCGCAGCAGCTGGCCAACGGCCTGATCCTCGGCGCCCTCTACGGCCTCGTCGCGATCGGCTACACGATGGTCTACGGCATCGTCCAGCTCATCAACTTCGCCCACGGCGAGATCGTCATGGTCGGCGGCTTCGGCGCCCTGACCGCCTACCTCGCCCTCCCCGGCGGCACCACCCTCTGGCTGGCCCTACCGCTGATGCTGATCGCCGGCATCCTGGTCTCCACCCTCACCGCCGTCGCAGCCGAGCGCTTCGCCTACCGCCCCCTGCGCAACGCCCCCAGGCTCGCCCCCCTGATCACCGCGATCGGGCTCTCCATCCTCCTCCAGCAGCTCGTCTTCTCCTTCTACCCCGACGCCAAGAAGGCCCGGGTCTTCCCCAAGATCCCCGGCGACCCCTTCAGCCTCGGCTCCGTCACCATCCAGCGCAGCGACCTCTTCCTCATCATCGCCGCCCCCCTGTGCATGCTCGCCCTCGGCTGGTTCGTCACCCGCACCCGCTCCGGCCGCGCCATGCAGGCCACCAGCCAGGACCCCGACACCGCCAAGCTGATGGGCATCGACACCGACCGCATCATCGTCATGGCCTTCGCCATCGGCGCCGCGTTCGCCGCCGTCGCCGCCATCGCCTACGGCCTGCGCAGCGGCCAGATCGACTTCCGGATGGGCTTCATCCTCGGCCTCAAGGCCTTCACCGCCGCCGTCCTCGGCGGCATCGGCAACATCTACGGCGCCATGCTCGGCGGCCTCGCCCTCGGCCTCGCCGAAGCCCTCGCCACCGGCTACATCCAGCACCTGCCCGGCATGCACCTCTTCGGAGGCGGCGCCTGGAAGGACGTCTGGGCCTTCGTACTCCTCATCCTCGTGCTCCTCGTCCGGCCCCAAGGCCTGCTCGGCGAGCGCGTCGCGGACAGGGCGTGACCACCATGACCACCACGACCACCGAGACCACCCCGGTCATCCCCCTGCCGGCCCGCGCCGCCGCGGCCCTCACCGGCCTCGGCGCCCTCACCACCGCCGCCTCCGCCGCCATGTCCTGGACCTGGACCTCCGACTTCCCCGGCGACCTCACCTACTACGGCTCCCCCGCCGGCCTCCAGTGGCTCGCCCTCACCGCCGGCGCGCTCACCCTCGTCCTGCTGCTCGCCGCCCAGGGCGTCCCCGGCCTGCGCTGGGCCGCCCCCACCCGCAGCAACAACGCCGTCCTCTACGCCGCGACCGGCGCCCTCGCCGTCGCCGCCTACTCCGTCGCCGCCATCGCCGTCGACCTCGGCGGCCTCGCCAACCTCGAACCCGGCGGCTGGGTCCTCGCCGCCGGCGGCCTGCTCACCGTCCTCGGCGCCCTCGGCCTCCCCCTCGACCGCCGCACCGCCGTCCCCCTGCGGATCGTCGACAAGCGCCTCTTCCTGCTCGTCCCCGCCGCACCCCTGGTCTGGCTCGGCACCCACGCCATCCCCTCCGACAAGCCCGTCGCCCCCGTCATGACCGCCCTCGCCGGCGGCGTGGCCATCGCCACCGGCGCCGTCCTGCTCCTCCAACTCGGCCACCTCGCCAACACCTGGCTGCGCCTCGGCCGGATCGAGCGCCCGGTCGACGCCCCACGGCAACTCCCCTCCTGGGTCGAGGTCCTGGTCATCGTCGTCGCCTTCGGGCTCGGCCTCTTCGCGATCACCTTCGGCATCGACACCGAGTACGGCGAACTCTTCATCTGCTACCTGCTGTTCGCCGGCCCCACCGTCGCCGCCCTCACCCGCTCCGGCCTGATCGCCCGGCTGCGCGCGCTGACCGTCAAGCACCGCCCGGTCACCACCGGCGCCGCCTTCGCCGCCGCCGCCAGCTTCCCCTTCACCCAGAGCAGCGACCAGTACACCTCGGTCGCCACCAACATCCTGATCTTCGCCACCGTCGCCCTCGGCCTCAACATCGTCGTCGGCCTGGCCGGACTGCTCGACCTCGGGTACGTCGCCTTCCTCGGCGTCGGCGCCTACGCCGCCGCCCTGGTCTCCGGCTCCCCCGCCTCGCCCATCCACGTCCAGTTCCCGTTCTGGGCCGCGATGCTCACCGGCGCCGCCGTCTCCATGGTCTTCGGCGTCCTGATCGGCGCCCCCACCCTGCGGCTGCGCGGCGACTACCTCGCCATCGTCACCCTCGGCTTCGGCGAGATCTTCCGCATCACCATGCTCAACCTCAACGGCACCACCGGCCCCAAGATCACCAACGGCTCCAACGGCATCCCGCGGATCCCCGACCTGGAGATCCTCGGATTCGACCTCGGCAAGACCCACACCGTCGCCGGCATCGAACTCGGCCGCTTCTCCAACTACTACCTGCTGATGCTCCTCGTCACCGCCCTGGTCGTGCTCGTCTTCGCCCGGGTCGGCAACTCCCGCATCGGCCGCGCCTGGGTCGCCATCCGCGAGGACGAGACCGCCGCCGAAGCCATGGGCATCAACGGCTTCCGCCTCAAGCTCCTCGCCTTCGCCCTCGGCGCCTGCCTCGCCGGCCTCGCCGGCACCGTCCAGGCCCACGTCAGCTACACCGTCACCCCCGACCAGTACACCTTCGCCGAAGCCCTCCCGCCCAACTCCGCCTTCCTGCTCGCCGCCGTCATCCTCGGCGGCATGGGCACCATCAGCGGCCCGCTGGCCGGCGCCACCCTCCTCTTCCTCATCCCGAAGAAGCTGGAATTCCTCGCCGACTACCAGCTCCTCGCCTTCGGCGCCGCCCTCATCGTCCTCATGCGCGTCCGCCCCGAAGGCCTCATCCCCAACCGCCGCCGGCAGCTGGAGTTCCACGAGGCCGCCATCCCGGCCCAGCCCACCGGCGAGCCGACCGCACTCACCAAGGCAGGGGCGTGAACGACCCGATGACCACCACCGCCGCACCCCTGCTCGAAGTCACCGGCGTCACCATGCGCTTCGGCGGCCTCACCGCCGTCAACGACGTCTCCCTCACCGTCGGCGAGGGCGAGATCATCGGCCTCATCGGCCCCAACGGCGCCGGCAAGACCACCTTCTTCAACTGCCTCACCGGCCTGTACGTCCCCACCGAGGGCTCCGTCCGCTACCGCGACGTCGTCCTGCCCCCCAAGCCCCACCTGGTCACCCAGGCCGGCATCGCCCGCACCTTCCAGAACATCCGGCTCTTCGCCAACATGACCGTCCTGGAGAACGTCCTCGTCGGCCGCCACACCCGCACCAAGGAAGGCATCTTCTCCGCCATCCTCCGCGGCCCCGGCTACCACCGCGCCGAGGCCGAGAGCCGCGAGAAGGCCATGGACCTCCTCGCGTTCACCGGCCTCGCCGACAAGGCCGACCACCTCGCCCGCAACCTCCCCTACGGCGAGCAGCGCAAGCTGGAAATCGCCCGCGCCCTCGCCTCCGAACCCGGTCTGCTCCTCCTCGACGAGCCCACCGCCGGCATGAACCCCCAGGAGACCCGCGCCGCCGAGGAACTCGTCTTCGCCATCCGCGACAAGGGCATCTCCATCCTCGTCATCGAGCACGACATGCGCTTCATCTTCAACCTCTGCGACCGCACCGCCGTGCTCGTCCAGGGCCAGAAGATCGTCGAGGGCGACCGCGAGACCGTCCAGAACGACGAGCGCGTCATCACCGCCTACCTCGGCGCACCGCTCGAAGAGACCGCCCCGGCAGGGACCGCCCCGGCAGGTCCGGAGACCGTTACGGAGACCGACCAGTGACCGCACTCCTTGAGGTCGAGGACCTCCGCGTCGCCTACGGCAAGATCGAAGCCGTCAAGGGCATCAGCTTCACCGTCGAACAGGGCGAGGTCACCACCCTCATCGGCACCAACGGAGCCGGCAAGACCACCACCCTGCGCACCCTCTCCGGCCTCCTCAAGCCCACCGCCGGAAGCATCGCCTTCGAGGGCCGGGACCTCTCCACCGTCCCCGCCCACAAGATCGTGTCGCTCGGCCTCGCCCACTCCCCCGAGGGCCGGCACATCTTCCCCCGCATGACCATCGAGGAGAACCTCCTCCTCGGCGCCTTCCTGCGCTCCGACACCGCCGGCATCGCCGCCGACGTCGAACGCGCCTACGGCCTCTTCCCCATCCTCGGCGAACGCCGCAAGCAGGCCGCGGGAACGCTCTCCGGGGGCGAGCAGCAGATGCTCGCCATGGGCCGGGCCCTGATGTCCCAGCCCAAGCTGCTCATGCTGGACGAGCCCTCCATGGGCCTCTCCCCGCTGATGATGCAGAAGATCATGGCGACCATCGTCGAACTCAAGGCGTCCGGTACGACCATCCTGCTCGTCGAGCAGAACGCCCAGGCGGCCCTGTCCCTCTCCGACCGCGGCTACGTCATGGAGACCGGCCGCATCGTCCTCTCCGGGACGGGCCCCGACCTCCTCCACGACGAGTCCGTCCGCAAGGCCTACCTCGGCGAGGACTGACCCCCGTCACGCACGAAGGGCCCGGCAGATCCGCTCTGCCGGGCCCTTCGTCGTGCGCGTCGTGCTCGTCCTACTCGGACTTGCCCTCTTCCGCCTTCTTGCGGTCCTGGGCCTCGCCCTCCTCGATGACCGCCTCGGCCACCGCCGCCATCGTCATCCGCCGGTCCATCGAGGTCTTCTGGATCCACCGGAACGCGGCCGGCTCGTTCAGCCCGAACTTCGTCTGCAGCACACCCTTCGCCCGGTCGACGAGCTTCCGGGTCTCCAGCCGCTGGGTGAGATCCCCGATCTCCTTTTCCAGCGCCCGCATCTCGGTGTACCGCGACACCGCCATCTCGATCGCCGGCACCAGGTCCGACTTCGAGAACGGCTTGACGATGTACGCCATCGCACCCGCGTCCCGCGCCCGGTCCACCAGCTCCCGCTGCGAGAACGCGGTCAGCATCAGCACCGGAGCCAGGTGCTTCTCGTGGATCTGCTCGGCGGCCGACAGCCCGTCCAGCACCGGCATCTTCACGTCGAAGATCGCCAGATCCGGCTTCAGCTCCTCCACGAGCTTCACCGCCGTCGCCCCGTCACCAGCTTCGCCGACGACGGTGTACCCCTCCTCCTCCAGCATCTCCTTCAGATCGAGGCGGATCAGCGCCTCGTCCTCGGCGATCACGATCCGGGTGATCTGGGGCGTATCGGTCTCAAGCGGCTGGGCCTGCTCGTCGGCGGTGCTCACGGGGCTCCTCGTTCCGGCGGGGTACTGCATGCACGAGGGTACCTAGACACGGTATGTTTAGGGCATTCAGGGTCGGGGGCAGCCTTCGATTCTGGGGCTGGCCCCGATAGCCCAGCGGTAGAGGCAGTGGTCTCAAACACCATCCAGCGTGGGTTCGAATCCCACTCGGGGTACTTTCCTTCAGTCCGAAGGACGGATGCCGACCTGTCTCTTCACCACTGTGGGTGAAGAGACAGGGACGTGAGGAGTCAGCTCGCCCTCTCCAAGGGCTCCAGCTCGACCGTGAGCCGCATGCCGAGCGCTTCCGCGTACCGTTCGAGAACCACGATCGTGGGCATCGTCCCACCTGCCTCGAAACGGGCGACGGCCGGCTGTTGCGTCCCCGCCGCCGCAGCCAGTTGGGCTTGGGTCATCCCGAGCGCTTCCCGGCGCAGCCGCACCGCCTCACCCAGCTCGAATCGCAACCGTGCGGCCTCGTACGCCGCACCGGCCCCGGGGCGGTTCAGGATCTCCTCCCGCATGGCCCGCCAGGACGCGCGCTCGCTCATCTCGCCCACTCCTCGTCCTCGTCAACGGTGTGCTGCTCCGCCACGCAACGGCGCAGTGCCCGCCTCGCGCGATCGACCTCGCCGGTCTCCCGCATGCGCGTCTTGCGGAACACGGTCAGCAGAATGATCCTCCTGCCGGACGCGATCCAGTAGGTGATGCGCATGTCCAGTTCGTTCAGATGGAAGCGCAGCTCACGGAGCTTGCCGTCCAGTTGGCGCGTGTGCGGCTCCCCGAGCAGCGGCCCGCGGACGGCGAGCAGATCGATGCAGAAGGCGACCACTCCCTGGCCGTCCGGGCTCAGCCCGAGGACCCAGTCCCGGACCTCCGGTTCGAGTTCCACCTCTCCCCAAGTCATAACACGGATGTTATGGAGGCACCAGGGCCCGTTATCGCCGGATCGACGAGCAACGGGCGGCGTCCCCCCGGATGAGGGATGCCGCCCGCGAACGACCGGTCGAGGCCCGGTCAGACGTCCAGCGTGCCCACGTGGTGGACGCGGACGAGGTTGGTGGAGCCGGCCAGGCCGGGGGGCGAGCCGGCGGTGATGACGACGATGTCGCCCTTCTGGCAGCGGCCCAGCGACAGCAGCGCCGCGTCGACCTGTTCGACCATCTGGTCGGTCGTCGGGGCGAAGGGGCCGAGGAAGGTCTCCACGCCCCAGGTGAGGGCGAGTTGGCTGCGCACGGCCGGTTCGTAGGTGAAGGCGAGGACCGGGATGGGCGAGCGGTAGCGGGTCAGCCGGCGTGCGGTGTCGCCGGACTGGGTGAAGGCGATCAGGTACTTGGCGTGCAGGAAGTCGCCGATCTCGGCGGCCGCGCGGGCGACGGCGCCGCCCTGGGTGCGCGGCTTGCTGCCGGCGGTGAGCGGGGGCAGGCCCGCGGCGAGGACGTCGTTCTCGGCGGCTTCGATGATCCGGCCCATGGTCTTGACCGTCTCGACGGGGTACTTGCCGACGGAGGTCTCGCCGGAGAGCATCACCGCGTCGGTGCCGTCCAGGACGGCGTTGGCGACGTCGGAGGCCTCCGCGCGGGTGGGCCGGGAGGCGTTGATCATCGAGTCGAGCATCTGGGTGGCGACGATGACCGGCTTGGCGTTGCGCCGGGCGAGCTTGATGGCGCGCTTCTGGACCAGCGGGACCTGTTCGAGGGGCATCTCCACGCCCAGGTCGCCGCGGGCCACCATGATGCCGTCGAAGGCGTCGACGACGGATTCGAGGTTCTCCACCGCCTGCGGCTTCTCGATCTTGGCGACGACCGGGACGAACCGGCCCTCCTCCGCCATGATCCGGTGGACGTCCTCGATGTCGCGGCCGCTCCGCACGAAGGAGAGCGCGATCAGGTCGGCGCCGGTGCGCAGTGCCCATCGCAGGTCGGCGACGTCCTTGTCGCTGAGTGCGGGGACGGAGACGGCGACGCCGGGGAGGTTGAGGCCCTTGTGGTCGGAGACCAGGCCGCCTTCGATGACGAGGCAGCGTACGCGGGGTCCGTCGACGGCGACGACCTCCAGGGTGACGCGGCCGTCGTCGACGAGGATGCGTTCGCCGCGGCCGACGTCGGCGGCGAGCCCGGCGTAGGTGGTTCCGCAGATGTCCTTGTCCCCCACGACGCCCTTGTCGGTGGAGATGGTGAACTCGTCGCCGCGTTCAAGGAGTACGGGCCCGTGGGCGAAGGTGTCGAGGCGGATCTTCGGGCCTTGAAGGTCGGCGAGGACGCCGACGCTCCGGCCGGTCTCGTCGGCGGCCTTGCGGACGCGTCGGTAGCGTTCCTCGTGCTCGGCGTGGGTGCCGTGGCTGAGGTTGAATCGGGCGATGTCCATCCCGGCGTCGACCAGGGATTTGATCTGGTCGTACGAGTCGGTGGCGGGCCCGAGGGTGCAGACGATTTTTGCTCGGCGCATAGTGCTGAGACTAGGCATTACCGGCGCGTAACCACGAGGCGGGTCCGGACTGCGGGATGACCGTTGCGGTAAGGCGAGTTGAACAATCTGACACACCCTCGGACCGGTGTGCGAGCGGGCCGTCCGGCACCCCCTCCGGTCACCCCGTGGCGGCCCGGTCGATGCGATTCCGTGAAGGGGTGTTCACCTCTGGTTCACCGTCACTTCCGTTGCAGCTCCCTGCCCGGCGGGACGCTCGTCACCCCCGGGTGACGACCCGGGGATTCCGGGCAACCACCCGGACGACGTAGACGACGCGACCGAAGTCGCGTACGAGGGGGAGGCGTTCGGCATGAGACGCGGCGGCGCTCTGGGGGTGGTGGCGACCCTGGCCCTGCTGGGCTGGGTCGCCTATGCGCTGATCCCCCCCAGCCACGACGGGGGGGCCCAGGTGGTCACGGTCACCGGCCTGATCGGTTCGGAGAAGCGCGGCTTCTTCGAGGACCAGGACGTCAAGAACGAGTTGAAGAAGCGGGGCCTGGAGGTCCGGGCGGATTCGACCGGCTCGTGGACGATGAGCGAGCAGGCGAAGAGCACCAAGGGGCTGGACTTCGCGTTCCCGGCCAGTGCCGCCCCCGCCCGGGAGATCCAGCGCAACTGGCAGCTGACGGACTCGCCGCTGGTGCCCTTCTACTCCCCGCTGGTGATCGTGACGCACGAGTCGGCGGCGCAGGTCCTGAAGCAGAACCAGCTGGCGGACGTGGACGCCAAGGGCGTCTGGACGTTCCGGATGGACAAGTACGTGGAGGCGCTGAAGGCCGGCAGGAAGTGGAAGGAACTCCCGGGCGCCGAGCAGCACCCGGAGCTGGCCGGTCCGCTGTTCGTGTCGACGACGGACCCGGAGACCTCGTCCTCGGGCGCGCTGTACCTGGCGCTGCTGTCGTACGTCGCGAACGGCAACCAGGTGGTGCAGGACGACGCCGGTGTGAGCGCCGTCCGGGACGTCCTGGCCACCGCGAACGGTCTCCAGGGCATGCAGAAGATCAGTAGTGACGAGCCGTTCCGCGACTTCTTCGCGGGGGTGGGCACGCTGGTCTTCGCGTACGAGTCGCAGGCCGCCGCGCTGCCGCTGCAGGGCAGGAACACCGGGGACATGGTGGTGATGTACCCGGA
Organism: Kitasatospora sp. NPDC038210; assembly: GCF_055600605.1. Lineage (NCBI taxonomy): Bacteria > Bacillati > Actinomycetota > Actinomycetes > Kitasatosporales > Streptomycetaceae > Kitasatospora > Kitasatospora sp. NPDC038210. The sequence goes on along the minus strand of NZ_JBVJYK010000005.1, from coordinate 296,330 downwards.
CACCACGATCCAGTCGGACCACACCCTGGTGGCCCGGACGGACAACGGCCGCAAGCTGGCCGACGTGTTGGAGAACGACGCGGTGCTGCGCGGGCTGGAGGCCCGGTACGGTCTCCGGCCCCAGGCCGACCAGGAAGCCTTCTGGAACCTGTTGAAGGACAGGACACCGCACTTCGCGCACGACCTGAGGAACTCCGGGTTCAAGCAGGCCACCCTGCCCTCGCTGGACAACCTCCTCAAGCTGACCGCCGCGGCGAAGGGTGGGAGCCCGAAGTGAACCTCCGTACGAAGCACCGCGGCGGGCTCGCCGTGGCCCTGGCGGCCGTGCTGGCCGTGGTGACGGCCTGCACCTCGTCCGGCGGCGACAAGGCCGGTCCGCAGCCCACCGATCCGCCCGCCGAGACCGCCCGGCCGGGGGTGCTGCGCGTCCTGGCGGGCAGCGAGCTGCAGGACCTGGCGCCGGTCCTGGAGGAGGCCCGGAAGGCCACCGGGGTGACGGTGCAGTTCTCCTGGACGGGCACCCTGGACGGCGCCGACGCGGTGTCCTCGGGCCGCGCGGACGGCAAGTACGACGCGGTGTGGTTCCCGTCCGACCAGTACCTGCGGCTGGATCCGGTCGGGAAGTCCAAGGTGCTGTCGGAGACGCCGGTGATGGTCTCGCCGGTGGCGATCGGGGTGCGCTCCTCGGTGCTCGGCGACCTGGGCTGGGGCGACGGCTCGAAGGTCACCTGGGCGCAGGTCGGCGATGCGGCGGCGGCCGGCAGGCTGACGTACGGGATGGCGGACCCGTCGCGTTCCAACTCCGGTTTCTCCACGCTGGTGGCGGTCGCCTCGGCGTTCTCCGGGGCGGACGGGGCGCTGGCCGAGGCGGACGTGCAGAAGGCGACGCCGCAGCTGAAGCAGTTCTTCACCGGCCAGAAGCTGACCTCCGGTTCCTCGGGCTGGCTGGCCCAGGCGTACACCCGGGCCGAGTCGGGCGTGGTGGGCGCGCTGGTGAACTACGAGTCGGTGCTGCTGTCGCTGAACAGGACGCTGCCGCCGCAGCAGCAGCTGACGGTGGTGCGCCCGGTGGACGGCGTGGTGTCGGCGGACTACCCGCTGTCGCTGCTGTCCTCGGCCGCGCCGGACCAGCGCGACGCCTTCCAGCGGCTGACCTCGTACCTGCTCAAGGACGACGTGCAGAAGCGCATCTCCGAGACGACGCTGCGCCGGCCCGCGACGGCGGGCGTGGCCCCGGCCGCGGGGCTGCCGACGGACCGCCGCCGGGAGCTGCCGTTCCCGGGCACCAGGGCGGTGGCGGACGGCCTGCTGGCCTCGTACCAGAACGACCTGCGCCGCCCGTCCCGGACGGTGTACGTGCTGGACACCTCGGGCTCGATGGAGGGTTCGCGGATCACCTCGCTGAAGACCGCGATGGGCCGGCTGACCGGGGCGGACGACACCCGCGGGGTGCGCCGCTTCCGCAACCGCGAAGAGGTCACCCTGGTGTCCTTCGCGTCCTCGGTGAAGTGGTCCAAGACGCACGTGGTGCCGCCCACGGGCAGCCAGCCCGGTCCGCAGGCGGAGCTGGCGTCGATCAACGCGGACGTGCAGTCGCTGGCGGCCTCGGGCGGGACGGCGGTGTACGGCTCGCTGGAGGAGGCGTACCGGGTGATCGAGCGGCAGCAGGCGGCGGCGAACGACGACCGGTTCACCTCGATCGTGCTGATGACGGACGGGGAGAGCAACGTCGGTGCGTCGGACGCCGACTTCAAGCGCTTCCACGACGCGCTGCCGGCCTGGGAGAAGTCGATCCCGGTGTTCCCGATCAAGTTCGGGGAGGCCGCGGTGGCCCAGCTGCAGGGGATCGCGGACATCAGCGGCGGGAAGCTGTTCGACGGCTCGGGCTCGCTGGACGGGGCGTTCGAGGAGATCCGTGGGTACCAGTGACGGTCCGGCCGGGAGGCTGGGGCGGTACCTGAACTCGGCCCGGAACTGGGCCGGCCTCGGGGGCGCCGCGGTCGGGGTGGGGCTGCACGAGTTCGGGCTCGGCGGGGGCCTGTGGCCGGGGGTGGCGGCCGCCCTGTACGGGGTCGGCGCCCTGGTGGCCCCCGGGCCGAAGGACGGCCCGCCGGAGGAGCCGCCGGAGGAGCCGCCGCTGGCCGGTGGTGGCGGCTCGGACCCGGGCCGGGAGTCGGGGGCCGGATCCGGTTCGGGGGCCGGGTCCGGGTCCGGATCGGGCTCCGCCGCCCACTCGGTGTCGGGGCCGTCGTCGGCGGCGGTGCCGGAGGGGTCGCCGACCCCGCCGCCACCGCCCCTGCCCGACCCCGAGTTGGAGGCACTGGCCGCCTACCTGGACACCGTGCCGCTGCCGGCCTCCGCCGGGGTGGACGACCTGGTGGCGGCGCTGCGCGTGGCCGGCCCGGGCCCGGTGGCGGAACGGATCGTCCGGCACCGGCTGCCACTCGCGGTGGCCGGCTACCTGCGGGCGCGGACCTGGCAGCCGTGGGTGGGCCCGGACGCCCCGGACCCGGCGGCCGAGCTCGGCCGCGAGGTGGTCCTGCTGACCACCGACCTGGCCTGATCGGGGGCCGGTGCCCGGCCGGGCACCGGCCCCCGATCCGCCCGGCTCGCCCCGGCGAAGGCCCGGCTCACGCCCCCGGTCGGATGCCCGGTCAGGCCCGAAACCTCCCCTTACCACCCTCACCCCCGCCCGTCCGCGTCACGAACGAGTCGCCAAGATCTCACCTCTTGGACAGGTCCGGGGGCTATCCAGTGACCCGGCCCGCACGGCACACTTCTACGCGCGTCCCTCTACGCGCGTCGACGCATTGACGCGCCGACACGTGAACGCACACCCACTCACGCAGCCAAGTTGACGGTCAATCTGCCGTCGCCCCACTCGGGAGAGTCGTCCATGCCCCTGAACCGCCGTGACTTCGTCACCCGGTCCGCCGCCACCGCCGCCGGCGCCGCCCTCGTCGGCGGTGCCGCCGTGGCCGCCGCCCCCTCCGCCGCGGCCGCCGAGCCGGACACGGCGGCCGCCAAGGGCCAGCGCAAGCCGCGCAAGCAGGCCTTCACCGTCATGGGCACCACCGACCTGCACGGCCGGGTGCTGAACTGGGACTACTTCACCGACGCCGAGTACGTCGACAAGGCGCACAACGCGGTCGGCCTCGCCAAGATCTCCACCCTGGCCAACCAGGTGCGCGAGGAGAAGGGCTGGAACCGCTGCCTGCTGATCGACTCCGGTGACATCATCCAGGGCACCCAGCTGACCTACTACTACGCCCGGATCGAGCCGATCGCCACCGACGGCGACACCGTCCCGGACCACCCGATGGCCGTCGCCATGAACCTCATGGAGTACGACGCCGCCGCGCTCGGCAACCATGAGTTCAACTACGGCATCCCGACCGTGAAGGCCTTCGAGGACCAGCTGGAGTTCCCGCTGCTGGGCGCCAACGCGCTGCACGCGAAGAACGAGAAGCCGGCCTTCCCGCCGTACGTGATCAAGGAGATGCACCTCGGCGAGGGCAAGCCGCTGAAGGTCGGCATCCTCGGCCTCACCAACCCGGGCATCGCGATCTGGGACAAGGCCAACGTCAGCGGCAAGATGGTCTTCCCGGGCATCGTGGAGACCGCCGCCAAGTACGTGCCGCGGATGAAGGCGGCGGGCGCGGACGTCATCGTCGTCTCGGCCCACTCCGGCATCGACGAGGCGACCACCTACGGCGACCAGCTGCCCTGGCCCGAGGACGCCTCCGGCGAGATGGCGGAGACCGTCCCGGACATCGACGCGGTCCTGGTGGGGCACACCCACAAGGAGGTCGCGCAGCGCCTGATCGTCAACAAGAAGACCGGCAGGACGGTCGTGCTGTCCGAGCCGCTCTGCTGGGGCCAGCGCCTGAGCTGCTTCGACTTCGAGGTCGAGTTCGCCGACGGCGCCTGGAAGGTCACCTCGGTCTCCTCGCGGGTGCTGAACTCCAACACCGTGCCGGAGAACCCGGAGATCACCAACGCGATCACCGACCAGCACAAGAAGGTCGTCGCGTACGTCAACCAGAACATCGGCACCAGCAAGATCGAGCTGTCGATCGCCGAGTCCCGCTTCAAGGCCACCCCGATCATCGACCTGATCGGCAAGGTCCAGGCGGACGCCGTCAAGGCCGCGCTGGCCGGCGGGCAGTACGCCAACCTCCCGGTGCTGGCCCAGGCCGCCCCGTTCAACCGCACCGCCCTGATCCCCTCGGGCCAGGTCAAGCTGCGCGACGCCGCCGGCCTCTACATCTACGAGAACACCCTGGAGGCCCGCATCCTGACGGGCGCCCAGCTCAAGGACTACCTGGAGTTCTCGGCGAAGTACTACAACCAGCTCGCCCCGGGCGCGCCGGTCGACAAGGACGCCCTGACCGGCGCCGAGGCCACCCCGGACTACAACTACGACTCGGTCTACGGCCTGACCTACGACATCGACGTCGCCCAGCCGAAGGGCTCGCGGATCGTCAACCTGTCGTTCCAGGGCAAGCCGATCGACCCCGCCGCCCAGTTCGTCCTGGCCGTCAACAACTACCGCGCCAACGGCGGCGGCAACTTCCCGCACGTCGCCAACGCCAAGCTGGTCTGGTCGAACTCCGACGAGATCCGCAACACCATGATCGCCTGGGTGAAGGCCAAGGGCGTCATCGACCCCGCCGACTTCTTCACCGACTCCTGGCGCCTGGTCCGCGCCGGACAGCCGGTCTTCTGACCGGCACCACCGCCGCTCCGGGGCGCCGCCGGGCCCGTCCGCCCGGCGGCGCCCCGCCACATGCGCGCGGTGGAACAATGGCGCCATGAGCGAGTTCCAGATCCCCGAGCGCCACGCCCGGCTGCTGGCGTACGCGCAGAGCCTGACGCCCCCGGCCGGGTGGAAGATCGAGATCTCCGGCGACGAGATCATCATGATGGCCGGGCCTTCCGTCATCCATCAGCGCAACCTCCTGCTCGTCCGCAGGCAGTTCGAAGCACACGAACCCGCCGACATGATGGCGAGCGAGAACACCGACCTCGCCTCACCCAATGTCGGCAAGTTGCGCAACCCCGACCTCACCTACGTCCCGCTCTCCCTCCTCGAATCCGGCGGGAACGAGGCACCCGCCGAACAGGCCGCCATCGCGGTGGAGATCGTCTCCCCGTCCAACCCCGAGAACGACCTGGTCGGCAAGGTCCGCGACTACCCGCTGATGGACATCCCGCTGTACCTGGTGATCGACCCGCGCAACGGCAACATCAGCCTCTACTCCGAGCCCTCCCCCACCGGCTACCACCAGCAGTGGACCGGCAAGTTCGGCGACCGCGTGCCGATTCCCGCCCCCTTCGACTTCGAGCTGGCCACCGACAGCCTGCTCCACTACCCGGCCTGAGCCGCTCACCCGGCGAGACGATCGGACATCCAGCGAAGACTGGAGGATATTCATCCGCTCGCCTGCCCTTCCTATCGTTGAGCACATCGAGAACGGCCCCACGGGGGGCCGGTGTTGACCGGGCAGGGAGTGAGTGCGATGCGTGCGGTGGTGCAGCGGGAGGTCGGCGGGCCGGAGGTCCTGGAGGTCGCCGAGGTGGAGCGTCCGCAGCTGCTGAGCGGCGAGGTGCTGGTGCGGGTGAAGGCGGCCGGGGTGAACCCGGTGGACGTGGCCGTGCGGGCGGGCATGTTCCCGCTGCTGGGCGCGCCGCCGTTCACGGTGGGCTGGGACGTCTCCGGGGTGGTCGAGGAGGCCGCGCCCGGCGCCCGGTACCGGGTGGGCGAGGAGGTGTTCGGGATGCCGTTCTTCCCCCGCGCCGCGAACGCCTACGCCGAGTACGTCGCCGCGCCGTCCCGCCAGCTGGCCCGCAAGCCCGCCTCGATCGACCACGTGCAGGCCGCCGCGCTTCCGCTGGCCGCGCTGACCGCCTGGCAGGGTCTGGTGGACGCGGCGGGCGTCAGCGAGGGGCAGCGGGTGCTGATCCACCGGGCGGCGGGCGGCGTCGGCCACTTCGCCGTGCAGATCGCCAAGGCCCGCGGGGCGTACGTGATCGCGCTGGCGAGCGAGCCCAAGCACGGGTTCCTCAAGGAGATCGGTGCCGACGAGGTCATCGACTACCGCACCACCGACTACACCCGCGCGGTGAAGGACGTCGACGTCGTCTTCGACTCCTCCTCCGAGAACACCCGCGCGCTGGAGGTGCTGAAGCCCGGCGGCTACCTGGTGAGCATCATGGAGCACCGCGACCGGGAGCTGGCCGCGGCCGTCGAGGCCGCCGGGCGGCACTTCGCGGGCGTCTCCGTCGAGCCCGACTACGCCGCGCTGGAGGCGATCGCCGCCCTGGTGGACGAGGGCCGGATCCGTCCGCACGTCGCGCAGGCCCTCCCGCTGGCCGAGGCCGGCCGGGCGCACGAGCTGGTGGGCTCCGGTAGCGTCCAGGGCAAGGTCGTCCTGACGGTCGACTGAGGGCTCGGCCGCACACTCGACCGCGGACGGCCGGGTCCGTCGAGGACCGCCGGTGAAAGCACCCAAGGGGGACGGGCGTTGGACATCCTGACCGAGGCACTGGGCTCGATGCGGACGGCCTACCCGTCCTCCGCCCGCACCGAGGGCCGCGCCCCGTGGGCCCTGCGCCTGCCCCCGGTGCTCGGCGCCGGATTCCACGTGGTGCTGTACGGCACCTGCTGGCTGATCCCGCTGGGCACCGGGGACGGCTCCGGGCGGCAGGAGCCGATCGCGCTCAGCCCGGGCGACGTCGTCTTCCTGCGGGACGGCGGCGGCCACGTCCTGGCCGACCACCCGGACACCCCGGCGGTGGACGCCCGGGACTGCGTGAAGGACTCCGCCCCGCCGATCGGCACCCTCACCCTGGGCGGCGGGGGCGCCCGCACCAGCCTGCTGTGCGGCAACTACCACCTGGACCAGGGCCGCCCGCACCCGATGGTCCGCCAGCTGCCGGCCCTGATCCACCTGCCGACCCGGCACGGCCGCCACCCCGAACTGGCAGCCGCCGTCCAGCTGCTGGGCATCGAGCTGGAGAACCCGCGGATCGGCTCGACCGGCATCGTCCCGGCGCTGATCGACTCGCTGCTGCTGTACATCCTGCGGGCCTGGTTCGAGGACCAGCCCGCCGCGACGGCCGCCGGCTGGGCGGCGGCGCTGCGGGACGCCGCCGTCGCGCCGGCCCTGACCGCGATGCACGAGGCGCCGGCCACCCCGTGGACGGTGGAGTCGCTGGCGGACCGCGCGGGCCTGTCCCGGGCCGCCTTCGCCCGCCGCTTCACCACGATGGTGGGCGAGCCGCCGATGGCGTACCTGACCCGTTGGCGGATGACCACGGCGGCCCGGCTGCTGCGCGAGTCGGAGGCGCCGCTGACCTCGGTCGCGGCGCAGACCGGCTACGGCTCGGAGTACGCCTTCGCGAAGGCGTTCAAGCGGGAGTTCGGCCTGGCCCCCGGCGGTTACCGCCGGGAGGCCCGCGCCGCGTAGGGGCCCGCGGCCGGAGCCGGGCGCCCACCCGGTGCCGAACGCCAGCCCCGCGCCAGTCAGCGCCGCACGCCGGCCGACCCCGAACACCGGTCAGCCCCGACCGCCGGTCAGAACGGGAACACCGCCCGCCCGTGCTGCACCGAGATCCACTTCACCGTGGTGAAGGCGTCCACCGTCGCCTCCCCGTTGAGCCGCCCGACGCCGGAGTTCTTCTCCCCGCCGAACGGCACGCCCGGCTCGTCCGCGATGGTCCCGCCGTTGACGTGGACCATGCCGGTCTCGATCCGCTGGGCGAGCCGCACCCCGCGCTCGACGTCGGCGGTGTGCACGGCGCCGCTGAGCCCGAACGGCGTGTCGTTGGCGATCCGGACGGCCTCGTCCTCGCCGTCGAAGGGCACCAGCAGCACGACCGGGCCGAACAGTTCGCGCTGCAGGATCGGCGCGTCCTCGGCGAGGCCGGTGAGCACGGTCGGCGCCATCAGGCTGCCGGTGGTGGCGCCGCGCAGCAGTGCGGTGGCGCCGGCGGCGAGCGCCTGGTCGATCTGGGCGGAGAGGGCGTCGGCCTGGACGGGGTTGATCAGCGGGCCGATGTGGGTGGTCGGGTCCTTGGGGTCGCCGACGGTGAGCGAGGCGACCTTGGCGACGAACTTCTCGGTGAACTCGGCCTCGACGGCGCGGTCCACCAGCACGCGGTTGGCGGACATGCAGACCTGGCCCTGGTGGACGAAGCGGCTGAACACGGCCGCGTCCACGGCGTAGTCGACGTCGGCGTCGTCCAGCACGATCAGCGCGCTGTTGCCGCCGAGTTCCAGGACGGAGCGCTTGAAGTTCGCGGCGGCGACGGTCCCGACGTGCCGGCCGACCTTGTCGGAGCCGGTGAAGGAGATCACCTTGGGCACCGGGTGCTCGATGAAGCTGTCGCCGATCTCGGCGATGTCGGTGATCACGACGTTCAGCAGGCCGGGCGGCAGGCCGGCGTCCTCGAAGAGCTTCGCGATCAGGCCGCCGCCGACCACCGGGGTCTCCTGGTGGGGCTTGAGCACCACGCCGTTGCCGAGGGCGAGCGCCGGGGCGACCGCCTTGAGCGCCAGGAACAGCGGGAAGTTGAACGGGCTGATCACGCCGACGACGCCGACCGGCAGCCGGTAGAGCCGGTTCTCCTTGCCCGGGGCGGGCGAGGGCAGCAGCCGGCCCTCGGCGGCCACGGACAGGTGCAGGCACTCCCGCAGCACGTCCTTGACCAGGGAGAGTTCGAAGCCCGCCTTGAGCGCGGTGCCGCCGAGTTCGGCCGTGATCGCCGCGACGATCTCGGGCTCGCGCTCCTCCAGCAGGTGCAGCGCGCGTTCGAAGACCAGTCGGCGCCGGTAGGGGTTGGTGGCGGCCCACCCCTTCTGGGCGCGCTCGGCGGCGCGGTAGGCCCGGTCGACCTCGGCGACGGTGGCGACGGTGATGGTGGCGAGCTTGTCCCCGGTGTAGGGGTCGACGTCGACGATGTCCCAGGAGCCGTTGCCGGTGCACCACTCGCCGTCGATGTACTGCAGCGCCAACTCGGAGAAGTACGACATCTGTTCCCTCTCATGCACCGACCTGATGGAACATCATCGTACTGATGTGTCAAAGCTCCTGGCGTACCGCGTGCAGCAGGTCGCGGGTCCGTGTCGGGTCCAGGCTGTCGGCGACGAGGTCGTCCATCGCGTGGCGGTACTCGGCGACCTCGGCGGGCTTGTCGAGGTAGAGCGCGGTGGTGAACTGCTCCAGGTAGACGACGTCGGAGAGCTCCGGCTCGGCGAAGCCGAGCACCGTGAAGGCGCCGCTCTCCGCCGACAGCCCGGCGTTGCCGAACGGCAGCACCTGCAGCCGTACGTTGGGCAGTTCGGCGAGCTCCAGCAGCCGGTCCAGCTGGCTCCGCATCAGCTCGGACCCGCCCCAGGGGCGGCGCAGCGCCGCCTCGTCCAGCACGGCGACGAGCTGCGGTGCGCGTTCGTCGGTGAGCAGTGCCTGGCGCTTGAGCCGGACGTCGACCCGGCGCTCGATCTCCTCGGCGCCGTGGTCGTGGCAGCCGGCGGTGACGACGGCCCGGGCGTAGTCGGCGGTCTGCAGCAGGCCGTGGACGAACTGGACCTCGTAGCTGCGGATCTCGGCGGCGGCCTCCTCCAGTCCGAGGTAGTTCTGGAACCAGCCGGGCAGGACGTCGCCGTACTCGTGCCACCAGGAGTTGGCGTTGGCGTCGCGGAGGAGTCCGAGGACGGTGGCGCGTTCCTGTTCGGCCTCGACGCCGTAGAGGGTCAGCAGGTCGGCGACGTCGCGTTCCTTGAAGCCGACGCGGCCGAGTTCCATCCGGCTGATCTTGGACTCCGAGGCGCGGATCGAGTAGCCGGCTTCCTCCCGGCTGACTCCTCTGGCCTCGCGGAGCTTGCGCAGCTGGGTCCCGAGCAGCAGACGCCGTACCGTCGCGCCTCCGCCTGCCTGAGTCGTGCCCATCGAAGTCAACCTCCGCACTCGCGCAGCCCCCCGGCCGTCGGCGGCAGTCTGCCACCTGGCACCGACGAACAACAGCCCGTGCCGGGAGGCTTTCCGCCTGCTGTGAGAAGCCTGTGGTTCCGCTGTGAGCCGACCCTCGGTGCACGGAGGAGTGTCACGCCGGTGGTGCGCCCCCGCGGGTGAGGCCCTTCCCCGTGCGCCCCGGTGGGAACCCGTCTGCGCCCGTTCGCGGGCTCGCGCTGCCGGGAGGTGCCCGGGGTGCCCGTGCGCGGCCCGGCGGCAGCTCCCGGTGCCTCGGGGCTTTCGGCGCCGCCCGGAGAACGCCCCGGAGAAACGCCCGGGGAACGGCCCCGGGGAACGCCCCGGAAAGCGCCCCGGAGAACGCGACGGCGCCCGCCCTCCAACTGGTCGGGGAAGAGGGCAGGCGCCAGGAGACCGCGTTGGCCCGGCGACGCTGGCGGGGGCAGCGGGTTGAGCTCCCGGCGATGCGGCGCCGGGGGTTCGGGGGCCGGTCGGACCGTCAGACCACCAGGGGGCGGTCCGTGGGTCGGATCGGGGCGGGAAGCGGGGTCTTGCCGCCCAGGTACGCGTCCACCGCGGCGGCGGCCGAACGGCCTTCCGCGATGGCCCAGACGATCAGCGACTGGCCTCGGCCGGCGTCTCCGCAGACGTACACGCCATCGACATTGGTGGCGAACCGGCCGTCGCGGGCAATGTTACCCCGCGCGTCGAGGTCGGCTCCCAGCTGCTCGACCAGCCCGTTCCGCACGTCGGTGCCGGTGAAGCCCATGGCGAGGGTGACCAGCTGCGCCGGGATGGCCCGCTCGGTGCCCGGCACGGGCTCGAACCGGCCGTCCTTGAACTCCACCTCGACGAGGTGGAGTTCCTGGACGTTGCCGTCCTCGTCGCCCGCGAAGCGGGTGGTGTTGACGGAGTAGATCCGCTCGCCGCCCTCCTCGTGGGCGGAGGTGACCTTGTAGGTCATCGGCATGGTCGGCCACGGCTGGTGCCCGGGCCGCTCCTCGCCGGGCCGCGGCATGATCTCCAGCTGGGTGACGGAGGCCGCCCCCTGCCGGTGGGCGGTGCCGACGCAGTCCGCGCCGGTGTCGCCGCCGCCGATGACCACGACGTGCTTGCCCTTGGCGCTGATCGGGGACTCGACGAAGTCGCCCTCCTGCACCTTGTTGGCCAGCGGCAGGTACTCCATGGCCTGGTGGACGCCCTTGAGCTCGCGTCCGGGCACCGGCAGGTCGCGGGCGGTGGTGGCGCCGGCGGCGACGACGACGGCGTCGAAGCGCTCGCGCAGCTGCTGCCCGGTGATGTCCTCGCCGACGTGCACGCCGGTGCGGAAGCGGGTGCCCTCCGCGCGCATCTGCTCGATGCGGCGGTTGATGTGGCGCTTCTCCATCTTGAACTCGGGGATGCCGTAGCGCAGCAGTCCGCCGATGCGGTCGGCCCGCTCGTACACCACGACGGTGTGTCCGGCGCGGGTGAGCTGCTGGGCGGCGGCGAGGCCGGCCGGGCCGGAGCCGACGACGGCGACGGTCTTGCCGGAGAGGCGCTCCGGCACCTGCGGGGTGACGCCGCCGCGGTCCCAGGCCTTGTCGATGATGGTGACCTCGACGTTCTTGATGGTCACCGCGTCCTGGTTGATGCCGAGCACGCAGGCCGACTCGCAGGGCGCCGGGCAGAGCCGCCCGGTGAACTCCGGGAAGTTGTTGGTGGCGTGCAGGCGCTCGATCGCGCCGGTCCAGTCGTCCCGGAAGGCGAGGTCGTTCCACTCGGGGATGAGGTTCCCGAGCGGGCAGCCGTTGTGGCAGAACGGGATGCCGCAGTCCATGCAGCGGCCGGCCTGCTTGGTGATGATCGGCAGGAGGCTGCGCTCGACGTAGACCTCGTTCCAGTCCCGCAGACGGACGTCCACGGGACGGCGCTCGGCCAGCTGCTTGGGCGTGGTCAGGAAGCCCTTGGGGTCAGCCATTAGCCGCCTCCATCATCTTGCGAGTGGTCTCGGCCTCGGAGAGGCCATCGCGCTCAGCGGCGTCCTTGGCGGCGAGCACTGCCTTGTAGTCGGTCGGCATGATCTTGGAGAAGCGGGAGACGCCGCTGCCCCAGTCGGCCAGGAGTTCGGCGGCGACGGTGGAGCCGGTCTCCTCGTAGTGCAGCTGCACGGTCTCGCGCAGCCAGTCGCGGTCGTCGGCGGTGGGGGCCTCGATGCCCACCATGCCGTCGTTGACGTTCGCGGGGCGCAGGTCCAGGACGTACGCGATGCCGCCGGACATGCCGGCCGCGAGGTTGCGTCCGGTCTCGCCGATGATGACGACGCGGCCGCCGGTCATGTACTCCAGGCCGTGGTCGCCGACGCCCTCGACGACCAGGGTGGCACCGGAGTTGCGGACGGCGAAGCGCTCGCCGGCCTTGCCGCGCAGGTGGATCCGGCCGCTGGTGGCGCCGTAGCCGATGGTGTTGCCGGCGATGACGTGGTTCTGGGCGTCGTTGCCGATGGCCGCGGCCTCGCGGGCCGGGCGGACGACGACCACGCCGCCGGAGAGGCCCTTGCCGACGTAGTCGTTGGCGTCGCCCTCCAGCCGCAGCGTGACGCCGCGCGGCACGAAGGCGCCGAAGGACTGCCCGGCGGAGCCGGTGAAGGTGACGTCGATGGTCCCCTCCGGCAGGCCCTCGCCGCGGTACCGCTTGGTCACCTCGTGGCCGAGCATGGTGCCGACGGTGCGGTTGACGTTGCGGATCGGCAGCTGGATGCGGACGGCGTCGCCGCGCTCCAGGGCGTCCTCGGCGAGCGTGATGAGCTGGTTGTCCAGGGCCTTGTCGAGCGCGTGGTCCTGGGTGGTGGTGCAGTGCCGGGCGGCGCCGTCGGGCAGGTCGGGCACGTGGAAGAGCGGGGCCAGGTCGAGCCCGGCTGCCTTCCAGTGGTCGATCGCGGCCTGGGCGTTGATGTGCTCGGCGTGGCCGACGGCCTCCTCGATCGAGCGGAAGCCCAGGGAGGCCAGGATCTCCCGGACCTCCTCGGCGATGAACTCGAAGAAGTTGACGACGAACTCGGGCTTGCCGGAGAACCGGTCGCGCAGCACCGGGTTCTGGGTGGCGACGCCGACCGGGCAGGTGTCCAGGTGGCAGACGCGCATCATGATGCAGCCGGAGACGACCAGCGGGGCGGTGGCGAAGCCGAACTCCTCGGCGCCGAGCAGCGCGGCGATGACGACGTCGCGGCCGGTCTTCAGCTGGCCGTCGGTCTGGACGACGATGCGGTCGCGCAGCCCGTTGAGCAGCAGGGTCTGCTGGGTCTCGGCGAGGCCGAGCTCCCAGGGGCCGCCGGCGTGCTTGAGCGAGGTCAGCGGGGAGGCGCCGGTGCCGCCGTCGTGGCCGGAGACCAGGACGACGTCGGCGTGGGCCTTGGAGACTCCGGCCGCGACCGTTCCGACGCCGACTTCGGAGACCAGCTTCACGTGGATGCGGGCCGCCGGGTTGGCGTTCTTGAGGTCGTGGATGAGCTGCGCCAGGTCCTCGATCGAGTAGATGTCGTGGTGCGGCGGCGGGGAGATCAGGCCGACACCCGGGGTCGAGTGCCGGGTCTTGGCGACCCACGGGTACACCTTGTGGCCGGGCAGCTGGCCGCCCTCGCCGGGCTTGGCGCCCTGGGCCATCTTGATCTGGATGTCGTCCGCGTTGACGAGGTACTCGGAGGTGACGCCGAAGCGGCCGGAGGCGACCTGCTTGATCGCGGAGCGGCGCTCCGGGTCGTACAGGCGGTCCGGGTCCTCGCCGCCCTCGCCGGTGTTGGACTTGCCGCCGAGGCGGTTCATCGCGATGGCGAGGGTCTCGTGCGCCTCGCGGGAGATCGAGCCGTACGACATGGCGCCGGTGGAGAAGCGCTTGACGATCTCGGAGACCGGCTCGACGTCCTCGACCGGGATCGGCTCGCGGTCGAGGCCGTCCAGCCGGAAGAGGCCGCGCAGCGTCATCAGGCGGGCGGACTGCTCGTTCACCCGGTCCGTGTACTGCTTGAAGATGTCGTACCGGCGGTTGCGGGTGGCGTGCTGCAGCCGGAAGACGGTGTCCGGGTCGAACAGGTGCGGCTCGCCCTCGCGGCGCCACTGGTACTCGCCGCCGATCTCCAGCGCGCGGTGCGCGGCGGGGATGCCGGAGGCGGGGTACGCCTTGGCGTGGCGGGCGGCGGTCTCCCGGGCGAGTTCGTCCAGGCCGATGCCGCCGAGCTTGGTGGTGGTGCCGGCGAAGTAGCCGTCGACCAGGGCCTGGGAGAGGCCGATGGCCTCGAAGACCTGGGCGCCGCGGTAGGAGGCGACGGTGGAGATGCCCATCTTGGACATGACCTTGAGCACGCCCTTGCCGAGCGCCTTGATCAGGTTCTTGATGGCCTTCTCGGGCTCGACGCCCTGGATGAACACGCCCTGGGCGACGAGGTCCTCGACGGACTCCATGGCCAGGTACGGGTTGACCGCGCCGGCGCCGTAGCCGATCAGCAGCGCGACGTGGTGCACCTCGCGGACGTCGCCGGCCTCGACCAGCAGCGACACCTGGGTGCGCTGCTTGGTGCGGATGAGGTGGTGGTGGATCGCGGAGGTGAGCAGCAGGGAGGGGATCGGGGCGTGCTCGGCGTCCGAGTGGCGGTCGGAGAGCACGATGATCCGGGCGCCGTCGGCGATCGCGGCGTCGGCCTCGGCGGCGATCGCGGCGAGCCGGGAGGCCAGGCCCTCGCCGCCGCCGGAGACCTTGTAGAGGCCGGAGAGCGTGACGGCCTTGAGGCCGGGCTGGTCGCCGTCGGCGTTGATGTGGACGAGCTTGGCCAGCTCGTCGTTGTCGATCACCGGGAAGGTGATGCCGACCGAGCGGCAGGAGGCGGCCTCGGCGGCCAGCAGGTTGCCCTCGGGGCCGAGGTTGGAGAGCAGCGAGGTGACGAGCTCCTCGCGGATGGCGTCCAGCGGCGGGTTGGTGACCTGCGCGAAGAGCTGCACGAAGTAGTCGAACAGCAGGCGCGGCTTCTCGCTGAGCGCGGCGATCGGCGAGTCGGTGCCCATCGAGCCGAGGGCTTCGGCGCCGGTCTTGGCCATCGGCGCGAGGATGACCCGCAGCTCCTCCTCGGTGTAGCCGAAGGTCTGCTGGCGGCGGGTGACGGAGGCGTGGGTGTGCGCGATGTGCTCGCGCTCGGGCAGCTTGGCGAGCTGGATCTGCCCGGCGCCGACCCATTCCTGGTAGGGGTGCTCGGCGGCGAGGGCGGACTTGATCTCCTCGTCCTCGACGATGCGGCCCTCGGCGGTGTCGATCAGGAACATCCGGCCGGGCTGCAGGCGGCCCTTCTTGGCGACCTTCTCCTGGTCGATGTCGAGCACGCCGACCTCGGAGGAGAGGACGACCAGGCCGTCCTCGGTGATCCAGTAGCGGGCCGGGCGCAGGCCGTTGCGGTCGAGCACGGCGCCGATCTGGGTGCCGTCGGTGAAGGTGACGCAGGCCGGGCCGTCCCAGGGCTCCATGAGGTTGGAGTGGTACTGGTAGAAGGCGCGGCGGGCCGGGTCCATGGTGGCGTGGTTCTCCCACGCCTCCGGGATCATCATCAGCACCGAGTGCGGCAGCGAGCGGCCGCCGAGGTGGAGCAGTTCCAGGACCTCGTCGAAGGAGGCGGAGTCCGAGTGGTCCGGGGTGCAGATCGGGAAGATCCGCTCCAGGCCCTGCCCGTTCCGGTTGGCCGGGATGAGGTCGGTGACGAGCTGGGACTCGCGGGCGCGCATCCAGTTGCGGTTGCCCTTGACCGTGTTGATCTCGCCGTTGTGCGCGACGAAGCGGTACGGGTGGGCGAGCGGCCAGCTCGGGAAGGTGTTGGTGGAGAAGCGCGAGTGCACCAGGCCGATCGCGGACGCGTAGGTGCGGTCCGAGAGGTCGGGGAAGAAGGGCTCCAGCTGGCCGGTGGTCAGCATGCCCTTGTAGACGATGGTGCGCGCGGACAGCGACGGGAAGTAGACCCCGGCCTCGCGCTCGGCCCGCTTGCGGACGACGAAGGCGGTCCGGTCCAGCTCGATGCCGGCGAGGCCGTCCTTGCTCAGGAAGACCTGGCGGAAGCGAGGCATCACGCTGCGCGCGGTGGCGCCGAGCAGGTCCGGGGTGACGGGGACGTCGCGCCAGCCGAGGACGGTGAGGTCCTCGTCGGCGGCGATGGCCTCGATCTGCGCGACGGCGGCGGCGTCCTGGTCGTCGTCGTCGGGCAGGAAGGCGATGCCGACGGCGTAGGCGCCGGCGGCCGGGAGTTCGAAGTCGACGCGGCCGCGCAGGAACGCGTCGGGGATCTGGGTCAGGATTCCCGCACCGTCACCGGAGTCCGGCTCGGCGCCGGTGGCGCCGCGGTGCTCCAGGTTGCGCAGGACGTTCAACGCCTGCTCGACGATGGTGTGGTCGGCGATGCCGGTCAGCGTGGCGACGAAACCGACGCCACAGGCGTCGTGCTCGTTTCGCGGGTCGTACAGGCCCTGAGCAGCAGGTCGCGCATCCGGCACGAGCGAGTACGGCTGGCGGGCGGCGCCGGCCTGGAGCTCGTTGGCGGAGTGCATGGATGCAGGCAGCATCGGCTCTCCCGTCGTCGTCTTTCGGCAAGTTGGTGCAAGTAGGGACGACGTTGGCCCTGATGCGATGGTGCGGTGTCGTGCAAGTTACATGATGCCCAGGATCCCGAGAAGCGGAATATCCCGTCCACATGGCGGGACGAGCCGCAGGTCAGGGGGTGTGGGAAGAAGGACGTGCCACAGTGCACGTCCCGACGATTGTGCCCAACGGTCCCCGGCCTGAAACAGGGGCGAAACCGGATCGCCACAGAGGCCGATCATGGCCGCCTGCGAATCCATTCCGGGAGTCGGCCCACGGATGCGAATCCGCGGCGCCGAGGCCCGGATGGTGAGACTAGGCCAGGCATGACGCGACGCCCATGTGTGAAACGTCACGCATTGCCCGGCATAATCATGCAGAGTTCTGGGTCATCCCACAGGTCCCGACGACCGCCCGGCGGGCCTCAGCCCACGTGCCCGCCGATCAGCGAGCCGAGCAGGTAGGTCACCCCGGCCGCCGCGCCGCCCAGCACCAGCTGCCGCAGCCCGCTGAACCACCAGCTGCGGGCCGTCACCCGGGCCACCACCGCGCCGCACAGGAACAGCCCGGCCGCCGCCAGCACCAGGGCGGGCAGCAGCGAGGTCGCGCCCAGCAGGTACGGCAGCAGCGGCAGCAGCGCGCCGAGCGCGAAGCACAGGAACGACGACCCGGCCGCGACCAGCGGCGAGGGCAGGTCGGTGGGGTCGATGCCCAGCTCCTCGCGGGCGTGCACCTCCAGGGCCAGTTCCGGGTCGACCGACAGCTGCCGGGCCACCTCGTGGGCCAGCTCCGGATCCACCCCGCGCGAGACGTACAGCTGGGCCAGCTCGGCCAGCTCACCGTGCGGGTTGCGGCTCAGCTCAAGCCGCTCGGCCTCGATCTCGGCCTGCACCAGCTCCCGCTGCGAGGCCACCGAGGTGTACTCCCCCGCGGCCATCGAGCAGGCGCCGGCCGCCAGGCCCGCCAGGCCGGTGAGGATCACCGTGCCGTTGGACACCGCGCCGCCGACCACACCGGTCATCAGCGCGAAGTTGGACACCAGGCCGTCCACCGCGCCGAACACGGCCGGCCGCAGCCAGCCGCCGTTGACGTCCCGGTGGTGACCGGCCGCGGGTATCCGGGGCTGGTGCCCGGCCTCGGGTTCCAACGTGGTCGCACTCATGTCCCTGTCCCCTCCGTCGTCATTGGTCCGCCCTGAACGTAGCCCTCCTGACCTGCGCATTTCCAGCAAAGTAAGGCTGTCCGAACACGACTGAGGCCACCCTTCGCAAGCGCTGCGAAGGGTGGCCCCGGTCGGGGGAAGCCCCAGGTCAGATCGGGTTCTTGGCGTCCTCGTCGGCCTTTTCGGCGGCCACCGCAGCGGGTGCGGCGGCCGGCATTCCGTCCACGGAACGGGACGGCTTCGCCCCGTCCCCGCTCTTCCCGGCGTCGGCGTCCGACTTCTCCGCGGCCTTGGCATCCGCCTTCGCCGCGACCTTCGCCGCGCCCTTGGCGTCCGCCTTCGCCGCGGCCGTGCCCTCGGCACCCTCCGCCTCCAGGTGCGCGGCCGGGTCGATGGTCGCCGGGTCCTCCCGGCCGGGCCGCGTCCTGCCGACGATCACCAGGTACGCCACGGCGCACAGGAACACCGCGATCGACACCCAGTCGTTCAGGCGCAGACCGAAGTAGACGTGCGCCTCGTCGATCCGCAGCCACTCGGTCCAGAACCGGCCCACCGTGTACGCGGCGACGTACAGCGCGAAGGCCCGGCCGTGGCCCAGCGTGAACCGGCGGTCCGCCCAGATCACCAGCAGCGCGACACCGACGCACCAGAGCGACTCGTACAGGAAGGTCGGGTGGTAGACGCCCTGCACGACCGTGCCGTCCGGCAGCACCTTGTGGATCTTCAGGCCCCACGGCAGCGTGGTCTCGCGGCCGTACAGCTCCTGGTTGAAGTAGTTGCCCCAGCGGCCCAGCGCCTGCGCGAGCGCGATGCCCGGCGCGATGGCGTCGGCGTAGGCGGGCAGCGGCACGCCCCGGCGGCGGGCACCGATCCAGGCGCCGACCGCGCCCAGCGCGATCGCGCCCCAGATGCCGAGGCCGCCCTCCCAGATCTTGAGGGCGTTCCAGGGGTTCTTCCCCTCACCGAAGTACAGCCGGCCACCATCGGTGATCACGTGGTAGAGGCGGCCGCCGACCAGGCCGAACGGCACGGCCCACACGGCGATGTCACCGACCGTGTGTTTGGCACCGCCCCGGGCGACCCAGCGCTTGCTGCCGAGCCAGACGGCGACGACGACACCGAGGATGATGCAGAAGGCGTAGGCGCGCAGCGGGACTGGTCCGAGGTTCCAGACGCCCCGCGACGGGCTGGGAATGTAGGCGATATCCATGGCAGTTCCGACGCTACAGGGTCAATGGCCCGGGTCGGACACCCCCGGGGTCACAGAAGCCGAACAACAGGGGAAGCCGCCCCCTCCGGACGGGGAGGGGGCGGCGGGCCGGGCAGGGGGTTCAGCCGGCGTTCGGCGACGGGTTGTTGGCCTCCGAAGCGGCACTGGTCGGCGCCGGGGTCTGCCCGTGCGAGCCCGCCGTGCCGAGCTGCTTGCCCTGGTTCGCGGCGTCCACCCACTTCGCCAGGTTCTCCGGGGTGATCTCCTCGCTGCCGTTCTTCGGGTAGATCGGCTGGCCGTTGAGCAGCACCGTCGGGGTGGACTTGTAGCTGGACTTGTCGAAGTCCTGCTGCACCGAGGACACCCATCCGCCGTACTTGTTGTCGTTGACGCAGGCCTGGAACTCGGGCGTGTCCAGACCGTTGACCTGCTTCGCCAGGTTCAGCAGGACGGCCTTGTCACCGAAGGCGTCGTTGGTCTCCTCCGGCTGGTTGCGGTACAGCACGTCGTGGTAGTCCCGGAAGTGCCCGGCGTCCTGGGCGCAGGCCAGCGCGTTGGCGGCGGTCTTGGAGCCCTTGCCCGGCACGGCCCGGTCGATGAACGACACGATGTGGTAGTTGGTGTAGACCTTGCCGGCGTCCTCCAGCTGGTCGACGGTCGGGGAGAACTCCCGCTCGAACATGCCGCAGGCGGGGCAGCGCGGGTCCTCGTAGACGGTGAGGACGGAGGGCGCGTTACCGGCACCGACCGGGATGACGAGGTTCTTGTCGCCGATGGTGCCGGCCGGGGCGGCGGTCGGGGTCTCCGGCTTGGAGCGCTCGTTCTGCACCACGACGCCGACGACCACCGCGGCGGCGATCACCGCGAGCACGGCGCCGCCCGCGATCAGCTTCTTCCTGCGCCGGGCGGAGGACTCCTCGGCCGCCCGCTGCTCCTGCATCCGCTCACGGGCGGTGCGCTTGCCTTCTCGGTTCTTCTCGCTCATTGCCTTGACATCCACGGTCGGGGGCCTTCGTCGGGTGCGGGGTGGGCGGGGACGGGGGTGCGGCGGGGCCGGCGGGTCAGGTCGCCAGCCAGCGGTCCACCGAGAACCGGGTACGGGGCCGCCACAGCAGCCACCCGGCCAGCAGCAGGAACCCGGTGTCGCGCAGGATCTCCTGCAGGTACGTGGTCTGGGACTCGTCGACGTGCCCGCCGCCGCCGAAGCAGCCGCAGTCGATCGAGATGCCGCGCGCCGAGGCGGAGGCGATCCCGGCGATGAAGACGAGCAGCAGCAGCGCCGAGACCCCGGCGACCAGCCGGACACCGAGCCCGATCACCAGCAGGAACGCGAGCGCCAGCTCCAGGAAGGGCAGGCCGTAGCCGATCGGCTTGACCAGGCCCTCGGGCAGGATCTCGTAAGCCCGGACGGCCTGGGCCGCCTCCGCCGGGTCGGCGATCTTGGCCAGCCCGGCCCAGCCCCACACCACCGCGAGTCCGAGCCGTACGGCCAGGCCGACCCACTCGCTCCAGGCCGGCACAGGCCGCCGCTCCGACGGCGCGGGGGCCGGGCCGTCGGGCTGCGCTGCCGGGCCGGCCATCAGGGAAACCCCCTCGGGAAACTCGTTCACTTCCTGACGAACCGCAGGGAAGGAAGGGGGGTTCCTCCCCTTTCAGGAATCAAGCCGGAAGAGTGACGGCCCGTCCGATTCCGGCGAACACCCGTACGTCAGTGGCACCCCGGCATCCGCCCCGGATCGAACAGATCCGGCCGCCCGTGCCCCGCCCGCTCGGCCGCGTCCCACCGAGCCGCCTCGGCACACGCGACCGCGTCCCGCTCCGCCCGCTCCGCCCCCCGCTTGGCCAACGCCTGCCCCACCTCGGTGTGCGCCACGACGGCAGCACCCAGAGCCAGCGCAGCAGCCGCCGCCCGCAGCAGAACGGCCCGATGAAAACCCCGCACCGGCTCACCCCTTTCGCTCGCTCCGCTCCCCCGTGCACCTCGTTCGTGCACTCGTCCCTCCACTCAACGCCCGTCAACCCCGCCTGATGCGTGTCGCCCCCACTGTTCACCCGTTCGGTGCCGCCCCAGCACCCCCGCACACCACCGAGGGGAACACCCCCACCACCCCAGCGAAAGTGCTCCCCCCAGCCCCCCACCCACCCCGAACCCCGACGGCCCGCCACTCCCCCAGGAGTGGCGGGCCGTCGGCCAACCGTTTCCACCCGCGCGTCAGCGCCTCCGCACGCCCGCCGCCAGCTCCCCGGCCAGGCCCCGCACGGCGTCCAGCCCGGCCGCCTCGTCGTCGCCCGCCTCCAGGATCCGCTTCACGAACGCCGAGCCGACGATCACGCCGTCGGCGAACCGCGCGACCTCCGCCGCCTGCGCGGCGTCGGAGACCCCGAGCCCGACGCAGACCGGCAGGTCCGTGGTGGCCCGGGTGCGCGCGACGAGGTCCTCGGCCAGCGAGCCGACCGCCGAGCGGGTGCCGGTCACGCCCATGACCGCGGCCGCGTACACGAACCCGCTGCCCGCCGCGGTGACCTCGGCCAGCCGGGCGTCCTTGCTGCTGGGGGCGACCACGAACACGGTGTCCAGCCCGTGCTCGTCCGCCGCCTTGCGCCACTCCTCCGACTCCTCCACCGGGAGGTCCGGCAGGATGCAGCCGGCCCCGCCCGCGGCCGCCAGGTCGGCGGCGAAGCGCGCCACGCCGTAGCGGTCGACCGGGTTCCAGTACGTCATGACCAGCACCGCGGCGTCGGGGTGCGCGGAGGCGACCTCCTGGACGGTGCGCAGCACGTCCTTGATGCGCACGCCGCCGCGCAGCGCGATGTCGTCGGCGGTCTGGATGACGGCGCCGTCCAGCACCGGGTCGGAGTGCGGCAGGCCGACCTCGACCACGTCGCAGCCGCCCTCGATCAGGGCGTTGACCGCCCGGATGCCGCCGTCGACGGTCGGGAAGCCGGCCGGCAGGTAGCCGATCAGTGCGGCGCGGTCCTCGGCCTTGGCGGCCGCCAGGACGCCGCTGAGCTTCGATGCAACCATGGTCAGTTACCCCCCTGGGCGTTGCCGGCGCCCGGCTCGTCGTACAGGCCGAAGTACTCGGCGGCGGTGTGCATGTCCTTGTCGCCGCGCCCGGAGAGGGAGACCAGGATGGTGGCGTCCGGGCCGAGCTCGCGGCCGAGTTCCAGGGCTCCGGCGAGGGCGTGGGCGCTCTCGATGGCCGGGATGATGCCCTCGGTGCGGGACAGCAGCCGCAGCGCCTGCATCGCCGCGTCGTCGGTGACGGGGCGGTACTCGGCCCGGCCGGTGTCCTTCAGCCAGGCGTGCTCCGGGCCGACGCCCGGGTAGTCGAGGCCGGCCGAGATCGAGTGCGACTCGATGGTCTGGCCGTCCTCGTCCTGGAGGACGTAGGTGCGGGAGCCGTGCAGCACGCCCGGGTCGCCCTTGGTGAGGGTGGCGGCGTGCCGGGGGGTCTCGGCGCCCTCGCCGGCCGCCTCGCAGCCGATCAGGCGCACGTCGGCGTCCGGGATGAACTCGTGGAAGATGCCCATCGCGTTGGAGCCGCCGCCGACGCAGGCGACCACGGCGTCGGGCAGCCGCCCGGTGCGGTCGAGCACCTGCTGCCGCGCCTCGACGCCGATGATCCGGTGGAAGTCGCGGACCATCATCGGGAACGGGTGCGGCCCGGCGACGGTGCCGAACAGGTAGTGGGTGGAGTCCACGTTGGCGACCCAGTCGCGGAACGCCTCGTTGATGGCGTCCTTGAGGGTGCGGCTGCCGGACTTGACGGCCACGACCTCGGCGCCGAGCATCCGCATCCGGGCGACGTTCAGCGCCTGGCGCTGGGTGTCGACCTCGCCCATGTAGATGGTGCAGTCGAAGCCGAAGAGCGCGCAGGCGGTGGCGGTGGCCACGCCGTGCTGGCCGGCGCCGGTCTCGGCGATGATCCGGGTCTTGCCCATCCGCTTGGTGAGCAGGGCCTGACCCAGCACGTTGTTGATCTTGTGCGAGCCGGTGTGGTTGAGGTCCTCGCGCTTGAGCAGGATGCGCGCGCCGCCCGCCTCGGCGGAGAAGCGGTGCACGTCGGTCAGCGGGCTCGGGCGCCCGGTGTAGTCCTTGAGCAGCGCGTCCAGCTCGGCGGCGAAGGCCGGGTCGCTCTTGGCCTTCTCGTACTCCTCGGCGACCTGCTCGACCGCGGCGACCAGCGCCTCGGGGATGAAGCGGCCGCCGTACGCGCCGAAGTATCCGCGCGCGTCCGGCACCTGGGCACCGGGCAGGTAGTCCTTCTCGGACATGTGGTTTCCCTTGGGGAGTGGGACGACAGTGACGTCTGATCGGCTGGGGTCAGCCGCGCGTCACGCGCCATCGCCGTCCCGGCACCTGCCCGGGCTCACAGCCGATCACGTACCGCACCCGACGCCCCAGCACCCGGCGTGCGGGCGCGCGGCAGCCGCGCGGGCGGCAACCGGGGGCGAGTCGGGCGGCGATCTTCATCGGGCTGTGTCAGTCCTTGTGCCGGACGGCCGGGTGGGCCCCCGCGGCGACCAGGTCGGCGACCGCGGCGCGCGGGTCCTTGCCGGTCACCAGGGACTCGCCGACCAGCACCGCGTCGGCGCCGAGGTTGGCGTAGTTGATCACGTCCAGCGGGCCGCGGACCCCGGACTCGGCGATCTTCACGATGCCGTCCGGGATGGCGTGGACCACGTTCCCGAAGGTGTTGCGGTCCACCTCCAGGGTCTTCAGGTTGCGGGCGTTGACGCCGATGATCCGCGCCCCGGCGTCCACCGCGCGCTTGATCTCCTCCTCGTCGTGCACCTCGACCAGCGGGGTGAGGCCGATCGACTCGGCGCGCTCGATCAGCGACACCAGGGCCGACTGGTCGAGGGCCGCGACGATCAGCAGCGCGAGGTCGGCGCCGTGCGCGCGGGCCTCCCACAGCTGGTAGGCGGTGACGATGAAGTCCTTGCGCAGCAGCGGGGTGTCCACCGCGGCGCGGACGGCGTCCAGGTCGGCCAGCGACCCGCCGAAGCGGCGCTGCTCCGTCAGCACGCTGATCGCGGCGGCACCGCCGGCCGCGTAGTCGCGCGCCAGGGCGGCCGGATCGGCGATCGAGGCAAGGGCGCCCTTGGACGGGCTGGAACGCTTGACCTCGCAGATCACCCGGACCCCGTCGCCCTTGAGGGCGGCGACGCCGTCCTTGGCCTCCGGGGCCCTGGCGGCGCGCTCCTTCAGCTCGTCCAGGGAGACCCGGGCCTGCCGCTCGGCGAGGTCCTCGCGGACCCCTTCGATGATCGAGTCGAGCACACTCACTCAGGAGCCCCCATCGTTTCTGCCAGTTGGCCAGCGAGAGCCGGGCGGGCGGTGACCCGCCGGCTCTTCGATGGTATCGGCACCCGGGAGCGCGGGGCGCATCCGCCCGGCGCGCGTCTCGCGGACCGGACCGCCGCTCCGGAGGCCCTCAACTGCGGCTTCACCGCTTCTCCACCCGTCGGCGGGCCCGTCCGCGGGCGGTGACCCGGCGCTCAGACCAGCGGGGGCGCCAGACCGGCTCCGACCGGCGAGTTCCGCACCACGGTGAACACCAGCACGAGCAGCGCGATCAGTGCCCAGCGCCGGCCTCCGACGGTGACCCGGGGCGGCGGCCCGCCGGTCAGCGCCGCCCAGGCCCAGCGCAGCCAGAGCACCCCCAGCACGCCGAACAGCAGCACGGCGGCGGCATTGTCGTGCAGGGCCCCGGTGAGGTCGCCGTGGGTGAGCGCGTGGACGCAGCGCAGCCCGCCGCAGCCGGGGCACCACCAGCCGGTGGCCGTCAGGAACGGGCAGTCCGGGTAGTGCCCGGGGCTGTTGGGGTCCACCACGGCGACGTACGCGGTGGGGACGGCCACCGCCGCCAGCGCGGTCAGCGGCGGGCCGAGCCGGCGCAGCACGGGCGGCGGGGCGGAGGCGGTGGGGGCGGCGTTCACGCCCCGATTCTGCCCGCGCCCGGGCCCGTACACGACGAAACGGCGGGCGCGGCGCGCCCGCCGTTCGGTTGTGCGAAAAGGCGGGTCGTACGGAGGACGGTCGGGCCCCGTACGGAGGGGTGGTCGTCAGGCGGCGACGGCGGCGGCGACGCGGGCCTCGCGGGCCGCGACCTGCTCCTCGGTCGACTTGTAGACGTTGGTGCTGGGCTGCTTGCCCATGCCGGCCATCGCCATGGCCTTGCCGACCACGCCACCGGCCACGACGACCGCCAGGCCGGCGCAGACGAGGAGCACCGACGGCAGGATCATCGCGACACCGGCGATGCCGAAGCCGACGAAGGAGATGACGACGCCGGTCCAGGCGGCGGGGGTGTGGCCGTGTGCTGCTGCTGCCATCTGAGTGGTGCTCCTTGGCTCTCGGGGCCCGGCCGGGCCTGCGGGGCCGCCGGCGGGTTGACGGAGTCCATTGTGCCGGGCCACACACCCGCCGCCCAAAGCGGGTGGCGGGTCTATCGCGTCACATGTGCACGTCGGGCTGCTGCGGGGCCCGTGCGGCGCGTCACGGGGCCCGCCGCGGTGGCGGCGGCACCGGGCGCCCGGGCCGTCCGCCGGGGCCGGGGGGCCGTGGCGGGCGGGCTTCAGACCGCCGTGGGGTCCTCGCCGCGGTCCAGCGCCTTCCACAGGTCGCCCGGGGTCTCGGCCTTGGCCTCGGTCCTGGCCGGGGCCTTGCCGGTCGGCGCCTCGTAGCGGCTGCCCATGGCGGGCCAGCCGCGGCCGTAGCGCAGGGTGAGCAGTCCGGCGAGGGCCAGCAGCACGCCGCCGACCAGCGCGACCCAGGGCCAGGCCGTGTGCGAGACCCCGGTGGCCGCCGAGCCGGTCAGCGCGAGCTTGCGGGCCGCCTCGGCGTCCAGCGCGGCGGTGTCGCCCGCCCCGGCGACCGACGCGGCGGCCGCGCCGATCCCGGCGAGCAGGGTCAGCGCACCGACCGCCAGCCGTCCCGCGCCGCGCACCGCGAACACCGCGACGGCCGCGGCGAGGCCCACCAGGGCCAGCCCGCCGGGCAGTTCGGAGATCCGGCCGCCGGTGACGGCGACGTCCAGGGTGCCCGCCCGCCCCTCGGCCCAGGTCCGCCCGACCGCGGTCAGCACCAGGACGGCGCTCAGCACGGTCAGCAGCAGCATCACGCCGAGCGTGCGGCGGCTGGGGGCGGCGGGGGCGGGGGTCTGGTCAGCGCTCACCCGTCCACTATCCCCCGACCGACGCCCCGGTCCGCACCCGGGGTGGGGGGCGGGGCGGAGGACGGCGTGGGGAAGGGGTCCGTCCGCAGCACCACCGTCCGCCCGCCCAGCGACAGGAACAGGTCGTTGCCGAACGGCACCCGCTCGGCCTCCCGGTACACCCCCTCGGGGGACGGCGCGCTGTGCACGGTGCAGACCGCCGCCGCCGGGTCGACCACCACGTAGAGCGGCACCCCGCTGCGCGCGTACGCCCGCCCGGCCTCCGCCAGGCCCGGCCGGGCCACCTCCAGCACCGCCTCGACCCCGGCCGCGCCGAACCGGCCCCGCTCGCCCCGCACCGCGTCCGGGGCGAGCACCGCCAGGTCGGGGGCGAACACGGCGGGCTCCCGGTCCGGGCCGCCGGGCGCGGCCGGGAAGTCCACCGCCACGCCGGACAGCACCCGGCCGTGGCCCGCCGGCTGCTCGCCGAACTGCCCGGCCGCGCTCAGCACGACCTCCCAGCGCAGCTCGTCGTACGGCACCTCGGGCATCCGGGCCGCCTCCTCACAGCTCAGGACAGTTCCGGCCTCCGCAGCGTATTGGCGGTGGCGACGGCCCGCAGCACGGCGGCCGCCTTGTTGCGGCACTCGGTGTCCTCGCCGTGCGGGTCGGAGTCGGCGACCACGCCCGCGCCGGCCTGCACGTACGCCGTGCCGTCGCGCAGCACCGCGGTACGGATCGCGATCGCGGTGTCGGAGTCCCCGGCGAAGTCCAGGTAGCCGACGCAACCGCCGTACAGGCCGCGGCGGGTGGGCTCCAGTTCCTCGATGATCCGCATCGCCCGCGGCTTGGGCGCGCCGGAGAGCGTACCGGCCGGGAAGCAGGCGGTCAGCACGTCGAAGGCGCTCCGCCCCGGCGCGACCCTGCCGGTGACGGTGGAGACGATGTGCATCACGTGGCTGTAGCGCTCGATCTGCATGAAGTCGACCACCTCGACGCTGCCCGGCTCGCAGACCCGTCCGAGGTCGTTGCGGCCGAGGTCGACCAGCATCAGGTGCTCGGCCCGCTCCTTGGGGTCGGCGAGCAGCTCGGCGGCGAGCGCCGCGTCCTCGTGCGGGGTGGCGCCGCGGTGCCGGGTGCCGGCGATCGGGTGCAGCATCGCCTCGCCGTCGGTGACCTTGACCAGCGCCTCCGGGCTGGAGCCGACCACGTCGAAGCCGCCCTCGGCGGTGCCGTCCGGCCCCGGGAAGCGGAACAGGTACATGTACGGGCTGGGGTTGGTGGTGCGCAGCACCCGGTAGACGTCCAGCGCGGAGGCCGGGCAGGGCGCCTCGAAGCGCTGCGAGGGCACCACCTGGAAGGCCTCGCCGGCCCGGATCCGCTCCTTGATCTCGTCCACGGCGGCCCGGTACGGCTCGCCGCCGAACGGCGAGTCCACCTCGCCGGGGCCCGCCGGGGTGAAGGTGGCCAGGCCCGGGTCGACCGGCTTGAGCAGGTCGGCCTCCATCGCGTCCAGCCGGCCCACCGCGTCCGCGTAGGCCTCGTCCACGCCGGTGGCCAGGTCGTTGTGGTTGACGGCGTTGGCGATCAGCAGCACGGTGCCGTCGGCGTGGTCGAGCACCGCGAGGTCGGTGGCCAGCATCATCGTCAGCTCGGGGAGCCCGAGGTCGTCCGGGTTGAGGTCGGGCAGCTTCTCCAGCCGGCGGACGATGTCGTAGCCGAGGTAGCCGACCAGGCCGCCGGTGAGCGGGGGCAGGCCGTCGTCGGCGTGCCGCGGGGTGTGCAGCGCCTCCAGGGCGGCGCGCAGCACCTGCAGCGGGTCGCCGCCGGTGGGGATGCCGACCGGCGGCGTGCCGAGCCACCGGGCGGCGCCGTCCCGGTCGACGGTGAGCGTGGCGGCGCTGCGCACGCCGACGAAGGAGTAGCGCGACCAGCTGCGGCCCTGCTCGGCGGACTCCAGCAGGAAGGTGCCGGGCCGCTCCTCGGCGAGGCTGCGGTACAGACCGATCGGGGTGAGGCCGTCCGCGAGGAGCCTGCGGGTGACCGGGATGACCCGGGTGTCGACGGCGAGCTTGCGGAAGGCTTCGAGGTCCATGCGGGGCGGCACCTTCTTGAGTTCTGTGAGTGGGCGGGGATCAGGAGAGCGGGAGCACGTCGGCGTCGAAGCAGGTGCGGTCGCCGGTGTGGCAGGCCGCGCCGGTCTGGTCGACCTTGACCAGCAGGGTGTCGCCGTCGCAGTCCAGTGCCACCGACTTGACCGCCTGGACGTGGCCGGAGGTGTCGCCCTTCACCCAGTACTCGCGGCGGCTGCGGCTCCAGTAGGTGCAGCGGCCGGTGGTGAGCGTGCGGTGCAGCGCCTCGTCGTCCATCCAGCCGAGCATCAGCACCTCGCCGGTGTCGTGCTGCTGCGCGATGGCCGGGAGGAGGCCGTCCTCGGTGCGCTTGAGGCGGGCGGCGATCTCGGGGGCCAGGGCGGTGGTGCCGGGAGTGGCGGGTGTGGTGGACATGGGGCCCATTGTGTCAGCCCGGTGGTCCGCCCCGGCGGGTCCGTCCGGCCGGTGGTCCCGGTGGTGCCGCCCGTCCGGGGCGAGTTCGGCCAACCGCCTGCCGGGCGGCCCCTTCGTGGGCCATCCTCGTGGCCATGACGCCCGAGCAGCCGTCCGCAGCCGCCGCCTCCCGCCCCTCCCGCGGCCTGGTCCTCACCGTCGTCGCCGTGCTGGTCGTCCTGCTCGCGGTGGTGGCCACCGCGGCGCTCTGGCCGGACGACCGGAAGCCCGCCGCCGCGCCGCCGCCGACCCCCACGGCCACCCCGACGCCGACGCCCACCCCGACGCCCACCCCCACCCCGACCAAGCCGCAGCCGCCGTACGCCTTCTTCCCGGTCGGCACCTGCTTCGACCACCCGCAGCTGAGCCCGGTGATCACCCGGGCCGAGGAGCGCCCCTGCGGCGGCGAGCACGACGGCGAGGTGATCGCCGACCTCAAGCTGGCCGACAACCTGACCGGCGAGATCCCGATCGCCCTCGCCATGCGGGACGGCTGCAAGGAGGCCGAGGCCGCCGCCAAGACCAGGCAGGCCGACGGGAAGTCCTACTACGGGCGCCAGTTCGGGCCGGCCCTGGCCAACTACCAGCAGGGCTGGCGGGACTACACCTGCACCCTCACCGCGAGCAACAAGCAGGGCGGCCCCAAGCTCACCGGCCACCTCCGCCCGTAGGACGGGCCATAGGCTTCCACCATGTCGAACCACGCCCTCGCCGAACGCCACCGCCTCGCCGAACTCCTCACCGCCGCAGGGCCGGACGCCCCCACGCTCTGCGCCGGCTGGACCACCCGGGACCTCGCCGCCCACCTGGTGATCCGGGAGCGCCGCCCCGACGCGGCGGCGGGGATCCGGATCACCGCCCTGGCCGCCCGGACCCAGCGGGTGCAGGACGACTACGCCGCGCGGCCGTACGAGGAACTGATCCGTCTCTTCCGTGCCGGCCCGCCGGTCTACTCGCCCTTCGCCCTGCCCGGCGCGGACGAGGCGGGCAACACGGTCGAGTACTTCGTGCACGCCGAGGACGTCCTGCGGGCCGTCGAGGACTGGACCCCCCAGGCCGTCCCGCCCGGCCGGGCCGAGGCCCTGTGGCGCCGTCTCCCCATGATCGCCCGCTTCGAGGCCGGCCGCCGCTCGCCCGTCCGCCTGGTCCTCGCCCGCCCCGACGGCCGGTCCCTCACCGTCGGCCCGGCCGGCGCCCCCACCGTCCGGATCACCGGGGACCCGGGCGAGCTGGTGCTCTTCACCTACGGCCGCGGCGACCGCACCGCCCTGGACGTGGACGGCGCCCCCGACGCCGTCGAAGCCCTCCGCCACGCGCTGCCGCTGCCCCCGAAGTAGACGCCCGTCACCCGTCCCGCACGGACGGGTGACGGCGGGTCCGCCGGTCGGGGCTTCCCCCGACCGGCGGACCCGCCGTCGTGAACTCCGTCACCGTGCCGGTTCCGTCCGGCCGCCGGTCACCAGCCGCCGGAGCCGATCTCGGTGCGGGTGCTCAGGCCGCTGCCGGTGCCCTTGTAGAGGTAGAGCTTCCCGGTCCGGCCCGGGTCGGAGTCGACGGCGGCGAGGTCGCCGATGCCGTCGCCGGTGAAGTCCGCGCCCGCGTAGTCGGAGATGCCGTTCCAGCCGCCGGTGCCGATCTCGACGCGGTCACCGAGGCCGTGGCCGGTGCCCGGGTACAGCCACAGCTTGCCGGTCGACTTCTCGGTCGCGACGATGTCGTCCTTGCCGTCCTTGTTCATGTCGCCGGGGCTGACGATCTTGTTCATGCCGTTCCAGCCACCGGAACCGATCTCCACCCGCTTGCCCAGGGCCCCGCCGAGGCCGGGGTAGAGGAAGAGCTTGCCGGTGGAGTTCTCGCTCGCCACGACGTCGGCCACGCCGTCGCCGTTGAAGTCGCCCACCGCGGTGTTGTTCATGCCGTTCCAGCCGCCGCTGCCGAGCTCGATCCGGCCTTCGACGCCGTGGCCGTTGCCCGGGTACACCCAGAGCTTGCCGGTCGACTTCTCGGTCGCCACGATGTCGTCCCCGCCGTCACCGTTGAGGTCGCCCACGGCCAGGTTGCTCATGCCGTTCCAGCCGCCGTTGCCGATCAGCACCCGGCTCCCCAGCGCGCCCCTCCCGTTGCCCGGGTACAGCCACAGCTTGCCGGTCGACACCTCGACGGCCACCAGGTCCTTCTTGCCGTCGCCGTTGAAGTCACCCGCCGTCAGGTTCGTCATCCCCGGGTCGGCCGGTCCGGCCGGGTACGGGTCCGCGTGGTCGGTCGAGAGCCCGGTGCCGGGGCTGCAGGTCCACGCGCCGGCCCCCTGGTCGGCGAGGATCTTCTCGGCGATCAGGATCTGTTCCTTCTTGGTCGCCTGGTGCGGATAGGCCGCGTACTGGGTGCCGCCGTAGTGCTGCCAGTTGTACTCGGATATCTGCAGGCCACCGTAGTAGCCGTTCCCGGTGTTGATGGACCAGTTGCCGCTGCTCTCGCAGGCGGCCACCTTGTCCCAGGTGGCGACCGACGCGGCGCCGGCCGTGCCGGCGAGGGCGAGGGGCGCGAGGCCCAGTGCGAGGACGGCCAGGCTCTTGCGCATGCGGGTCTGTGCGGACATGGGTGTGCTCCCCCTGAAGTCGGTGCTGGCGTACGTGGGTTCGGGACGGTGCCGGTTCGCTCGGCGGCTCACCAGCCGCCGGAGCCGATCTCGGTGCGGGAGCTCAGGCCGCTGCCGGTCCCCTTGTAGAGGTAGAGCTTCCCGGTCTGGCCCGGGTCCGAGTCGACGGCCGCCAGGTCCCCGATGCCGTCACCGGTGAAGTCCGCACCCGCGTAGTCGGAGATCCCGTTCCAGCCACCGGTGCCGATCTCCACACGGTCACCCAGACCGTGGCCCGTGCCCGGGTACAGCCACAGCTTCCCCGTCGACACCTCGGTCGCGACGATGTCGTCCTTGCCGTCCTTGTTCATGTCACCAGGGCTGACGATCTTGTTCATCCCGTTCCAGCCACCGGAACCGATCTCCACCCGGCTCCCCAGACCACTGCCCGTCCCCGGGTACAGCCACAACTTGCCCGTCGCGTTCTCACTCGCCACGACATCGTCCTTGCCGTCACCGTTGAAGTCGCCCACCGCGGTGTTGTTCATCCCGTTCCAGCCACCGGACCCGATCTCCACCCGGTCACCCACACCACTGCCCGTCCCCGGGTACAGCCACAGCTTCCCCGTCGACTTCTCCGTCGCCACGATGTCGTCCCTGCCGTCCCGGTTCAGGTCACCCACGGCCAGGTTGCTCATCCCGTTCCAGCCACCGTTGCCGATCAGCACCCGGCTCCCCAACGCCCCCGTCCCCGTCCCCGGGTACGACCAGAGCTTCCCCGTCGACACCTCCACCGCCACCAGGTCCTTCTTGCCGTTCCCGTTGAAGTCACCCGCCGTCAGGTTCGTCATCCCCGGGTCGGTCACCGGGGCCTTGGCGGCGACGTCCACGTAGTTCCGGTCGATGTTGATGGTCGTCCCGCCGTGCGACTCGGTGACGTTGCCGGCGTACTGGTGGACGCGCTGGCGGTTGGACCAGTACCCCGCCGGGATGTAAGCGTCGTCGGTGTCCGCGGCGTTGTTCCAGTTCGCGGACCACGCCACGTCGGGGCGGTCGAAGCCGGTCGAGTTGTAGGCGGCGGCCATGTCCTTGATCCCGCTGGACGAGGAACTGTAGACGCCAGAGCGGAAGTTGAGCTCGTGCAGCCGGCCCGTCCAGCCCGACAGGTAGTTCAGCACGTTGGTGCGGTAGCCGGGCGAGTAGTCCTCCATGTCGGTGTAGAGCACCGTGCCGGTGGTGAAACCCAGGCCCTTGGCCAGCTTCACGGCGGCCTCCGCCGCGGCCCGGCCCTGGCCCTCGGCACCCGAGGAGGAGATCCCCGCGGCCTGGGTGCCCGCGTAGACGGGCAGCAGGTGCCAGCCGGCGCCGCTCTGCTGCGCCACCCACGACGCGGTGAGGTTGTTCTGCGCGCAGACCCGGGTCGGACCGCCGATGTAGATGCCCACACCCCGGTACGGCGAGGAGGCCCAGTCCGCCATCGCGCCGGAGGACGGGGCGGCGCAGGCGTCGAACGCCTTGCCGGTGTAGCCGGTGCTCGGTGTCTCCGAGGCGGCCGCCGACTCCGCGGCGGACGCGGCGAGAGCGCCGGGGACGGCCTTCGGCGGCTGCGGCGCCGGGGCCGCCGTGGCACCGTCGCCGATCGAGGCGGAGGCGAGGATGCGCTGCACCGCGGCGGCCGAGGCCGAGGCGTGACTGGTGGTCACGTAGACGCCGGCGCCTTCGAAGGCCACCCGCGCCTCCTGGCCGTCGCTGTCCGGCAGGGCCGGGACACCGTGGCCGGCGGGCACCGCGACGGTGGTGAGGTCGGAGCGCTCGGCAGCGCCGGCGAAGGTCTCCACGACCAGCGCGTCCGCCTTCTCCCCGATCAGGTGGGTCGGGCAGTTCTGGTCCGCGCCGGGGTGGCCGAGGTAGACGGTGTTCCGGTCGAGCCGGACGCAGGTGTCGGGCGCCTGGGTCAGGTCGACCACCGACCAGGCCGACGGCACCTGGAGCGAAAGCCCCTGGTACACAACGGTCTTGACGCTCTGCCCGGCAGTGGCAGCGGGCTCGGTACCGGCGGGCTCGGCCGCCTGGGCGGCGGCCTGTCCCAGCGGCAGGGTGACGGTGAGGGCACCGGCCGCCACGGCGAGCGCGGCGACACCCCTCAGACGGTGGTGGTTCACGGATCTCTCCAGGGAGACGGGCAGGGCGGAGCCGCCCGGGGACGGATCCGGGCAGGGCGGCGCGCACGGCAGGTCGGGGAAGGTGAGCGGGAAGGGCGGGGCGGGCCCGCGCGGTGGTCGCGGGCCCGCCCCCGGTTTCAACGGCCGGCCGGGAGTCAGCCGGGGGGGCTCAGCCGGGGGCGCCAGGCGGAGCCGGTGCGGGGTCTACCAGCCGCCGGAGCCGATCTCGGTGCGGGAGCTCAGGCCGCTGCCGGTGCCCTTGTAGAGGTAGAGCTTCCCGGTCTGCCCCGGGTCCGAGTCGACGGCCGCCAGGTCCCCGATGCCGTCACCCGTGAAGTCCGCACCCGCGTAGTCGGAGATCCCGTTCCAGCCACCGGTGCCGATCTCCACACGGTCACCCAGACCGTGGCCCGTGCCCGGGTACAGCCACAGCTTCCCCGTCGACACCTCGGTCGCGACGATGTCGTCCTTGCCGTCCTTGTTCATGTCACCAGGGCTGACGATCTTGTTCATCCCGTTCCAGCCACCGGAACCGATCTCCACCCGGCTCCCCAGACCACTGCCCGTCCCCGGGTACAGCCACAACTTGCCCGTCGCGTTCTCACTCGCCACGACATCGTCCTTGCCGTCACCGTTGAAGTCGCCCACCGCGGTGTTGTTCATCCCGTTCCAGCCACCGGACCCGATCTCCACCCGGTCACCCACACCACTGCCCGTCCCCGGGTACAGCCACAGCTTCCCCGTCGACTTCTCCGTCGCCACGATGTCGTCCCTGCCGTCCCGGTTCAGGTCACCCACGGCCAGGTTGCTCATCCCGTTCCAGCCACCGTTGCCGATCAGCACCCGGCTCCCCAACGCCCCCGTCCCCGTCCCCGGGTACGACCAGAGCTTCCCCGTCGACACCTCCACCGCCACCAGGTCCTTCTTGCCGTTCCCGTTGAAGTCACCCGCCGTCAGGTTCGTCATCCCCGGGTCGGTCGGGCCGTCATCGCGGATGGACTTGTTGCGGACCGGCACGAAGGTGCCGTAGCCGGAGAAGTACGGGTAGGGGATCTCGCGGTAGTGGACGCCGCTGCCGGTGAACTCGTAGCCCATGTAGTGGCTGGAGTCGGTCCACTTCTCGAACAGCACCACGTGGCCGTGGGCCCCGCTGTCGTCGTTGAGCAGCGCGTCGCCGGCCTTGAGGTCGCCCTTGGCGATGTGCTCGGTGACGCCCCGCGGGCCGAAGGTGTCGGTGGTCAGCGAGTCGTCGAGCTTCCAGGCCATCGAGACGTAGCCCGAGCAGTCGGTGCGGTACCCGTTGTGCGAGCCGGTCCAGCTGTAGTCGAGGCCGATGCCGACCCAGGTCTTGGCCCGCCGGACCGCCTCGCTGCGGGTGACCGTCGGGGCAAGGACGGACGCGGCGGCCGACGAGCCGTCAGCGGCGGGCGCCTGGGCGACGCCGACCGGCTGGCCGGCGCCACCGTACTCGCCGCCGGCGACCGCGGTGGCGGGGGCGGGATCGGCGGCGAACGCCGTGCCGCCCTGGACGACCAGGCCGAGCGACAGCGAGCCGGCCAGCCCGAGGGCGGCGGCGGACGTGCGGAGATAGGCCTTGCGGGACATGCGCACTCCTGAAAATGGCATCGGAAGGACCGGCGCGGCGCGACGGCGCCCGGATCACCGGAAAGGGGAGCGCCGGAGGAAACCCGGCAGGAAGCGGACGGCCGTCAGCCGGCGACGGAGACGTGCCAGGCTTGGAAGGCCGGAGACCGCGCGATGGCGGCGGAACAGATGGCCAGCGAATGGGCGGGGGCGTTGTCGCCACTCCCGCCGCTGGTGAAGACGACGAGGTCGATGGAGTCCTGACGGGCTCTCGACTGGACGTGCTCCAGGCCGCCGAAGGGATCGGCGTGGGCCCAGAGCACGTCCTTCAGGACATGGGCGTCCGCAGCGGTCGGCGGACGCCGGTCGGGGCTGGTCAGGGTGAGACGGACAATGTGCATCTGGCTCGGTTCGAGCGGCCGGCGCCGACGGCGACGGTCACTTCTTGTTGTCCCAGCTGATGCTGCCCGGGTCGCCCAGACCGCCCTTGCCGTCCCCCTTGTGAGCGGGGTCGCCGGGGTCGCCCTTGCCGGGGTCGCTCGCCGCGGACACGCCCGTCACGGTGGCCGGTGCGGCGGCGGCGAAGGCGGTGGCGGTCGGCAGAGCGAGCGTGGCCACCACAGCCGCAGCCGCGAGGACACCGGGAACGCGAGCGGTGATCCGCATGGAGAACAACCCCCTGGTCGATGGTCGGTCGGTGCGTCGGACGGCGGCTGGTTCCCGCCGTCCCACCGGCCCGGGGGCTCGGCGCCCCCGTTCGGTGATTCACATCCTGCAAGCCCGGGCGGTGCTCCGGAAGACCTTCCCCGAGGCATCATCAGGCCAGGCAGCATGGCGCCACCCCGACCGCCCCTGCCACCCCGGCCGCACCGACCGTCCCGGCCGTCCCTGTCGCCCCGGTCACATCACCGACGCATCGTCAGATCTCCTTGCACACACATTTGCGAACTGTGAGAATCTTGCCGACGGCCTTGACATGAGCTGGCCGCGCGCATCGCCGAGTCCGGGGGGAATCGTGCTCGAAGTGCTGGGACTGGACCCTACGGCGGAGGCCGTCTACGCGGCCCTGCTGGTCGAACCCGGGTGCGGGGTCACCGCCCTGTGCCGCCGGCTCGGCCTCTCCGAGACCGCCGTCAGAGAGGCCCTCGACCAGCTCGCGGACCTGACGCTGCTGCGCCCCTCCCAGGAGGTCTCGGGTGCGCTGCGCCCGGTCAGCCCGGCGATCGGCCTGGAGGCCGTCATCCGCCGCCAGGAGGACGACCTCGCCCGCCGCCAGCAGGAGCTGGCCGCCAGCAAGGCGGCCGTGGCCCGGGCCGTGGCCGCCTACGCGGACCTGGTGCCCAACACCACCTCGGACGCCACCGAGCGCCTGGTCGGGATGGACGCGATCCAGGCCAAGCTCGAAATGCTGGCGCGCGACCTCCGGGAGGAGTTCCTCGCCGCGATCTCGGGCGGCGCCCAGTCGCAGGCCAGCATGGACGCCGCCCGTCCGCTCGACCAGGACGCGCTGGAGCGCGGCGTCGCCATGCGGACGCTCTACCAGGACAGCGTCCGCAACGACCAGGCCACGCACGCGTACGCCCAGTGGCTCACCGGGCTCGGCGGCCAGGTGCGGACGGCCCCCCTGCTGCCGCCCCGGCTGCTGGTCTTCGACCGGCACACCGCCGTCGTCCCGATCGACCCGACGCAGACCAGGCTCGGGGCGCTCTGCACCAGTGAGCCCGGGCTGGTCGCCTCGCTCGTCGCCCTGTTCGAACAGGCCTGGTCCACCGCGGTGCCGCTCGGCGCCGACCAGCCCACCCACCACGACACCGGCCTCACAGCGGCCGAACGCGACCTGCTCCGGCTGCTCGGGACGGGCCTGACCGACGAGGCCGCCGGCAAGCGGCTCGGCATCTCGGTGCGCACCGTGCGCCGCCAGATGTCCGCCCTCATGGAGCGGCTCGATGCCGCCAGCCGTTTCGAGGCGGGCCTCAAGGCGGCGCAGCGCGGCTGGCTGTAGGCGCGCCCGCCGCCCGCGCCGCAGGCCGCCGACCGCCCGGGAGCGCGCGTGCCCGGGAACGCTCGTGCCCGGGTGCGGATGTCAGTGCCCGGGTGCAGACTCGCAGGTGGCCGGGGAGGGGGCGTGTGCGCGCCCGACGGAACCGCCCCGGTCACTCTCCGTCGAAGGGGCACCACTCCATGCTCACCACCGACTTCCCCACCGGCTCCCCCTGCTGGATCGACCTGGGCAGCCCGAACGTCCGGGCCACCGCCTCGTTCTACGGCTCGGTCCTCGGCTGGACCTTCCACGAGGTCCCCGAGACCGGTGGCTACGGTTTCCTCCAGCGGGGCGGCAAGACCGTCGCCGCCCTCGGCAACCTGGACGAGGGCGCCCGGTCGGCCTGGACGACGTACTTCCGCACCGAGGACGTGGACGCCACCGTGAAGGCCGCCGAGCAGGCCGGCGCCACCGTCCGGGTGCCGCCGACGGACGTCATGCAGGAGGGCCGGTTCGCCGCGCTCACCGATCCGCACGGCGCCGAGTTCGCGCTCTGGCAGGCGGGGAACACCAAGGGGCTGGACGTCGTGTCCGAGGACGGCACCCTGGTCTGGTCCGAGCTGCACACCTCGGACCAGGACGGGGCCCTCGGCTTCTACCAGCGGCTGTTCGGGTGGCGGGTGGAGAACTTCGAGCCGTCGCCGGGGATGACCTACCGGGTGATCTCGACCGCCGAGGGCGACCAGCAGGCCACCAGCTTCGGCGGCATCGCCCCGACGATGACCCCGGAGCAGCCCTCCGCGTGGACGCCGTACTTCGCGGCGGCCGACGTGGACGCGGTGATCGCCAGGGCGACGGCGGCGGGCGGCACGGTGCTGATGCCGGCCTCGGACGTGGAGAACGTCGGTCGGCTGGCCTGGCTGGCGGACCCGAACGGCGCCCCGTTCGCCCTGATCAAGGGCGAGCCGCAGGAGTCCTGAGAACGCGAGCGGGGCCCGCGGTTCCGAGAACCGCGGGCCCCGGGTTGCGCACGGGTCACCGCACCGGGTGTCCGGCCTGCCGCAGCGCGCCCTTGACCTCGCCGATCCGCAGGTCCCCGAAGTGGAAGACGCTGGCGGCCAGCACGGCGTCCGCGCCCGCGTCGACGGCGGGCGCGAAGTCGGCGAGCTTGCCGGCGCCGCCGGAGGCGATCACCGGCACCGAGACGGCCTTGCGCACGGACCGGATCATCTCCAGGTCGTAGCCGTCCTTGGTGCCGTCCGCGTCCATCGAGTTGAGCAGGATCTCCCCGGCGCCCAGCTCGGCCGCGCGGCCCGCCCATTCGACGGCGTCCAGGCCGGTGCCCCGGCGCCCGCCGTGGGTGGTCACCTCGAAGCCCGACGCGGTCTCCGTACCGGGCGGGCAGCGCCGGGCGTCGACCGAGAGCACCAGCACCTGCCGGCCGAACCGCCGGGCGATCTCCCGGACCAGCTCCGGGCGCGCGATCGCGGCGGTGTTGACGCCGACCTTGTCGGCGCCGGCCCGCAGCAGCTTGTCCACGTCCTCGACGGCGCGGATGCCGCCGCCGACGGTGAGCGGGATGAAGACCTGCTCGGCGGTGCGGCGGACCACGTCGTAGGTGGTCTCGCGGTCGCCGGAGGAGGCGGTGATGTCGAGGAAGGTCAGTTCGTCGGCGCCCTCGGCGTCGTAGAGCTTGGCCATCTCGACCGGGTCGCCGGCGTCGCGCAGGTTCTGGAAGTTGACGCCCTTGACCACCCGCCCGGCGTCCACGTCCAGGCAGGGGATGACTCGTACGGCGAGGGTCACGGCTGTTTGCCTTCCAGGGTCTTTGCCAGCCCGGAGCGGTACGCGTCGAGCTCGATCTCGACCATCATCCGGGAGTCGATCAGTCCCTCGACCACCACCATGGTGGCCACCGGGCGTGCGGCGTCGAAGAGTTCGCGGTGGGCGCGGCCGACTTCCTCGGCGTCGCGGACGTGGGTGATGTACATCCGGGTGCGGACCACGTCGTCCGCGGTCAGACCGTACGCGGCCAGGGCCTTGAGTCCGACGCCGAACGCGGCGAGGGTCTGCCGGTACGGGTCGCCCTCGTGCTCGATCCGGCCGTCCACCCAGGCGGTGGAGCCGGCCACGTGCACGTGGTCGCCCGCGGCGATGGCCCGGGAGTAGCCGAACTCGTCCTCCCAGGGAGAGAATCCGCCGACGCGCCCGCGTACGATCCGACCGTCCGTCATCCTGAAACCGCCTCCAGGGCCTCTTCGAGGGTGAACTTCTGCTCGTAGAGTGCCTTGCCCACGATGGCGCCCTCGACACCCTCGCCGACCAGGGTGGCGATGGCGCGCAGGTCGTCCAGCGAGGAGACGCCGCCGGAGGCGACGACCGGGCGCTCGGTGGCGGCGCAGACGTCGCGCAGCAGCTGCAGGTTGGGACCGGTGAGGGTGCCGTCGCGGTTGACGTCGGTGACCACGTAGCGGGCGCAGCCCTCCTGGTCGAGGCGCGTCAGCACGTCGAAGAGCTGGCCGCCGTCGCGGGTCCAGCCGCGGCCGCGCAGGGTGGTGCCGACCACGTCCAGGCCGACGGCGATCTTGTCGCCGTGCTCGGCGATGGCCTTGGCCACCCACTCGGGGGCTTCCAGGGCGGCGGTGCCGAGGTTGACCCGGGTGCAGCCGGTGGCGAGGGCGCGGGCGAGCGACTCGTCGTCGCGGATGCCGCCGGACAGCTCGACCTTGATGTCCAGCCGGCCGGTGACGTCGCGCAGCAGCTCGTAGTTGGAACCGGTGCCGAACGCGGCGTCGAGGTCGACCAGGTGCAGCCACTCGGCGCCGGCGTTCTGCCAGGCGAGGGCGGCGGCCAGCGGCTCGCCGAAGGAGGTCTCGGTGCCGGAGGCGCCCTTGACCAGACGGACGGCCTGGCCGTCGCGGACGTCGACGGCGGGAAGCAGTTCGAGGCGGCTCATCAGTAGCAACTCTCAGACAGTCAGAGGGTGTTGACCCAGTTGGTCAGCAGGGCGGCGCCGGCGTCGCCGGACTTCTCGGGGTGGAACTGGGTGGCCCACAGCGGGCCGTTCTCGACGGCCGCGACGAACGGCTGCCCGTGCGTGGCCCAGGTGACCAGCGGCGGGTTGATCCGCGCGCTGTGGCTCTCCAGTTCCCAGTGCCGCACGCCGTAGGAGTGCACGAAGTAGAAGCGGGTCTCCGGGCCGAGGCCGGCGAACATCCGGCTGCCCTCGGGCACGTCCACGGTGTTCCAGCCCATGTGCGGGACGACCGGGGCCTCCAGCGGTTCGACGGTGCCCGGCCACTCGTCGCAGCCGGCCGTCTCCACGCCGTGCTCGACCCCCTTCTCGAAGAGGATCTGCATGCCGACGCAGATGCCCATGACCGGGCGGCCGCCGGCCAGGCGGCGGCCGATGATCCAGTCCCCGCGGACCGACTTCAGCCCGCGCATGCAGGCCTCGAAGGCGCCCACGCCGGGGACGAGCAGGCCGTCCGCGGCCATCGCGGTGTCGTAGTCGGAGCTGACCGTGACGGTCGCCCCGGTCCGCTCCAGGGCGCGCTGCGCGGAGCGGAGGTTGCCGGAGCCGTAGTCGAGGACGACGACGTTCTTGCCCATGTTCAGGTGTCCAGTCTCTCTACGGCGGGTCTTACAGGCGCATGAGGCCGGAGGCCAGGCACATCACGGCACCGAACGCCAGCACCAGGATGACGCTCTTCGACTGCTTCTGCTTCCAGAAGGAGATCACCCCGCCGGCCAGGAAGAGGCCGACGAAGATGAGGATCATCGCGATGTTGTTCACAGCGCACCCTTGGTCGACGGGAGGATGCCGGCCGCGCGCGCGTCGCGCTCGGAGGCGTAGCGCAGCGCACGGGCCAGCGCCTTGAACTGGCACTCCACGATGTGGTGGGCGTTGCGCCCGTACGGCACGTGGACGTGCAGCGCGATCTGCGCCTGGGCCACGAAGGACTCCAGGATGTGCCGGGTCATCGTGGTGTCGTAGCTGCCGATCATCGGCGCCATGTTCTCGGGCTCGGTGTGCACCAGGTAGGGCCGGCCGGAGAGGTCCACGGTGACCTGGGCGAGCGACTCGTCCAGCGGCACCGTGCAGTTGCCGAAGCGGTAGATGCCGACCTTGTCGCCGAGCGCCTGCTTGAAGGCGGCGCCGAGCGCGAGGGCGGTGTCCTCGATGGTGTGGTGGGTGTCGATGTGCAGGTCGCCGTCGGTCTTGACGGTGAGGTCGAACAGACCGTGCCGACCGAGCTGGTCGAGCATGTGGTCGTAGAAGCCGACGCCCGTGGAGATGTCGGTCCGACCCGTGCCGTCCAGGTCTATCTCGACCAGGACGGAGGTCTCCTTGGTGGTGCGCTCGACGCGTCCGATGCGGGACATACGGGGTTACAGCTCCTGACTGGCAGCGCGCGCGGAGCGCGCTCGATCAAGGGTGGGGGTGGGCCTGGGCCCCTCCTGCCCGGTGGCGGGCAAGGAGGGAGGGAGGGCGGTGCGGACGGCGTCCAGGAAGGCGTCGTTCTCGGCGGGCGTGCCGGCGGTGACGCGCAGCCACCCGGGCACGCCGTTGTCGCGGACCAGGACGCCCTGGTCGAGGATGGCCTGCCAGACGGCGTGGGTGTCGGCGAAGCGGCCGAACTGGACGAAGTTGGCGTCCGAGTCGGTCACGTCGAGGCCCATCCCGCGCAGCGCGTCGACCAGCCGGTCGCGCTCCTCCTTGAGCCGGCCGACGTACCCGAGCAGGGTGTCGGTGTGCTCCAGGCAGGCCAGCGCGGTGGCCTGGGTGACGGCGGACAGGTGGTACGGCAGGCGGACCAGCTGGACGGCGTCCACCACCGCGCGGTCGGCGGCCAGGTACCCCAGGCGCAGCCCGGCCGCACCGAAGGCCTTGGACATGGTGCGGCTGACCACCAGGTTGGGGCGGCCCTCGATCAGCGGCAGCAGCGAGTCCCGGTGCGAGAACTCGACGTAGGCCTCGTCGACGACGACCAGGCTGGGCCGGGCGGCCTGGGCGGCCTCGTACAGCCGCAGCACGGTGTCGGCCTCGACGGCGGTGCCGGTCGGGTTGTTCGGCGAGCAGACGAAGACGACGTTCGGCCGGTGCTCGGCGATGGCCGCGAGGGCGGCGTCCACGTCGATGGTGAAGTCGTCGTTGCGCGGTCCGGAGATCCAGGCGGTGCCGGTGCCCCGGGAGATCAGCGCGTGCATCGAGTACGAGGGCTCGAAGCCGAGCGCGCTGCGGCCGGGGCCGCCGAAGGTCTGCAGCAGCTGCTGGAGCACCTCGTTGGAGCCGTTGGCGGCCCACACCTGTTCGCGGGTCACGGCGAAGCCGGTGGTCCTGCCGAGGTACGCCGCCAGGCCCTCGCGCAGCTCGACCGCGTCCCGGTCGGGGTAGCGGTTCAGCCCGCGGGCGGCGTCGGCGACGCGCTCGGCGATCCGGGCCACCAGTTCCTCGGGCAGCGGGTACGGGTTCTCGTTGGTGTTCAGCTGGACGGGGACGTCCAACTGCGGCGCGCCGTACGGGGACTGGCCGCGCAGCTCGTCCCGGATGGGGAGGTCGTCGATGTCCGTCACGAGCCGGGCACCGTCCAGTCGAAGCGGGCCTTGATGGCGTCCCCGTGGCCGGGGAGGTCCTCCGCCTCGGCCAGGTTGACCACGTGCGCCGCGACGTCCGCCAGCGCGTCCCGGTCGTACTCGACGACCTGGACGCCGCGCAGGAAGGTCTGCACCGACAGTCCGGAGGAGTGGCAGGCGCAGCCGCCGGTCGGCAGCACGTGGTTGGAGCCGGCCGCGTAGTCGCCGAGCGAGACCGGGGTCCAGCGGCCGATAAAGATCGCGCCCGCGTTGACGACGCGCTCGGCCACCGCGTGCGGGTCGCGGGTCTGGATCTCCAGGTGCTCGGCCGCGTACGCGTTGACCACGGCGAGACCCCGGGTCAGGTCGTCGACCAGGATGATGCCGGACTGCTTGCCGCCCAGCGCCTCGGCGACCCGCTCGCTGTGCTTGGTCCTGGCGACCTGCACGGCCAGCTCGGCCTCGACCGCGTCGGCCAGCTCCGGGGAGTCGGTGACCAGCACCGAGCCGGAGGTCGGACCGTGCTCGGCCTGGCTGATGAGGTCGGCGGCGACGTCGGACGGCAGCGCGCTGTCGTCGGCGAGGACGGCGATCTCGGTCGGGCCGGCCTCGGAGTCGATGCCGATCCGGCCGGCGAAGTAGCGCTTGGCGGCGGCCACGTAGATGTTGCCCGGGCCGGTGACCATGTTCACGGGGGCGCACTCCTCGGTGCCCAGCGCGAACATCGCGACCGCCTGGGCGCCGCCGACGGAGTAGACCTCGTCGACGCCGAGCAGCGCGCAGGCCGCCAGGATGGTCGGGTGGACCTGCCCCCCGAACTCCTTCTGCGGCGGGGAGGTGACCGCGATGCCGCGGACGCCCGCCTCCTGGGCCGGCACCACGTTCATCACCACGGAGGACGGGTAGACCGCCAGACCGCCCGGCACGTACAGCCCGACCCGCTCGACCGGCACCCAGCGCTGGGTGACCGTGCCGCCCGGCACCACCCGGGTGGTGTGCCCGGTGCGGCGCTGGTCCGCGTGCACGGCGCGGGCACGGCGGATGGACTCCTCCAGCGCGGCGCGCACCTTCGGGTCCAGCGTCTCCAGGGCCTCGGTCAGCCGCTCGGCCGGGACACGGGTCGACTCCAGCCGCACGCCGTCGAAGCGCTCGGTGATCTCGATCAGCGCCGCGAC
Organism: Kitasatospora sp. NPDC038210; assembly: GCF_055600605.1. Lineage (NCBI taxonomy): Bacteria > Bacillati > Actinomycetota > Actinomycetes > Kitasatosporales > Streptomycetaceae > Kitasatospora > Kitasatospora sp. NPDC038210. Next base: position 252,636 of record NZ_JBVJYK010000005.1, on the reverse strand, counting down.
CCCGCGATGGCGTACGTCCTCGGCGATCGGCCGCACCTTCTCCAGTGCGGCCGCCACGTCGAACTCGGCACGGGGCAGCAGGTCACGCGGGTCGTCGAGCGAGCCGCGGAGGTCGATTCGAGAGATCACGCCACCCAGTGTAAGGAGTGACCGGAATCGCTGGTCCCTCATTTCAGTCCGTGATACGAAAGGCGAGACGACCGGGGGACGGGGGAAACCATGGCGGATCGCGCTCCAGAGGGCTGGACCGACACCGAAGTCGAGGTGTGGGAGGCCTACCACCAGGGCGAGATCCTGGACCTCCGCAGTGGCGAAGCCGACACCGACGACCCCTTCGGCGACGCCGTCTGGGGCGCCCGGCGCACCGTCCGCGCCGAGGTGCTCGCCCACCTGCTGCTGGCCGGCCCGGAGCCCGCCCCCGGGCACGTCGCCTCGCTGCGCCTCAGCGGCGTCCTGATCACCGGCGCGCTCAACCTGGCCGGCGCCGCCATCGGCGCCTACGTCGAACTCCACAACTGCCGCTTCGAGCACAAGATCCTCATCTCCGAGGCGGCGGCCTCCACGCTGCGCTTCGTGAACTGCCTGGTCCCCCGCCTGGAGGCCTCCCGGCTCTCCACCACCGGCGACCTCCACCTCGCCCGCTGCCGCTTCCCCGACGGCATCCGGCTCACCGACGCCCGGATCGGCACCGACCTGCTGCTCAACCAGGCCGTGATCGGCGGCGACCGCTACGGCCGCGCCGTCTCCGCCGACGGGATCACCGTCAACCAGGACTTCGAGGCCGAACGGATGGAGACCACGGGCGAGTTGAGCATCCGCACGGCCCGCATAGGCGGCCGGCTGTCGCTCCGCGGCGCCCAGCTGCGCGCCGACCGGCGGCTCAACCACACCTGTCTCAACGCCGTCCGGGTCACCGTCGGCCACACCCTCTACCTGACCGGCTCGGCGGACCTCGGCTGGGTCGGCTCCCGCGGCTACTACGGCTCCGGCTACGGCGAGACCCCTCCGCCCGACGGCCCCGTCACCCCCTTCCGCGCCTTCGGGCGGGTCCGGCTCTCCGACAGCCGGTTCGACGGCGCCTGCCTGATATCCGGCGAGTTCCACCTGGAGGATGACGACGAGCTCTCGCTGCGCCGCATCCACACCCCCGAGCTGCGCTTCACCTGCAAGTTCCGCCCGACCGGCACCGTCTCGCTCTCCCGCGCCCGGGTCGGCAACCTCGTCGACACCCCGCAGGCCTGGCCGCTCGGCAAGCACCTGGGCCTCACCGGCTTCGTCTACGAGAACCTGCGCCCGAGCACGGCCTTCCCGGTCCACGAGCGGATCGCGTGGCTGGAGGGCTCCTCCGTCGAGTTCCAGCCGGAGTCCTACGAGCAGCTGGCCGCCGCGCTGCGCCGCGACGGCGCCGACGACGACGCCCGCGAGGTGCTGTACGCCAAGCAGCGCCGCCGCCGCCGGACCCTGCCGCTGCCCGCCCGGACCTGGGGCGCCGTCCAGGACCTCACCGTCGGCTACGGCTACCGCCCCGGCCGGGCAGGCCTGTGGCTGCTGCTGGCCTGGATCGTCGGCAGCCTCTGGTTCTCCACCCACCCGCTGGACCCGCTCAAGGCCGACGAGCGCCCGCACTGGAGCCCGGTGCTCTACACCCTCAACCAGCTGCTGCCGATCGTGGACCTCAACCAGGGCGGCTGGAACCCGGGCGGCCTGTCCCAGTGGATCTCCGCCGCGCTGGTGATCATCGGCTGGCTGCTCGCCTCCACCGTCGTCGCGGGCGCCACCCGGATGCTGCAGCGCGGGTAGCCCGGGCGGCGCGGACGGCCCGGCGCCCCGGACGTTCGGGCGGCGCGGACGACCCGGCGCCCCGGGCGGTTCGGCCGGCGCCGACGGCGCCGATGGCACCGATCGTCGCGGGCGAGCGACGAACGACGGGTCGGGGGAACTACGCTGTCCGCCGTGACAGAACGGCTTCCGCTCTTCCCGCTGAACACCGTGCTCTACCCGGGCCTGGTGCTGCCCCTGAACGTCTTCGAGGAGCGCTACCGCCGTCTCGTCGCCGACCTGCTCGAACAGCCCGAGGACACGCCGCGGCGCTTCGGCATCCTCGCGATCAAGGACGGCCGCGAGGTCGCCCCGGTCCGGGCCGAGGAGGGCCCGGCCGGGCCGCTCGACGGCCTCGGAACCGTCACCGGGGACCCGCTGGAGGCGATCTTCCCGGTCGGCTGCGTCGCCGACGTCGCCTCCGCCCAGCACCAGCCGGACGGCCGCTACGAGCTCCTGGTCACCGGCACCACCCGGTTCCGGCTCCACTCGGTGGACGCCTCCGGTCCGTACCTGACCGGCGAGATCGAGCCGATCGAGGAGCACCCCGGCGAGGGCTCCGGCGCCCTGGCCGCCGAGGTCGAGCGGGCGTTCCGGGTGTACCAGAAGCGCCTCGCCGGCGCCCGCGAGGCCAGCACCGTCGGCCGTCAGGACCTTCCCGACGACCCGCAGGTGCTCTCCTACCTGGTCGCCGCTGCCTCGGTGTTCGAGACCCCGGTCAAGCAGCAGCTGCTCGCCTGCCCGGACACCGCCCAGCGCCTGCGCACCGAGCTCGACCTGCTGCGCCGTGAGACCGCCGTCCTCACCTGGCTGCCCTCGCTGCCCGCCGTCGACCTCACCCGCCAGTCCTTCAGCCCCAACTGACCCAGGAGCCCCCGGACCCCGCATGGCCAAGAAGACCAAGAAGGGCGGCCAGGGCACGCCCGCGACCGTCGCCCTGGAAGCCGCCGCCGTCCCGTTCACCGTGCACGCCTACGACCACGACCCGGCCGCCGCGTCCTACGGCGGCGAGGCGGCCGAGGTACTCGGCGTGGCCGCCGAGCGCGTCTTCAAGACCCTGGTGGCCGACGTGGACGGCACCCTCACCGTCGGCGTGGTCCCCGTCGCCGGGCAGCTCGACCTCAAGGCACTGGCCTCGGCGGTCGGCGGCAAACGCGCCGCGATGGCCGACCCCGCCGCCGCCGAACGCAGCAGCGGGTACGTCCGCGGCGGCATCTCCCCCCTGGGCCAGCGCCGCCCGCTGCGCACCGTCATCGACGCCAGCGCCCTCGCGCACGCGACCGTCTACGTCTCGGCGGGCCGCCGGGGCCTGGAGGTGGAGCTCGCCCCCACCGACCTCATCGCCCTCACCGGGGCCCTGACCGCCCCCATCGCCCGCTGACCGCCCGCCTCGGGTGGCGGCGGGGCACCGCGTTTCCCGGGCGCCCGCGCGCCCGGGAAACGCCACAGGGCGGAAGCCCGGGGCCCGTACCGGACCACCGACCCTCCGCCCTGCCACCGAGCCTCAGACCCGGTCCTGCGGCCCCTGCGGGCTCTGCGGCCCCGCCGGACCCTGCGGCCCCATCGGAGCCTGCGCCGTGGGCGCCCAGTACGGCGGCGGGTCCTCCTCCCGCTTCCCGACCGCCGCCGAGAGCGCGAGCAGCAGCACCATCGCCGCCATCGGCCACACCAGCAGCGCTCCCAGCGCCCCGAGGTCGATGTTCGCGTCGAAGTGTCCGCCGTTGCCGACCCGCCGGGCCTCCGCGATCAGGTCCTTGCTCGGCCCGAGCCACCGCCCGATCCGCCAGGCCCCCACCGATCCGAGCAGTCCGCCGACGGCCAGTCCCAGCGCGACCGCGATGCCGCCCCCGCGCCGCCGGGTGACCAGGAACGCGCCGAGCGCGGTCAGGATCCCGGCGCCCAGGCCGATGATCGCGAACACCGCGTCGGCCCCGGCCCGCTGCTCGCCCTCGGGGTCCGCGTAGAGGATCCGGTCGCCGTCCACGACCAGCGGCACCTTCGGCGCCAGCCACACCCACAGCGCGGCCATCACCAGCCCGGCCACCAGGCAGGCGACGACGATCCCGGCCCCGATCCGCACCTCCGGCAGCAGCCGCTGCACCAGCGAGGTCCCCTGGGCGCCGGACGCGTCGGACGCGACCCCCTGCGGAGGCGCGTACGGGTCGGGCGCGGTATCGGGCGCGGCGACGGGCGCGGCGTCTTCCGGCGCCGCCTGCACATCGGTGCGGGCGGGATCCGGAGGTGTGTTCGGTACGGTCACAGGCCCCATCGTTTCACGACAGCCCCCGGAAGGGCCCAACCACCCGTTCGGCCCTTACCGGGAGACGGCCCGCCGGTACGCCCAGGTGGCCACGGCCAGCGACACCACGCCCACCCCGGCGCACACGCCCAGGTCCGCGAGCACCATCGCCCAGTCCGGATCCGGCGTGAAGGTCCGCGCGAAGGCCTCCACCCCGTACGTGGACGGCAGCAGGTCCCGCAGCCACAGCACCGGCTGCGGCAGGTGGTCGACCGGCAGCACGCCGAGCAGCAGTGCGGCCGACATCCCGAGCTGCCCGAGCATGGTCGCGAGCTCCTGCCGGGGCGCCAGCAGCCCGCAGGCGGCCCCCAGCCCGGACAGTGCCGCCCCGGCGAGCGGCACGACCGCCAGCAGTACCCACAGCTGCCCGAGCGGCAGCCCGAACATGACGGCCCCGACGGCCGCCGTGACCACCGTCCCCGGCAGCGTGAACGAGGCATACGCGGCGGCCGCCCCGAGCACCACCGACGCCGCCGGCACCGGCAGCGTCGCGTAGTGGTCCAGGCCGCCGGTGGCCCGCAGCTTCCCGAAGTACTGGGCGAGCAGGTTCAGCGCGACGAACGCCACCACCAGCACGCTCGACCCGGCGACCACCGACCGCGCCGCCGAGGACTGCCCGGCCTCCACGACGCCCCGCATCATCACCAGGATGCCGAGGGACTGGAAGGTGGCGACGAACAGCAGCGGGATCCGCGCGACCCGCGCCCGGGCGAGCTGCGCCCGGTACACGGCGGCGAGGGCCGGCAGCAGCCGGGCCGCGGGGGCGAGCGGGGCGGGCTCGGCCGAGGTCCGGCCGGTCCGCGGCGGCGCCGAGAGCAGGGTCACTTGGCCAGTCCTCCGTGGCGGCCGCCCAGCTTGAGGTAGGCGTCCTCAAGGCTCGGGGTGGCGAGGGTGAAGTCGTCGAGCGCGGCGAAGGCCGGGCCGGTGGTGACGGCGGCGACCAGTTCGCGGGCCTGCTCGGGGGTGGTGCGGACGGTCCAGCGGCGGCCGGTGCACTCGGCCCGCTCGCGCAGCGCGGCGACGGCGGGCACGCCGACCGGCGCCTCGTCGCGCCAGACCAGGTCGAGCCGGACGTCGCCGTCCACGAGCGCCTTGAGTCCGCCGGGTGTGTCGCAGGCGATGACCCGGCCGTCGTCCACCACGGCGACCCGGTCGAGCACCGTCTCCGCCTCGATCACGTTGTGGGTGACCAGCAGCACGGTCGTCCCGTGCTCGGCGCGGCGCCGGTCGACGGCGCTCCACACGGCCCGCCGGGCGACGGGGTCCATGCCGGTCGTCGGCTCGTCGAGGACGAGCAGCGGCCGGTCCCCGACCAGGGTGGCCGCGAAGCAGGCGAGCCGCCGCTGCCCGCCGGACAGCTTGGCGAGCGGCCTGGCGGCGATGGCGGTCAGCCCGAGCTCGTCCAGGACGTTCCCGGCCTCGGTCCGTGCCCGGGCCCGGTCGAGCCCGCGCAGCCGTCCGGTCGTCTCGGCGGCGAGCGCGACCGTCAGCTCGTCCAGCGCGGTGGATTCCTGCCCGAGGTAGCCGAGCAGCCGGGCGGCCCGCTCGGGGTGCCGCACGATGTCGTGGCCGAGGAGTTCGACCGTTCCGGAGTCGGGGCGCAGCAGCCCGGTGATCTGGCGGACCAGCGTGGACTTGCCGGCGCCGTTGGGTCCGAGCAGCCCGAAGATCTCGCCCTGCCGGACGGTGAGGCTGATCCCGTCGTTGGCCCGGATCTCGGTGGCGGCCGCGCCGCGCCCGCTGCGGTAGGTCCTGACCAGGTCGCGCACGACGACGCACGGCGGGGTTTCCTCGGGTGCTCGCCCGGCCGTCTCACTCACGACCGGAGACTCTACGCGCTCATAAGGGCGAACCGGACACGGGGCCCGGTCGCCGGAGGCCTCGGTCACGCCCGGCCGCCGGTCGGGTGCCCGTCCGTCACCGTCCCGGTCGCCGCTCCGGGCGCGCCGGTCGCCGCCTCAGTCGTCGACGACCATCGATCCGCCGGGCACCCTCGCGGCCATCTCCTTCCAGAACCCCGCCCGGATGGCGTAGCGGTCGTGCTCGTCGATCTGGTCGTCCTTGTGCGCGAGCAGTCCGAAGCGGGCGGCGTAGCGGAGCAGCTCGCCGTCGACGCGGTGCGGGATGCGCGGGTAGTCGGGCCAGAGCACGGTGAGCCGTTCGAAGTCGCCGATGCGGTCGCTCCAGCGGCGGGCGAAGACCTGCCCGACCTCATGGGCGTCCCCGCCGATGGAGGTGATGTCCTCCTCGCGGTCGGCCCAGCGCTGTTCGGCGGTGGTGAGCTGGGCGAGCGTGGGCAGGTTGTCGCCGGCGGTGACGGCGGGCTCCGGGGCGGGCCGGTCGACCCAGCCGCGGTCGGAGGACCACCGCAGCACCGGCCCGGCCTGCGCGACGGCGCCGTGGCCGTTCGTACCGTGCCCGTTCGCCCCGTGGCCGTTGGTACCGTGCCCGTTCACACCATGCCCGCCGTGCCCGTTGACCGCGTGGCCGACCGCCCCGTGCCCGTTCGCCGCCGGGGTGATCGGTGTGACGGACGGGGCCCGCCCGGCGAGGTCCTTCGGGGTCGGGACGACCTTGAGCGCGGCCGCCGACTGCGGCCGCTCGTCGCCGGCCGGGGCGGTCGCGGTCGCCGCCACCGCCGCCGGGCGGACCGCCGGAGCCACGCCGGGCAGCGCGGCCGGGGCCGCCGGCGGTGCGGCGAGGATCTTGGCGATCTCCTGCCGCGCCCCGGGTGCCGGGAAGAGGTTGGAGTTGTCCCGCAGCGAGAACGAGCCCTCGATCCACTCCCGGTCCAGCACCCGCCGCTCGTCCGCCTCGCCGACCAGGTCCTCGGACTGGTTGAAGTCACCGTCGGCGGCCTGCAGTGCCCAGAGGTGGACGGCGACGCCGTGCTCCTTGGCGGTCATCATGCCGGGCAGCAGGTCACCGTCGCCGGTGATCAGTACGACGTCGGCGCAGGCCCGGTTGCGGGCGAGTTCGGAGAGCTCGGCGTGCATCGCGGCGTCCACGCCCTTCTGCACCCACCGCCCCTCCGCCCGGGTGAGCGCACCGAGCCGTACGGTGACCCGGGGCAGCACGCGCAGCCGACGGTGCTCGGGCATCGGACGCCGGTCGGGTGCGGCGTCGAACCAGTAGATGCGCAGCAGCGGCAGCCCGGTCTCGGCCTCGGCGCGTTCGCGCAGCGCGGTGATGAGGGCCGTGTGGTTCACCGTGACCTTGGACCGCGACGGATCCCCCGCGAGCAGGCTGGCGGCGGCGCCCAGCAGGTATCCGGCGTCCACCAGGACGACACAGCGGTCCATCGCGCACCTCTTTCCGCTCGCCCTCGGAGTCAGTCGGGTGGGTCGTTCGGGGTGGGCGGTCCGCCCTCCGTACGGGCGTGCCGAGGTGAGGGGCCCCCGTCGTCGCCCGATCGTTGGGTCACCTTTTACCCGGGGTTCGCCCGCCGAACCTTGCCGGATGTCCCGGTACCGCAACAGCCGCCCCAACGGAGCGCAAAGAACGCGAAGGCGGGCCCCGTTCAACGACGGAGCCCGCCCGGGGTCACGCGACGGTGCACCGGCCCTCGGGCCCGGGGTCCGTCCCCGGGCTCCGAGTTCCGGGGTTTCAGGCCTTGAGCTCGGCGGCGACCAGCTCGGCCAGCTGGACGGCGTTGAGCGCGGCGCCCTTGCGCAGGTTGTCGTTCGAGACGAACAGCGACAGGCCGTTGTCCACGGTCTCGTCGACCCGGATGCGCCCGACGTAGCTCGGGTCCTTGCCCGCGGCCTGCAACGGGGTGGGGATGTCGGACAGCTCGACGCCGGGGGCGCCGGTGAGCAGCTCGACGGCGCGCTCGGGGCTGATCGGGCGCTCGAAGCGGGCGTTGATCTGCAGCGAGTGGCCGGAGAACACCGGGACGCGCACGCAGGTGCCGGCGACCTTCAGCTCCGGGATGCCGAGGATCTTGCGGCTCTCGTGGCGGAGCTTCTGCTCCTCGTCGGTCTCGTTGGAGCCGTCCTCGACGATGGAGCCGGCCAGCGGCACCACGTTGAAGGCGATCGGGCGCTGGTAGACCTTGGGCTCGGGGAACTCGACCGCGCCGCCGTCGTGGGCGAGCCCGGCGGCGCCGTCGATGACCTTGGAGGCCTGGCCCTGCAGCTCGGCGACACCGGCGACGCCGCTGCCGGAGACGGCCTGGTAGGTGGAGACGACCAGTGCGGCCAGGCCGGCCTCCTCGTGCAGCGGGCGCAGCACGGGCATGGCGGCCATGGTGGTGCAGTTCGGGTTGGCGATGATGCCCTTGGGGCGGTCCGCGACGGCCTCGGGGTTGACTTCGGAGACCACCAGCGGGACCTCGGGGTCGCGGCGCCAGGCGGAGGAGTTGTCGATGACGACGGCACCGGCCGCGGCGACCTTGGGGGCGAGGGCCTTGGAGGTGGCGCCGCCGGCGGAGAAGATCACGATGTCGAGGCCCGTGTAGTCGGCCGTGGTCGCGTCCTCGACGGTGACCTCGGTGCCCTGCCAGGGCAGGGTGCGCCCGGCCGAGCGGGCCGAGGCGAACAGCCGCAGCTGTTCCACCGGGAAGTCACGGTCCGCCAGGATCTCGCGGACCACGCTGCCGACCTGGCCGGTGGCACCGACAATGCCGATCTTCATTTCCGACTACTCCTCTGAATGGTGCTGTTCACAGCCGCACTCTGCCCATCATGCCTTGTCACGCGGGCGGGGCGACCTGCCGTTTCACTGCTTGAGAGGGGAGCCACCGCGCGGGAGGCCCTCCGGACGGGCGGAGGCTAGCGGTCCAGACCATTCACCAGGTCCAGCGCAGCGCGGACCTCCGCCGCTCCCGCCGGGAGCAACGGCAGCCGGACGTCCGGGGTCGGGATCCGCCCCTGGGCGTGCAGCACGCCCTTGGTGACCGCCGGGTTCGGCGCCGCGAAGGCGGCCAGGGCCAGGCCGGTCAGCCGGTGTCCGAGGGCCCGTGCCCGGTCGACGTCCCCGGCCTGCCAGGCCTGCGCCAGCTCCACGAACCGGCCGGTGGCCAGGTGGGCGGAGGCGAGGATGCCGCCGGGCCCGCCGAGCGCCATCATCGGCGGGAGGAAGGCGTCCTCCCCGGCCAGCACCGCGAACCCGGCGGGGGCGTCGGCGAGCAGTTCCACGCCCGCCTGGTCCAGCCCGCCGGTGGCGTACTTGACGCCCACCACGCCGTCGATCGCGGCGATCTCGCGCAGCGCGGCGGCCGACAGCTGCTGCCCGGTGCGGTACGGGATGTGGTACACGACCAGCGGCAGCGGACTGCTCGCGGCCAGCGCCCGGAAGTGCGCGACCGTCCCCGCCTCGCCGGGCCGTACGAACGCCGGAACGGTGACCAGCGCGGCCGTCGCCCGCGGCACCCGCGCAGCGAGCGCGGCCAGCGACTCGGCGGTCGCCCCGGTGTCCCCGCCGTGCGCGCCGACGATCAGCTGCGCCCCGCGCGTGGCGCAGGCGGCCGCGGCGACGTCCACCACCTCGTCCCGTTCCTGCGCGCTCAGCGCGGCCGGCTCGCCGGTGGTGCCGAGCGCGACCAGTCCGGCCGCACCGGCGTCGAGCAGCTCGTGGGCGAGCTTCTCCAGCGAGTCGAGGGCGACGCTGCCGTCGGCGGCGAACGGGGTGACGAGGGGGACGTAGATGCCCTTGAGTTCCATGTCCACGATCCTGCGGCCGCCGTCACCGCAGGTCCAGTTCACATTTCCGACGCTTCTCGTAAGCTGAGCCGATGCTCGACGTCCGACGCCTGCGCCTGCTGCGCGAACTCGCCCACCTCGGCACCATCGCGGCCGTGGCCGAGGCGCTGTCCTTCAGCCCTTCCGCGGTCTCCCAGCAGCTGTCCGTCCTGGAGAAGGAGGCCGGCGTCCCGCTGCTGGAGCGCACCGGCCGGCGGGTCACCCTCACCCCGGCCGGGCGCAACCTGGTCCGGCACGCCGAGTCGGTGCTCGCCCTGCTGGAGCAGGCGGGCGCCGAACTCGCCCACGCCAAGCGGGGGTTGGCCGGTCCGCTGCGGATCGGCACCTACCCCTCGGCGGCCCGCGCGATCATCCCGGCGGTGATGGCGGAACTGGCCGCCTGGCACCCCGGGCTGGAGCCGATGGTCACCGAGGTCGACCCGGCGGCCGTCGGCGCGGCGCTGCGCGCGGGCGAACTGGACGTGGCCCTGGTGCACGAGTACGACCTCGTCCCGGCCGACCCCGAGCCGGGCCTCGCGGCGACCCGCCCGGTCTTCACCGAACCCATGTACCTGGCCGCCCGCACCCCGGGGACGATCGCCGAACAGCGCGGCGCGCCCTGGATCATGTCCCCGCCCGGCACGCTCTGCCACACCATGGCCGTCCGCGCCTGCGAGGCGGCCGGCTTCGCCCCCCGGATCCGCCACCAGATCGACGACTTCACCACCGTCCTCGCCCTGGTCGCCGCCGGTCAGGGCGTGGCCCTCGTCCCCCACCTCGGCACCGCCCAGCCCCCGCCCGGCGTGGTCCTCACCCGACTCCCGATGTACCGCCGCACCCGCGCCGCCTTCCGAGCCGGCGCCGGCTCCCACCCGGCCATCTCCGCCTTCGTCTCGGCCCTCCACACCGCGGTGCCGCCGGGCCTCGGCAGCGGCTCCTGAAGCCGGGAGCAGAAGTTCCCCGCGCCCGGAAGGGGCACGGGGAACCACGCGCAGCGGAAGGCCACCGCCCGCACTCGGGATCCGCCGGTCGGGCGCATCCGCAGGGCCTCACACCACCAGACAGCTGGGCCCGAGCAGCTGCTTCAGGTCCCCGAACAGCGCCGGGTCCGACTTCACCCGGTGCCGGTCGAGCCGCAGCACCGTCGTCTTGGAGCGGCTCTCCAGCCGCACCCGGACCTCGGTGGTGCCCCGGTGGCTCCCCAGCACCTCGCCCAGTCGCGCCACCAACGGCGGAGTGACCTTCCCGCTCGGGATGTTGATGACGATCGGCGCCTCGGCGTGCGCGTTCGACAAGTCGGGGACGGACAGCTCCATCCCCATCAGCCGCGGCACGTCCTCCCGCTTGTCGAGCTTGCCGCGCACGAACACCACGGCGTCCTCGACCAGTTGGGAGGACACCAGCTGGTAGCTCGCCGGGAAGAACATGCAGTCGATCGAGCCCGCCAGGTCCTCGACGGTCGCGATGGCCCAGGCGTTGCCCTGCTTGGTCATCTTCCGCTGGAGGCCCGAGATGATGCCGCCGATGGTGACGATCGTGCCGTCCGGCCGCTCCGCGAGGTCGGCAACCGCGCAGTCCGCCTTGTCGGCGAGCACGTGCTCGATGCCGTGCAGCGGGTGCGAGGAGACGTACAGGCCGAGCATCTCCCGCTCCTGGGTGAGCAGGAAGGACTTCTCCCACTCCTCCTCGGAGAAGACGACGTCGAGCCCGAAGCTCGGCTCGTCGGCCGTGGCGTCGCCGCCGAAGAGGTCGAACTGCCCCTCGGCCTCCTTGCGCTTCACGCCGACGACGTTGTCGATCATCGGCTCGAACTGCGCGCTGAGCCCCTTGCGGGTGTGCCCGAGCGAGTCGAAGGCCCCGGCCTTGATCAGCGATTCGACGGTCCGCTTGTTGCAGACCACCGACTCGACCTTGTCCAGGAAGTCGGGGAAGGAGGAGAACTTCCCCTTGGTCTTCCTCGTCCGGATCATCGAGTCGACCACCGGCCCGCCGACGTTGCGGATGGCGGTCAGGCCGAACCGGACGGTGTCGTCACCGTGCGGGGTGAAGTCCGAGTCCGACTCGTTGACGTCCGGCGGAAGGACGTTGATGCCCATCTTGCGGCACTCGTTGAGGTAGACCGCGGACTTGTCCTTGTCGTCCTTGACGGACGTGAGCAGGCCGGACATGTACTCGGCCGGGAAGTTGGCCTTGAGGTAGGCCGTCCAGTACGAGACCAGCCCGTAGCCCGCGGTGTGCGCTTTGTTGAACGCGTAGCCGGAGAAGGGGACGAGGACGTCCCACACCGCCTGGATGGCCGCGTCGGAGTACCCGCGCTCGCGGCAGCCCTTCTGGAAGGGGACGAACTCCGCCTCCAGGATCTCCTTCTTCTTCTTGCCCATGGCGCGGCGCAGCAGGTCGGCCTGGCCGAGCGAGTAGCCGGCGAGGATCTGCGCGGCCTTCTGCACCTGCTCCTGGTAGACGATCAGGCCGTACGTCGGCCGGAGCACCTCCTCCAGGGGCTTCTCCAGCTCCGGGTGGATCGGGGTGATCTCCTGCTGGCCGTTCTTGCGCAGCGCGTAGTTGGTGTGGGAGTTGACGCCCATCGGGCCCGGTCGGTACAGCGCCAGGACGGCCGAGATGTCCTCGAAGTTGTCGGGCTTCATCAGGCGCAGCAGCGAGCGCATGGGGCCGCCGTCGAGCTGGAAGACGCCGAGCGTGTCACCGCGCGAGAGGAGTTCGTAGGTCGGCTTGTCGTCCAGGGGCAGATCAAGCAGGTTGATCTTGATGCCCTTGTTCTTCTCGATCGCCTTGACGGCGTCGTCCATGATCGTCAGGTTGCGCAGGCCGAGGAAGTCCATCTTGAGGAGGCCGAGGCCCTCACAGGTGGGGTAGTCGAACTGCGTGATGGTGACGCCGTCGGTGTGCCGGGTCCACACCGGGATGTGGTCGGTCAGCGGCTCGGCGGACATGATGACGCCGGCGGCGTGCACGCCGGGCTGGCGGATCAGGCCCTCGATGCCCCGCGCGGTGTCGATGACCTTCTTGACGTCCGGGTCGGTCTCGTACAGGCCGCGGATCTCGCCGGCCTCGCTGTAGCGCGGGTGCGAGGAGTCGGTGATGCCCGACAGCGGGATGCCCTTGCCCATGACGTCCGGCGGCATGGCCTTGGTGATCCGGTCGCCCATCGCGTACGGGTAGCCGAGGACCCGCGAGGAGTCCTTGATGGCGGCCTTCGCCTTGATGGTGCCGTACGTGACGATCATGGCGACCTTGTCGGATCCCCACTTCTCCGTCACGTAGCGGATCACGTCACCGCGTCGGCGCTCGTCGAAGTCGATGTCGACGTCGGGCATGGAGATGCGCTCGGGGTTGAGGAAGCGCTCGAAGATCAGGCCGTGCGGGATCGGGTCGAGGTCGGTGATGCCCATCGCGTACGCGACCAGCGAGCCGGCCGCCGAACCACGGCCGGGGCCCACCGCGATGCCCTGGCTCTTGGCCCACATGATGAAGTCGGCGACCACGAGGAAGTACGCCGGGAACCCCATCTGGATGATGGTGTCCATCTCGTACTCGGCGAGCTTCTTGTGCTCCTCGTCGTACCCGCCCGGGAAGCGCCAGTCCATGCCCTCCCAGACCTTGGACTTGAAGAAGTCCGCCTCGGACTCGAAGCCCTCCGGGATGGGGAAGCGGGGCATGAGGTTCTTGAACTTGAACATGCCCTCGGTGTCGACGCGCGAGGCGACGAGGAGCTGGCTGTTGCGGCAGCCCTCCTGCCAGGCGTCCGAGGAGTCCAGCGCGTACATCTCGGCGGCGGACTTGATGTAGTAGCCGGTGCCGTCGAAGCGGAAGCGGTCCGGGTCGGAGAGGTTCTTGCCGGTCTGGACGCAGAGCAGCAGGTCGTGCGCGCCGGCGTCGGCCTCGGTGGTGTAGTGCGAGTCGTTGGTGACGACCGGGGGGATGTTCAGCTTCTTGCTGATCTCCAGCAGCCCGTCGCGGACCCGCTTCTCGATGTCGAGGCCGTGGTCCATCAGCTCCAGGAAGTAGTTCTCCTTGCCGAAGATGTCCTGGTAGTCGGCGGCGGACTTCACGGCCTCGTCGAACTGGCCCAGGCGCAGCCGGGTCTGCACCTCGCCGGAGGGGCAGCCGGTGGTGGCCATCAGACCGCCGGAGAGCTCGGAGATCAGCTCCTTGTCCATCCGGGGCCACTTCACCAGCCAGCCCTCGGCGTAGGAGCGCGAGGTCAGCTTGAAGAGGTTGTGCAGGCCCTCCTTGTTGCGGGCCCAGATGGTCTTGTGGGTGTACGCGCCGGACGCGGAGACGTCGTCCTTCTTCTGGTGCGGCTGGCCCCACAGGATGCGCTTGGTGTTGGAGCGCGACTCGGGGGCGACGTACGCCTCGATGCCGATGACGGGGGTGATGCCGGCGTCGGTGGCCTGCCGGTGGAACTCGGCGGCGCCGTACATGTTGCCGTGGTCGGTCATCGCCACGTGGGTCTGACCGAGGCGCTCGACCTCCTTGAACATCTGCTTCAGCCGGGCGGCACCGTCCAGCATCGAGTACTCGGTGTGGACGTGCAGATGCGCGAACGGCTGGTCGCTCAAGGCGGGGCCTCCGGAGGCTCTGGTGCTGGTCTGGTGGGCCGGCGAACGCGCGGGTCACAGGGAGGGGAAGCCCTGGAAATGGATGTGGCCCGGACCGCCTCACGGGGTCCGGACCATCACTCACACGTTCACGCGTCTACTCTAGCCCGCCGTCGAGCCGCCGCCGAGCCGTGTCGCGGCGGCCTTCCGGACGGCCTTCTGCTCCATCGGGTCGTCCCGCAGGCGGGCCAGGCGGTCCCGGACGTGGGGGCGGTCGGGGGCGTGCTCGACGCCGAGCAGCCGGGCTCGCGCTTCGCAGTCCCAGAGTGACTCGGTGTACGCCTCGGCCGTGCCCGCGGAGCCGAGCGCCGCCAGTGCCTCCAGGTACGACGGGCGCTCGTGCGAGTGCGGTGTCCACAGCCAGAAGCGGCGCAGGAGGGAGATCGCCCCGGCGGCCTGCGCACCGGCCCGCGCCAGCCCGCGCGCCGTGCGCACCGGGCCGCACCAGGTGCCGTCCACCCAGTCCCGCTCCAGCTCGGCGAGCAGCGCCGGGACGTCCGGCTCGCCTCCCGGCCCGTCCGGCGGCGCCACGACGAGGAGCTCGCCCTGCCCCGCCTCCTGCGCCTCCGGTGCCTCCTGTGTCTCCCGTGCCTCCTGTGCCTCCGGCGACAGGTGCGCCCGCAGCGCGTCCCGGGCTTCGGCCGAGCCGCCGCGGGCCAGCAGCGCCAGCACACCGGCCGCCCGGTCGCGGGTCCCCTCGTCCCCGGCCAGCATCCCGACGACGGGGGCGAGCGGCAGCTCCAGGTCCCGGAGCAGCCGGGCGAGGTACAGGTGGCGGTCGTCCAGCGCGGTGTCCCAGCGCCACTCCCAGCGGATGCAGCCGTACACCAGGTCGGCGGCGGCCGCCGGGTCCTCCGCCGCCATCGTGGCGCCCAGGCCGCGGCCGCGCTGCAGCAGCCCGGGGAGGGTGTTCGGCGGTGCGTACTCGTGTCTCCGCTGTGTCACGTGGTCCATCGTGCCGCAGCCCCCGATCGCCCGGACAACGCCCTCCGGCGGATCGCGGACCGGCACCGGCGGCCCCTCAGCCCAGGCGTTCGACCGGCTGGCGCACGACGGTCTTCAGCTTCTCGGGCGCCGTCCTGCGCGGGTCGCCGAGGTAGACCTCGTGGTGCAGGCCCGACGGCCGCAGGCCCTCGGCCGCGAGGAAGACCTCGTGCAGCTCCTCCATCACCGGGGTCTCGTCGTCGTACGAGCCGACGTGCAGCACCTGGGCGCTCAGGCCCTCGTGCAGCACCAGCCGCCGGATCTCCGCGATCGCCGGGAGCTTCTTCTTCGCCATCGCCGCCCGCTTCGCCTCCTCGATCGCCTCCTCGGTGATCCACTCCGGCAGGCCGATGAGCATCGTCCAGCTCCAGGAGTCCTTCTCCCGCGCGGTGAAGACCTCCGGCCGGTCCGACCACCACAGGCCTTCCAGCGGGCCCACGACGAAGTCGCCGCCCTCGGTGCCCTTGCTCGCGAACTTCAGGGTGTACGCCACCGCGTACAGCGCCTCGACCGCGGCCCGGTAGGCGGGCGCGGTGTTCGGGTTGCCGGTGCCGTCGATCCCGATGAACTGCTGCTCGGGTACGTCCACCAGGTTCCATGCGCGGTTCCTGGGAGCGTAGAACTCCTTCCGCTCCCGCTTCACGTCGTACGGTGCCACGGTGGTGCTCCTCCCCGGTCGACGGGCGTCGTCCAGCGACGCCCGGTAACTGGCCAACCACGCCTGCTCGGCGGCGAGTTGGCTCATGCTGTAGTCGAAGATGGCGTGCACGAACCCGGGGGCGCCCGCCCCGGACGCCGCGGCCGCGCCGCGCACCTCCTCGATCCGCCCGGCCAGCGCCCGCGAACGCCGGTCGAGCGCGTCGAGCAGCTCCTCGTGCCCGATGGCGGGCTGGTTGGCCAGCCCGACCAGGACGCGCGGGAACAGCGGGTGAGGCTCGGCGATCGCCTCCACGGCCGCCGCGGCGCAGGCCGTCCGCCCCTCCTCCGTCGCCGCGTACACCTTGCGCGCCTTGTCGCCCCCGGGCAGCGAGGCCCGGCTGATCAGGCCGCGCTGCCGGAGCTTGGTGAGCAGGTAGTAGATCGAGCTGAACCCGATCTCCGTCCACTCCCGCATGCCCCGCTCCGCGATCACCTTCTCCAGCTCGTACCCGTGCCTGGGCTGCTCCACCAGGAGGCCCAGCAAGGTCAGTTCGGCGGCGGTCAGCCCTGAGTCCATGCCGGCATCCTAGCGCTAGAATAGTAATCTGCGTCACGCCGCCCGCGGCCCCGCGCCGCGCCCTCCGCCGCGCGGGTCCGACCAGGGCGCCGACCCTCACCGCCACCCGGCGGCCCACCGCCGCGGCGGCGTGTCGAGTGGCGATTCGCCTCCCGCGACGAAATCGTAACCGGCAGCAAAACCCACCGGAAAGGGTCGAAATGCCTGAAGTCACCACCCCGTACGCGACCGGCACGCCCTGCTGGGTCGACCTGATGGCGAAGGACCAGCAGGCCGCGCTGGACTTCTACCGCGACCTCTTCGGCTGGCAGGGCCAGCCCGGCCCGGCCGAGTTCGGCGGCTACGCGGTCTGCGAGCTCGGCGGCAAGGCCGCGGCCGGCATCGGCCCGGCGATGTCCCCCGAGGGGATGCCGGAGCCGCCGACCGTGTGGAACAGCTACCTGTCCACCACCGACGCCCAGGCCACCCAGGACGCCATCGTCTCCGCCGGCGGCACCCTGCTCGTCCCCGTGGTGGACGTCGGCAACCTGGGCCGGATGCTGATCGCCGCCGACCCGCAGGGCGCGGTCTTCGGCGCCTGGCAGCCCGGCGAGTTCTTCGGCGCCCGGGTGGTCAACGAGGCCGGAGCACTGACCTGGAACGAGCTGCACACCAGCGACATCCCCGCCGCCACCGCCTTCTACGGCGAGGCGTTCGGCATCGAGATCGAGCCGCTGGCCGGCGCGGACTCCTACTGGGAGCTGCGGGTCGGCGGCCGCGCGGTCGGCGGCGCCACCCTCCTCGCCAACGACCCGCCCGGCACCCCGGCGCACTGGCTGACCTACTTCGCGGTCGACGACGTCGACTCCACCGTGGACGCCCTGGTCAAGCGCGGCGGCACCGTCCTCGCCCCGCCCTTCGACATGGTGGCCGGCCGGATGACCGTCGTCGCCGACCCCCAGGGCGCCCCCTTCGCCATGATCAAGCCCGGCCCGATGTAGCACCACCCCACCCCGGGCCGGGGACCGCCCGTCCGGACCACTCCGGGCGGGCGGCCTCCGGCCCGCACCCGTCCACGCCGACTTCCGCCCGCGTCAACACCCTTGAGGTGAACGAACCACTCCTGCTTGACTGACCGACCGTGACCGACGCCACCGCCGCCCCCGAAGCCCTCGGAGCCCTCCTCAGCCGCCACCGGGTCGCCAACGGCACCCGCTGGGTCAACGCCGCGTGGGCCCTGCCGATCGGCGTCCTCGCCTCCTGGCTGGGCCTGTGGGCCCTGCTCGGGAGCAGCGACGACGGCTCCTCCGGCGGCGGCCAGGGGCTCGGCGTGGCGCTCGGCCTCGGCGTGTGCGGGCTCGGCATCGGCCTCACCCAGGTCATACGGGCACTGCGCGGTGGCGGCGGCGAGTACTTCGACGTCCACGAGCACGGCCTGGTCCACGGCAATACCCGCGGTCTGAAGGGGAGTTGGCGGTGGCCCGAGGTCGTCGCCGTCACCGTCCCGACCCGCCGGGACTCGGTCGGCACCTTCGCCCACCGCTTCGGCAACGACTACCGCTGCGTCCTGACCCTGGTCGGCGGCAAGCGGGTCCGGATCGACGGCCTGGCCACCAGCGCCCCCGCCCTGGGCAACGCCGTGATCGACCACTGCCCGGACGCCCGGCTGCTCACCGGCGAGGAGTGGACCCGCAAGGCGGGCGGCTGGCTGCTCCTGGCGGCCGCGCTCTGCGTCGGCGCGATCATCGCGATGGTCACCTACGTCTCGGACCACCCGGACGGCGAGAAGGTCACCGTCGACGCCAACGGCAACACCGCCCACGACTTCGTCCAGGGCCTGGACGACGGCACGATCATGCTCCTCGGCCTCGGCATGGTCGCCTGCGGGATCGCCGCCGTCACCTGCCTCTCCCTCTTCGTCTACGGCCGCACCCGCCGCCCCCGCTGAGCCCCTGGACCCCTGGCTCCCCGAACCGGCTCCCCGGCCCGAAATCCCTTTGCCCCGCCGCCCTTTGCGGCGGACACTCGCCCCATGCTCGGATTCACACGGACCGACAACGAAGCCCTCGTCTCCTGCCTGGGCGACCCCCAGCGCACCGTCGCCGCCTACCACACGCTGCTCGGCCGCGGGGCCGACGCGCTGGACGCCGTCCGCACCGGCCTCTCCCACGCCGACCCGGCCGTACGGGAGGGCTGCTGCCGCCTCCTCGACCACCTGGTCGACCTGGACTCGATGGACCTGCTCATCGCCATGGCCGACGACCCGGACGCCCGCGTCCGGACCGCCGCCTTCCACGCCCTGGCCTGCGACCGTTGCAAGGACGACGCCTGTGCCCCCGGCGCGGACCGGGTGCTCGCCCCGGCGCTGCAGCACCTGGCCACCGACCCCGACCCGCACGTCCGCACGATGGCCGCCGAACTCGTCGGCAAGTTCGTCCACACCGATCCGCGCGCCCTCGCCGCGCTGCAGGCCTCGCACGACGGGGATCCGAACCCGACCGTCCGCAAGAAGGCCGGCTGGTTCACCCCCGGCGGCCCGATCCACGAGCGCACCCGCCCGCGCTGAGGCCCGGCGCCCGGAGTCCGGTGCCCGGCGCGCGATGCGCGATGCGCGATGCGCGATGCGCAGGAAGTCGGCCCGTCCGACCTCCTGCGCACCGGCACCGCCCTCCCGCCCGCGTACCCCTGAGGCCTACCGCCGAGCAGCCCGCAGCCACAGCGCGAGCCCGAGGCAGAGCAGGCACGCCCCGGCCAGCACCAGCGGGATCACCACCGCCCCGCCCGACCCGCCGAGCGCCCCCACCACCGCCGGTACGACGGCGTTGCCGAGCATGCAGCAGAGCGTCAGCACCGAGGTCGCCTGCTGCGGCACCGCGGCCACGCCGGAGACCCAGGCGATCAGGGTCGGCAGCACGGGCGCCAGCGCCAGCCCGGCCAGCGGGTAGGCCACCACCGCGAGGTGCGGCACGGCGGCCAGCGCGAGCGCGCCGAGTCCGGCGGCCAGGTAGGCCGGCAAGGTGGTCCGGCCCGGCAGCCGCCTGGTCAACTGCGGGACGACCAGCCGCCCGACGGCCATCCCGGCCCAGAATCCCGAGGCCGCGGTCGTCGCGGCCTGCGTGCTCCAGCCGTCGCGCACCAGCTGGGTCGACTGCCAGGTGCCGATACTGGTCTCCATGCCCGCGTACACCAGGCCGACCAGCAGGAACGGGAGCAACTCCAGCCCGATCCAGGCGCGCCGGCCCCCGCGGCCATCCGCGTCCCCGCCCGCGTTCCCGCCCGCCTCGCCGTCCGCACCGGTCGCGGCTCCGGGCGCCGCGAGCACCGCCCCCGCGCGTCCGACCAGGAAGCACGGCAGCGCGCACACCGCCGCCGCCAGCGCGAGCAGCCGGATGTCCGTGTGCCCGACGGCCCCCGCGGCCAGCGGGCCCAGCATCGCGCCGATCCCGAAGACCGCGTTCAGCCGGTTGACCATCACCACGCTGTTCCCGGCGAACCCGCGCGCGAACGCCGTGTTCAGGGTGAGCGCCAGCCCGCCGTAGCCGATGCCGGTGACCGCCGCGCAGCAGAGGTAGGCGGTCCAGCCCGGACTGGCCGCCATCCCCGCGGCGCCCGCCGCGAAGACCGAGAGCAGGACGGGCGGGGCCGCCCGGACGTTCAGCCGCCGCCCGAGCAGCCCGATGCACACCGTCGCCGCGAGCGCCCCGAGGTTGTACGCGGAGACCACCCGCCCGACCTCGTGCTCGGCGCCGAACCGCTCCCGCAGGAACGGGAGCGAGGCGCCGAGCGAGGCGGTGAGCACACCCAGGACGAGGAAGACGCAGAACGCCGAGACCGCCGCCGACCCGGCCATCACCGGCGTCGCGGCTGGCTCCTCCCCCGCCGCCGGTCCCCGCGCGGAGTCGACGAGGGCGGGGGTGGACTCGGCGCGGCGCAGCTCAGTCACCGTCGGGTCCGACCGCGAGCGCCACGGTGACCCGCCCGTCCGGGTCGGTCAGCGTGATCGCCCCGCCGGCGCCGCCCCGGTCCACCAGCAGCGCGGTGAAGTCCGGCACCGCGACCACCGCGCCGGCCTCGACCAGGGCCGGCCCGCCGATCCCGACGCACACCGACCCGGCGGCGACGGCCGAGCGCACCCCGCTGACCGAGTCCTCGAAGACCAGCGCGCACTGCGGCCGGATCCCGAGCCCCCGGCAGGCCGCCAGGTACGGGTCCGGGTGCGGCTTGCCCCGCTCGACGTCGTCCCGGGTGACCCGCACCCGGAAGACGTCGAGCAGGCCGAGCCCGCCCAGCGCGTTGTCGATCTTCCGGGTCCAGCTGCTGGTGGCCAGGCCGATCGGCACACCCGCGCGCCAGAGCCGGGTGGCGAGCCCGTGCGCACCGGCGACGGCCCGGTAGGGGGCCTCCTCCTCGACGGTGTCCACCTCGGCCCAGATGGCCTTCCGGTCGGCGTCCGAGTGGTCCGGGAAGATCAGCCGCACCGTCTGGTCGCCGGTCCGCCCGTGGACGTACTCCTCGACCTCCGGGTCGGCCAGCACCCGGCCGTGGCGCCGGGCCACCGTCCGCCACGCCTCCTCGATCACGGGCCTTGAGTCGATCAGGACCCCGTCCATGTCGAAGACGACGGCCTCGACCTCGTACCGCGTTCCGGCTTGCGGCTGCATCGGTCTCCTCACTCGGATCTCGCGCCATACGGTCTGACGACAGTTCAACTCCCATCGGCCGGACGGTCAACTGGACTAGACCTCACAGCGAGGATCCGCCCACCCGACCGAACCGGCCCCGGCCACCCGGACCCCGGAGCTCCGGACCCCGGGCTCCGGTCCGCCGGCCTAGCCCGCCTGCCGCGCCATGAAGCCGTCGGCGGAGTCCTTCCAGACCAGGTACACGTCGTCCACCAGCAGCAGGTCGATCACCTCGTCGGCCAGCGGGTCCAGCGCGTCGCGGTGCGACCCGACGATCGGCTCCTCGTGCTTGTTGAACGAGGTGTTCACCAGCGCCGCCTGGCCGCTGCGGTCGTACCAGGCCATCAGCAGGCCGTGCAGGAACGGGTCGTCCTGGGAACGGACGATCTGCGGCCGAGCGGTGTTGTCGACGTGCACCACCGCCGGGCAGGCCTTGGCGAACGGCTCGTGGCAGTCGTAGGTGATGGTCATGAACAGCGCGGCCGGCTGCTCCGGCTCCCAGCCCACGTAGCAGTCGGCGGCCAGGTCCTCGGCGGTGATCGGCGCGAAGGGCATGAACTCGGTCCGGTTCAGGCGCTTGTTGAGCCAGTCGTTCATGGTCACGTCGGCGGTGCCGTAGATGACGCTGCGCCGGCCGAGGGCGCGCGGGCCGAACTCCATCCGGCCGCGGTAGGTGCCGATGACCTGGTCCGCGTCCAGCGCGGCGAGCAGGACGTCCTGCATGGACTCGCCGAGCCGGCGGTAGCGCAGCTCGGGGTAGTCCCGCAGGATCTCGTCCAACCGGCCCTCGGAGATCGCCGCGTCCGGCCCGAGCGCCATCGAGGGCACCCGCGGGCGCTCGCCGGTCTCCCGGTGGGCCACGATCACGGCGGTCTGCAGCGGCAGCCCGCCGTCACCCATCGGCGGCAGCACGTAGACGTTCCGCACGCCTTCGGTCTCGAAGATCCGCTGGTTGAGCTTGACGTTGGCGAACACCCCGCCGGACAGGCAGACGTTCCCGCTCGGCGCCCGGCCGATGTGCCGCGCGACCACGGCGGTCAGCAGGTTCTCCACGTGCCGCTGGGCCGCCGCCGCGACGTCGGCCGGCTCGTGGGTGGCGATCTCGGCCAGCAACTCCTCGGAGTAGCCCTGGTAGGACGGCTGGTACCAGTCGCCACAACGGGCCCGGATGGCGCCGTTCTCCTCGACGTCGATCATGCGCCGCATCAGCGGGAGCAGCTTCTCCGGGTCCCCGTTGGCGGCGAGGCCGGTGATCTTGCCCTCGTGGCGGTTGGGCCGGAAGCCGAGCAGCTTGGTGATCCGGCCGTAGAAGTAGCCGAGGCTGTCGATCGAGGTCTCGCGCTGGAGCACCTCCTCGCCGCCGGGGAAGTAGTGCGTGACAGTCAGGGACTGGAAGTCCCCGCGGCCGTCGCAGGTGACCACGAGGGCGTCGTCGAAGGGGGAGCAGAGGAAGGCGCCCAGGCCGTGCGACTCGTGGTGGTCGACGTGAACCACCTTGCCGCGCAGTCCGTTCTCCTCGATGAAGGCATCGAACTCGCCGCGCTTCTCGCGGTCGTTCAGAATTTCGTCGGATATCCGCTTGCGGAGGTGCGGAAGCGCCTCCGGGCGAAGCCTGGCCTCCTCCGAAATTCGGTCCACGTAGAGCAACAGGTGCTTTTCGGCGCTGAATCCCGCCTGCCATCCGTAGGCCACCCGGTCGACATCGGAAAGGCTGACGCCGGCCTCCTTCAGGACGTAGTCGATCGACTGCTCCGGCCAGGTCTTGTGGTCCTTGACCCGGGAGAAGCGCTCCTCGCTGACGGCCGCGACGACCGTACCGTCCTGGACCAGGCAGGCGCCGGCCAGGTCGTTGTTGGTGATTCCGAGAACGAGCATGTGCCGCTCCGATGCTTGAGTCGCGGGAAATGGCCCGACGGCATTTCCACGGATTTGCGAGCTGGTGAGGCTGGAGTGCACCGCGACTCTATGGAGAGGTTTCCCGGGAGATCAACGACGCCGTGGGGAATCCGGTCAACCTGACCGGCCGTCGGACGGTGACGCCGGGACGGCCGTCCGGTTAACAACAGTTCGTAGCGTGATCATCCCTGCTGGCCGGATGGCACATGCCCGACAAGAGGTCTGGACCACAACCCCCTTGATCACTGTGGGTAGCTGTCCGGAAACAGACTTTCCGGTCCGCGGGCGGCGCGCGACCGGCACTTCCGCCGCCTCCCGGCCGTCCCGCCACCGCCCCACCACACCGGCACCACGGACAACATGACGCACCATCGGCAACGCACCATCGGCAACGCCCCGGCCCTGCGACGTCCGCCCCGGAAGCACCGAGGGCCGGACCGAGGCCCTCCGCCCCGATCCGGCCCTCCCCGAGCCGCGTCCGGCGCCCCGCGGGGAGTCGCGCCCCGCGCCCCGCGCCCCGCGCCTACCGCCCCTTCCGCGCGAGGAACAGATCACTCACGTGCAGCATCCCGATCCCCCCGCCCCGCGCCTCCAGCACCCGGGCCGTCTCCGCCAGCACCGCCTCCCGCCGCTCGTCCGGCAGCACCCGGTAGCCGGAGATCGACGCCAGGAAGTCCAGGTAGCGCTCGGTCCCGTACCGGACCTCCTGCCGGTACCGGACGCCCCGCAGGTCGGTGAACCGGCCGTCCGCCCGGCACTCGGCGTCCGGCCAGAACGGTTCCCCGTTGCCCGGCACGTCGCCGTAGACGGAGGCCGGCCGGCTGTGCGGCGAGCCGCTGACGCCGTAGCGCCGGTCGATCCCGCCGAGCTCCTCGTACAGCCCCTCGTCCGTCACCCCGTGCGGGTTCCAGAACAGTGCGACGGCGCCGCCCGGTTCGAGCGCCCCGTGCACCAGGTCCCAGCGCCGCGCCGGGTCCAGCCAGTGCCAGGAGGTGGCGGCGTACAGCAGTCCGAAGGTCCGCCCGCCCGCGGCCCACTCCTCGAAGCCGCCGGCCTCGACCCGCACCCGCGGGTAGCCCGAGGTGTTGCGCCGCAGCACCTCCGCCATCCGCCGGTCCGGCTCGACGCAGACCAGCGGCACCCCGCGCTCGGCGAAGAGCACGGAGGCCTTGCCCGTCCCCGCGCCGACCTCCACCGCCGCGCGCTCCCCCGCCCCCGCGGGCGCCGTCCCCTCGGGCCCCGGCCCCGCGTACGCCATCCCCGCGTACGCCAGCACCTCGGTCACCAACCCGTCGGCGTACCCCGGCCGGGCGGCGTCGTACAGCTCCGCCGCCTCGCCGAACACCCGACCGCGCGACCTGTCGACACGCTCTGCTGACCCCACACGAACCCCCTGCGCTCGGACCGGAACGGCCGTCACCGTACCCGCGGCACCCGCGGCCCGGCCACGGTCCGCGCCCCCGGTCCGCTCGACCCGTCCGCTCACCCGGGCCGCCGCCCCGGCCGTCAGTCCTCCTGGCCGTCCAGCTCCGCGAGGAAGTCCAGCGACGCCGCCCAGGCCCGCTCCGCCGCCTGCGCGTCGTGGTCCGGCAGCTCCGGGTCGGTGAACAGGTGCCCGGCGCCCCGGTAGCGGTGCACCTCCACCTCCGCGCCGGCCCGCCGCATCCGCAGGTACCAGGCGTTCAGCCAGTCCTCCGGCTCGAACGGGTCGGGCTCCGCGATGTGCAGCTGCACCGGGATCTCGGTGGCGGCGTCCTCCCGCAGGTCCGAGGTGCCGTGCAGGAGCAGCAGCCCGCGCGCCTTCTCGTCGGCCAGCGCCAGGTTCTGCGCGATCGCGCCGCCGAGCGAGAAGCCGGCGTACACCAGCCCGGTCTCGGAGTGCGGTGCGGCGGCCGTCACCGCCCGGCGCAGCATCTCCTCGCTGCCCCCGGCCTCCTCCTGGTACGCCTGCCCGTCCTCGATCGAGTCGAAGGTCCGCCCCTCGAACAGGTCCGGCGTGTGCACGGTGTGCCCGGCGGCGCGCAGCCGGTCGGCGGCGGCGTGCACGGCGGGGCGCAGCCCGTAGGCGGAGTGGAAGAGGACGATCTGGGCCACGGTTCCGGGTCCTTCGGCAGGTGAGTCGGCTACCCACCCATGATCCCCCATGCCCGACCCGCCGTTACGACACCACGTCCTTGCGGGCGAAGCCCCGGAACGCCAGTGCCAGCAGCACCGCCGCGTACGAGAGCGACAGCGAGACGCCCTGCAGCATCCCGCCCCACTCCAGCTGGGGCTGCAGCGCGTCCGCCCACGCGTACTGCCAGTGGGCGGGCAGCCACTCCCGCAGGTCCCCGAGCGCGGTGACGGCGTCCAGCACCCCGGTGATGATCGACACGAACACCGCGCCGCCCACCGCGCCCAGGGGTGCGTCGGTCGCCGTGGACAGCCAGAACGCCAGCGCCGCGATCACGATCTCGCTCAGGAAGACGAAGGCCACCGCGATCGCGATCCGGGGCAGCGCCTCTCCGGCGGGCAGGCTGGCCCCGGCGGGCAGCTTGAGGTCGCCCCACCCGTAGGCGGCCGTCCCGACGACCAGCCCGATCACGGGCAGCATGACGATCGCGACCGCCGAGAACGCCAGCCCGACGGCGAACTTGCGCACCAGCAGCCGGGCCCGGGGCACCGGCGCGGCCAGCAGGTACCGCAGTGAGGACCAGCTGGCCTCCGAGGCGACGGTGTCCCCGCAGAACAGTGCGACCGGGATCACCAGCATGAAGCCGGTGCCCACGAACAGCATGGTGACGGCGAAGTTGGCCCCCGACGCGGTGGCCAGCTCGATGAAGGTGGTCCGGTCCGGTCGGCCGGGGCTGCCGCCGATCTGGAACGCGGCCAGGATGACGAACGGCAGGACGGCCAGCACCGCGCCGATCACCAGGGTGCGGCGGCGCCGCAGCTGCCGCATCGCCTCCACCCGCAGCGGCAGCGTCCGGCCGGCCCGGTAGCCGTCCGCGTGGTCCTTCGAGACCGCGGAAGTCCCAGAGACCGCACTCATCCCGCACCACCTCCGATCAACGACAGGAACGCGTCCTCCAACCGCCGCTGCGGTCCGGCGCTCTCCACCGGCACCCCCAGCCGCACCAGCTCCGCGAGCAGTTCGCTCGCCGCCAGCCCGTCCAGCCGCACCAGCAGTCCGCCCTCGACGGCCTCCGCCGAGCCGACCCCGGCCAGCGCGGCGACCTTCTCGGCGGCCGACTCCGGGTCGTACGAACCGGCGACGCCGATCATCAGCAGCTCCGACGACCCGACGATCTCACCGACCGCGCCGGTCGTGACGAGCCGCCCGCGGTCCATCACGACCAGGTCCGTACAGCTCTGCTCGACCTCGGACAGCAGGTGACTCGAAACGATCACCGTCCGCCCGCCCGCCGCGTAGCGGATCATCACCTCGCGCATCTCGCGGATCTGCGGCGGGTCCAGCCCGTTGGTCGGCTCGTCGAGGATCAGCAGGTCCGGCATCCCGAGCATCGCCTGCGCGATCGCCAGCCGCTGCCGCATGCCCTGCGAGTACGTCCGGACCGCCCGGTCCAGCGCCTCGCCGAGCCCCGCGATGGCCAGCGCCTCGTCGAAGCGGGCGTCGGCCTCCGGCCGCCCGGTCGCCTGCCAGTACAGCCGCAGGTTGGCCCGCCCGGTGAGGTGCGGCAGGAAGCCCGCGCCCTCCACGAACGCCCCGACCCTCGACAGCACCGGCGCACCGGGCCGCACCAGGTGCCCGAAGATCCGGATCTCCCCGGCGTCCGGCCGGATCAGACCCATCAGCATCCGCAGCGTGGTGGTCTTGCCCGCGCCGTTCGGTCCGAGCAGCCCGAGCACCTGCCCCTGCTCCACCCGGAAGCCCAGCTCCCGTACGGCGTAGCGGTCCTGGGAGCCCTTGTAGCGCTTGCTCAGCCCGCTGATCAGCAGCGGCACGGCGGCCAGCTCCGGATCGAACTCCGGCCCGCCGGCCGCCCGCCGACGCCGCAGCCGCGGCGCCAGCACCAGTCCCGCGGCCACCACCACGGCGGCCACCGGCAGCAGCCAGGTCCGCGCGGGCAGCGGCGCCGCCTCGGTGACCAGTTCCTCGACGGTCGGCGCGGTGACCGCCCCGGCCGGCGCGACCCGGTAGGTGGCGGGCTCGACGGGCGAGGCGTACGCGAGGTCGGTGCTCGCCAGCACCAGCCGCAGCCGGTGTCCGGCGGGGAAGGTGTGGTCCACCGTCGGCAGCGCCACGGTGACCGTCCGCCCCGCGTCCGCGCCGGTGACCCGCAGCGGCGCGGCCAGCTGCTGCGGCAGCACCGCCTTGCCGTCCGGCCCGACGTCGTACAGCTTCGCGAAGAGCACCGCGTCCGGCCGGTCCGCCGTCACCCGTACCGGCACGGTCGGCTGCCCGGTCAGGTGCAGCGGCGAGTCCAGCGGCGCCGAGTCGAAGGCGGCGCTCTGCCCGGGGAAGTCCAGCGCCAGTCCGGCGCCCAGCGACGCCGCCTGGCTGAGCGCGCCGATGCCCGGCAGCGTCGAGATCCCCGGCGGCGCCCCGCCGGGCGGGTTGGCCACGGTCTTCTCCCCGCCGGCCAGCTCGACGGAGCGCGAGCCGGTCCCGCCGAGTCCCGGGTACCGGTCGGCGGTGGCCCCGCGCAGCACGGCCTGGAAGCCGGTCGAGTCGACCCCGCCGGTCCGGGTCACCCGGAAGTCCGGCCCGGTGTCGTTCCCCTGTCCCCGGAGGTAGTGGTCGAACCAGGCCGTCACCCGGTCGTCGACCCGCGCGCTGGTGTCCGTCCCGCCGTCGTGCCCGCCGGCGAACCAGTCCACCGCCACGGGCGCGCCGTTGCCGGCGATCGCCTTCGCGATCCGGTCGCCCTGGTCGAGCGGGAACAGCGAGTCCTGCTGGCCCTGCACCACCAGCGTGGGCGCCTTGAGCCGGTCCGCCACCGAGGACGGGCTGGAGCGGTCCAGCAGCGCGACGGCCTCCGGATCGGCGTGCCCGGCGGTCGCGACCCGGTCGTACATCCGGCAGAGCGACTCCAGGAACCGCCCGCAGCCGACGTCCCCGTCCGCCACCGGCTTCGGATCGCCGCTCTCGCGCGGCGCACCGCCGGACGGCCCGAGACCGCCCGCCGACCCGGGGGCCGCCGAGCCGGTGGTGAAGAAGATCCCGGCCCACAGCTTCTTGAACACGCCGTCCGCCGCGCCCGAGCCCTGCACACCCTGCGGGAACAGCGCGTCCGCCAGGTTCCACCAGGTGATCTGGGTGGCCACCGCGTCGATCCGGGGGTCGTACGCGGAGGCCAGCAGCGAGATCGCCCCGCCGTACGAGGCTCCGGTGATGCCGACCTTCGGGTCGCCCGCGCCGTCGAGCTGCACCTCGGGCCGCTGGGCCAGCCAGTCCACCAGGTGCCGGACGTCCTCGACCTCGCGGTCGGGCGCGTTGAGGCCGATCTTGCCGCCCGAGCGTCCGAACCCGCGCGCCGACCAGGTCAGTACCGCGTACCCCTGCCGGGCGAGTTGCCGGGCGCGATCGCGCTCGCCCTCCTTGGAGCCGCCGAAGCCGTGCGCGAGCAGCACCGCCGGGCGCGGACCGCTGCCGGCGGTGAAGAACGAGGTGTCCAGCTGGACCTGCTGCGCGCTGCCGGGCGTCTCCGGCATGCTGAGGAAACGGTCCTCCTCACGGACCGTCTGCTCACCGCCGGACGCCACCGTCGCCGTACCGACCGCAGCCACCGCCACCAGGGCCACCGCACCGGCCAGCACCCTGCGCCTGACGGTCGTGCCCCGGCCGCGCCAGCGACGCCATGCCCCACCGAACTCCATGGGCGCTGATCGTATCCGCCGCCCGGGTAGGCGCCGAATAAGGGCGGGCAGCGCTCGCCCCGCCAGGAGACGAACACCCCGCGAACGCGGCCCCCGGACCGCCGCCCCGCCCCGAACCGCCGGCCCCCGAACGCAAGGATCCCCGCGCCCCGAAGAGGGCGCGGGGACCCGCACACAGCGGACAGGGCCTGCCGGGCCGGGCCCCGAAGGTCCGGCGCCGCCGCCCCGAGTGCCTACAGCTGCCGCGTCATCGTCCGGTGCGGGATCCCGGCGTCGTCGTACACCGGGCCCTCCGCCTCGTATCCCAGCCGCTCGTAGAACCCGAGCGCCTGCACCTGCGCGTGCAGCTCCACCTCCGAGGCCCCACGCTCCGCGCCCGCGGCCTCGATCGCCCGCACGAGCTCCGCGCCCAGCCCGGTCCCCCGGGCCACGGGCAGTACGGCGAGCCGTCCGAGCAGCACCCGCCCGTCGACGCCGCCGGTCAGCTCGCGCGCCTGCTCGCCGAAGATCAGCCGCCCGGTCCCCAGCCCGGCCCCGTCCGGCCCGACCGCGAGCAGGTGCACCGAGGTGCCGTCGTACCGGTCGTACTCCAGCTCCTCCGGCACGTTCTGCTCGACGATGAACACCTCCCGCCGGACCTCCCGCACCAGCGCCAAGTCCGCCTCGCCCTCGGCCACCCGAATGGCGACGCCCGCCTCGGCGCCCATGTCAGCTCTCCGCCGCGATGACGTCCAGGGCGTTCTGCAGGTCCGCCGGGTACTCGCTGGAGAACTCGACCCACTGCCCGTCCGCCGGGTGCTCGAAGCCGAGCGACACCGCGTGCAGCCACTGCCGGCCCAGCCCGAGCCGCTTGGCCAGCGTCGGGTCGGCGCCGTACGTCAGGTCGCCCACGCAGGGGTGGCGCAGCGCGGACATGTGGACGCGGATCTGGTGGGTGCGCCCGGTCTCCAGCTTGATCGCGAGCAGCGACGCGGCCCGGTACGCCTCGATCAGGTCGTAGTGCGTGACGGACGGCTTGCCTTCCCGGGTCACCGCCCACTTCCAGTCCGAGCTGGGGTGCCGCCCGATCGGCGCGTCCACGGTCCCGCTCATCGGGTCCGGGTGCCCCTGGACCAG
The DNA here is from genome assembly GCF_055600605.1 of Kitasatospora sp. NPDC038210. Taxonomy (NCBI): domain Bacteria; kingdom Bacillati; phylum Actinomycetota; class Actinomycetes; order Kitasatosporales; family Streptomycetaceae; genus Kitasatospora; species Kitasatospora sp. NPDC038210. The sequence goes on along the minus strand of NZ_JBVJYK010000005.1, from coordinate 222,523 downwards.
CGTGTGGTACCGCTTGTCGGTGATCCGGTCGTGGAACTGCCGCTTGAGGTCGGTGTACGCGCGCTCGGACTTGGCGACGACCATCAGGCCCGAGGTGCCGACGTCCAGCCGGTGCACGATGCCCTGCCGCTCGGCCGCCCCCGAGGTGGAGATCCGGTACCCGGCCGCGGCGAGCCCGCCGATCACGGTGGGGCCGGTCCAGCCGGGGCTGGGGTGCGCGGCGACGCCGACCGGCTTGTCGACCAGCACGATGTCCTCGTCGTCGTGGACGATCCGCATGCCCTCGACGTGCTCGGCGACGATCTGCACCGGGGCGGCGGGGGCGGGGATCTCGACCTCCAGCCAGGAACCGGCGGTCACCCGGTCCGACTTGCCGGCCGTGGCGCCGTCGAGCGTCACCTTGCCGTCGGCGGCCAGTTCGGCGGCCTTGGTCCGGGAGAAGCCGAACATCCGGGACAGGGCGGCGTCGAGACGCTCGCCCTCCAGGCCGTCGGGAACGGGGAGGCTTCGGATCTGCGCTGCGGTACTCACCCGTACGAGTATGCCGGAAACACGGCCCGCCCCCGCGCGCCGTGCTCCCCGCCCGCCGGGGCTACTCGCCCTTGCCGCCCTGCTGGTGGACGGTCCCGTCCGGGTTGCTGCCCCGGAAGGAGAGCAGCACGACCAGGATCCCGCCGCAGACGATCGCCGAGTCCGCGAGGTTGAAGACGGCGAAGTGCTGGACGGAGATGAAGTCCACGACGTGCCCGCGGAAGACGCCCGGCGAGCGGAACAGCCGGTCGGTGAGGTTGCCGAGCGCCCCGCCGAGCAGCAGCCCGAGCGCGATCGCCCACGGCAGGCTGTACAGCCGTCGGGCGATCCGCCAGATCACCACGATGACGGCGGAGGCGATCATCGTGAAGACGACGGTCAGCGCCTGCCCCATCCCGAAGGCCGCGCCGGAGTTGCGGATCACCTGGAAGGTGACGACGTCCCCGATCACCTTGATCGCCGAGTGGTTCTCCAGTCGGGCGACGACCAGCAGCTTGCTGCCGAGGTCGATCAGGAAGGCGAGCACCGCGACGACCAGCAGCACACCGATCCGCCGCGGCCCCTTGGGCTCCTCCGCCGCCGCCGGTTCGTCCACGGACGCCGCCTCGGTCGGCTCGGCCACGGGCACCTCCACGGCATCGGCGGGGGACGGGACGGCTTCGTCCCGGGTCTGGGGAGAACCTTGCGTACTGATGATCCGCTCCGCTGCCGATGGAGCTCCCCCGGCCGTAGGTGGGGGAGGGTGGTGGGCCGGTGACGGCCTGGGCCCGTCCGCAGCCGGTGCGGACGCGTCAGGCGACACTACGGGGTCGAGCGTACGGCAAGCCCGACCCCGCGCGTCGCTCCGGCCGCCCGGTTCGGCGGCCGGTTCAGCGGCGTTCCTGCTTGGTCTTGCACGGCACGCACAGCGTCGCCCGCGGGAAGGCCTGCATCCGGGCCTTGCCGATGGCCTTGCCGCAGGACTCGCAGATGCCGAAGCCGACGCCCTCCAGCCGGCCCAGCGCGCGCTCGGTCTGGGCGAGGCTGTCGCGCGCGTTGTTGGCCAGCGCCAGCTCGCTCTCCCGCGAGATGTTCTTCGTCCCGGCGTCCACCTGATCGTCGCCGGCCCCGTCGTTGGAGTCGCGCATCAGGCCGGAGATGGCCGCCTCGGCGGCCCCGATCTCGTTCTGCAGCCGCTCCAGCTCGCTGATCAGCTCGTCGTGCAGCTCGTGGACCTCCTCGGTGGTCCACGGGTCCTCGCCGGGCAGGACCGGCAGCGTGGCCGGGTCCACGGACTCGGCCCCGCGCGGCACGGTGACGGTGTCGGTGCTGGACTTCGGTGCGGTAGTGGTCACGGTCCCCTCCCCTGGATCGACCGCCACGGCCTTGCGTGCCCGCTTGGTGGCGGTACCCGCGCCGGTTCCCTTCTCAGCCATGGCTTCGACCCCATCTACGAACGAATCGAGCCGCCGGTTCCCGGCGGCTTCCAGTGCCGGAACGATAATCCCGATCAAAACCGGTCACAACATGACATACCGACGCCTCGCAACGATCCCACCCAGGCAGCCGCCACGGCCGCCACGCCCCGCGCTGACAGGGTTGTGCCCAGATCACCCCCGCCTAACCACGACCCCGACGACCGCCCTGACCAGCCCCGCCGCCCGCCCGGACGGCCGCCCGCCCGAAACGGTTTGGACAAACCGACTCGCCCGGCCGATACACTGGCCCTGCAAGGCGCAGATGGGACGAGTACCGACGTACGCAGCCACCAGCGACCCGGGGACGGTGCGAGCCCGGGGGTGTGCACGGCGGGAAGATCACCCCGGAGCCGCCGGAAGAACGGCCGCCGCGAACCCCGCAGCGGCCCACTAGACCCGGCAGCAAGCCCAAACAAGAGGGCCGCGAGCGCAACACCGCGGCCAAGGAGGGTGGTACCGCGGGGCGGCCTGGCCGTCTCGTCCCTCCGGAGGATCCAGTCACAGCATCCGCCGGAGGTAGACGCCCGCGATGAGCAGCTCCTACAACCCCGTCCCGGCGCAGGTGGACCTGCCTGCCCTGGAGCACCAGATCCTGTCGTTCTGGCAGGACAACAAGATCTTCCAGCGTAGTCTGGAGCAGTCCGAGGGCCGCCCCGAGTGGGTGTTCTACGAGGGCCCGCCGACCGCCAACGGAATGCCCGGCGCCCACCACATCGAGGCCCGCGTCTTCAAGGACGTCTTCCCGCGCTACCGGACGATGAAGGGCTACCACGTCGCCCGCAAGGCCGGCTGGGACTGCCACGGCCTCCCGGTCGAGCTCGCCGTCGAGAAGGAGCTGGGTTTCTCCGGCAAGCAGGACATCGAGGCGTACGGCATCGCCGAGTTCAACGCCAAGTGCCGCGACTCGGTGACCCGCCACACCGACGCCTTCGCCGAGCTGACCACCCGCATGGGGTACTGGGTCGACCTCGACGAGGCCTACCGGACGATGGACCCGTCGTACGTCCAGTCCGTCTGGTGGTCGCTCAAGCAGATCTTCGACAAGGGCCTGCTGGTCCAGGACCACCGGGTCGCCCCCTGGTGCCCGCGCTGCGGCACCGGCCTGTCCGACCACGAGCTGGCCCAGGGCTACGAGACCGTGGTCGACCCCTCGGTCTTCGTCCGCTTCCCGCTGACCGGCGGCCCGCTGGCCGGCCGGGCCGCGCTGCTGGTCTGGACGACCACCCCGTGGACCCTGGTCTCCAACACCGCCGCCGCCGTCCACCCCGAGGTCACCTACGTGGTGGCCACCGACGGCAACGAGCAGCTGGTCGTGGCCGAGCCGCTGCTCGCCAAGGCCCTCGGCGAGGGCTGGGAGACCACCGGCGAGTCCTTCACCGGTGCCGAGATGGAGCGCTGGTCCTACCGCCGCCCCTTCGACCTGGTCGAGATCGAGAACGCGCACTACGTCCTCAACGCCGACTACGTCACCACCGAGGACGGCACCGGCATCGTCCACCAGTCCCCCGCCTTCGGCGCGGACGACCTCGCGACCTGCCGCAAGTACGGCCTGCCGGTGGTCAACCCGGTGCTGGCCGACGGCACCTTCGCCCCCGAGGTCCCGCTGGTCGGCGGCCAGTTCTTCAAGAAGGCCGACGAGGCCCTGGTCGCGGACCTCAAGGAGCGCGGCCTGCTCTTCCGCCACCTGCCGTACGAGCACAGCTACCCGCACTGCTGGCGCTGCCACACCGCCCTGCTCTACTACGCGCAGCCGTCCTGGTACATCCGGACCACCGCCGTCAAGGACGCGCTGATCCGCGAGAACGAGGCCACCAACTGGTTCCCGGAGACGGTCAAGCACGGCCGCTTCGGCGACTGGCTGAACAACAACATCGACTGGGCGCTCAGCCGCAACCGCTACTGGGGCACCCCGCTGCCGATCTGGCGCTGCGAGGAGGGCCACCTCACCTGCGTCGGCTCGCTGGCCGAGCTGACCGAGCTCACCGGCACCGACCAGAGCGGCCTCGACCCGCACCGCCCGTACATCGACGCGGTGACCTTCGCCTGCCGCGACTGCGGCGGCACCGCCACCCGCGTGCCCGAGGTCATCGACGCCTGGTACGACTCGGGCTCGATGCCCTTCGCCCAGTACGGCTACCCGTACCAGAACAAGGAACTGTTCGAGAAGCGCTATCCGGCGCAGTTCATCTCCGAGGCGATCGACCAGACCCGCGGCTGGTTCTACACGCTGATGGCGGTCGGCACCCTGGTGTTCGACAAGAACAGCTACGAGAACGTCGTCTGCCTGGGCCACATCCTGGCCGAGGACGGCCGCAAGATGTCCAAGCACCTGGGCAACATCCTGCAGCCGATCCCGCTGATGGACCAGCACGGCGCCGACGCCGTCCGCTGGTTCATGGCGGCCGGCGGCTCGCCCTGGTCCGCCCGCCGGGTCGGCCACGGCACCATCCAGGAGGTGGTCCGCAAGACCCTCCTCACCTACTGGAACACCGTGGCCTTCCAGGCCCTGTACGCCCGCACCTCGAACTGGGCGCCGTCCGCGAGCGACCCGGCCCCGGCCGACCGCCCCCAGCTGGACCGCTGGGTGCTCTCCGAGCTGAACACCCTGGTCCGCGAGGTCGACGCGGCCTTCGAGGCGTACGACACCCAGCGCGCCGGCAAGCTGCTCTCCGGCTTCGTCGACGACCTGTCCAACTGGTACGTCCGCCGCGGCCGCCGCCGCTTCTGGCAGGGCGACGCCGCCGCGCTGGCCACCCTGCACGAGGCGCTGGAGACCGTCACCCGCCTGATGGCCCCGCTCACCCCGTTCATCACCGAGCAGGTCTGGCAGGACCTGGTCGTCCCGGTCGTCGCCGACGCCCCGGCCTCGGTCCACCTGGCCACCTGGCCGCAGGCGGACGAGTCGCTGATCGACGCCGACCTCTCCCGCCACATGGCGCTGGTCCGCCGTCTGGTGGAACTCGGCCGGGCCACCCGCGCCGAGTCCGGCGTGAAGACCCGTCAGCCGCTCTCCCGCGCGCTGATCGCGGCCCAGGGCTGGGAGGAGCTGCCGGCCGACCTGCGCGCGCAGATCGCCGAGGAGCTCAACGTCTCCACCCTGGAGTCCCTGGCGGAGGTCGGCGGCTCGCTGGTCGACACCAGCGCCAAGGCCAACTTCCGCGCGCTGGGCAAGCGCTTCGGCAAGGGCGTGCAGGACGTCGCCAAGGCGGTCGCCGCCACCGACGCCGCCCGCCTGGCCGCCGAACTGCGCGCCGACGGCCGGACCTCGGTCGAGCTGAACGGCGAGACGGTCACCCTCTCCCCGGACGAGGTGATCATCACCGAGACCCCGCGCGAGGGCTGGGCCGTCGCCAACGAGTCCGGCGCCACCGTCGCCCTCGACCTGGCCATCACCCCGGAGCTCAAGCGCCTCGGCGTCGCCCGCGACGCCATCCGCCAGATCCAGGAGGCCCGCAAGAACTCCGGCCTGGACGTCGCCGACCGCATCGTCCTGCGCTGGCGCGCCACCACGGAGGAGACCGCCGAGGCCATCGCCGAACACGGTCCCCTGGTCGCCGAGGAGGTCCTCGCCACCGACTTTGCCGCCGGTACGGCCGACTGGGACTCCGAGACCTTCACCGACGAGTCCCTGGGCCTCGCCTTCCAGCTCCGCAAGGCCTGACCCCCGACGAAGCCGCCGTCCCCGCCCGGGGACGGCGGCTTCGCCGTCCCCGCCCCCGCCTCCCGTCTCCCCCGCTCCCCCTCCCCGACCCGCCGGGGGCGCGGGACGACCCCGGTGCGCCCCTCCCCACGTCCCTCCCCGGGCACACCAAAGGCGCCCCCTCCCCGACCCGGAAGTCGGAGAGGGGGCGCCCTCGGAAGGTCCTGCTACAACCTCAGTTGTCGCCGTCCTCGTCGATCAGGAAGCCCCGCATCGGCGCCGGAGCCTGCTGCATCGGCTGCGGCGGCTGCGGCCGGACGGCCGCCATCGGCTGGGTCATCCCGGCCGGCTGCATCTGCGGAGCACCGCTGTTGCCGCCGTTGGACTGCCCGAAGCTGGGCGCCGGGGCGTTGCCACCGAAGGAGGTGTTCCCGCCGAAGGACGGCGAGCTGCCACCGAAGGACGGCTGGTTGCCACCGAAGCTCGGCGCACCGCTGCCCATCGAGCCCGCACCGGCCGGCGTCATCGACGAGGCCGCCGGCGGCAGCGACGCGGTGGCGGGGATCCGCGGCGGAGCGAGCGAGTCGTCGGCCTGCGACTCCAGCTGGCGCAGCTGGGTCTCCAGGTACGACTTCAGGCGCGTGCGGTACTCACGCTCGAAGGCCCGCAGGTCCTCGACCTTGCGCTCCAGCGTGGCCCGCGCGGACTCCAGGGAGCCCATCGCGACGCGGTGCTTCTCCTGCGCGTCCCGCTCCAGGGCGTCGGCCTTGGCACGGGCGTCGCGCTCCAGGCCCTCGGCCCGGCTGCGCGCCTCGCCGACGATCTTGTTGGCCTCGGAACGGGCCTCGGAGATCGCCTGGTCGGCGGTCTGCTGGGCGAGCGCCAGGACGCGGGCGGCGCTGTCGCCACCGGGACCCTGCTGCTGCATCGGGGCGCCCATGGGGCCGCCCATCTGCTGCGGGCCGCCCATGGGGCCGCCCATCTGCTGCATCTGCTGCTGACCCATGCCCTGGCCCATGCCCTGGCCCATCGGGTTGCCCATCTGCTGCGGGCCACCGGGGCCGCCCATGGGCTGCAGCATCTGACCGCCCATCGGCTGGACCAGCTGCTGCTGGCCGCCCATGGTCTGGTTCATCTGCTGCTGCGGACCACCGGCCGGCGGGAGCTGCGGCGCGGAGCCGGCGGGCAGGCCGAGGGGCTGGTTGCCCATCTGCTGCTGCGGGCCACCGGGGCCCATCTGCTGCGGACCACCCGGACCCATCTGCTGCGGGCCGCCGGGGCCCATCTGCTGCGGGCCGCCCGGGCCCTGCTGGCCGGGGACCGGCGGGCCGGATATGGCGGCCGGCACCGGGGCGCCACCCTGGCGGGGGGCGTCCTGCGGCGGCTCCTTGCGCAGGTTGGCCTGGTTCTGCGCGGCGGCACGAGTCGCGGCGGCCAGCTTGGCGCGCAGGTCCTCGTTCTCCCGGAGGAGGCGGGTCAGCTCCGCCTCGACCTCGTCGAGGAAGGCATCGACCTCGTCCTCGTCATAGCCTTCACGCAGGCGGACGGTCGTGAACTGCTTGTTCCGAACGTCCTCGGGGGTCAATGGCATCTCTTCACCTCAACGTGATCGTCGGCACACCGGCATCCTGTCGCATCGCTCACCTACGACTAGGGGTGCACAAGCGAGATCAGGACATACACAATGATCATCAGTACGAAGAAGGACAGGTCGAGCGCCACGCCCCCGAAACGCAACGGCGGAATGAGCCGCCGAAGAAGCTTGAGCGGCGGATCCGTGACAGTGTACGTGGCCTCCAGGACCAGGACCATGGCCTTGCCGGGCCGCCACGAACGCGCGAACTGGAAGACCCAGTCCATGACCAGCCGCACGAGCAGGAACACCAGGAAGACGGTCAGGGCGTAGTAGAGCACCGCCCACACGATGTCCATCGCGTTTCCCTCTCCCCGCTCCCGGGCCCTGGGGCCCGCCGCTCGTCACCTGTCGCCAACCACTGTTGATCAGATCCACACGTAAAGTCGTGGCCGGGTCAGCTCTGGTTGAAGAACCCACCCTCGGCGATCCGAGCCTTGTCCTCCGCCGTGACATCGACGTTAGCAGGCGACAGCAGGAACACCTTCTGCGTCACGCGCTCGATACTGCCGTGCAGACCGAAGACGAGTCCAGCGGCGAAGTCTACGAGCCGCTTCGCGTCCGTGTCGTCCATCTCGGTCAGATTCATGATCACAGGAGTGCCGCCACGGAACTGTTCCCCGATGGTACGGGCCTCGTTGTAGGTCCGCGGGTGCAGCGTGGTGATGCGGTAGGGCTCTCGTTCGTTCACTACCTTGGGCATGATCACCGGGGCGCTCTTCTCCAGGTTGTGGCGGCGTTCGGGTGTGATGGACGACACTGGGGCCATCCTCGGGGTCTCCTGCCGGATCGGCACCGCCGCCGGCACCGGCTGCGGGGTGATCGAGGAGACCGGTGCGGGCGTGGCGGCGGCCGCGGCGGCCGGCCGGGGAATGTCCTCGGTCCGCTGTCCCGTCCGGATCGGCTCGGGGTCCGCGTCGTAGTCGTCGTCGGGGTCGTACCCCTGGCCGTCGTACGTCTCGTCCTCCACGAGGCCGAGGTAGACCGCCATCTTGCGCATTGCGCCGGCCATGCTCCTGTCTCCTCCGCTCATGGCCACCTCGCTGGCGCTCGGTGGCTGCTCCGCGAAGCCGCGCCCCTTCCGATGGCCGCTCGCTTCGCTCGCTCCGTGCGGACCGGCTCCGTCCCGGCGGCCCGGGCCGTACGGCCCTGCCTGCGGACTCCGCGGTCCATCCACGACGGCGCGTCAGGCCGACGGCCCGTCAGGGTTCGTGGAGCGGGACCCGCGGAGCTGCGATCCACGGTTCGCTAGCGCTCCGGAGAGCTGCTAGATTCTGTCCTATTTTGTCCTGCAGTCTGATCTACTTACTCGGTGACGTTACCTGAGGGGTGACCTCACTCCGAGTACCGCCGTTCCGACGCGCACATGTGTCGCTCCGGCGGCAATCGCCTGCTCAAGGTCACCGCTCATCCCTGCGGAGACCATGGTGGCAGCAGGATGGTCCGTCCGTACGGCGGTTGCGATTTCCGCCAGCCGATCGAAGGCAGCCGCCGGGTCCCCGGCCAGCGGACCGGCCAGCGGAGCGACGGTCATCACACCGTCCAGCCGCAGCCCGGGCGTGTCGGCGATCGCGTCGGCCAGCCGCGCGACGTCCTCCGGCGCGACCCCGGCCCGGTGCACCCCCTCGCCGTGCTCCTTGTCCAGCGCCACCTGCACCAGGCAGCCCAGCTCCGGACGCTCCGACTTGAGCACGGCGGCGGAGAGCGACTCCACCAGTCTCAGCCGGTCCACCGAGTGCACGTGGTTCGCGTACCCGACGACCGAGCGGACCTTGTTGGTCTGCAGCTGTCCGACGAAGTGCCAGTCAAGAGGAAGGTTTCTGCACTGTTCCGCCTTGGGCGCGGCGTCCTGGTCGCGGTTCTCCGCGACGTCGGTCACACCCAGTCCGGCCAGCAGCGCGCTGTCCTCGGCGGGGTAGGTCTTGGTGACGACGATCAGCGTGACCTCGTCCCGGGCGCGCCCGGCGGCCGCACAGGCGGCCGCGATCCGGCGCTCGACCACCTCAAGGTTGGTCCCGAGCTCCTCGTACCGGGCCCGCCGGCCCCCGGTCAGTGCGGCCAGCCACCTCTCATCGGGGAAGAAGGGGGCGGGCCCGCCCGGGAACGGTCCGTAGATGTCGTTCGTCATCAGTGATCAGAGCCCAACCAGACGTAGCTCGCGAGCCGGCCCGTGCGCTGCTCACGACGATAGGAGTAGTGATCGGCGGATTCGAGGGTGCAGACGGATGAGCGCACCACCTCGTTGACCCCCATCGCGGCCAGCTGGGCCGCGACTCCCTCCGGCACGTCCAGGGCCGGGGTCCCCCAGGAGGTCTCGGCGAAGGCCTGCGGCACCACGGCCGCGACCTCGTCGCGCAGCCCGGCCGGGACCTCGTAGCAGCGGCCGCAGACCGCGGGGCCGGTGGCGGCGGTGATCCGCCCGGGCTCGGCCCCCAGCTCGACCATCGCCCGGACGACCGCGGGCACCACCCCGGCGGCCAGCCCGGGCCGGCCGGCGTGCGCCGCGCCCACGACGCCCGCCACGGGGTCGGCCAGCAGGACCGGGGTGCAGTCGGCGGTCAGCACCGCCAGCGCGAGCGGCCGGTCGGTGACCACCGCGTCCACCGTCGGGGCCTCCCCGAGCGGCTGGCGCTCCGTCACCACGGCGACCTCGGCGCCGTGCACCTGGTTCATCCACACCACGTCGGCCGGTTCGAGCCCCAGCTCGCGGGCAGCGAGCGCCCGGTTCTCCCGGACGGCGTGCGGGTCGTCGCCCACCGCGCCGCCGAGGTTGAGCTCCCCGTACGGCGAAGTGCTCACCCCGCCCCACCGGTCGGTGAAGGCGAAGTGAGCACCCGCGTGTACTGCGTGATCGATCACTTAAGGAAGTCCGGGACGTCGAGCTCCTCGGCCGGGCTCTCCACGTACGGCTGCCGGACCGGCTGGACCTGCGGCGGCACCGGGGCGGCCGCGGTCGTGGCGGCCGGGGTCTCGGCCGACCGGCTCGGCGAGGCGGCCGGGGACTCGCCCTCGGAGCGGGACGTCACCGAGCCGATGCTCCCGTACGACGGGCGGCCGGCCGGGCGCTCCGGGGCGGCCGGCGGCGTGGCCGGGCGCTCCGGCGCGGCGGTGGACTTGACCACCGGCTCGCGGACGATCGCCGGCGGCTGCCCGCCGTCGAAGCCCGCCGCGATGACGGTGACCCGGACCTCGTCGCCGAGCGCGTCGTCGATGACCGCACCGAAGATGATGTTGGCCTCGGGGTGGGCGGCCTCGCTGACCAGCTGGGCCGACTCGTTGATCTCGAACAGGCCGAGGTCGGAGCCGCCCGAGATGGAGAGCAGCACGCCGCGGGCGCCGTCGATCGAGGCCTCCAGCAGCGGCGAGGAGATGGCCATCACGGCGGCGGCCTTGGCGCGGTCCTCACCACGGGCCGAGCCGATGCCCATGAGCGCCGAACCGGCGTCCGACATGACGGACTTGACGTCCGCGAAGTCGAGGTTGATCAGGCCCGGGGTGGTGATCAGGTCGGTGATGCCCTGGACACCGGAGAGCAGGACCTGGTCGGCCGAGCGGAACGCGTCGAGCACGCTGACCTGGCGGTCCGAGATGGACAGCAGCCGGTCGTTGGGGATCACGATGAGGGTGTCGACCTCTTCGCGCAGGGCGGCGATGCCGTCCTCGGCCTGGTTGGCCCGGCGCCGGCCCTCGAAGGTGAACGGACGGGTGACCACGCCGATGGTCAGGGCGCCCAGGGAGCGCGCGATGTTGGCGACGACGGGCGCGCCGCCCGTGCCCGTGCCACCGCCTTCGCCGGCGGTCACGAAGACCATGTCGGCCCCCTTGAGGACCTCCTCGATCTCCTCGCGGTGGTCCTCGGCCGCCTTGCGGCCGACCTCGGGGTTGGCGCCGGCGCCGAGGCCCCGGGTGAGTTCACGGCCCACATCGAGCTTGACGTCGGCGTCGCTCATGAGGAGGGCCTGCGCATCGGTGTTGATCGCGATGAACTCGACGCCCTTGAGACCGACCTCGATCATCCGGTTGATGGCGTTGACACCACCGCCGCCGATACCGACGACCTTGATGACTGCGAGGTAGTTCTGCGGTGCTGCCACGTCGAAGGCCTCTCGCCTCGAATTTCCGGGTCGGCCCGGCCCGGCGAGGGTCCGTTCCGACGGATGTCGATGGGTAGGGAGGCCTGGTTCCTGACTGAATGTCCGAAATGCCGACCGCCGACCCCAACCCTAAACTTGACCTTTAGGGTTAGTACTGTGCCTCCGTCACATCACCAAGGGACACAGTCTGGTGACACAGGACACTAGGTGGCCCCGGGCACGTGTTTCAACGACACACGCCGAGCTTCCCTTTTTCTTTTGAGCCTATGTGATCATCAGCCGGCTTAGGAAACCGGGGTGACCACCAAGGGTCGGGCCGACACTTCGAGGCGTCAACCCCTCCCTCAGGCACAGAACCTACCGGATCATCCCGACACCGCCGGCGCCTCAGGCGCCGTCACGTCGAAGTTCGTACCCTTCTGACTCATCAGTGCCACCAGCACCCGGGCTTTCCGGTCGATTTGTTCCGGGCTCCCCCAGCGCACCGTCGCACCCCCGCTGAGCTGCAGTTCGATGTCGTCGTACGAGTGCACCAGCACCGCGCCGGCCCGCTTGGCGACCTCCGGCGGCAGCCCGGCGGCCACCGAGACCGCGCCCTGGACCAGCTGCGAACGGGAGATCACCCCGTCCACGTCGTTCGCCTGCTGACTGAGTCGCAGCTCCACCACGGGCACGCCGTCCGGCGGAGCCGCCTCGGTGGCGAAGCTCACGCCCGTGGCATCCACCTGGGTGAACCGGCCGTCCTCCCCCTTGACGGCGGCCACCGCCTTGCGCTCGGCGACCTTCACCTGCAGGGTGTGCGGCCAGCCCCGCCACACCTCGGCCTTCGCCACCCGGGGGATCGCCTCCACCCGGCGCCGGACGTCGTCCAGGTCCACCCTGGCCAGCGGGCCGTCGCCGAGCCCGCCGACCGCGTCGCGGACCTGGGCCGCCGTCAGCTTGTCGTCGGTCGCGCCCTGGACGGCGACACTGCGCACGTCCAGCACCGACGAGTAGAACACCAGCCAGGCCAGCCCGCCCAGCACCGCGGCGCCGAGCGCCCCCAGCACCACGATGCCCCGCCGGGAGAGCCGGAGGCGAGGAGCGGACTCCTCGTCCTCCAGCTCCGCTTCGAGCGGGTCGGCGGGCCGGCCGTCAGCCACGGCGGCGGCCGCCGCGGTGGGCCTGGATCGCCTCGTAGACCATGCCGACCAGGAGGTCGTCGGCGTCCCGGCGGCCGAACTCGGCGGCGGCCCGGCTCATGTCCCACAGCCGCTGCGGGTCGGTGAGCACCGGCAGCACGTTCTGCAGCACCCAGTCCGGGGTCAGCTCGGCGTCGTCCACCAGCAGGCCGCCGCCGGCCTTGACCATCGGCTGGGCGTTCAGCCGCTGCTCGCCGTTGCCGATCGGCAGCGGGACGAAGGCGGCGGGCAGGCCGACGGCCGCCAGCTCGGCCACCGTCATGGCGCCGGCCCGGCAGAGCATCATGTCGGCCGCCGCGTAGGCGAGGTCCATCCGGTCCAGGTACGGCACCGGACGGTACGGCGGCATCCCGGGGACGTCCGCGACCTGCGGCAGCTCGTTCTTCGGGCCGACCGCGTGCAGGATCTGCACGCCGTACTGCTGCAGCCGCGGGGCGATCGCGGTGACCGTCTCGTTGAGCCGACGGGCGCCCTGGGAACCGCCGGAGACCAGCAGGGTGGGCAGCCGCTGGTCGAGGCCGAAGTAGTGCCGGGCCTCCGGACGGGCCGCGTTGCGGTCCAGGGTCGCGATGGTCCGGCGCAGCGGGATGCCGATGTACCGGGAGTCGCGCAGCTTGCTGTCGGGCGTGGAGACGGCCACGAAGTCGCTGTAGCGGGCGCCGATCTTGTTGGCCAGGCCCGGGCGGGCGTTCGCCTCGTGCACCACGATCGGCACGCCGGCCCGCTTGGCCGCCAGGTAGGCGGGCATCGCGACGTAGCCGCCGAAGCCGACCACAGCGTCCGCGTTGACCCGCTCGATGATCTCCTGGGCGGCCCGGACGGTGCCGCGCAGCCGGCCGGGGACGGTGATCAGCTCCGGGGTGGGCTTGCGGGGCAGCGGGACGGCCGGGATGAGCTCCAGCTGGTAGCCGCGCTCGGGTACCAGTCGGGTCTCCAGACCGCGCTCGGTGCCCAGGGCGGTGATCCCGATGGACGGGTCGTGCCTGCGGAGGGCGTCCGCGAGGGCCATGGCCGGCTCGATGTGACCGGCGGTCCCCCCGCCGGCGAGTACGACATGCACCGAAATTCACCGCTCCCTGCGTGCCGGCCCTGGGGCCGGGCGCGCTGTGGTTCGTCGTCGTGGCAGCACCCGGGCCAGTCGCTTCCTGATCCGGGAGTTCTTGCTCCGGGCGGCCAGGGCCGCCTTCGCGCCCGAGGTGCTGCGTGCCAGGCACAGCAGCACACCGATCGCGGACATGGCCGACAGCATGGCGGAACCGCCGTAGGAGAACAGCGGGAGCGGGACGCCCGCAATGGGCAGCAGTCCCAGCGCCGACCCCAGGTTGATCATGGCCTGCGCCATGATCCAGGTGGTGGCGGCTCCCGCGGCGTACCTGACGAACGAGTCCTTCGTGCCGATGGCCACACGGATACCCGCGTAGCCTAGTGCCGCGAAGAGACCGATCACCGACAGCGTCCCCACCAGGCCCAGTTCCTCGCCGGTCGCGGCGAAGATGAAGTCGGTGTGCGCCTCGGGCAGCTGGCCCCATTTCTCGACGCCGGCACCGAGGCCGGTGCCGAAGCCGCCGCCGTTCGCGAACGCGAAGACCCCGTGCAGGGCCTGGAAGCAGGCGCCCTCGGGGTCGAGCTTGGTCACGCCGATGCAGCCCAGCCGCTCCGCCCGGTGCGGGACGGTCACGACGAGGGCGGTGCAGACCACCACCGCCACGCCGACGGTGGCCACGAACAGCCGCAGCGGTGCTCCGACCATCCAGAGCAGCGCGAACACCATGGCGACCAGGATCATCGAGGTGCCCATGTCGCCGCCGAACATGATCAGCGCGAGCAGCAGCAGGGCCCCCGGCACCAGTGGCACCAGCAGGTGCTTCCAGGAGTTCAGGGTGCCGGCCTTCTGCTTGCGGGCGAGCAGGTCGGCGCCCCAGAGCACCAGCGCGAGCTTGGCGAACTCGGACGGCTGGAACTGGAAGAAGCCGAAATCCAGCCAGTTCTGGTTGCCGTTGATCCGCACCCCGATGCCCGGTACGGCGACCAGCGTGAGCGCGCCGATCACCCCGATCATCACGGGATAGGTGATCACCCGCAGCACCGCCACCGGGACGGAGGCGAAGCAGATCAGCAGGACCAGGCCGAGGATGGCCGCGATCAGCTGCTTGAGGAAGTAGTACTGGGCCGAGTGGTGCTGGTTCAGGGCGAGGATCTGCGAGGCCGAGAAGACCATCATCAGGCCGAGCACGACCAGCAGCAGGGTGCTTCCGATGACCAGCAGGTACGGCGTGAGCGGCCGATCCAGCCAGTACCCGAGCCGGGCCCGGAAGGCCTGGACACGGGCCAGCGGACCGGCCGACTTGTACTTGGTCGTGGTGGCGGAGATCACTCGCCACGGCTCGGCGGCGTCCTGCTCGCGCACGCCGGATTCCGCCCTGCCCTGCCCCGCCACCACTCCCCGCTCTCCGTACGCTGCGGCTCCTCCGCCGGTGCCGCAGCCCTACTCCCCGGCGTCCGCCAGCTCCCGGACGGCCGCCGCGAACATGTCGCCGCGCTCGCCGTAGTTGGTGAACATGTCCATCGAGGCGCAGGCCGGGGCCAGCAGCACCGTGTCACCCGATCGGGCGAGCGACGCGGCCGTGCGGACGACCTCGGCCATCGCCACCGCGCCAGTCTGGCCCTCGGCCGCCTCGATCACGGGCACATCCGGAGCGTGTCGTTCCAGCGCCTCGCGGATCAGCGCCCGGTCCTGCCCGATCAGCACCACCGCGCGCAGCCGCTCGGCCGCGCCCTGTACCAGGTCGTCGAAGGTCGCGCCCTTGGCGAGGCCGCCGGCGATCCAGACGATCGGCCGGTAGGCCGCCAGCGAGGCGGCCGCGGCGTGGGTGTTGGTGGCCTTGGAGTCGTCGATGTACGTGACCTCGCGGACCACGCCGACCTCGGCGATCCGGTGGGCGTCCGGGCGGAAGGCCCGCAGGCCCTCCCGGACGGCCTTCGGCTCGACGCCGTACGCCCGGGCCAGCGCCGCCGCGGCGAGCGCGTTGGCGATGTTGTGCGGCGCCGGCGGGTTGACGTCCTCGACGGCCCCGAGCTCGGCGGCGTTCTTGGCCCGGTCCTCGACGAAGGCCCGGTCCACCAGCAGCCCGTCCACCACGCCGAAGTTCGACGGGCCGGGCGCGCCGAGGCCGAAGCCGATCGCCCGGCAGCCCTCCTCGACGTCGGCCTCCATGACCAGCGCCTCGGTGGCCGGGTCGGCCAGGTTGTACACGCAGGCGACGACGTTGCCCTCGTAGATCCGGCCCTTGTCGGCGGCGTACGCCTCCATCGAGCCGTGCCAGTCGAGGTGGTCGGGCGCCAGGTTGAGCACCGCGGCCGAGTACGGGCGCAGCGAGGGCGCCCAGTGCAGCTGGTAGCTGGAGAGTTCGACGGCGAGCACGTCGTACGGCTCCTCGGCGAGCACCGCGTCCAGCACCGAGACCCCGACGTTGCCGACGGCGGCGGTGCGCTTGCCGGCGGCGGTGAGGATCGAGGCGAGCATCTGGACGGTGGTGGTCTTGCCGTTGGTGCCGGTGACGGCCAGCCAGGGGGCGGGCTCGCCGGTGCCCGGCAGCGGCTTGCGCAGCCGCCAGGCGAGCTCGACGTCGCCCCAGACCGGCACCCCGGCCGCCCCGGCGGCGGCGAACAGCGGGCTGTCCGGCGCCCAGCCGGGCGAGGTGACGATCAGCTCGGTGCCCTCGGGCAGGCTCGCGCCGTCGCCGAGGCGCACGGCGACGCCCTGCGCCTCCAGCTCGGCGGCCCGGGCGACCAGGCCCGGCCCGCTGCCGCCGTCCACGACGGTGACGCGGGCGCCGAGGCCGTGCAGGACGCGCGCGGCGCTGATGCCCGAGACGCCGAGTCCGGCGACGACGACGGGCAGCTCAGTGAAGTCAGGATTGATCATCCGGTCCGGTATCCCGCGTAGAAGAGGCCGAGGCCGACGGCCACGCAGAGGCCCTGGATGATCCAGAAGCGGACCACGACCAGGACTTCGCTCCAGCCCTTGAGTTCGAAGTGGTGCTGCAGCGGTGCCATCTTGAAGACGCGCTTGCCGGTCATCCGGAAGGAGCCGACCTGGATGATCACCGACAGGGTGATGATCATGAAGAGGCCGCCGAGCAGGATGAGCAGCAGCTCGGTGCGGGAGCAGATCGCCAGACCGGCCAGGGCGCCGCCGAGGGCGAGCGAGCCGGTGTCACCCATGAAGATCTTGGCGGGCGAGGTGTTCCACCACAGGAAGCCGAAGCAGGAGCCCATCAGGGCGGCCGCGACCACCGCGAGGTCCAGCGGGTCGCGGACGTCGTAGCAGGCGTTCGTCGCGGAGAGGAAGTAGGCGCAGCTCTGCCCGTACTCCCAGACGCCGATGAAGGTGTAGGCGCCGAAGGCCATCACCGAGGCGCCGGTGGCGAGGCCGTCCAGACCGTCCGTCAGGTTCACGCCGTTGGAGGTCGCCGCGATCATGAAGTACGCGAAGATGACGAACAGCACCGGGCCGATCGACCACTTGAAGTCGCGCACGAAGGACAGCGACTGCGAGGCCGGGCTGAGCCCCCGGTCGTCGTGGAACTGCAGTGCCAGGACCGCGAAGACCAGGCCGACGATGGACTGGCCGGCCAGCTTCGCCTTGGCCCGCAGACCGAGCGAGCGGCGCTTGACCACCTTGATGTAGTCGTCCAGGAAGCCGACCAGGCCGAGGCCCGCGGTCAGGAAGAGCACCAGCAGCCCCGAGGCGGTCGGGGACTCGCCCGTTATCGCCTTGGTGGCGAAGTACGCGATCAGGGTCGCCAGGATGAAGGCGATGCCGCCCATGGTGGGCGTGCCCTTCTTGCTGTGGTGCGCCTTGGGGCCGTCGTCGCGGATGTACTGGCCGTAGCCCTGCCGGGCCAACAGCTTGATCAGGGCGGGCGTGCCGACCAGCGAGAGGATCAGGCCGATCATCCCGGAGATGAGGATCTGCTTCATCATCGGGCAGCACCGTCCGCAAGGAGGGCCTCGGCCACCTTCTCCAGCCCCACCGAACGGGACGCCTTCACCAGGACCACATCCCCCGGCCGCAGCTGACTGCGCAGCAACTCGACCGCCGCGTCCGCGTCGGACACCAGCACCGACTCCTCACCCCACGAACCTTCGTTCCTCGCGCCGAGTTCCATGCAGGCCGCCTCGCGTCCGCCGACCGCCACCAGCTTGGTGACGTCGAGCCGGACGGCGAGCCGCCCGATGGCGTCGTGCTCGGCCAGGCTCTCCTCGCCGAGCTCCCGCATCTCGCCGAGCACCGCCCAGGTACGGCGGCGCTCCGGACCGCGTCCCCCCATCGAGACCAGCGCCCGCAGCGCGGCCCGCATCGAGTCGGGGTTCGCGTTGTAGGCGTCGTTGACGACGGTGACACCATCGGCCCGGTCGACGACCTCCATGCGCCAGCGGGACAGCGCACCCGCCTCGCCCAGGGCGGCGGCGGTGTCGTCGACGGACATCCCGAGCTCCACCGCCACCGCGGCGGCGGCGAGGGCGTTCGAGACGTGGTGCTCACCGTACAGGCGCAGCTGCACGGGCGCGGAACCGGCCGGGGTGGTGAGCGTGAACGATGGCCGTCCGGTGGCGTCCAGGCGAACGTCCGTCGCCCGCACGTGGGCGTCCGGGGACTCCCCGAAGAGGACCACCTTCGCCTTGGTGCGGGAGGCCATCGCGCGCACCAGCCGGTCGTCCGCGTTGAGGATCGCCGTCCCCTCGGCGGGCAGTGCCTCGACGAGTTCGCCCTTGGCCTCGGCGATCGCCTCCTTGGAGCCGAACTCGCCGACGTGGGCGGTGCCGACGTTCAGCACCACGCCGACCCGGGGCGGGGTGACCGAGGTGAGGTACTCGATGTCGCCCTTGTGCCGGGCGCCCATCTCCATGACCAGGTGCCGGGTGCCGGCCTCGACCCGCAGGGCGGTCATCGGGTGGCCGATCTCGTTGTTGAGCGAGCCCGGCGGGTAGACCGTCGCACCGTGGCGCTGGAGCACCTGCGCGATCAGGTCCTTGGTGCTGGTCTTGCCGGCCGAGCCGGTCAGCGCGACCACGGCGGTGCCCTCGGCGCGGGCGACCACGGTACGGGCCAGCCTGCCGAGCGCCTCCACCACGCTGTCGACCAGGACGGCGGGCACGCCGACGGGGCGGGAGGCCAGCACCGCGACGGCGCCGGCGTCGATCGCCGTGGCCGCGAAGTCGTGGCCGTCCACGTTCTCGCCGACGAAGGCCGCGAACAGGCCGCCGGGGCTCACCCTGCGAGAGTCGACCTCGACCGGGCCGGTGACCAGGGTGTCCGGATCGGCGCCGTCCAGGGTGCCCCCGACTGCGGCGGCCACCTCGGCGAGGGTCAGTGCGATCACTGCTGCTCTACTCCTCGGTCGCCCCGCACGGCGGTGGTCCGCGCGATGGACTCGCGCAGCACCTCCCGGTCGTCGAAGGGGCGGATCTCGTCTCGTACGTACTGGCCGAGCTCGTGGCCCTTGCCGGCCACCAGCACGGTGTCCCCCGCCTGGGCGCGGGTGACGGCCAGCCGGATCGCCTCGGCCCGGTCGGGGACGACCAGGACGTCCCCGCGCTCGGCCTCGGGCACCCCGGCGGCGCCGGTCAGCATAGTGGCGAGGATCGCCAGCGGGTCCTCGCTGCGCGGGTTGTCGCTGGTCAGCAGGGCGGTGTCGGCGAGGCGGGCGGCGATGGCACCCATCGGGCCGCGCTTGTGCGGGTCGCGGTCGCCGCCGCAGCCGACGACGACGTGCAGCCGGCCCTTGGTGACCTCGCGCAGCGAGGCGAGGACGGCCTGCAGGGCGTCCGGCTTGTGCGCGTAGTCCACGACGGCGACGAACGGCTGGCCGGCGTCGACCCGCTCCAGCCGGCCGGGCACGCCGGGGACGGCGGCGACGCCGGCCACGGCCTGCTCCAGCGGCAGCCCGGCGGCGACCAGCAGGGTGATCGCGGCGAGCGCGTTGGAGACGTTGAACGGGCCGGGCAGCGGGACGGCGGCATCGGCCTCGGCGCCGTCCGGGCCGAGCACCCGGAAGGTGGAGCCGACCGGGCCGAGCACGACGTCCACGGCCCGCCAGTCGGCCCGCGGGTCGCCGGCCGCGGAGAAGGTCGTCACCGGGATCTTGGCCTCGGCGGCGAGCCGGCGGCCGTACTCGTCGTCCACGTTGACCACGCCGCGGCGGGACTTGCCGGGCTGGAAGAGCCGGGCCTTCGCCTGGAAGTAGTCCTCCATGTCCGGGTGGAAGTCGAGGTGCTCGGGCGTGAGGTTGTTGAACAGCGCGACGTCGTACGCGACGCCGTCGGTGCGGCCGAAGACCAGGGCGTGGCTGGAGACCTCCATGGTCACCGCGTCGGCGCCGCGCTCGGCCATCACGCCGAGGATCGCGTGCAGGTCGGTGGCCTCGGGGGTGGTGCGCTCGCTCTTGATCCGCTCGTCGCCGACCCGCATCTCGACGGTGCCGATCACACCGGGGTGGCGCCCGGCGCCGCGCAGACCGCCCTCGACCAGGTACGAGGTGGTGGTCTTGCCGTTGGTGCCGGTCAGCCCGATCATCAGCAGCCGCTCGGAGGGGCTGCCGTAGACGATCGCGGCGAGCTCGCCCATGACGGCCCGCGGCCGCTCCACGACCAGCAGCGGAAGGCCCGTGCCGGCCGCCAGCTCGGCCCCGGCCCGGTCGGTGAGCACGGCCACCGCACCGGACTCGGCGGCCTTGGCGGCGAAGGCCGCGCCGTGGTGGTTGGCTCCGGGGAAGGCCACGTACACATCGCCGGGGCGGACCGCGCGGGAGTCGTGGGTGACGCCGGTGACGGCACCGCCCTCGACGGGCGCGAGACCGAGCCGGACGGCCAGCTCGGTGAGCGGCAGAGCGACGGTCCCGGTCGGGCGGGGCGGACTCACGGTGGTTTGATCGGGTTTCGGCACGGCGCGAAGGCTATCCGCCGAAGGGTGCCCAGGGCCAAACCGGCCCTGCGCCGCGCCGTCGTCCAGCCCGGCCCGCTCGTTGCTCATGCTCGCTCACGGCTTCCACTCGACTGGCAGGTTGGGCGCCTGGCTGCCGCTCGGCGGGACCTGCAGGGTCTTCAGGGTGAACTCCATCACCTGCTTGAACACCGGCCCGCACAGCTGCCCGCCGAAGTGGCCGTTGACCGGGCCCTGAAGGGTGCAGGAGACGGTGACCCGGGGGGCGTCGGCCGGGGCGAAGCCGATGAACGAGGCGGTGTAGCCGTCGTAGCCGACGCCGTTGGCGGCCCCCCGGTCGGCGGTGCCGGTCTTGCCGGCGACGCGGTAGCCGGGGATGGCTGCCTTGCCGCCGGTGCCCTGCTCGTCGTCGACGACGGACTCCAGCATCGAGGTGAGGGTCTTGGCGGTCTGCTCACTGACCACCCGGGTCTGCTCACCCGCTGGCGTCGGGCTGTACTTGCCGTCCGGGCCGGTGATGCCCTGGACGATGCTGGGCGCGACCCGCACCCCGCCGTTGGCGATGGTCGAGTAGACCGAGGTGGCCTGCAGCGCGTTCATCTGCAGCGGCCCCTGGCCGAAGGAGATGTTGTACTTCTCCGAGGCGACCAGGTCCTCCGGCTTCTTGAGCATCCCGGAGGCCTCTCCCGGGAAGTTCAGGCCGGTCGGCTGGGCGACGCCGAACTTGCGCATGTAGGCGTCCAGCACCTTGTTGGCCTGGAGCTGGTCGCCGCCGCCGAGGGTCTCGATCGCCTCGATGGTGCCGATGTTGGAGGACTTGGCCAGCACCCCGGCCAGGGTCAGGTACCAGGGGTCGTGGTTGACGTCGTCCTTGAACTGCTGGCCGGCCCGGACCAGCCGGTTGGGGACGGTGACCTTGGTGTCCCAGGTGGCCTTGCCGGAGTCCAGGACGGCGGCCAGGCTCATCAGCTTGGCGGTGCTGCCCGGTTCGTACGCGTCGACCAGGGCCGGGTTGCCCAGCTGGGCCTGCTTGGACAGGCTCAGGTCGTTCGGGTTGAAGCCGGGCGCGGTGGCCATCGCGAGGACCTGGCCGGTCTTCACGTCCTGGACCACCACGTAGCCCTTCTCCGCGCCGGAGTTGGCCACCTGGTCGGTGATCGCCCGCTGGGCGGCCCACTGGATGTCCCGGTTGACGGTCAGCTTCACGTCGCTGCCGGGCACGGCCGGGTCCATCGAGCCCCCGGCGGTGGGCACCAGCCGTCCGCCCGCCTGGGCGTAGCTGCTGTGGCCGTCCTTTCCGGCCAGCTGCTGCTGGTACTGCAGCTCCAGGCCCCCGGCGCCCGCGCCCTCGCCGTTGACGAAGCCGACCAGGTTGGCGGCCAGCCCGTCGGCGGGGTAGACGCGCTTCTGGGTCTCCCGGTTGAACACCCCGGCCAGCGGGTTGGCGCACTCGTTGTCCACCCGGGTGCGCCCGCCCTGGTCGGCGGGCTTGCCGAGCTGCTTCTTCTGGAGCTGGCAGGCCCGTGAGCCGGCCTGCTTCTCCAGGCTCGACTTGAGGTCGCTGATCTGGTTCTTGGCGGCCGGGGTCTGCTGGGCGGCGAGCCGCTTGTAGCGGGTCTTCGGGGTGTGCAGGTCGGCGGCGATCCGCTCCTTGGGCACGCCGAGGATCGGCGACAGCAGGGCGGCCGCCTGCTCCGGCGCGTCCGGGATGCCGGTCGCGGCCGGGGTGAACATCGCCGGGTCGGCGGTGATGTCGTACGCGTCGACGGTGGCGGCCAGGGCCACCCCGTCGGCCGACGTTATCGAGCCGCGCTCGGCGGTGATCGGGATGTTCAGGTAGCGGTTGGTGTTGGCGTCGGCGGCCAGCGCGTCCGCGTCGACCAGCTGGAGCTGGACCAGGCGGCCCGCGAAGACCGAGAACACCAGCGACATCACCACGGTGATCACCCGGAGCCGGCGCTTCGGCTCGGCCAGCTTCAGCGCCTTGGCGCGCTGTGGCAGCCGGCTCTTGGGGCGCGGCCGCACCGCTGCCTGGCTGCGGGCCGGGGGGCGGCCCTCGGGGCTTCGCGGCTGCGGCGTGCGCGGGGTCGTCCGACCGGCCGCAGCCTTGCCGGGCTGGGCCTTCGCCGACTGGCCGCGCACCGGCTGGCCCTTCGCGGACTGGCCCTTCGCGGGCTGACCCTTCGCAGGCTGGCCCTTGGCGGACGCGGTGCGGCCGGCGGCGGACTGGCCGCGCGGCGCGGCGCTCCGGGGCACCGGGCGGCGGCCGTTGCCGGAGCCGGAGCCGGAGCCGGAGCCTCCGGAAGGCTGACGGGGCGTCGTCATCGACCGGCACCCCCGCTCGGCTGCGCGGTCGGGGCCGGGTTGAGCTGGATGACCGAGTCACCGGCCGAGGCCGCCGTCGTCGGAGTGGCGGGGACGGGCGGAGCGGTCGGCGCGGCCGCCGGAGCCGGCGGCTGGGCGGCCGACGACTGCCCGGCGCTCGGCTGGGCGCCGCCCGCTACGGGCTTCGTCGGCCAGGGCTCGGCCGTCGAACGCTTGACCGGTGGGCTGTCCTGCGCCGGGCCGGGCGTGCCGACCACCTTGCCCCCGTTCGGGACGTCCAGGAAGGCCATCCCCCCGGCCGGGACCATGCCCAGCTCGGCGGCGCGCCTGGCCAGCGCGTCCGGGGCCGAGCTCTGGTCGATCTGGTGCTGCAGGCTCTGCTGCTCGTCGGTCGCCACGGTGGTCTGCTTCTGCAGTCGGGACAGCTCGAAGGAGCCTTCGTTGAGCGCGGTGTTCAGCGCCAGCAGCCCGAGCAGGCCCGCCGCCAGCAGCACCACGACGAGCACCGCGAACGGCGTGCGCCCCCGGACCGGGCGTTTCCCCGGCCGGACCGTGATGCGTGCCCTGCCCTGTCCGGGGAGTCCTCCCCGCCCCGCCCGGACCTCACCGGCCACCGGCCCCACTTGCCTTCCCTCCGCCCTTCGGACCCCGCCGGGGCCGGTTCGTCAGCCCCGCTTGCGTCGGTCCCTGATCCTCTCCGCCACCCGCAGCCGCACGGGCGCGGCACGCCGGTTCTCCTCGATCTCCTCCTCGGTGGCCAGCTCGGCACCGCGGGTGATCAGTTTGAGCCAGGGCTGGTGCTCCTCCGGGATGAACGGCAGCCCCGGCGGGGCGGTGTTCGTCGCCCCGGCGGCGAAGTACTGCTTCACCAGGCGGTCCTCCAGGGACTGGTAGGACATCACCACGATCCGACCGCCGATCGCGAGGGCGTCCAGCGCCCCGGGGATCGCCCGGTCCAGGACCTCCAGCTCGCCGTTGACCTCGATCCGCAGTGCCTGGAACGTCCGCTTCGCCGGGTTCCCGCCGGTGCGGCGGGTCGCCGCCGGAATGGCGTTGCGCACCAACTCGACCAGACGCGCGCTGTTGGTGAACGGTTCCTTCTCCCGCTCCCGCAGGATCACCGAGGCGATCTTCCCGGCGAACCGCTCCTCCCCGTAGACCTTGAGGATCCGGGCCAGGTCGCCGTGGCTGTAGGTGTTCAGCACCTCCGCCGCGCTGATCCCCCGGGTCTGGTCCATCCGCATGTCCAGCGGAGCGTCCTGGGCGTACGCGAAACCGCGGTCCGCCTCGTCCAGCTGCATCGAGGAGACGCCGAGGTCGAACAGGACGCCGTCCACGCGGTCGATGCCGAGCCGCTCCAGCACCTCGGGGATCTCGTCGTAGACGGCGTGCACCAGGGTCGCCCGGTCGCCGAACGGGGCCAGCCGCTCGCCGGAGAGCTTCAGCGCCTGCGGGTCACGGTCCACCGCGACGAGCCGGACCTCCGGGAACTGGGTGAGCAGCGCCTCGCTGTGCCCGCCGAGGCCGAGGGTGGCGTCCACCACCACGGCGCCGGGACGGGAGATCGCCGGCGCCAGTGCGTCCATGCACCGCTGCAGCATCACCGGAACGTGCTTGGGGCCCGGTTCGTTGGTGGTCATGCGCGGTGGCGCCCTTCCTCGGTGCGGAGCAGCCCGACGTCCGGGAGCTGCGACCATTCTCGCCCACCGTGTCCCGGCACGACGAAGCGGCCCGTGGTCCCCGCCCGCTCAAGGGGAAGGTCGTGACCGCCCGGCGCCGGGGAAGGTGCGCCAGGTGGGCACGGAGCGGGTGGAGGCCACGGACCGCGTCGACCGGGCCGCACCGGCCGGGAAAGCCCGGTTGACGGGCCCCGGCGGGTGTGCTCCACTGCGCCGCAAACTCTATCGCCCGGGCCCTGCCAGTCAATGGTCCGCTCCGGCGCACCACCCGGGCGGCGGTACGGATCACTGCAGGTCGCGGCCGTTGGGGTGGCCCCCGGGCCGCCCGACCCGGGGGCCCGCGACGACCGCCGCGCGCCCCCCGCCCCGCGACCGCGTACGACCCATCCGGGACCAGCTCGGACAAACCCTCCGGTTGTGGCTATGCACTCGATCACAGCCGCCTGTTCTGTAGCTCTCCACCCCACCGCGGACACCGGATCGGCACTAACGTCGCCGACATGACAGTGACCCCCGACCGGCCCGCGCCGAACGCCGCTGCCGCCCCTGCCCGCCCCACGATCATCGACCGCTTCGTCTCGTCCAACCGCGAGTACGCGGTGACCTTCCAGGACGGCGGCATGGACGCCCGCCCGGTGCAGAAGATCGCCGTGGTGGCCTGCATGGACGCCCGCCTCGACCTGTTCGCGGCACTCGGCCTCGAACTGGGCGACGCGCACGTCATCCGCAACGCCGGCGGGGTCGTCACCGACGACACCATCCGGTCCCTGACCATCAGCCAGCGCGCCCTCGGCACCCGCTCGATCGCGCTCATCCACCACACCGGCTGCGGTCTGCTCGGGCTCACCGAGGACTTCCGCCGCGAGCTGGAGCTGGAGGTCGGCCAGCGCCCGCAGTGGGCCGTGGAGTCCTTCGTGGACCTCGACGGCGACGTCCGCCAGTCCATGCAGCGCGTCCGCACCTCGCCCTTCCTGCCGCACACCGACGACGTGCGCGGCTTCGTCTTCGACGTCCACACCGGCCTGCTGCGCGAGATCGACTAGGGCTCGTCTTCAAGCCCCCGTCGTCCGCCCGGAGGGCGGGCGGGGCGGCGTCGGGGTGCGTGCATCGCAAGGCGGAGGACGGGGGCACCTCCCGGCCGGAGGCCGGGGGCCATCGGCGACCGACGACAACGCAGCGAGGTGCGTGGCCCCGGGGCACCTCCCGGCCGCCAGGCCGGGGGAGCGTCGCCCCGCAGGAGGGTTTGAAGACGGGCCCTGGGCGCGGCCCGGGAGCGCCCGGGGGCGGTCGAGCCGTGCCCGGGCATTCGGGGTCGGCCGAATGGTGACTTCTGGCCACCGCGCGGGGGAGAATGCGCCTGCCGGTCGGACCCCGAACCACCTGGGGCGGCCGGGCCGCAGGCCGCCTCCCCGACGCCGGATCCGCCATCGGAACCGACCCCGGGACGGCCGCGTCAAGCATGGGGTGGGGTCCGGCCTCGGGACGGGGCGGGCACAGGGTGCCAGGGAGCGTAAACGGGTGACGAGCTACAACGATCAGGCCGGTCTCGGCGGTCCTGCGGGGGGCGAGCAGAGGACGGACGGGCACCAGCGGGTCGGGCTCCCCGAGCTCGCCGCGGTCGTGGACCGGGTCCGCGCCAACGTCGAGAGCGTGATCGAGGGCAAGCCGGAGGCCGTCCGGATCGCCCTGACCGTCCTGCTCGCCGAGGGCCACCTGCTGCTGGAGGACGTGCCCGGCGTCGGCAAGACCATGCTGGCCAAGGCGCTCGCCCGCTCGGTCGACTGCACCGTGCGCCGCATCCAGTTCACGCCCGACCTGCTGCCCTCGGACGTCACCGGCACCAACATCTACGACCAGCAGCGGCACGACTTCGAGTTCCGCCCGGGCGCGATCTTCGCCCAGATCGTGGTCGGCGACGAGATCAACCGCGCCTCGCCCAAGACCCAGTCCGCGCTGCTGGAGTCCATGGAGGAGCGCCAGGTCACCATCGACGGCACCAGCTACGAGCTGCCCTCGCCGTTCATGGTCGTGGCGACCCAGAACCCGGTCGAGATGGAGGGCACCTACCCCCTCCCGGAGGCCCAGCGCGACCGCTTCATGGCCCGGATCTCGATCGGCTACCCCAGCCCCGAGGCCGAGCTCGCGATGCTGGACGTGCACGCCGGCGCCAGCCCGCTGGAGGACCTCCAGCCCGTCGCGCACGCCTCCGACATCCTCAAGCTGGTCGACCTGGTCCGCACCGTGCACATCGCCGACCCGGTCCGCCGCTACGCCGTCGACCTGGTCGGCGCCACCCGAAGCAGCCACGAGCTGCGCCTGGGCGCTTCGCCGCGCGCCACCCTGCACCTGGTCCGGGCCGCCCGCGCCGCCGCCGCGCTGGACGGCCGCGACTACGTCACCCCGGACGACATCCAGCGCCTCGCCGTCCCGGTCCTCGCGCACCGCCTGATGCCGACCGCCGAGACCCAGCTCAGCCGCCGCACCTCCGAGCAGATCGTGGCCGACCTGGTCGCCCGGCTGCCGCTGCCGCGCCCGCAGGGCGGCCCGGCCGTCCGGAGGGGCTGAGGTGACCCAGTCCGACGCCGCGTCAGGGCTGCGGGCCGGGTTCCGCGGCCTCACCACGCGCGGCCGGTCCTTCCTCGCCGCCGGGATCACCGCGGTGGTCTGCGCCTACCTGCTCGACCAGGACGCCCTGCTGCGGGTGGGCGTGCTGCTCGCCGCGCTCCCGCTGGTCGCCGTGGTGGTGGTCGCCAACACCCGCTACCGGGTGGCCAGCGGCCGCCGGCTCAGCCCGCGCCGGGCGATCGCGGGCCAGGAGGCCCGGGTCCACCTGCGGCTCGACAACGTCTCCCGGGTGCCCACCGGCCTGCTGCTCCTGGAGGACAAGGTCCCGTACGTGCTCGGGCCGCGCCCGCGCTTCGTACTGGACCGGGTCGAGCCGCGCGGCTACCGCGAGGTCTCCTACCGGGTCCGCTCCGACCTGCGCGGCCGCTACCCGCTCGGGCCCCTGCAGCTGCGGCTGGCCGACCCGTTCGGGATGTGCGAGGTGACCCGGGCCTTCACCGCCTCCGACGTGCTCACCGTCGTCCCCCTGGTCCAGGCCCTGCCGTACGTCCGGCTCAGCGGCGAGTGGCTCGGCCAGGGCGAGAGCCACAGCCGCACGCTGGCCCTGGCCGGCGACGACGACGTGATCCTGCGCGAGTACCGGCCCGGCGACGACCTGCGCCGGGTGCACTGGCGCTCCACCGCCAAGTACGGCGAACTGATGGTGCGCCGGGAGGAGCAGCCGCAGCGGGCCCGGGCCACCGTCCTGCTGGACACCCGTGAGATCGGCCACCGGGGCAGCGGCCCCGCCTCCTCCTTCGAGTGGGCGGTCAGCTGCGTCGCCTCCGTCGCCACGCACCTGCTGGAGCGCGGCTACCAGACCCAGCTGCTCACCGACACCGGCCTCGCGGTGCCCGGGCCCGGCGCGGGTGGCCACAACAACGCCGCCGACACCTCCGGGCTGATCCTGGACGCCCTCGCGGTCGCCGACCTGTCCGACGGCGGCACGCTCTCCCGCGCCGAGGAGCCGCTGCGCACCGGCGGCGAGGGCCTGCTGGTCGCCGTCCTCGGCGAGCTGGACGACACGCAGACCGCCCGGCTGGGCCGGCTGCGCAGCCGCACCGGCGGGGCGATCGCCTTCCTGCTGGACACCGGCACCTGGGCCGGCCTGCGGATGCTCGCCCCGGACACGGGGGGCGACGAGTTCCGCGCCCGGGTCCGGAAGCTGCGCGAGGCCGGCTGGACGGTCATCCCGGTGCGCGCCGGGGACTCCGTACCGGACCTGTGGCGGGCCGCCGAAGGCGCCAAGACGACCGCCCCCAACCGAGAAGAGGCCGGCGCGTGACCACCCGGGCCAAACTGACCGTCTACGCGGCGCTGGCCACCGTGCTCGCCTCGCTCTGCATGCTCCCGCTGCTGACTTCGCGCAGCTGGCTGACCCACGCCGTCCTGGTGATCGTCGTCCTCGCCGCGGTCGGCGCCGGCCTGCGGCGCTCCCCGCTGTACCGCTGGACGGTGCCGGTCGGGCAGCTGCTGGTGCTGCTCCTGCTGATGGTCATCGGCTTCTCCGGCACCGCGCTGCCCGGTCCGTCCGCGCTGCGGGTCCTGGACCAGGTCTTCGCCTCCGGTCTGGACGACATACAGCAGTACGCGATCCCGGCCCCGCCCACGCCCGGCCTGCGGCTGATCCTGGTCTCCGCGGTCGGCCTGATCGCCGTCGTGGTGGACACCGTCGCGGTGACCTACCGCCGCTCGGCGCTGGCCGGGCTGCCGCTGCTGGCGCTCTACTCGATCGGCAACGGCCTGGCCGGGGACCACGGCAGCTGGTTCTGGTTCGCGCTCGCCGCGGCCGGCTACCTGGTGCTGCTCTTCGCCGAGGGCCAGGACCGGGTCTCCCGCTGGGGCCGGGTCTTCCGCGGCACCCCCCGCGGCACCGTGAGCTCCGGCCGGGTCAGCCCGGGCGGCCAGCAGGTCGGCATCCTGGCGCTCGCCGTGGCGATGCTGCTCCCCGTCGTCCTGCCGCACTGGGACCTCGGGCTGCTGCACTCCGGCTCCGGCGGGAGCCCCGGGAAGGGCGGGGGCGTGGCGACGACCCTCGACCCGCTGGTCAGCCTGGAGGCCGCGATCACCCGGCCCACCGACGCCGAGCTGCTCACCTACACCATGGACAGCGACGTGGCCGACCAGACCTACCTCCGGACGGGCTCGCTGGACCAGTTCGACGGCACCAGCTGGCGGCTGAGCAGCACCACGGTCAACGACCTCCCGGTGTCGATGCCGAATCCCGAAGGTCTGCGCAACACCAACGTCCCCCGGATCGAGGGCGACTTCCAGGTCGGCGACCAGCTGCAGAACAGCTGGCTGCCGATGCCCTACCCGGCCGCCTCCGTCCAGGTGCCCAACCGCGGGGAGTGGAAGCTCGACCCGCTGACCCGCACCGTCGTGCCGAGCAACGACAAGGCGATGCGCGGCCTGCGCTACCACGTCAGCGCCCTGGACCTGCGGCCCACCGCGAACGAGCTGCGCCAGGCCGCCGCCGCACCGCAGGACATCCGGGACCGCTACACCGCCGTCCCGGCCGACCTGCCGAGCGTGGTCGCCGAGCAGGCCAGGACGGTCACCGGCGGCGCACAGAACGACTACGACCGGGCGGTGGCCCTGGTGAACTGGTTCACCGGGCCGGACTTCAAGTACGACACCACGGTCTCCGCCGGCACCGGCAGCAACGCCATCACGGTCTTCCTGCGCGACCGCCGGGGCTTCTGCGTGCACTTCGCCTCCACCATGGCGGCGATGGCCCGCGTGCTGAAGATCCCGGCCCGGGTCGCCGTGGGCTTCACCCCCGGCGACGCCAAGGGCGGCAACGTCTACTCGGTGAACGGCCGGATGTACCACGCCTGGCCCGAGCTGTACTTCGCGGGCTACGGCTGGCTGCGCTTCGAGCCGACCCCGAGCCGGGGCGTTCCGACCCACTACACCGAGGCGTCCAGCGCGCCGACCACCGCGCCGACCCAGCACGCGACCGCGGCCCCGCAGAGCGCGTCGGCCGCTCCGGCGCCGTCCAGCAGCTCGGACTGCACCGCCAAGCAGCGTCAGCTGGGCGACTGCGGGCCCAAGGGCAAGACCGCCGCCAAGCCCACCGAGGAGTCCTGGCTGCTGTCCGGGCAGGTGCTCGGCACCTTCGCCGCGGTGCTGGCGGTGATCGCGCTGCTGCTCTCGCCGATGCTCTGGCGCACGGCCGTACGCCGTCGTCGGCTCGGCGGCGGCGGGCGGCGCCGGCCCGGCGGGAGCGGTCCCGCGGAGCTGACCGACGCCCAGGTGCTGGCCGCCTGGGACGAGCTGGTCGACTCCGCCTGGGACATCGGAATTCCCCCGGACGAGTCACGCACCCCGCGGTCGGCCGCCCGGCGGATCACCGAGAAGGCGGACCTGGACGCGGACGCCGCGGCCGCCACCGGGCGGCTGGCGCTGGCCACCGAGCGGGTGCTGTACGCCCCGCCCGGACAGGTCACCGAGGCGCCGCTGGCCGCCGACGTCCGCACCGCCCGGCGCGGCCTGCGGGCGGGCGTCGGCCGGGCCGGGCGCGCCCGGGCGCTGCTGCTGCCGCCGTCCTCGGCGCAGCTGTGGTGGCGGATCTCCGACGCGCTGCGGGCGGCCCGGACGGCCGTCGGCACCGCGGTGGCCGGGGCGGGCGAGGCGGTCTCCGCCCCGGTCCGGCGGGTCCTCACCCGGCGGCCCGGGCAGGACACCCACGGGCCGGACGCTCCCGGGTCGGACACCCGGGAGTCCTGAGCCCCGGACACGGCAGACGCCGGGGGCGGGCAGTCGGTCGACTGCCCGCCCCCGGCGTCTTCGGTCCTGATGCGCCGTACGGCCCGGTGGCTAGAAGCCGCCGGTCTGCTCGTCCCTGCGGCGCTGCCAGCGCTGCTCGACCCGGTCCATCATCCCGGCCTTGCGGCGCGGGGCGGCGGCCTGGCGGGGCCCGGAGCCCTGGGCCGCGGGCCCGCGGCGCCAGCCGGTCACGGCGAACACCGCGCACCCGAGCATCACCAGAAAGCCCACGACGCTGACCCAGATCTGGTCCGGAACGACCATGCCGCCCATCAAGAGCCCGATCCCCACCACGAATCCGGCGATGGCCAGGTAGACCCGCCGACGGGTGTAGGTGCGCAGCCCGGTTCCCTCAAGCGCCGACGCGAATTTGGGATCTTCGGCATACAGCGCTCGCTCCATCTGGTCGAGCAGTCGCTGCTCGTGCTCCGAGAGCGGCACGGAGTCCTCCTACTCGTCGGTCGCGGGTGCGACCGGTCCGCCCACCCCGGTCGGGGAGGCAAGTCCAATCAGCCTTGGGGCAACACGGTCGGACGCCTGTGCGGGGGGCCCGGCCCGTGTCGTCCATATGCCCCACGCATCCGGCTGTCATGCTTTCCGGCTTTACCCAGATCATACGGTCCGTGAGCCTGTTACGGAGTGGTCTGCGCCGCGTGGGACGGGCCACTTCGACCGGGCCCGGCCGCACCGGTGTCAACGCGCCACACCCCGGACAAGTGCCCGATCCGTTGGAATCGGTCCGGACCTGGGCAGCTTCGCCGCAGGAGAGCGGAAACCGGCCGGTCGGCCGGGCCGGGGAACCGGCGGGCGACGGCCACGCGAACCGCCGCCGTACGGTGTGCGAACCGTACGGCGGCGAAGGTCCCGCGGAGGTCTCGCGGAGGCCCGGCGGGGGCGGCTCAGGCCAGGGTGGCCAGCAGGTGCAGCTGGGTCGCCACGGCGTGGAAGGCGGGCTGCTCGGCGGCGGCCTCCTCCAGCTTCAGCAGCGCCTCCAGCGCGCCCGGCTCGGTGTCCACCAGCACCCCGGGGACGAGGTCGGCGAAGACCCGGACGCCGTGCACCGACGCCACCCGCAGACCGGCGGCCTCGGCCAGGCCGGACAGCTCCTCGCCGGTGAAGCGGCGCGGCATAGGGTCGTTCTCGCCCCAGCGGCCGTCGGTGGCGGAGAGCACCGTGCGGGCCTCGTTGAAGTGGCCGGCCAGCGCACGGGCCAGCACGGCGCCGTTGCGGTTGGCGGCCAGCAGGCTGACCAGACCGCCCTTGCGCAGGGTGCCCGCCAGGCTGCCGAGCGCCTCGGCCGGGTCGTCCACGACCTCCAGCACGCCGTGGCAGAGCACCGCGTCCACGGTGCCGGGGGCGACCAGCTCGGGCAGCGTCTGGGTGTCGCCCTGGACGGCGCGCACCAGGTCCGTCACGCCGGCCTCGGCCGCCCGGCGCTCCAGCGCGAACAGCGCGTCCGGGCTCGGGTCGACGACGGTGACCCGGTGGCCGAGCTTGGCCACCGGCACGGCGAAGTTGCCGGTGCCGCCGCCGGTGTCGACCACGTCGAGCACCGGCTGGTCCAGCTCGGCCGCCCGCTTCTCCAGGGCTGCCCGCACCACCTCCCACACCACGGCGGTACGCAGGGCACTGCGGGGACGCGTCGGGTACAAGGTGCGGCTCCTTGGCACGTGCAGTTCGATCAGGTTGCCTCCACCTTACGGGTGGCCGGTCCGGCGGCGCCCGGCGGCTCGTCGCCGTCCAGCGGCAGCCGGGGCGCGGGCGGGACCGCCCGCAGGCCCAGCAGCCGTTCGACCAGGCGCAGGAACAGGGCGGAGTTGCGGATCAGGTCGTCGGCGTCGCGGGCCGACGCGGCACCCCGGATCCCGGCCTCGGCGGCGGCCCGGCGGCGGGCGCCGGCGCCGTAGTAGAGCGCCCACTCGGCGAGCTCCGGAGCCACCTCGGGCAGCACCTCCCAGGCGCTGCGGATGGCCTTGCGCCGGCGCGGGTTCTTCTCCGGGCGCCCGCGCACCGCCAGGACGGCCGCCACCGTGCGCAGTGCGGCCAGGTGCGCGGTGGCGTAGCGCTCCAGTGGGTCCTCCAGCGCACGGGCGCGGGCGAGGGTGCGGTGGGCGTCGGCGAGCAGGTCGAGGGCGGCCGGCGGCGCGGCGATCCGGCGGACCACGGGGTGGACGTCCCCACCGCCGGGGCGTCCGCCCGGCTGGTCCGGGGCGTACGGGTGGGCGGCGGAGTGGAGGCGGGCGGTGACGGGCTCAGGACGGCTGATGGTCATGGTCTCCCCCGTTCCGAGGCAGCGCGCGGACCGGGTGGTCCGTGCCCCTCCATCGTGAACGGCACCACTGACAATCCGTCCGTTCCGGGACGGAGCCCGGGAAACGCGATCGGCGGCGGGCGCGGGCCCTCCCCCGGTCCGCGCCGCCGCCGTGTGCCGTCGCTCCGCCGTCCCCCCACGGGCGGCGGTGGCGAACTTCCCCCGTGGCCGGTCTCCCCCCGGCCCGCTCCGCCGCCCCGTGTCGGCGGTGCGGGGACCGTGACCAGCCCCGTTTCGCGGATCTCCGCCGCCGTCCCCCGGCACTCACGGCCGGAGGGACGGACGGATCCGCCACCCGGGCGGGGCGGCGCCCGACGCGCCGCTCCTCCCGGGTGCCACCACTCTCCCGTCTCCGCAGGTCGGAGGCCATCCGCTGACGTACTCAACCGCGGATCTGAGTATCCGTACTCAGACCCCGCGCGGAACCGGCCCCGGGCCGTGCGGCGTCCCGGCTCCCGGTACGGTACGGCGGGGCCGGGCGGAACCGGCCCCGGGTTCACGAGAGGGGGAGGCCATGACGATCCTGCCGCTGATCTTCACCAGCGGACTGGCCAGCGGCATCAACGCCTACGCGGTGGTGCTGCTGCTCGGCCTGCTGGGGCGGTTCGCCGACGCGCAGTCGGTGCCGCACGCGCTGGAGCGCACGGACGTGCTGGTCGTGGCCGCCGTGCTGTTCGCGCTGGAGGCGGTGGCCGACAAGATCCCGTACGTGGACAGCGTCTGGGACCTCGTGCACACCGTGATCCGGCCGATCGCCGGCGCCACCGTGGGCGTCCTGATCGCGAGCAACGACCCCGGCTCGCTGAGCGAGGTCGTGGCCGGTGCGATGGGCGGGACGACGGCGCTGGTCAGCCACCTGGTGAAGGCCTCGCTGCGGATGGCCGTCAACACCTCCCCCGAGCCGGCCAGCAACATCGTGGTCAGCATGGCGGAGGACCTCTCGGTGGCCGGCCTGGTCACCCTGGCGATCTTCCACCCGTGGCTGGCCGCCTCGATCGCCGCTGTGGTCCTGGTGGCGGGTCTGCTGCTGGTCCGCCTGGTGATCGGCAAGATCCGCGCCTTCCGGGCCCGCCGCCGCGAGCGCCGGGCCGCCGAGGCCGTGCAGGGCGCACAGGGCGCGTACGCCCGGCAGCCGGGGATCTGAGCCGGGACTCCGGGCCCCTAGGATCGGGTGCCATGGCACGGATCGTCATCATCGGCGCAGGAATGAGCGGGCTCGCGGCGGCCTCCCGGCTGGCGACCCTCGGCCACCGGGTGACGGTCTGCGAGGCGAGCGGTACGTACGGGGGCATGGTCGGCCGCCACGAGCGCGACGGCTTCGCCTTCGACACCGGGCCGGGGCTGCTCGCCCTCCCCGCGGTGTACCGCGATCTCGCGCTGAAGACCGGCAAGGAGCCGCTGGAGCAGTTGGTCGAGCTGGCCCCGGTCGATCCGGAGAGCCGGCACCTGTTCCCCGACGGCACCGCCGTCACCCTGCCCAACGCCTCCCGCGGCGGGGTCAGCCAGGCCCTGGACGCGGCCTTCGGGGCCGGCTCCGGCGCCCGCTGGAGCGCGGTGATGAACGACGGCCGGACGGTCTGGGAGGCCACCCGCCGCCCGCTGCTCGAAGAGCCGCTCCCCGCCGACCGGGGCTTCCTGGGCACCGACCCGTACCCCGTCCCGCCGCGCACCGGCCTGGCCCGGCTGCGCCGCGCCGCCCCGTGGACCCTCCACGACGTGGCGGCGCGGCAACTGGACGGGCACCCCGGCCTGACCGCCCTGCTGTTCGAGTCCGCGGTCCGCTACGGCTTCGTCCCGGGCCTGGCCCCGGCCGGGGCCACCGTGCTGCCGTACATGGAGCAGTCCTTCGGCGTCTGGTACGTCCGGGGAGGCCTGCGCGCCCTCGCGGAGGCGGTGTACCGGCGTTGCGAGCTGCGCAAGGTCGACTTCCGCTTCGACACGCCCGTCACCCGGGTCGTCGTCGAGGACGGCCGCGCCCGCGGCGTCGAGACGGCGGACGGCCGGATCGAGGCCGACCTGGTGCTCTCGGCGATGGACGCCGACGCGCTGTTCGGCCGCGGCCTGGCCGAGTGGCCCGGGAAGCCGGCCAGGGCGTGGCGGCCGTCCGGGGCGCCCGGCCGGTTCTGCGTGCTGCTCGCCCTACGCGGCGCCCGGCCGGAGGGCACCGCCCACCGCACCGTGGTGCACGCGCCCGACCTCGCCGCCGAGGAGCGGGCCCTGACCGGCGCCGGCCCGCTGTGCGAGCGCCCCACGGTGCAGGTGCTGCGCCCGGACGACCCCGCGCTGCGCCCCGACGACGCGCACGAGAGCGTGGTGCTGACCGCGACCGTCCCGGCCCAGGGCGTCGTCGACTGGACCGCCCCCGGTGTCGCCGAGCGCTACGCCGACCGGCTGCTCGCCCACGTGGACGCGGCCGTGCCGGGCCTGCGCGAGCGGCTGCTGTGGCGGGTCGTGCGCACCCCGGAGGACACCCGCCGGGAGACCGGTGCCCCGGGCGGCTCGGTCGCCCTGCCGGTGCTGGCCGGAGCGGACGGGGGCTGGCTGAGGACCGCCAACGAGTCCCCGGTCCCCGGCCTCTACCTGATCGGCGGCACCGCCCACCCCGGCGGCGGGCTGGCCCGCGTCGGCATGTCGGCCTGCATCGCCGCCGACCTGGTGGGGCCGGCCTAGGCCCGGCAGCCCACGCCGGGTTCGTCAGCCCTGGTGCCAGGTGTTCTGCTGCTGCTGGTAGCCGTAGTTCTGGTCGTACGCCTGTTGCTGCGGGATGCCCTGGGCCTGCGGGTCGGGCTGGGGCTGCCACTGCTGCTGCTGGTGCTGGTGGGCGTTCGGGTCCCAGGTCTGCTGTTGCTGCTGGTAGCCCGCGTACGGGTCCTGCTGCTGGCCCGGCTGCTGGTAGGCGCCGTACGGGTCCTGCTGCAGGTCCTGCTGCGGGTAGCCGCCGTAGGGCTGGTCGTAGGCGAAGGCGGGCTGCTGCTGGGTCTGCCACTGCTGCTGGTCGTAGCCGCCCTGGTAGGCCGTGGCGGCGTACGGGTCCTGGACCTGCTGCTGCGGCTGCTCGTAGTACGCGGGGGCGTAGATGCCGTCCTGGGCGAGCTCCTGCATCTCGAACGCGGCGGTCTGCTCGACCTGCGGCTCGTCCTCGGGCATCGGCGTCGGCGTCGGCGCCGGCTCGAAGGCCGGGGGCTCCTCGACGGCGCTGACCTCGCCGATCCGCTCCGCGGCGACCACGGCCGCCGCCACCGCGGCCCCGCCGCCGGTGAGGGCGCCGAGCAGCGGCACCTTGGCGAGCGGGCCCGGCAGGCTGCCGTCGGCCTTCCGCAGGGACCAGCCGTCGCGGTAGCCGCGCTTGACCGACAGCGTGACGAAGGTCTGGCCGACCGCGAACAGCGCCGCACCGGCCCCGATGACCACGACCGACCCGGCGCCCATCCCGCCGGCCACGCCCAGGAAGCCGACCAGGGCCAGGACCCGCCAGTGCACCGGCGCCCGGTTCTGCAGCAGCACCTCGGCGACCAGCCAGAGCGCCACCACCGCCAACGCGGTGTACAGCAGCAGGTATCCGATGCCCATCCGCCCGCTACCTCCAGTCGCGTGCCCGCACGTGTCCGCCGCGGGTGTGCGGCGACTGTACCGGTTCAACGGCCGGGGTACCGCATCGCGTTCCCGGCGCACCCGGTACCGACCGCACACGACCGAGCCCGCCACCGTCGGGACGGTGACGGGCCCGTGAACGCCCAGCGTCAGCACGCCGGCCGCAAGGACCACCCGGACGACCGGACCCGCCCTGCTCGGGCCGGCCGCGGGACCTCAGCGCTGGTGCAGCCCGAGGTTCTGGTAGATCTCCAGCGTCGCCGTCGAGTGGTTCAGCGTGATGAAGTGCAGACCGGGCGCGCCCTCGGCGAGGAGCCGTTCGGCCATCGCGGTGGCGTGCTCCATGCCGACGGCCCGCAGCGCCGCCGGGTCGTCGA
Source organism: Kitasatospora sp. NPDC038210 (assembly GCF_055600605.1). Classification (NCBI taxonomy): domain Bacteria; kingdom Bacillati; phylum Actinomycetota; class Actinomycetes; order Kitasatosporales; family Streptomycetaceae; genus Kitasatospora; species Kitasatospora sp. NPDC038210. The sequence continues at coordinate 185,384 of NZ_JBVJYK010000005.1, read as the reverse complement.
TGGCCGCCCGCAGGCGGGCCTCCAGGTCGGCCGGGAAGGCCGAGCCGCTGAGCTGCGGGAAGCGCTCCAGCTGCTTGGCGTTGGTGACCGGCATGATCTCCGGGATGATCGGCGTCTCGCAGCCCGCGGCGGTCACCCGGTCGCGCAGCCGCAGGTAGTCGTCCACCTCGAAGAACATCTGGGTGATCGCGTAGTCGGCCCCGGAGCGGATCTTCGCCACGAAGTGCCGGATGTCGTCGTCCCAGTTCGTCGAGCGCGGGTGCATGTTCGGCGAGGCCGCGACGCCGACGCAGAAGTCGCCGATGCCCTTGATCAGCTCCACCAGCTCGTAGGCGTAGGTGACGCCGTCGGGGTGACTGACCCACTCGCCCATCGGGTCGCCGGGCGGGTCGCCCCGGACCGCGAGGACGTTGCGCACGCCCTGGTCCGCGTACTGGCCGATGATGTTGCGCAGCTCCGCGATCGAGTGGTCGACGGCGGTCAGGTGCGCGACCGGCGTGAGCGTGGTCTCGGTGGCGATCCGGCCGACCATGTTGACCGTGCGCTCGCGCGAGGAGCCGCCCGCGCCGTACGTCATGCAGACGAAGTTCGGGTCGAGCGGTTCGAGTCGACGGATGGCGTCCCAGAGCTTCTGCTCGCCGACCTCGGTGCGCGGCGGCATGAACTCGAAGGAGAAGGAGCGCTTGCCGGCCGCCAGGAGCTCGCGGACGGTCAGTGCGCGATCCGCTCTCGTGGAAGCGATTCCGAGTGCCATGCTGGCAGGCTATCCGGCCTTCGAGGAGGCCGGACAACTCGGTTCCACGGATTGAGACAACTGATGGACGGCATTCCGGTTGGCCCCCGCCGTCCCTTCCGGGCCCGTCGCACCGCATCCGCCGACCCCGTCGCACCACCCCCGCGGGCCCGCTCGCACGCCCGTTCCCGGCCGCCCCGCTACGCTTGCTGCACCCCAGAGAACCAGCGGAGCCCCATCGTGACCTCGTCCAGCACCCGGCCGGCCAACCCCATTGACGTGGAGGACGTCCGCACACGCGTCAACGCCGCGCTCGCCGCGTTCATGGACGGCCAGTCCGCGCTGCTCGGCAAGATCTCGCCCCAGCTGGTCCCCGCCTCCGACGCGCTGCGCGACTTCCTGCTGGACGGCGGCAAGCGGCTGCGCCCGGCCTTCTGCTACTGGGGCTGGCGCGCCGCCGGCGGCCCGGCCACGCCACCCGGGGGCGACGGGATCGCCAACGCGGCCGCCGCCCTGGAACTGCTCCAGGCGAGTGCCCTGGTGCACGACGACCTGATGGACCGCAGCGACACCCGCCGCGGCCTGCCCTCGATCCACCGCCGCTTCGAGGCGCTGCACCGCGACAGCGGCTGGCGCGGCGACCGCGAGCAGTACGGCGCCTCGGCCGCGGTGCTGCTCGGCGACCTGCTGCTGATCTGGTGCGACGAGCTGTTCCTGCGCTCGGGCCTGGAGCCGGCCGCCGTCCTGGCCGCCAAGCCGGTGTTCGACCTGATGCGCACCGAGGTCATGCTCGGCCAGTACCTGGACGTGCTGGAGCCGGTGGCCGGCGACTCGACGGACGACGGCGCACTGGACCGCGCCCGGACGGTGCTGCACTACAAGTCCGCGAAGTACACCATCGAGCGCCCGCTGCAGGTCGGCGCGCTGCTGGCCGGGGCCGGACCGGAGCTGGTGGACGCCCTCGGGGCGTTCGGGCTGCCGCTGGGCGAGGCCTTCCAGCTGCGGGACGACCTGCTCGGCGTGTTCGGGGACCCCGCGGTCACCGGCAAGCCGGCCGGGGACGACCTGCGCGAGGGCAAGCGGACGCTGCTGGTCGCGCACGCGATGCGCGGCCTGCCCGCCGAGGACGCCCGGCACCTGGACGAGCGGCTCGGCGCGCCGGACCTGGCGCCCGAGGAGGTCGCCGGGCTGCGCGAGCTGGTCGCCCGCAGCGGCGCGCCCGAGCTGGTGGAGGGCCGGATCGAGGAGCTGATGCGGCAGTCGCTGGCCGCCCTGGCGGCGGCCCCGCTGGTGGACGAGCGGGCCCGCGGGGTCCTGCTGGCGCTGGCCGAGGCCGCCACCGTCCGCAAGTACTGAGGACGGCGGCGGCCGGGGATCAGCTGGACCGCACGCGGCGGGACAGCTCGGCGGCGGCCGCCCGCGGGTCCTCCGCGGCGGTGATGGCCCGGACCACGACGATCCGGCGGGCACCGGCGGCCAGCACCTCGTCCAGGTTGCCGAGGTCGATCCCGCCGATGGCGAACCACGGACGGTCGGTGGCCTGCTTCGCCGCGTACGAGACCAGGCCGAGGCCCGGTGCCGGGCGGCCCGGCTTGGTCGGGGTCGGCCAGACCGGGCCGGTGCAGAAGTAGTCCACCCCGGGCTCGGCGATCGCCGCGTCCACCTCGGACTCGGCGTGGCAGGACCGGCCGATCAGGACGTCCTCGCCGAGGATCGCCCGGGCGGCCGGCACCGGCAGGTCGTCCTGGCCGAGGTGCAGCACGTCCGGCCGGGCCGCGTGCGCGACGTCGGCGCGGTCGTTGACGGCCAGCAGCTTGCCGTGCCGGCGGCAGGCGTCCGCGAAGACCTCCAGGGCCGCCAGCTCCTGCTTGGCCTCCAGGCCCTTGTCGCGCAGCTGGACGACGTCCACGCCGCCCGCCAGCGCCGCGTCGAGGAACTCGGCGAGGTCGCCCTGCTCGCGGCGTGCGTCGGTGCACAGGTAGAGCCGGGCGTCGGCGAGCCTCGTCCGGAGGTCCGTCATCACAGGGCCATGGCCTGGGCGCGGCGCTTGACCTCGGTCGCCCGGTTCTCCCACAGCGCCTGCACCGGCGTGCCGGGCAGCGACTCGTCCTCGGTGAACATCCACTCGATGATCTCGTCGTCGCCGAACCCGCTGTCGCGCAGCACGGTCAGCAGGCCGATCAGGTGCTTGACCGGGCCGTCGTCGTCGATGAACGCGGCCGGGACCTGCAGCGACTTGTTGGGACCGCGGCGGACCGCGATCAGTTCACCCTTCTTGACCATGTTGCGGACCTCGGTGACCAGCACACCCCACCGCTCGGAGATGTCGGGCAGGTACAGCCACTCGGGGACCAGGGCTTCAGTCTTGGCATCGATCTCACTCACGGCACCAGCCTGCCACCTCGGCCCCCGGTCGCGCACACGCCCCCGGCGCCGCGGCTACGCCACGGCCGACTTCAGGGGCACCGCCGGGTCCGCCGCGCGGGCCGGGTCCAGCGCCGTGCCGCGCTCGATCAGCTTCCGCCCCTGGGTGAGGTCGCGCGGCCGGTCCACGGTCAGCAGCGCGCTCGGCACGCCGCCCCGCAGCCACAGCACCGCCCAGGAGTCGTCCAGCGGGCCGCCGCGCCACAGCACCTCGTCGCCCTCGGCGTGCCGGCCCGCGTACTGGACCATCCGCCCGAACTGCTCCGACCAGAAGTACGGCACCGGGTCGTACGGCGGTGCGTCCGCGCCGAGGACGGCGGCGGCCACCGCCTCGCCGGACTGCAGCGCGTGGTCCCAGTGCTGGACGGCCAGCCGGGCCCCGGCCCGGGCCGAGGGGTAGCTGACGCAGTCGCCGGCCGCGAAGACCCCGGGCAGGCCGGCACGCAGCCGCGCGTCCACCACGACGGCGCCGGAGCCGTCCAGCTCGACGCCGGAGCCGGTCAGCCACTCGGTCGCGGGCCGGGCCCCGATGCCGACCACCACCTCGTCGGCGGGCAGGTGCGAGCCGTCCGCCAGCAGCACCGCGCCGGGCTCGACGGCGGCCACGCCGACCCCGCAGCGCAGGTCGACGCCGGCCTCGGTGTACCAGGCGGCCATCGCCGAACCGATCACGGTCGGCAGCGCGCCGGGCAGCGGCGCCGGGCCCGCCTCGACCACGGTCACCTCGCAGCCCGCCGCACGGGCCGCGGTGGACACCTCGGCGCCGATCCAGCCCGCGCCGACCAGCACCAGCCGCAGACCGGGGCGCAGCAGCGCGCGCAGCGCCAGCGCGTCGTCCAGGGTGTGCAGCAGGTGCGCCCGCTCGGCACCGGGCAGGGCCCGCGGGACGGCGCCGGTGGCGATCACCAGCGAGCCGTACGGGAGGTCGCCGCCGTCCGTGTGCAGCACGCCGGGGGTGAGGCCGGTGGCCCGGACGCCGGTGCGGACCTCGATGCCGAGGTGCGCGTAGTCGATGTCCAGGGCGGTGCTGTCGCTCTTGCCGAGCAGCACGTCCTTGGAGAGCGGCGGCCGGTCGTACGGCACGTGCGGCTCCTCGCCGACCAGCGTGATCCGCCCCCGCCACCCGCCCTGCCGCAGCTTCAGGGCGCACTGCGCCCCGGCCAGCCCGGCTCCGACGACGACCACCCGATCCGTTCCGCTCAGCTCTGCCACGCCCGTCACTGTACTCAGCACCACGCGGCGGCCTGGGGGCCGTCCCACCCTTCGTACGGCCCTTCGGCCGCCCCCGGCCCCGGCGTTATGGTGGGGACACCATCACGGGAGCCCGGCGAACCGGGCTGAGAGGCGGGCTGGCACGGCCTGCGACCGTCCGAACCTGATCCGGGTCATACCGGCGAAGGGAGAAGAGCAGCTTTGACACGCATGCCATCGGACGTCCGCGCCGACGTCCTGGTGATCGGCGGGGGCATCATCGGCCTCGCCGTCGCCTGGCGGGCGGCGCAGCGCGGGCTGCGGACCGTCGTGGTCGACCCCTCCCCCGGCGGCGGGGCGGGCCTGGTCGCGGCCGGGATGCTCGCCCCGGTCACCGAGCTCCAGTACGGCGAGGAGCCGTTGCTGCGGCTCGGCATGGCCTCCAACGAGCGGTACGCGGCCTTCGCCGCCGAGCTCACCGAGGCGAGCGGCGGCCAGGACACCGGCTACCGACGCTGCGGCACGATCGCCGTGGCGCTGGACTCCGACGACCGCGAGGAGCTGCGCGAACTGCACGCCTTCCACCAGCGGCTCGGCCTGGACTCGACGTGGCTGACCGGCCGGGAGGCCCGCAGGCTGGAGCCGATGCTCGCCCCCGGTGTGCGCGGCGGCCTGCACGTCGCGGACGACCACCAGGTGGACGGCCGGCGGATGCTCGCCGCCCTGCTGTCGGCCGGGGAGCGGGCGGGCGTCGTCGTCCGGCCCGCCGCGGCGGTGGAGCTGCTGGTCGAGGGCGGCCGCGCGGTCGGTGCCCGGCTGAGCACCGACCAGACCGTGACCGCCGACCAGGTCGTCCTCGCCGCCGGCCCGCACAGCCACCGGCTGGCCGGTCTGCCCGAGGGCGTGCTGCCCGCGATCCGCCCGGTGAAGGGGCAGGTGCTGCGCCTGCGCGTCCCCGACGCCTTCCGGCCGTTCCTCTCCCGCAACGTCCGCGCCGTGGTGCGCGGCCGGCACATCTACCTGGTGCCGCGGGAGAACGGCGAGCTGGTGATCGGGGCGACCACCGAGGAGCAGGGCTACGACACCACCGTCACCGCCGGAGGGGTGTACGAACTCCTGCGCGACGCGCACGAGTTGGTCCCCGGGATCACCGAACTCCCGCTGGCGGAGACCTCGGCCGGGCTGCGTCCCGGCTCGCCCGACAACGCACCGCTGCTCGGCCCGACCGCACTTCCCGGGCTGGTCGCCGCCACCGGCCACTACCGCAACGGCGTGCTGCTCACCCCGGTGACCGCCGACCTGCTCTCCGAGTACCTGGCCACTGGCGAACTCCCGGAGCCGGCAAAGCCGTTCACCCCCACCCGGTTCTCCCCCGACCGCTCCACCACGAAGGCCCAGGCATGACCGAGACCGCACCGACCGGATCCGCACCGGCCGAGACCGCACCCGCCGCAACCGCGACCGCACCCACCGAGCCCGCGCCGCACGGATCCGCACCCGCCGGGACGGCTCCGACCGGGATCGTCCTGACCGTCAACGGCACGCCCCGCGAGCTGCCCGCCACGACCACCCTCGCCGAGCTGGTGGCCACCGTGAGCCGGGCCAACACCGGCGTCGCCGCCGCCCTGAACGAGGCCGTGGTGCCCCGCAGTTCGTGGTCCGAGACGCCGCTGAGCGCGGGCGACCGGATCGAGATCCTCACCGCCGTGCAGGGAGGCTGAGATGGCCGACGACCTGCTCACCATCGCCGGGACGACCTTCTCCTCCCGGCTGATCATGGGCACCGGCGGCGCGCCGAGCCTGGAGGTCCTGGAGCGCGCCCTGCTCGCCTCCGGCACCGAGCTGACCACCGTCGCGATGCGCCGGGTCGACGCCTCCACCCAGGGCTCCGTCCTGGACGTGCTGACCCGCAACGGCATCCGCGTGCTGCCCAACACGGCCGGCTGCTTCACCGCCGGCGAGGCCGTGCTGACGGCCCGGCTGGCCCGCGAGGCGCTCGGCACCGACTGGGTGAAGCTGGAGGTGATCGCCGACGAGCGGACCCTCCTGCCGGACCCGATCGAGCTGCTGGACGCCGCCGAGACCCTCGTCGACGACGGCTTCACGGTGCTGCCGTACACCAACGACGACCCGGTGCTGGCCCGCAAGTTGGAGGACGTGGGCTGCGCCGCCATCATGCCGCTGGGCTCACCGATCGGCTCCGGCCTCGGCATCCGCAACCCGCACAACTTCCAGCTGATCGTGGAGAGCGCGGGTGTCCCGGTGATCCTGGACGCGGGCGCCGGCACCGCCTCCGACGTCGCGCTGGCCATGGAACTGGGCTGCGCCGCGGTGATGCTGGCCTCCGCGGTGACCCGGGCTCAGGAGCCGGTGCTGATGGCCGAGGCGATGCGGCACGCCGCCGAGGCGGGCCGGCTCGCCCACCGGGCCGGCCGCATCCCCCGCCGTTTCCACGCCGAGGCCTCCTCCGCGATGGCCGGCCGCGCCGACCTGGACACCCGGGAACGGCCGGCGTTCTGACCGGCCGGCGCCCCGGGCGGGCGGCGTGTCACAAGCCGGGCACAGCCGGGCCCTGAGGCGGTGTCCCCAGGGTCCGGCCGCCCGGCCCGGCACTAGACTCGCCGGGTGGACATGGCACTGCACGACCCCCTGATCGGCACCCTGCTCGACAACCGGTACCGGGTCGAGCAGCGCATCGCCACCGGCGGGATGTCCACCGTCTACAAGGGCACCGACACCAGGCTGGACCGGGTGGTCGCCCTCAAGGTGATGCACCCGGCGCTCGCCGGCGACGAGGGCTTCACCGCCCGTTTCATCCGCGAGGCCAAGGCGGTCGCCAAGCTCACCCACCCCAATGTGGTCAACGTCTTCGACCAGGGCGCGGACGGCGGAAACGTTTTCCTCGCCATGGAGTACGTCCCCGGCCGCACCCTGCGCGATCTGCTGCGCGACCGCGGCGCGCTCTCCGTCCGGGCCGCCCTGGACGTCCTGGAGCCGGTGCTCGCCGCCCTGGGCGCCGCCCACCGGGCCGGACTGGTCCACCGCGACGTCAAGCCGGAGAACGTGCTGATCACCGAGGGCGGCCTGGTCAAGGTCGCCGACTTCGGCCTGGTCCGGGTGCTCGGCACCGCCGACGGCGCGCCCACCTCGGCCGACACCGCGACCGGCGGCACGGTCCTGGGCACCGTCTCCTACCTGGCCCCCGAGCAGATCCTCCCGGACGCCCCCACCGACCAGCGGGTCGACGTCTACGCGGCCGGCATCCTGCTGTACGAGATGCTGACCGGCCGCCGCCCGCACACCGGCGACAACCCCGTCCAGGTCATGTACAAGCACCTGCACGAGGACGTCCCCGCCCCGTCCCTGGTCGCCCCCGCGGTCGGCCCCGAGCTCGACGCCATAGTGGCCGCCGCCTGCGCCCGGGCCGCCGACGGCCGCCCGTACGACGCGGTCGAGCTGCTCGCCGCGCTCCAGCGGGCCCGCCGCACCCTCACCCCGGCCGAGCTGGACGCCGAGCCGCCGGCCTCCACCCGGCCCAGTCCGCGCTACCCGACCAGCGAGCCGACCTCGGTGATCGAGCCGCTGCCGCAGCCCGCCGACGCCCCGCCGACGGAACGCACCAGCGTGCTGGACGTGCCGCCGGAGCTGATGGACCAGCTGCTCACCGAGCCGCGCCCGTACGACGAGCCCGCCCCGGTGCGCGAGCGCCGGCCCGGCGTGCTGCGCCGGATCCCCCGCAAGGCGGTGATCTGGGCCGCCGCGCTGACCGCGCTGGTGCTGGCGGTCGGCGGCGCCACCTACGGGCTGTCCGAGGGCTTGTACGGCGCGGTTCCCGGGGTGCTCGGCAAGGACCGGGCCGAGGCGCAGCGGATCCTGGACAAGGAGGGCCTGCACGGCAGGTTCGTCGAGGCGTTCAGCGAGTCCGTCCCGTCGGGGCAGGTGATCTCCACCGACCCCGGGGTGGGGGCGCGCGCCCGCCGCAGCGACAGCATCACCGTCACCGTCTCCAAGGGCCCCAAGCGGATCGCGGTGCCGGACGTCGTCGGCAAGAGCGCCGCCGACGCCGCGGCGGCCCTGGCCGGCGCCCAGCTGTCCAGGGGCAGCGTGACCGAGACGTACGACGACACCGTGCCGGAGGGCTCGGTGATCAGCAGCTCGCCGGCGGCCGGGCAGCAGCTGCAGGAGAACGCCGCCGTCTCGCTGGTGGTCAGCAAGGGCATGGTGCCGGTCCCGAACGTCACCGGGCTGACCAAGGACGAGGCGCAGAAGGCGCTGCAGGCGGCGGGCTTCACGATGCAGACCACCGGCTGGGACGTGTTCGGCGCGGTCAAGGTCAACGGCCAGTCCCCGGCGGCCGGCGAGCGGCGCCCGCAGCACAGCCCGGTGACGGTCAGGTTCTCGCTCTTCTAGCCGCACCCGGCCGCTTCCGGCGGTCCGCTGCGGCCTCCGGACGGCTCGCCGCGGCCGCGGCGGACGGGCTCAGCGCAGCGGGCCCTCGCCCGGCTCCTCCTGGTAGGAGTACCGCTGCTCGCGCCAGGGGTCGGCGAGGTTGTGGTAGCCGCGCTCCTCCCAGAAGCCGCGCCGGTCGGCCCGCATGTACTCCACCGCGCGGACCCACTTGGGGCCCTTCCAGGCGTACAGCTGCGGGACGACCAGCCGGACCGGGAAGCCGTGCTCGGCGGTCAGCGCCTCGCCGTTGCGGTGGGTGGCGAGCAGGGTGCGCGGGTCGGCGAAGTCGGCCAGCCGCAGGTTGGCGCTGTAGCCGTACTCCGCCCAGACCATCACGTGGGTGACGCCGGGGGCCGGGGGCACCAGGTCGAGCACCGCGGCCGCCGACACGCCCGTCCACTCGTTGCCGAGCACGGAGAACTTGGTCACGCAGTGCAGGTCCGCGACGACGGTGGTGCGCGGCAGGGCGTTGAAGGCCTCGAAGTCCCAGCTGTGCTTCTCCGCCGACGCGGTGGCGCCGAACACCTGGAGGTCCCAGGTCAGCGGCTTGAAGCGGGGCACCGGGCCGTAGTGCAGGGCGGGCCAGCCGCGTTGCACGCGCTGGCCCGGGGGGAGCCTCGGGTCAGACGGCTGCAGCGGTTCGTGTTTGGACTGACCCATGGATCCATGGTGACAGACGGCGGACGAGCCCCGGCGCGCGCCCCTTTGTGAGGATTCACGCCCCGCCCGTACGGGCCAACGGTCGGCCGCCCGCCTGCCCACTCCGCCCAAATCGGATATTCCGACACATGTCCTAGTGAGTGTGAACTTACTGGAATTTCCTCCCGCCGCGGTGCCAGGATTCCCAGCGCAGGGCCCACCCCAGGACGTGACCCACCCAGGACGAACGCAGGAGGCACCGCCATGCAGGGCGATCCCGAGGTCATCGAGTTCCTCAACGAGCAGCTCACCGCCGAGCTGACCGCGATCAACCAGTACTTCCTGCACGCCAAGATGCAGGAGAACTTCGGCTGGACGAAGCTCGCCAAGTACACCCGGCACGAGTCCTTCGACGAGATGAAGCACGCCGAGACGCTCACCGACCGGATCCTGTTCCTGGACGGGCTGCCCAACTACCAGCGGCTGTTCCACGTCCGGATCGGCCAGACGGTCCAGGAGATGTTCGAGGCCGACCGCCAGGTCGAGGTCGAGGCGATCGACCGGCTCAAGCGCGGGATCGTGGTGATGCGGGCCAAGAACGACGTCACCTCGGCGAACATCTTCGAGGACATCCTGGCGGACGAGGAGCACCACATCGACTACCTCGACACCCAGCTGGAACTGCTGGCGAAGCTCGGCGAGCCGCTCTACCTCGCCCAGCTGATCGAGCAGCCGGAGTCCTGAGGCCTCAGGCCGCGCGCAGCGGGAGCACCGGGGCGATCGGACCCGAGGCGGGCGCCGGCGCGGCGGGCGCGGGCTGCGGCTGCGCGGGCTGCGGGTCGGCGAGGCCGAGCTTCGCGGCCAGCCGGGCGGTCGGGCAGGGCCGGGCGCCGTGCTCGCCGAGCAGCGCCTGGATCCGGCGCACGCAGGACCCGCAGTCGGTGCCGGCCTTGCAGCCCTTCGCTATCTGGCGGGGGGAGCTGGCACCCCCGTCGATCGCCTTCTTCACCTGGTCCTCGGTGACCGCATGGCACATGCACACGTACATCGCGGTCTCTCCCGGGGTGAAGCGTCGAGTGGATCTTGACTAAGGCTTGCCTTAGCTCACTAAGCCTCACCTTACCCGGCGATCCGGGTACGAAAAAGCCCCTCCGGGCTCGGGAACCCCGAAACCGGAGGGGCTTTCGTCACATCCGGCCCGGGGGCCGGCCGTGCGCGGGACTCACTGCCCCCGGTACATCTCCGCCACCAGGAACGCCAGGTCCAGCGACTGGCTGCGGTTGAGCCGCGGGTCGCAGGCCGTCTCGTAGCGCTGGTGCAGGTCGTCCACCATGACCTCGTCGCCGCCGCCGACGCACTCGGTGACGTCGTCGCCGGTCAGCTCCACGTGGATGCCGCCGGGGTGGGTGCCGAGCGCGCGGTGCACCTCGAAGAAGCCCTTGACCTCGTCCAGGACGTCGTCGAAGCGGCGGGTCTTGTGGCCGCTGGAGGCCTCGAAGGTGTTGCCGTGCATCGGGTCGCAGATCCACACCGGCTTGGCGCCGGAGGCGGTGACCTTCTCGACCAGGGTGGGCAGGTGCTCGCGGATCTTGCCCGCGCCCATCCGGGTGATGAAGGTCAGGCGGCCGGGCTCGCGCTCCGGGTCCAGCTTCTCGATCAGGGCGAGCGCCTCGTCCACCGAGGTGGTCGGGCCGAGCTTCACGCCGATCGGGTTGCGGATCTTCGAGGCGAACTCGATGTGCGCGTGGTCCAGCTGCCGGGTGCGCTCGCCGACCCACACCATGTGGCCGGAGACGTCGTACAGCTCGCCGGTGCGCGAGTCCACGCGGGTCAGCGCGGTCTCGTAGTCGAGGACGAGCGCCTCGTGCGAGGAGAAGAACTCGACGGTCTTGAACTCCTCCGGCGCGACACCGCAGGCGTTCATGAAAGCCAGGGCGTTGTCGATCTCCCGGGCGAGCTGCTCGTAGCGCTGGCCGGCCGGCGAGTTGCGGACGAAGTCCTGGTTCCAGGCGTGCACCTGGCGCAGGTCGGCGTAACCACCGGTGGTGAACGCGCGCACCAGGTTGAGCGTCGCGGCGGACGCGTTGTACATCCGCTTCAGGCGCTCCGGGTCCGGGATGCGGGACTCGGGGGTGAACTCGAAGCCGTTCACCGAGTCGCCCCGGTAGACCGGCAGGGTCACGCCGTCGCGGGTCTCGGTCGACTTGGAACGCGGCTTGGAGTACTGGCCCGCGATCCGGCCGACCTTCACCACCGGCACCGAGGCCGCGTACGTCAGCACGGCGGCCATCTGCAGCAGCGTCTTCAGCTTGTTGCGGATGTGCTCCGCCGAGACACCGTCGAAGGCCTCGGCGCAGTCACCACCCTGGAGGAGGAAGGCCTCCCCGCGCGCCACGGCTCCGAGCCGGGCGCGCAGCTGGTCGCACTCGCCGGCGAAGACGAGCGGCGGATAGGCGGCGAGCTCGGCAAGGGTCTTGCGCAGAGCCTCTTGGTCCGGCCATTCAGGCTGCTGCGCCGCGGGCAGGGACTGCCAGGAGTGGGCAGCCCTCGAAGTGTCAGTCGTAGCGGTCACACGGCCAAGGCTACGGGGTGACACGAGCGATTCGTGACCATTGCCCGAGGGGTGAGACACATCTCGGACAAAGGCGTGAGCTCGCTCACCCGTCCTGCCGAATCCGCTACGCTCGACCCATGCACGCGCCGCACAACCACTCCTGGTGGTGGGCCTCCCCCAAGGGTGGCCCACCGATCGCGCGTTCCTAGACGAACACGACGGCCGCCCCTCGGGGCGGCCGTCGGCGTCTGAGCAGACGGCCCTCCGGGAGCGGAACCAGCACCGCCCTCGCCATCCACCCGGAAGGAAGCCGTACCGTGACCACCGCCACCGACCTGCTCACCCGTCTCACCGCCCCCGGCGCCCCCGCCTTCGCCGTGCTGCACCGGCGCACCCCCCGCCTCGCCCCGGACACCGTCGAGGTGCTGCTGGGCACCGTCGGCAGCTACGAGCACCTCGCCGACCTCCCGGTACCGGACGGCGTCCCGGCCGGCGGCTCCCCGGTGCACGACCTGCTCGCGCTCGTCCCGTACCGGCAGATCCGCGAGCGCGGTTTCGAGGCGCACGACGACGGCACCCCGTTGCAGGCCCTCGCGGTCACCGAGCAGCACGTTCTCCCGTTGGCCGAATTCACCTCCGCCCTACCGCAGTTGCCGGTGGATCTTGCCGGTGGCGCGTTCGACGTGGACGACGATTCGTACGCCTCGATCGTCCGCCGGGTGATCGAGGAGGAGATCGGCAACGGCGAGGGCGCCAACTTCGTGATCCGGCGCGACTTCCACGCCGTCCTGGAGGACTTCGGGCCGGAGCTCGCGCTCACGCTGTTCCGGCGGCTGCTGGAGCAGGAGCGCGGCGCCTACTGGACCTTCCTGGTGCACACCGGTGACCGCGTCCTGGTCGGCGCCTCCCCCGAGGTGCACGTCCGGCAGAGCGGCGGCACCGTCGTGATGAATCCGATCTCCGGCACCTACCGCTATCCGGCGGGCGGCTCCGACATCGACTCGCTGCTCCAGTTCCTGCACGACCCGAAGGAGTTGGAGGAGCTCACCATGGTCGTGGACGAGGAGCTCAAGATGATGTGCACGGTCGGCGACCTCGGCGGCCAGGTGCTCGGGCCCCGGCTCAAGGAGATGGCCCACCTCGCCCACACCGAGTACGAGCTGCGCGGGCGCACCTCGCTGGACGTCCGCGAGGTGCTCCGCGAGACGATGTTCGCCGCCACCGTCACCGGCAGCCCGGTCGAGAACGCCACCCGGGTCATCCGGCGCTACGAGCCCTCCGGGCGCGGCTACTACTCCGGTGCGCTCGCCCTGATCGGACGTTCCGCCAGCGGCGGGCAGCTGCTGGACTCGCCGATCTGCATCCGCACCGCCGACATCGACCCGGCCACCGGCCGGCTGGTCGTCCGGGTCGGCGCCACCCTGGTGCGCCACTCCGTCCCGGAGTCCGAGGTCGCCGAGACCCACGCCAAGGCCGCCGGGGTGCTCACCGCGATCGGCGCCCGGCCGGCAGCGGCCCGGCTGCCCCACCCCACCGGCCCCCGGCTCGCCGACGACCACCGGGTGCAGGCCGCGCTGGGCGCCCGCCGGGCCGGCCTCGCGCCGTTCTGGCTGCGGATGCAGACCCCGGCCCAGGTCACCGAGACCGAGCAGACCCTGGTCGTGGACGGCGAGGACACCTTCACCTCGATGCTCTCCCACCTGCTCGGCTCGCTCGGCCACCGGGTGACGGTCGTCCGCTACGACACGCCGGAGCTGCGCGCACTGGTCGCGGCGCACCGCGGCCCGCTGGTGCTCGGCCCCGGCCCCGGCGACCCGGCCCTCGTCGACGACCCCAAGATGGCGGTGCTGCGGCCGATCGTCGCGGACGCACTGGCCGCCGCCCGCGCCGGCACCCGGCCGGCGCCGCTGCTCGCGGTCTGCCTCAGCCACCAGCTGCTCTCCGCCGAGCTCGGGCTGGCGCTCGGCCGCAAGGCCGTCCCGTACCAGGGGGCGCAGGAGAGCATCGACCTGTTCGGCACCAAGCGGACGGTCGGGTTCTACAACACCTTCACCGCGCGCTGCACGGAGGCCGACGCGGCCGGGCTCGCCGCCGAGGGCATCGAGGTCTCCCGGGACGCCACCACCGGCGACGTCCACGCCCTGCGCGGGCCCGGCTTCGCCGGCCTCCAGTTCCACCCCGAGTCGGTGCTCACCCGCGAGGGCGTGGACATCGTGGCGGGCCTGCTGTGCGAGGCCGCGGTCGCACAGCGCTGAGGAGTCGACCGGCCCCGGACGGGCGCACCCGCCCGGGGCCGGTCAGATCTCGTCGTCCAGGCCCTGCTCGATCGCGTACCGGACCAGCTCCACCCGGTTGTGCAACTGCAGCTTCCCGAGCGTGTTCTGCACGTGGTTCTGCACGGTGCGGTGCGACAGCACCAGCCGGTCGGCGATCTGGCGGTACGACAGGCCCTTGGCCACCAGCCGCAGCACCTCGGTCTCCCGGGTGGTCAGCCGCGGGGCGGCCGGCGACGACGCCGGGGCCGGCTCGGCGGCCAGCCGGCGGAACTCGCCGAGCACCAGGCCGGCCAGGCCCGGGGTGAACACCGCGTCGCCGACCGCCGTGCGACGCACCGCCTCCAGCAGCTCGTCCCGCCCGGCGGACTTCACCAGGTACCCGGTCGCGCCGGACTTCACCGCCTCCAGCACGTCCTGGTGCTCCCCGCTGGCCGACAGCACCAGCACCCGCACCGCCGGGTCCTGCGCGACCACCTGGCGGCACACCTCGGCACCGGGCAGCCCGGGCAGGTTGAGGTCCAGCACGACGACCTGCGGCGAGCAGGCGCGGGCGCGGCGCACGGCCTCCTCGCCGTCGCCGGCCGTGGCCACCACGTCCAGCCCGGCCTCGGCGAGGTCGCGCGAGACGGCGTCCCGCCACATCGGGTGGTCGTCCACCACCATCACCCGCACCGACCGGTCAGTGGTCGGCTGATCCGTCATCAGCTGGTCGGTCATGGAGTGGCCTTCCTCGGGACACGCAGTTCGACCTCGACGCCCTCCCCGGGCGCCGAGTACAGCTCGGCCGAGCCGCCGAGGTCCAGCAGCCGGCCGCGGATGGACTGGGAGACCCCGAGCCGCCCGGCCCGCTCCGCCTCGCCGAGCCGGCCGGGGGCGAACCCGGGGCCGTCGTCGCGGATGCTGACCGTGACCGCCTCCGGCTCGTCCTCGACCAGGATCCAGGCCCGGGCCTCCTCGCCGGCGTGCCGGCGGACGTTGTCGACGGCCGCACCGACCGCCGCGGCGAGTTCGCCCGCCGCCGGGGCGGGCAGCAGCACCGGGGTGCCGGGGGCGGAGAGCGTGATCCGCTCGTCGGCGTACGGGCGCAGCAACGCGGTGAGGTCGCGCGGCTCGGCGGCGTCGGGCTGCTGCGGCCCGCGCTGGGCCGGGATCGGGCCGCCGGTCATCAGCGTCCGCAGCGCGCGTTCCTGCTCGCCGGCCAGGCGGCCCAGCTCCGCGAAGTCCGCGCCGCCGCCGGTGCCGCCGTCCGTCCCCCCGCCCAGCTCGGCGCCGCGCCGCTGGACCAGCGCCAGCACCTGCAGCACGCCGTCGTGGATGTCCCGGGAGAGCCGCTCGCGCTCCCGGGTGGCCGCCTCGACCTGGAGCGCGCGGGTGAGCGTGGCCTCGCTGGCCCGGGCCAGCTCGATCACGTAGCCGATCGCGCACCCGGCGACCATCAGCAGCACGATGTTGTGGATGTTGTCGCCGGTCGGCCCGCCGTGGCCCAGGATGTTGGCGACCCCGATCACGGAGCCCGCGGCTGCGGCCGGGCGCCAGCCGCCCTTCGCGGCGCAGCCGAGCACCGTACCGGCGGCCCAGATGGTGGGCAGGGTGGGCGCGCCGTGGCTGATCCGGGCCGGGGCGTCGGTCAGGCCGCTCATCACGATGCCGGTCACGGCGAGGACGAGGTCGACGCCCAGGACGTACCAGGTGCAGCGCTGCGGGTTGGCGAAGGCCCGGGTGGTGGCGAGGGTCCAGAGGGTGAGCGCGCCGAGGAAGATCCAGCCGGCGACGGGGTGCAGGAAGTGCAGGTACGAGTTGAAGTACCGCAGCAGCGCGTAGCACAGGGCCAGCACCCGGAAGTAGGAGATGGCCCGCCACAGCGGGAGTTCGACGGACATGCCGCCGGCCGCCACCGTGCCGCCCACCTCGCCGGCTCTGCCGCCGTCCGTCATCCGCCCCTCCCCCGGGCCCGGCCGGGCCGTCAGGCCGAGCCGGTGTCCTTGTCCGCCTCGGCCGCCTTCTCGGCCTTCTCCGCCTCGGCGGCCTTCTCGGCCTCGGCGGCCTCCGCCTTCTCCGCCTTGGCGGCGGCGCGGCGCTCGGCGTCGGCCTTCTTCTTGTCGTCGGCGATCTGCCGCTTGGCGGCGGTCGCGTAGATGTCCACGTACTCCTGGCCGGAGAGCCGCATGATCTCGTACATCACCTCGTCCGTCACCGAACGGAGGATGAAGCGGTCGTTCTCCATGCCGTGGTAGCGGGAGAAGTCCAGCGGGCGGCCGATCCGGATGCCGGGGCGGATGCCGAAGTTCGGGACCACCTGGCCGGGCGGCTGCACCTTCTCGGTGTCGATCATGGCGACCGGGATCACCGGGGCGCCGGTGGCCAGCGCGACGCGGGCCAGACCGCCGACCTTGCCGCGGTACAGCTTTCCGTCGGGCGAGCGGGTGCCCTCGGGGTAGACGCCGAACAGCTCGCCGCGGTCCAGCACCGCGATGGCGCTGCGGATCGCGGCCTCGCCGGCGCCGCGCACGCCCGAGCGGTCCACCGGCAGCTGGCCGACGCCCTTGAAGAAGGCGGCGGTCAGCCGGCCCTTGAGGCCCGGGGTGTTGAAGTACTCGGCCTTCGCGATGAAGGTGACCCGGCGCTTGATCAGCGCGGGGAAGAAGAACGAGTCCGAGAAGGACAGGTGGTTGCTCGCGATGATCGCCGCACCCTCGGTGGGGATGTTCTCCTCACCCTCGATCCACGGCCGGAAGAAGATCCGAAGCAGTGGCGCGACGATCATCTTCATCAGTCGGTAGAACAACCCGGGCCTCCTGTTATGCGGACCGGTCGATCCTAATGCCCCGCGACCCCCCGCTGTGCCCGGCCCCGCCGAAGTGGCCTGCGCCCGGCCTCCGGCGGGGGTGTACGACCCGGCGCGGGGCGTGGGACGATGCGGATTCCAGCAGCTTCCCGTCCAGCGTCCCTCCCCCAGCGCCACCCGCCCGCGAAGGAGTCCGCCATGTCGTTGCTGCCCGGTGCCGAACCGTACCGCCACCACGGCGGACCGGTGGGGGTCCTGCTCTGCCACGGCTTCACCGGGTCGCCGCAGTCGCTGCGACCGTGGGCCGAGGAGCTGGCCGCGGCCGGGTTCACCGTCTCGCTGCCGCTGCTGCCCGGCCACGGCACCCGCTGGCAGGACATGCAGCTCACCCGCTGGGAGGACTGGTACGCCGAGGTCGAGCGCGAGCTGCTGACGCTGGCCGACGAGTGCGAGCGGGTCTTCGTCTTCGGGCTGTCGATGGGCGGGGCGCTGTCGCTGCGGCTCGCCGCGCTGCACGGTCCGACCGTGTCCGGCCTGGTGCTGGTCAACCCGTCGGTGCGCTCGGACACCCCCGCGAGTGTGCTGCTTCCGGTACTGCGCCACCTGGTGCCGAGCCTGGCCGGGATCGCCGACGACATCGCCAAGGACGGCGTGACCGAGTTCGGCTACGACCGGACCCCGCTGCACGCCGCCTGGTCGCTGAGCCGGCTGTGGCAGGAGGTCCAGCGCCGGCTGCCGGAGGTGACCCAGCCGGTGCTGCTCTTCCACAGCCCGCAGGACCACGTGGTCTCTCCGGCCAACTCGGAACTGGTGCTGGCCCGGATATCCTCGACCGACGTGACGGAGCGGCTGTGCCAACGCAGCTTCCACGTCGCGACGCTGGACCACGACGCGGCGGAAATATTCGCGGCCAGCCAGGACTTCATCCGACGGCTGGCCCCCGCGCACGCGGCGGGCGCAACCCGGGTCGAATCGGATGATCACCATGGCTGAAGGGCCGGAAGTGCACGAGAGCAGCACGGCGGGCGGCGGGGACGAGGCTCCCCGCGAGGACGGCGCGACGAAGGACGGCGGCACGAGGGACAGCGGCGCGAGGGACGGTGCCACCGACGACGGCGGCACCGACGACGGCGCCCTGGGCGGTGCGTCGGCGGAGCGCAC
Organism: Kitasatospora sp. NPDC038210; assembly: GCF_055600605.1. Classification (NCBI taxonomy): domain Bacteria; kingdom Bacillati; phylum Actinomycetota; class Actinomycetes; order Kitasatosporales; family Streptomycetaceae; genus Kitasatospora; species Kitasatospora sp. NPDC038210. Next base: position 167,172 of record NZ_JBVJYK010000005.1, on the reverse strand, counting down.
CGGCGCGGACGGGGCCGTGACGCCCGCGTCCACGTCCGCAGCCGCAGCCGCAGCCGGGAAGGACGCCGATGCGGACGCCGCGGGGGCGGAGGCCCCCGCCGAGCCCCGGCCGCGCCGTGCGCCCGAGCGCAGCCAGGCCGAGCAGGACGAGATCTTCGCCGCCCTGATCGCCCAGTTCGACGACCCGGTCGACCTCAACAACCCCGACTGGCCCGAGGTCGAGAACCTCCGCGCGCAGAACGAGCTCAAGGGCGGCTACAAGGATGGCAGCGCCGGCCGGGAGGACCTGTCCGACCTCGCCCCGCAGCCCCGCCCCCGCTCCGGCCGACCGGTGATGCCGGCCTCCGGCGCCGGCCCGCGCGACTTCGAGCTGGACGAGGAGACCGACGAGGACCACTACGTCCCGCCGGAGCCCCCGCCGCTGCCCGCCGCCGACGTGACCGCCAAGTTCGCCTGGCTCGCCGTGCTCGGCGGCCCCGCCCTGCTGCTGGTCGACGCGGTGGTCTGGCGCGAGATCGCCGGCTGGCCCGCCTGGGTCGGGATCACCTCCTTCCTCGGCGGCTTCGTCACCCTGGTGGCCCGGATGCGGGACCGCGACGAGGACGAGCCGGAGGATCCGGACCACGGCGCGGTCGTCTAGCGTCCGTCGGCCGCCCTCTCCCGGCCGGAGGATCAAGGGCGGGGGGGTTCGGCCCGCGGGCCGGGGGTCCGTCGACGGACCCTCAGCCCTCGGGGAGTTCGAGCAGCGCGAGCACCGGCAGGTGGTCGGTCGCGGCCCGCAGGTCGGCTTCGGTGACACCGGGCAGTCCGTGCGGCACCCCGCAGCCCAGGACGGTGATCCCCGGCGTGGCGAAGACGCCGTCGATCCGCTGGTAGGGACGCTCGGGTACCGAGGTGTACTCCCCGCCCCAGGGCGCGGTCGGGTACCCGTCCTGCAGCCGCGAGGCCAGCAGCTGCCAGCCCGGCCCGTCCGGGTGCTCGTTGAAGTCCCCTGCCACGACGCCGTGTTCAGCGATACCGAGCTGGTCGAGCAGCAGCTCGAACTGCCCGTACCGCTCCTCGGCGTCGAGGCTCAGGTGGCAGCTGGTCAGGGTGAACGGCGCCGCGCCGGGCAGCCGCAGCAGCGCGGTGGCGAAGCCCCGGGCGTGCAGGCCGCGGGTCTTGGGCAGCAGCCGGTCGTGCACGCCGAGCACCTCCGCCGCGCCTGGTCGGCCGAGCAGCAGCGGCCCGGCGGCGGTGCGGCCGCCGCCGGCCAGGACGACCGTCCCGGTGCTGCGGGCCAGCCCGGCCGCCTGGCCCCCGGGGCGCCAGTAGCGCGGTGACTCCTGGATGCAGACCAGGTCCGGTGCGCAGGCCCGGACCACCCGGGCCAGCGCCCGCCGGTCGTCCCGCAGCGAGCGGACGTTGTAGCTGAGCAGGCGCAGCCGCCGCGGGCCGCCCGGCGGCAACGGTCCGGCCGTCGCGGCGCTCGCCTCGGTCGTGGTCGCGGCGGTCGTGGTCGCGGCGGTCATGGCCCTCCCTGTACGTCGTCACCGGGTGCGTCGTCACCGGCTCCGACCGTACGCGGCGGGGGCCGGACGTGCGACGGCGGCGGCGCGTCCGGGATCGGTCGGGGCCCGGTCGCACCGCCGCCGGCGGGCTGGGAGGGGCGGGGTGCGCCCCGGGGAGGGTGAAAAGGGGGAAGCGGCTACGCGGGAATGCGGGCGAGGTCCGCCGCGCCGACGATGCCGGCGGCGGAACCCATCGAGGCCAGCACGACCTCGGCACGCGGGCGGTGCACGCCGCCGGTCAGGTAGTGCTCGAAGGCCTTGGCGACCGGGTCGAGCAGCAGGCGGCCGGAGTCGGAGACACCACCGCCGAGCACGAAGACGCCCGGGTCGAACAGCGCGGCGAGGTCGGCCATGCCGCGGCCCAGCCAGTCGGCCAGCTCGGCGTAGCACTCCAGGGCGAGCGGGTCGCCGTCCTCGGCCGCCTCGGTGATGTGGATGCCGCGGATGGTCTCGGCGACGCCGTCGTTGAGCTCCAGCATCCGTCGGCCGCGCGCCGGGTCGGCCGCCGCCTTCTCCCGGCCGTAGCGGCGCAGCGCCCGGCCGGAGCCGTACTGTTCCCAGCAGCCCTTGCCGCCGCAGCCGCACTGCAGGCCGTCCGGGACCATGTTGAGGTGGCCGATCTCGCCGGCCACGCCGAAGCGGCCGCGGTGCAGCCGGCCGTCCAGGACGATGCCGCCGCCGATGCCGGTGCCGACGGTGATCAGCACCATGTCCTGGTGGTCGACGGCCGCACCGAAGCGGAACTCGGCCCAGGCGGCGCAGTTGGCGTCGTTCTCGACCACCGTGTCGAGACCGGTGAGCTCCTCGATGCGGCCGCGCAGCGGCTCGTTCTCCCAGTCGATGTTGGGCGCGAAGATCACCGTGGAGCGGTTGCTGTCGACGAAGCCGGGGGCGCCGACGCCGACCGCGGCGACGTCGGGGTGCTGCTCCTTGAGCTCGCGCACGGCCTGCGCGATGGCATCGACCGCCCACTGCGGGTCGGCCGGGGTGGGCACCCTGGTCCGGGCCAGGATCGCGCCCGCCTCGTCGACCACGCCTGCCGCGATCTTGGTCCCGCCGACATCGACGCCGATGGTCAGAGCCATGTGTCCCTCAGCTATTCACTCGTTCCCGCTGGACGGAACGGTACCGCCCAAGTCCGCTCCCGTACACAGCCTCGCATACATTATTCGAAGACAATTCTGGGGCAACCGGGCCGCGACTCTTCAAAAGTCGTATCTAGGGTCCGCCTTCGTGACGCATGAGAGCAACGCGATCACCCTCCGGAAGTTACGGTTTCACTGCTTGGCGGACGGTGCGTCAGTCCCGTCAGGCCCGCCGGGCCCGTCGAGGTCGATCTTCTCGGCGGCCGCGCCACGGCCGGCGGTCCAGCGGTTCTCGTGCCCGACCACGGCGGCACGGTAGGCGGCCAGCAGCTCGGCGCCCGCGGCGGCGATCCCGGAGCCGGCGGCGGCGAGGTGGCCGTAGACCTCCGGCTGCTGGGTGCGCAGGCGGTCGGCGAGGCCGGAGAGGGTGATCAGGGTGGTGGCGCTGGTCTCCTGGGCCTTCTCCCCGAGCGCGGTGGCGAACCGGCGCACCTCGTCCACCAGCGGGCCGAGCTCCGGCCCGAACGGGTGGGCCTGACCGTCGGCCTGCGGCCCGGACCGCCCGTCGCCCGCCCCGGCGCCTCCGCCCGCGGGCTCGGCGTGCTCGGCGTGCTCACGGGCCGACCCGGCGCGGTCGCCGACGGACCCGGCGCGGTCGCCGACGGACCCGGTGCGGTCGCCGACGGGCTCGGTGCGGTCGTCGGTGCTGGTCATCGCGGGCGCCTCCTCAGCCGTGGCCGCACCCCGCGGCCCTCCGGCCCGACGCTACCCGACCGGCCGTACGCCCCGGAAAGGCCGCACGGCCCGTCAGCCCTGCGGCCAGAGCGCGGGGTCGGGTGCGAACCGCACCGAGAGCACGCCGTCCAGCAGCCCGGCTCCGGCCACCGTGCAGCGGCGCAGCGCGGAGGGCAGGGCGAGCACCCGGCGGTGCGCGCCGAGGCCGACCACCAGGTCGTCGCCCCGGCGGACCAGGTCCAGAGCGGCCCGGTCGGCGCCGGGCAGGTCGAGGTGCCAGACCAGCAGGCCGTCCGCGGCGAGCCGGTCCTCGACGGTCCAGGGCGCCGGGTCGAGCCGCTCGGGTCCGGGGCCGTCCCCGTACAGGCGGTCGGCGACGGCCTCCAGGGTGGCGTCGGCCAGATCGGTGACCAGGACGGGGGCGTCGGTACCGGCGGCGAGCCCGGCCAGCTCCTCCTGCCGGCGGCGGGCCAGCGCGGCGAGCCAGGGGTCGGGTGAGGAGACGGCGGCCTCGGGCAGGGCGCCGTGCACGACCACGGCGTCCGGCCGGTGCCCGTGCAGCGCGAGCCCGGCCCGGATCCGGCGCAGTTCCTCGTACGGGTGTCCGTCGGCCGGGACGACCAGGCGGACGCTGGTACCGGGGTCGGTGATCGCGGCGCGGGACTCGGCGAGCGCCGCGGCGGCCTTGCCGCGCCCCTCGTACAGCCACTCGGCCGGCATCGGGACCCCGGCCAGTCCGGCCAGCAGCGGTCGCAGCGCCCGGGCGGCCTGCCGCTGCTCGGGGACGAGCCGGTCCAGGTAGCGCGCCAGCTGCTCGGGCAGGGCGAGGGTGGCGATCAGCTCGGCGGGCGGCGGGGCGAGCACCACCAGGACGTCCTGGTCGGCGGCGGGCAGGGCACGCAGCAGGGCGAGCCGGGCGATGCCGGGGAGGGCGGTGAGTTCCTCGGGGTCGAGCTGTTCGGCGCCGAGCAGGTCGAGGGCGGGCTTGAGCCGGCCGGTGAGCTCACCGACGGCGTAGCGGAAGGCGGCCTGCTCGTCGATCCGGGAGACGGCCAGGCCCGGCGCGCATTCGAGCGGTTCGGGCTCCAGCCGGGTGCCGAGGACGGAGTCCAGCGCGCGGTGCGGGTCGTCGGCCGCCAGCAGCCAGGTGCGGTGGCCGCGCCGGGCGGCGTGCAGGGCGGTGGCGGCGGCCACCGCGGGCGCGCCCGCGTCGCCGCTGACCAGGATGGTGCGTGTCGCCGTCATGCCGTCGGCCCCCGTTCCGCGGTGTCAGCCCTCGGAGGGCGTCGTGCCGGAGGTGTCCCCGACGCGCTTCTTCAGTCCGGCCAGGGCGCGGTCGATGATGACCTTCTCGGCCTTGCGCTTGATCATGCCCAGCATCGGGATCTTGACGTCCACGGCGAGCTGGTAGGTCACCTCGGTGCGGTTCCCGGCCAGCGGGGCGAGGGTGTAGGAGCCGTCCAGCGAGCGGAGCATCTGGCTGCGGACGAGGGTCCAGCTCACCTCGCGGTCGCCGTCCCAGGTGTAGGCGAGGACGTGCTCGTCGCGGATCGCGCCGGCGTCGAGCAGCAGCCGGACCTGGCTGGCGCGGCCGCCCTCGCCGGTCTCCAGCACCTCGATCTCCTTGACCTCGCCGGTCCAGGCCGGGTAGGCGGCGAAGTCGGCGATCACGGCCATGACCGTGGCCGGGGTCGCGTCGATGGTGATGCTCGACCTGGTGTGCTCCGCCATGGAATGGCCCTCCGCGTCGTCCCTCTGCCTGCCGGTCCGTCCGGGACGCGCTCGGCCCGGTCCGCCCGGAGCAGGCTATCGCGACCGGGGATCCCCTCGGCCGCGCGGGCGGTGCCCTGCGGGCGGCGGCGGGGCATGCTACCGGCCGGTCACCGCAGGGCTACCGTAGGGTGCCATTCGAACGACCCGGTCACGGCCTGGTCGGACCCGGCCGGGTGTGACACTTCGAACACCGGGCCCGACCCCCCTGGTCGAAGCTGCCTACCGGGCAGTAACGTCCTGCCGTCCCGCAGCGTCGCGAACGAGGAGCAGTCTTGCTCGACTTCAGCCTTCCGGCCCTCTACCAGGTACCGAGCGGCGGTAACCTCTCCGACCTCGTGCACCAGAACGCCGAGCGGCACCCGGACGTCGCGGTCCTCAGCCGCAAGGTGGACGGCCAGTGGCAGGAGTTGACCGCCGCCCAGTTCCTGGTCGAGGTGCACGCCGCCGCGAAGGGCCTGATCGCCGCCGGCATCCGCCCGGGTGACCGCGTGGGCATCATGTCCCGGACCCGGTACGAGTGGACGCTGCTGGACTTCGCGATCTGGTCGGCCGGTGCCATCACCGTGCCGGTGTACGAGACCTCCTCCGCCGAGCAGGTGGAGTGGATCCTCGGCGACTCCGGCGCGGTCGCCGTGCTCACCGAGACCGACCATCACCACGCGGTGGTCGAAGAGGTCCGCGACCGCCTCCCGGAGCTGAAGCACACCTGGCAGATCGAGCGGGGCGCGATCGCCGCGCTGGCCGAGGCCGGTCGCGAGGTCTCCGACGGGACCGTCGCCGAGTACCGCTCGACCGCCACCTCCGACTCGATCGCGACCATCGTCTACACCTCGGGCACCACCGGCCGCCCGAAGGGCTGTCAGCTGACGCACGGCAACTTCATGGCCGAGTGCGGCAACGTCGTCGAGCGCCTGGCCCCGCTGTTCACCACCGGCGAGAGCTCCGTCCTGCTCTTCCTGCCGCTGGCCCACGTGCTCGGCCGGATCGCCGAGATCTGCCCGGCGATGGCCCCGATGAAGCTCGGACACGTCTCCGACATCAAGGACGTCACCGCCGAGCTGGCCGCCTTCAGGCCGACCCTGATCCTGGGCGTGCCCAGAGTCTTCGAGAAGGTCTACAACACCGCCCGCGCCAAGGCCCAGGCCGACGGCAAGGGCAAGATCTTCGACAAGGCCGCCGAGACCGCGATCGCCTACAGCCGGGCGCTGGACGCCGGCGGCGCGGGCCTGGTCCTGCGGCTCAAGCACGCGGTCTTCGACAAGCTGGTCTACAGCAAGCTGCGCGCCGCCCTCGGCGGCCGGGCCACCCACGCCATCTCCGGCGGCGCCCCGCTCGGCGAGCGCCTCGGCCACTTCTACCGCGGCATCGGCTTCACCGTCCTGGAGGGCTACGGCCTGACGGAGACCTGCGCGGCCACCACCTTCAACCCGTGGGACAAGCCGAAGATCGGTACGGTCGGCCAGCCGGTGCCCGGCGCCTCGGTCAGGATCGCCGAGGACGGCGAGGTGTTCTTCAAGGGCCCGCACGTCTTCACCGGCTACTGGAACAACCCGCAGGCCACCGCCGACACCCTCAAGGACGGCTGGATCGCCACCGGCGACATCGGCTCGCTGGACTCGGAGGGCTACCTGACCATCACCGGCCGCAAGAAGGAGATCATCGTCACGGCCGGCGGCAAGAACGTCGCCCCCGCCGTGATCGAGGACCGGATCCGGGCCCACGCCCTGGTCGGCGAGGTCATGGTGGTCGGCGACCGGAAGCCCTTCATCGCCTGCCTGATCACCATCGACCAGGACTTCTTCCCGAAGTGGAAGGAGCTCAACGGCAAGCCCGCCGACGCCACCGCCGCCGACCTCGCCCAGGACCCCGAGCTGCTGGCCGCCCTGCAGGCCGCGGTGGACGACGGCAACGCGGCGGTCTCGCACGCCGAGGCGGTCAAGAAGTTCTGCGTGCTGGACACCGAGTTCTCCGAGGAGAGCGGCTACCTGACGCCCTCGCTGAAGCTGAAGCGCAACGTCGTCCTGAAGGACTTCGCGGCCGACATCGAGGCCATCTACCGGAAGTGACCGGGTACCACGACGGGCCCCGCCTCCCTCCGGGAGAGGCGGGGCCCGTCTTCGTGTCAGGCCGCCAGCAGCGAGGTCAGCCGCCCGGCCAGCAGGTCCCAGCGCCAGGAGCGCTCCACCCACCGCCGCCCGGCCTCGCCCATCCGCCGGCGCAGCTCCTCGTCACGCAGCAGCCGCACGATCCGCTCGGCCGACGCCGAGGCCGAGCCGCCCGGGACGACGTACCCGGTCTCGCCCTCCAGCACCGCGTCCGGGGCGCCCCCGGAGTCCCCCGCGACGACCGGCAGGCCGGTCGCCGAGGCCTCCAGGTAGACGATGCCCAGGCCCTCGACGTCCAGCCCCCCGCGCCGGGTCCGGCAGGGCATCGCGAAGACGTCCCCGGCCCCGTAGTGGGCGGGCAGCTCCTCCCACGGCACCGAGCCGGTGAAGCGCACCGAGTCACGGACGCCCGTGGCGTCGGCCAGCTTCTCCAGGTCCGCCCGGTACGGGCCGCCGCCGACGATCAGCAGCACCGCGTCCGGCACGTCGGCCAGGATCTGCGGCATCGCCTCGATCAGGGTGTCCTGGCCCTTGCGCGGCACCAGCCGGGAGACGCAGACCACGACCGGCCGGTCCGCCAGCCCGAGCCGGCGGCGGACCTCGGCACCCCCGGAGCCCGGGTGGAAGGTGGACTCGTCCACGCCCGGCGGCAACTGCACCATCCGGGCCGCGGCCTGCGGCCCGACGGCGGCGGCGATCCGGGAGCGGGTGTACTCGCCCAGGTGGGTCAGCACGTCGGTGCCCGCGCCGATCCGGCGCAGCAGCTGCCGGGAGACCGGCAGCTGGGCCCAGGCGGCCTCGTGGCCGTGCGTCATGCCGAGCAGCCGTCCGGCCCCGGCCCGGCGCAGCGTGGGCGCCATCAGGCCGAGCGGGGCGGCGGCGCCGAACCAGACCGAGTCGCACCGCTCGGCGCGCAGGATCTCGGCGGCCCGCCGGGTGACCCGGGGTGTGGGAACCATCACCTTCGTCCGGTCCCGGATCACCGGGAACGGCTGCTCGGCGTCGAAGCGCCGCACCTCGCTGCCGTCGCGCCAGGTCGAGGCGTAGACCACGATGCTTCCTGCGGGCTGACGGACGGCCATGTTGTGCACGAAGGCCTGGATGCCCCCCGGTCGGGGCGGGAAGTCATTGGTGACGATCAAGGTTCTGTGCATCAGGCCACGGCTCGCTCGGTCGGGGGGTGCTCGGTGTACCGCTGGGTGATCCGTACGATAGGTCAACACCATGACCCGCCGGGAACGGAACCGCGCACGGCAACCGTTTGACCCCCGGGTCAGTCCTAGTACCTAGGCCGCTGTGCGACGCGGCCCGGGCGTCCGTCAGTACGACGCCTCCGGTGAGGACGTCCGAGACGAACGAGGGAGCGCAGTGGAATTGGCCCCGGCCACCGAGCCCGGTTCTTCGCGCGGCCGCCTCGGCCGCCCGCTCGGGGCGCTGGCCGCGCTCGGCGCGACCTGGGTGGCCACCCGCACCCTGCTGGTGCTGCTGATCACCGGCGTGCTGAAGTCGCCCGGCGGCGACGTCACCGCCGACGTGTGGATGATCTACCACGCCTGGTACGGCGTGCTGCAGACCGGCACCTTCCCGTTCGACGACGTGACCTGGCAGTACCCGCCGGGCGCCGCCCTGGTGATCCTGCTGCCGGGTCTGCTGCCCTGGTCGTACCTGGTCTCGTTCTGGGTGATCTGCGGGATCGCCGACGCCGCCGCGGCCGCACTGCTGATCCGCACCGGCCTGCGCCGGGGCCGGGCGCTGACCGGCGCCTGGATGTGGGTGGTGGGGGTCCCGCTGCTCGGCCCGATGATCTACAACCGCTTCGACATGATCGTCACCGCGGTCGCCCTGGCCGGCCTGCTGGCGCTGATCCGTCGTCCGGCGGTCGGCGGGCTGCTGCTGGGCCTGGGCGGCATCGTGAAGGTCTGGCCGCTGCTCGGCCTGATCGGCACCCCCTCCGGCCGCCGGACCCGCCGTTCCTGGACGCTGGCGGGGGCCACCGCCGTCTCGATCGGCTTCCTGCTCGCGGCCGGCATGAACGGTGCCTTCGACTTCCTGGCCTTCCAGAAGGACCGCGGCATCGAGGTCGAGTCGGTCGGCGCGCTGCCGCTGCACTTCGCCCGGATCGCCGGGGGCTGGGACGGCCGGGTCACCATGAACTACGGCTCCCCCGAGATGCTCGGGCCGTGGGTCGGCGTGATCAGCAAGGTCATGATGGCCGGCACCGTGCTGGGCTTCCTCTGGCTGCTGCTGTGGCGCTTCACCTCCAAGCGCCGCAACGCGGCCACCATGTACGACGCGGCGCTGTGCGCGCTGCTGGTCTTCGTGGTGACCAGCCGGGTGATCAGCCCGCAGTACCTGGTCTGGCTGGTCGGCGTCGCGGCGGTCTGCCTGACGGTGCGCGGCACCAGCCAGCGGCCGGTGGCGCTGCTGATCCTGCTCGCCTGCCCGCTGACGCTGGTCGAGTTCCCGACGATGTTCACCCAGATCCTCGCCAGCGACCCGGGCGCCATCACGGTGCTGGCGCTGCGCAACCTGCTGCTGCTGGCCGCCACCGTGCTCTCCTGCGTCCGGCTCTGGCGCTCCACCCGGGGCGAGGCGCCGCTGCCCGCGACCGTGGTGCTGGACCGCGAGCCGGCCGCGCTGCCGGCCGCCGGCTACCCGGTGCGCCCGGGCATCGCGTACGAGCAGGACCTGCTGGACGGCATCGACCACTTGGGCACGCCGGCCGAGCCGCGGCGCTGACGCTGCTGCGGCCCGCCGGCCTCAGTCCTTCAGCGCCGCCACCTCGTCCAGCCAGAGCCGGGTGAACCCGGCCAGGCCCACGCCCAGTTCGGCGCGCATCAGCCGGTCCGTACGGCGCTCGCGGTCCTCGCCCTGCCCGTCGTCCGCGCCGACCGCCCGGTAGAAGGCGACCAGCCGCTGCGGCCCGCTGCGGCGGGCGATCAGCTCGCAGGCGAGCCAGGACTGCTCGTAGGCCTGGGCGATGCCGGCGGCGCCGGCGGCGAAGTCCTGGTCGGCGGGCAGTTCGGCGGGCAGCCTCCCGGCGGCGACGTCCCGGGCCAGTTCGGGGGCGATCTGCTGCGGGCTGCGGCCGCTGTCGCGGTAGGCGGTCCAGTCGGCGACGCCCTCGGAGAGCCACATCGGAGTCCAGGCCCGGGTGTCGGCCCTGGTCGCGACATGCGTGGCCTCGTGCGTGACGACCACCTGGCGGCCGAAGCCGCTGAGCCGGCCGTACGCCTCGGGGTTGACCAGCACCCGGTCCGCCGGGGTGTCCCGGGGTGCGCCGGGGGCGGCCACGGTGACCGCCGCCATGTCCGCCCAGCCGGCCGGGTCGCCCTCCAGCAGCCGGGCGAACTGCTCCTCGGTGGCGGGCAGTTCGAGCAGCAGCCGGCCGGGCCAGGCGTCGCCCCAGACCTCCTCGACGGCGGGCACCGCGCGGTCGCCCACCACGACCAGCCCGGCCGGGTCGGGGCCGTCGGCCGAAGCGAGCACCAGGCTGTGCGTGCCCGGCGCCGGCCGGACGGCGCCGAGGTCCCAGAGCGCCGGCGGCCCGTCGGCGCTCTCCTCGCGCTCGACCCGCCAGCCGTCCGCGGCCGCGGCCAGTTCGATCCGGCGCGGGTACACCACGGGGTGGTCGTCGTACCCGGCGATCCGCACGGCCAGGTCGGCCGCGGCGGTCAGCCGGTCGGGCCCGCCGCCCGCGGCGAGCACCAGGTTGCGGTACGCCGCCTCGGCCACCGGCAGCCCCGACCGGGCCTCCAGCGTGCGCGCCCGTTCCGCCAGCACCGCCGCCACCGCGGCGCGCCGGTCGGCGACCGCCCCGACCGGTGCCGCCGCCGGGGCGAGCGGCGGCAGCGACAGCTGGGCCAGCCCGCCGACCGCGAGCAGCAGCGCACCCCGCCGGGACAGCGCGCGGCGGGGTATGTGCGCCGGACCGGGTCCGGCGGGGTGCGAAGGGGACGCGCTCAGAGCCGGACCACCCCCGAGACAGGCATGGCGTTGACGCTCTCGTAGCGGACCTTGGCGCCCGGGTAGGGGGCGTGCACGATCACGCCGCCGCCGGCGTACATGCCGACGTGGTGCATGTCCCGGTAGAAGATCACCAGGTCTCCCGGTCGCGCCTCGGAAAGGTCGATCCGCCGGCCGGCGTACGCCTGGGCCTGCGAGGTGCGCGGCAGGGTCACTCCGGCCTGCCGCCAGCTGTAGTACATCAGACCGGAGCAGTCGAACGCGCGGGGCCCGGTGGCCCCGTAGACGTACGGCGAGCCGATCATGCGCACCGCGGCGGCCAGCGCGGCCGCCCCGCGCTCGGAGGCGGGCGGGGCGGTGCCGAGGTCCAGCCGGTCGGTGCCGCGGGTGGCGCGCTGCTCGGCGTCCCGGGCGTCCTGGGCGGTCATCCTGGCCCGCTCGGCGGCGTCGAGGCCGTTGAGCAGCTTCTGCGCCCTGGCCAGCCGCTGCTGGATCTGCTGCTTGCCGTCGGCGAGCGAGCGGCGGGCCTGGTCGAGCTCGGCGAGCTTTCCGGTGGCCTCCGTCCGCCGCTGGTCGAGCCGGCGCTGGCGGGTGACCAGCTCGTGCAGCGTCTCCTGCTGCCGCTGCGACGCCTGGCCCATGGTGCGGGCGCGGGCGAGGTAGCCCTCCGGGTCGGGGGACAGCATCAGCTGGGCGGTCTGGGTCATCCCGCCGCCGCGGTACTCGGCCCCGGCGACGGTCGCCAGGTCGCCGCGCAGCTCGTTGAGCTGGTCCTGGGCGACGGCGATCTCGCCCTGCAGGATCGTGGTCTCCCCCTGGAGCCGGCGCTGGGCCTCCTGTGCGGCGTTGTACTGCTCGGACGCCTGCTCGGCCTCGTCGTAGAGCTGCTCGACCTGCGCCTGGACGTCCTTGCGGTCGGCCGGGTCCGGGCTGCCGGGGGCGGCGTGGGCGCCGCCGCCGGTCGCCACGCCCAGCGCGGTGGTGGCGGCCGCCGTCAGCACCAGTGCACGGGCGAGCAGTTGGGAACGGCGGTGCACGGGCACGGCAGCGGCTCCAATCCTGCGGCGCGGCCCCGCGGCCGCCCGTGGCGGGCGGCCGTCGAGCGGGAGTCCGGTGGCAGACGTTAGCGAGTCCGGGCAAGCGAGTCCAAACCCCTACGGACCCGAATATTTGACCCTCAATCGGACATCAGCCCGAGCAGCCGCCAACGCCGCAGGCCCGGCCTTCCGTGGTGGAAGACCGGGCCTGGGAGGAGCCGAACGGGATCAGACCCGCACGATGCCGCTCAGCGGCATGTTGGTGACGGCCTCGTAGCGGACCGAAGCACCCGGCTTGGGGGCGTGCAGCACCTGGCCGTTGCCGGCGTAGATGCCGACGTGGTGGGCGTCCCCGTAGAAGATCAGCAGGTCGCCGGGCTGGGCCTGGGACAGGTCGGTGCCGATCCGGGTGCCGGCGTGGGCCTGCTCCTGCGAGGTGCGCGGCAGCGACACGCCGACCTGGTTGAACGCCCAGACCATCAGGCCGGAGCAGTCGAAGGAGCTCGGGCCGGTGGCGCCCCACACGTACGGGCTGCCGACCTTGGAGGCGGCGGCGGAGAGCGCGGCGGCACCGCGCGAGCTGCCCGGGGCGGGGAGCTTGCCGGCCGGCGTGGAGGACGGCGCGGAGAGGTCGGTGCGGCTGTTGTCGCGCGAGGCGCGGTCGGCGTTCTGCTGCGCCTTCGCGGCGGCGTCGGCCTGGGCCTTGGCGTCGGCGGCGGCCTTCTCCTCGGCCGCGCGCAGCGCCTGGCGCTCCTGCTCGGTCAGGGTGTTGAGCAGGTCCTGGGCGGCCTTCAGCTTGGCCTGGACCTCGTCCTTGGAGGCCTTCAGCTGCTGGGTGGTCGACTCCAGCTCGGCGAGCTTGCCCTGGGCCTCGGTGCGGTCCTGGTCGAGCTTGCGCTGCTGCTCCTGGAGCTGCTTCAGCTGGTTCTTCTGGGTGTCACCGGCCTGGTTCAGCGCACCGGCCTGGTTGAGGAAGTTGTCCGGGCTGGACGAGAACATCAGCTGGACGGTCGGGGATATGCCGCCGTTGCGGTACTGCTCCCCGGCGATCTCGGCGAGTCCGCCCTGCAGCTCGGTCACCTGGGCCTGCTGACGGGCCACCTGGTCCTGCAGGCCGGCGACCTGCTTCTCCAGGGTCTGCTGCTTCTCCTGGGCGGCGTTGTACTGCTCGGTCGCCACCTCGGCCTGCTCGTTGAGCTGGTCGACCTGCTCCTTGACCTGGTCCTTGGTCGGCTGCGGGTCGGCGTGGGCGCCGGACTGCGCGGAGAGGGCGACGGCAGCGGCGGCGACACCGGTCAGGATCGAGACCCGGGCGCGACTTGCTGGCTTGGGACGACGATGGGACGCCACGAAGGCGGGCTCCTTCTTCCTACGTCCGCCTACCGGGTGAGCTGACGGGTTCGGGCCGGAAGCATGCCCTACGACGCCTCACGGCCGTTCCAGCGGCCGACCTGGCGCCGATTCACCCCGGAGGAACGTGGTTCCCCGGCTCCGCTCCGCAGCGCCCCCTACCACTGGGCTCCCCTGTCGGGCAGTCGCTTCGACCTGCCCCGCTGCCTCGCGAACTCGGCGGTAACCACCGCCGCCACCCTGGCTGGGTGATCGACAGTGCGGTGGTTCGAAGCATGACCCTAGTAACTGAACCGTGATCGGTTCAAATCCTTGTCAGAAAAAAGACGGAGGATTACCCAAGTTCTTTTGTGAAAATGACCGATGGTGATCACAGCCGCACGCAAGGCTGATCAGGTCTCACCCGCCGCTCGCGAAACGGTCGAAAACCCGAACGCCACCCCGTCGGAGGTGGCGCGGATCACAGGGGCCCGGACGGGGCCTCCGGAGGGTGTCGGGCCGTCAGACCCGGCGGATGGTGTTGATCGGCATCGCGTCGGCCTTCATCACCTTCACCACGTCACCGGTGTGCGGCGCGTGGACCACCATGCCGTTGCCGATGTACATCCCGACGTGGTGCATGTCGCCGCCGTAGATGACCAGGTCGCCGGGCTGGGCCGCGGCCAGTCCCGGCACCGCGGTGCCGTAGTGGCCCTGCTCCTGCGAGGTGCGCGGCAGCGAGACGCCGGCCTGGCCGTACGCCCAGAGCATCAGGCCGGAGCAGTCGAAGGTGCTCGGACCGGTGGCGCCCCACACGTACGGCGAGCCCTGCTTGCTCATCGCCTTGGCGACGGCCACCGCGGCGTACCCGCTGGCCGGCGGCAGGTTGCTCAGGTCGACCCGGTCGCTGCCGCGCGAGGCCCGGTCGTCCTGCGCCTGCTGGGCCTTCAGCGCGGTGCGCTCGGCGGCGCTGAGCGAGTTCAGCAGGTCCTGGGCGGCCTGCAGCTTGGTGTTGACGTCCGCCTTGGCCTGGTTCAGGTCCTTGGTGGTGCTGTCCAGCGAGGCCAGCACGGCGGCCGCCTCGGCCTTCTCCTGGTCCAGCCGGCGCTGCTCGTCCAGCAGCGCCTTGAGCGCCTCGGCCTGGGTGGTGCTGGCCTGCTGGACCGTCGAGGCCTTCTCCAGGTAGCCCGACGGGTCGGAGGAGAGCATCAGCTGGACGGACGGGTCGATGCCGCCGCTGCGGTACTGGTCGCCGGCCACCTCGGCCAGGCCGCCCTGCAGCTGGGTCATCTGCTCCTGGCCGCGGGCCACCTGGTCCTGCAGCTGGTCCGCCTGCTTGCGCAGCTGGTCGGCCCGCTCCTTGGCGCCGTTGTACTTCTCGGCCGCCTGCTCCTGCTCCTCCTGGAGCTGGTCGATCTGCGCCTTGACGTCCGTTTTGTTCGGCTGCGGCGCGGCGTGCGCGGCCACCTGGGCGGAGAGGGCGACCGCGGTCGCAGCGGCAGCGGTGAGCACGGAGATCCGCGCGCGGCTCGGCTGCTTGGGACGGCGGTGGGAGGCCAAGGGACCGGCTCCTTCTTCCAACGGGCTCACCCGATCGGATGAGGTTCCGGAAAATAGGTTTGACGCCAGACCCTAGTGCGGATCTATTCGCTTTGCCACTCCCCCGAAGGCGTGAACCCCGTTCACCACACCGGCTTCACCGCACCCGCACACGGTCGGGGACGCGGCGCTGACCAGGTGTCATCCTAGCGGGCCGACGCTCAGGGCCGTGCCAGCCGGTTCAGCAGCAGCACCGACGCCACCGGGCGTGCGCCCGCCTTCCGCACGCCCTCCGCGACCTCCCGGTCAGCGGAGACCACCACCACCGGACGGCCCTGCGGCTCGGCCCGCACCAGACGGCGGATCAGCTCGTCCGCGGTCTCCCCGGTCCGGCTGAACCGCACCCGGACCCCGCGCGGCGGCGCCATGATCACCGGAACGTCCAGGTCCTGGCCGTCGAACACACAGGTGACCTCCGCCTGGGTGCGCTGGGCCAGCATCGCCAGCCCGCCCAGCAGCCGGATCCGCTGCTGCTCCAGCGGCAGCGTCGGATAGCCGGTCTTGGTCACGTTGTAGCCGTCCACCACCAGGTGCACCTGCGGGATCGCCAGCAGCTGGTCCAGCAGCGCCGGGTCGTCCTCGGCCAGCCCGCGCCGCGCCACGTCGTGCGGCGAGGCCGCGCCCGGCACCACCGCCTCCACCAGGTCCGCCGGGCGGATCTGGGCGACCGGCAGCGCCAGCTCCCGCTGCAGGCCCTGGGCCGACTGCAGCACGGTGTCCAGCAACAGCCGCAGCCGCATGTCCTCGACGCTTCGCCCCTCGCGGGCCGACCGGCGGCCCTGCTCGGCGGCGTTCTCCAGCTCCGAGAGCCGGTGCTTGAGCCGCCGCGCCTCGGTCTCGGCCGCGCTGCGCTCGGCGGCGCCCTGGGCCCTCGCCGCCTCCAGCTCCCCGGCCACCCGACGCGTCTCGGCCTGCGCCCGGCGGGTGTCGCTCTCCAGCGACCGCACCTTCTTGCGCAGCGACTCGGCCTCCCGCCGGACGCCCTCGAACTCCACGCGCTGCCGGTCCAGGTCCGCCCGCGCGGTGGCCCGCACCTCGGCCAGCTCGGCCTGCAGCTTCTCCACCAGCCGGGTCGCCTCCGCGGCCGCGTCCTCGGCGCCGGCCCGCTCGGCCTCCTCGCCGGCCTCGGCGACCAGCCGGCTCCAGCCCGCCGAGCGCACCAGGTAGGCGGCGGCCGCGACGTCCATCGGATCGGCGGCGCCGGGGACGCTGCCCGACTCCAGCGCCCTCACCAGGTCCGGCTGTCCCAGCCGCAGCCGCTCCGCTATCCGCACCCGGAAGGCCGGCTCCGCCTCCAGCGCGGCCGCCAGCGCGGTGGCCGCGTACTTGGCGCGCCGCGCGGGGGTGAACTTCACGTACTGACGCAGGCTCTGCGGGAGTTCGCCCGGCGGCAGTCCGCCCAGCGCGTCCGAGGCCAGCCCGACCACCCGTCGGCGCACTCCCTCGGGCAGCGGCCGGTCCAGCTTCTCGGCGCCGCGCTCCGACGCGGCCCCGGAGGCGTCGGAGGACTCGGCCGGGTCTGCCGGGCCGGACGAAGCGGTCTGCGCCCCGACGGCACCGGGTCCGCCGGCCGCCGCGTCGACGGTTCCGGACGCAGCGCCCTCCGCCGGTCCCGTCCCGGCGTCCGGCACCTGCGCCTGCGCAGCGGGCCGAAGCCCCTGCGCTTCGCCGGGCTCCTTCGCTGCGTCCACCACGTCCTCGGCTCCGATCCTGTTCTCCGGCGGGGTACGGCCGCGACCCCCCGTCGTCACGCCCCGTGCGTCTTGTTCCGTATTGTCCGGTGCGGCGGGCGGGCGCGCTGCGCGCCGCCCGCCGCACCCGCGGGCATCAGCCCTGCTCGGCCGGGGCCTCCGCGCCCTCGGCACCCGGACGGGCCACCAGCTCGACCTGGTCGACGGCGTTGCACCAGCGGCAGCGCACCGACTCGACGGTCTCGCTCAGCACCTCGGTCTCCTCGACCTTGGAGTCGCCGGCCAGGTCGAAGTGCAGGAACTCGGTCACCCGCGCGGTGCGGGTCACGTCGAACCGGGTGAGGTTGCCGCACAGGGTGCAGCGCCAGCGCGTCTCAGCAGTCAGGGCGGGGACGGTCATCGGGGGTCCTCTCGGGTGGTCCCTGCGTGGGCTAGGCGCTCCCCCCGGAGCCCCGGCGTCGGCGGCGGGAGGCGGGAATGCCCGCCCCAAGCCTATTGCCTGGGGCAACCATCGCGACCACCGGTCAGCGGAATAGCGGGGCTAGTCCACCTGCCGTAAACCGCCGTGTCACCTGCGGCGCCCGGAGGGATGCTTGGCCGCATGGCGCTCGCGGCCCCCGACCACACCGCCGCGCGGGGCGGCCGGCCGGAGGTGGCCGCCCCGGCGGTCACCTACGCGCTGATCGCGGTCAACACCCTGGTCTTCCTCCTCGGCCCGGCCGCCGGGCTCAATCCGCTGTACGGCACCGGCCCGGCCCGGGTCTGCGCGGAGCAGCGGTACGAGCAGCGCTGGGGCGCCGTTCCGGCCGAACTGCTGACCGGGCGGCCGCTCACCGCCGAACAGCTGACCGAGGCACCCGACCCGGTCCCCGGCTGCCCGGCCGCCCCGACCCCGGGCAAGCACCCGGCCCTGTCCGCCCTCACCGGCCTCTTCCTCCACGCCGGCTGGCTGCACCTGCTGGGCAACCTGCTCTTCCTGCACGTCTTCGGCCCCACCGTCGAGCGACGGCTGGGCCGGGCCCGGTACGCCGTCTTCTACCTGGCCGCCGGCAGCCTGGCCACGTACGGCTTCGCGCTCGCCGAGGCGCACTCGCCGGACTGCACGCGGGTGCTCATCGGAGCCTCCGGCGCCATCTCCGCCGTCCTGGGCGCCTACCTGCGCTTCCACCCGCGCGCCCGGGTGACCACCCTCGTCCCGCTGCTGTTCTTCCTGCCGCTGCGCTTCCCGGCCTGGCTGGTACTCGGCCTCTGGTTCGCGCTGCAGTGGTGGTCGGTGCACTCGGCGGGCCCGGGGGTGGCCTACCTGGTCCACGTGATCGGTTTCTCGGCCGGCTTCCTCTACACCTGCACGGTGGTCCGCCACCCCCCGAGACGGCCCGGCTGACGCCCGATACGCTGGCGGCACCCCACAAAGGAGCGCGAACAGTGATCACCGCCATCGTCCTGATCAAGACCAGTGTCGACCGCATCCCGGAGATCGCCGAGGCCATCGCTTCCATCGAGGGCGTCAGCGAGGTGTACTCGGTGACCGGTGGATACGACCTGGTGGCGATGGTCCGGGTGCGCCGTCACGACGACCTGGCCGAGGTCATCCCGGGCCGGCTCAACAAGGTCCCCGGCGTGGCCCACACCGAGACCCAGATCGCCTTCCGCACCTACTCCCAGCACGACCTGGAGGCGGCCTTCGCCCTCGGCCTGGACGAGTAGCGGGGCGCCCGGGCTCAGCCCTCCCGACGCGCCCGGGCTCAGCCCTCCCGGCGGGTGTCCGCGACGCAACGCCCGCCCTCGTTGCGGTAGTTCCACGCCGCGCCGTCCGTGACCAGCTCGCGGACGGCGGTGAGGAAGCGGTCGATGTGCTCGTCCGGGGTCCCGGCGCCGAAGCTGACCCGGATGGCGTTCAGGCTGCGCTCGCCCGGCAGCGAGGGGTCCGGAGCGCCGCAGCTGGACTCGACGGCGGTGGCCTCGTCGTCCAGCAGGGTGCGCACCAGCGGGTGGGCGCAGAAGAGGCCGTCGCGCACCCCGATGCCGTACTCGGCGGACAACGCGGCCGAGAAGTGCGAGCTGTTCCAGCCCCGGACGACGAAGGACAGCACGCCCACCCGGGCCGAGCCGGCACCGAACAGGTTCAGCACCTTGACCTGCGGGACCTCCGCCAGCCCGGCGGTCAGCCGGTCGACCAGCTGCCGCTCACGGGCCTCCAGGGCGTCGAAGCCGGCCTCGCCCAGGGCGCGGCAGGCCGAGGCGATCGCGTAGGCGCCGATGACGTTCGGCGAGCCGGCCTCGTGCCGGGCCGGGCCGGTCTGCCACTGCACGGCCACCGAGCCGTCCGTCTCCCGGGCCACCGTCCGGGTCGCCCCGCCGCCGGCCAGGTACGGCTCGGCCTCGTCCAGCCAGTCCGCCCGGCCGGCCAGCACCCCGGCGCCGAACGGCGCGTAGATCTTGTGGCCGGAGAAGGCGATCCAGTCGACGTCCAGCTCGCGCACCGAGACCCGGTGGTGCGGGGCCAGCTGGGCGGCGTCCAGCACCACCCGGGCGCCGTGCCGGTGCGCCGTCCCGGTCAGCTCGGCGACCGGCCACAGCTCGCCGGTCACGTTGGACGCGCCGGTGACGCAGAGCAGCTTGGGGCCCTCGGGCGCCTCGGCGAGCGCGGCGTCCAGGGCGGCCACCGCCTCGGCCCGGGAGCGCGGCGCGCGCAGGTAGGTCACGTCCAGTCCGGCGTGCGCCCAGGGCAGCAGCGAGGCGTGGTGCTCGGTCTCGAAGGCGAACACCCGGGTGCCGGCCGGCACGGCGGCGGCCAGCAGGTTGAGCGAGTCGGTGGTGGCCCGGGTGAAGACGACCTGGTCGCCCTCGCGCAGGTCGAGGAACTCGGCGACGGTGCGGCGGCTCTGCTCGAAGAGGTCGGTGGACAGCTGCGAGAGGTACCCGGCGCCGCGGTGCACGCTGCCGTAGTACGGCGCGTAGGCGGCGACGTCGTCCCAGACCCGCTGCAGTGCCGGCGCGCTGGCCGCGTAGTCGAGCGCCGCGTAGCCGACCTTCTCACCGCTGGCGAGCGGGACCTGGACGTCGGAGCCGAGCACGGCGAGGGGGGCGGTGGTCTCGGTGGCGAGAGAGGACATGAGGATGCACTCCTTCAGGGGTCTGGGACCCCGGGAGTGCCACTCGTCGGGTGTCCGCGCTTGTCGCACGGACGGCTTGCCGTGGCGACCCGGTCCTCACCCAGGGCACCCCGCCACGGACGGAGGGTTGCCGGACAGCAAGCTGGGGCTTGACGCTGTCACTCATGACCTGGCGCCGACTCTAGGGTCGCGTCCGGCGGGCGGTCAAACGGGCATCCACCATCCGGACAGCCGGGGAGCCCGCGCCGGAGTTTCCGGCCCGGGCTCCCAACCACCGCTTCAGCTACGGCTGGTGGCCTCCGACCAGCGCCGCAGCAGCTCCTGTGCGACGCCGGAGTCGATGGCCTCCGCCGCCCGTGCCATGCCCGCCGCGAGCTGCTCGGCCAGCGGCGCGTCACCCAGGTCGAGCGCGACCAGCGCCGCCGCCGTGTTCAGCAGGACGGCGTCCCGCACCGGCCCGCGCTCCCCCGCCAGCAGACGGCGCGCGACCTCCGCGTTGTACGCCGGGTCCCCGCCGCGCAGCGACTCGATGCCGACCAGCTCGATGCCGACCTCCCGCGGGTCGAAGGAGGTCTCGGTGACCACCCCGTCGCGCACCACCCACACCCGCGAGGTGGTGGTGATGGTCAGTTCGTCCAGCCCGTCGTCGCCGCGGAAGACCAGCGCCGTCGAGCCGCGCCGGGCGAGCACCCCGGCGATCAGCCCGGACAGCCGGGTGTCGAAGCAGCCGATGGCGTGGGAGGTGACCTTGGCCGGGTTGGTCAGCGGGCCGAGGATGTTGAAGGCGGTCGGCACCCCGAGGTCGCGCCGCGCGGTGGCGGCGTGCCGCATCGAGGGGTGGAACTTCGCGGCGAAGCAGAAGGTGAGCCCGACCTCCTCGGCCACCTCGGCGACCCGCCGCGCGGAGAGGTCCAGCGCCACCCCGAGCTTCTCCAGCACGTCCGAGGACCCGGTGGAGGAGGAGGCGGCCCGGTTGCCGTGCTTGACCACCTTGGCGCCGGCCGCCGCCGCGACGATCGCCGACATCGTGGAGATGTTGACGGTCTTCGCCCGGTCGCCGCCGGTGCCGACGATGTCCACCGCCGGGCCGGCGATGTCCAGCGGCTCGGCGTGCGCGTACATCGCGTCCACCAGACCGGTGACCTCGTCGACCGTCTCGCCCTTGGACCGCAGCGCGATCATGAAGCCGGCCACCTGGGCGGGGGAGGCCTCGCCGCTCATGATCCGGTCCATCGCCCACGCGGTGGACGAGCGGTCGAGGTCCTCCCCCTTCAACAGGGCCGTCAGGAGATCCGGCCAGGAGCGGACCACCTGCGCGGGGTCGCTACCGCCGTTCGCAGGGTTCGCGTTCACCATGGCTGACTCCAGCTGTCGTCTGTCCCCCCGCTCCGGGGGGCGTCCGTACGGATGGAGCCAGCCTATCGAGCGGCGGGGCCCCCAGGGCCCCGTCTTCTCTAGTACTGAGACGCCGCCGCTCAGCGGGCGGCCGGCGCCCGCTTGGCCAGTCGGGTCCGCAGCAGGGTGGCGACCGCCTCGGCCAGCGCCACCGGGTCCACCGGGTGGGAGATCGCGGCGTCGGCCCGGCTCCAGGCGGCGAGCCAGGAGTCCTGCGGCCGGCCGATCAGCACCAGCACCGGCGGGCAGCCGTAGATCTCGTCCTTCAGCTGGCGCCCGAGCCCCAGCCCGCCGGCCGGGACCGCCTCGCCGTCCAGCACGCAGAGGTCCACGCCGCCCTTCTCCAGCGCCTTGAGCACCGCCGGGGTGGTCGCGCACTCCAGGTAGGACAGCTCCGGAAGATCCTCGGCGGGCCGACGGCCGAGTGCCGTCAGCACCTGCTCGCGGGTGTTGCGGTCGTCGCTGTAGACGAGGACGGTGAGCGTCTCATCGGTCGTGTACGCCATGGACCCTGCTCCCTCAAGTGTGATCCGGACCACGTTCGCCTGATCCGGATGCTACTCCCGATCACCCTCCGCCGAGTGCCCCTCGCGCACGTTCCTCCTCAAGCCGCCGCGCCCCGGCCTCACCCTCCTGGAGGACTGCCCGTCACCCGGACCCGCCCGGTCCACCCGTACGGCCGACCCCCGGCCCGCTCCCCTACCTCCGGCCGCTGCTCCGACCGTGCATCGACGCGCCGGGCAACGGGGTCGTAGAGTGCGCCGAGGAACCGTCAGAAAAGGGACACGCCGCTGCTCAGCCCCCGTACACCCACCCCGTCGGCCCCCAAGCGGGCATACCGCACGCACCGGACACTCCGAGGGACACCCCCCGGCGTGAAGACGGAATAAGGGACCGACATAATGTCCGTCGTGGCGACAGCAACAGCAGTAGAAACCGGGCACGCGCACGGATCGGTCAACCGGCCGAACATGGTCAGCGTCGGAACGATCGTCTGGCTCAGTTCCGAGTTGATGTTCTTCGCGGCCCTCTTCGCGATGTACTTCACGCTCCGCTCCGTCAAGGGAGCCGAGTTCTGGACCGAGAAGGCCCACGCCCTCAACGTGGCGTTCTCCTCGGTCAACACCACGGTCCTGGTGCTCTCCTCGCTCACCTGCCAGCTCGGCGTGTTCGCCGCCGAGCGCGGTGACGTGAAGAAGCTCCGCATGTGGTTCATCATCACGTTCGTCATGGGCGCGGTCTTCATCGGCGGCCAGGTCTACGAGTACACCGAGCTGGTCAAGAAGGATGGTCTGTCGCTGTCCTCCGACCCGTACGGCACGGTGTTCTACCTGACCACCGGCTTCCACGGCCTGCACGTGACGGGTGGTCTGATCGCCTTCCTGCTGGTCCTGGGACGGACGTACGCAGCCAAGCGCTTCACGCACGAGCAGGCCACCGCCGCGATCGTCGTGTCGTACTACTGGCACTTCGTCGACGTCGTGTGGATCGGCCTGTTCGCGACCATCTACCTGATCAAGTAACCAGCTGATCAGGTCGCTGGCCACCGGCTGCGGCCCCCGCCCTCACCGGCGACGGGCCGCTTCTGCCGGTGCCGACGCTCCCACCGACCGACCGCGCGCGCAGCCCTAGACAGGCAGCCTCGTGCCGGCCAGACCGGCCGCCGGGTGCACCCACCAGTCGACCAGATCCTGACACCGGGGTTATTCCGTGAAAAAGCTCTCCGCACGACGGCGCCACCCATTGGCGGCGCTGGTCGTCCTACTTCTCGCCCTGGCGGCAACCGGGGGGCTGTACGCCGCGTTCGCGCCCGCCGACAAGGCGCAGGCCGACGTCGCCGCGCAGTCGCTCGCGATCGATGAGGGCAAGAAGCTCTTCGCCGTCGGTTGCTCCTCCTGCCACGGCCTGAACGGCCAGGGCAGCAGTGACGGTCCGAGCCTGGTCGGCGTCGGTTCCGCCGCCGTCGACTTCCAGGTCGGCACCGGTCGCATGCCGGCCCAGCAGCCCGGCGCCCAGGTGCCGCGCAAGAAGGCCATCTACACCCAGGCCGAGATCGACCAGCTCGCCGCCTTCGTCGCCTCCCTCGGTCCCGGCCCGGTGACCCCGACGGAGGAGCAGTACACCTCGACCAACCCGGAGGACATCTCCAAGGGTGGCGAGCTGTTCCGCACCAACTGCGCCCAGTGCCACAACTTCGCCGGCCAGGGTGGTGCCCTGACCAAGGGCAAGTACGCCCCGTCGCTGGAGGGCGTGGACTCCAAGCACATCTACGAGGCCATGCAGACCGGCCCGCAGAACATGCCGTCGTTCCCGGACACCACCATGCCCGAGGAGCAGAAGAAGCAGATCGTGGCCTTCGTCCGCCACACCACTAGCGACGAGCCCAACCCCGGGGGTCTCACGCTCGGCAGCCTCGGTCCGGTGACCGAGGGCCTGTTCGGCTGGATCTTCGGTCTTGGCACGCTCATCGCGGTCGCGATCTGGGTCGCCGCCCACACCACCAAGGCCAAGAAGTCATGAGCCACGACATGTCAGAAGAGAAGCTCCCGGAGTCCCACGGCTCCGTCGGCGAGGTGGCCGAGCACGGCAACCCGTTCGCCGACCCGGGCCTGCCGGCCCACGAGCCCCGTCGCACCGACATCGACGAGAAGGCCGCCCGGCGCGCCGAGCGCCAGGTCTCGCTGATGTTCGTGATCTCGATGCTCGCCACCGTCGGCTTCATCGCCTCGTACGTGGCCATCGACCCGGACAAGATCGTCTACATCTTCCCGCTGGGTCACGTCAGCGCGCTGAACTTCGCGCTCGGTCTGACCCTGGGCGTCGCGCTCTTCATGATCGGCGCGGGCGCGGTCCACTGGGCCCGCACCCTGATGTCGGACGTCGAGCTGCCGGCCGAGCGTCACCCGATCGAGGCCGACGACGAGGTCCGCGCGGACGTCATCGAGCAGTTCAAGACCGGCGCCGCCGAGTCCGGCTTCGGCCGCCGCAAGATGATCCGCAACACCCTCATCGGTTCGATGGCGCTGGTCCCGCTCTCCGGCGTGGTCCTGCTCCGCGACCTGGGCCCGCTCCCGGAGAAGAAGCTCCAGGAGACCGGCTGGAAGGAGGCGACTCCGGCCAAGCCGCTGCAGCTGGTCAACATGAACACCATGCTGCCGCTGAAGCCGCAGGACGTCGCCATCGGCTCGCTGACCTTCGCCATGCCCGAGGGCCTGAGCACCCACGACGAGGACTTCCAGCAGCGGATCGCCAAGGACGCCCTGATGCTGGTGCGCATCGCGCCGGAGGACATCAAGGACGACAACTCCAAGGAGCTGGGCTTCGAGGGCATCCTGGCCTACTCGAAGATCTGCACCCACGTCGGCTGCCCGATCAGCCTGTACGAGCAGCAGACCCACCACGCGCTCTGCCCCTGCCACCAGTCGACCTTCGACCTGGCGGACGGCGCGCGCGTCATCTTCGGCCCGGCCGGCCACCCGCTGCCGCAGCTGAAGATCACCACTGACGACAAGGGCAACCTGGTCGCCACCGGCGACTTCGCGGAGCCCGTCGGCCCGAGCTTCTGGGAGCGTGCTCGATGAGTAGCGCGAGCAGCACCACGACCGGTGCCGCCAAGCCGTCCAGCACGCGTGCCAAGCCCGCCAACAAGTGGGAGGCCGCGGCTGACTGGACGGACGGCCGGCTGGGGATCTACTCCCTCGCCAAGGCCAACCTGCGGAAGATCTTCCCGGACCACTGGTCCTTCATGCTCGGCGAGATCTGCCTCTACTCGTTCGTCATCATCATCCTGACCGGTGTCTACCTGACGCTGTTCTTCAAGCCCTCCATGGGCGAGGTGATCTACAACGGGTCGTACGTCCCGCTCAAGGGCATCGGCATGTCCGAGGCCTACGCGTCGACGCTCGACATCAGCTTCGAGGTCCGCGGTGGCCTGCTGATCCGTCAGATCCACCACTGGGCCGCGCTGGTCTTCGTGGCCGCGATGCTCGTGCACATGATGCGCGTGTTCTTCACCGGCGCGTTCCGCAAGCCCCGCGAGATCAACTGGGTCTTCGGCTTCCTGCTGCTGGTCCTGGGCATGTTCGACGGCTTCTTCGGCTACTCGCTGCCGGACGACCTGCTGTCGGGTACCGGTATCCGCTTCATGGAAGGCGCGATCCTCGCCGTCCCGCTGGTCGGCACCTACCTGCAGATGTTCCTGTACGGCGGCGAGTTCCCCGGGCACGACATCATCCCGCGGTTCTTCACCATCCACGTGCTGCTGATCCCGGGCATCATGCTCGGCCTGCTGGTGGCGCACCTGATCCTGGTCTTCTACCACAAGCACACCCAGTGGGCGGGCCCGGGCAAGACCGAGAAGAACGTCGTCGGCATGCCGCTGATGCCGGTCTACATGGCCAAGGCCGGTGGCTTCTTCTTCCTGGTGTTCGGTCTGATCGCCGCCATCTCGGCGATCGCCTCGATCAACCCGATCTGGGCCTACGGCCCGTACCGCCCGGACCAGGTGTCCACGGACGCCCAGCCCGACTGGTACATGGGCTTCTCCGAGGGTCTGATCCGCGTCATGCCGGGCTGGGAGATCAGCCTGTGGGGCCACACCCTGAACCTGGGTGTCTTCGTCCCGCTGATGATCTTCCCGCTGGTCCTGGTCGCGATCGCGGTCTACCCGTTCATCGAGGGCTGGATCACCGGCGACAAGCGCGAGCACCACATCCTGGACCGCCCGCGCAACGCCCCGGTCCGCACCGCCCTGGGTGCCGCCTGGATCAGCCTGTACCTGGTGCTGCTGATCGGTGGTGGCAACGACCTGTTCGCCACCCACCTGCACCTGTCGATCAACTCGATCACCTACTTCGTCCGCGTCGGCTTCTTCGTCGTCCCGGTCATCACCTTCATCGTCACCAAGCGCTGGTGCCTCGGCCTCCAGCGCCGTGACAAGGAGAAGGTGCTGCACGGCCGCGAGACGGGCGTCATCAAGCGCCTGCCGCACGGCGAGTTCGTCGAGGTGCACGCGCAGCTGCCGCAGAAGGACCTGTTCAAGCTCACCGCGCACGAGCAGAACCAGCCGGTCGAGCTGCTGGCCCAGACGGACGAGAACGGCGTGGCCCGCAAGGCCGGCGTCCTCACCCGCACCCGGGCCAAGCTGTCCCGCGGCTACTACGGCGAGGGCGGCCAGATCCCCAAGCCGACCGCCGAGGAGCACCACGAGATCACCAGCGGCCACGGCCACCACTGATCCCGTACCCGCGTCACCCCGAGGGCCGCTGACCAGAGTTCGTCTGGTCGGCGGCCCTCGGCCTTTCCGCATCCGCCGGCCCGTCCCCGACCGCGTCTCCAGGAGCCTCCCGTGCAGCTCTCCGTCGACACCGCCTCCGCCACGCCGCCGTACGAGCAGATCCGCGCCCAGATCGCGGAGCGGGCCCGCACCGGGGAGCTGCCCACCGGGCTGAAGCTGCCCACCGTGCGGGCCCTGGCCGAGGAGCTGGGCCTGGCCGCCGGCACCGTCGCCCGCGCTTACCGGGAGCTGGAGACGGACGGCGTGGTGGAGACCCACGGCCGGCGCGGCACCCTGATCGCCGCCACCGGGGACAGCGCGCACCGGCTGGCCGCCGCGGCCGCCACCGAGTACGCCGAGCGCGCGAGCCGCCTCGGGCTCTCCCACGCGGACGCCGTTGCCGCGGTGGTCACCGCGCTGGGGCTGGCCTACCCGGAGGCCTGACGGCCCGTGCGGGGCCCGGACGACCCCGCACGGGTCCGCACGGGCCCGGCACTCCCCCGGTCAGACCTCCGGGCGGATCATCCCCGCGGCGGGGGCCTGGCCGGCCGGAACCGTGGTGCTGAGGGGCTGTCCGACGGCGCTGTGCTTGACCCAGTCCGTCCAGGCCACGTTCCAGTCCCCGAAGCCGTTGCCGAACGGCTCCATCGCGGCGCCCTGGCTGTTCACCACCGTCACCAGGTCCCCCACCCGGGTGTTCTCGTAGAACCACTTTGCGTTGTCGGTGCTCATGCCGGTACAGCCGTGGCTGACGTTCGCGACGCCCTGCGAGCCGACCGACCAGGGCGCCGCGTGCACGTACTCGCCGCTCCAGGTCACCCGGGTGGCCCACTTCACGTCGAGGTCGTACGACTCCGAGCTGCCGGCGGCTATGCCGATGGTCTCGCCGCTCATCCGGACGGACTGCTCCTGGCCGAGCACCACCTTGATGCCGTTGCGGGTGTCGAAGCCGGGCTTGCCGGTGGTGACCGGGATGGTCCGCACGACCTCGCCGTCACGCTTCAGGGTGAGCTCGTGGGCGGCCGCGTCGACCACCGTCTCGACCCGCGCCCCGATCCGCAGCTTCAGCGCGCTGCGGTCGCCGCCGTAGAGGCCGTCCGAGATCCGGCTGCCGGCGGCGTCGAAGGCCAGCGCGACGGTCGTGCCGGCCGGCCAGTAGTCCTCCGGCCGGAAGTGCAGGTTCTTGTCGTCCACCCAGTACCAGGCGCCCGTGACGGCGGGCTGGGAGGTCACGGTCAGGCTCTGCTCGACCTCCTGGCGGGCCTGCGGGTCCTTCACCGCCTCGGAGAGCTGCACGGTGAGCGGCTGGCCGACCCCGTAGACGCCGCTGCCGGAGGAGTCCGGGCCGAGCTTGGCGGTGAGCAGGCGCTGGGCCGCGACGGTGCTGAAGCCGGCGGTGGTGTCGCCACGGCCGCCCTTGCCGTCGTCGGCGGAGATGCGGACGGAGTACGTGGTGGCGGCCTTCAGCCGGCCGGTGGTCTGCCAGCTGCGCTGGTCGTCGGCGAGCTTGCCGGCGACCACCCGGCCGTCCGGGCCGACCACGGTGACGTCGGTGAGCCGGCTGCCCTGCACGGCCGTCACGGTGATCGGCTGGGAGGGATCGACCTGGCCGTCCGCCGAGAGGTGGACCAGCGGGGCCGCGTCGATCCGGTGCGGCCCGGCGGACTCGTCGTCACCGGACGAGCAGGCGGCCAGCGGGGCCAGTACTGCGAGGGCGAGCGAGATGCTGCCTATGCCTGCGATTCCGTGCCTGTCGGCCATGACCGCCTCCGGGGGTTCGCACGATTGATCAGATCGTAGGAACGCCTGCTGGCAGAGCGACATCCGAGGGACCCCTCGTTCACCCGGCTGAGTGAGGCCGTCACCCCGGAGACGCACCAGGGCCGGTCCTCCCGTGCGGGAGGACCGGCCCTGGTGTCGGATGCGGAACCTACTGGTTCTGGTTCTCGCCCCGGTAGAACTCGAAGACCCATCCGAAGATGCCGATCAGGATGATCGGAGCGGCCCAGAACATCAGCCACCAGCCGAAGATCACGCCCAGGAAGGCGAGCGCGCCACCGAGCGCCAGCGAGAGCGGCTGCCAGCTGTGCGGGGCGAAGAAGCCCAGCTCGCCGGCGTCGTCCGCGACCTCGGCCTCGGGGTTGTCACCCGCGCCGCTGTCCACCCGGCGGGCGGTGAAGGCGAGGTAGTACCCGATGAAGGCGCAGAGCGCGAAGGCCAGGAACAGCGCGGTGGTACCGGCGGCCTCCAGACCCGGGCCCTCGGCGTTGTTGGTCCACAGGCCGTACGTGATGGCCATCGCCAGCACGAAGACCGACAGGCCCAGGAAGATCTTTCCCTGTTCCTTCATCAGGCGTCACCCTCCTGCTTGCCCTTGCCCAGCTTCGGGGCGTCGTACTTCGCCGGGGTCACACCGGCGAGGTGCTTGGCCGGCTCACCGTGGTTCTCCAGGTAGTCCAGCGCGGCGATCTCCGGGTGGTGGAGGTCGAAGGCCGGGGATTCGGAGCGGATCCGCGGCAGGGTGAGGAAGTTGTGCCGCGGCGGCGGGCAGGAGGTCGCCCACTCCAGCGAGCGGCCGAAGCCCCACGGGTCGTCCACGGTGACCTTCTCGCCGTACTTGGCGGTCTTCCAGACGTTGTAGAGGAACGGCAGGATCGACAGGCCGAGCACGAAGGAGCCGATGGTCGAGACGGTGTTCAGCGTGGTGAAGCCGTCCGCGGCCAGGTAGTCGGCGTAGCGGCGGGGCATGCCCTCCGCGCCGAGCCAGTGCTGCACCAGGAAGGTGGCGTGGAAGCCGAAGAACAGCGTCCAGAAGGTCATCTTGCCGAGGCGCTCGTCCAGCATCTTGCCGGTCATCTTCGGCCACCAGAAGTGGAAGCCGGCGAACATCGCGAACACGACGGTGCCGAAGACCACGTAGTGGAAGTGGGCGACGACGAAGTACGAGTCCGAGACGTGGAAGTCGATCGGCGGGGAGGCCAGCAGGACACCGGTCAGACCACCGAAGAGGAAGGTGACCAGGAAGCCGACCGTCCAGAGCATCGGGGTCTCGAAGCTCAGCGAGCCCTTCCACATGGTGCCGACCCAGTTGAAGAACTTCACACCGGTCGGGACCGCGATCAGGAAGGTCATGAACGAGAAGAACGGCAGCAGCACCTGCCCGGTGACGTACATGTGGTGCGCCCACACCGTCACGGACAGACCGGCGATCGCGATGGTGGCCGCGATCAGACCGGAGTAACCGAACATCGGCTTGCGGCTGAAGACCGGGATGATCTCCGACACGATGCCGAAGAACGGCAGCGCGATGATGTACACCTCGGGGTGACCGAAGAACCAGAACAGGTGCTGCCAGAGCAGCGCCCCGCCGTTGGCCGGGTCGAACACGTGGGCGCCGAACTTGCGGTCGGCCTCCAGGGCGAACAGCGCGGCGGCCAGGACCGGGAAGGCCAGCAGGACCAGCACCGAGGTCAGCAGGACGTTCCAGACGAAGATCGACATCCGGAACATCGTCATGCCCGGGGCGCGCATGCAGATGATCGTGGTGATGAAGTTGACCGCACCGAGGATCGTGCCGAAGCCGGAGAAGGCCAGACCCATGATCCACATGTCGCCGCCGACGCCGGGCGAGTGCACCGCGTCCGACAGCGGGGAGTAGGCGAACCAGCCGAAGTCGGCGGCGCCGTTCGGGGTCACGAAGCCCGCCACCGCGATGGTCGAACCGAAGAGGTACAGCCAGTACGCGAACATGTTCAGACGCGGGAAGGCCACGTCCGGGGCGCCGATCTGCAGCGGCATGATCCAGTTCGCGAAGCCCGCGAACAGCGGCGTCGCGAACATCAGCAGCATGATCGTGCCGTGCATCGTGAACGCCTGGTTGAACTGCTCGTTCGACAGGATCTGGGTCCCGGGACGAGCCAGCTCGGCGCGCATGACCAGGGCGAGGATGCCACCGATCAGGAAGAAGGCGAACGACGTGCCCAGGTACAGCGTGCCGATCGTCTTGTGGTCAGTGGTGGTCAGCCACTTGATGATGGTCGAACCCGGCTTCCGGGTCCGCTGCGCCCCGACCGTGACGGCATCGGCGCCCCCGCCTGCTGCGGCGGGCTCGTTGAGGATGGTCACTTCTCTTCACTTCCCATGCCGATGAGGCCGGAGGGCACCGCACCGTTCTGGCCCTTGGCGCGAAGCTCGGCCAGGTGCTTGTCGTAGTCGGCGCGGTCGACGACCTTGACGTTGAACAGCATGCGCGAGTGGTCGGTGCCGCAGAGCTCGGCGCACTTGCCCATGTACTCACCCTTGACGTTCGGGGTGACCTCGAACTTGTTCACCACGCCCGGCACGACGTCCATCTTCATCAGGAAGTTGACGGGCCAGAAGTCGTGGATGACATCACGCGAGGTGAGCCGGAACTGCACCGACTCGTTGACCGGCAGCCAGAGCGTCGGAACGCTCCCGGGAGTACCGACCTCGAACGCGGCGTCCTTGTTGGCCGGGTCGGGGTTCTCGGTGTTCTCGTAGTTGAACGCCCAGCTCCACTGGAAGCCCACCACGTTGACGTAGTGCTGCGGCTTCTCGGAGGTGGACGTCAACTTGGCCTCGTCGCGGGCGACGAAGTAGAAGAGCACCGAGACGATGATGATGGGGACCGCGGTGTAGAGCGCCTCGATGGGCACGTTGTACCGGGTCTGCGGAGGTACCTCCACACCGGTGCGCTTGCGCCGGTGGAAGATCACGCTCCAGATGATCAGACCCCACATCAGTACGCCGACCACCAGCGCCGCGATCCAGGACCCCTGCCACATGCGGAGGACCAGCGGCCCTTCCTCGGTGACGGGGCTCGGGAGGCCAAGCCTGGGGAGGTCGTTGGCCGAGCAGCCGGTGGCGGTCGCGATGACGAGGCCCAGTGCCAGCGCCTGAGGCAGCTTCCGCCGCATCGTGCGCCGCGGCGAGCGGTCGGAGCCGTTGGGACTCACGTAGCGCCTTCCCGAAGTCTCGCCCGCCTTCGCGTCGCCCCGGGGAGGAGTGTGAGCCTCCCCGGCGACCCGTCCACGGGCACGGTTTGAATGCTTATGCGGGCCAAACCCTACTCCAGCCTTATGCGCTCCTGACGGGCAGCCCCCGGTAACGCGCCGCCCGGTCGCCCGATCAGGCCCGGCAAGGGCTGCGCCGCAGGTCATCGTAGGCATTCGAGGTCCGTACGCCCGATCGGGGGATGACCTCGGACAACACCTGTGACGACCCGTCGGACACGGATGAAGCGGACATTCGGGGTGATCGACTGACGGCCGGTGAGCCGTGCGATCGGACCGGAACCCGCGTCGGGTGTGTCGTTAAATGTGACCGTGTACTTCGACGCGGCCTCGACGGCCCCCCTGCACCCCGTCGCGCGGCAGGCACTGACCGCCGCCCTGGACGAGGGCTGGGCCGATCCGGCCCGGCTGTACCGCTCCGGCCGACAGGCCCGGATGCTGCTGGACGCCGCCCGCGAGACCGTCGCCGAGGTCCTGGGCGCGCGGGCCGACGAGATCGCCTTCACCGCGAGCGGGACGCAGGCCGTCCAGCTCGGCCTGCTCGGCGCCCTGGCCGGCAACCGCCGACGCGGCGGCCACCTGGTGCACTCCTCGGTGGAGCACTCCAGCGTGCTGCACGTCGCCGAGCGCCACACGGCGGGCGGGGGCGAGGCCTCGGTCGTACCGGTGGACCGGGGCGGCCGGGTCGACCCGGCGGCCTTCGGCGCGCTGCTGCGCCCGGACACCGCGCTGGCCGCGCTGCAGAGCGCCAACCACGAGGTGGGAACGGTCCAGCCGGTCGGCGAGGTCGCGGAACTGTGCGCCGCGGCCGGCGTCCCGCTGCTGGTGGACGCCGCGCAGAGCGCCGGGCGGGTGGACGTCCCCGCGGGCTGGTCGCTGCTGACCGCGAGCGCGCACAAGTGGGGCGGCCCGCCCGGGGTCGGGGTGCTGGCGGTGCGCAAGGGCGTGCGCTACTCCTCGCCGCTGCCGGCCGACGAGCGCGAGGGCGGCCGGGTGCCCGGTTACGTCAACGTCCCGGCGATCGTGGCCGCGGCCGCCTCGCTGCGCGCCGTCCGGGCCGGAGCCGAGCAGGAGAACGCCCGGCTGCACGCGCTGGTGGAGCGGATCCGGGCCCGGGTGCCGCAGCTGGTGCCCGAGGTCGAGGTGGTCGGCGACCCGGTGCGGCGGCTGCCGCACATCGTCACCTTCTCCTGCCTGTACGTGGACGGCGAGGTGCTGCTCACCGAGCTCGACCGGGCGGGCTTCGCGGTCTCCTCCGGCTCCTCCTGCACCTCCTCCACGCTGACGCCCAGCCACGTGCTGGCGGCGATGGGGGTGCTCACCGAGGGGAACGTCCGGGTCTCGCTGCCGTACGGGACGGCCGAGACGGACGTGGAGCGCTTCCTCGCGGTGCTGCCGGAGCTGGTGGCCGGTGTCCGGGCGCCGCTCGGGCTGGACCTCCCGGCGCCGGCGGCGGCCGCCGCGCAGGAGGGTTCCGCCCTGCTCGTCATCGACGCCCTGGGCAAACGGTGCCCGCTGCCGGTGATCGAGCTGGCGAAGCGGATCGGCGAGGTGCCGCGGGGCGGCACGGTCGCCGTGCTGGCCGACGACGAGGCGGCCCGGCTGGACATCCCGGCCTGGTGCGGGATGCGCGGGCACGAGTACGCGGGCGAGGCCCCGGCCGCCGACTACGGCGGCGACCGGGGCTCGGCCTACCTCGTCGTGCGGCGGACTACTTGACCAGGTTCGCGCGGACCTCTGCGGCCGCCTCGGCGCCGTAGGTGTCCTCGAAGCGCTTCAGGAAGGCGGCCGGGCGCAGCTCGTACTCCTGGGTGCCGACGGTCTCGATGACCAGGGTGGCGAGCATGCAGCCGAGCTGGGCGGAGCGCTCCAGGTCGAGGTCCCAGGACAGACCGGTGAGGAAGCCGGCCCGGAAGGCGTCGCCGACACCGGTCGGGTCGACCTTGGCCTCCTCCTGGGCGCAGCCGACCAGGATCGGGGCCTCGCCCTTGCGCTCGATCCGGACGCCCTTGCTGCCGAGGGTGGTGACCCGGGTGCCGACGCGGGTGAGCAGCTCCTCGGAGTCCCAGCCGGTCTTGGTCTCGATCAGCGCGGCCTCGTACTCGTTGGTGAAGAGGTACGCGGCGCCGTCCACGATCTCGCGGATGTCGTCGCCCTCCAGGCGGGCCAGCTGCTGGGAGGGGTCGGCGGCGAAGGCGTAGCCGCGGGTGCGGCACTCCTGGGTGTGGCGCACCATGCCCTGCGGGTCGTCGGCGCCGATCAGGACGAGGTCCAGGCCGCCGACGCGGTCGGCGATCGGCTTCAGCTCGATGTTGCGGGCCTCGGCCATGGCGCCGGTGTAGAACGACGCGATCTGGTTGTGGTCCTGGTCCGTGGTGCACATGAAGCGGGCCGTGTGCCGGGTCTCGGAGATGTGGACGGACTCGCAGTCCACGTTGTTGCGCTCCAGCCAGCTGCGGTACTCGGCGAAGTCCGCGCCGGCGGCGCCGACCAGGATCGGGCGCAGTCCGAGCACACCCATGCCGAAGGCGATGTTGGGGGCGACCCCGCCGCGGCGGATGTCCAGGGTGTCGACCAGGAAGGACAGCGACACCGTGTGCAGCTGCTCGGCGACGAGCTGGTCGGCGAACCGGCCGGGGAACGTCATCAGGTGGTCGGTGGCGATCGAGCCGGCGACGGCGATACGCACGGAAGGTCTCCTCAGGGTGGCTTCAGGGCCAGCGGGCAGGCGCGGACGAACCCACCCACGGTACCGGGCTCCGGGCGGCGAACCGGCAAGAGTCCCGCAAGTTGCCGCCCCGCACGGCCATGGTGGCACCCCTTGCCGTCGAACGTGTACTACCTCCGGGTAGCACTGGTGGGCGGTGCGAGGCCCGGCCTAGGGTCGGCCTCAGGAGGCCCGCCGTGCGGGTGGGCCCCGACGTCGACCGTGGCAGCGCGGCCACGGCACTCGATCGGAGCGATGCCCGATGATGACCGACCACTCCCCGTTGCCGGGCCTGCGGGCCGAGGACGGCGAGACCCTCGAC
Organism: Kitasatospora sp. NPDC038210; assembly: GCF_055600605.1. Taxonomy (NCBI): domain Bacteria; kingdom Bacillati; phylum Actinomycetota; class Actinomycetes; order Kitasatosporales; family Streptomycetaceae; genus Kitasatospora; species Kitasatospora sp. NPDC038210. The sequence continues at coordinate 132,454 of NZ_JBVJYK010000005.1, read as the reverse complement.
GCCCTGCTGGACTCCTCCCGGCGGCTGCGCCGGTTCTGGCCGCTGGTGACGCCCGGCCCGGAGACCAGCGCCCCTTCACCCGTCGGCTTCCGGGTCCCGTCCGGGGCGCAGCGGGTGGTCGCCGGGATGGCCGAGTACGGCTTCTGAGCCGTTCCCGGAGGAACGCGGAACCGGATCCGCCCGGGGCACGTCACATCCGCGCGGAGCGGCCGAGGAGGCGGCACCGCTGAGCTCTCGGGAGGATGTGCAGATGGATCTGGAGACGATGCCGCGGCGGGGTCGGCGGACGGCGGCCCTGGCGGCCCTGGCGCTGGCGGCGGTGGTGACGGTGGCCGGGTGCAACGGGGACGGCAAGCCCGCCTCGGACTCGGCGAGTGCCACGGCCGGCGGCTCGGCCTCGGCGAGCGCCTCCCCGCAGGCCCCGACGCCCTCCGGCGGCGCGTCCGCCACCGCGACGGGGAGCCCCGCGGACACCGGCAAGCCGCAGACGCCGCCGACCGACTTCTCCCCCACCCTGGCCTCGCCCGCCCCGGGGCAGCCGACGCCGGGCACTCCCCCGGTGAACGGGATCGCGCCGGGCGAGCCGAACCCGAACGGCTCGGGCTCGCCCGCGCATCCGCCGGTGGCCTACCGGGTGGACGGCACCACCAAGCTGACCGTCTACTTCTTCGGCGGGGTCTGCACGAAGTACGCGCTGAAGGCGGACGAGTCGCAGCCGGGCCGGGTGGACGTCCTGGTCGTGACGGGACCGCCCACCGTGGGCCCGGGGCAGGTCTGCAACGCGCTGGCCAAGCGGCAGTCGGTGTCGGCCGACCTGCGCTCGCCGCTGGCCGGGCGGACGGTGGTCGACAAGACCAGCGGCCAGGAGGTGCCGCTGGACGCCGACCCGCACGCCGGGCCGGACCCGGTGACCCCGGACGTGGCCGGCCAGTAGCAGCCGGTGGGAGTCGGCCGCCGGGGCCCCGCAGGCCCCGGCCGCGCTCGGCGCACACGGGAACGCGGGCAACGCGGGAACGCGGGAACGCGGGAACGCGGGAACGCGGGCAACGAGAAGGCGGCCCCGGGAGCTCCCGGGGCCGCCTTTTCGCAGCAGGCTTAGCTGAACGAGTCGCCGCAGGCGCAGGAGCCCGTGGCGTTCGGGTTGTCGATCGTGAAGCCCTGCTTCTCGATGGTGTCGACGAAGTCGACGGTGGCGCCACCCAGGTACGGGGCGCTCATCCGGTCGGTGACGACCTTGACGCCGTTGAAGTCCTTGATCACGTCGCCGTCGAGCGAGCGCTCGTCGAAGAACAGCTGGTAACGCAGGCCGGAGCAGCCACCGGGCTGGACGGCGACGCGCAGCGCGAGGTCCTCGCGGCCTTCCTGCTCCAGCAGGGCCTTGACCTTGGCCGCGGCGGCATCGGTGAGGAGGATGCCACTCTCGACGGTGGTCTCGTCCTGGACGGTCATCTGCTTTCTCCCGGTCTTGACGACGGTCTACCGCCAGTGCCAACCAACGGCCGTCCGGTTTCATTTCCCGGGCGGCGACGAATTTGCTGGCCTGATGTGCGGCTGGTTTCCGTGGGCCGGGTGTGCCACCCGCGTCCCCTACGCTCCCCATGCTCGCACAACCCGGGACGACCGGGCACCGCCCGAGCCCCGGATCCGGGTGAACCGGCCCCGCTTCGGACCGTCGGACGCCAGGATGGTGCCATGATCCTTCGCCCGGTCAAGGACACCGCCGCGGACGCGGAGGCCGTCCGGGAACTGGCCGCCGCAGCGTTCGACGACCCCGCCGTGGCCGGGCCCGCGCCGTTGGGGGCGGCCGCGGCGAGGCACCTGGCGCGCACCGATCCCGGCGGCTGCTGGCTGGCGTCGATCGGCGGGGAGCCGGTCGGGGCGGTGCTGTCGATGCGCCGGGAGGGCCTGTGGACGCCCTCCCTGTACGCCGTCCGGCCGTCCGCGCAGGGCAAGGGCGTCGGGCGGCTGCTGCTGGAGCGGGCGGCGACGCACGCGCGGGGCTGCCTGCGCGGAATGGTCTGCGCCCCGGACTCCCCCGCGGCGGCGCGCCGCTACCGGCTGGCCGGGTTCACCCTGCACCCGACGATGCGGCTGTCCGGACGGGTGGACCGGAGCGGGCTGATCGACCCCGGGGACATCCCGGTGCACCCCGGCAACGCCACCCACCTGCACCTGCTGGACTCGGTGGACCGACGGCTGCGCGGGTCCGCGCACGGGCCCGACCACGAGCTGATGCTGGGCCACTTCGAGGAGCTGCTGATCGCCGACGCGCTGGCCGGCAGCGGCTACTGCTACCGGGACGGCGGCGCGGTGCGGCTGCTGGCCGCCACCAGCAAGCGGATCGCCGCCCGGCTGCTGCGCGAGGCGCTGGCCCGGGTGCCGGACGGGGTCGAGGCGCGGGTGGAGCACCTGACCGCGGAGCAGGAGTGGGCGCTGGACGTCGGGCTGGAGGTCGGGCTGACCCCGCGGGCCGGCGGGTTCGTCGGGGTGCGCGGGATGCGGCCGCCGATGCCGTACCTGCCGAGCGGCGCGTTCCTGTAGCGGCCGCCCCCGGCGCGACGGCGTACGGCCCCACCGGGAGCCGGTGGGGCCGTACGACGGGAGCCTCGATCAGGCCATGGTGTCCAGGATCTCCCGGACCATCTCCATGGTCGTGCCCGGGTGCAGGAAGGCGAAGCGGGCGACCGTCTCGCCGTCCCAGCCGGTGGGGGTGACGAAGCCGATCTGGTCCGCGAGCAGCTGCTGCGACCAGCGGTAGTAGTCGTCGTTGGTCCAGCCCTTGCGCTTGAAGCAGACCGCCGAGAGCTGCGGGTCGAACAGCAGCTCCAGGTGGTCGGTCTCGCGGATCAGCTGCGCCGTCTCCCGGGCGAGCGTGAGGCCGGCCTCGATGGCGTCGGTGTAGGCCTGGACGCCGTGCACGGCCAGCGAGAACCAGAGCGGCAGGCCGCGGGCGCGCCGGGTCAGGTGGTAGGCGTAGTCGGTGGGGTTCCACTCGTCGCCCTCGGTGTGCAGGACGTCCAGGTACGAGGCGTCCTGGGTGTGCACGGCGCGGGCGAGCTGCGGGTTGCGGTAGATCAGCGCGGCGCAGTCGAAGGGGGCGAACAGCCACTTGTGCGGGTCGACCACGAAGGAGTCGGCGTGCTCGATGCCGTTGTAGCGCTCGCGCACCGACGGGGCGAAGAGGCCCGCGCCGCCGTAGGCGCCGTCCACGTGGAACCACATCTCGCGCTCGCGGGCGACCTCGGCCAGGCCGGCCAGGTCGTCGACGATGCCCTCGTTGGTGGTGCCGCCGGTGCCGACGACCGCGATCACGGTCTCCGGGTTCGGGTCGGCGGCCAGCGCGGCGCGCAGCGCCTCGCCGGTGAACTGCCGGTTCACGGTCGGGACCTTGAAGGCCTCGACGCCGATGATGTTGAAGGTGTTCTTGACCGAGGAGTGCACCTGGTCGGCGACGGCTATCCGCAGCCGCGCCTCCGGGCCGACACCCAGGCGGCGGCGGGCGGTGTCGCGGGCGACCACGAGGGCGGAGAGGTTGCCCGCCGAGCCGCCGGAGACGAAGGTGCCGCCGGCCGTCCCGGGCATGCCCGCGCGGTCGGCGATCAGGCGCAGCACCTGGTTCTCGGCGGCGATCGCACCGGCCGCCTCCAGCCAGGAGATGCCCTGCAGCGAGGCGCAGGAGACCACCATGTCGAACAGCAGCGCGGCCTTGGTCGGGGCGCACGGGATGAAGGACAGGTAGCGCGGGCTGTCGGCGGAGATGACCGCACGGGACAGCTCGTGGTCGTAGAGCTTGAGCACGTCGGCCGGGTTGTTGCCGTCCTGGTTGAGCAGGCCGGCCAGCTGGGCGCGGAGGTGCTCGCCGTCACCGGGGTGGTCGAGCGGGACGGGGTCGTACTGCAGCCGCTCCCGCATGTAGTCGAAAACCAGGTCGACCAGTTCGTTGTCGGGCCGGTGCATGCGGTCGGGGGCTGCGGACACGGCGGGTCCCTCTCGGCTGTGGGGTGTCGGGGGGTGAGGATCCGGCCCGGTCGGCGGGGGGCGTCACCGCGACGACCGGACGTGATCAGCGTAGGCAGCCGGAGTGCTCCGCCGCGCGTCGGAACGCGGCTGGTCAGGCAGGTTTCGAGCGTCTTCGGGCCGGTCCGCGCAGGATTCCTGCGTACCGCCCGGGGGCGTCAGCCGATCAGCTGGGAGAGGACCACCGAGGAGCGGCTGCGCTGGACGCCGGGCTCGCGCCGGATCCGTTCGATGACGGCCTCCAGGTGGCGCATGTCGGCCGCCCGCAGGTGCACCAGGGCGTCCGGGTCGCCGGTGACCGTCCAGGCGGCGACGACTTCGGGGAACTGGCGGAGGCTGGCGAGGATCTCCTCGGGGGCGGTGCGTTCGCGGCAGTAGACCTCGACGAAGGCCTCGGTCTGCCACCCGAGGACGGCGGGGTCGAGCACCACGGTGAAGCCCCGCACCACGCCGCGCGCCCGCAGCCGGTCGATCCGGCGGCGCACGGCGGTGGCGGAGAGGTTCACCTGCAGGCCGATCTCGGCGTACGAGGCGCGACCGTCGCTGCCGAGCCGGGCGAGCAGGAGCCGGTCGGTCTCGTCCAGGTCGGCCCCGACCACCTCGTGCGCTCGGCTGCTGGTCATCGGTGCGGGGCTCCACGGATCGTGCGAGGGTTCGGCGGCCCGTCGCGGCGGCGGCTGGCATTGCCGAAACGGTTCGCCACCCATTCTGGCGGATGACCCGAACGAGTTCACCGCCGAGGAATGACGGGTGCCGCGGACCGTCAGTCCACCAGGAGGACGATCTTCCCCCGGGTCCGGCCCTCCGCACTGAGCGCCTGGGCGGAGGCGGCCTGGGCCAGCGGGAAGGTGGAGGCGACGGTCACGGTGAGCCGGCCGTCGTCGGCGAGCGCGGCCAGCTCGGCGAGGCCGTCGGCGTCCGGGCGGACCCAGACGTACCGGCCGCCGAGGGCCTTGACCCCGAAGTCGGCGATCGAGGCGATCCGGCCCGGGTCGGCGACCAGGTCCGCGGAGACCTCGACGGCGCCGCGGCCGACCAGGTCGAGGGCCGCGTCCACGCCGCCGGGGGCCAGCGCGCGCACCCGGTCGGCCAGCCCCTCGCCGTAGTCGACCGGCTCGGCGCCGAGGCCGCGCAGGTAGTCGTGGTTGCGCTCGGCCGCGGTGCCGATCACCCGGGCGCCGGCGGCCCGGGCCAGCTGCACCGCCAGGTGGCCGACCCCGCCCGCCGCGGCGTGCACCAGGACGGTCTCGCCCTCGGCGAGCCGCAGCGCCCTGAGGCTCTGCAGCGCGGTGAGCCCGGCCAGCGGCAGCCCGCCGGCCTGCGCCCAGTCCAGCGCGGCCGGTTTGCGGGCCAGGGTGCGGACCGGGGCGGAGACCAGCTCGGCGTAGGTGCCGTGCTCGACGGCGTCCTTGCGGACGTAGCCGTACACCTCGTCGCCGGGGGCGAACTCGGTGACGCCGCCGCCGACCGCGCGGACCACGCCGGCCGCGTCCCAGCCCATGACCAGCGGGAAGTGCGCGTCGAGCAGGCCGTCCAGGGCGCCGTCCCGGACCTTCCAGTCCACCGGGTTCACCCCGGCCGCCCGGACCTCCACCAGGACCGAGTCCGGGCCGACCTTGGGATCGGGCAGGTCGGTGTACTCGACCACCTCGGGGCCGCCGTAGCGATGGATCGCGATAGCTTTCATGGCCCAGCCATACCCAGGAGCTTCGAAGTATCGATTCGGACACGCCCGGACTCCCCCAAACCGGGCATCCGGCTGCTCCGGGGGTCCGATCCGGCGAGCGGTTCTCGTCACATCGACAGGATGGCCATCGTCACTCTGACACCAACCGGTTATCATAGATAGCGTCAGTTAGACGAAAAGGCTTCACCGCTTGATCGGCCGCACAGAAGGGCACCCGCCCGTGACCACCACCATCACCGAGACCTCCGGCGTCGACCCCACTCCGACGCCGCTCGCTCTGCTGCTGCTCGGCCGCGAGGCCGACCCGAACAGCGAGCGCGGCGTCGAGTGCCCCGGTGACCTCCCCCCGGCCTCGGACCCGAACCTGGTCGAGCGCGCCCGGGCGGCCAAGGCCGCGCTCGGCGACCGCGTCTTCATCCTCGGCCACCACTACCAGCGCGACGAGGTGATCGAGTTCGCCGACGTCACCGGCGACTCCTTCAAGCTCGCCCGCGACGCGGCGGCCCGCCCCGAGGCCGAGTACATCGTCTTCTGCGGCGTGCACTTCATGGCCGAGTCCGCGGACATCCTCACCACCGAGGCCCAGCAGGTCGTCCTGCCGGACCTCGCGGCCGGCTGTTCGATGGCCGACATGGCCACCGCCGAGCAGGTCGCCGAGTGCTGGGACGTACTGACCGACGCCGGCATAGCCGACGTGACCGTCCCGGTCTCGTACATGAACTCCTCCGCCGACATCAAGGCCTTCACCGGCAAGCACGGCGGCACCATCTGCACCTCCTCCAACGCCAAGCGCGCGCTGGAGTGGGCGTTCGAGCAGGGCCAGAAGGTGCTCTTCCTGCCCGACCAGCACCTCGGCCGCAACACCGCGGTGCGCGAGATGGGCTTCTCGCTGGACGACTGCGTCCTGTACAACCCGCACAAGCCGAACGGCGGGCTGACCGCCGAGCAGCTGCGGGACGCGAAGATGATCCTCTGGCGCGGCCACTGCTCGGTGCACGGCCGCTTCAGCCTGGACTCGGTGAACGACGTCCGCGAGCGGATCCCCGGCGTCACCGTCCTGGTGCACCCGGAGTGCAAGCACGAGGTCGTCGCGGCCGCCGACATGGTGGGCTCGACCGAGTACATCATCAAGGCGCTGGACGCCGCCGAGCCGGGTTCCAAGTGGGCGATCGGCACCGAGCTGAACCTGGTCCGCCGCCTGGCCAAGGCGCACCCGGACAAGGAGATCGTCTTCCTGGACCGCACGGTCTGCTTCTGCTCGACCATGAACCGGATCGACCTGCCGCACCTGGTCTGGGCGCTGGAGTCGCTGGTCGAGGGCCGGGTGCCGAACGTGATCACCGTCGACCCGGAGACCGAGAAGCACGCCAAGGCGGCACTGGACCGGATGCTGGCCCTGCCGTAGCCGGGCCGCCGCCCCGCCCACCCGGGCGGACGGACGACAGAAGGGCGGGCCCCCTCCCACCGGAGGGGGCCCGCCCTTCTGTCTGGCAGCAGCCGCAGGATTACTCGGGGAAGCCCGGGATCACACCTTCGCCGTCGGCCATCAGCAGCTCGCGGACCTCGTTGATCGTCGCGTCGGCACTCGGCAGGATCAGCTCGGACGGCTCCAGCGAATCCAGCGGCACCGGGGTGCCGTACTGCTTCACGGCGTCCAGCAGTTTGCCGTACGCCCGGCGGAAGAGCTCCTCGTCCCCCGAGTCCACTGCGGTGACGAGCTCCGCGTCGAGCTCGTTGAGCAGGTTCAGGTGAGCCTCGCCCACCTCGAACTGCCCTTCACCCATGACCCTCATGATCATGCCGTGCGTCTCCCTGGTTCGTGGGGTCGAGCTCAGATCACTTGTTGTAGTTGATGCGCGGAGTGTCCTGCTGCTGCGGCTGGGCCTCCGGCTTGCCCTGCTCGATCGCGGCCGGGCCCGCGGCGGGACCGCCGGTGAGCTCGGCCTTCATACGGGCCAGCTCCAGCTCGACGTCGGACCCGCCGGCGACGCGCTCCAGCTCGGCCTCGATGTCGTCCTTGCGGCCGAGACCGCTGGCGTCGTCGAGCGCGCCGGAGGCGAGCAGCTCGTCGATGGCGCCGGCCCGGGCCTGCATCTGGGCGGTCTTGTCCTCGGCCCGCTGGATCGCCAGGCCGACGTCGCCCATCTCCTCCGAGATCCCGGAGAAGGACTCGGCGATGCGGGTCTGCGCCTGGGCGGCGGTGTAGGTCGCCTTGATGGTCTCCTTCTTGGTGCGGAAGGCGTCCACCTTGGCCTGCAGCCGCTGGGAGGCGAGGGTGAGCTTCTCCTCCTCGGCCTGGAGCTGCTGGTACTGCGTCTCCAGATCGGTGATCTGCGACTGCATGTTGGCCTTGCGGGTCAGCGCCTCGCGGGCGAGGTCCTCGCGGCCGAGGGACAGCGCCTTGCGACCCTGGTCCTCGTACTTGGCCGACTGCTGCTGGAGCTGGGTCAGCTGGAGTTCGAGGCGCTTGCGCGAGGTCGCGACGTCCGCGACACCACGACGCACCTTCTGCAGCAGTTCGAGCTGCTTCTGGTACGAATAATCGAGCGTCTCACGCGGATCCTCCGCCCGGTCCAAGGCCTTGTTCGCCTTGGAGCGGAAGATCAGCCCCATACGCTTCATGATTCCGTCGCTCATGGGCCTCGGGTGCCCCCTTCTCCGGCCTGCGGTCTCTATCTCGTTACCAGACACGACGAGTGTATGTGCAGCGAGCCCGTCGCCGCAGTGCACCTGCCTGCAACAAGACTGCTACAGCGACCAGTGGCGTTTCCTCCTCCCCCGGGTGGATCCGCCTCTCATCCCCCCCATAGTCCATCCGACTGATCCCCTACGGGAAGTCCCCGGGAAACCCGGTTCGGGCCGCTGCCTCGCGGTATCGATATGCGTTCGGTTCCGAGGGCACCCGTGGAACCGGCTCCGCACCCCGTACGCTGGTGGTGTGTTCCGACGCCGTTCAGATGATGCCGCCGCCTCCGCCACCGTGCTGGAGAAGCAGGACGAGACAGCCCAGGCCCGCCACCCCGAGGCCAAGAAGGGCCGCCCCACCCCCAAGCGCAACGAGGCCGAGGCCAACCGGCGCGGCCGGGTGACGGTGCCCAAGGACCGCAAGGAGGCCAGCCGCCAGGCCCGCGACCGCATGCGGACCGAGCGCGAGAAGCAGCGCCAGGCGCTGATGAACGGCGACGAGCGGCACCTGCCGCAGCGCGACAAGCTCCCCGGGCGCAAGTTCGCCCGCGACTACGTCGACGCCCGCTGGTCGCTCGCCGAGTTCTTCCTCCCGGCGGCCGTGGTCATCCTGGTGCTCAGCATCATCAAGGTCTCGCAGATCCAGCTGCTCTCCACGCTGCTGTTCCTGCTGTTCTTCGTCTTCGTGATCCTGGACTTCGTCCGCCTCGGCCTCGGCCTGCGCAAGCAGCTCGCCGAGCGCTTCCCGAACGAGAACACCCGCGGCGCGGTCACCTACGGCATCATGCGCACCCTGCAGATGCGCCGCCTGCGACTGCCCAAGCCGCAGGTGCGGCGCGGGGAGAAGCCCTGACCGCCGAGCCGGTCGACTCGGGCTGGGCCCCGCCTTCCTGGGAGGGGCCCGGCCTGTACGCGCTCCCGGGGCAGGGCCACGGCGGCCACGACCGGCTGGCCCAGGAGCGGCGGCTGCCCTCGCGCAGCGGGTCCTTCGCCGGCGGCACCGCCGCCTGGCTGGAGCGGCTCGGCGGACTGCGCAACTACGTGCGTCAGGAACTCGTCTCCCGCCAGCTCGCCGAGCAGCTGACCGGCCGCAGCGAACAACGCGTCCTCGACATCGGCTGCGGGCAGGGCACCCAGGCCCTGCGGCTGGCCCGGGCCGGCCACTTCGTCACCGGGATCGACTCGGACCCGGTCGCGCTCGGCGTCGCCCAGGGGGCGCTCGCCGAGGAACCCGCCGAGGTCCGCGGCCGGATGCAGCTGCTCAGCGGCGACGGCCACCAGTGCGGGCGCTGGTTCGGCCCGCGCAGCTTCGACGTCGTGCTCTGCCACGGCGTCCTGATGTACCTGCCCGACCCGGACCCGATGATCGCCTCGCTGGCCCGGCTGCTCGCCCCCGGCGGACTGCTCTCACTGCTGGTCCGCAACCGCGACGCGCTCGCCCTGCGGCCCGCCGCCGCCGGCGACTGGCGGGCCGCACTGCACGCCTTCGAGAGCGACCGGTACTACAACCGGCTCGGGCTGGCCGCCCGCGCCGACCGGCTCGCCGACCTCTCCGTCACCCTCTCCGAGGTGTCGGTACCCGTCCGGCACTGGTACGGCGTGCGGGTCTTCACCGACAACGCCCCCGACGACGCGGCTCCGCCGGTGGACGGCCGGCAACTGGCCCAGCTGCTGGAAGCCGAGGACCGGGCCGGCCGCACCGACCCCTACCGGCAGGTCGCCGCGCTGCTGCACGTGATCGGGGCGAAGTAGCGCCCCGCGGGGCTCACTCCGCGTGCAGGCTCATCGCGTAGACCACCCGGTCGTCCTCCAGGAGCACCGCGGTGTCGACGCCGTCCTCCGCCAGCTGCTTCCAGGACTCCCCGATCCAGGTCTCGGCGTCCCCCTGGCCCGCGAACTCCTCCTGGCCACCGCCGGGCGTCACCGCACTGCCGTCCGCCTTCTCGTACCGCCACGTCCACGCCATGCCAGGCTCCTCCCACTGACGACACTGCCCGTGCCGGCTGCTGTGTTGCTGCGCACCTTAGCCTGCCCGGCCCGATCTTCCGTATGCCTCGTCCGGCAGGATGGGCGGCATGGCGACCCTCCCCCCGCTCCCCCGCACCCTGCTGCTCGGCGGCGCCCGCTCCGGCAAGTCCACCCGCGCCGAGCAGCTGCTCACCGACCGGCCGGACGTCCTGTACGTGGCCACCGGCGGCACCCGGGACGGCGACGCCGAGTGGGCCCAGCGGGTCGCGCTGCACCGCGAGCGCCGGCCCGCGAGCTGGCGCACCGCCGAGACCTGCGACCTGGAGGCCGTGCTCGCCGACACCGCCGACCCGGCGCCGGTGCTGATCGACTGCCTGGCGCTGTGGCTGACCTCCGTGATGGACGAGTGCGACGCCTGGGACGACGAGGCCTGGACGGCCCGGGGCGAGGCCGCGGTGCGGCGGCGCTGCGAGGCCCTGGCGCGGGCCTGGGAGGCCACCGGACGCACGGTCGTCGCGGTGAGCAACGAGGTCGGCATGGGCGTCGTCCCCGCCACCGCCGCCGGACGGCGCTTCCGCGACACCCTGGGCCGCCTCAACATGGCCGTGGCCGACGCCTCGGAGCGGGTCCTGCTGGTCGTGGCCGGGCAGGTGCTGACGGTCAAGCCAGCCGCGGCCTGAACATCTGCGGCGTGTAGCCTTCCGGACGATGGACACGACCGTGGATCTCGATACGTTCTCCTCGCTCGTCGAGCGCCCCGACGAGAGCGCCCGGCGGGCCGCCGACGAGCGTTGGCAGGCGGCCGACCGCCCGCGCGGCGGGCTCGGCAAGCTGGAGGAGCTGGGCAGCTGGCTGGCCTCCGTCCAGGGACACTCCCCCGTACGGCCGGTCTCGGCGCCCAAGGTGCTGCTGTTCGCCGCCGACCACGGAGTGGCCGCGCTCGGCGTCTCCCGGATGCCCGCCGAGGGCGGCACCGCGGCGCGGGTGCGTGCCGTCCTGGACGGCACCGCGCCGGTGGCCAGGCTGGCCGCGCGCTACGGCGCCGGGGTGCGGGTCGTCGACGTCGCGGTGGACACCGACCCGGCCGACTTCCCCGACGACGTGGTCGCCCACCGCATCCGCCGCGGCTCCGGACGGATCGACGTCGAGGACGCGCTCACCCCGGAGGAGACCGCCCGGGCCTTCCGGGCCGGCATGGCCGTCGCCGACGAGGAGGCCGACGCCGGCACCGACCTGGTGCTGCTCGGCGACCTCGGCGTCGGCTCCACCACGGTGGCCGGCGTCCTGGTCGGCGCGCTGTGCGGAACGGACGCGGCGGCGGTGACCGGGCGCGGCTCGGGGATCGACGACCGGGTGTGGATGGTCAAGTGCGCCACCATCCGGGACTCGCTGCGGCGGGCCCGGCCGGTGCTCGGCGACCAGCTGGCGCTGCTCGGCGCCACCGGCGGGGCCGACTTCGCGGCGATCACCGGCTTCCTGCTGCAGGCGGCCGTGCGGCGGCTGCCCGTGGTCCTGGACGGTGTGGTCACGGCGGCCTGCGCGCTGGTCGCACAGCGGATCGCCTTCCGGGCGCCCGAGTGGTGGCGGGCCGGACAGTCCAGCGGCGAGCCCGCGCAGGCCAAGGCGTACGACCGGCTGACCCTCACGCCGCTGCAGGACCAGGGGATCACCCTGGGCGAGGGCGTCGGCGCGCTGCTGGCGCTGCCGCTGCTGCAGGCCGCGGGGGACGCGCTCGCGGACGAGGCGCCGAAGCCGTACGTGCCGGCGGCGCCGAGGGAGCCCCAGGAGCCGCCGAAGCTGCCCTCGGCGGCGGACCTGCTGCGGCGGCTCTAGGAGCGGGGCGGCTCCGGACGCGGAAGCACGTGCGGCGGGCCACCGGCGCTCGGGTGACGGCCCTCCCTCCCGCTTCGCGCCGTCCTCCGCGCCCCGGCCGGGCGCGGAGGCTCTCCCGCGTTGACGCGAGGGGTCTCCCGTGTCGAGGCTGGGGCTCTCCCGCGTCGAGTCGGGCGGTCACCCGTGTTGAGGCGGGGGCTTTCTCACGTTCAAGGAGCGGGGCGATGACGGACCACGCCGGTCGGGTCAGCTGGGGGGACGGACTGCGGTTCGGGTTCGGGACCCTGTCCGTGCTGCGGGTCCGGGTCGAGCGGTGGGACCGGGCCGCGGGCGCGCGGGCGATGGTGACGGCCCCGGTGGTGGGGCTGGTGCTGGGGGCCCTGGCGGCCGCGGCCGGAGCACTGGTGGCCTGGCGGGCGGGCGGGCCGCTCGGCGCGGTCGCGGCGGTGGGGGTGCTCGCCGCCCTGACCCGGGGGCTCCACCTGGACGGTCTCGCGGACGTCGCCGACGGCCTGGGCAGCGGCAAACCGGCCGAGGACGCGCTGCGGATCATGAAGCAGTCCGACATCGGCCCCTTCGGTGTGCTGACCCTCGTCCTGGTGCTGCTGGGCCAGGTCGCCGCGCTGGCCGGAGAGTTCGGGCACTCGCCCCTGCGCGGCGCCCTCGCGGTGCTCGCCTCGGCGACGGCCGCCCGGTGCGCGCTCGCCTGGGGCTGCCTGCGGTCGGTGCCGGCCGCCCGGCCGGGTGGGCTGGGCGCGATGGTGGCGAGCACCGTGACACCCGCCGCAGCCGCCGCCGGGACGGCCGGTGCGGCGCTCGTACTGGCCGCACTCGGACTGTTCGACGGATGGTCAACCCTTCGCCTGCCGCTGGCCCTTGTGCTCGGGGTGGGCTGCGCCCGGCTGCTGCTGGGGCGGTGCGTGCGACGGTTCGGCGGGATCACCGGGGACGTGCTCGGGGCGATGGCGGAGACCGCCGCGACCGGCACGCTGTTCGCCCTGGCGTTGCTCGGCTGACACCGGACGGCGCGTGATCCCACCATGCGGACTACCATGCGTGGAGCACCGCAGCCCTGCACCGTGGCAGGTCCTGCCCGCCCGGCGCGTACCGAGGAGCCGGGGCCTCCGGTGTGCGCGGCCGCTCCGGCGGGTGCGCGCAGCCAGGGGGCCCGGACCCGCAGGCCCCGCCGGCGGACGGCCTGCGACGGCGGGCTGCGCCGGTGCGGCAGTCTCGCCGTGACCGGCCGTGGACCGCGAAAGAACAGGACGCATTACGTGACTGCATTGTCTGTGAGCACCTCCTCCGCCGCCTCGCTGCGCGCGGACGCCCTGGTGGTCGGTGTCGCCAAGGGCCCGAAGGGCATCGTGCCGGCCCCCGGTGCCGAGGCCGTGAACGAGGCGTTCGAGGGCAAGCTGGCCGAGGTCCTCACCACCCTGGGCGCGACCGGCGCCGAGGGCGAGGCCGTGAAGGTCCCCTCCCCCGCCGGCCTGAAGGCCGCGCTCGTGCTCGCGGTCGGCCTCGGCGAGGCCGTCGAGGAGGGCTACGAGCTGGAGGCGCTGCGCCGCGCCGCCGGTGTCGCCGCCCGCACCCTGGCCGGTGCCAAGAAGGTCGCGCTGGCCCTGCCGGCCGAGTCCCCGGCGGAGGTCGAGGCGGTCGCGCTGGGCGGCCTGCTCGGCTCGTACGCCTTCGGCACGTACAAGGGCAACGGCAACGGCAAGGAGCCGGTCGGCGACCTGATCGTGCTGGCCGCCCGCAAGGGCAGCAAGGACGCCAAGGCCGCCGTGGAGCGGGCCGCCGCGATCGGCGAGGAGATGAACCGCGCCCGCGACCTGGTCAACACCGCGCCGAACGACCTGAACCCGAAGAGCTTCGCCGCGATCGCCCAGGCCGCCGGCAAGGAGCACGGCCTCAAGGTCGAGGTGCTGGACGAGAAGGCGCTGACCAAGGGCGGCTTCGGCGGCCTGCTGGGCGTCGGCAACGGCTCGGCGAACCCGCCCCGCCTGGTGAAGGTGGCCTACACCCACCCGAAGGCCAAGGCCACCCTGGCGTTCGTGGGCAAGGGCATCACCTACGACTCGGGCGGCATCTCGCTGAAGCCGGCCGGCCACAACGAGACCATGAAGTGCGACATGGCCGGCGCCGCCGCCGTGTTCGCCGCCGTGGTGGCCGCCAAGCGCCTGGGCCTGGTCGTCAACGTGACCGCCTGGCTGGCGCTGGCCGAGAACATGCCGTCCGGCACCGCGACCCGCCCGGGCGACGTGCTGCGGATGTACGGCGGCAAGACCGTCGAGGTGCTGAACACCGACGCCGAGGGCCGTCTGGTGCTGGCCGACGCCATCGTGCGGGCCGGCGAGGAGAACCCGGACGTCATCGTCGACGTGGCCACCCTGACCGGCGCCATGGTGCTGGCCCTGGGCAACCGCACCTTCGGCGTGATGTCCAACAGCGACGAGCTGCGCGACGACCTGCACGCCCTCGCGGGCGAGGCGGGCGAGCAGTCCTGGCCGATGCCGCTGCCCGCCGACCTGCGCAAGGGCATGACCGAGTCGACCATCGCCGACCTGGCCAACATGGGCGAGCGGATGGGCGGCGGCCTGGTGGCCGGTCTGTTCCTGAAGGAGTTCGTGGCCGAGGGCATCGACTGGGCGCACCTGGACATCGCCGGCCCGGCGTTCCACGAGGGCGCTCCGTTCGGCTACACCCCGAAGGGCGGCACCGCGAGCGCGGTGCGCACCCTGGTCCGCTTCGCCGAGCGGACGGCGAACGGCAAGGCCTGATCAGGCACCCGCTCCGACGGGGCCCGGCGCGTGTGCGCCGGGCCCCGTCGGCGTTCCGGTCGGTCCCCGTCGGGGTTCCGGCACTCCGGTCGGCGTTGCGGTCGGTCCCGGTCGGCGTCGCGGTCGGTCCTGTCGGCGTTCCCGCCGGGTTACCTGCGAGTAGGCCGGAACGGCGCGGCGCACTCCTGTTCGCTGCGGGCGAAACTTTGTTCCACAGTGCGGAAGAGGCCGCGGCGAACACCGCGGAAGGCGCCCTTCCGACGGCTGTCAATACCGCGCTGAGCTGCGATGATGCCCATCAGTGGGGGGTATTCCCGCCCCGGTGACCACTCCGTGGGACACCCCTGGGGCGGACCCGGACATCAGCCACCGCGAACAAGTGCGAAGATGTATTTCCGGCACGACTGGGCGCCCCACAAAGGCTTCCGACCCACCGGACCGTACCGGCCCGGCGACCCACCCATTGCATGGAGGACGTGACGTGGCGAACGACGCCAGCACCGTTTTCGACGTAGTCATTCTCGGAGGCGGAAGCGGCGGTTACGCCGCGGCGCTCCGCGCCGCTCAGCTGGGCCTGAGCGTTGCCCTGGTCGAGAAGGGTGAGCTGGGCGGCACCTGCCTGCACCGCGGCTGCATCCCGACCAAGGCGCTGCTGCACGCCGCAGAGATCGCGGACGAGACGAAGGAGGCCGCCGAGTTCGGCGTTCTGGCCACCTTCCAGGGCATCGACATCAACGGCGTCCACAAGTACAAGGACGACGTCATCGCCGGCCTGTACAAGGGTCTGCAGGGCCTGGTGGCGTCCCGCAAGGTCACCTTCATCCAGGGCGAGGGCAAGCTCTCCTCGCAGACCTCGGTTGACGTCAACGGCCAGCGCATCGAAGGCCGCCACATCGTCCTGGCCACCGGTTCCGTGCCGCGCTCGATCCCGGGCCTGGAGATCGACGGCAACCGCGTGATCTCCTCGGACCACGCCCTCAAGCTCGACCGCATCCCGAAGTCGGCCGTCATCCTCGGCGGCGGCGTGATCGGCGTCGAGTTCGCCTCCGTCTGGAAGTCCTTCGGCGTCGAGGTCACCATCGTCGAGGCGCTGCCGCACCTCGTCCCGCTGGAGGACGAGAACTCCTCCAAGCTGCTGGAGCGCGCCTTCCGCAAGCGCGGCATCAAGTTCGAGCTGAAGGCCCGCTTCTCGGGCGTCGAGTACACCGAGACCGGTGTCCGCGTCTCCACCGAGAACGGCAAGCAGATCGACGCCGACCTGCTGCTCGTCGCCATCGGCCGCGGCCCGGTCTCGGCCGGCCTCGGCTACGAGGAGAACGGCGTCGCGATGGACCGCGGCTACGTCCTGGTCGACGAGTACATGCGCACCAACGTGCCCACCATCTCCGCCGTCGGTGACCTCGCCCCGACCCTGCAGCTGGCCCACGTCGGCTTCGCCGAGGGCATCCTGGTCGCCGAGCGCCTGGCCGGCCTCAAGCCGGTGCCGATCGACTACGACGGCGTCCCGCGCGTGACCTACTCCAACCCCGAGGTGGCCTCCGTCGGCATCTCCGAGGCCAAGGCCGTCGAGCTGTACGGCAAGGAGAAGGTCGTCACCCTCAAGTACAACCTGGCCGGCAACGGCAAGAGCAAGATCCTGAAGACCGCCGGCGAGATCAAGCTCGTCCAGGTCAAGGACGGCGCCGTGGTCGGCGTCCACATGGTCGGCGCCCGCATGGGCGAGCAGGTCGGCGAAGCCCAGCTGATCTACAACTGGGAGGCCCTGCCGGCCGAGGTCGCGCAGCTCATCCACGCGCACCCGACCCAGTCCGAGGCCCTGGGCGAGGCGCACCTGGCGCTGGCCGGCAAGCCGCTGCACGCGCACGACTGATCGCGCCCCACCCCCCTTTTCCGGTACTTGCCCGCAAGTACTTCCCGTACGCAAGACTTGATAGGAGTCGCTGAAACCATGGCGGTCTCAGTAACACTGCCCGCGCTGGGCGAGAGCGTTTCCGAGGGCACCGTCACCCGTTGGCTGAAGGCCGAGGGTGAGCGTGTCGAGGTCGACGAGCCGCTGCTCGAAGTCTCCACCGACAAGGTCGACACCGAGATCCCGGCCCCGGCTTCCGGCATCCTCTCCTCGATCAAGGTCGGCGAGGACGAGACCGTCGAGGTCGGCGCCGAGCTGGCGATCATCGACGACGGTTCCGGCGCCCCGGCTGCCGCTCCGGCCCCGGCCGCCGAGGCCGCGCCCGCCGCCGCCCCCGCTCCGGTCGCCGCCGCTCCGGCCCCGGTCGCCGCTCCGGCTCCGGCCGCCCCGGCCGCCGCTCCGGCCGCTCCGGCCACCGACGCCACCCCGGTGCTGCTGCCCGCGCTGGGCGAGTCCGTCACCGAGGGCACCGTCACCCGCTGGCTGAAGGCCGAGGGTGAGACGGTCGAGGTCGACGAGCCGCTGCTTGAGGTCTCCACCGACAAGGTCGACACCGAGATCCCGTCGCCGGTCGCCGGCACCCTGGTGAAGATCCTGGTCGGCGAGGACGAGACCGCCGAGGTCGGCGCCCAGCTGGCGCTGATCGGTGCCGCGGGTGCCGTTGCCGCTGCTCCGGCCCCGGTCGCCGCTCCGGCCCCGGCTGCCCCGGCTGCCCCGGCCCCGGTCGCCGCTCCGGCTCCGGCTGCCCCGGCCGCTCCGGCTCCGGTCGCCGCTGCGCCGGCCCCGGTCGCCGCTCCGGCCCCGGTCGCCCCGGCCCCGGTCGCCGCTCCGGCTCCGGCCGCTCCGGTCGCCCCGGCCGCTCCGGCCGCTCCGGCTGCCGACAACGGTGACGCCTACGTCACCCCGCTGGTGCGCAAGCTCGCCGCCGAGCACGGCGTCGCGCTCTCCTCCGTCGCCGGCACCGGCGTCGGCGGCCGCATCCGCAAGCAGGACGTCATCGCCGCCGCGGAGGCCGCCAAGGCCGCTCCGGCCCCCGTCGCCGCTGCCGCCCCGGCCGCCGCGCCGAAGGCCGCCGCCGCGCCGTCCGCCCTGCGCGGCCAGACGGTCAAGATGACCCGCATGCGCAAGGTCATCGGCGACAACATGATGAAGGCCCTGCACGAGCAGGCCCAGCTGACCAGCGTGGTCGAGGTGGACGTCACCAAGATCATGTCGCTGCGCGGCAAGGCCAAGGACTCCTTCCTCGCCCGCGAGGGCGTGAAGCTGTCCCCGATGCCGTTCTTCGTCAAGGCCGCTGCCCAGGCGCTGAAGGCCCACGCGGTCGTCAACGCCCGGATCAACGAGGCCGAGGGCACCATCACCTACTTCGACACCGAGAACATCGGTATCGCGGTGGACTCCGAGAAGGGTCTGATGACCCCGGTCATCAAGGGTGCGGGCGACCTCAACATCGCCGGCATCTCGAAGAAGACCGCCGAGCTGGCCGCCAAGGTCCGCGACAGCAAGATCACCCCGGACGAGCTGTCCGGCGCCACCTTCACGATCAGCAACACCGGCTCGCGCGGTGCGCTGTTCGACACCGTGATCGTGCCGCCGAACCAGGCCGCCATCCTGGGCATCGGCGCGACCGTCAAGCGCCCGGTGGTCATCGAGGCCGACGGCGGCACCGCCATCGGCATCCGCGACATGACCTACCTGTCGCTCTCCTACGACCACCGCCTGGTGGACGGCGCCGACGCCGCCCGCTACCTGGTCGCGGTCAAGGAGATCCTGGAGGCCGGCGAGTTCGAGGTCGAGCTCGGCCTCTGACCTTCCACGGTCCCCGCGGAACCCCGCCCCGTCCCCGGACGGCGCGGGGTTCCGCCGTTGCCGGCCCCGATCCGCCGTCCCCGGCCCCGGTCCACCGCTCCTCGCGGCCCCCGATCCGCCGTCCCCGGTTCGGCCCGAGCCGCGCCGGGCCGGGTCGTGGCATGCGCGGACGCGGGCGAACGGGGATGCTTGAGCGGTGATGGACGAGACGGACTTCTGGCAGATCATCGACGAGACCCGGGACGACGCCGACGGCGATCCCGACGAGCAGGCCGACCGGCTGGTGGAGCGGCTCGTCCGCCTGACCCCGGACGACGTGATCGACTTCGCCCGGCTCTTCGAGGCCCGGTTCCAGCGCGCCTACCACTACGACCTGTGGGGCGCGGCCTACCTGCTGCTGGACGGCGCCTCCGAGGACACCTTCGACTACTTCCGCTGCTGGCTGATCGCCCAGGGCCGGGACGTCTTCGAGGGCGGCCTGGCCGAGCCGGACGACCTGGCGGACCTGCTGCCCGAGTTCGACGAGGAGGAGGACGGCGAGGCCGAGGACATCGGCTACGCCGCCGACGAGGCGTACGAGCGGCTGACCGGGCTGCCGCTTCCCGAGGTGGGCGGGCGGCAGCCCGGACGGCCGTCCGGTGCGGCGCTGGACTTCGACGACCCGGACGTCATGGCGAAGCGCTTCCCCAAGTTGTGGGAGCGGTACGGGGATTGATCCGGCCCGTCGGACGGGGCCGGGGGCTGGCCCGGGTGCCCGTCGTGCAGGGCCGGCCCGGCAGCACGCGGTGCGGGGCCGGCCCGGTGCTCAGGTGGAGCTGCCGGAGGAGGTGTCCTGCTTGACGCCGTCGAGGATCCGGTCCAGCACCGAGGGGTCCGGCGCGGACGGGTCGTCGTCCACGCCGCCCTCGAAGACCACGTAGCCGCCGCCCTTGGCCGGGACGGCGGCCAGCAGGACGTAGCCCTGGGTGCCGTCCGAGGTGCGGACGTGCCAGCGCGTGGCGTAGCCGAGCACGCCGGCCACGGTGACGTAGCCGGAGCCGGCGTCGGTGTGCGTGGTGATCCCGGTGAAGATCTGCCCGGCGTAGGTGGGCATCGTGGCGTCGGCGGCGGCCTTGGGGGTCGCGCCCTGGACGGTGTCCTTCTCGACCGAGAACTGACCGCGGATGCAGGAGTTGCCGTCCGGGCAGGTGTAGCGGCCGCTGCCGAGGAAGACCGTCGAGTGGGCGGAGTTCGTCCCCGCGTCCCAGCCGTCGAAGACCGGGACGGTGATCGCGTGCTGCGGGTCGGGCACGGTGGTCTTGAGGACCGGCGCGGGCTTGGGCGCCGGCACCGTGGGGCTGGTGGTGGGCCGCGTCGGCGTCGGGCTCGGCGAAGGGCTGTTGTTCTGGGTGACGGTGACGGTGGGGTTCGGGGTCGGGTCCGCCTTAGGGTCGCCGCCGCCGCTGAGCATGATCCCGGCGATGATTCCGCCGACGACCAGCACGGTGAGCGAGATGCCGATGATCATGCCGGATTTGTTCTTGACCGGCGGCGGGTAGCCCGGCCCGGGGTAGCCGTAGCCCGCGCCCTGGGCGGCGGGGTAGCCGGCCTGGCCCGGATAGCCGCCCTGGCCCCCGTAGGCGTCCTGCCCGTGGGCCGCGGGGTGGCCGCCGTGGTCCGGGTAGCCGTAACCGGGCGTCGGGGCGCCGTCCTGGCCCGGGTAGCCGTAGGCCGGGGCCGGGGCGCCGACGGGATAGCCGTAGCCGGGCTTGCGGTCGGAGGGCGGCCAGGTCTGCGTCGGGGCGTCGGCGAGCTGTCCGGTGCCGCCCTGGAGCGGCCTGACCTCACTGGTCCAGGCGTTGCCGTCCCACCAGCGCTCGTGACCGGGGGTGCCGTCCGCACCCGGAACCGGGTACCACCCGGGAGGCGTCGAGTTGCTCACGGGCGTACGGTACCCGGCGTGGCGGCGGTCCAGACAGGGCGGGAGTGTCACGACTCTGCACCGCGCCCGCACGGCGTGGCCGCCGCCTCCGCGGGCCGCTCGGGCCCCTGGCGATCTGCGGGATTCCGGGCTCAGTCGGCCAGGCGGCGGGCCATCCAGATGTCGTCCACGTAGGAGCCGTCGATCAGGAACTCCTCGGCCAGCGAGCCCTCGACGACGAAGCCGCAGCTCTCGTAGAGGCGGCGGGCCGGGGCGTTCCAGCCGAGCACCCGCAGGGTCATCTTCCGAGCGCCCGCGGCCCGGGCCGCGTCGCAGGCCGCCTCGACCAGTCGGCGGCCGATGCCCCGGCCGCGGACCGTGCCGTCGACGCCGAGGCCCTGGATCTGGCGGACGTGGCGGTTGCCGGCCAGCGGGGTCGGCGGGACCTGGCGGACGTACCCGACGATCCGGCCGTCCAGGACGGCCAGCAGGAACTGCTCGGGGGTGTGGCGCTCGTCGAACACCGTGTCCGCGGCGGGCGGTTCCGGGGAGACGTCGGACAGGGTGGACCAGGCGGCGCGGTTGAGGACGGCGAGTTCGCGCTCGTCCTCGGGCTGCGCCGGACGGATGATCAGATCGTCTTCGGGCATGCGCGTCATGCTAGTGAGCCGCATGCGAACGTGACAGGCCTTCGGGACGGCAGGGGAGGTCGGGGCCGTCGGGGCGGTCGGGGCGGCCCGGGCGGTCGGGAACTGCGAGGATGGGCGCATGCGCATCGCTGTCACAGGCTCCACGGGTTTGATCGGTTCGGCGCTCGTCCGCTCCCTGCTGGCGGACGGCCACGAGGTGGTCCGGCTGGTCCGGCACCGGTCCAGGACGGGCCCGCAGCCCGACGGCAGCACGGCCATCGGCTGGAACCCGCTGCTCGGCGAGGTCCAGCAGGACGGGCTGGACGGGGTCCAGGCGGTGGTGCACCTGGCCGGAGCCGGGGTCGGCGACCACCGCTGGACGGACTCCTACAAGCGGGAGATCCGGGAGAGCCGCGTCTACGGCACCGAGACGCTGGCCACCGCGCTGGCCGGGATGAAGGAGCCGCCCCGGGTCCTCGTGAGTGCCTCCGCGGTCGGCTGGTACGGGCAGACCGGCGACCGGGTTATCGACGAGGACTCCCCCGCCGGCGACGACTTCCTGGCCGAGGTCTGCCTGGAGTGGGAGGCCGCCGCCAGGCCCGCCGAGCGGGCCGGGATCCGGGTCGTCCACCCGCGCACCGGAATGGTGCTCTCCTCGACCGGCGGGGCGGGCGGGCGGCTGTTCCCGCTGTTCAAGCTGGGCCTGGGCGGGCGGCTCGGCGACGGGCAGCAGTACTGGAGCTTCATCTCGCTGCACGACGAGGTGGCCGCGCTGCGCTTCCTGATCGACCACGACGACCTGTCCGGCGCCTTCAACCTGACGGCACCGAACCCGGCGACCAACGCCGAACTGACCGCCGCGATCGGGCGGGCGCTGCGGCGACCGACGCCGTTCCCGGTCCCGGAGGCGGTGCTCAAGGTCGTGCTGGGCGAGCTGGCGGTCGAGGTGGTTGGCAGCCACCGGGTGGTGCCGCGGCGGCTCTCGGACGCGGGCTTCCGCTTCACGCACCCGGACGTCTACTCGGCGGTGCTCGCGGCGCTGTGACGTACGCGCGCCGGGCTCCGTGCGTACCCCCGGCTACGGCATCCACCCTGGCCAGGGGCATATGCCGAGCGGGGGTCGGACGGGGCTCCGGGAGGGGGCGCACGGGAGCACACGGCGGGCGCGTCGCACGCCCCCGGTGACCGTGCGCGCCCGCCGACCCCTGAACCCGGCCACCACGGCGCACTGTCCGTGACCGCGCCCCCGCCCGGCACCGCACAACCCCGACCCGCCCTCGAATCCGGCTCGATGCGCTTGTCTGACGCTCACACTGACTGGGCATCACCCTCCTCGGACCGTGTCCCGGCACCCCGCTGCCTGCGTCGGCCGGAGCCCCGGGACCAGGGAGGGAGCACGCCAGTGCCCACGTACGACTTCACCCGCCGCGCCCGTCGGCCGTCCGACCCGGACGTCGTCGTGGTCGGCGCCGGCCTCGCGGGCCTGGCCGCCGCCCGCGAACTCACCGGCCGCGGCCTCACCGTTCGGCTCCTGGAGAGCAGCGACCGGATCGGCGGCCGGATGGCCACCCGCGAGCTGGACGGATTCCGGCTCGACGACGGCAGTCACCTGCTGAACACGGCCTTCCCCGAGCTGCGCCGCGCGCTCGACCTCGACCGCCTCGACCTGCGCCCGCTCGCGCCCGGCGTACTCGTGCACAGCGGCGGCCGCCGGTACCGCGCCGGGGACCCGCAGCTCACCGCCGCCCGCCAGGCCGCCACCCGGGGCCCGCTCGGCAGCCCGCTGGACAAGGCCCGGCTGGGCAGCTGGCTCGGCCGGCTCGCCACCACCCCGATCAGCCGGCTGCAGGCCCGGCCGGAGACCACCGCAGCCCGCGCGCTGGCCGGCCACGGGCTCGCCCCGCGCACCGTCGACGGCTTCCTGCGCCCGCTGCTCAGCGCCCTGCTCAGCGATCCGGCGCTCGGCACCAGCAGCCGGGTCGCCGACCTGGTGCTGCGCTCGTACGCGCGCGGGCGGCTCTGTCTGCCCGCCGGCGGGATCGCGGCGGTACCCGCCCAACTGGCCGCCGCCCTGCCCGCCGGCACCGTCCGCACCGGGGTGCAGGTCACCTCGATCGCCGCGGACGGCGTGGAGACCGCCGGCCACGGCCGGATCGGCGCCCAGGCCGTCGTCGTCGCCACCGACGCCCGCTGCGCCGCCGAACTGCTGCCCGGTCTGCGGCTGCCGGCCTTCCACCCCGTCACGACCTTCTACCACGCGGCCGACCGCGCCCCGGTGGGCGAGGCCGTGCTGTTGCTCGACGGCGACCGGCCGAACGGACACCCGCCGCTGGTCTCGCACTCACTGGTGCTCAGCGAGCTGCACCCGTCCTGCGCCCCGGCCGGTCAGGCGCTGGTCGCCACCACCGTGCTCGGGCGACGCGCCTTCGACGCGGGCGGCCCGGCCGGACTGGAACCGGCCGTCCGGGCCCGGCTCGCCGAGCTGTACGGCACCGCCACGACGGGCTGGCAGTTCCTCAGCGTGCGGCACGTCCCGGACGCGCTGCCCGCGATGCCGCCGCCGCACAACACCCGGCGCCCGGTGCGCCTGCTGGCCGGGCTGTACGTCGCGGGGGACCACCGGGACACCAGCACCGTGCAGGGCGCGCTGGTCTCCGGGCGGCGGGCGGCGCAGGCGGTGCTGCGCGACCTCGGCGTCCCGGCCGACGTGCGGGAGGCGGAGGCGGCGGCCTGAGGAGCCCGTTCGGTTCCGGGGCCCGGCGTCGTCGGCGGACGGCTGTTGTCGGCGGTCGGCGGCCGGCTGTTGTCCTCCCGGGGTGAACCGGGCACGCCGACGGTCCGCCGGGTGGGGGACGGACCGGCGGCGTGCCGGGAAGCGGAGGGCCCGGGCTTCGGCCCGGGCCCCACGTCGGCCCGGACGGTCAGATCACCCCCGCCTGGCGTGCCGTCTCCTCGAAGGCGCGGGCGACCGGGCTGCCGCGGTACGGGGTGAGGCGGCGGTGGAAGTCCCGGACGTACTCCAGGGAGCGGGCCGAGCGCATCTCCCCCGCCGCCCGCAGCGCGTCGGTCGCCATGGTGCAGGCCTCGTCGAGGTCCCCCATGCCGAGCCGGGCGGTGGCCAGCACCAGTCGGCAGAAGATCCGGCTGCGCGCGTAGGCGGGCGAGCGCAGCCGCAGCGACTTCTCGGCGTGCTGCGCGGCGGTGCGCCACTGCTGCAGGTCGCGGTAGCAGTGGGCGAACTCGTCGGAGAGCTGCGCTTCGTCGAAGTACCTTGCCCAGGCGGGCAGTTCGTCGCCGGTACGGGCCGCCGCGAGGGCCCGCTCGGCGCGCACCAGGGCGGTGGTGCAGGAGCGGACGTCACCCAGCAGGCCGTGCCCGCGGGCCTCGGCGGCGTGCATCAGCGACTGGACCACCGGCGGGACGGAGGTGCCCACGCCCTGCTGCGCGACGCGGGCGAGCTGGACCGCCTCCCGTCCGTGGCCTAGGTGGACGGCCTGCTGGCTCATCGTCACCAGCACGTAGCCGCCGAGCGCGCGGTCCCCCGCGGCCTGGGACAGCCGCAGCGCCTGGACGAAGTAGCGCTGGGCGAGGCCGTGTGCGGCGATGTCGAAGGACGTCCAGCCGGCCAGCCTGGTCAGGTCGGCGACGGCACCGAACAGGGCCCGGCCGATCTGCTCGCCGTAGCGGCCGCGCAGCATCGGCTCGGCCTCGCTCTCCAGGTAGCGGACCAGCGCCTGGCGGGCGTGCCCGCCCCCGTAGGCGTGGTCGAGCGCGCGGAAGAGGTCGCCGACGGCGCGGATGGCGGCGATGTCGCCGCGGCCGACCCGCAGAGCGGGGCGGGACTCGCGGGCCGGGTCGGTGTACGGCGGCTCGACGGCGAGCGGCGGGCGGCGGCTCTGGGTGGGCACCCGGCCGATGGTGGGGGCGGTACCGGTCGTGCCGGCCGTGCTGCGCGCGGTGGGCGCACCGGCGAGCCCGGCGGCGGAGCCGCGTGCCGGGCCCACCGGGGACGAGCCGGGCGCGCTCTGCGGGGCGCCGGTGATGGCGGCGGAGGCGCTGCCGGCGGCCGGTGGTCCGGTGGCGGTGTCCGGGCGGGCCAGCGTGGAGCCGTCCCGGGCGACGCGCTCGTCGGTGCGGCCGATCAGCCAGTCGCGGCTGGGCACGACCAGGCCGGCCGGGGTGAAGGCGATCCGGCGCAGCTCGGACTGCGGGCCGTTGTCCTTGCGCCACATGCTCGCCACGATGTCCACCGCCTCCTGCGGCGTCTCGGCGAACTCCAGGCCGGCGTAGACCGGGGCGCAGGCGTCCAGACCGAGGTCCTGGGCGGTGAGGCGGCGGCCGAGGCGGCGGGTGAAGACCTCGGCGATCAGGGCCGGGGTGGCGCCGCGGGGTTGCTGCCCGCGCAGCCAGCGGGTGACCGAGGTCTTGTCGTAGCGCAGGTCGAGGCCGTGTTCCAGGCCGAGCTGGTCGACCCGGCGGGCCAGGCCGGCGTGCGAGAAGCCGGCCTCCTCGATCAGTGCGGCGAGCTGGCCGTTCTGCGGGGCCGGGCCGGAGTGACCGGAGGCCCGCGCGGGGGTGCCGGGGGTCTCGTGCCGTTCGGGTGTGGCCTGCGCGGGCAGCCGCAGCTCGTCGGCGGTCGAGGCGTCGGCGGTCAGCGTGTCGCCCGTGAGGGCGTTCGGGGCCAGGGCGTCGGGGGCGTCCGGAAGGCTCCGACCGACCGGCCCTCGGTGGTGGCCGAGCGGGTCGAGCGGTCCGTACGCCGGGCTGTCGGTTGCAGGCCGTTGGGGCATGTCTGTCAACACCTCTCGGACGTCGCACCGGGCTCTACCAGCACTTCGGCGGCCTGGGGCGGCGCCCCCTGTCGGGAATCGGCGTGAATGTAGCGAGCATTCGGGCGCTATGGGCGGATCTGACCGAGCAATCCTCCGAACGGGTGAAGCAACCGCGCCCATTGTGGGGAAGCGGGGTCACCATGGGTTTGGCTTTCCGGGGTCGAACCGTCGATCGAGGGTCGTAGTGGTTGCCGCCACAGCCCGACGGGATGCTGTGGCGGCCCGCCACATGGGAGCCGGGGCAACCGATTCCTACCGTTCTCGGCCATGGACACCACTACAGCCCGCCCGCTCGACGGCCGTACGGCCCTGGTCACCGGGGCCGCCTCGGGCATCGGCCGGGCCTGCGCCGAGGCCTTCGCCGGGGCCGGCGCCCGGGTCTACGTCGTCGACCTCTCGGCCGGCCCGGCCGCGGAGCTCGCCGAGCGGATCGGCGGGCGCGCGATCGTCACCGACCTCGCCGACCCCGAGGCCGTGGACGCCCTGCCGGACGACGCCGACATCGTGGTCAACAACGCCGGGCTCCAGCACGTCGCCCCGGTGCACGAGTTCCCGCCCGAGCGCTTCGCGCTCATCCAGCGGGTGATGGTCGAGGCCCCGTTCCGCATCCTGCGCCGGACCCTGCCGCACATGTACGGGCGCGGGTGGGGACGGGTCGTCAACATCTCCTCCGTCCACGGCCTGCGCGCCAGCGCCTTCAAGTCCGCGTACGTCACCGCGAAGCACGCCCTGGAGGGCCTGAGCAAGACGGTCGCCCTGGAGGGCGCCCCGCACGGCGTCACCAGCAACTGCATCAACCCCGGCTACGTCCGGACTCCCCTGGTGGAGAAGCAGATCGCCGCCCAGGCGCTATCGCACGGCATCCGCGAGGACGAGGTCGTCGAGCGGATCATGCTCGACCGCACCGCCGTGAAGCGCCTCATCGAACCCGACGAGGTCGCCCAACTCGCCCTCTGGCTCTGCTCGCCCACCGCCTCCTACATCACCGGCGCCAGCCTCCCCGTCGACGGCGGCTGGACGGCCCACTGAGGCCGGCCCCGCCGAACTCCCCACGAGCACGAGCCCCCGTCGGCCCGTGCCCCGGCCGCGCGCCGGGGCGCGGGCCGACGCCACGAGGCCCACCGGTGGACCGATCGACACGGGAAGCGGGGCGAGGGTCATGGGGGTGGCACTCACATCAACCCCCGGGACTATGTGGGTCAGGCACATAGTCCCCGGAGCGGGGGGTTCCTACCTTGTGGCGACATCGTCTCCCCGGCCTGGAAGTGGTGACCCATGACCGCAGCAGCCCCCAGCCGCTCACTCCCTCGGGTAGTGGCGGCGAGTCTGATCGGGACCACCATCGAGTGGTACGACTACTTCTTGTACGGAACGGCGGCGGCGCTGGTGTTCGGGAAGGTGTTCTTCCCGCACAGCGATCCGCTGACGGGGACGCTGCTGTCGTTCCTCACGTACGCGATCGGGTTCGCGGCGCGGCCGATCGGCGCCCTGGTGTTCGGGCACTTCGGGGACCGGGTGGGGCGCAAGCGGCTGCTGGTGGTGAGCCTGCTGCTGATGGGCGGGTCGACGACGGCGATCGGGCTGCTGCCGACGTACGACTCGATCGGGGTCACGGCGCCGGTGCTGCTGACGACGTTGCGGCTGGTGCAGGGGTTCGCGCTCGGCGGTGAGTGGGGCGGGGCCGTGCTGCTGGTGTCGGAGCACGGGGACCAGCGGCGGCGCGGCTTCTGGGCGTCCTGGCCGCAGGGCGGGGCGCCGGCCGGGAACCTGCTGGCGGCGGGGGTGCTGTCGCTGATGACCTCGCTGCAGTCGGACGCGGCGTTCCTGTCGTGGGGCTGGCGGGTGCCGTTCCTGCTGTCGGCGGTGCTGGTCGCGGTCGGGATGTGGATCCGGCTCGCGGTGGACGAGTCGCCACTGTTCAAGGCCGCGCTGGCGGCGCAGCAGAACCGGCAGACCGCCGAACAGCCGCCGCTGGTCAGCGTGTTGAGGAACCACTGGCGGGAGGTGCTGGTGGCCATGGGGGCGCGGATGGCGGAGAACATCTCGTACTACGTGATGACGACGTTCGTGCTGACCTACGCGGTCACCCACGCGCACTTCGGCAAGCAGAGCGCGCTGAACGCCGTACTGATCGGCTCCGCGGTCCAGTTCGCGCTGATCCCGCTGTTCGGCGCGCTGTCCGACCGGGTCGGGCGCAAGCCGGTGTACCTGGTGGGCGCGGTCGGGGTCGGGATCTGGGCGTTCGTGTTCTTCGGGATGGTGGACACCCGGTCGTTCGGTTCGCTGGTGCTCGCGGTGACCGTCGGGCTGGTCTTCCACAGCGCGATGTACGCGCCCCAGGCGGCCTTCTTCTCCGAAATGTTCGCCACCCGGATGCGCTACTCGGGCGCCTCGATCGGGGCCCAGTTCGCCTCCGTGGCGGCCGGCGCCCCGGCGCCGCTGATCGCCACCGCACTGCTGAAGGACTACGGCAGCTCGACCCCGATCTCGGTGTACGTCGCCGTCGCGGCGGCGGTCACCGTGCTGGCGGTGCTCTGCGGGCGGGAGACCAGGGGACGGGACCTCGCCGCGATCGACGAACAGGCGGGCCAGGAAGCGCAGTCGGCGGACGCCGGTGCGGTCGGGAAGCCCGCCGTGGCCTGAGGACCGAGCCGCTACCATCGCGATTTCCCGGAATCGACGAACCGACGCCGATTGGCGGCACGCACCATGAACCACCCTCACGAAAGCGCCGCCCCCGCACTCCGGCGGCTGCTCGACCTGCTCGCCTCGGGCGCCGCCACCGAGGACTTCGCCGACGTGTTGGCCGACGCCCGCCGCCGCGGGGCGTCGGCCGGCACCCTCGCCGAGATCGACGACGCCACCTGGCAGGCCCTGCGCGTCCACCGCACCCTGCGCCAACACCGGCGTCGCGAAGCAGAGTTGACCGCACTGTTCGACACCGCCGGGGACCTCGCCGCCTCCCGGGAGCTGGACACCGTGCTCCAGGCGATCGTCCGCCGGGCCCGGATGCTGCTCGGCACCGACACCGCGTACCTGACCCTGCCGGACGAGGCCGCCGGTGACACCTACATGAGGGTCACCGACGGCTCCGTCTCCGTCCTGTTCCAGACCCTGCGGCTCAGCCTCGGCGACGGCCTGGGCGGGCTGGTCGCGCAGACCGCCCGCCCGTACGCGACCCCCGACTACCGCACCGACGAGCGCTTCCACCACACCGGCACGATCGACGCGGGCGTCCTGGACGAGGGCCTGGTGGCGATCATCGGGGTGCCGCTGCTGCTCGGCGGCCAGGTCATCGGGGTGCTGTTCGCCGCCGACCGCTCGCCCCGCGCCTTCTCCCCCGACGAGGTCGCGCTGCTCTGCACGCTCGCCGCGCACGCCGCGATCGCCCTGGACACCGCCAAGTCGCTGGCCGACACCCGGGCCGCGCTCGCCGAGCTGAACGCCGCCAACGAGCTGGTCCGGGCCCACTCCGCCGCCGTCCAGCGCGCCGAGCAGGCGCACGACCGGCTCACCGACCTGGTGCTGCACGGCGCCGAGGTGCCGGACGTCGCCGCCGCCGTCGCGGCCCTGCTGGGCGGGGAGATAGCGGTCCTGGACGCCGAGGGCGAGCCGCTGGCCGGACGCACCGCGCCCGCCGCCGAGCTGGCCGCGGCGGCCGCCGCCTCCCGTACCGAGGGACGGTCCGTACGGCACGGCGAGCAGTGGGTCTGCGCGGTGCTGGCCGGACACGACGCGCTCGGCACCATGGTGCTGCGCGGGCGGCCCGACCTCGACGACGCCGACCGGCGCCTCTTCGAACGCGCCAGCGTGGTGACCGCGCTGCTCCTACTGCTGCGCCGCTCGGTGGCCGAGACCGAGAACCGGGTCCGCGGCGAACTGCTCACCGACCTGCTCACCTCCCCCGAACGCGACCCGGCCGGACTCACCGCGCGCGGCCGCCGGCTCGGCGTCGACCTCGCCCGGCCGCACCTGGTGCTGGTGGCTGAACCCGCCGAGCCGACCGGCGCCGACCGCGGACGGCTGGCGGGCGCGGCCCGCCGCTACCTGTTCGGCTCCCGGGGCGTCAGTGCCGAGCACGGCGAGGCGGTGGTGCTGCTGGCCCCGGTCGAGGCCGGCACCGACGGGGATCCCGAGGACACCGCCCGGCAGGCCGCCGACCGGCTGGCCCGACTGGCCGGCTTCCCCGTCACCGTCGGCGCGGGCCGCCCGTCCGCCGGTCCGACCGCGCTGGCGGCCGCGTACGCCGAGGGCCTGCGCTGCGTACGGGCGCTGCGGGTGCTCGGCCGCGCCGGCGAGGGCGCCTCGGCCCGTGCGCTCGGCTTCCTCGGGGTGCTGCTCGGCGACGGCCACGACGTGGACGGCTTCGTCGGCGAGACCCTCGGCCCGCTGCTCGCGTACGACTCCCGGCGCGGCACCGAGCTGGTCCGCACCCTGCGCGCCTACTTCGACTGCGGCGGCAGCCTCACCCGGGCCAAGGACGAGCTGCACGTCCACGTCAACACGGTGGTGCAGCGGCTGGACCGGGTCGAGGCGCTGCTCGGGCGGGACTGGAACCACCCGGAGCGCTCGCTGGAACTCCAGCTCGCGCTGCGCCTGCAGCTGCTCGCGGGGGCCTGAGCGGGCCACCGGGCGGGCGCCGAGCCGATGGCGGGCGGGGCACCGGGCGGACGCGGGGCGGGGCGCCGGGCCGGGACAAGGCGGCTGGTCGACCCCGGTCGGGCTGGGCGTACAGTGGCGAGGTTGGTCTCGAACGCCTGGCAAGGAGCGGCAGCGGTGAGCGAGAACGTGCGTTTTGTTCACATGGGCATAGGTGAGCGCACCGTGCCCTACCAGGAAGCGTGGGAGGAGCAGCAGCGGCTGCACGCCCTGCGGGTCGCGGACGAGATCCCCGACACCGTCCTGCTCCTGGAGCACCAGTCCGTCTACACGATGGGCAAGCGCACCAACCCCGCCGACCTGCCGCTCGACGGCACCCCGGTGGTCGAGGTCAACCGGGGCGGCGAGATCACCTGGCACGGCCCCGGCCAGCTGGTCGGCTACCCGATCGTCAAGCTGCCCGACCCGATCGACGTCATCGCCTACGTCCGCCGGCTGGAGGAGGCGCTGATCCGCGCCGCCGCCGACTTCGGCGTCGGGACCACCCGGGTCGAGGGCCGCAGCGGGGTCTGGGTGCTGGGCGAGTCCCTCCCGGACGCCGTGGTCGACCCGGCCCAGGTGGTGGACCTCGGCAAGCTGACCCTGCGGATGGGCCTGCCGCTGGGCATCGACCCGCGACTGGCCGGCCCCGAGTACGCGCCCTCCAACGCCGGACAGCGCGGTGACGACCGCAAGCTCGCCGCCATCGGCGTGCGGGTCGCCCGCGGGGTGACGATGCACGGCTTCGCGCTCAACTGCGCCCCGGACATGACCTGGTTCGACAAGATCGTGCCGTGCGGCATCCGCGACGCGGGTGTGGCCTCGCTCACCGGCGAGCTGGAGCGGGAGCTCACCGTCGCCGAGGCGGCGCCGGTGGTCGAGCGGCACCTGGCGGAGCTCTTCGCCGAGCTGCCGGAGCCCGCGCTCAGCCGCTGACCCGGCCCGGGCCGGGCGGGCCCGCCCGGCCCGGCGGCCGGAAAACCGCCGGGCACACTGGGAATCTACTCACCGGTAGCCGTGTTGCCCTGCGATTGCAGGGCGGCAGGCCCGGCGAAGGCCGTACAACCACAGGCGTACCCTGGGGGTACCCCGTCTAGTTCTAGGAGTCGCACGTGTCCGCTGTCGCGCCCGACGGCAGGAAGCTTCTCCGCCTGGAGGTCCGCAACAGCGAGACCCCCATCGAGCGGAAGCCCGAGTGGATCAAGACCCGCGCGAAGATGGGCCCGGAGTACAACGCCCTGCAGTCGCTGGTGAAGAAGGAGGGGCTGCACACGGTCTGCCAGGAGGCCGGCTGCCCCAACATCTTCGAGTGCTGGGAGGACCGCGAGGCGACCTTCCTCATCGGCGGTGACCAGTGCACCCGCCGCTGCGACTTCTGCCAGATCGACACCGGCAAGCCCGCCGAGTTCGACCGCGACGAGCCGCGCCGGGTCGCCGAGTCCATCGTCACCATGGACCTCAACTACGCCACCATCACCGGCGTCGCCCGCGACGACCTGGAGGACGGCGGCGCCTGGCTGTACGCCGAGACCGTGCGCCAGGTGCACGCGATGACCGCCGGCCGCGAGGCCGGCCGCACCGGCGTCGAGCTGCTCATCCCCGACTTCAACGCGGTGCCCGAGCAGCTGGCCGAGGTCTTCTCCTCCCGCCCCGAGGTGCTCGCGCACAACGTCGAGACGGTGCCGCGGATCTTCAAGCGGATCCGCCCGGCGTTCCGCTACGAGCGCTCCCTGGACGTCATCACCCAGGCGCGCGCGGCCGGACTGGTGACCAAGTCCAACCTGATCCTGGGCATGGGCGAGACCCGCGAGGAGGTCAGCCAGGCGCTCGCCGACCTGGTCGGCGCCGGCTGCGAGCTCATCACCATCACCCAGTACCTGCGCCCCTCGCTGCGCCACCACCCGGTGGAGCGCTGGGTGAAGCCGCACGAGTTCGTCGAGCTCCAGCAGGAGGCCGAGGAGCTGGGCTTCGCCGGCGTCATGTCGGGCCCGCTGGTGCGGTCGTCGTACCGGGCCGGCCGGCTGTACCGGCAGGCGCTGGAGCGGCGCGAGCAGGCCGCGGTCTGACCGCTTCCCGGCGGGTTTGAGCCATTGGAAGGGCGGAGCTGCGGCTCCGCCCTTCCTGGGTTCACCACGCTTTGACTGCCTGGTCACGGGCTGGTAACACGGGGTGGGGACGATGGACGCTCAGCAAGCGTTCGATTCTTCTCAGCCACGATCAGCCACGAGAGGAGCTGTTCGGCATGGAGATGCGGATCCGGTCGGTGAGGGCGGCGCTGCGGTTCGCCGAGAGCGTCCTGCTGGCGCCCGGCCAGCAACACGCGCGCCAGAACGCCTGGGCGGCGGTCTGCGAGGACCGCCGGTACGCGGCGGACCGCCGCCACGACGCGGTCGCGGTGGACACGGCGGGGGCCCGGGCCGCACGGCGGTGAGCCCGCGGCGGTGACACCCGCGGCGGTGAGCCCGCGGCGGTGAGCCCGCGGCGGTGACGCCCCGGCGACGTTCGGGGCTTCCGGCGTCGCTGTGCGCGACGGCGTACGGGCACTCGGGTCACGGTTCGGACGAACGGGTACCCGGGCTTGGATATCCCGCACAGGTGCCACGTACCATGAGCGTTATGGCGAGGGAAACATCCGAGAACCCCGGGCGGCTGAAGCAGATCCGTCTGGCGTACACCATGACCAAGAAGGTCGACACCAAGATCGGCCTGATCATCGCCGGCGTCGGCCTGCTGACCTTCGGCGTGTTCCTCGCCATCGGCTTCGCGATCGACCACCCCGTCTACCTGGGCATCCTGGGCTTCATCGTGGCCGTGCTGGCCATGGCGATCGTCTTCGGGCGCCGGGCCGAGCGCGCCGCGTTCGGACAGATGGAGGGGCAGCCGGGCGCGGTCGCTGCGGTGCTGAACAACATCCGGCGCGGCTGGAGCTCCAGCACCACCCCGGTCGCGGTCACCCGCAACCAGGACGCGGTCTACCGCGCCGTGGGCCGGGCCGGCATCGCGCTGATCGGTGAGGGCAACCCGAACCGGGTGCGCCAGCTGCTGGCCTCCGAGAAGAAGAAGATGGCCCGTGTGGTCGGCGACGTGCCGGTCCACGACATCGTGGTGGGCAACGGCGAGGGCGAGATCCCGCTGAAGAAGCTGCAGGTGCACCTCATGCGCCTGCCCCGCGCGATCACCGCCGCCCAGGTCACCGAGACCAACGACCGGCTGCGCGCGCTGGGCGACCTGCTCTCCAAGGCACCGATCCCCAAGGGCCCGATGCCCAAGGGCGCCCGGATGCCCAAGGGCGGCCAGGCCCGCTGACCCCCTCCCTCCCTTACGACACGAGAACGGCCCCGCCGCGGAACCTCCGCGGCGGGGCCGTTTCGACGTCTCGCCGTTCCGACGTCCCGCTGTTCCGGCGGGCAGATCGTTCCGGCGGGCAGACGGGCGGACGGGCCGCGCTAGATCCGGACCTCGACGGTGCCGACCGCCTTGTCGTGCAGGCCCCGGGTGTCACGGTCCCAGACCAGCGGGGGCACCACCAGGCAGAGCAGCAGGGTGCGCAGCAGGACCTGCGGGATGGTCGCGCGGCCGCCGTCCAGGCGGACCACCCGGAGGCCGAACAGCCGCTTGCCGACCGTCGTACCGGTGGTGGACAGCAGCAGGGCCACCACGACGAAGTACAGCGGGCTGGTCCACAGGTTGGCCTCGGTGAGGTCGCCGCGGGCGATCAACCCGTACGAGATCAGGGAGATCAGCCAGGCGTCCACGAACAGGGCGCCGATGCGCCGACCGGGGCCGGCGAGCGAGCCCGAGCCCTCCTCCGGCAGCCCGAGGCGCTCGCCGCGGTAGCCGAAGTCGGCGCCCATCTTCTCGGCGGCCGCCTTGGGGCCGTCGATCCACGATCCCAACGCTTCTCTGGTGTCCACGAATCCACACTAACCGGGCTGACGGCGCGCACTGCCACCGGCACCCCTCCGGACGGGGAGCTGCCCCCGACCGGGTGAATCCGACGCATGGGGCGTTTCCGGACGGGCTTCCAAGTGGTCCAGACCACTCCTGGAGGGGCGCCCAGGTCGGCGGGGTGATTTGCCCTGTCCCGTACGCCTTTGCCGCCCGTCCGGGGGGTGTGGTTAACATCGAGGAAACGAGCGGGTCACCGACTGGAAACGACCCATTCCTAGGGTGAGCCCAATTCGCACGCCGAGGAGGATGGATGTTCAACAACGCCGCCGAAGTGAAGCAGTTCATCCAGGACAACGACGTGAAGTTCGTCGATGTCCGGTTCTGCGACCTGCCGGGCGTCTTGCAGCACTTCTCCGTACCTGCGGCGACCTTCGATCCGTCCGAGATCCTGATGTTCGACGGCTCGTCGATCCGCGGCTTCCAGGCCATCCACGAGTCCGACATGGCCTTGGTCCCGGACCTCGCCACAGCCCGGCTCGACCCCTTCCGGGCCGAGAAGCACCTCAACATCAACTTCTTCATCCAGGACCCGGTCACGGGCGAGGCCTACAGCCGCGACCCGCGCAACGTCGCCAAGAAGGCCGAGGCCTACCTCGCCTCCTCCGGCATCGCCGACACCGCGTTCTTCGGGCCCGAGGCCGAGTTCTACGTGTTCGACTCGGTCCGCTTCGAAACCAGTGCCAACGCGTCCTTCTACCACATCGACTCGGAGGCCGGCGCCTGGAACAGCGGCGCCGCCGAGGGCGACGCACGCGGCTACAAGGTCAAGTACAAGGGCGGGTACTTCCCCGTCCCGCCGGTCGACCACTTCGCCGACCTGCGCGCCGAGATGTCGCTGGAACTGGCCCGGGCCGGGCTGGAGGTCGAGCGCCAGCACCACGAGGTCGGCACGGCCGGCCAGGCGGAGATCAACTACAAGTTCAACACCCTGCTGCACGCCGCCGACGACCTGATGCTGTTCAAGTACATCATCAAGAACGTCGCCTGGCGGAACGGCAAGACCGCCACCTTCATGCCGAAGCCGATCTTCGGCGACAACGGCTCGGGCATGCACGTCCACCAGTCGCTGTGGACCGACGGCACGCCGCTGTTCTACGACGAGCAGGGCTACGCCGGGCTCTCCGACACCGCCCGCTACTACATCGGCGGCCTGCTCCGGCACGCCCCCTCGCTGCTGGCGTTCACCAACCCCTCGGTGAACTCCTACCACCGCTTGGTGCCGGGCTTCGAGGCCCCGGTCAACCTGGTCTACTCGCAGCGCAACCGCTCGGCCGCGATCCGCATCCCGATCACCGGCTCCAACGCCAAGGCCAAGCGCATCGAATTCCGCGCGCCGGACCCGTCCTCCAACCCGTACCTGGCCTTCTCGGCCATGCTGATGGCCGGCCTCGACGGCATCCGCAACAAGATCGAGCCGCTGGAGCCGGTCGACAAGGACCTCTACGAGCTGGCCCCCGAGGAGCACGCCAACGTCCCGCAGGTGCCCTCCTCCCTCCCGGCCGTCCTGGAGGCGCTGGAGGCCGACCACGAGTACCTGCTCGCGGGCAACGTCTTCACGCCGGACCTGATCGAGACCTGGATCGACTTCAAGCGCACCAACGAGATCGCCCCGATCGCGCTCCGGCCGCACCCGCACGAGTTCGAGCTGTACTACGACCTGTAAAGGGCTCTCCGGCCTGCGGGAACGCGGGCCGGTCCCGCATGGACGACTGCCCGGCACACTTCCGGTGTGCCGGGCAGTCGTCCGGGTGCGTGTCGGGGCGGTTCAGTCGGCGGCGGTCACCAGCCCCACCCGGTAGGCGAGGACGACCGCCTGGACGCGGTCACGCAGGCCGAGTTTGGTGAGGATCCGCGAGACGTAGGTCTTGACCGTCTCGGGGGAGATGAAGAGCGCGGCGGCGATCTCCGCGTTCGACAGGCCCTCCGCGATCAGTTCGAGCACCTCCAGTTCACGGGCGGTCAGCGCCCTGACCAGGTCCTCCCTGCCCGGCCGGGCGGTGTCGGCCGGGCGCAGCCGTTCGGCGAACCGGCCGATGAGGTGGCGGGTGACGGTGGGGGCGAGGAGGGCCTCGCCGCGGGCGACGGTGCGGATGCCGGCGACGAGTTCGGCGGGCGGCGAGTCCTTGAGGAGGAAGCCGCTGGCGCCGGCGCGGAACGCGTCGTAGACGTAGGCATCCACGTTGAAGGTGGTGACGACCAAGACCTTCGGCGGTTCGACCACGTCGGGGCCGGCCAGCTTCCGGGTGGCCTCGATGCCGTCGAGCAGGGGCATCCGGATGTCCATCACGACGACGTCGGGGTGCAGGCGCTGTGCGGCCGACACCGCCTCGTGCCCGTTCCCGGCCTCGCCGACGACCTCCATGTCGGGCTGCGCGGAGAAGATGGTGACGTACCCGGTACGGACGAGTGCCTGGTCGTCGCAGACCAGCACCCGGATCGGCGCATCGCTCATGGTGTCATTCCTGAACAGGCTTGGACGGGATCACGGCACGGACCGCGAAGGTGCCGTCGGGTCCGGGGCCGGTCACCAGTTCACCATCGAGCATGCGCAGCCGTTCGCGCAGGCCCGCCAGTCCACGTCCGCCCGCCGGAACCGGGGGCGGCGTGGCCGGGGCCGAGGGCTCGGGGGCGACGGTCGTCACCTCGATCTCGACCCCCTGCGCCCCGTGCCTGACCAGGACGACCGTCCGTCGGCCGGACGCGTACTTCAGCGCGTTGGTCAGGGCCTCCTGCACCACGCGGTAACAGGCCAGCTCCACGTCGACGGCCTGCGGTCGCCGCTCGCCGTGCTCGGCGAACTCGACGGGCTGCCCCGCCATCCGGGCCTGTTCGACCAGGTCCGTCACCCGGCCCAACGCGGGCCCCCGGTCCGCGGTCGCGGACTCGCCGGTCGCCTCCAGCACGCCGAGCAACTGCCGCAGCTCCGACAACGCCCGGCGGCCCGTACCGCTGACCGCCGTCAACCCCTCGGCAACCCGCTCGGGCGCGGAGGCGAGGACGAACTGCGCGGCGTCGGCCTGGACCACCATGGCGGTGACGTGGTGGGTCACCACGTCGTGCAGCTCGCGGGCGATCCGGGCCCGCTCGGCGGCCGTTGCCGCCTCGGCCGCCAGTCGCTGCCGCTCCTCCTCCGCCATGCGTCGCCTCCTCATCGAGTTCCCCACCAGCCAGAGGGCCACCAGACTCGCGTAGAACGCCAGGTAGTCCGAGACGCCCTGAGGCGAGCCGCGGCCGTGCAGCACCACCGCCAGCACCACGTAACCCGCACTGGCCGCGCCCGCCACCGCCCGGCGGAAGCGGGTTTGGCGGGCCCCGGCCGAGTACAGGGCGACGTAGAGCCCCAGACTGCCGAACGTCGTCGGGTAGCCCAGAGCCTGGTCCACCGCGAACGCTGCGCCGACAACTGCGAGGCACAGGGCCGGCGACCGGCGGCGCAGCGCGAGCGGCAGGGTCTGCGCCGAGGCCAGCACGACGCCCAGCGCGTCGGCCGGCCGAACGGGCAGGTCACCGATCTGCGCACCGATCTTCGACAGCGTCGGCACGAACGCCAGCCCGGTGAGCACCAGCGCGAGCACCGCGTCCTCGACGACACCGTCGCGCGACTGCCACCAGCCGAGCGGCCCCCGCACCAGCGGCCTCCAGAGGGTCTTCCCCACCGACACCCGTCCCGCTCCTTCGTCCGCCCGCTTCGTTCCGTCGCCGCGCCCGGCACTCAGTGTGCGGCAGCCGCCACCGGCGCGAGGCCCGTGCCCTTGCGGGCCGTGTTCAGCATCCAAACGCTGAGCCCGAAACTGATCAGCACCGGGACCACCGAAGCCTCCAGCCCGAAGACGCCACCCGTCAGCCACGCTGGGCCGTGCGCATGCGTGACCAGCAGCCCCTGCACCACGTGCCCGGACACCGCGATCCCGAACAGCTGCTGGACGAGGTTCCACGCGAAGTGCAGTCCGAACACGAACCAGAGGTTGCGCCGCCACAGGAAGGCCACGCCGAGCAGCACGCCCGCCTCCAGGGCGATCGCCAGGGCGCTCCAGACGGTCGCGCCCGGGTTGAAGAAGTGGGCGAAGCCGAAGAACAGCGAGGTGATCGCGACGGCCGCGCGCCCGCCCCACCTCTGCTCCAGCGCCTGCAGCGCCAGACCGCGGAACGTCAGCTCCTCGGTCAGCGCCCCACCGGCGATGGTGATCACCGCTGACACCACCACGGAGACGCCGTTCCCGGCCCAGGAGAACGAGAAGCCCCCGAACAGCGTGATCAGGAGGATCGAGGAGAGCAGGAAGCCCAGGCCGATCCCCGCGCCCAGCAGCCACTCCCGTACCGCACCACGCCGCGCGACCTCCGGCGCCGCACGGCGGGCCTGGCGACGCATGACCACCCGGTACACGCCCAGCGCGAGGGCGGCGCCCACCGCCGGCAGCGGGCCCGGGGCGGTCGCGGTCACCCCCGCGACCAGGGTGACGCCGACGAAGCCGGTGACCGCCCAGGCGAGCGGAGAACGGGCGAACCGGCCGAACCGGCCCCCGCCGGTCGAACGGCGGTCGGTCCCCGCGGTCTCTGCGGTCCCTGCGTCATGGACCTCGGTGGATGTCGAGCTCATGGCGGCCTCCCCTGGCCAGTCGTCCCGGCCGCACCCGTGGCGGCCACCGACAACGCTAGGAAGACGGCGTGGACCGCGAATCACCCGTCGGCGGACGGCGCCGGTAGCTCGCACGGGGGATGCGGCGAAGCGGTACAGGACGCACGGTGAAGCACGCCGAACGGGGTGTGGGTCGTGTGGTGCACGTTGCTGCCCTGGTGGTCGGGCCTGCGTGGGGTGTCAGCGCCCGGGCCTCGGGATGTCCGGGGCTACGGGATGTCCGGGGCTACGGGCCGTCCGGAGTGAGGGCGAGGACGGCGAGGTCGTCGGCGAGCAGGCCCGCGTACCGGTGGACGTCCTCGGCCAGGAAGGAGACCACCCGGTCGGGCGCGGTGGTGCCGAGCGCGGCGAGGCGGGGGGCCAGCGGGTAGAAGACGCCGTCGGCGTCCCGGGCCTCGCTGACCCCGTCGGTGTACAGCAGCACGGTGTGGCCCGCGGGCAGGGCGACCGCGGTCGGCTTGCCCCGTTCCTCGGAGGGCCCGAGGTGGCCGAGGCCCAGCGGGAGCTCGTCCGTGCAGGTCACCGGGCGGATCGGGCCGCCGGTGAGCAGCAGCGGGACGGTGTGGCCGCGGTTGACGACCTCCACGCAGTCGGAGCCCGGACGGTACTGCAGCAGGACGGCCGTGGCGAAGAGCTCGTCGTCCCCGCGGTCGGCGGCATCACGCAGGACGGCGCGGTCCAGCTGGTCGGCGAGTTCGACCAGCCCCGGGGTGTCGTACGCCGCCGCCCGGAAGGCGCCCAGGACGTCGGCGACCGTCCGGACCGCGCCGAGGCCCTTGCCCCGGACGTCACCGAGCAGCACCCGGACCCCGAAGCGGGTGTCGCACACCTCGTACAGGTCGCCGCCGACCAGCACGTCCGCCTGGGCCGGGCGGTAGAGACCGGCGACCCGCAGCCCGCCGGCCCGCTCGGGCACCGGCCGCAGCACGGTGCGCTGCAGGGTCTCGGCGACCGTACGGGCCTGCAGCAGGTTGCGGTTCTGCCGGGTGCGCTGCCACGACAGGGCGGTGCCCATCACGCCGGAGAGCAGGGTGGCGATGTAGACCCAGACGTGGTGCTGTTCGTTGATGTGGCCGGCGCGCAGGGCCAGGACCAGCTGGAGCGCCAGGGAGCCGACGGTGGCGGTGGCGGTCAGCACCGGGCCGTAGCTGAACGCGGCCACCACGGGCAGCGCGGTCAGCAGGAAGCCGGCCGCGACGGCGTCCGGGACGACCGCCTCGGCGATCAGGTCCAGCACCAGCAGGACGACCGGGAGCCACGGCACCCACCTCGGCACCCGGGGCTCCAGCGCGGCAGGGCGCGACGGGCGGGGTGCTGTGGGCACGGCGGGACCTCCAGGCCGGTGGCCAGTCCCGGAGGATCGGAGATCGGTCCGGAATAGCCGGTTTCGTCCCTCCATGCTCTCCCACGAACGGCCCAGTCACGAACGGCCGAACGTCCCGTCCTCCCGGGCCGGGGGGAAGCGGGGGAGGGATCGCGCGAGACCGGACACAACCGGGCCGGGCGCCGGCCGCCGGATCAGCGCACGGTCACCGGCAGGGCCTCGTAGCCCCGCAGGACCAGGCGGTCCCGCCGGGTGGCGACGCCGCCCGGGGCGAGCCGCGGGAAGCGGTCGAGCAGCGCCGGCACCGCGACCTCCGCCTCCAGCCGGGCCAGCAGGGAGCCCAGGCAGAAGTGCTGACCGCCCCCGAAGCTGAGCGGCTGGCTGTCGGTGCGGGTCGGGTCGAACACCTCGGGGCGCTCGTAGCGGGCCGGGTCCCGGTTGGCGGCGCCGATCAGCAGGGTCACCTCGCTGCCGACCGGGGTGGGCAGTCCCCCGATGCTCAGGCCCTCCTCCAGGGCGACCCGGCCGGTGGCCTGCACCGGGGAGTCGAAGCGCAGCACCTCGTCGGCGAAGCCGGCCGGGGTGACCGCGCCGCTGCGCAGCCCGGCGGCCGCACCGGGGTGGCGGAACAGCAGGGACAGGCCGTTGCCGAGCAGGTTGGTGGTGGTCTCGAAGCCGGCCACCAGCAGCAGGACCAGGTTGGCCGACAGCTCCTCGGCGGAGAGCAGCCCGCGGTCCTCCGCGGCGATCCGGGCCAGGTCGCTGACCAGGTCGTCCTGCGGGCGGGCCAGCCGCTCGGCGGCCAGCTCGGTGAAGTACCCGGACAGCTCGTCCGCGGCCCGGTCGGCCTCGACCAGTTCGCCGAGGTCCCCGCTGAGCTCCAGGACGGCGGTGAGGCCGGAGGCGAGGGCGCGGAAGCGGTGGCGGTCCCGCTCCGGGACGCCGAGCAGCTCGCAGATCACCCCGACCGGCAACCGGAAGGCGAAGGCGTCCATGAAGTCCACCGGCGATCCGTCGGCGCCCCGCTCGGCCATCCCGTCGAGCAGCCGGGCCACCGCGGCCTCCACCGCGGGGCGCAGCGCCGCGACCCGGCGGGCGGTGAACACCGAGGCGACCAGCGAGCGGACCCGGGGCTGGTCGGGGGCGTTGCGCTGGAGGATCGAACGGCCGAAGAGGGCGAGCGAGGAGTGCGCGAGGAAGTCCGGGGCCACCCCCGCCATCATGTCGGCGGTGGCGACGCCGAAGGCGGGTGTGCGCAGCACCTTGTTGACCGCCGCGTAGCCGGTCACCACGAAGCGCCCGTCCCCGGCCGGGACCACCGGTCCCGCCTCCCGCGCCCTCGCGTACAGCGGGTACGGGTCGGACTTGACCCCGGTCTCCGCCAGCAGATCGATGATCGTCGCACCGTCCATGCGGTCGTCCCCTCCCGAGCTCCCGGGATCCCGGGCTCCCGCGATGCCGGGGCTCCGAGATCAACCGTCCTGGTCCGTGAACCACCGGTGGGCACGCGGGAGTTCCCGCCCGGGACGGTCCGCTGCCCGCGGGCGTGCTGCGGCGGGTCCCCGGGCCGGGCGGGGCGGCTCGGTAGGCTGGCCGGCATGGAGATCTGGATCAACCCGCGCTGCGGCAAGTGCCGGACGGCGCTCGGCGAGCTGTCCGACGCCGGCGTCGAGTACACGGTGCGGCGCTACCTGGAGGAACCGCCGACCGTGGCCGAGCTGGAGGAGGTGCTGGAGCGCCTGGGCCTGGAGCCGTGGGACATCACCCGCACCGACGAACAGGCCGCGAAGGACCTGGGCATGAAGGACTGGCCCCGGGAGGCGGGTGACCGGGCCCGCTGGATCGCGGCGATGGCCGAGTACCCGATCCTGATCCAGCGCCCGATCATCACCGCGGACGACGGGCACGCCGTGGTGGCCCGCACCCCCGAGGCCCTCAGGTCCGTCCTGCCCTGAGCCCTCAGGTCCGTCCTGCCCTGAGGCCCGCCGGACGGCCGGCCGGTCAGTGGAGCTGGATCGTCTCCACCGGCCGGCCCGGGTGCCAGTTGCGGACGAACAGGTGCTCGCCCTCGACGGCGGTGTGCACCACCTGGTCGAGCTCCAGCCGGAAGGCGTGGAACGGGGTGGGCGGCGGCTCGGGCAGATCGGCGGCGAACGCGGCGAGTTCCGTCTCGTCGGTGATCTCGACCGCCCGGCCGGAGACCTTGGAGTCCCCGCCGGCCATGGTCTCGTCCCCCGGGTGCGCGTGCAGCGCGAAGCGGGCGTCGCGCTGGAGGTCGCGCGCCTTGACCGCCCCGTACATCGACCCGATCCACAGGTCGTCGCCGACGAAGTCGACCTCCGTCCCGCTGACCCGGGGCGAACCGTCCTTGCGCAGCGTCGCCAGGACGTGGTGCTTGTTGGCCTCGAACCGGGCCCTCACCAGGGGCGCGAGGTCCGGGGCCTGCTCCTCGAAATCCTGCCAGGTAGCCATGCCGCCAGTCTGGCACCCGGCACTGACAACCGCCGTCCGCGCGGGGCGGGGTCCCGGGCCGTCGTCGGCCCCGGACCGCCGCCGGGCCCGGGGCGCCACCGCTCACGGACCGCCGTCGCTCACGGGACGCTGTCACAGGCCGGTGCCACACTGGCGGGGTGACCACCACGACCACGTACATCGCGTTCCTGCGGGCCATCAACGTCGGCGGCCGGACGGTGACGATGGAGCGGCTGCGGGCGCTCTTCGCCGAGCTGGGCCTGGGGAACGTCCGCTCGTACATCCAGAGCGGCAACGTCTTCTTCACCACCGAAGGCCCCGCCGGCCGGTCCGACCGCGCCGCGCTGACCGGGCGGATCGAGGAGCACCTGGAGCAGTCGCTCGGCTACCCGGTGCCGGTGATGCTGCGGACGGTGGAGGAGGTCGCCGAACTGCTCGCCGCCGAGCCGTTCCGGGGCGTCGAGGCGACACCGGACGTCCGGCTGGTCGTCGCCTTCCTCTCCGAGCCGCTGCCCGCCGAGCTCGCCCGTCCGCACCGCTCGCCGAAGGGCGACTTCGAGGTGCTCGGCGCCGACCCGGGGGCCGCGTACGTCGTGATCCACCTGCAGAACGGCAAGTGGGTCACCAAGGAGATGTTCGGCAAGGCGTACCGGGGCTCGGTCACCTCCCGGTTCCTGCACACCACCGAGAAGATCCTGGCGGCCGCCCGCAAGGCCTGACGGCCCGTGCGGCCTGCGCGGAGAGCACGGAACCGCGTGGCCGGGCGGGGCG
This sequence comes from Kitasatospora sp. NPDC038210, assembly GCF_055600605.1. Classification (NCBI taxonomy): domain Bacteria; kingdom Bacillati; phylum Actinomycetota; class Actinomycetes; order Kitasatosporales; family Streptomycetaceae; genus Kitasatospora; species Kitasatospora sp. NPDC038210. The sequence continues at coordinate 88,616 of NZ_JBVJYK010000005.1, read as the reverse complement.
TCTGGACTCCCGTGACGTACGAACCACGTGCCCGGGCAGGGCTCGATCTGGACAGCCCGAGTCGGCCGCGCCGACAATTCGGCCATGACGCCTCCTGAGCTCCCCACCGGCCGGGTCCGGCCCTCCGACGCCGAGCGGGAGCTGGCGCTCGGGGCCCTGAAGGACGGCGCCGGCAGCGGTCGGCTCTCGCACGACACCTTCCTCGGCCGGATGGACATCGTCCTGCAGGCCACCAGCCGGGGCGAGTTGGACGCGGCGGTGGACGGGCTGCCGACCGGCGGGCCGGTCGAGCGCTTCGTGCTGCGCGCGGTCGGCCGGGTCTCCGGCTTCGGCGACCGGATCAACCGGGCCTGGCGCACCGAACGGCTGCCCGGGCTGAGCCTGCCGCAGGCCGGCGCCGGGCTGCTGACCATCGGCCGGATCCCCGGCTCGGGGCTGCGGCTGCACGACGCCTCGGTCTCCCGGAACCACGCCGAACTCCGGCACGAGGACGGCTGCTGGGTGCTGTACGACCTCGGCTCGACCAACGGCACGCACGTCAACGGGCGCCGGATCGCGGGCGGCGTCCGGGTCCAGCCGGGCGACCAGGTGCGGTTCGGGAACCTGGAGTTCCGGCTCGCCGCGCTCTGAGGACCTTGCCCGCCCGGGCCCCCGCGGGCGGGCGGGCGGTCAGTGCGGGAACTGCCGGGGCGGCCGCTGCCGCGGCAGCTCGTCCTGGAACTCCGCGATGACGGTGGCGATCTGACGCATCACCACCGTGCGCTCCAGCCGGTCCAGGTAGCGGTTCTCCGCGGCGAGCGCCTCGACCGTGACACCGAAGTACATCGCCATCAGCGGATTGACGAACAGCTCGCTGCCCTTGGTCCGCTCGGTGAACCGGACGTCGCCGAACTCGCCGCGCAGGGCCGCCGCCACCGAGCCGTTGACGATGCTGGGGTGCTCGGGGAAGGCGGCCCGGGCGTGCTCGACGGCGTCCAGGTAGAGCACCGCCTCCCGGCTGTCGCGCGGGATGGAGAAGGCGCCGAGGTAGCCGCCGGCCCGGTCCAGCGCGGCGAGGTTCTCCAGCACCAGCGTGTGGTTGACGCCGTGGTGGGCGTCGATGCCGAAGCCCAGGCAGGCGACCAGCCGCTCGGGCACCTCCCGCAGCCCGGCCACCGCCGCCAGGCTGGCCATGTCCTCCTCCGGGGTGCCGAGTCCGACCTCGTCGCCGCGCATCAGGATGTCGGTGCCGCCGTCCACCAGCAGGACGGCGTCGATGCCCAGTCGGGCCACGAGCGCGCGGTAACCGTCGCGCAGCGGCTGCACGCCCACCGACGGGAAGGCCCACACGGTGTCGGGCATGCCGTGGAGGTTCAGCCAGCGGGCCAGCGTGCGCTCCGGGAAGTAGCCCTCGGGTGCCGGGGTGTCCGGCCGGATCATGGCCACGTCGGGCTCCGCCCACACGTCGAGGGGCAGGCCGTAGAGGTGGGTGAAGGAGAGGTTGGCCAGGTGCACCTCCTTGCCCGCGGCGCGCAGCGCGAGGGCGATCGGCAGCCCGGCGTACACGTCGAACCCGCCGCCGGCGCCGGCGACCAGGATGCGTTCGGCGGCCAGCAGCCGGGTGATCAGCGGGGGTTGCAGCAGAGAGGTCACCGGCGGAAGGTAGCACCGGGCGGGCGCGGTGACCCCGGCGGCCCTGGCGGCGGACTCGGCGCCGCGACGGCCTCGGCGGCCCCGACGACGGCAGGGAACCGGGTGGCGGGTGGCGGGTGCGGACGGGTGGGCGCCGGGGAGGGTCAGTCGCGCTCGACGTGGACCTCGGCGAAGTGGTCGCCCTTGTCCGCCTTGCGGATGGTGACCCGGACGGTGCCGACGGCGGTCTCGGCGTCCTTGTCGACGGTCTTCTTGTTGTCGCCGATCGTCACCTCGGCCGAGTCGTCGGTGATGTGGCCGACCGTCATCTTCATCGGGTTGTCGCCGCCGAAGACCTTCACGGTCTTGGAGGCGTCCGCGCCGTCGGTCTTGATGCCGACGGTGCACTTGTGGTCGTCGAGGCAGAGGGCCACTCCGCCCTCACAGGCGGTCAGTCCGGCGCCGAGGGTCAGGACGGCGCCCGCGGCGAGGATCGCCGAACCGAACCGGAAGCGGGTCCGGAGGCTGGTGCGGTGGGCCTTGGCGGTGCTGCTCGCTGTGGTCATGTCCTCGACGATAGCGGGCCGGACACGGTCCGCCATCAGCCGTCGGCGGGAGGCCCGCCCTGGTGCAGCCCGGATCGGCCGGGCGGCTCAACCCCGAGAGCGGTGGGTCGAATCCCCTAGGGGTCAGGGGCAGTTGCGTAATCGGTTGGGTTTTCGACGCGCCGTCAGCATATGCCAACGGCCCATGCCACGCGCGTAGATCGACGGCCCGCAAAAACGGCCGGCGGTCAGTCGGCAATGATCCCCAGGCCGGTCTCCGGCCCTTCGCCCGGCCCCCACAGCGGCGCGGTGCAGCGCTGGTAGGTGGCCTGCCAGTGCGGCCAGTTGCGGGCCACGTCGTCGTCGCACTCGGCCAGCAGCCGCTCCACCGCGGCCGGCTCCACTCCCTCCAGCAGCCAGGCCAGCGCGTCCGCCGTGCCCGGACCGTCCGCCGCGCGCAGCAGGTCCAGCAGTTCGCCCAGCCCGCCGAGCCGGGAGCCGTCGGCCACCACCCGCTCCATCCGGGGCAGCAACTGGCGCTCCTCGATCCGCAGGTGGGTCTCCAGCCGGGCCGCCAGGTCCTCCATCGCGTACGCCACCGGCCAGGCGCTGCCGGTGTCCCGGCTGGCGATCCGGACCAGGGTGGTGACCCGGGTGAACGAGTGGTCCAGGTTGTGGTGGTCGGCCTCCAGCCAGTTGAGCAGCAGCCGCAGCTCCGGCGCGAAGCGACGCACGATCGGCCAGAGCCGGGTGTCCTGCTGCTCGTGGTGGCAGGTCAGCATCGCGGTCATGAAGGTCCAGTGCCGCAGCAGCGCCTCGCCCTTGTCCTCCTCGTCGGGCTGGAGCAGCCGCAGCGCGTTGGGCAGCCGGGCGAGGTCCCGGCGCAGCGCGGCGTGCACCAGGCGCAGTCCGGCGAACCGCACGGTGGCCGGGTCGTCGTCCGCGGTCCGCCCGCGCGCGTCGGCGCCCCGGGGATCGGCGCCGGGCTGACCCTGCGCGGGCACGGCGGGGGCGGGCTGGGGCAGCAGGTGGATCGGCATGGCACTCTCTTCACGGCTTGGGGCAGGACGGGTGGTGGCGGCCGGTGAGGACCACCCCAGCCAAGGTGCCCGCAGTCGATCAGAAGCGAATCAATGTCCGATTGACGCGCAGGTCAGCGCGTTTACGGGGGCGGACGCAACGCGCGGCGGCGCCCCACCCGTGTACCCGGGTGAGGGTGCGCACACCGCGTGCCGGGGGGTCCAGGGGAACAGCGAGGCCGCATGTCACCGGAGCAGGAGCAGTCGTTCGACGAGTTCGTGGCGAGCCGCTACGCCGCGCTGCGCCGCACCGGCTACCTGCTCTGCGGCGACTGGCACCTCGCCGAGGACCTCGCGCAGACCACGCTGGTGAAGCTGTACTCGCGCTGGAACCGGCTGCGCGACCCGGAGGCCGCGGCCGGGTACGCCCGGACGACACTGGTCCGCACCTACATCGACCTCCGGCGGCTGCGCCGCTCGCACGAGGTGCCGGCGTCGGAGCTGCCGGAGCCGGCGTTCGGACCGCGGGCCGGCGCCCCGGCCGACCCGGAGCGGCGGCTGGCCCTGCTGGCCGCGCTCGCGCAGGTCTCCCCCGCCTACCGGGCGACGCTGGTGCTGCGGTTCTGGGAGGACCAGTCGGTCGAGGCGACGGCGGAGGCCCTGCGGCAGAGCACCGGCACCGTGAAGTCCAACACCAGCCGGGGACTGGCCCAACTGCGGGTGATCCTCGGCGACTCGCTGCGGGAGATCGCGGCGAGCTGAGCGCGGCCCGGCCCGCGGGCCGGGCCGGGCGGCCCCGGTCGGACGCGCGGACCGGGCCGCCGGAACCGGTCACCCGGGCGGAACGGGCCGCCCGGGACGAGCGAGAGACGAGAGGAGAGCGGTTTTGAACCGGGACGATCCGGCGTTCGACGCCGACGACATGGGCGCGCTGTTCCGAGAGGTCCTGGACCAGCCGGAGCCGGCGGTTCCCCGGGGCCTGCTGCCGGAGGTCCGCCGCTCGGGCACGCGGATGCGCCGCCGACGCCACCTGCTGGCGACGGTCGCCACCGCGCTCGCGGTGGGGCTGCTGGCCACGGCGGGCTGGGCGGTGCACGGCAGGGCCCCGGTGGAGCGGGCCGGCCGGGGGCTGGCCCCGGCGGCGAGCGGGCCCGTCCTGCCGTCGACGGCGGCGGGCCGGCCCGCCGCGCAGCCCCCGGCGGCCAGCGGGACGGACGGCACGGCCGCACCGGGAACCGTCCAGGACAGCGCGGCCGCGCCGGGCACCGCCTCGGCGGTCACGGCCACCGGCGGCACGGCCTCGCCGGGCGCGTCCGCGGTCGGCAGCGCACGCCTGCTCGCCCTGCTGCGCGACCACCCGCCCGAGGACATCGGCGGGGTCGCCGCGGGCGCCACGGCGGACGCCTTCGTGCTGACCAGGAAGGACGGCGGCACGGTCACGATGAGCCGGAGCCTGGACGGGCCCGCCCAGCAGCGCGGCGGCACCAGCTCGCCGTGCGAGTCCCGCACCACAGCCTGGGGTCCGATGAGCCCGGAGGGCCGGGACTGCCTCGGCACGAAGCTGGCGGACGGCTCGGTGGTCTGGCTGCTGCACCCGCTGACGGTCGTCCCGCGCGGACAGGAGGCCCAGGTCCGGGTCGTGACGACGAGCGGCCTGGTGTACGTCCTGCTGTTCGCCCGGGCCGAGGCGCGGTCGCAGCCCGAGGACGTGACGGTGCCGCTGCTGGAGCTGATGCAACTGGCCGAGGCACCGGGGTTCCTGGAAGCGGTCCGGGACGGCTGGGGGGACCCTTCCCTCGGGTCCAAGCCCCCCGGGCCGTCCACGAGTCCGCGGCCTCCCTCGCCCTCGGCGGCGTCCAAGCCCTCCCGGACGCCGACGGCGCGCTGACCGCCCACGGCCGCCGGACACCGGGGACGCCGGGGCCCGGCAACCGTGGTGGGCGACGGAGCGGCGTCAGTCGGCCGCCGGCCCCGCCAGGTTCTTGGTCAGCCACTCCAGGGTGTCCGGGATCATCTTCTTGAAGTCCGAGGTGAGGTGCTTGCCCCCGGGCTGCTCGTAGTAGTCGATGCCGACCGGCGGAGCGGCCTTGGCGACCCAGGACTTGACCACCTTGGTCTCGTACGGGTTGGCGCCGCCCGCGGTGACCAGCATCTTCACGTCGGCCTTGCCCTGGGCGACCAGCACGTCGGGGTTGTTGGCCGCGCGCTCGGCGTCGTGGCCCTTCCACAGGAGCGAGTCCGGGATGAAGTAGCCGTCGATCGGCACCGCGGCCTTGTAGACGTCCGGGTGCTGCAGGGCGAGCTTGGCGCTGCAGAAGCCGCCGGTGGAGGCGCCCATCACGCCCCAGCCGTCGCGGCCCTGCACGGTGCGGAAGTTGGCGCGGACGAAGTCCGGGATGTCCTGGGCCATCCAGGTGCCCATCTTGGGCTGGCCCGGGATGTCGGAGCAGTCCAGCGCGTTCTTCTCGTCCCCGTTGAAGTTCTGCACCGGCATGATCATGATGAACGGGTGGGACTTGCCCGCCTTGACCAGCCGCTCGTTCTCCTCCTGGATCGGCAGCTGGTTGTCGGTCCAGGTGTTGTAGCCGTTGCTCTGGCCGCCCGCGAAGAGGGTCAGCACCGGGAAGCCGGTCTTGGCGAACTTGGGGTCGTTGTACTCGGGCGGCAGCCAGACCCAGACCTTGCCGGAGACACCGGACTTCGCGCCGGTCACGGTGGTCAGGAAGATCGGTCCGGCGGCGGTGTCCCGGGACTTGGCGAGGGTGGCGTTCGGGCCGGTCGGCATGAGCACCTTGCCGTTGCCGACCGCGGGCGCCGGGGTGCCCGAGCCGGTGCCGCCCGCGGTCGGGGTGCCCGCGGCGCTGCCGGTCGCGGCCGGGGAGCCGTCCGACTTGGCGCTGTCGCCCTTCCCACCACCGGAACTCCCGCAGGCCGCGAGCGAGGCGGCCAGGGCGAGCACGGCGGCGCCGGACAGGACGGCACGGGAACGGGACGACTGCCTAAGCACGGTGAGGACTCTCCGACCGATGTCGCGCCCGGTCCGTCTGACCGGGCGGCGGCCCCCCGGTGGGGCCGGACAGACCCGGGAACACCATGCTGGTACGGCCCCCGGGTGATGGCGCGCCGTCCCTCGCGGGGGCGCGTCTTCCTGCGATCTTATGACGTGGCCCGGGGCGGCCCGGTTGCGCGTCGGCCACCGGAAATCCAATGTTTGTTCGCGATCAGGTAAAACCCTTCACCACCCCCGTCGGACGACGGGGGCCGGACGGCGGGATTCACCGATCGCAAACCGGTCCTGGCGCCGGTTTTTGGGCGCTTTCGACCAGTGACAGCCACCCGGGGCAGCCGCAACGATCGCTCCGGGGGACCGACCGGGACCGGCTGGGACGCCATCGCCACCACCACCATCGCCATCGCCATCGCCACCGAGGAGAGCGCCATGCCCCAGCAGATCGCCGTCGTCACCGGAGCCGGGAGCGGCGTCGGCCGGGCCGTGGCGGTGGAGCTGGCCGCGGCCGGCTGGCTGCCGGTGCTGGCCGGCCGGCGGGCCGAGCCGCTGCACGCAACCGCCCGACTCTGCGGCGCCCCGGCCGACGTGGTGCCGACCGACGTCACCGACCCGGCCGCCGTGGACGCGCTGTTCGCCACGACCGCAGAGCGGCACGGCCGGGTGGACCTGCTGTTCAACAACGCCGGCAGCTTCGGCCCGGCCGTCCCGGTGGAGGAGCTGGAGGTCGAGGCCTGGCGGGCGGTGGTCGACCTCAACCTGACCGGCGCCTTCCTCTGCGCCCGGGCGGCGTTCCGGCAGATGAAGGTCCAGGACCCGCAGGGCGGCCGGATCATCAACAACGGCTCGATCTCGGCGCACGTCCCGCGCCCGCACTCGATCGCCTACACCGCGACCAAGCACGCGGTCACCGGCCTGACCAAGTCGCTGTCCCTGGACGGGCGCCCCCACCGGATCGCCTGCGGGCAGATCGACATCGGCAACGCGGCGACCGACATGACGGCGGCGATGAACGCGGGTGTCCGGCAGGCCGACGGCCGGATCGCCCCCGAGCCGACCATGGACGTGGCCGACGTCGCACGGACCGTACGGCACATGGCCGCGCTGCCGCTGGAGGCCAATGTGCAGTTCGCCACGGTGATGGCGACCGCGATGCCGTACGTCGGGCGCGGCTGAGACCGGCGCACCCGGGCCCCGGCCCCGCTCCCCCGACTGCGGCTCCCCCACACGGCGGGAACCCCGTCGGGCGGCGCCGACGGGGTTCCCGAGGAGGGGCCGGGCTTGGCCTACGGCCGCCAGGTGTCGTTCAGCGTGACGGTCCCGCCGACGGGCACGGTCGCCGTCCGGTTGGCGCCGGACTCCCAGGTCACCGCACCGTTCGCGTCCTTGCGGACGTACTTGTACTGGACGGAGGTGCCGGCCGGCAGCGAGAGCGCGAGCGACCAGACCGGGTAGCCGGCGGACGAGAGCGGCAGCGCCTTCGCCGGGTCCCAGCCGCCGAGCGCCGCGGCGTCGCCGACCACGTAGACGTTCTGCCCGTACGCGGTGGTCGCGTTGACGTTGAACGAGGCGCCGGAAGCGGTCGCGCCCGGCTGGACGTACAGCGCGACCGCGTCGCCCGCGCCGACCGTCGCGGTGAACTGCCCGTTGGCGCCGACCTGGTAGGTCGGGCCGGTGCAGCCGCCGCCCGGCTGCGGGTCGCCGTGCTGGACGTCGCAGTAGGTGCCGGCCGGCAGCCCGGTCTGGAAGGTCTGGGTGATCGCGCCGCTCTCGTGGTTGATCGCGACGTAACCCTTGTTGCCGCGGCCGAAGGCGATCGCGTTGTTGCCGTTGGACCACCAGTCGGTCACCCCGGTGCCCGCCACGGCGTTGCGGAAGCCGACCATGTTGGCGACCTGCCGCCAGGCGTGGGTGCAGTTCCAGCCGTCCTGGTAGCAGGCGTTGACGGTGCCGCCGTTCGGCGGGCCGTCGTCCTTGTTGGTGAAGGCGTAGCCGGAGTAGATGTTGGGCGAGCCGTAGGTCGAGGCCAGCAGGAAGACGTTGGCCAGCGTGTAGGTGTTGCCGTAGGTGTAGTTGAGGGTCGAGCCGTTGCGCTCGGTGTCCCAGTTGTCGAGGAAGCTGCGCGCCTGGTCGCTCGGCAGGTAGCCCCACGAGGCGCCCCAGCCGCTGAGGTTGGCGAGCTTGTCGGTGGTGAAGATGCGCTTGAGGTCGGTGCCGACCCGGAACTCGTCCACGTCGCCGTTGCCGGTGTACTCGGTCGGCTGGATCGGCTCGCCGGCGCCGTAGATGACCTCCTGGACCCAGTAGGCGCCGGGGTTGGCCGTCTTGGCCTTGATCGCGGCGAGGTCGCCGGCGGCGATGTGCTTGGCCGCGTCGATCCGGTAGCCGTCCACGCCGAGCGAGCCGAGGTCGTCCAGGTAGTGCGCGATGGTGGTCTGGACGTAGGAGCTGCCGGTGTCGAGGTCCGCGAGGTTCACCAGCTCGCAGTTCTGGACGTTGGAGCGGTCCTGGTAGTTGCTGATCGCCTGGCGGCAGGAGTGGAAGTCCTGGTCCTGGTAGGTGCCGGGGTAGGTGTACTTGGTGTACGCGGTGCCGCCGGTTCCGGTGCCGGAGCCGGCGGACATGTGGTTGACCACCGCGTCGGCGATCACCTTGACCCCGGCCGCGTGGCAGGTGTCGACCATGTTCTTGAACGAGGTGCGGTCGCCGAGCCGGCCGGCGATCTTGTAGCTGACCGGCTGGTAGGAGGTCCACCACTGCGGACCCTGGATGTGCTCCTGCGGCGGGGAGACCTCGACGAAGCCGTAGCCCTTCGGGCCGAGCGTCGAGGTGCAGGCCTGGGCGACCGAGTCGAAGCGCCACTCGAAGAGGGTGGCGGTGACGTCCTTGCCGTTGTTCGCGGGCGGGGAGGCCTGGGCGGCGGGCGCGCCGAGCGCGGTGCCCAGCGAGAGCGCGAGTGCGGCCGAGGCGGCGAGCGCGACGGCTGCGCGGGCGGGTCTGCGGGTGGGGGCGGTGGTGACCACGTCGTCTCCTGGGGGTGGCTGGGGTGGGGCAGCCGGAGGTGAAGCCTGCAGGAAGTTTCTGTAACTTGCCGGAAACTTGCAGCGCTGAACCTAGGATGACCCGGAGACACCGTCAAGACGTAGGACAGTAACGTTTCTGCAGGCCGCGGACGGTTCGGGCTGGTTCGGGCACGACAAGGGCCCGGCAGCCGTAGCCGCCGGGCCCCTCACCTGTCCTGGTTCACCGGCCCCTCAGGAGCCGGTCCGGGTTCAGCCGGTCTGGACGGAGGTGTCGTCGATCACGAAGCTCGTCTGCAGCGAGGAGTCCTCGACGCCGTTGAACTTCACGGTGACCGTCTGGCCCGCGTAGGCCGAGAGGTCGAAGGTGCGCTGCTGGTAGCCGGCCGCGGCGTCCGCGTTGGAGTAGGTCTTCAGCGCGGTGCCGTTGACCGACACGGTCAGCTTGTCGTACGCGGTGGTGCCCGACTCCGCGGTGTCGATGTGCAGCCAGAAGCTCAGCGTCGCCTTGCAGCCCGCCGGGATGCTCACCGTCTGCGACAGCGTGTCGGTGTGGGAGGAGCCGTAGCCGTCCATCCACGCCTTCCACGAACCGCCGTGCGCGGCCTGGCTGGAGCTGTTGTCGACCACGCCGGAGCTCGCCGTCCACGGCGAGGCCGAACCGGTCTCGAAGCCCGCGTTGCCGAGCAGCTGCGCCGGGGTGCAGCCACCGCCGCCACCGCTGGTGACGGTCCAGGTGAAGCTGGTGGTACCGGACTTGCCGGCCGAGTCCTTCACCGTCACGGTGACGTTGGAGGTGCCCGCCGCGGTCGGGGTGCCGGTGATCGCGCCGGTGGAGGCGTTGATCGCCAGGCCGGCCGGCAGGCCGGTCGCCGAGTACGACAGCGGCGCGGTGCCGCCCGAGGCCTTGATGGCCAGGTTGACCGCCGTGCCGACGGCGGTCGACTGGTTGCCCGGGCTGGTGACGGTGACGCCGCCCGGGTTGGGCAGCGAGCCGACGTTGACGGCGGCCCAGGCGGTGGCGACCGCGTTGTACTCGGCGCTGTTCGCGCCGTACAGGTCGGTGGCCGCGTTCAGGGTCGCGGTACGGGCGGCCGCGTAGTTGGTGGTGGAGGTCATGTACGCGGTCAGTGCCTTGTACCAGACCTGCTGCGCCTTGTCGTGGCCGATGCCGGTGACGGTGATGTTGTTGACGGTCGGGCTGTTGTAGCTGACGCCGTTGATCACCTTGGCGCCGCTGCCCTCGGACAGCAGGTAGAAGAAGTGGTTGGCGACACCGGACGAGTAGTGCACGTCCAGGTTGCCGACGCCCGAGTACCAGGAGTCCGCCGACTGGCCGTCCTTGGAGGGCTTGTCCATGTAGCGCAGCGGCGTGCCGTTGCCGTTGATGTCGATCAGCTCGCCGACCAGGTAGTCCGGCACGTCCTTGGGCAGGTTGGCGTAGAACTCCACCATGTTGCCGAAGATGTCCGAGGTGGCCTCGTTGAGGCCGCCGGACTCGCCCGAGTAGTTCAGGTTGGCGGTGGCCGAGGTGACGCCGTGGCTCATCTCGTGGCCCGCGACGTCCAGCTCGGTCAGCGGGTGGGTGTCGCCGTCACCGTCGCCGTACGTCATGCAGAAGCAGCCGTCGTCCCAGAACGCGTTGACGTAGCCGGTGTCGTAGTGCACGCGGCTCATGGCGCCGACGCCGTCGTTGCGGATGCCGCTGCGGCCGAAGGTGTTCTTGTAGAAGTCCCAGGTCGCCGCCGCGCCGAACTGGGCGTCCACGGCCGCCGACTCGCGGTTGCTGGCCTGGCCGTTGCCCCAGGTGTCGGAGGTCTTGGAGAACAGGGTGCCGTTGCCGGAGGTGCCGTTCTTCATGTCCGTGGTGTTCTGGCCACCGCGGCTGGCGTCCTTGAGCGTGTAGGTCGAGCCGCTCTGGGTGGTGGTCAGCGGCACGGTGCCGACGAAGACGCCGGTGCCGGTGCCGCGCTTGATGCCGTCGGCCTTGCTGAGCACGTCACCGGTCTTGGCGTCGGTCACCACGTGCAGCTTGCTCGGGGTGCCGTCGGACTCCTGGCCGGCGATGACCGTCTCCCAGGCGAGCTTCGGGGTGCCGTCCGCGGCCCACACCACCAGGCGCGGGGCGGTGTCGACGGAGCCCGCCTCGACGGCCAGCGCGGCGGCCTGGGCCTTCGGCGCGGCCAGGGCCGGGGTGGTCTCGACGCCGGCGAGGCTGGCCTCGCTGGCCTTGGTCACGCTCTTGGTGGCACCGTTCGCGTCCTGGTGGACGATCAGGTCGCCGCCGAGGACGGGGAGTCCGGCGTAGGTGCGCTCGTAGCGCAGGTGGCGACCGCCGTTGGCGTCCTGGACGACGTCCTTGGTGACCAGCTTCTCCTGGCCGCTCAGGCCGAGGGCCTGGGCGAGGGAGGCGGTCTGCTGGTTCGCCGAGGCGATCAGCGCGGCCCGGGTGGACTGCTGGGCGGCGACGGCGGCCGGCGCGTCCGGGGTGGCCGCCTGGGCGATGACCGGTATGCCGGTGACCAGCAGCGCGGTGGACGCGGCCAGGACGACCGCCGCCTTCCGGGCGTGAGCGTAACGGGACATGCGGACTCCTTTTCCGACCGGGGCTGGGTCGCGCCGGTGGAGAGAAACCTGGGCCGCGGGGTTGCGGCGCAGTGGGGGCCCCCGCCGGGTGCGACGGAGGTGCGGTAGCGGGTTGCGGTGCACACAACCCGTTGCAGGGTCGGGACGCGCTGCACCATGGCTGGAACGGCTGCACCGGGGGGTGGGGCCCCCTCGTCTGCAGCCGGAGGAATCGTGGCAGCAAACCGGCCGTCAATGACAGATGCATGCCACTGATTGGCCGGTTCATTACCGAAACCGTATGCATGGCGGTTCGTCAGTTGTGGTACGCCGTCGCGAACTCGTGAACACGGTTTTCATGCCCCGGACAAAGTTCGATCACTACCGGCGGTCACTGACCAGCAGTCGGAAGCGGCGGCCGTGCCGCCGGGCGCCGCGCAGCGCCGAACGGGCGCGGCACGTCACAGTTCCGGCCGTGCCAGTGGAGCTTTCCGGCCATTCTGTGGCCGGAACGGAACCGGGCCCCGCTCCGCCTCGACGGCGGTGCGGGGCCCGGCAATCGGCGGGTGCACGGATCAGTGTTGGACGAACACCGCCACGGTACGGCCCGGCACGGTGAAGGTGCCGGTCGCCGCGTCGAAGCCGGACTGCTTGACCACCTGGTCCGCTCCGCCCGCCTGGACGGGGTGCAGCGCCTGGCCCGTCCCCTGCAGGGCCGCCACGGTCTGCGCCTGCGCGGTGGGCGTGGCGTTGAAGACCACCGTGATGCCCTTCTCGGCCCCCGTCAGCCCGGTGCCGTCCAGGTGCAGGGTGATCACGCCGGGCGTCTCGCCGGCGGTGCCGGAGAGCGGGTACGAGAGCCGCTGCTGGACGGCGGCCAGGGTGGGCAGGGAGAACAGCGGCGAGGACTGCTTGATCCGCAGGAACTCCTGGTACTGCGCCGAGGTCGCCCGGATGTCGGCCGCGCCGACGGTCAGCTTCGGGTTCGCCAGCAGGGACTGCGCGGTCGGCCACATGCCCTTGTTGTCGGCCGCCGGCGGCAGGCCGCGGCCCCAGCCGTTGCCGTCCGCGGCGTCCCAGTGGATCGCGTTGAACCAGTCGCCCGAGTCGTAGGCGTTGGAGTCGAGCGACTTGGAGCGCAGCAGGTCGCTGCCGGCCTGGGCGAAGCCCGCGCCCTGGGTGAGCGCAGTGAGCGACAGGCCGAGCGCCTGCATCCGGGCCCGGTCGGCGGGCGCGGTGCCGGTCGGCAGCTTGTACGCGAGCGCGTCGAAGAGGTCGGTGTTGTCGTGGGCGTCCACGTACTCCACCGCCTCGCCCGGCTTGGCCGCGTACCCGGTCGGAGCGCCGTTGTAGTCGATCTGGGCGCCGGTCACGGACTTGCCGGAGCTGTCGGTGAAGGAGTACCCGGCCAGGCTGCCGGTCAGCCCCACCTTCAACTGGTCCATCTGGTGCAGCAGTCGGGCCTTCTGCTGGTCCGGGCTGCCGTTCGCGGGCGAGCCGTTGGGGTCGGTGAACAGGCCCGAGGCGAAGCCCTGCTGGGGCGCCGAGTCGAGCATGAAGTTGCCGCCCCGCGCGGCGTCGCGGATCCGGTCGTCGAAGGTGGCGATGCCGGTGCCGGCCATGTTGGCCTGGGTGGCCTGCTCGAACCGGGCGTTGTTCGCGACGGCGCCGAAGTTCCAGCCCTCGCCGTACAGGAAGACGTTCTTCCCGTCCACGCCGTCCGAGTCCGGCGTCATCTTCCGCAGCGCGGCCTGCACGTCCAGCATGGTGGACTTCGGATCCAGGCCCATCAGGTCGAAGCGGAAGCCGTCGACCTTGTACTCGCGGGCCCACAGGGTCACCGAGTCGACCACCAGCCGGTTCATCATGGCGTGCTCGGGCGCGGTGTCGGCGCAGCAACTGTCCGTCGTCACCTTGCCGTCGGCGTCCAGCCGCTGGTAGTAGCCGGGGACGACCCGGTCCAGCACCGAGTGCTCGGCCTGTCCGGCGGCGGCGGTGTGGTTGTAGACCACGTCGAGCACCACCCGCAGCCCGGCCGCGTGCATCGCCTGCACCATCTGCCGGAACTGCACGGTACGGGCCGTGCCCGCCGGGTCCGTCGCGTACGAGCCCTCCGGCACGTTGTAGTGCAGCGGGTCGTAGCCCCAGTTGTAGGCGTCGTCGGCGGCGACCGCCGCCACGCACTCCTGCTGCTTCGGGCCGTCCGCCGGGAGGGACTTGAGGTCGCAGGCGGGCAGCTTCTGGTCGGCCCGGTTCTCCCGGATGGTGGCGATGTCGAAGGTCGGCAGCAGGTGGATCGTGGTCACCCCGGCCTTGGCCAGGTCCCGCAGGTGCTGCATGCCGGCCGACTGCGACTCGGTGAACGCCAGGTAGGTGCCGCGCTCGGCGGCCGGGACGGTGGGGTCGTCCACCGAGAAGTCCCGGACGTGCAGTTCCTGGATCTGCTGCTGCGCGGGCGGCACGGCCTGCGGCCGGGCGTGGTCGTCCCAGCCCGCGGGCTTGAGCTCCTTGGCGTCGAGATCGGCGACCAGGCTCCGCTCGGAGTCGGTCGACAGCGCCACCGAGTACGGGTCGGTGACGGTGTTGGTGACCACCTGCTGCACCGAGGGCGCCCAGACCTTCACCTGGTACAGGTAGTACTTGCCGTCCAGCTCACCCTTGTCGCGGACGACCTCCCAGACCCCGGTCTCGTCGTCGAGCTTCAGCGGCAGCGTCTTCGGGGTGCCCCCGGTGGCGCCGTCGAAGACCTGGACGGAGACCTCCTGCGCGGTCGGCGCCCACAGGGACAGCGCCACCTTGCCGTCGTAGTACGCCGGGCCGAAGTCGACCTTGCCGGTCCGCCCGGCGTAGAGGTCGTCCAGCACGCCCGGGGTCTGCACCCCGGTTCCGCCCAGCACGGCGCCGCTGGGCAGGTGTTCGGTGAACAGCAGCTGGCTGCGCAGCGCGGCCGGGACGCGGGCGGTGTCCCGGGCGTCCACGGTGAAGGCCCGGTAGCCGGCCAGGTGGGGGTACTTCGCCTTCTGCGCGTCGGTCAGCCCGCCCTTGACCGGGGTGAGCCGCAGCCACTGGCCGCGCTTGGTCAGCACGCCCTTGTCGGCCTTGATGCCGCCCGCCGGGTCGTAGACCAGCTGGGCGCTGGTGCCGCCGGCCAGGGCGTCGTCGCCCGCGCCGTAGTTCGCCGGGACGACGACGGTCCTCGCGTCGATCCACTGCGCCTTGGCGCCGGTGAGGTCGACCTGTGAGGAGGCGGCCGGGTTCTGCGGCAGCAGGTGGCCCTCGCGGCCGCCGAGGATCCAGACCTCCCTGCCGTCGACCGCGAAGTCCAGCGACTGGTCGGCGGGCAGGTCCTTGTCGTTGCCCCGGTGCAGGATGTAGCTGAGGCTGGTCGCGCCGGGGGCCAGCGGCACCTCGAAGACGGCGCCGAAGGCGTCGCGGCGCACCGGCGTCAGCGGCTTGCCCCAGTCGGTGGGGGTGGCGGCGCCGGTCCAGTCGTGCAGGCCCCAGCCGTCGTAGTCGCCGTCGGCCCGGTTGTAGTGGATGACGGCGGTGTTCGCCGGCGGCGTGCTCGTCGGGCCCGGGTTCGCGGTGCGCACCGCCGGGTCGCCCTGCTCCAGCCACACCTCGCCGGTGCTGCCGACGTCGATGTGGCGGTCGGCGTCCACGTCCTTGACGCCGTTCTTCTCCACGATGAACCCGACGTCCGAGGCGCCCGGCTTCAGCCGCACGTACGCGAAGGCGCCGTACGCGTCCCGCCCGGTGAAGGCGTGCCCGGCGGGCCACTGGGTGCCCTCGCCGTCGGCGAGGTCGCCCCAGGCGTAGAGGTTCCAGCCGTCGTAGTCGCCGTCCGGCCGGTTGTAGTGGACGACGGCGTACGGGCGGGCGCCCGCGGTGGGCACCGGCTGGGGTGCGGGGGCGCCGGTGGTGAAGCTCGCGGTGGCGGAGCGCAGGTGGCCGCCGGAGTCCTGCACGACGGCCTTGTAGCGCACGACCGTGCCGGGGGCGACGGCGCCCAGGTCCTGGGTGACGGCGTACTTCCCGGTGTCGGCGGTGCCGAGGGTCTGCCAGGGTCCGTCGCCGATCTGGGCGGCGAAGCTCACCCGGTCGAAGCCGCCGCCGTCGACCTTCGCGCCGACCGTGACGAGGCCGGTGGCACCGTCCGCGGGCGGCTGCAGCGAGATCTGCGGCGCGGCGGTCACGGCGGCGAGCCTGGCACCCGCCTTGAACACCACGGAGGACAGCGCCGGAACGGTCACCGTCACCTTGCGGTCGGCGCCGGAGGTCGCCCTCTCCTTCTCCCCCGCGGCCGGGTAGATCCGGTCGAAGCCCATTCCCGCCGAGAAGGTGTCCAGCGTGACGGTCTTCGCCTCGGCGGCGTTGTTGACCGCCACCAGGTACTCGACCTGCTGCCCGGCGTCGATCCGGGAGAAGGCGTAGACGCCCGCGCCGTCGGCGGCGTACCGCTCGATCTGGGCGCCGTCGGCCAGCGCCGGGTTGTCGCGGCGCAGCTTCGCCAGGCCCGCGATGCCCTGGTAGAGCGCGCCGTCCTGCCCGTACCGGTCGGCCGGGCCCGAGGCTCCGCCGAGCACGCGGTCGCTGTTGTAGGAGGGCGTCTTCGAGGCGAACAGGTCCTGCCGGGCGTCCTTGTCGCCGCCCGCGCCGGTGAAGCCCTGCTCGTCGCCGTAGTAGACGACGGGCTGGCCGCGGGTGAGGAACTGCAGCTCGGTGCCGAGCCGGTCCTTCTTCAGCAGGGTCGCCTCGTCGGCGCCCGGGTTGTCGGCGAGCAGGAAGGAGCCGAAGCGGCCCATGTCGTGGTTGCCGAGGAAGGTCGGCAGCTCGTAGGCGTCGGTGTCGGCGCCGGTGTACCGGTAGTCCTGGCCGTAGACGTCGGCGAGGGCCTTCGCCGAGCCGCCCTGGGAGACGTACGAGCGGGCTGCGCCCTGGAACGGGAAGTCCAGGGTGGCCTGCAGCTTGCCCTTGGTGACGTACGGCGAGGTGATCGCCGGGTCGCCCGAGTAGACCTCGCCGAACATGAAGAACTTCTTGTTGCCCTGCTTGGCGGCGAAGTCCTTGAGCGCGGGCGCCCACTGCCGCCAGAACGCCATGTCGACGTGCTTGACGGTGTCGATCCGGAAGCCGTCCACGCCGGCGTCCTTGACCCACTGCTGGTAGACCTTCTCGAAGCCCTTCACCACCCGGGGGTTCTGGGTGTCGAGGTCGTCCAGGCCGCTGAAGTCGCCCTCGGTGGCGGACTCGCCGACGAAGGTCGAGTCGCCGCGGTTGTGGTAGAGCGAGGGGTCGTTGAGCCAGGACGGGGTCTTGGCGTTCGCGTCGCCGGGGTTGCGGAAGACCGGGGTGTAGGGGAACGAGTCCTTGGTGATCCGCGGCCAGGGGGCGCCGGCGTCGGCGACGGCGGTCTCGTCCACCGGGTTCCCGTCCGCGTCGAGCGTCGGGTAGGCGCCCGCCGAGCGGTAGCCGTGCTGCTGCTCGGCGTCGTCGATGACGTCGGCGGTGTGGTTGGTGATGACGTCGAAGAAGACCTTGATGCCGCGGGCGTGCGCCTTGGCTATCAGCTCCTTGAGCTGGTCGTTGGTGCCGAAGTGCGGGTCGACCTGGGTGAAGTCGGTGATCCAGTAGCCGTGGTAGCCGGCCGAGGCGTCGGCCCCGCTGCCCTGCACCGGCTTGTTCTTGAAGATCGGCGCCATCCAGATCGCGGTGGTGCCGAGGTCCTGGATGTAGTCGAGCTTCCGGATCAGGCCGGCCAGGTCGCCGCCGTGGTAGAAGCCCTTGTCGGCGGGGTCGAAGCCGTTGTCCAGCCGCCCGCCGGTGATGCCGCCGGTGTCGTTCGCCGGGTCGCCGTCGGCGAAGCGGTCGGGCAGGACGAAGTAGAACTGCTCGCGGGTGAGGTCGTGCCGCCCGGCGGTCGCGGCGAGCGCGGCGTCCGAGGGCGGGGCGGGCGGGGCGGCTCCGAGGGCCGCGGGGGCGCTGCCGAGGGTGGCGGCGGTCAGCGCGACGGCCAGCAGGACGGCCGTGCGGCCCGTCCTGCGGGGGGATCTGCTCCGTCGGGGGCGGAGCGGGGAATCGGCCACTGAGGGCTCCCTTAGGGGAAGGGGCGATCGAGTTCCCAGGAAGCTAGCGGCCTGCAATATGTTTCAGCAAGATGCAGAAACCGTTTCGTTCCGGGAAAATCCAGCTCCACGACCGCCTCCGGCCACCCCGATTACTCCCCCGGAGCGACGGGCGTGACAATGGGACGTATGTCCGTCCCACCGGTTAGCACCAGAACCCCGCGCACCCCCGACCCCGGTGGGAGCCGGCCCCTAGCCCTCAAGGGGGACAGCCGGTGAAGAATCCACTTCCAGAGGATGAGCAGACGGCTACGAGCGGTCTGGCAGACTTCTCGTCCATGGGGGAACCGACCGAGATCCAGCGAGGCGACGCCGGGCGCGCCGACACGGCCGACGGTGGCGGTTCCGAAGCGGCGACGACCGTCCCCGGTCACGCGCCCGACGGAGCCACCCGTACCGTCCAGTCCCGTTCCGCGGCCCTGCGCAATCGTTTCCGCGAGCAGCGCCGTTCGCCGGCCCGGCCGCGGATCTGGTTCGAGCTGGCCCTGATCGGGATCAGCTACTGGATCTACTCGATCGTCCGCAACGCGGTCCCGGAACAGGAAGCGATAGCCCAGAAGCACGCGCGCTGGATCTGGGAGCTGGAGCAGCACCTCGGCATCGCCGTCGAGCGCTCGGTCAACCACGCGATGGACGGCGTCGGGTGGCTCATCACCGGGATGAACTACTACTACGCGACGCTGCACTTCATCATCACGATCGGCGTCCTGGTCTGGCTCTACCGCAGCCACCCCGGCCGGTACGTCGCCGCCCGCACGGTGCTGTTCGTCACCACCCTGATCGCCCTGGTCGGCTTCTACTCCTTCCCGCTGGCCCCGCCCCGGCTGATGACCGACGGCGGCTTCATCGACACCGTGAAGACCCACGGCACCTGGGGCTCCTTCGCCTCCGGGCCCGCCGCGCACGTCTCCAACATGTACGCCGCGATGCCCTCGATGCACATCGGCTGGTCGATGTGGTGCGGCCTGGCGATCTTCTTCCTGGCCCGCCGGAAGTGGGTCAGGGCACTCGGCCTGATGTACCCGGCCGCCACCCTGGTGGTCATCGTCTCGACCGCCAACCACTTCTGGATGGACGCCGTCGGCGGCGAGATCTGCCTGGCCGTCGGCTTCCTCGCGGCCCGCTGGCTCTACCACGAGTGGGTCTACAAGCTGCCGCAGGTGCCCGCCCGGGAGTCGGCGCAGGACCAGCCGGTCACCGTTCCCGAGCAGTGGAGCGAGCCCGCGGTCAGCACCGCCCGCCGGTAGCGACGACGAACGGCGAAGGGGCCCCGCACGGGGCCCCTTTCGCGTGCCCCGGGGCGCTCAGAGCCCGTAGAACAGCCGGTCCACCACCGCCCGGGCCCGCCGGGTGGTCCGCCGGTAGTCGTCCAGCAGCTCCCCGCTGTGCCCGGCGCCGTACCCGAGGTAGCGGGCCACCCCGGCCAGCTCCCTGGCCTCCCCCGGGAAGCTGTCCCCGGGACGGCCCCGCACCAGCATCACCGCCGCCCGCACCCGGGACGCCAGCACCCAGGCCGCTTCCAGCACCTCGGCGTCCGCCGGCTCCACCAGCCCGCCCGCGACCGCGGCCGCCAGGGCCGCCCTGGTCCGGGTGGTGCGCAGGGCCGGCAGCTCGTGCCCGTGCTGCAGCTGGAGCAGCTGCACCGTCCACTCCACGTCCGCCAGCCCGCCCCGCCCGATCTTGGTGTGGGTGGTCGGGTCGGCCCCGCGCGGCAGCCGCTCGGCCTCGATCCGGGCCTTGATCCGGCGGATCTCCATCAGGTCCCGCTCCGGCACCCCGTTGCCCGGGTAGCGCAGCGGGTCGATCAGCTGCCGGAACCGCGTGCCCAGCTCCTCGTCCCCGGCCACCGGGTCGGCCCGCAGCAGCGCCTGGCTCTCCCATGCGTGCGACCAGCGCCGGTAGTACGCCGCGTACGAGGCGAGGGAGCGCACCAGCGGACCGCTGCGCCCCTCCGGCCGCAGGTCGGCGTCGACCAGCAGCGGCGGCTCGGTGGAGGGCGCGCCCAGCTGGGTGCGCAGCTCGTGGCAGACCGCCTGGGCGGCCCGGGCGGCCTCCTCCTCCAGCGAGCCGAGCAGCGGCTCGTGGACGAAGAGCACGTCCGCGTCCGAGCCGTAGCCCAGCTCGTGGCCGCCGAAGCGGCCCATCGCGACCACCGAGATCCGGGTCGGCAGGTCCCCGTGCTCGGCCTCCCAGCCGGCGACGCAGGCCCGCAGCGCACCCTGCAGGGTGGCGGCGTTGAGTGCGGTGAGCGCCTCCCCCGCGACGTCCAGCGCCTCGGCGGGGTCCTCCCCGAGCCGGCCGAGGACGTCCGCGGCGGCCGTGCGGAACAGCTCCCGGCGGCGCACCGAGCGGGCGGAGGCCACGGCGGCCGTGGTGGACCCGGCCCGGCCGACGGCGGCGAGTATCTCCGACTGCAGCGCCGCCCGCCCGCGCGGTTCCAGGCCCTGCGGATCGCCCAGCATCGCCACCGCCTCGGGGGCGCGCAGCAGCAGGTCGGGGGCGAGCCGGCCGGCCGACAGCACCCGGGCCAGCTGTTCGGCGGCGGCGCTCTCGTCCCGCAGCAGCCGCAGGTACCAGGGGGTGCGGCCGAGCGCGTCGGAGACCTGGCGGAAGTTGAGCAGCCCGGCGTCCGGGTCGGCCGAGTCGGCGAACCAGCCGAGCAGCACCGGCAGCAGGGTGCGCTGGATCGCCGCCTTGCGGCTCACCCCGGAGGCCAGCGCACTGATGTGCCGCAGCGCGGCCGCCGGGTCCGCGTAGCCGAGCGCCTCCAGCCGGGCCCGCGCGGCGTCCGGGGTCAGCCCGGCGGCGCCCGGCGGCAGCTCGGCCACGGCGTCGAGCAGCGGCCGGTAGAACAGCTTCTCGTGCAGCCGCCGGACCTCCACCGCGTGCCGCTTCCACTCCCGGTGCAGCGCGGCCACCGGGTCGGCGCGGGTGTCGTCGTTGATCAGCGGGGCCAGCGAGCGGGCCAGTCGGCGCAGGTCCTCGGCCCCGGTGGGCATCAGGTGGGTGCGGCGCAGCCGGTACAGCTGGATCCGGTGCTCCAGCGAGCGCAGGAAGCGGTACGCGGTGTCCAGCGAGGCGGCGTCCGCCCGGCCGACGTACCCGCCCCGGGAGAGCGCGGCCAGCGCCTCCAGGGTGTTGCCGCTGCGCAGCGCCGGGTCGGTGCGGCCGTGCACCAGCTGGAGCAGCTGGACGGAGAACTCGACGTCGCGCAGCCCGCCCGGGCCCAGCTTGAGCTGGCGGTCCAGCTCGGTGACCGGGATGGAGTCGATCACCCGGCGGCGCATCTGCTGCACGTCGGTGACGAAGTTCTCCCGGGCGGCGGCCTGCCAGACCAGCGGGGCGAGCGCCTCGACGTACGCGGCGCCGAGGTCGGCGTCCCCGGCGACCGGCCGGGCCTTGAGCAGCGCCTGGAACTCCCAGGTCTTGGCCCAGCGCTGGTAGTAGGCGAGGTGGCTGGCCAGGGTGCGGACCAGCGGTCCGTTGCGGCCCTCGGGGCGCAGGTTGGCGTCCACCGGCCAGATGGTGCCCTCGCCGGTGGTGTCCGCGCAGAGCCGGGTGAGGGCGGCGGCGAGCCGGGTGGCGGCCCTGACCGCCTCGGGCTCCGCCACGCCCTCGCGCGGCTCGGCGACGAAGATGACGTCCACGTCCGAGACGTAGTTGAGCTCCCGGCCGCCGCACTTGCCCATGCCGATCACCGCGAGCCGGCAGGCCGCGGCGGCCTCCGGGTCCTGCTCGGCGGCGAGGTCCAGGGCGGTCTGCAGGGTGGCGCCGGCCAGGTCGGCGAGTTCGGCGGCGGTCCGGGCGAGGTCGGTGGTTCCGGTCAGGTCGCGGGCCGCGATGGCGAGCAGGCAGCGGCGGTAGGCGATCCGCAGCGCGTCGGCCGGGCTGCGGTCGCCGCCGCGGACGTCCGCGTCCCGGACGCCGTCGGTCAGCGCGCGGCGGAAGTCCTCCGGGCCGGGGTGCATGTCGCGCAGTTCGAAGGTGACCAGCACGTGCCAGTCGTGCGGGTGCCGGGCCAGGTGGTCGCCGAGCGCGGTCGAGACGCCGAGCACGCCGAGCAGCCGGTCGCGCAGCGGCTTGGAGGTGGTGAGCGTGTCGCGCAGGGTGTGCCGGTCGGCCTCGTCGGCGGCCTCCATCAGCCGGGCCAGGCCGAGCAGCGCGAGGTCGGGGTCGGCGGTCGCGCCGAGCGCGTCCAGCAGCACCGGGTCGTCGGCCAGGCCCTCCAGGCCGGGGCCCTCCAGCAGCCGCACCGCCCGCGCCGGGTCGCCGAACCCGCGCCGGACCAGCCGGTTCTCCGGCCTGCTGACCCGGCTCCCGGCCCGCTGCTCCTCCACCGCCATCGGCCCCTCCATCCGTCCGCCCCAGCAGGTTACGCGCCCGGGCGGCCCGCCGCCGGACGGCCCACGGGCCGGGCCCGCCCGGTCACCGACCGGCCCGGCGCACGGACCCGGGCGGCAGCGTGGCGTGTCGGCTTGCCCGCCGGCTCGCGGGCGCGGTGGAGTACGCGCATGACCAGCCCGGACGCCCCCGGCGGCGGCCGGCGCGGCGGCCGAAGGGACGAACCATGGCAATCGAGCACCCGGCCGAGGGACGAGCACCTTGCCGGCACCCCCTGCGGGTCGCGCTCGGCGCGCTCGGCGACGCGCTGTTCACCATCGGCGTCCTGCTCGCCCTCTTGCTCGCCTACTCGCTGTGGTGGACGAACCTCACGGCCGACCGGCACTCCGGTGTCGCGGCCGAACAGCTCCGCCGGTCCTGGTCCACGGCGGCCCCGTCCGTCCCGACGCCCCCGGCCTCCGGGGCCGCGGCCGCCGCGCCGCCCCTGTTCGACGCGGGCGGGGGCATCGGGTTCCTCCACGTGCCGGCCCTGGGCGCCGGCTACGAGGTGCTGCTCAGGATCGGCACCGACGAGGACACCCTCGCGGACGGGGTCGCCGGCGTCTACACGGCGCCGTACCGCTCGGCCATGCCCTGGGACGCGCAGGGCAACTTCGCCCTCGCCGCCCACCGCGACGGGCACGGTGCGAAGTTCCACGACCTGGACCGGCTGAAGCCGGGCGACCCGCTGGTCGTGGAGACCCGCGACCGCTGGTACGTCTACCGGGTCGACGCCACGCTGCCGGAGACCTCCCCGGACGACACCGGTGTCATCGCCCCGGTGCCCGCCGGCTCCCCGTACACCGGGCCGGGCCGCTACATCACCCTGACGACCTGCACCCCCGTCTACACCTCGCTCTACCGGATGGCCGTCTGGGGCAGCCTGGTCGACGAACGGCCGATGGATCCGGGCCGTACGCCGCCCCCCGAACTGCGCTGACGGGCCCGGGCCCGGGAGGGAGCGCGGACGGAAACGGGGACGCACGACCGACGGGCGGTGCGCTCTCCGCGCACCGCCCGTCGGTCACCCCGCTGCCGCGTCATGCACGCCGTCGGCTGATCCGCATGGCTGCCGCGCCGGCCACGAGGAACGCCGCCGAGAGAGCCGCCAGCAGCGGCGTCTGGCTCCCGGTGTGGGCCAGCTCGCCGTGGTGGTGGTGCCCGGCCGCGTGCTGCTCGCCCCCGCCGTGGTGCCCGCCCTGCGGGGCCGGCTTGTGCGACCCCTCCTGCGCGGCGAACTTGGCCTTGTTCACGTTCTGCGCGGCCTGGTGATTGCTCTGGCTCTGGTGGTTGGACAGGTTGTTGCTCTGCGCGGCCGACTGGTGCGCGGAGTTGTTGGAGTTGCTGGTGGAGCTGTTGTTCGACGTGCTCGCGGCGCTGTTGTTGGCGCTGTTGTCGAGGTTGTTGGTGACGACGTTCTGGACGACGACGGTGAGGTCGACCTTCTGGTCCTGCCGACCGTCCTGCTTCTGCTCGGCGTTCTGGGCCTGACCCTGTGCCTGCTCCTGACCCTGCTCCTGACCCTGGGCCTGGTTCTGCTCGCCGTTCTGGCCCTGCCCCTGGTCCTGACCGCCGTGCTCGCCGTGCCCCTCGTGGCCGCCGTGCTCACCGTGCTCGCCGTGGCCCTCGTGGCCGCCGTGCCCGCCATGGCCCTCGTGCCCGCCGTGGCCTTCCTGACCCTCGTGGCCGCCGTGCTCGCCGTGGTCCTCGTGGCCGCCGTGCTCACCGGGCGGGCAGACGCACCCGGGGAGCTCGTGGTGGCCGGGGCTGCCCTCCTCCTCGCAGGACGCGCCGCCGGCCGCGGCTCCTTCGGGGAGCCCGGGCGCCAACGGCTCGCCCATCGGCCGGCCGCGCTCGGCGCCGTCCTCGCCCACCTGGACCGAGTCGCCCGGCTCGGCGGCGTCACCCGGCTCGGTGGCGTCACCCGGCTCGGTGGCCTCGTTCGACTCCGGGTCGGCCGGCTCCGGCGTGTCCGACCGCATGATGCTCCGGCTGGTGACGGTCCAGGTGTTGCCGGAGAAGCCGGCGCCGTCCCCGGCCAGGCGCAGAAGGCTGTCGACCCATTCGCCCTGGGCCCCTGCCGACTCGGAGGCGGTGCCGTGGTCGACGGAGGACGAGGCGTAGGCCGTGTGACCGGCACCCAGCACGAGCGTGGCCGAGGCCAGTCCGGACAGGACCAGGGTGGTGATTCGAGTACGCATGGACACTCCAGGATGATCCGTAAAACGGATCTTCTGAATACGCCCCTGTGTCACTCGCCCGCGGTTCGCACCGCTGCAGAGTCGTCGGATTGGCCCAACGGATTAGCGTGCGCGGAGGATGCCGCACGAAACAGGCGGGCCCGCTCCGACCGGAGCGGGCCCGCCTGGTGATTGACTGATCGTCAGAGAACCTGGAGGTTCTTCCGCAGCTCGAACGGCGTGACCTCGGAGCGGTACTCCTCCCACTCCTGGCGCTTGTTGCGCAGGAAGAAGTCGAAGACGTGCTCGCCCAGCGTCTCGGCGACGAGTTCGCTGCGCTGCATCAGGTCGATGGCCTCGCCGAGGTTCTGCGGCATCGGCTGGATGCCGAGGGCGCGGCGCTCGGAGTCGGACAGCGCCCACACGTCGTCGTCGGCGCCGGGCGGGAGCTCGTAGCCCTCCTCGATGCCCTTCAGGCCGGCCGCGAGGGTGACGGCGTAGGCGAGGTAGGGGTTGCAGCCGGTGTCGAGGGAGCGGACCTCGATCCGGGTGGAGCCCTGCTTGCCCGGCTTGTACATCGGCACCCGGATCAGCGCCGAGCGGTTGTTGTGGCCCCAGCAGATGTAGGACGGTGCCTCGCCGCCGGCGCCGGCGGTGCGCTGGGAGCCGCCCCAGATCCGCTTGTAGGAGTTCACCCACTGGTTGGTCACGGCGGCGGTCTCGGCGGCGTGCTTCAGCAGGCCGGCGATGAAGGATCTGCCGACCTTGGAGAGCTGGTACTCGGCGCCGGACTCGTGGAAGGCGTTGCGGTCGCCCTCGAACAGCGAGACGTGGGTGTGCATGCCGCTGCCGGGGTGCTCGGAGAAGGGCTTGGGCATGAAGCTCGCGTGCACGCCCTGCTCCAGCGCGACCTCCTTCATGACCAGGCGGAAGGTCATGATGTTGTCGGCGGTGGAGAGCGCGTCGGCGTAGCGCAGGTCGATCTCCTGCTGGCCGGGGGCGCCCTCGTGGTGCGAGAACTCGACCGAGATGCCCATCGACTCCAGCATGGTGATCGCCTGGCGGCGGAAGTCGTGGCCGACACCGCGCGGGGTGTGGTCGAAGTAGCCGGACTGGTCGGCCGGGATGGGCGCGGTGCCGTCGCCGGGCAGGTTCTTCAGCAGGAAGAACTCGATCTCCGGGTGGGTGTAGAAGGTGAAGCCCAGGTCGGAGGCCTTCTCCAGGGTGCGCTTGAGCACGAACCGGGGGTCGGCGTAGGACGGCGAGCCGTCCGGCATCAGGATGTCGCAGAACATCCGGGCGGTGCCCGGGGTCTCCGAGCGCCACGGCAGGATCTGGAAGGTGGTCGGATCCGGCTTGGCGATCATGTCGGACTCGTACACCCGGGCGAAGCCCTCGATCGCGGAGCCGTCGAACCCGATGCCCTCCTCGAAGGCCTGCTCCAGCTCGGCCGGGGCCACCGCGACCGACTTGAGGAACCCGAGCACGTCGGTGAACCACAGCCGGACGAACCGGATGTCACGCTCTTCGAGCGTCCGAAGCACGAACTGCTGCTGCTTGCCCATGGGGACAGTCTCACCTCTGCTCTTTACGCTCGTGTTACGCCCGGGAGGCCTCCGGAAGACCCTGTGAGCGAATGTCCCCATCATGGCCGATCACCGGGCGGCACGGCAGTGCCGACCCCCGGGAACACCCTCGGAACACCACCGGAACACCCCGGGAACCGGCCCGGGAGGGCCTCGGGCCGACCCTGGACCGACCCCCTCGCGGGACATTGCGTCAGATAGACGATTACACTCGGGGACATGCCCAATCTCCGTCTCGCCCTGAGCCAGATCGACCCCTGGGTCGGTGACCTCGCCCGCAACAGCGATGAGGTGGTGCGCTGGACCAAGCAGGCCGTCGAGGCCGGCGCCCAGCTGGTCGCCTTCCCCGAGATGGCCCTCACCGGGTACCCGGTCGAGGACCTCGCCCTGCGGCACTCCTTCGTCGAGGCCTCCCGCGGTGCGCTGGTCGAGCTGGCCGGCCGGCTGGCGGCCGACGGGCTGGGCGAGGTGCCGGTGGTGGTCGGCTACCTCGGGCGCTCCGACCACGCGTCGCCGCGCTTCAACCGCCCGGCCGGGTCCCCGCAGAACTGCGCCGCCGTGCTGCACCGGGGTGAGGTGGTGACCCGCTTCGCCAAGCACCACCTGCCGAACTACGGCGTGTTCGACGAGTTCCGCTGGTTCGTCCCGGGCGACCAACTGCCGGTGGTCCGGGTGCACGGGGTCGACGTCGCGCTGGCGATCTGCGAGGACATCTGGCAGGACGGCGGCCGGGTCACCGCGGCCCGCGAGGCCGAGGCCGGGCTGCTGCTGGTGATCAACGGTTCGCCGTACGAGCGGAACAAGGACGACCAGCGGCTGGAGCTGGTCCGGCGCCGGGCGGCCGAGGCGGGCTGCACCCTGGCGTACGTCAACATGGTCGGCGGCCAGGACGAGCTGGTCTTCGACGGCGACTCGATCGTGGTCGGCGCGGACGGCGAAGTCCTGGCCCGCTCCCCGCAGTTCGAGGAGCACCTGCTGCTGCTCGACCTCGACCTGCCGGCCGCCAGCAGCGACCACACGGACGGCCTGCTGCTGAGCGACGGGCTGCACCTGGTCCGTACCGAGCTGGGCGGCGAGCCGGTGCCCGCGCCCGCCGACCGGGCGGACGCCGGGGTCGCGCCGCGGCTGTCCGACGAGGCCGAGATCTGGGCCGCGCTGGTCGCCGGCACCCGGGCGTACGTCGCCAAGAACGGCTTCGGGTCGGTGCTGATCGGCCTCTCCGGCGGCATCGACTCCGCACTGGTGGCCTCGATCGCGGTGGACGCGATCGGCGCCGAGAACGTGTACTGCGTGTCGATGCCCAGCCGCTACTCCTCCGAGCACTCCAAGGGCGACGCGGCCGAGCTGGCCCGCCGCACCGGGCTGCACTTCCGGACCGTCTCCATCGCCCCGATGTTCGACGCCTACCTCGCCGCCACCGAGCTGACCGGCCTGGCCGAGGAGAACCTGCAGTCCCGGCTGCGCGGCACCCTGCTGATGGCGATCTCCAACCAGGAGGGGCACATCGTGCTCGCGCCCGGCAACAAGAGCGAGCTGGCGGTCGGCTACTCGACCCTGTACGGCGACTCGGTGGGCGCGTTCGGGCCGATCAAGGACGTCTACAAGTCGCTGATCTTCCGGCTGGCCCGGTGGCGCAACGAGGAGGCCGAGCGGCGCGGCGAGGTGGCTCCGATCCCGGAGAACACCATCGTCAAGCCGCCGTCCGCCGAGCTGCGGCCGGACCAGAAGGACACCGACTCGCTCCCGGACTACGACCTGCTGGACAGCGTGCTGGCGCGCTACATCGAGGGCGACGAGGGCCGGGACGCGATCGTGGCTGCGGGCTTCGACCCGGCCGTGGTGGACCGGGTGGTGCGGCTGGTCGACACCGCCGAGTACAAGCGGCGCCAGTACCCGCCGGGCCCCAAGATCTCGGTGAAGAACTTCGGCCGGGACCGCCGGCTGCCGATCACCAACCGCTGGCGGCGCGGCTAGAACCTCCTCAGTACCGGTAGGTGGCGACCACCGCGAGGTGGTCGCTGCCGTCCCGGGGCAGGGTGCGGGAGTCGACCGGTTCGAGCCCGCCCTTGCTCATGATCTGGTCGATCCGGGCCATCGGGAAGGACGCCGGCCAGCTGAAGCCGAAGCCGTCCCCGGCGGCGCCCTGGGCCGAGCGCATCTGCGAGGTGACGGGCGCCAGACTGCGGTCGTTCATGGTGCCGTTGAGGTCGCCGAGGAGCAGCACCTTCTTGATCGGCTCGGCCTCGATCGCGTCGCCGAGCGCCTGCGCGCTGGCGTCCCGCTGGTTGACGGTGAAGCCGCCCTCGGCCTTCAGCCGCACCGAGGGCAGGTGCGCGACGTACACCGCGACCGGGCCCTGCGGGGTGCCGACCTGGGCGCGGAACGCCCTGGTCCAGCCCATCTTGAGGTCCACCGGCGCGACCCCGCTGATCGGGTACTTCGACCAGAGCCCGACCGTGCCCTCCACGGTGTGGTACGGGTAGGCCTCGGCGAGCCCGGTCTCGTACGAGTGCAGCGCCCGGCCCGCCAGCTCCTGCAGGGCGACGATCTGGGCACCGGAGGCGACCAGCCCCCGGATGGTGCCCGGCACGTCGGTGTTGGCGGCGGCGACGTTGTGGCTGACCACCTTCCACTCGCCCTTGCCGCCGCTCCGGTCGATGAGCAGGCCGCCGAACAGGTTGGCCCAGAGCACCACGGGCAGCAGCAGGGCGAGCAGCGCGGTGGCGGAGCGGCGCAGCAGCGCGGGCACCAGCAGCACCGGGACGGCCAGGCCCACCCAGGGCAGGAAGGTCTCCAGCAGGCTGCCGAGGTTGCCGGCGCCGTTGGGCACCTCGGCGTGGAAGGCGAGCAGAGCGGCGGTGAGCCCGGCCAGGGCGGCGATCACCAGGCCGCGCCGCCAGGTGGTGGCGCCGCGGGCGTCCCGGCCCCAGTTCCGCAGGCCGAGGAAGCCGCCGGACCGCGCCGCCGGGGCCGGCTCGTCGGCACCTCCGGGGGCCGCGATCCGCTCGGTCCTGTCCGCCTGCGTCATGCCGTGGCTCCCGTTCGCTCGTGCCGGCCGCCGGTCCGGGGTCCGGCCCGCGGGACGGGCACGGCACCGGACCGGTGCCGGTTCGATCGGATACCCGGCTCAGCCTATGCCGGGACAGACGTCGGGCCCCCGGAGCGGGTTCCGGCGTGGCCCGGATTGGTGAGTTAGGCCACGTCCGGCCGGTGCGGCGCCCGGACAGCAGGTCCGTACGGCGCCCGGGCGGTCCCGGACGGCGGGCCGATGCCAGGGTCGGCGCGGACCCGGACGGCGGGCCGATGCCGGGGTCGGCGCGGACCCGGACGGCGGGCCGGTGCCGGGGTCAGCGCGGCCCGAGGCCCCCGATCAGCGAATCGACCATCTTGCGGGCGAGGTCCGGGTCCTCCAGGTCGGAGTCGTCCCACAGGATGCTGCGGTAGAGGATCGGGCCCATCAGCAGGTCGCCGAGCAGGTCCAGGTCGAGGTCGGAGCGGAGCACGCCCTCGTCCACGGCGCGGCGGATCAGCTTCAGCCCGGCTTCTCGGCGCGGCTTGACCACCCGTTCGCGGTAGGCGTTGTGCAGCTCGGGAAGGCTGTGCATCTGGCCCAGGGCGGCCTTCAGCACCCAGCGGGTGCGCTTGGCGAGGCCGCGTCGGCGCATGTAGTCGATCATCTCGATCAGGTCGGCCCGCGCGCCGCGGCCGGTCGGCTCCGGCATCGGGACCTCCAGCTTGCCGACCACGTCGACCAGCAGGGCCTCCTTGTTGGGCCAGCGCCGGTAGATGGTGGCCTTGCCGACGCCCGCCGCGGTGGCGATGCCCTCGATGGTGAGTTCGGACATCGTGGTGCCGCCCGACATCAGGTCCACCACCGCGCCGAAGATGGCCTGCTCGGCGGCCTCGCTGCGGGGCCGGCCGCGGCGTGCCGCGGCACAGGCCTGGCCGCTGTCGGCGGCGCAGTCCTGATCGGTGTCGGCGGTCGGGGTGTCCGTCTTCATCCCCGCTGTACTCCCTCGCTGTCCGCGGGCGCGCGGGCGCCGTCCGTGTCGTTGACGGTCCGTGCGGCGGGCGGGAGCCCGCCGTCGGACCGAGGCCCTGTCCCCTCGGGCGCACCCGGGGGGACAGGGCCATTGTCACCCAGTCGTGTTCGAGGCCTCACCGTCGTCCGGCCGGACCGCAGGTCAGGCGTCCGCGGCCGCGGCCTCGACGAGGGGCTCGTCCCGCTGCTCGGGGGCCGGACCGGCCGGCGCACCGGGGGCGGCCGAGCGGCGCGGCAGCAGGAACCAGGCGACCAGCGCGCCGAGCACCGAGATGCCCACCGAGAGGGAGGCCACGACGTGCATGGCGTGGATGAAGGAGTCGTTCGCCGGGCCGATCAGGGCCTTGCCGCCCGGGATCCGGTCGGCGATGGCCAGGGTGGCCTCCAGCGACTCGCCGGCCTTGTCCCGCAGGTTCTCGGGCAGCTGGTTCAGCGTGTCGGACATCCCGTCGCGGTAGACGGTGGAGAGCACCGCGCCGAGCACGGCGACGCCCAGCGAGCCGCCGACCTGGCGGAAGGTGTTGTTGACAGCCGAGCCCGCGCCGGCCTTCTCGCGGGGCAGCGAGCCCATGATCGCGACGGTGACCGGCGGCATGACGTGCGCCATGCCGGCGCCCATCACCAGGCCGAGCACGATCAACACCCAGATCGGGCTGGTGGCGGTCAGCACGGTGTAGCCGACGAAGCCGAGCGCGACCAGCAGCATGCCGCCGGAGGCGGTGGCGGCGACGCCGATGCGGTCGACCACCAGCCGGGCCCGCGGCGCGAACAGCAGCTGGGCGACGGCCAGCGGCAGCATCAGCAGGCCGGCCTGCAGCGCGCTGTAGCCGCGCACGCTCTGGATGTAGAAGACGCCGAAGAAGGAGACGCCCATCAGCGCGAAGAAGATCACGCCGACGACGACCACGGAGGCGCTGAACACCTTGTTGCGGAACCAGCTGACGTCCAGCGCGGGGAACGCGGTGCGGCGCTCGAACCAGACGAAGGCGACCAGCGCGACCACGCCGATCAGGGTCGGCGCCCAGGCCTCGACAGCCGTGAAGTCGGCCAGCTCGCCACCCTTGATGATGCCGTAGATCAGCGCGACCAGGCCGATGATCGACAGCAGCACGCCGACCGGGTCGAGCTTGCCCGGGTTGGGGTCCTTGGACTCGGGCACCAGGACCGCCATCGCGATCACCGCGACGATCACGATCGGGACGTTGATCAGGAAGACCGAGCCCCACCAGAAGTGCTCGATCAGCACGCCGCCGGTGATCGGGCCGATGGCGATGGCCAGACCGACCGCGCCCGCCCAGATGCCGATGGCCTTGGGCTGCTCGGAGCGCTCGAAGACGTTCATGATGATCGCCAGCGTGGCGGGCATCGCGAGCGCGGCGCCGACGCCCATCAGGGCGCGGAAGCCGACGAGTTCACCGGGCGAGCCGGCCATCGAGGACAGCAGCGAGGCGATGCCGAAGACCACCATGCCGGCCAGCAGCGCGAGCTTGCGGCCGAAGCGGTCGCCGAGCAGGCCCGAGGTGAAGAGCAGCCCGGCGAACACCAGGGTGTAGGAGTTGATCGACCACTCCAGGTCGCTCTGGGTGGCGCCGAGGCCGACCGGAGCGGGGGTCGCGATGGTCTTCATCGCGACGTTGAGGATCGAGTTGTCGAGCACGACGACGAGCAGGGCGAGCACCAGGGTGCAGAGGATCGCCCAGCGCCGACGGTGGATGGCTTCCGGCACGCGGGGTGGCGCGGCTGCGGTGGTCATTGGTCTTCCCGTCCGTGTTGGTGTGGCACTGGCGGGCAATTCCGAGCCGGATACGTCTCGTAACCCCCCGCACCAGAGTAGCCGGGAATACGATACGAGACGACCCCGTTTCGCAAAAACGAGGCAAAGCCCGCCGCCTCCGCCCACCACGACCGGGCCCGGTGTGCCACCACGACCGGACCCGGTGTGTCACGGATCGCACCGGGACGAACGCACCCCTCTTTGCGCGCACGCCGGGGCGTGCAAGCATGGAGGGGATCCGGGGACGCCGCACGGCGCCACGAGACGACAACCCTTCAGGAGTCCGTTCGATGAACGCTTCTTCGCCTTCGCCTGCCCAGAACCAGGCGTCGACCGCCACCCTCTACGGTGGGGTCACCAACCGCCGCATCACCGTCCGCGACCTGGCCTCCGCCAAGCAGCGCGGCGAGAAGTGGTCGATGCTCACCGCCTACGACGCCCTGACCGCGGGCGTGTTCGACGAGGCCGGCATCCCGGTGCTGCTGGTCGGCGACTCGGCGGGCAACTGCCACCTCGGCTACGAGACCACCGTCCCGGTGACCATGGATCAGATGGTGATGCTCTCCGCCGCCGTCGTCCGCGGCACCAAGCGGTCGATGATCGTCGCCGACCTGCCGTTCGGCTCCTACCAGGAGTCCCCCGCGCAGGCCATGCACAACGCGGCCCGGCTGATGAAGGAGGCCGGCGTCGGCGCGGTGAAGCTGGAGGGCGGGGAACGCAGCGCCCGCTCGATCGAGCTGCTGGTCGAGGCCGGCATCCCGGTGATGGCGCACATCGGCCTCACCCCGCAGTCCGTGCACGCCCTCGGCGGTTACCCGGTCCAGGGCCGTGGCGACGAGGCGGCGCACCAGCTGCTGCGCGACGCCAAGGCCGTCCAGCAGGCGGGCGCCTTCGCGGTGGTGCTGGAGGCGGTGCCGGCCGAGCTGGCCGCCCAGGTCACCGAGCAGCTCGCGATCCCGACCGTCGGCATCGGCGGCGGCCCCGACACCGACGCCCAGGTCCTGGTCTGGACCGACATGGCCGGCATGACGGCCGGCCGGGTGCCGAAGTTCGTCAAGCAGTACGCCAACCTGCGGGCCGTCCTGGGCGACGCCGCCCGGGCCTTCGCCGAGGACGTCCGCGGCGGTGCCTTCCCGGCGGAGGAGCACACCTTCCACTGACGGGCCGTACGACCCTGCGCCCCCGCTCCGCCCGTCGGAGCGGGGGCGCTGCCGTGCCCGGCCGGCGGATGACAGCGGCGTGACAGCCGCCTGGCAGCGGGGTGCCACGGCCGCCGCCCGGCTGACAGGGGGCTGACAGCCGGGGCGGACAACCTGGTGGCATGACACGAATCGCCACCGCCCCGAACGACCGGGGAGCCGCCGTCGGCAACGCCGTCGAGGTCCGCGGCATCGTCAAGCACTACGGCACCACCAAGGCCCTCGACGGGGTCGACCTCACCGTGAAGGAGGGCACCGTCCTCGGCGTGCTCGGCCCCAACGGCGCGGGCAAGACCACCCTGGTGCGGGTCCTCTCCACGCTGATCAAGCCGGACGCCGGCACCGCCGTCGTCGGCGGCTACGACGTCCTGCGCCAGCCCAAGCAGTTGCGCCGCACGATCGGCCTCACCGGCCAGTACGCCTCCGTCGACGAACTCCTGTCCGGGTACGAGAACCTCTACCTGATCGGCCGGCTGCTCGACCTCCCCCGCCGCGAGGCCAAGGCCCGCGCGACCGAGCTGCTGGAGCGCTTCTCGCTCACCGAGGCCGCCAAGCGAACCGCCAAGACCTACTCCGGCGGCATGCGCCGCCGCCTCGACCTCGCCGCCAGCATGATCGGCCGGCCCCGGGTGCTCTACCTGGACGAGCCCACCACCGGCCTGGACCCGCGCACCCGCAACGAGGTCTGGGACGAGGTGCAGCGGATGGTCTCCGAGGGCACCACCGTGCTGCTGACCACCCAGTACATGGAGGAGGCGGAGCAGCTCGCGAACGAGCTGACCGTCATCGACCGCGGCAAGGTCATCGCCAACGGCCTGGTGGCCGATCTCAAGGCCAAGGTCGGCGGCCAGACCCTGCAGGTCCGCCCGGTCCGCCCGGCCGACCTGCCCGAGATGGCCCGCTGCCTGCGCGAGAGCGGCATCACCAGCGCCACATTCTCCGCCGACACCGGCCTGCTCGCGGTGCCGATCACCGACGAGGAGCAGCTGACCGCGGTGATAGGCGTGCTCGGCGGCCGCGGCTTCGCGATCGCCGGCATCGACACCAAGGTGCCCAGCCTCGACGAGGTCTTCCTCGCCATCACCGGCAAGCCCGCCGCCGACGCGGAGCCCGCCCCCAGCCTCGCCAAGGAGCCCGTCGCATGACCACCGCCGCACTCGCCCCCGCCCGGGTGGAGGACTCCCGGATCGGCCTGTCCGGGACACTGCGCCACGTCGGCGCGCTGACCCGGCGCAACCTGATGCGGATCAAGGCCGACCCGGAGTCGATGTTCGACGCCGTGCTGATGCCGATCATCTTCACCGTGCTGTTCGTCTACGTCTTCGGCGGTGCGATGGCCGGCGACCAGGACACCTACAAGCAGTACCTGGTCCCCGGCCTGCTCGGGCAGACCGGCCTCACCCTCGCGATGGCCGTCGGCACCGGCCTCAACAGCGACTTCCAGACCGGTGTGATGGACCGCTTCCGGACCCTGCCGATCGGCCGGGCCTCCGTGCTGCTCTCCAAGATCGCCGCCGAGACCCTCCGCGGGCTGCTCTCCTTCGCGATCCTGATCGGCTTCGCGATGTGCATCGGCTTCGAGGTGAAGACCGGCCCGCTGGAGGTACTGGCCACGGTCGGCCTGGGCCTGGTGTTCGGCATGTCGATCGTCTGGATCTCGATGCTGCTGGGCATGGCGCTGCGCAGCGCCCAGGCCGTCCAGGGCGTGGCCATGCTGGTCCTGATGCCGATGCAGTTCGGCAGCTCGATCTTCGCCCCGACCAACACCATGCCGGGCTGGCTGCAGTCCTTCACCAAGATCAACCCGCTGTCCGCACTGGCCGACGCCTCCCGTGCGCTGCTCAACGGCGAGGGCGCGGTGGCCCACCCGGTGATGATCGTGCTGGTCTGGTCCGCCGCAGTGACCGCGGTCTTCGCCCCGCTGGCGGTCGCCCGCTTCCGCAAGCGGACCTGAGCCCCACGGAGAAGAGCCACCGTCGGCCCCCGTGGGGGAGGGCCGCCGGACGGGACGGCCGGCCGCCCGGGACAGGCACCGGCCGTCGCGAGGGCCCGGCGGGCCGGTGACCAGGGGACGGGCACCGGCCGTCGCGAGGGCCCGATGGGCCGGTGACCAGGGGACGGGCACCGGCCCATCGGGCCTCAGCCCTCGCCGATCAACTCGTCCATCAGCTCGTGGGTCTGGGCCTGGGTCATCCCGGTGCCACGGGTGCGGGCCGCTTCGAAGGCGGCGTCGCCGAGCAGCTCCCGCAGGGCGCCGGCGGAGCGCTCCCGCTCGACCCGGTCCAGGTAGCCGCCCTTCGGGCCGTTCAGTCCGGTGTGCGCGCCCAGCAGCACGGCGGCGGCCTCGGCCCGCTCCAGGTCCCCGTCCCGCTGGGCGAAGCTCACCAGCACCGCGGCCACCGCGGGCACCACCATGACCGCCACGTGCTCGGCGAACCCGCTGGTGGCCGACATGGCGCGCAGCAGCCGCCGGCCCTCCTGCAGCAGGGCGAAGCCCTGGTCCGGGTCCCCGGCCCGGGCGACGATCCAGCCCCGGGCGCTCAGCAGCATCCCGTCCACGATGCCCGGTGCGAAGCCGCCCACCCTGACCACGTCGAGGGTGTCCAGCTCGGCCAGGGCCGCCTCGTGCTCGTCGCGGACGGCGTGGATGCCGCACAGCGTCAGGTGGCCGAACATCAGGGCGCCGGTGGTGGACTGGTTGGTGCCCGGGGCGTCGACGGAGGCCAGCGCCTCGCGGACGATCCGCTCGCCGCGCTCCATGTCGTGCTCCAGCATGGCGGTGCCCAGGTGCACCCGCAGGATCGGGACCTCCTGCGGCGCGCCCAGTTCCTCGGCCAGCTCGATCGCCCGCGCGTACGCGGCGGCGGCGGCCTGCGACTCGCCCTGGCCCGCCAGGCTCTCCCCGTGCGCGGCCAGCGCCTGGGAGACCCCCCAGAGGTCGCCGGCCCGTTCGTACAGCTCCAGAGAGCGCTCGCCGTCGCGCAGGCTCTGCTCGGCGCCGCTCGGCCAGTCGTTCATCATCCGTGCCCGGACCTGCAGGATGAAGGCCAGGTCACCCGGCCCGCCGTACTGCTCGCAGCCGAGGACGGCGTCGTCCAGCAGGTCCTTCATCAGCTCCAGCCGGCCGGCCAGGAAGGCACCGAACACCCGCATCAGCGCCGGGAAGCGGTAGGACTGCGGCAGTTCCGGGCCGTAGGCGTCAAGCAGCTGCCGGGAGACCTCGACCGCCTCCGGGTCGCCGAGCACGTCCAGGTTCCCCTCGAACAGGCCGATCAGCCGGTACATCGCGAGCAGCCGGCGGGACTCCTCCAGCACGCCCTCGGGCATCGGCACGCCGTACGCGAGCACGTCGCGCTCCAGCGGCAGCGGCGGCGGGACGTCGGGACCGAACGGGTCCGGCCCCAGGGCGGCGACCGCGTCGTACCAGCCGCGGGCCTCCATGCTGTACGCGCGCAGCGACCAGTACCAGCTCATGCCGAGGCAGAGGACCAGCGCCTGTTCCTCGTCCCGGAGGTCGATCGCGCGGCGCAGCACGGCCCGGATGTTGTCCTGCTCGCGCTCCAGCACCGCCAGCCAGTGCAGCTGCCGGGGGCCGTGGATCTGCTGCTCGGCCTCGGCGACCAGCGCGCGGAAGTGCGCCAGGTGACGGGCCTCGGCGGCGACGCGCTCGGCGGCGGACTCGGCGAGGCGCTCGGTGGCGTACTCGTGGATGGTCTCCAGCATCCGGTAGCGCGGCAGGCTGGCGCCGTCCAGGTCGGCGACCAGCAGGGACTTGTCGACCAGCGACAGCAGCAGGTCGGCGACCTCCCCGGGGGCCACGTCGAGGCCGTCGGCGCAGACCGCCTCGGCGTCCTCCAGCTGCCAGCCGCCCACGAACACCGAGAGCCGGCGCAGCACCGCCCGCTCCCGCTTGCCCAGCAGGTCCCAGCTCCAGTCGACCACCGCGCGCAGGGTCTGCTGGCGGGGCAGCAGGGTGCGGCTGCCGGCGGTGAGCAGCGCGAACCGGCCGTCCAGCCGGTCGGCTATCTGGCGGGCCGTCATCACCCGCAGCCGGGCGGCGGCCAGTTCGATGGCCAGCGGCAGCCCGTCCAGCCGGCGGCAGATCTCGGCGCAGGCCTCCGGGTCGCCCTGCGGGTCGAAGCCGGGACGGGCGGTGGCGGCGCGCTCGGCGAACAGCCGCAGCGCGACCGGGTCGGGCAGCGGCTCGACCGGCAGCACCGTCTCGCCGGGCACGCCGAGCGGCTCGCGGCTGGTGGCGAGCACGGTCAGCCCCGGGCACTCGGCGAGCAGCACGTCGGCGAGGTCGGCGGCGGCCTGGATCAGGTGCTCGCAGTTGTCCAGGACGAGCAGCATCCGACGGTGGCCGCAGTGCTCGACGAGCCGGCGCAGCGGGTCCTCGGCGCGCTTCTCGATCACTTCGGCGACCATGTTGGTGCTGTGCAGCACGATCTCGCGCAGGCCCAGTGCGGAGACCACGGCGGCGGGCACCGCCTCCGGGCTCTCCAGCGGGGCGAGTTCGGCCACCCAGACGCCGTCCGGCCAGGCGCCCGCGCCCTGTTCGGCCCGGCCGGCCTCGACCGAGAGGCTGGTCTTGCCGGAGCCGCCGGGGCCGGTGAGGGTCACCAGCCGACGTCCCGTCAACATCCCGCGCAGCGCGGTGAGATCGGCCTCACGGCCGACGAAGCTGGTCAGCCGGCCGCGCAGGTTGCCACCGGCGCGCGGGAGCCGGGGCGCCGGGGCATCCTCGGCCGGCGCCGGCAGCGGGACCGGGTCCGGTTCCACCTCCGCCACGGGGGCGAGCAACTCGGCGTAGAGGGACTGCAGTTGGCGGCCCGGGTCGACGCCCAGCTCGTCGGCCAGCGCCCGCCTGGTCCGCTCGTAGTGGCGCAGCGCCTCCGCCGTGCGGCCGCTCGCCTGCAGCGCCCGGATCATCAGCAGCTGCAGCGGTTCGTCCAGCGGCTGCCGCTCGCACAGCTCGGCGAGTTCGGCGACCAGCTCCGCGGCGCGGCCGAGCCCGAGGTCCGCGGTGATCCGGTGGCGGCGGGCCTCCTCACGCTGGACCTCCAGCCGGGCGGCCGGGCCGGTGCGGTCCGGCAGGTCGGCGAGGGCGGGGCCGCGCCACAGCGCCAGGGCGGCGCGCAGCCGCTCGGCGGCGAGCGCGTCGTCGCCGGTGTCCAGGGCGCGGCGGCCCTCGGCGCTCAGCCGCTGGAAGTCGGCGAGGTCGGTGCCGGGGCCGGTCAGCCAGTAGCCGGCCGGGCCGGAGCCGACCTCGTCCCGGCCGATGGTGCGGCGCAGCCGGCCGACCAGGGTCTGCAGCGCGGCGGAGGCGTCCTGCGGCGGGTCGGTGTCCCAGACCTCGTCCACCAGCAGGTCGGCCGGGACGGGACGGCCCTGCCGCAGGGCCAGCGCGGTGAGCAGCGCCCGCAGCCGGGCGCCGCCCAGGGGCACCGGGGTTCCGTCGTCGTGGTGGGCCGTGGTCGTCCCGAGGATGCCGTAGTGCACCGGACCATTCTGGTCGATCGACGCGGGTACGGCCGCACAATTGTGCTGGCAACTCCCCGCACCCGCCCGCCCGCACCCGCCCGCACCCGCCCGCACCCGCCCGCACCCGCCCGCACCCGCCCGCACCCGCCCGCACCCGCGGCGGAACGCGGCCGGGCGTTCGGACGTTCACCCGGAGCGGCTTGTCCGGTCACCGGCCCGCCCGGCATGATCGACCCCGGCCCGCATCCCGACCTCCCCCTGCCCACGGAGCATCCACACCATGACCTTCGCCGCCACGCCGCGCTCCCGCAGCGAGGACCGCCGGATCAGCCCGGTGTTCTGGGTGCTCCTCGCCGTCCTCGCCACCTCCGCCTGGGCGGTGTACGCCGACTACGGGAACAGCTCCTTCGGCGTGTTCCTGTTCGTCGTCGCCGGCTGGATGGTCTCCCTCTGCCTGCACGAGTACGCCCACGCGCGCACCGCGCTGCACGGCGGCGACATCACCGTCGGCGCCAAGGGCTACCTCACGCTCAACCCGCTGAAGTACACCAACGTGCTGCTGAGCTTCGTGCTCCCGATCGTCTTCGTGATCCTCGGCGGCATCGGCCTGCCCGGCGGCTCGGTGTGGATCGAGCGGCACCGGATCCACGGCCGGCTCAAGCACAGCCTGGTCTCGGCGGCCGGGCCGCTGGTCAACGTGCTGTTCGCGGCGGTGCTGCTCGTCCCGGTCGGTGCGGGGTGGCTGCACGGCGACGGCGGGGTGTACGTCTGGGCCTTCGGCGTGGACCCGTACAAGCCGATCGAGTGCGCGATGGCCTTCCTCGGCCTGCTCCAGCTGAGCGCCGCGCTGCTGAACCTGCTCCCGGTGCCCGGCCTCGACGGCTACGGGATCGTCGAGCCGTGGCTGTCGGCCAAGACGCGGCGCGCGGTCGAGCCGTTCGCGCCGTACGGGATGCTGGCGGTGTTCGCGCTGCTGTGGCAGCCCCAGGTCAACCACCTCTTCTTCGAGGCGGTGCACGGGCTGATGGGGCTGTTCGGGGTGGACGGCCGGGTCTCCGACCTCGGCTACGCGATGTTCCGCTTCTGGGACAACTGATCCGAGGGCGGCCGGCCCTGCCCGGTCAGCCCTCTTCGGCCGGCGCCGCCCGGTCGGCCTTCTTCGGTCAGCCCTGCTCGGCTGCCGCGGCGGTGGCCTCGGCGATCTTCGCCCGGCGGCGGTTCAGCCACACCACGTTGCTGGCCACGCCGGCCAGCGGCAGCCAGATCAGGCCCAGCCACAGGCCCTGGGTCAGCGAGAAGACGGCGGCCGCCAGCGCGAGGACGACGACGGTCAGGGCGAGCACGGACGTGCGGGGCATGGTGGAGGGCTCCTAGAACGGGTACGGCCGACCGGGGCGCGGCCGCGTCCCATTGTCGCCGACCTCACCTCCGGAACGGGTCCAGGGGTGAGGTCGACACGGCACCCACCGGTCAGACGTCGGTGATCCGCAGGCCCGCGTGGGCCTTGTAGCGGCGGTTGACCGAGATCAGGTTGGCCACCAGCGCCTCGACCTGGTGGGCGTTGCGCAGCCGGCCCGCGTAGATGCCGCGCATGCCGGGGATCCGGGCGGCCAGGCCGCGCACGACGTCGGTGGCGGCGCGGTCGTCGCCGAGCACCATGACGTCGGTGTCGATCGCCTCCACCGACTCGTCCTGCAGCAGCACCGCCGAGAGGTGGTGGAAGGCGGCGGTGACCCGGGAGTCCGGCAGCAGCGCGGCGGCCTGCTCGGCGGCGCTGCCCTCCTCCGGCTTCAGCGCGTAGGCGCCCTGCTTGTCGAAGCCGAGCGGGTTGACGCAGTCGACGACGATCTTGCCGGACAGGTCCTCGCGCAGTGCGGTCAGCGTGGCGGCGTGGCCGTCCCACGGGACCGCGATGATCACCACGTCGCTCTCCCGGGCGACGGTGGCGTTGTCGGCGCCGCGCACGCCGAGGCCCAGCTCGGCGGCCGAGGCCTCGGCCCGGGCCGCGTCACGGGAGCCGATGATCACCTGCTGGCCC
This sequence comes from Kitasatospora sp. NPDC038210, assembly GCF_055600605.1. Classification (NCBI taxonomy): domain Bacteria; kingdom Bacillati; phylum Actinomycetota; class Actinomycetes; order Kitasatosporales; family Streptomycetaceae; genus Kitasatospora; species Kitasatospora sp. NPDC038210. The sequence continues at coordinate 48,041 of NZ_JBVJYK010000005.1, read as the reverse complement.
GCCTTGGCCAGCCGCAGGGCCAGGCCCCGCCCCTGGTCGCCGGTGCCGCCGAGGACGCCGACCACCAGCTGCGAGACGTCCGGCAGCTCGTGGGCCGGGTTTGTCGCTGAATCGAGGGAAGTCATGGGCCGATCCTGCCAAACCCCCGGCCACGCGCGACATCCTGGCCCGCATGGACGCGGTGAGAGTTTCGGCACTCCGGGAACGGCTGGCGGGCACGGGCTGGCCGGAGGCGGTCGGCGGCTTCGCCGGGGCGCTGCGGCGCTCGGTGCAGCGGCGCGGGGCGGACGCCCTGCTGCTGGTCGGCACCGAGGCGTACGAGCCCTGGCACCTGGCCGCCCACCTGGCGGACGAGGCCGCGTGGTCGGCCGTCCCCCGGCTGGCGCCCACCCTGCTGCGGCACCGTCCGCCGGCCGGTGCGCCGGCCCACCTGGCGCACGACCTGCGGCGGCTCACCGGGGCCGGGCGCGGCGCCACCGTCCTGGTGGTCGCCCCGGAAGCGGCCGGCGCCCCGCTGCTGGAGCGGGTGCACGACGCCCGGCGGCACGGCGCCACCGTGCTCGCGCTGGACGGCACCGGCCCCACCGCGCCGGGCGACCTCGGCGGGCTGGCGCACGAACGGCTGGCCGTCGGCACCGCCGCCGAGGAACCCTTCGACCTGGCCCAGCACCTGGTCAGCGCCGCCGCCGGCCGGCCGGCGGGCCGCCGCTCCACCCTCGACCGCCTGGCCGACCTCGCCGGCCGGCTGACCTCGGCCCCCGGCCTCAGCCGCTGGTAGCCCGCCCGAACGCCCGGACACCGACGCCGCGGCATCAGGTGCGGTGGACCGTGGAACGGTGGCCGATGCGGGCGGCTCGAAAACCCTTTGCGGGAGGGGTGGGGCCCGGCTCAGGATGATGGTTCGTGAACGTCGACGAACCCCCGCATACCTCCGCGCCCGGGCGGATCCGGTCGGCCCTGCGCTCGCTGACGCCCGACCTGTCGCCGTGGCGCGCGTCGCGCGACTTCCGCTACCTCTGGACGTCCGGCTGCGTCACCAGCTTCGGCAGCTTCCTCACGCTCGTCGCGGTGCCGATGCAGATCAAGGAGCTCACCGGTTCCTCCTTCGCGGTCGGCCTGATCGGCGCCGTCGAACTCGTCCCGCTGATCGTCTTCGGCCTGTGGGGCGGCGCCCTCGCCGACGCCCTGGACCGCCGCAAGCTGGTGCTGCGCGCCGAGGCCACGCTCGGCGTGCTGGCCGGGCTGCTGCTGCTCAACGCCCTGCTGCCGCACCCGCTGCTCTGGCCGATCTACCTGGTCGCCGCGCTGGTCGCGGCCGCCGACGGCGTGCAGCGCCCGGCCCTGGACTCGCTCACCCCGCGGATCGTCCCGCACCAGCACCTGACCGCCGCGTTCGCCCTCAAGTCCCTGTACCACAACGCCGCTTCGGTGGCCGGGCCGGCGCTGGCCGGTGTCGTGGTGTCGCTCGCCGGGGTGCAGACGGCGTACGCGCTGGACGTGCTCACCTTCGGCGCCTCGCTGCTGCTGCTCGTCCGGATCAAGGCGGTGCCGCCCGCCACCGGCGCCGAACGGCCGTCGGTGCAGGCGGTGTTGACCGGCGTCCGGTACGCGTGGAGCCGCAAGGACCTGCTCGGCACCTACGCGATCGACGTGTGCGCCATGCTGTTCGCCTACCCGGTGGCCGTCTTCCCCTTCCTGGCCTCGGAGTTGGGCGCGGACTGGGCGCTCGGCCCGATGTACGCGGCCTCCGCCGCCGGCGCCCTGCTGGTCGGGGCGACCAGCGGCTGGACGTCCCGGGTGCACCGGCACGGGCGGCTGCTGCTGGCCGCCGCCGTCGGCTGGGGCGCGGCGATGGCGCTGGCCGGGCTGTCCGGGAACGTCTGGCTGGTGCTGCTCGGACTGGCGCTGGCCGGCGGCGCCGACGAGATCAGCGGGCTGGCCCGCTCGACCATGTGGAACCAGTCCATCCCGGACGCGGTCCGCGGCCGGATGGCCGGTGTCGAGCTGCTCAGTTACTCGGTCGGGCCGCAGCTCGGCCAGGTCCGGGCAGGCACCGCGGCCGGGCTGATCGGCGTGCGCGCCGCCGTCTGGACCGGCGGTGTCGCCTGCGTCGTCGCCGTCCTCGCGGTCGCCGCCGCGTTGCCGAGGCTGCTCGCCTACGACGACCGCACCGACCCGCACGCCGCCGCCGTCCGCGCCGAACACGAACGGGCCGAGCAGGAACGGGCCGAGCAGGAACGGGCCGAGCAGGAAACGACGCTGCCGGAACGGGCGGCCGGACGGGAGCCGGAGAAGTCCACCGGGACGGCCGCCACGCTGTGACAGACTGCCCGGCATGAGAACCGGGGGCTGGAAGCCGTGGGCGGCCGTGGGGATCGTCGTGGCCGCCGCCGTGGCCGGCACGCTCAACTGGGCGCTGTCCCCGGGCGACCAGGCTGCGGACCGGGCCCCGGCCCCCCGCGCGGTCGGCGGCACGCTCGCCCCGCAGCCGCCGGACGTCGCCGCTCTGGCCGCCTCCCCCGAGGTCGACGCCGCCGACCGGTCCCTGGCCGCCGAGATCGACCGGCGGCTGGCCGTGCTGCTCCCGGCGCTCTCCGGCGCCCAGCCGATCGGCGAGGGCGTGCAGGACGGCTGCGGCGTCGATCCCGCCCGGTCCGACGGCTCCGGGGTGCACTGGCCGGCCCCGAAGTGCCGCCGACAGGTGGTCAGGTATCTGGCGGTGAGCGGCGATCCGCAGCCGGCCCGGTCGCGCTGGGACCAGGCGATGGCCGCCCAGGGCGCCCAGGGCACCGACTCCAACGCCTCGCCCCGGCCCGGCGAGGCGCTCTGGTACGGCTTCCCCCGCACCGACGGGGACCGCGACCTGCTCGGGGTGAGCCTGGCCTTCGACGAGCGGAAGGACCCGAGCGGCGCCCCGACCCCGGGCGCGGGCTTCCCCTGGAAGCTCGCGGCGCCGAACGCCACCACGAAGGCCTGGGCGGACCGGGAGTCCCGGCCCGCGCCGCCCGTGGACCAGGCCGCCGCCCAGGCCCTCGCGGGCGGGCGGCGCCTCGTCGTGCTGAGCGTGGACGAGGAGTACTTCACCGCCCCCGACCCGCACTGACCCCCTCCGCGCTGCGGGGCCCTCCCCGCTGCGGCCCGACGCCGACGCCGTCTACTCGGCCGTCCCGTCCTCGGGCTTGTCGCTCCACCGCGGGTCGTTGCGCCACTCCCGGTTGCGCTCGTCCGCGATCTGCAGTGCGTGGGCGGCCTCCTCAGGGCTGTCGTACGGCCCCAGGCGGTCCTTGGCCGGGCACTCCGGGCCCTCCTCGACCTTTCCGTGCTTGATGCAGTAGAACCACTCGCCGGGCTTCCCGGTCGGCTTGCGGTTGAATCCGAAGGGCATGGCGTACTCCCGTTCAGTCGGATGGGTCGGTACCGATCATTCCCCGGCCCGGGTGGGTCCGCACACCGCCCGTCCCGGCTCGGCCCGGCGACTAGACTCGCGGCCATGGCTCTCGTACCCGGCATCCAGTCCCCCACCCGCAAGGTCCCGGCGCACATCGCGCGTCCCGAGTACGTCGGGCGGCCCGCCCCGACGCCGTACACCGGGCCCGAGGTGCAGACCGCCGAGACGATCGAGAAGATGCGGATCGCGGGCGGGATCGCCGCCCGGGCGATGGAGGAGGCGGCCAAGCTGATCGCCCCCGGTGTCACCACGGACGAGCTGGACGTCGTCGCCCACGAGTACATGTGCGACCACGGCGCCTACCCGTCCGACCTGGGTTACCGGGGCTTCCCCAAGTCGGTCTGCACCTCGATCAACGAGGTGATCTGCCACGGCATCCCGGACTCGACCGTGCTGCAGGACGGCGACATCGTCAACATCGACGCCACCGCGTACATCCACGGGGTGCACGGGGACCTCAACGCCACCTACCTGGTCGGCGACGTGGACGAGGAGTCCCGGCTGCTGGTCGAGCGCACCCGGGAATCCCTCGACCGGGCGATCAAGGCGGTCAAGCCGGGCCGTCAGATCAACGTCATCGGACGGGTCATCGAGTCCTACGCCAAGCGCTTCGACTACGGCGTGGTGCGGGACTTCACCGGACACGGCATCAACACGTCGTTCCACTCCGGCCTGATCATCCCGCACTACGACAGCGACCGGGCCACCGAGGTGATCAAGCCCGGCATGACCTTCACCATCGAACCGATGCTGACCCTGGGCACCTACGACTACGAGATCTGGCCGGACGGCTGGACGGTCGTCACCAAGGACCTCAAGCGCACGGCCCAGTTCGAGCACACCCTGGTGGTCACCGCGGACGGCGCGGAGATCCTCACCCTTCCGTAGCGCTTCCGCAGCGGGTGCCGGCGCCTAGCCGATGAGCCACTGCTCCTCGGCGACGGCGCCCACCTCGGTGCAGGCGTCGGTCAGCACGTCCAGCACGCGCAGCGGGTCCGGCAGCGGCTGCTCGGGCCCGCGCAGCCACTGCACCCGGGAGCCGTCCGGCAGCGCGGCCGGCGGCAGCAGGGTGTACGAGCCGCGGCAGTGCCAGCGCAGGCCGGGGTGCTCGGACATGGTGTCCGGGGTGGAGTCGAGCGCGCTGGGCCACCACTCGTCCTCGTCCTGCGGGGTGCCGCGGGTGGCGGTGAAGAAGAGGTAGCGGTCCTCGCCGACCGCGGCGACCGGGCCCTCGACGCCCAGGGCGGTCAGCCGCTCCAGCGCCAGGCGCCCGGCCTCCGCCGGGACGTCCAGCACGTCGTGCACCCGGCCGGTGGCGGTGATGAAGTTGGCGTTCGGGTCGCGGGCGAGCCAGCGGGACAGCTGCTCGGGGTCGGTGGTGGCCTGGGTCTGCCAGGCGAAGGAGACCGGGTGCTGGGCCGGGGCCGGACAGGCCACCCGGTCGCAGGAACAGCGGTAGCCGGTCGGATGGGCGGCGGGCGCGAGCGGGAAACCGGCGCGCACCGCGCCGAGCAGCTGATCCAGCCCGGAGGCCGGGCCGTCCGCGCCCCCCGCCCTGGCCCGCTGACGATCACGCTTCTGCCACCAGGTCGTCCACCTGCCGCCGGCTTCCATCGGGCCCCTTCCGCGCAACTGCCGTGCCTGGTGCGACACAGCGTTCGACGTACACTCCGACGCAACGCACGATGCCCCCGCATGCTTCCCGGGGTGCTCGGCCCTGCCGTCCGCGCCCTGTCGACCGCGGCCCGGGGTCACCGGACGGCCGACGCCCGGGTCACGGTACGCAGTCGCGGCAGCACGCTGTCCGCGCCGGATCGACCGGAGAGCGCGCGGATCCGCGCCGAGCCCGGCCCGTACGGGGCCCGCTGAACCCGGGTGAACCCCGAGGGCGTACAGGCAAGGATAGGGGTGCTCGGACCCTCCGGATGACCGGGGGCGGTGCCTCTCCGGTCACACTCCCGCGCGCACCCCGGGCACACTCCCGGCACTCCGCCCTCACGAGGCCTCCCGCTCACCCTCCCGCCCGGGCGCCCCCGGTCACCCGACGGGGCCGGCCGGGCATCTCCGCGGAGGTGAGACCCTGGAGGGATGAAGAGCACGGACACCGCGTTCGTAGGCGGCCCCCTGGACGGGAAGGTCCTACCGATCCCTCTGGGGCCGATGCTGGGCGTGCCCAAGAAGTACACCGTCCCGGTCCCCGCGCACGGAGACGTCCCCGCGCGCACACTGGTGTACGTCCGGGCCAAGCAGGTTCGGGGCCTGAGCTGGTTCTGGCGCTACGAGTACGACGAGGCGGCCTCCGCCAAGGCCTCCGGCTGACGGAGCCTCCGGCCGGCGGGCCGCCCGCTCCCCCATCGCCTTCCCCGGGAGGTCGGCATGGCCAGGTCGGTACGGCACCCGCGAAGCAGCTCGCGCGCGGTCGCGCACCACAACCGGCAGGTCGCCGGGGTCACCGGGGTGCTGCTGCTGGCGGTGAGCCTCTACACGGTGACGATCGGGCCCAACGGCTGGCTCTGGTTCGGCTGGGCGGTGCTGCTGCTGGTCTGCGTGGCCCTGTTCGTGGTCCACCCCTGAGCAGCGGCACCGCCCGTCACGCCGGTGCGTCTCCCCCCGCCCCGGTCAGTCATCCTCGGCGAGGATGAGGTACAGCTTCTTGCGGGCCTCGGTCAGCACGGCCAGGCCCTTGGCGCGCTGCGCCTCCGTCCCGGTCGCCATGACCTGCCGGATCGCCTGGTCGACCGCGGCGAGCGCCTGGCCGACCTCCTGGACGGCCTCCCAGTCGACCTCGCGGCCGGCCTCCGCCCACGGCTCCGCCGGTCCGGCCTCGGCCTCGGCCCGGCCCGCCTCGGTGAGCGAGACCAGCCGCTTGCCGCCGACCTCCTCCGCGGTGATCAGGCCCTCCTCCTCCAGCAGCTGGAGGTTGGGGTAGATCGAACCCGGGCTGGGCCGCCAGGCCCCGCCGGTCCGCTCGGTGATCTCGGCGATCATCTCGTAGCCGTGCATCGGCCGCTCCTTGAGCAGCGCCAGCAGCGAGGCCCGCACGTCACCGCGCCGGGCCCGGCCGCCGCGCCGCCCGTGCGGGCCGCCCCGCCGGCCGCCGTGACCACCGAAGCCGTGACCGAACGGGCCGCCCATCGGCCGCCCGGGGCCACCGCCACCGAACGGCGGACCGAACCCGCCGAACGCCTCCCGGCCCTCGAAGGCCTCCCCGGGCATCCCCCGGAAGTCCGGCCCCGGCCCGCGCCGACGACCACCGCCGCGCGGACCCTCTCCACGAAATCGCATTCCTGAGCGCATGGCGCCCACCTCCTGGTTCTCCGAGACAGTCGAGTCACTGTCTCGATAGTTCGACGATATATCGGTGACTGTCGCTCGTCAACGGTTCACCGATATGTCGCCGACAGTCGCCCAGCAGTCGTACCGATGGTTCCCCCGGCGGCCCGCCCGGCCGCGCCCGACACGGCCGCCAGGCCCGGACTCCGCCACCACCCAGCCGCTACGGTGGCGGGCATGGCCGGAGAACGAGATCTTGCGACGCTGCTGCGCGGAATGCGCCCGCTGCTCAACCCGGGGCGGTACGTCTACTGCACGCTCCCCGCGAAGGTGCCCGCCGGCATGCGGCCGGTGGTGACCGTCGCCGAGCCCGAGGGGGTCACCGTGGTGGTCGCCCAGGAGGAGGCGGACGCCCTCGGGCTGCGCTACGACTACGTGGCGGCCTGGATCACCCTGCAGATCCACTCGGCGCTGGAGGCCGTCGGCCTGACCGCGGCCGTCGCCGGGCGGCTCGCCGAGGACGGGATCAGCTGCAACGTGGTGGCCGGTTTCCACCACGACCACCTGTTCGTCGCCGCCGACGACGCCGACCGCGCCGTCAGCGCCCTGGAGGAACTCTCCGAACGCCAGGGCCCGCCCTCGGACTGAGCCCGGGTCCGCCCCGACAGTCCCGCCGGGTGGCCGCCGCCGACCGGGCCTTCGACACTGGGAACAGCCGCCCCGCCGGGAGCGGCCCCACCGGAAGGAGACGGCCGCCATGGCCATCTGCGTCACCTGCGGCAACGACTACTGGCTGGCCTTCGAGATCAAGACGGTCACCGGCGACACCTACACCTTCGACAGCTTCGAGTGCGCGATGGAGAAGCTCGCACCCCGCTGCGAGCAGTGCAACGTCCGCATCGTGGGTCACGGCGTCGAAGTGGCCGGGATGTTCTTCTGCTGCGCCAACTGCGCCCGGGTCAACGGCGGGCTCGGCGAGCAGATCCGCGACGCCGTCGGCGCGCATCCCGCGTAGTCGCGGGGAGGGGGAGCATCCCGTGTCATAACCGGGGGGGCACATCGCGCGTGGCTGCGGCGCGCGCCCGCCCGCCCGGGGGCGGGGAGGGGGCGGAAGAGTCGGCCTGTACGCCGGGTTCTGTCTCCCGGGTTGCTCGCGCGGCCCGGGGAGGCGGCCATCCATCTAGGGCTGCCGTTGCCGACAGCCTCGTGCGGTCCACCCGCGGACTCGGGCGAGCAGCCTTCAATCGTCCGCGCACGGCGCCCGAGGGCACCGATCTTGACCTTGCTCCAGGTGGGGTTTACCTAGCCGGCCGGGTCACCCCGGTCGCTGGTGGTCTCTTACACCACCGTTTCACCCTTACCCACCGCCGGAAGCGGTGGGCGGTCTGTTTTCTGTGGCACTGTCCCGCGGGTCACCCCGGGTGGGCGTTACCCACCACCCTGCTCTGTGGAGCCCGGACGTTCCTCGGCGGGTCTGGGACCCGTCGCGACCGCCCGGCCGGCTCTTCCGCCGTAGTGGTCATCGTAGCCGCTCGGGCGGCGCCTCCCGTACACCGGACCGCACCGCCGGGGGCTCGCTGCCGAGGCGGGCGGCGACCCGGGCGGCCGTCGCGCTCGCCCAGGCGCCGGTGGTGACCAGGCCCAGGACGAGGATCGCGCCACCGAGGCCCACCAGGATCCACCAGCCGACGTGGCTGGCCGGGGCGAAGCCGCTCACGACCGGCCCGACCACCGCCGAGGTGACGACCGTACCGACCACCGCGACGCCCAGCGACTGACCGATCTGACGGCTGGTCGAGGCGACCGCCGCCGCCACACCCGCCTGGGCGCGCGGCATGCCGGAGACGGCGGCGTTGGTGATCGGCGCGTTCACCATGCCGAAGCCGAAGCCGAACAGCGCGTACGCGACCAGCAGCAGCGCCGGCGGGGAGTCGGCGGCGAGCCGGGTGAGCAGCAGGCCGCTCGCCGCGAGGCCGAGCCCGGCCGCGACCAGCGGCAGGCGCGGGCCCCGGCTGCCGACGATCCGTCCGGACAGCGGCGCGCAGACCAGCATCATCCCGGCCATCGGCAGCGTCCACAGCCCGGCCTCGACCGGGTCGTAGTGCCGGACGACCTGGAGGTAGAGGGTGTTGAGGAAGAGGAAGCCGCCGAGGGCGGCGAAGGCGAAGACCGCGGTGACGGTCGCCCCGGTGAACGGCGCACTGGCGAAGAACCGGGGGTCCACCAGCGGCTCGGCCACCCGCCGCTCCCACAGCGGGAACGCCACCAGCGCGGCCACCGCGGCCGCGGCGAGCGCCAGGATCAGCGGGGAGGTCCAGCCGTTGCCCGGGCCCTCGATGATCGCGGCGGTGCCGCAGCCGAGCAGCACGATCATCAGCAACTGCCCCACCGGGTCCAGTCGGCGCGGCCGGGGCGAGCGGGACTCCGGGACGTAGCGGGCCGTCAGCGCGATGGCGAGCAGCGCGACCGGGACGTTGATCAGGAAGATCGACGGCCAGCCCGCGCCGTCCACCAGGAAGCCGCCGAGCAGCGGGCCGAGCGCCATCGAGATGCCGACCACCCCGCCCCAGACGCCGATCGCCCGGGCCCGTTCCCTGGGATCGGTGAAGGTGTTGGTGATGATCGACATCGCCACCGGGTTGAGCATCGAGCCGCCCACCGCCTGCAGCGCCCGGAAGGCCACCAGCCAGCCCAGGCTCGGCGCCAGGCTGCACAGCAGCGAGCCGAGCGCGAAGCACACCAGCCCGGTCTGGAACACCCGGCGGCGGCCGAACCGGTCGGCCACCGAGCCGAACAGCATCAGCAGCGAGGCCAGCACCAGGGTGTAGGCGTCGATGATCCACTGCAGCCCGGAGGCCGGGGCGCGCAGGTCCCGCTGGATCGCGGGCAGCGCGATGTTCACCACGGTGTTGTCCAGGCCGACGATGAACAGGCTCAGGCAGCAGATCGCCAGGACCAGCAGGCGGCGGCGCCGACCGGGCCCGGGATCAGGGGCGGAAGCGGGGGCGACGGCGGGGGGCTGGGCATCGAGCACGGACCGATCCTCCCACCGCGGGCCGGGGTCGGGGCGGCGGGACGGACCGTACGGGTGGTGGGGGGCGGCGTGCGGGTGGCGGGCGGCGCACCAGGGGCGGGCGCGGCGGCGGGGGGCAGGCGGGGGCGGGCGCGGCGGCGGGGGCGGAGCAGGCCGGGGGCGGGCCCCGGTCACACCGCCGCGAAGCGGACGGTCCGGGTGGCCGGGTCGGCCTTCGTCAGCCGGACGTCGATCACCCGCCCGAGCGGCAGCGGACCGGCCGCACCCCCGGTCGCGCCGTCCGCCGCACCGGTGCCCGGCGGCTCGCAGCGCGCCCGGACGGCGGGGTCGCGCAGTTGCACGGTGCCCGAGCCGGGCCGCTTCTCGTCCACGTCGACGACCACGGCGGAGAAGTCCTCACCCTCCCGGCCGGCCAGCAGCTCCGCCTCCACCAGGTCCACGCAGAGGCGTTCGACCTCGGCCGCGCGGCGCTCCCCGCCGGCCATCAGCTCCGGTACGGACGGCAGCGCCTCCCGCGCCCAGTCCGGCACGTCCTCCCCTGCCGCCACCGCCGCGCAGACCTCCAGGGCGAAGCGGTCGCCGAGCCGACGCAGCGGCGCGGTGCAGTGCGCGTAGGGGGCGGCGAGGGCGGCGTGGCCCGGCTCGGCGGGCGCGGGCAGGCCGCGGGACTCGTCGAAGGCGTGGTAGCCGGCGCCGCGCAGCAGGCCCGTACAGGCGTTCAGGAAGGCGGCGTTCAGCGGCACGTCCGGGTCCAGGGAGCGGATCAGCTCCGGGTACGGGAGCGCCTGCGGCCAGTCCACGTCCAGTGCGGCGGCGATCCGGCGCAGCCGCTCGTACGCGGCGGCGGGCGCGGCGGGCAGGGTGCGCAGCAGGCCGACGCCCGCGTCCAGCATCAGCTCGGCCGCGGCCATGCCGGTGAGCAGCGAGATCTGGGCGTTCCAGCCGTCGGCCGGTCCGGGCGCGCGGTAGCCGAGGACGTAACCGTGCAGGGTCTCCTCGACCTCCTGCTCGGGCACCGGCAGGCTGATCCCGCCCCGGGCGTGCTCCTGCTCCTCGCGCAGCCGGCCGACGGTGGCGAGCAGGGCGAGCTGTTCGTCGGCGCCGCCGAGCTCCACGGCGCGTTCGACGGCGGCGTAGTCCAGCCGGCGGTGCGAGCGGACCAGCGCGCGGCGCAGGTCGGCGAGGACGACGGCGCCGTCGGCGTCCAGGTCCAGCTGCCAGAGCAGGGCGGGCCGGGGCTCGCCCGGCAGCAGGCTGGCGGCGTCCTCGGAGATCCGGGTGGGGTGCAACGGGACGCGGTGGTCCGGGAAGTAGAGGGTCTCGACCCGGCGGCGGGCCTCGGCGTCGATCGCGCCGCCCGGACGGACGAAGGCGGCCACGTCCGCGATCGCGTAGTACACCCGGTAGCCGCCGCCGGCGCGGTGGGTGAGGTGCATGGCCTGGTCGAGGTCGCGGGAGCCGGGCGGGTCGACGGTGAACAGCGGCAGCTCGGTGGCGTCGTCCTCGGGCAGGCGGGGGCGCTCGGCCGCCTCCTCCGCCTCGGCGAGCACCGGCTCCGGCCACTCGGTGTGGATCTCCAGGCAGGAGCGGAGTTCGGTCAGCTCGGTGTTGATCCGGGCGGAGTCGGCGGCCTTGACGCGCAGTTTTCGGCGAGGCATGGAGGCAGCGTAGGGCGAATCAGGTGATTCCGGACGAAGGCTCAGCGTCCCAGCAGGGACTTCAGGTCCTTCGCCGCGAGCGCGACCGCGTCGTCGTACCCGCCGGTGGCCAGCCGCAGCATGAACGCCACGGCGTCGTCCGGGTGCGGGTCGGTGTACGGCTCCCCGTTGTAGTCCAGGAACAGCAGCATCGCCTCGAAGGCGGTGCGCTTGTTGCGGTCGACGAGGGGGTGGTTGCGGGCCAGGCTCTGCCCGAGTGCGGCCGCCTTGGACCAGAGGTCCGGGTAGGCGTCGTCGCCGAACACGCTCGCCTGCGGGCGGGCGATCGCCGAGAGCAGCCCGCCGAGGTCGCGGATGTTCTCCGGGCCGCCGGCGAGGTAGGTGACGTCCTCCAGGTCCAGGTACTCGGTGTGGGTCGTCACAGGTCCTTCAGCCTCTCCAGCGTCTCCGCGTTGGCGGCGCGGATCCGGGCCACCATGGCCGCCCGGCGCTCGGCCCTGTCCGGCCGGGCCTGCTCGGTGAGCGCCTCGGGCACCTCGGACTGCCGGACCTCGAAGGCCAGCTCGGCGGTGTCCGCCCCGCCGGGCGCCTCCGTCACCCGCACCCGCCCGGCCATCACCGCCTGCGCCGTCGCCCGCAGCGCGAACTCCAGCGCCTGCCGGGTCTCCTCCGGCAGACCGGCGGGCAGCCGCACGGACAGGGACTCCTCCACGGCGTCACCGTCGTCGGGCACCAGGTCCAGGGGGCGCAGGGTCATCTCGATCACTCTCCTCGCTGCTCACGGTAGCGGCGGGCGGGGGATGTTCCCACCGGATTCTCGCCGCCGGCGCGGAGCGGGTACGGAGCGGGAGCGGTGCGGTGCGAAGCGGGAGCGGTGCGGGAGCAGAGCGGTGCGGTTCGCGGCGGGCCGGGGTGCGGACGGCGGCCGGAGCACCGTGACCTCCCGCCCCACCGCGTGGCGTCAGGAGCCGGAGCGGTCGCAGTAGGGTGGCGGGGTCCGTCGCCACAAACTGTTGAGGAGTCCGCTGTGCTGGTGCTGTTGCCGCCCTCGGAGGGCAAGGCCGGGTCCGGGGACGGCGGGCCGGTGGCGCTGGACCGGCTGTCGCTGCCCGGACTGACGGCAGCACGCGCGACGGTGCTGGACGCGCTGGTCGGCCTCTGCCGAGGTGACGAGGACACCGCCGCCGAGGTGCTGGGCCTGTCCCCCGGCCTGCGCGGCGAGATCGCCAAGAACGCCGGCCTGCCGACCGCCGGTGCCCGCCCGGCGGGCGAGGTGTACACCGGGGTGCTGTTCGACAACCTCGGCCTGGCCACCCTGGACCCCGCCGCGTACGACCGGGCCGAGCGTTCGCTGCTGGTCTTCTCCGGCCTCTGGGGCGCCGTGCGGATCTCCGACCGGATCCCGTCCTACCGCTGCTCGATGGGCGTGAAGCTCCCCGGCCCGGGGGCGCTCGGGACGTACTGGCGGGGCGCGACGGCCGCCGTCCTCCCGGAGGTCGCGGACGGGCTGGTGCTGGACCTGCGCAGTTCCGCGTACGCGGCGGCCTGGAAGCCGGCCGGCGAGGTGGCCGCCCGGACCGCGACCGTCCGGGTACTGCAGGAGCGCGGCGGCAAGCGCACCGTGGTCAGCCACTTCAACAAGGCCACCAAGGGCCGGCTCGTCCGGGACCTCCTGGTCGCCGGGGCCGAGCCGAAGACGCCCGGCGAGCTGATGGACGCGCTGCTGGACCTGGGACACCGGGTGGAGCTCGCGGCCGAGGGCACCGCCCGCAAGCCGTGGCAGCTGGACGTGGTCGTCACCGAGGTGCACTGAGGCCCCGGGGCGCGGGACCGCCCCGGGAGGCGGGACCGTCCCGGGAGGCGGGTCAGCGCAGGTGCGAGGTGTCGTTGAGCAGCCGCAACGAGGCGTTGCCGTCCGAGTAGTACTGGACGGCGCAGATCGAGGCGGCGCTCAGCTCCATCCGGTACATCGAGTCCGGCGGGGCCCCGAGTGCCAGCCGGACCAGCGTCTTGATCGGGCTGACGTGCGAGACCACCAGCACGGTCTTCCCCGCGTACCGGGCGATGATCTTGTCCCGGGCGACGCCGGCCCGGTGGGTGAGGGTGGTGAAGCTCTCGGCGCTGCCGGTCGGCTTGGCCTTGGCGGAGCCCAGCCAGGCCGACAGGTCCTCCGGGTGGCGCTGCTGCACCTCGGCGAAGGTCAGGCCCTCCCAGTCGCCGAAGTCGACCTCGCGCAGGCCGTCCTCGTACCGGACCTCCAGGCCCAGCCGGGAGGCGACGGTCTCGGCGGTCTGCCGGGTGCGGCGCATCGGGGAGGCGACCACCGCCTGGATGCTGCCACGCGCGGCGAGGGCCTCGGCGGCCCGCTCGGCCTGCCAGCGGCCCTTGTCGGAGAGCTCCGGGTCGCTGCCGCCGCTGCCGGAGAAACGCTTCTCCGGGGTGAGCGGGGTCTCGCCGTGGCGCAGCAGGACGAAGGTGGTCGGGGTGCCGAGGTCGGCGGGGGCGGCCCAGCCGGCCTTCGGGGCGGCGGTCTCCAGCGGCGGCTCGTCGGCGGCCGCGGCGACGGCCGGGGCCTTCGGCCTGGGCTCCCACTGGCGCCCGGCCTTGCCCGCGTCCATCGCCTCGTTGGCCAGCCGGTCGGCGTCCTTGTTCCGCTCGCGCGGGATCCAGGTGTACGCGACGCGGCCGCGCGGGAAGACCGTCCGGGCCTCGGCGGCGAGCGGCTGCATGTCGGGGTGCTTGATCTTCCAGCGCCCGGACATCTGCTCGACGACGAGCTTGGAGTCCATCCGGACGTCCACCGAGGCGTCCGGGTCGAGCTCGCGGGCCGCCTTGAGGCCGGCGATCAGACCCCGGTACTCGGCCACGTTGTTGGTGGCGTGGCCGATGAACTCGGCGGCCTCCGCGACGATCTGCCCGGTGTCCCCGTCCCGGACCACCGCGCCGTAGCCGGCCGGCCCCGGGTTGCCCCGGGACCCGCCGTCCGCCTCGACGATGAAGCGCGCCGCCACCGGCTCAGACGCCCGAGTCCGCGGTGCGGACCAGGATCCGCGAGCAGTTCTCGCAGCGGACCACCTTGTCGGCCGGCTCGGCCTTGATGGCGTTCACCTCGGTGATCGAGAACTCGGTGCGGCAGCCCTCGCAGCGGCGCTGGTAGAGCCGGGCCGCGCCGACGCCGCCCTGGGTCTCGCGCAGCTTGGTGTAGACCTTCAGCAGGTCGGCCGGGATGACCGCGGCGACCGTCTCGCGGTCCCGCTTGACCTTGTCGGCCTCGCCGTCGATCTCGGCGAAGGCGGCGTCGCGGCGGCCCTCGGCCTCGTTGAGGACGACGGTGGAGTGCTCCAGGCGGGCGGACAGCTCCTCGACCCGGCTCTTGGCGCTCTCCTGGCGCTCCATGATCTCCAGCACGACGTCCTCCAGGTCGCCCTGGCGCTTGGCGAGCGAGCCGATCTCGTGCTGGAGGTTCTCCAGGTCCCTCGGCGAGGTGATCGCGCCGGAGTCCAGGCGCTGCTGGTTGCGGGCGGCACGGGCGCGGACCTGCTCGACGTCCTGTTCGGCCTTGGTCAGCTCGCGGGCGGTGTCGCCCTTCTGGGCCTCGGCGGCGACGACGAGGTCCTTGAGGGCGGTGTGGTCGGCGGTCGCCTTGTCGATCTCGGCGTGCTCGGGCAGCGTCCGGCGCCGGTGGGCCAGCTGGTCGAGCTTCGAGTCGATGGCCTGGAGGTCGAGCAGGCGGATCTGGTCGGCGGGCGCGGCGTTCAAGCGGGGAGCTCCTGTGAATCGGGTCAGGCGGTGAAGGACATGGGGGCGTGCGCGGTCCACGGGTCGGTGACCCGGTGGGAGACCTTGGTCTCCACGGTCCAGCCGAGCTTGTCGGCGGCGGACTGCAGGGCGCGCTCGGCCAGGCCGAGCCAGGGCCACTCGGTGGCCCAGTGGGCGGCGTCGACCAGCGCGACGGGCGCCGCCTCCGCGGCCTCGGAGGCCGGGTGGTGGCGCAGGTCGGCGGTCACGTAGGCGTCGACGCCGGCCGCCCGCACCTCGGCGAGGAAGCTGTCGCCCGAGCCGCCGCACACCGCGACCCGGCTGATCAGCCGGTTCGGGTCGCCCGCGACGCGGACGCCGGCGGCGGTGGCGGGCAGGCCCTCGGCGACCCGCGCGGCGAACGCGGACAGCGGCAGCGGGGGCTCCAGCAGGCCGATCCGGCCGGAGCCCCGGCGGCCCAGCGGGTCGGTCGGGTCCGGCACCAGCGGACCGGTCACCCGCAGGCCCACCGCCTCGGCGAGCGCGTCCGAGACGCCGGGGTCCGCGTGGTCGGCGTTGGTGTGCGCGACGTGCAGGGCGATGCCGTTGGTGATCAGCGTGTGCACCACCCGGCCCTTGAAGGTGGTGGCGGCGACGCTGGTGGTGCCGCGCAGGTAGAGGGGGTGGTGGGTGACCACGAGGTCGGCGCCCCACTCCACGGCCTCGTCGACGACCGCCTGGACGGGGTCGACGGCGAACAGCACGCGGTTGACCTCGGCCTGAGGGTCTCCGCAGACCAGGCCGACGGCGTCCCAGGACTCCGCCCACTGCGGCGGGTAGACCTCTTCGAGCGCGGTGATGACGTCGGACAGTTTCGGCACCTGTCGAGACTACCGTGCGCGCGGGGGCGATCGGGCCTCGGCCGTTCGGGTGCCGGGGCGGCAACAGGGCGGTCGCGGGGTGCCCCGGCGGCGGACGCGGGTGTCGGTGCGGGTGCCGGTGCAGGTGCCGGTGCAGGTGCCGGCGGGGCTCGGCCGGGCGCGGTGGGGAGGCCGCGCGGCTGTCGGCGTCGGATCGGCGCGGTGTTCGAACGGCTCGCGGAGGGCTTCGGACGCGGGTGCCGTCGGCGCACGGATGCGCGTCAACCTGCGCCGGGGGGCGCCCGGACAGCCCCGCGCGGGCCGTGCGCACCCGCACGCCCGGCGCCCGCTGCACACACCAGGGCTCTCGTACGAATTCGAAACCGCCCCTGGATCACCCTTACGAGTGAAGTGACCGGCTGTGCGTTGAGCCGCCGGTTTTCTCGAAACTAACTTCAGTCCTGCGAACGGGAGTTGCCCCAGTCGCCCCGGCGGGCCGGCGGGGCGGGCACCCCGCCGGCGCGGGCCCCCTGGCCCCGCCGAGGCGTCGTCCTCACCGCCCCTGGAGGGGCAGCAACCGACGAAGGGATGTGGTGGCGAATGAGCGCGGGCACATCGCTGCGTGCTGCTGGGGGCCGGGGACCGGCGCGCCGCGAACCGGATGCGGGCGGTTCGTGGCCCGAGACGACGCGGGCGGCGCTGGCCGGCGCCGGAGGCCGGGGAGGCGACGGCGACTGGGACGTCACCGTCGGCGGCTTCTGGTGCACGGCCAGGCCGTCCGCGTCCTCTCCCCTGCCCGAGCAGGGGTGGAAGCTCCACGTCAGCGCGGCGTCGATGGCCGGCGAGGAGGTGCTCACGGCGGTCGTCCGGATACTCGCCGAGGACCCGTGCAGCTTCAAGTTCGCCGCCGCGCAGGAGCGGCTGAGAGAACTCAACTCCCGCAACAGTGACCGCGGTTCGGCGGGCAAGTTCATCACCGTCTACCCGGCGGGCGACGCGCAGTTCCAGCGGCTGGCGGCCGAGCTCGACCGGGCCACCGCCGGGCTGCCGGGGCCGGTGGTGCTCTCCGACCGACCGTACCGGCCCGGGAGCCGGGTGCACTACCGGTACGGCGCGTTCGCGCTGCCGGCGGAGCTCGGCAACGACGGGGAGTACCGGTCCGTGCTGCGCGGGCCCGGTGGGGAGCGGGCCGAGGACGTGCGCGGCGGGTCGTACCGGGCGCCGGGCTGGGTGCGGGACCCACTGCGCAGCGGGGCGGCGGCGCGGTCCGAAGCGGCGGCGCAGTCCGGAGCGACTCCGCGGCCCGAGCCGGCGCCGCGCTCCGAAGCCGCCGGGGGCGGGAGGCGGAGGAGCGGCGTGCTGCTGGCCGGGCGGTACGCGGTGACCGCCGCCGTGCGGCACGGCGCCAAGGGCGGGGTGTTCCTCGGGCGGGAGGCGTCCAGCGGCGCCGAGGTCGTGGTCAAGCAGGCCCGGGCGCACATCGAGGTCGACCGCGCGGGCACCGACGCCCGCGACGCGCTGCGGCACGAGGCCGCGCTGCTCGACCGCCTGACCGGGCAGGACCTGGCACCGCGCGCCGTCGAACTGATCGAACAGGACGACTCCGTCTTCCTGGTGCAGGAACGAATCGCCGGACAGCCGCTGAGCAGCTGGGTCGCCGCCCGGCTGCGCCGCGACGGCAGCCCCGACGTCGACTGGACCGAGGCCGGACCGGTCGCGCACGCCCTCCTCGACCTGGTCGAGCGGGTGCACGCCCAGGGCCTGGTGCTGCGCGACCTCTCCCCCGGCAACGTCATGGTCCGCCCGGACGGCACCCTGCGCCTGGTCGACCTCGAACTCGCCGCCGAGGCCGGCCGGACCGCCGGATCGGCGGGCACCCCCGGCTACCGCGCCCCCGAGCACGGACCCGGCCGCCTGGCCCCCGCCGGCAGCTGCGTCGCCGACCCGGCCGTCGACCTGTACGCCCTCGGCGGCCTGCTCTTCCTGCTGGCCACCGGCCACGACCCCCTCCTGCCGGAGGACCTCCCGCAGGCCCGCCCGGTCGCCGAACGCCTCGGCCGCTGGCTCGTCCTCGCCGCGCGGACGGGAACCACCGCGCGCCGCCTGGCACCGGCCGTCCTCGGGCTGCGGGCCGACGATCCGGAGCAGCGGTGGGCGATCACCCGGGTGCGGGAGGCGCTGCGCGAGGGCGCGGCGCCGCAGGACTCCGCCGCCGGCCGCGCCGCGCGGCCCGCCCTGGTCACGCCCCTGTGGCACGCGCCCGCCCGACCGGGCACCGGCCCGGCACGCGGCGACACCGCCCGCCGCGACCACCTGCTGGGCGACGGTCCGCGGGGTGACCGCCTCGTGGGTGACCGGCTCCTGGGCGACGGCCTGCGGCACATCGCCGCGACCGCCACCCCGGAGCGACGGGACCGACTCTGGCCGGTGGTGCCCGCCGGCGAGCGGACCGACCCGTGCAACGTCCAGCACGGCGCCGCCGGGGTGCTGGCCGTCCTGGCACGGGCGGTCGCGGCCGACGGGCTGCCGGAGGCCGTCCGCACGGACGCCGCACGGACGGCCCGGACCGCGGCCGACTGGATCGAACGGCGCGTCGCCGCCGAGCCGGTGGTGCTGCCCGGGCTGCACTTCGGGCGCTCCGGGACGGCCTGGGCACTGCTGGACGCCGCCCGGGTGCTGGGCGACGCCGCACTCGCCGACCGCGCCGCCGGGCTCGCCCACCGGATCGCGGTCGAATGGCCCAACCCCGACGTCTGCCACGGTGCGGCCGGCGCCGGATTCACCCGACTGCGCTTCGCCGCAGAGAACTTCGGCGCTGCCGCCGTCGGTGCTCCCGGCGCCCACGCCCCCGGCCCGGACACCGCCGGCTTCCTCGACCGGGCCGCCCGCGGCGCCCACGCACTGCTCGCCGCCGCCCGCCGCGAACCGTACGGGACGGTCTGGCCGGTACCGGCGGACTTCGACTCGGCGCTCGCCGGGATCACCCACCTCGGCTTCGCCCACGGCGTGGCGGGCGTGGGCGCCTTCCTCCTGGCCACCGCCGGGGCCACCGGCGACGACGCCCTGCTCGCCGGCGCCGCCGAGGCCGG
The DNA here is from genome assembly GCF_055600605.1 of Kitasatospora sp. NPDC038210. NCBI lineage: Bacteria > Bacillati > Actinomycetota > Actinomycetes > Kitasatosporales > Streptomycetaceae > Kitasatospora > Kitasatospora sp. NPDC038210. Next base: position 28,941 of record NZ_JBVJYK010000005.1, on the reverse strand, counting down.
GCGCACGCTCGCCGCCACCGTCCGCTGGGGCTCGGGCCCGGACGGCGAGGACGGGCGGAGCGGCGGACGGGCTGCTGCCGACCGCGGGACCGCCTGGTGGCCGCAGAGCGCCGGCGATCCGGCGCACATCCGGCTCGCCCACTGGTGCAGCGGTTCCTCCGGCGCGGGCAGCTTCCTGCTGCGGCTCTGGCGCGCCACCGGCGACACCGAGGCGCTCGACCTGGCCCGCGCCGCCGGCCGCGCCGTACTCGCCGCCCGCTGGCACGGCGGGGCGAGCGCCTGCCACGGGCTGGCCGGCGACGGCGAGTACCTGCTGGACCTCGCCGAGGCCACCGGCGAGGCCGAGTTCCGCACCGGCGCCGAGCAAGTGGCCACCCTCCTGGCCACCCGGGCAGCCCTGCGCGACGGCCTCCTGGTCCTCCCGGACGAGACCGGCACCGGCTGCGCCCCCGCCTACGGAACCGGCACGGCAGGCCCGTTGGCCTTCCTGCTGCGACTGCGCCACGGCGGCCCCCGGCTCTGGCTGGACCCGGCCCCGCCCGGACTCCCACCCGGACTCCCGCCCGGTGGAAGCGGGGTGAGCGGAGCATGAACGTGGCCACCCGGACCGTGACCCAGGCCCTGCGCCGGCTGAGCTTCGCCTTCGCCGCCGACGGCAGCCACGCCGCCTGCCTGGCCGCGTCCGCCGACAGCGGTTGGTACGTGGAGAGTTGGCCGCTGCCACAGGACGGCACACCGGCCGCGCCGCTACCGCTGCCACTGTCCGGCAACCGCTCGGAGAGTCTGCGCTCCCAGCTGGTCGCCCTGCCGGACGGCTCGGTACTGGTCTGCCGACACGACGGCGACCGACACGACCTGCTCCGCCTCCACCACGGCGAACCCGCCACCGTGGAACAGCCGCTGGCCTCCCTCCGGATGGCCGGGCTGCGCCTGCTGCCACTCCCCGTGCCACCCGACGGCCTCGGCCCCCGGACCCCGGTGGCGGTCGCCCTCGGCACCGACACCCGCCCGGCGACCACCGCCTGGCTGGTGCGGGCGGACGGCAGCGCGCCCGAACCGGTCGCCGAGATCCCGGGCTTGCACGGCGGCGGCACCTGGCTGGACCGCACCGGCGCGCTGCTCGCCCTGGACCGGGTGAACGCGGGCCTGGTCCGCAGCGTGGTCCTCGACCTGCGCAGCGGCACCACCACCCCGCTGCTGGAGATCGGCGAGCGCAGCAACGACCGCCTGGTGCTGTTCGACCCGGACAGCCGGTTCGCGATGGTGCGCAGCGACGCCCCCGGCAGCGACCGGCTCGGCTGGGGCGTCCTCGGCGGCGGCGAGCCGCTGCGGTTCCCCGAGTGCCTGCACGTCGCCGGCATGTTCCTGCGGCCGGTCGCCCTTCACCGGGCGGCGGACGGCCCCCGGGTCGCCGTGCAGATCGACCACGGCGCCGGGTCCGCGCTCGCCCTGTGGCGGCCGGCCACGGGGCGGCTGGACCCGGTGCCGGTGCCGCCCGGGCGGCTCGGCGCGGTCGGGCACTGGGACGCGGCGGGGCTGCGGCTGCCGTACTCCTCGCCCGACCACCCGACGGCCCTGGCCACCCTGGACGTCGACGCGCTGCTGGCGCACGGCCCGGTGCCGAACGGCACCGGCCCGATGCCGCTGCCGCTGCAACTCGCGCCGCTGGCCTCGGGATTGCCCGGTCCGTGGCGGGACACCGTACTGCCCTGGCAGCCCGGCGAGGTGCGCACCGACCGGACCCCGCCGCCCGGCTGGCGACTGGACGGCAGCACCCCGCCCGGCGAGGGCGGCCGCTGGCAGCCCGCGCAGAGCCTCGAACTGGCGGGCCCGGCCGGCCCGTTGGAGGCCGTGGTGTACGGCGGCGACGCCTGGCTGAGCAGCCCGCACCTGGTGCTGGCGCTGCACGGCGGCCCGGCCGACGCCTGGCGGCTGGAGTTCGACCCGGCGCTGCAGCGGATGGCCGCCGAGGGCCTGGCGGTGGTCGCCCCCAACCAGCGCGGCTCCACGGGTTACGGCGTGGCGCACGCGCTGGCCATCCGGGGCGCCTGGGGCGGACCCGACCTGGACGACGTGCTATACCTGCTGGACGGCATCGCCGGCCAGCGGGCGGCACTCGGCCTGGAGCCGCCCGCCCTGTTCGGGGTCAGCTACGGCGCGTTCCTGGCGCTGCTGGCGGCCGCGCACGCACCGGCGGACCAGGTCGCCCGCTGCGCGGTGGTCGCCCCGTTCCTGTCCGGCGCCCGACTGCTGGCCGAAGCCGCGCCCCCCGTACGGGCGTTGACCACCCGGCTGGGCGGCGGCGAACCGATCGCCGACGCCCGCGGCCCGCGCGACGTACTGCAGCTCGCGCATCGGGTGAGCGCACCGCTCCTGGTGGTGCACGGCAACCGGGACGAGGTCGTCCCGGTCAGCCAATCCCGTTCGCTGCGGCACGAGTTGCTGCGGATCGGCCGGATCGAGGGCGAGGACTTCCGGTACGTCGAGGCGGCCGGCTCCGGGCACGAGGTGCTCGCCGAGGAGGGCGCCGCCGTGCTCCACGAGCTGCTGGCCGCGTTCCTGCGGACCGGCCGGCCGGGCTGAGCCGCCCCGCACCCCCGCACCCCACAGACTCCCGGGCCCGCCGAGGCCCGGGGCACACCCCCGGCACGGTGGATGGAGGCCGTCCGGGGGCGATACCCGACGCCCGCGTGCAGATCGCGGCGGGCGTGACCTCAAGGGGAGGAAACGAACATGGAGAACACGGTGGACTTCGAGACCGACCTCGCGGCTCTGCAGGACCTGCCGGAGACCGAGTCCGTCGAGCTGACCGGCCACGGCAACGGCTGCCAGTACACCTGTCTCATCCTGACCTGCCTGCTGTTCACGGTCAGCTGACCCGGCGGCTCGGCCGACCGCCGATCGGGCGGTAGTCACCCGGTGCCGCTCCTGCCTGTCCGGACAGGCGGGGGCGGCACCCGCCCTCTTCCGGCCGACCTCGCGCCTGCCTCCGGCGGGCTTGCCGCCGTTCCGACGCCCCGTTTCCGCCACGCCGTCTCCGACTCTCCGACTCTCCGACGGGAGCCCCCGGTTGCCCCGCCGCCCCACCGGCTGGACCCTCGCCCTCGGCCTCGCCCTGCCGACCGGGGCCGCCACCACGCTCGCGCTCCCCGCCATACTCGCCGGCGCCGTCGACGCCGCCCTCGGCCGCCGCTCCGGACCCGGCGCCCTCCTGCTGCTCGCCCTCGTCCTGGGCACGGCCGCCGCCGCCGACGCGACCGCCGCGGCGGCCGGACCGGCCTGCTCCGCCGAGGCCGCCGCCGCCCTGCGCGGTCGCCTCGTCCGCCACCTGTTCGCCCTCGGGCCCGGCGGCCGGCTGCACGGCGGACCACCGCCCGGCGACCTCGCCGCCCGCCTGCTGGGCTCGGCCGGCGCCGCGGGCGGACGACTGCCCGCCGTCCTCGGCGCCGCCACCGCGCTGTTCACCTCGGTCGGCGCGATCGTCGGACTCGGGGCGCTGTCACCGTGGCTGGCGCTCGCCTTCTTCGCGGGCGTGGTGCCCGGGGTGGTGCTGATCCGGCTCTTCCTGCGGCAGGCCGGGCCGGCGTTCGCCCGCTACCAGGAAGTCCAGGCCGTCCTCACCGCCCGACTGGGCGACGCCCTCGGCGGGCTGCGCAGCATCCACGCCGCCGGAGCCCAACAACGCGAGGCCACCCGGGTGTTGGCGCCGCTTCCGGAGCTCTCGGCGGCCGGGCACGCGCTCTGGGCGGCCCAGCGACGCACCGCCTGGCAGGCGACCCTGCTGATCGCCCTGGTCGAGGTCTCGGTGCTCACCACCGCCGGCGCCCTGCTCGCCGACGGCACCCTCGCCCCCGGCGCGCTCGCAGCGGCGGCCGGCTGGGCGGCACTCGGCGCGGGACTGTTCGAGCAGGTCGAGGCGCTGGTCGGGGTCGCCCACGCGCGCGCCGGGCAGGCCCGGGTCGACGAGCTGCTGGCGCTCACGCCCGCCCCCTGCGGTGCGGGCGCGCTCCCGGCGGGTGGCCCCGGGCAGGTCGAACTGCGGGGCGTGGTGGTGCGCGACGGCGACCGGGTGCTGCTCGGGCCGCTCGACCTCACCGTCCCCGGCGGCCGCACGATTGCCCTGGTCGGGCGCTCCGGCTCCGGCAAGTCGCTGCTGGCCGCGCTCCCCGGGCGACTGCGCGACCCCGACGAGGGCACCGTCCTGATCGACGGTGTCCCCGTCGGCACCCTCGCGCCGACCGAACTGCGGCACGCGGTCGGCTACGCCTTCGCCCGGCCCGCGCTGGTCGGCCGCACCGTGCGCGACGCGCTGGCCGGCGCCGGCCCGACCGAGGCGGGGGCCGCCCGAGCGGACGGCTTCCTGCGGCGGCTGCCGTCCGGCTGGGACACCCCGCTCGACGAACTCCGGCTCTCCGGAGGCGAGTTGCAGCGCCTCGGGCTCGCCCGGCTGCTGGCCCGGCCCGCCCGGGTGGTGGTGCTGGACGACGCGACCTCGGGCCTCGACCTCGCCACCGAGTACGAGGTCACCGAAGCCCTCGACCGCGCCACCCACGGCCGCACCCGGCTGGTGGTCGCCCACCGGGCCGCCGTCGCCGCCCGTGCCGACCTCGTCGCCTGGCTCGACGCCGGCCGCCTCCGCGCCCTGGCCCCGCACACCACCCTGCTCACCCACCCCGACTACCGCGCCACCCTCGCCGACACCGCCCTGCGGGCCGCTGCCGCCGGGTGACGGCCCGCGTGGGAAGTCGGCGGGTCCGACTTCCCACGTCGGTTCGCCGTTCCCGCTCCGCGTTCGCGCCAGCCGGGCCGTCCCTCTCACAGAAAGCCGGTTCAGCCGACCAGCCATGCAGCCCACCTCGCTCCCCTCCACAGGAAGTCGGCGACATCGACTTTCCACGCCGCGGGGCCCCGCCACCGCGCCGCACCGGCACCGCCGCGCGCACCGCCGTCCGTCCGGACGCACGGACAGCCCGGCGCCGAAGGCGCCCGCCCGCGCCCGCGCCGGAAGTCGGCGGGGCCGACGTTCCACGCCCGACGCCCCGCCCGGTTGGGGGCTGCTGTTCCGGCAACTGGCGGCCACTCGCGGGCCGCTGGTGCGGATGCTCGCGTGGTCCGGGGTGGAGGCCCTGCCGCCGCTGGTGTCCGGACTGTTCGTCTCGGCCGCCGTCGACGAGGGGTTCCTGGCCGGACGCCCCGGCGTCGGGCTCGCCTGGTCGGGAGGGTTCGGCGCCGCCATGGCCGTCCGGGCGTTCGCGACGCGGGCCGGCTTCCCGCACCTCGCCGCCGTGGTGGAGCCGCTGCGGGACGCCCTGGTCGAGCGGGTGGTCCGCCGGGCGCTCACGCGCCCGACCGCGGATCCGGCCGACATCGCACGGCTCACCGAACAGGTCGAATCCGCACGGCAGTTGACCGCCACCCTGCTCCGCACCCTGCGCGGCGTCGGGGTCACCCTGGTCGCCGCACTGATCGGACTGACGCTGCTCGCGCCCGCCGTACTGCCGCTGGTCCTGCTGCCGCTGGCCGTCTCCGGACTGCTCTTCGTCCGGCTGCTGCGCCCGATGGTGGCGCGGAGGCGGGCGGTGGTGCTGGCCGAGGAACGACTCGCCGCCGAGGCCGGACGCGCGCTGCACGGGCTGCGCGACGTCCAGGCCACCGGCACCGGCGACGAGGTCGCCCGGGCACTGCTCGGAGCGGCCGACGCGAGCGCCGCCGCCTCCCGGGCACTCGGCCGGGCATCGGCACTGCGCGCGCTCGTCGTGGCGGTCGGCGGGCGGCTGCCGGTCCTCGCCGTCCTCGTGGCGGCTCCCTGGCTGCTCGCGCACCGGGCCCTCACCCCGGGCGAACTGCTCGGCGTCGCCACCTACGTGGTCCAGCAACTCGACCCGGCCGTCCGGACCCTCGCCGGTACGGTCGGCGGCTGGCTGCTCGACCTGGCCGTGGTCCTCGACCGCCTGGCCACGACGACGACCGCCGACCGGCCCCACGACGACGACCGAGCCACCGCCGCCACCGCACACCCCCTCGCGCCCGACCCCCGGGATGACAGCGACGACCGGTACACCGACGACCGGTACACCGGCGTCCGGTGCACCGCCACCACCTCCGACCGGGCCCCGGGCGGCGCGGCGCCCACAGCGCACCGCCGTACGGCAGCCACGGACGCAGCCGGGCCTAGCCGGTCGCCCGCGGCCCCGACACCCGAACCACCACCGGGCAGGCCCGAGCCCGAGCACGACGCCCACGCCCCCGTCGGGCCCGCCCCGGGCGCAGCACCCGCCACCGCCCCGGGGCGTCCCCACCGGCCCGGTCCCGCGGGCAGTGCCCCCGACGTCCGGCTGGCCGGCGTCCGGTTCGGGCACGGCGAGGGTGCGGTGCCGGTGCTGGACGGGATCGACGTCGCCGTCCGGGCCGGCGAGCACGTGGCGGTGGTCGGTCCCAGCGGGGCGGGCAAGTCGACGCTGGCGGCGCTGCTGGCCGGGGTGGTGGTGCCGACGGCCGGGTGGGTCGCGGTCGGCGGGGTGCGGCCGGAGCCGGGCGGGCCGGTGGCGCTGGTCCCGCAGGAGGCGTACGTGTTCCCGGGCTCGGTGCGGGAGAACCTGGCCTGGCTCGCTCCGGACGTCACCGACGACCGGCTGGCCGCGGCCGTGGCGCTGCTGGGCGCGGAGGGGCTGGTGGCGCGCCTCGGCGGGCCGGGCGCCGCGCTACTCGATCCGAGTGAACTCTCCGCAGGTGAACGCCAGTTGCTGGCGCTGGTGCGGGCGTACCTGTCGCCCGCCCCGGTCGTCGTGCTGGACGAGGCGACCTGCCACCTGGACCCGGTCGCGGAGGAGCGGGTCGAGCGGGCCTTCGCCGCCCGCCCGGGGACGCTGGTGGTCGTCGCACACCGCATCAGTTCCGCGGTGCGGGCGGACCGGGTGCTGCTGCTGGACGGCGGGCGCGGCCTGCTGGCACGGCACGGCGATCTGCAGGTGCTGTCCCGGCTCTACCGCGAGCTGGTCGGTCACTGGCTCGGTTCGGCGCCCCGGACCAGCCCGGGGCTCGCGTCATGATCTCGATAGGATCTCGTCCGTTCCGGCCGTTATGGTGGCCGGGGCACGGGCCGCGATCACCGGCTACGGGCGCGTACCGAGCGCCCGATCGGGGCCCCGACCGTGCGCCAGCGGCGCCGGCCGGGCGCCGATGACCTGCACCCTCCGCACGGAAAAGACGATTTCTCATGTCCGACACCCTCACCGACACCACCGGACCCGCGGCCAACGGGACCGACGCCGACGAGAAGACGGCCGAGGACACCGCCGCGCACGGCCGCCACCGCGGCCGTTCCGCCGCCGACGACACCCCGGAGTCCGACCCGCACGGCCGCCACCGCGCGGCGGCGGCACAGGGCTGATCCACCCGCACCACGCGAAAGGGCCCGCCGAGGGAGCAACGCTCCCCTCGGCGGGCCCTCGTCCGTGCGGGCGCCGAGGCGCCGGACCCTCAGCGCACCAGGACGCATCAGGACATCGGAACGTGGGGACGTCAGTCCATCGTCACGACGGTCCGCAGGGCCTCGCCGCTGCGCATCTGCGCGATCGCGTCGTTGACGTCCGCCAGGCCGACCCGGTGGGTGATCATGCCGTCGAGGTCGATCCGCCCGGACCGCCAGAGGTCCACGACCAGCGCGATGGTGCGCCCGACGGTCGCGCCGCCGTACAGCGAGGGCAGCAGGCGCTTCTCGTTGAAGAACAGCTCGCCCATGGTGAACTGCGCCAGGTCGTCCTGGGCGCCCGCGCCGATGACGACCACCGCGCCGCCGCGCCGGGCGGCGTCGTAGCCGGCCCGGACGGTGGCCGCGCGGCCGACCGCCTCGAAGACGTAGTCGAAGCCGCCGCCGGGCAGCTTCTTCGCCACCGCCTTCAGGTCCTCGGGGGCGATCGCCTCGGTCGCGCCGAAGGCGAGGGCGCGCTCACGGCGGGAGGCGACCGGGTCGACGACGGTGATCCGGCCGGCGCCGCAGACCCGGGCGCCCTGCACGGTGGCGACGCCGACTCCGCCCGCCCCGATGACCGCGACGGACGCCCCGGGCTCGACCTCGGCGGTGTTCACCGCCGCGCCTATGCCCGTGGTCACCCCGCAGCCGATCAGCGCGGCGGCCTCGTACGGGAGGTCGGCGGGAACCTTGATGAGGGCGTTGGCGGAGACCACGACCTCGTCGGCGAAGGCGCCCGTGCCGTAGAAGCCGGAGGCGATGACGCCGCCCTCCTCGATGCGGAAGCCCGGGGCGCCGAGCCGGCGCAGGCTGGCGACGCAGAGGTGGCCGCGGTCCCGCACGCAGTGGTCGCAGCTGCCGCAGGGGGCCATCCAGCAGAGCACCACGCGGTCGCCGACGCGCAGGCCGGTCACGCCCTCGCCGACCTCGACGACGTCGCCCGCGCCCTCGTGCCCGGGGACGAACGGCGCGGGCTGCGGCAGGACCCCGCTCATCGCGGAGAGGTCGGAGTGGCAGAGGCTGGCGGCGCGCATCCGGACCCGGACACTGCCTCTTCTGAAGCCGACCGCGGTCACGTCCTCGCGGACGTCGAGGGTGTCCTGGCCGGTCTTGTGCAGGACGGCTGCGCGCATGGTGCTGCTCCCTGTATGCATCGGATGACACGGAGTGGATCCTCGGACGGGGCGATTGTGGCATGACCTCCGCAACATCAGGAGGACGGGTTCCACAACAACGGTGCGGCAGAACTGTGGAAATTCGCTGCCCGTCCACCACGGGACCACGTCGTGATCACCGACGTGCCGAATCCCACCCGAATACCGTCCGACCGAACCGGCCACGGGGCGCCGTGCCCCCGGTGCGACGCCGAGCCGACTTCCGACCCGCGCTTCACCGCCTGGTGCCCGGGCTGTGACTGGAACCTCGTCCCCGGTGAGGACGCCGCCCCGGAACCCACCCGGCGCGAGCGGGCCGCCGCCGCCCGCTCCGACCGGCTGTTCGAGGACCAGCTCGGAGGCAGGCCGTCCCCCACCGCGCGGCGCGACTGGCTGCCGGCCTCCCTCGCGGCCGGGCTGATCCACCTCGTCACCCTCGCCCTGTGCTGCCTGGGGGTCTGGCTGGTCATCGCCGGCACCATCCTGCAGCGCTGCGCGGGTGCGGTCGTCCTGGTGATCGCCCTCGCCCTGCGGCCGCGGCTGGGCCGGGTGCCGCGCGGCGAGGACGTCCTCGACCGCGGGCGGGCACCCGCGCTCTACGGGCTGGCGGACCGGGTGGCCGCCGAGCTCGCCCCGCACCGCGCGCGGATCGCGGCCGGGCTGCTCGCGGGCTGAGCCCGTCCGGGGGCCGGGCCGTCGCCCGCGGCCCGGGCCCGGACCGGACGGCCCGCCGACGCCACCGGCGCTACCGTCGAGTAAGGTCCCAGCACGCCCGTCCCCTGATCCGACCCGAGGAGCACCGCATGTCCGACCTGCTGCAGAGCGCCCGCCCGGCGCCCGAGGTGCTGGCGGCGTTCGAGGCGGCCACCGGGTTCATGCCGGTGGACGAGGGACTCGCGCTGTACGCGGCGGCGGTGGCCGCGGCCCGCGACACCGCCCTGCCCGTGCTGGAGATCGGCACCTACTGCGGACGCTCGGCGATCCTGCTGGCGGCCGCGGCCCGCGAGACCGGGACGCTCGCGCTGACCGTGGACCACCACCGCGGCTCGGAGGAGCAGCAGCCCGGCTGGGAGTACCACGACGCGACCCTGGTCGACCCGGAGGTCGGCCTGATGGATACCCTGCCCCGGTTCCGCCGCACCCTGCACGCCGCCGGGCTGGAGGAGCACGTGGTGGCGCTGGTCGGCCGCTCGCCGCGGATCGCCGCGCTCTGGGGGCGCCCGCTGGGCCTGGTGTTCATCGACGGCGGGCACACCGACGAGCACGCGACCGGCGACTACGAGGGCTGGGTGCCGCACCTGGCCCCGGAGGGCCTGCTGGTGGTGCACGACGTCTTCCCGGACCCCGCGGACGGCGGCCAGGCCCCGTACCGGGTGTACCTGCGGGCGCTCGCCGAGGGCTTCGAGGAGGTCTCGGTGACCGGTTCGCTGCGCGTCCTGCGCCGCTCCGCCCGCTGACCCCGCGGGCCCTTCCCCGCTGACCCCGCAGGTCCTTCCCCGCTGACCCCGCGGGCCCTTCCCCGCGGCCCCGCCGGGGCCCCGCCGCCGCAGATCCCCCGAGCCGCCCCACGGCCCCGCGCCGATGCTCTAACGTCGTGCCGGGGCTGTCGGGCGGGGGTTCGAACGGTACGGTGGCCGCGCAGCACCAGGCAGAGCATCGGCGGACGGTGGGGGCCAGCAGCGACATGACGGACCAGCAGAACACCGCTCCGGCGGTCTGGGACCCGACCGCGCGCGGCGGTGCCGGCGGCTGGGTGCGCGGCCCGCAGCTCCCGGCCGGTGCCGAACCCGCTCCCGGAGCCCCGCAGGCCCCCGTCGACCCTCGCCTCGACCGGGTCGTCCCGCCCGCCGGGCCCGGCTCGGACGAGGACCACGGCCCGCCGCTGGGTGCCCGCCCGTACCTGGCGACCGCGCCCGGCTTCGACCCGCCGACCGCCCCGATCCCCCGCGCCGCCGCCCCGCAGCCGCCCGCCGCTCCCCCGGCTGCCTCGCCCTTCCCCGCCCACGCGACGGCGCAGCACCAGCCGCCGCCGGGCTACGGCTACCCCGGGCCCCCGGCCGCCCCGCCGCAGCCCCCGTACGGCGCCCAGCCCGGCCACCCGGCCGGCCCTCCGCCCGACTATCCGACCGCCTACTCGTACGAGGACGAGCAGGGGGAGCGCCCGACCAACCGCAAGGCCCCGCTGCTGATCGGCTTCGCGCTGCTCCTGGTGCTGGCGATCGGCGGCGGCCTGCTGTTCGCCGCCAGGGGCGACGACAAGACCGGCCAGGCGGCGCCGGCCCCGGCCTCCGCCCCCGCGACCGGTGGCGGCACTCCGCAGCCCGTCCCCGCGCCCGCCGGCACGGACGCCGCGCCGAGCGGCGGCGCGAGCGCCCCGGCCCCGCCCACCGCCGCGCCGTCCCCGACCGCGACCGGCGCCGGGCCCAACGCCCAGTCCCAGGCGCAGGCGCTGGACGGCGTGCTCAGTGAGGGCGAGAACGCGAAGGCCCCGATCGGCAGCGCCGTCGCCAAGGTGAGCAGCTGCCCGTCGAAGGCCGACATCGCGAGCGCCGCCCAGACCTTCGACAACGGCGCCGCGCAGCGCACCGCGCTGCTGGCCAAGCTCGCCAACCTGAGCCTCACGGACGTGCCGGGCGGGGCGGACGCACTGAACTCGCTGAAGTCGGCGTGGCAGCTGTCCGCCGAGATAGACAAGGCGTACGCGGCCTGGGCGCGCACCGTCGCCGCCCAGGGCTGCTCCGGGCGGGCCCCGACCACCCAGGACAAGAAGCACGCGGACGAGCTCAACCCGCAGGCCACGCAGGCGAAGGCGGACTTCATGAACAAGTGGAACCCGATCGCGAAGAGCTACGGCCTGACCCCGCTCACCCAGGACAGGATCTGACCCACCCGTGACCGGCACAGCCCCCCGACCGCCCCGCCGTTCCACCCTGCTGCGCGTCACCACGGTGGTGGCCGCGGCCGTTCCGCTCTGCACGGCGGGGTGGTTCGGCTGGCAGGCCCTCGACCACTCCGGCCCGGCGGGCGCCACGTCCGCCGCCTCCGCTCCCGCCGCCGCGCCGGACACGGCGCAGGCCGCAGGCGCGCCGTCGGACGCCGCCGACGCCACGGCGCCGCTCACCCCGCCCGTCGCACCGGCGCCGACCTCCGCTGCCCCGGCGGCCGAGGCGCCCACCGCGGCCCCGAGCCAGGTGCCGACCCCGGCCGCACCGGCGCAGAGCGCCGCCGCTGCGGCCGGCAGCCTCGCCGGGAGGACGGTCCTCCTCGACCCCGGTCACAACCCCGGCAACGGCGCGCACTCCGCCGAGATCAACCGTCAGGTGGACATCGGCAACGCCCGCAAGGAGTGCGACACCACCGGGACCGAGACCAACGCCGGTTACACCGAGGCCGAGTACACCCTGGACGTCTCCCGCCGGGCCCGCGCCCTCCTGGCCGCCCGGGGCGCCACGGTGGTGCTGGTGCAGGACGGCGACCGCCCCTGGGGCCCGTGCATCGACGAGCGCGCCCGGGCCGGCACCGACGCGCATGCCGACGTCGCGGTCTCGGTGCACGGGGACGGCGGCCCGGCGAGCGGCAGCGGGTTCCACGTGATCATGCCCGCGAAGGTGGTGGCCGGGAAGGCGGACAACTCCGCGATCGTCGAACCCTCGCACCGGCTCGGCCTGCTGCTGCGCGACCACTTCCACACCGCGACCGGCGAGCCGTACGCGGACTACATCGCGAACCAGGGCCTGGACACCCGGTCCGACCTGGGCGGGCTCAACCTGTCCGGTGTCCCCAAGGTGTTCATCGAGTGCGGTAACATGCGCAACTCGACGGACGCGAAGCGGATGACGGACCCTCAGTGGCGCCAGCAGGCGGCCCAGGGGATCGCCGACGCGCTCACCGCGTTCCTGACGACTCAATAGAAGATCCGAAGGCCCAGTGGCGGGAGTTGAGCCGCGCAGCGCGGTGGACGGGGTTCCGTCCGGCCCGCGCGGTTTGCAACGACTTCGCCCCATTCCCGGTCCCGCCGTGCGCCGACAGGACGGTTGGGCCTAGGCTTCTGGTCCGTTCGGGAGTTTCGGCCGGTCAGCCCGACCGCACGAAGCACCGTCCACGACACGTCAACGAGGGGAACGTTAGTGAATCTGCGCGCTCTCACCAGGGGAGACGCCGCCGTCGCGGGCGCGGCCGTCCTGCTCTTCATCGCCTCCTTCCTGCCCTACTGGACCCTGGACTGCAGCGGCCGGTACTGCCCGCCCGACGCCTCGCAGAACGCGTGGAGCACCCAGCTGTTCCCCATCCTGCCCTCGATCTACCTGCTGGGCATCGCCGCCGCGGCGCTGATCCTGGCGCAGCGGTTCCAGGGTCAGAACGCGGCCAACCGTCAGGTGCTCGGTCTGCGCCTGGACCAGTGGGGCATCGCCTTCTCCGTCGCCGCACTGTGGACCTCGATCTGGGCGCTGGGCGGCGGTGTGTCGGGCAACGGCGTCAGCCACGGCTTCGGCGCCTGGCTCGGCTTCATCTCGCTGATCGTGCTCGCCGGTGCGGCCGCGGCCGGCCCGCTGGTGCCCGCGCTGAAGGCCCCGCTGACCTCCGACCGCCCGGCCGTCCCCTACCAGGGCGGCTACCCGGTCCCCGGTCAGCCCGGCCACCCGGGTGCGCCCGGTCAGCCCGGCCAGCAGTACGGCTACCCGGCCCAGGGCCACGACCCGGCGTTCGGCACCCAGGGCGGCTACGGCTTCCCGGCCGCCGGCCAGCCGCAGCCCGGCCAGCCGCAGGACGCCGGCGTCCCGGCCCCGCAGCCGTCCCCGGTCGCGCAGCAGGCCGCCCCGGCTGCTGCGGACTTCCAGCCGTACTGGTTCGCCGTCCCGGCCCCGCGCCAGCTGGCCCCGAAGGACAACCCGGCCGGCGCCCCGATCGGCGAGGTCGTGCCCGGCACCTGGTACCTGGCCGTCGAGCAGCGCGGCACCGCGCTGGTCGCGCAGCTGGCGGACGGCACCCAGGGCGTGCTGACCGACACCACGGGCATCCAGCGCGGCTGACGTCCCGGACACACGGCGAAGGGGCGGGACCGGTTCTCCGGTCCCGCCCCTTCCTCGTACCCGCGCTTCGCCGTACCCGTACCCGGGCCGCACCCGTTCCGGACGGGCGGGCGCTCAGCAGCAGTCCTGGACCACCAGCCCGGCGGGCAGCTGGTCCCCGCCGAAGACCGCGACCGTGGCCGGGTCCCCGCCGAGCGCGGCCACCGCGAGCAGCAGCGCCCCGGCCGTCCAGGTGGTGCGCTCCTCGGGCCAGATCGCGTCGTCCTCGAACACGTACCCGGTCCAGTACGAGCCGTCCTCGTGCCGCAGGTGCTTCTGGATCCAGCGCAGGATGTCCACCGCGCGGTCGGACTGCCCGATCGCCCAGAGCGCCAGGGCCAGCTCGGCGCTCTCGCCGCCGGTCACCCACGGGCGGTCGCTGACGCAGCGCACGCCGAGGCCGGGGACGACGAAGCGCTCCCAGTCCCGCTCGATCCGGGCCACCGCTGCGTCGCCGCGCAGGCCGGTGCCGAGCACCGGGTAGTACCAGTCCATCGAGTAGCGGTCCTTGTCCAGGAACCGCTCGGGGTGGTGGGCGATGGCGTGCCGCAGCCGGCCGGCCGCGAGCTCCCAGTCGGGCTGCGGCTCCTCCAGGTAGTCGGCGACGGCCAGGCCGCAGCGCAGCGCGTGCAGGATGCTGGACGAGCCGGTGAGCAGCGCCTCCTCGGTGGCGGCGCCGTCCTCGGCGACCCGCCAGGCGATCGGGCCGCCGGGCAGCCGCAGCGAGACGATGAAGTCCAGGGCGCGCCGGACGACGGGCCAGATCCACTCCAGGAAGGCGTCGTCGCCGGTGCTGAGGTGGTGGTGCCAGACCCCGACCGCCACGTAGGCGCAGAAGTTGCTCTCCTTGGCCCGGTCGGTGACGACGCCGTCGGTGTAGGCGGCGTACCAGGAGCCGTCCGGGTTCTGGTTGGCCGCGAGCCAGCGGTAGGCGGCCTCGGCGGCGGCGTGCTCGCCGGCCGTGTCGAGGGCCATCGCGGCCTCGGTGTGGTCCCAGGGGTCCAGGTGGTGGCCGGCGAACCAGGGTATGGCGCCGTCGGGGCGCTGCTCGGCGAGGATGCTGCGCACGGTGTCGGCGGCCTGCTCGGCGTCGAGCACGCCGTCGAGGAGCAGCACCTCGGGGACGGCGGCGGTCACGCCGCGCCGCCCGGGGCGCGGTTCGGCTTGGAGGCGTACGCGACGAAGCTCTTGCCGATGACCGGGTTGAGCGCCCGCTCGGCGGCCTTGGTGAGGGTGCTGATCACCGGGGTGCCGACGATGTCCCAGACCAGCAGCTGGTGGTAGGCCTTGACCGGCAGCGCCTTGTCGTTGTTCACGCCGACCGCGCACTTGATCCACCAGTACGGCGAGTGCAGCGCGTGCGCGTGGTGGGTGCCGTACGGTTCCAGGCCGGCGTCCTTGAGCTTGCCGAGCAGCTCGTCGCCCCGGTAGATCCGGATGTGGCCGCCTTCGACCTCGTGGTACTCGTCGGACAGCGCCCAGCAGATCTTCTCGGGCAGCCAGCGCGGCACGGTGACGGCGAGCAGGCCGCCCGGCTTGAGGACGCGGAACATCTCGTTGAGCACGCCCTTGTCGTCGGGGATGTGCTCCATCACCTCGGAGATGATGATCTTGTCGAAGTACTCGTCCTCGAACGGCAGGGCCAGCGCGTTGCCCTCCATCGCGACCGCCGACGCGCCCTCGGGGGCCTCGCCGGCCTGCTCCATCGCCGCGAACCACTTCTTGACCTCGGCGATCTCCTCGGTGTTCTGGTCGAGGGCGATCACGTTGGCGCCGCGGCGGTAGCACTCGAACGCGTGCCGGCCCCCGCCGCAGCCCAGGTCGAGCACCCGGTCGCCGGGGGCGAGCGGGAAGCGCGAGAAATCGACGGTCAGCACTGCAGGACTCCCATTCCTATTGCTACCAAGCGTCCTTGACGCTTCGTCACGCTTCGTCGGGCGGCGCGCGCCCCGGGGCGGCGCTCCGCGTCGGCACACCCGGCCGGGCTGCCGACCCGACCCTGGCGGCTAGGCCACGTACCGCCAGCCCGGCCCTGAACGGGCCCGGGCTCCGACGCCGGTGGCGATCGCCGCGCGGTAGGCCTCGGCGGTCAGCTCGGCGGCCCGCTCCCAGGTGAACCGGGCCAGCACCCGCTCCCGGCCCGCCGCGCCGAGCGCGGCGCGCAGCTGCGGGTCGTCCAGCAGCCGGCCGAGCGCCGCGGCCAGCGCGTCCGCCTCGCCCGGCGGCACGGCCAGGCAGGTCTCCCCGTCCGGTCCGGCGACCTCGGGGATCGCCCCGCCGGTGGTGGCGACCAGCGGGGTGCCGGTGGCCATCGCCTCGGCGGCCGGCAGCGAGAAGCCCTCGTACAGCGACGGGACGCAGGCCACCTCGGCCGAGCGGTACAGGTCGACCAGCTCCTGGTCGGTCAGGCCGCTGCGGAACTCGATGTGCCCGGCCAGCCCGAAGCGGCGCACCGCCTCGGCCACCGGCCCGTCCTCCTTCTGCGGCTTGCCGACCACCACCAGGTGGGCGTCCCGCTCGGTGCGGACCTTGGCCAGCGCCTCGACCAGGAAGACCAGGCCCTTCAACGGGACGTCGGCGCTGGAGGTGGTGACGATCCGTCCGGGCACCCGCTCGACCGCGTCCGAGGGCGACCAGAGCCGGGTGTCGGCGCCGATCGGCACCACCGAGATCGCGCCGGGCGCGGCGCCCAGGTGCTCGGCGATCTCGCGCTGCGAGGTGCCGGAGACGGTGATCACGTGGTCCAGCCGGGCCGCGACCCGGCGCTGCATCCGGGTGAAGGCGTACCAGCGGCGCAGCGAGAGGCGCTTGAGCCGGGTGGTGGCCGCGTCCAGCTCCAACTGCCGGTCCACGGTGATCGGGTGGTGGATCGTGGTGACCAGCGGGAAGCCGTGCCGGGCCAGGCCCAGCAGGCCGTAGCCGAGGGTCTGGTTGTCGTGCACCACGTCGTAGCGGCCCTTGTGGGCGGCCAGGTGGCGGCGGGCGCGCAGCGAGAAGGTGAGCGGCTCGGGGAAGCCGCCGGTGCGCATGGTGGCGAACTCCAAAGCGTCCACCGGGCCGCGGAACTCGCCGCGGGACGGGGTGCGGAAGGGGTCGTCGGCCCGGTAGAGGTCCAGGCTGGGCAGCTCGACCAGGCGCACCGAACCGGGGCCCTCGACCTCGTCCAGCACCGGGTAGGGCTGGGCGCCGATCACGTCCACGTGGTGGCCGAGCCTGGCCAGCTCACGGGAGAGGTGCCGTACGTACACGCCCTGACCGCCGCAGAAGGGGTCCCCGCGGTACGACAGCAGGGCAATCCGCAGCGGCTGCGCGGTCATCCTGGGCCCTCATCTCTAGCTGCTATCTGTGCTGCCGGTCGCTAAAGTAGATCAGGTTTCAGTGGATGTGGAACTCGTCATCGACCACGTGAACAATGAGAGACCTCGAAGATACCGGCCCGTAGCTTTTCCTCAGGTGTCAGGGCTGGTGATTCCCGCCACGCCGACCCTGCCGACCAAGTGGGCACACCGCCACTCTCGCCTGCCCGGGAGCACCTTTGCCGCCGTCGACCGAGCCCCTGACCCCGACCCCCGTCACGCCCCGGCCCGGCGAGCCGCCGCTGACCACGCGGCAGGCCGAGCGCCGGCGGCGGATCCTGCGGGCCGCCACCGCGCTGGCCGCCCGGGGCGGGTACGAGGCGGTGCAGATGCGGGAGGTCGCGGAGAGCGCCCAGGTCGCGCTCGGCACGCTGTACCGGTACTTCCCGTCCAAGGTGCACCTGCTGGTCGCGGTGATGCTGGAACAGCTGCAGGGCCTGCACGAACACATCCGGCGCCACCCGCCGACCGACGCGGAACCGGCCCTGCGGGTCGCCGACACCCTCACCCGGGCCTTCCACGCGCTGCAGCGCGAGCCGCTGCTGGCCGAGGCGATGGTCCGGGCGCTGTCCTTCGCGGACCGCTCGGTCGGCGCCGAGGTGGACCAGGTCAGCGTGGCCACCGGGCAGCTCATCCTGGACGCGATCGGCCAGTCCGGCCCGCCCAGCGAGAGCCAGCGCGCGGCGGTGCGGGTGATCGAGCACACCTGGCACTCGGCGCTCGTCGCCTGGCTCTCCGGGCGCGCCTCGATCGCCGAGGTCCGGGCCGACCTGCACACGGCGGCGCGGCTGCTCACCCTGCCGTGACCGCGGCGGAGCACCGCCGGCCGTCGCCCCGGCGGCACCGGGGAGCCCTCCCACTGGAACCTGTTCCTGCTGCGGCGCGGTGGTCCGCCCGCTCCGGCGGTTAGAGTCGACGGGCACCACAACTCCATCCCGCTCCTCCCCCGGGGGAAGCCGGTGGGAATCCGGCACTGACCCCGCAACCGTGAGCCCGGCCCTCCTGGTCGCCGGACGAGTCGGAGCACCCGGGGCGGGGCGAGCGGCCAGTCCGGACGCACGCGCCGGCACCGTCGAGGACTACGGAACGGCCCGCCCGGGCCACCACCGCTCACCGAAAGGCACCACCGCACCATGCTGACCGCCGCCCGCCTGGGCGCCGCCGCCCTGTCCGCCGCTCTGCTCGCCGGCGTCGCCGCCGGACCGGCCCTGGCCGACACCCCCTCGCCGACCCCTGCCGCCGCCCCCGACGGCCTGTACGGGAAGAGCGACCCGACGTACGACGGCGTGTGGCGGCAGTCACTGGCGCTCACCGCGCTCTCCGCGGCCAAGGTCACCCCCGCCGACTCGGCGGTCGGCTGGCTCACCGGCCAGCAGTGCGAGGACGGCGGCTGGCCCTCCTACCGGGCGGCCGGCACGGCCTGCGACCCCAAGACCGAGGACAGCAACGCCACCGCCCTCGCCGTCCAGGCCCTGGTCGCCCTCGGCGGGCACCAGCCGGCCGTCGACAAGGGCGTCGCCTGGCTCAAGGCCAACCAGAACGCCGACGGCAGCTGGGCCTACAACCCGGGCAGCCCGGGCGACGCCAACTCCACCGGGCTCGCCGTCAACGCGCTGTTCGCCGCCCGGACCGACCCGGCGAGCGTCGCCAAGGCCGGGCCCGGCGGCGCCGGGAAGAACGCCTTCGACGGCCTCGCCCGCTTCCAGCTCGGCTGCTCCGCCCCCGCCGACCAGCGCGGGGCCTTCGCCTACCAGCCGGACCCCGCCACCGGCGCCCTCGCCCCCAATGCCCTGGCCAGCGGCCAGGCCGCGCTCGCCGCCGCGGGCGGACACCTGCCGGTCGCCAACTCGGTCCGCGCCGACGCCGAGCCGAAGCCCCTCGCCTGCTCCGACGGCTCCGCACCCGCCACCGTCCCGCACGCCGAAGCGGGCGAGGCCGTCGGCGCCTACCTCGCCGCCCAGCTCACGAGCGGCGGCAACCACCTCACCCTCACCACCCCGGGCGCCGCCCCGAGCCCCGACTACACCGCCACCGCCTGGGCCACCCTCTCCCTCATCCAGAGCGGCCACCCCGACCAGGCCACCGACGCCGCCGACTGGCTCGACGCGCAGGAGGCCACCTGGACCAAGAACGGCACCGACGCCGCCGCCACCGCCACCCTCCTCCTGGTCGCCCAGGCCGACCACCGCCCCACCGCCGACCTCACCGGCAAGCTGACCGCGCTCGGCCCCGCCCCCAAGGCCACCGCCCCCGCCACGGAGGAGGCCACCCCGGCGAAGAAGAAGAACGACGGCATCGGCCAGTACTGGCTCATCGGCATCGGCCTCCTCGTCGGCATCGGCGGCGGCCTCCTGCTCAGCCTCCAGCGCAAGCGCAACCCGAACCTCTGATGCCCCCGACCCGCCACCCCCGGCCCGCCCGGCTCGGAGCGGCCGCCACCGGCGGCGCCACCCCGCGTCGCACGCGGGCGCGCGGGCGCCTCGCCGTGCTGCTCCTGCCGCTGCTCGGAACGCTCCTGGTGCTCGCCGGCGCGGCGCCCGCCGAGGCGGCCGGGTACCGGTACTGGTCGTTCTGGCGCGGCGCCGACGGCGGGTGGGCCTACCAGCAGCAGGGCCCGGCGATCGCGGTGCCGCCCGACGGGGCCGTGGACGGGTGGCGGTTCGCGGTGAGTCCGGACGGCGGGCAGGACGCCGCCAGGCCGCGGACGGCCGGGAGCTTCGCGGACATCTGTGCGCAGACCCCCGCGCAGGACGGCCGCAAGCGGGTGGCCGTCGTCCTGGACTTCGGGACCGCCGACGACGCCGGACCGGCCGCCGGGGCGGTGCCCGAACCGCGGACGGCGTGCGCCGTCGTCGCCCCGCGCGCCACCTCGGCCGAGGTGCTGGCCGCCGTCGCGCCACCACTGCGGTACGACACCAACGGGCTGCTGTGCGCCATCGCCGGGTACCCGACGGCGGGCTGCGCCGACCAGCTCGGCGCCGCGGGCGCGGCCGCACCGGCCGCCGGCGGCACCTCCCCCGCCCACGGCGGCGGCCCGGACATCGGGCTGATCGCCGGTGGCGCACTGGTCGCCGTCCTCGCCGGCGGCGCCGTCCTGCAGGCCCGCCGCCGCCGCAACCCGTGAACCCCGCCCAGGCCGCACCCGATCCAGGGAACGTCTCCGTGAGCAGCACCGCCCGCAGTACCCGGCCGCCCACCGGCCCCCGCCAACTGCACCCCGGCGCCTGGTGGTCGTGGGCACTCGGGCTGGGCGCGGCGGCCACCCGCACCACCAACCCGGCGATCCTGCTGCTGCTCTGCGCCGTCGCCGGGTACGTGGTGGCGGCCCGGCGCGGCGACGCGCCCTGGTCGCGGTCGTACGGGGCGTTCCTGCGGCTGGGCCTGCTGGTGCTCGGCATCCGGCTGGTGTTCGCCGTCTTCCTGGGCTCGCCGATCCCCGGCACCCATGTGCTGTTCACGCTGCCCGAAGTGCCGCTGCCCGTCTGGGCGCAGGGCGTGCGGATCGGCGGCCGGGTGACCACCGAGGGCCTGCTCGCCGCGCTGTACGACGGGCTGCGCCTGGCCACCCTGCTGGTCTGCGTGGGCGCCGCCAACTCCCTGGCCAGCCCGGCCCGGCTGCTGCGCACCCTGCCCGGCGCGCTGTACGAGGCGGGCGTGGCGGTGGTGGTGGCGATGACCTTCGCGCCGAACCTGGTCGCGGACGTCCGCCGGCTGCGCGCCGCACGACGGCTGCGCGGCCGTACGGACAAGGGCGTCGCCGCCGTGCTGAGCGTCGGACTGCCGGTGCTGGAGGGTGCGTTGGAGCGGTCCGTCGCCCTGGCCGCCGCGATGGACACCCGGGGCTTCGGCCGTACCGCCGACGTCCCGCACCGGCTCGCCCGGGCGACGGCGGCGCTCACCCTGACCGGGCTGCTCGGCGTCTGCCTGGCCGCGTACGGACTGCTGACCGCCGGCGGCGCCGGCTGGGCACTGCCCGTGCTGGTGCTCGGCACGGGCGCCGCCTTCGCCGGACTGCTGCTCGGCAGCAGACGGTCCGTCAGGACCCGCTACCGGCCCGACCCCTGGGTGCTGCCCGAGTGGCTGACCGCCGGCTCCGGCGCCGCCGTCGCGGCCCTCACCGCCTACCTGGCCACCCGGGACCCGGCAGCCTTCGCCCCCACCGTCGTCCCGCCGACCGTCCCCGCGCTACCGCTGGCCGCCGTCCTGACCGTGCTGCTCGGCCTGGTACCGGCGTTCGCCGCCCCGACCCCGCCCCGGAGGGCATCGTGATCACCTTCGAGCAGGTCTCCGTCCGGTACGAGGAGTCCGCCGCCCCCGTCCTGGAAGGCGTCGACCTGACCGTCCCCGAGGGCGAACTCTGCCTGCTGGTGGGCCCGTCGGGCTCCGGCAAGTCGACCCTGCTGGGGACGGTCAGCGGCCTGGTCCCGCACTTCACCGGCGGCGTGCTGCACGGCCGGGTCACCGTCGGCGGCCGGGACACCCGCGAGCACCGGCCGCGCGAACTCGCCGACCTGGTCGGCACGGTGGGGCAGGACCCGGCGGCGCACTTCGTCGCCGACACCGTGGAGGACGAACTCGCCTACGGCATGGAGTCGCTGGGCCTGCCCGCCGACGTGATGCGCCGCCGGGTCGAGGAGACCCTCGACCTGCTCGGCCTCGCCGACCTGCGCGACCGCGCGCTCGCCTCCCTCTCCGGCGGCCAGCAGCAGCGCGTCGCGATCGGCTCGGTGCTCACCGTGCACCCCCGGGTGCTGGTCCTGGACGAGCCGACCTCGGCGCTCGACCCCGGCGCGGCCGAGGAGGTGCTGGCCGTCCTGCAGCGGCTGGTGCACGACCTCGGCACCACCGTGCTGATGGCCGAGCACCGGCTGGAGCGGGTCGTCCAGTACGCCGACCAGGTGCTGCTGCTGACCCCGGGCGCGCCCCCGGTGCTGGGCGAACCGGCCGAGGTGATGGCGCACTCGCCGGTGCACCCGCCCGTCGTCGGCCTCGGCCGGCTCGCGGGCTGGCGGCCGCTGCCGCTGTCGGTGCGCGACGCGCGGCGCAAGGCGGCGGCGCTGCGCTCCGAGCTGGACGGCCGCGCACCCGCCGGCGAACCGGGCCCCGCCGCTGAGCCCGTCGCCGTCGGCCTGCCCGCCCCCGCCGGTGAGCCCGTCGCCGGACCCGTCGCCGTCGCCGACCGCCTCGCCGTCCGGCGCGGCCCCGTCCAGGCGCTGCGCGGGGTCGACCTGGCCCTGCGGCCCGGCGAGATCACCGCCCTGATGGGCCGCAACGGCGCCGGCAAGTCCACCCTGCTGGGCAGCCTGGTCGGCCTGCACGCCCCCGCCTCCGGCAAGGTCGAGGTCGGCGGCCGCGCCCCGCACCGCGCCCGCCCCGCCGAGCTGATCCGCAAGGTCGGCCTCGTCCCGCAGGACCCGCGCGACCTGCTGTACGGCGAGTCGGTCGCCGCCGAGGGCGCGGCGGCGGACACCGACGCCGGCGCCGCCGCGGGCACCTGCCGCGCCCTGGTGGAGCGCCTCCTGCCCGGCATCGCCGACACCGCCCACCCGCGCGACCTCTCCGAAGGCCAGCGGCTCACCCTCGCACTCGCCGTCGTGCTCACCGCCCGGCCCCCGCTGCTGCTGCTCGACGAGCCGACCCGCGGCCTGGACTACGCCGCCAAGGCCCGGCTGGTGGAGATCCTGCGCGACCTCGCCGCCGAGGGGCACGCCGTGCTGCTGGCCACGCACGACGTCGAGCTGGCCGCCGAACTCGCGCACCGCACGGTGATCCTGGCCGAGGGCGAGATCGTCGCGGACGGGCCGACGGCGGAGGTCGTGGTCTCCTCCCCCGCCTTCGCCCCGCAGGTCGCCAAGGTGCTCGCGCCGGGGCCGTGGCTCACCGTGCGGCAGGTCGCGGAGGCGCTCGGCGCATGAACCGTCCCGTCCCCCTCGGCCGCCGGTCGGTCGCGGTCCTCGCCCTGACCTCGCTGGTCGGCGTCGCCGCCTTCGGCTGGCCGCTGCTCGCCTCCACCAAGTCCGCGCTGGTCGGCCACTCCACCGACGCGCCCTGGCTGTTCGCCCTCCTCCTCCCGCTCCTGCTCGCCGTCGTCGTCGCGCAGATCTCCGAAGGCCGGTCGGCGGGCGGCGGCGCCCCCGGGCTGGACGCCAAGTCCGTGGCACTGCTGGGCGTCCTGGCCGCGACGGGCGCGGCGCTGCGCCCGCTCGGCGCGGGCACGGCGGGCCTGGAACCGATGTTCTTCCTGATGGTGCTGTCCGGGCGGGTGCTCGGGCCCGGATTCGGCTTCGTCCTCGGCTCGTTGTCGATGTTCGCCTCCGCCCTGCTCACCGGCGGGGTCGGCCCCTGGCTGCCGTTCCAGATGCTGGCGATGGGCTGGGTCTGCCTCGGTGCGGGGCTGCTGCCGGGGGCCTCCCGGATGCGCGGGCGGCGCGAACTCCTGCTGCTCGCGGGGTACGGCGCGGTGTCGGCCGTGGCGTACGGCACCGTCATGAACCTGCAGGGCTGGCCGTACATCGGCGGGCTGGCGGGCTCCATCTCCTTCGTCCCGGGCGACCCGGTGGGTGCCAACCTGGTCCGCTTCGCGGCCTACTGCCTGACCACGTCGCTGGGTTGGGACCTCCCGCGGGCCGCGCTGACCGTCGTCCTGTGCCTCACCCTCGGCACGCCCGTGCTGCGCGCCCTGCGCCGCGCCACCCGCCGGGCCGCCTTCGACGCGCCCGTCACCTTCCGGCCGCCGGAAGGGTGAACCGCCTTTCCCCGCGCGCGCCGTACACCTCCGCCGCACCGGTTCGTCCACGATCATCGCCACCGTGATCCGAACCCTCACCCGCATGGCGACCGTGGCCGCACTCTCCCTCACCCTCGCCACGGCCCTCGCCTCCCCCGCCGCCGCCGTCACCTTCATCGGCCGCGACGTCCCCACCACCGCCAGCATCGCGCCCGGCCGCACGGGCGCCGTCCCGTGGACGTACCAGAACACCGGCGGCGCCGGCCTGCTCCCGCCCTCCGGCATGACCGCCGTCTTCACCGCCCCGGGCAACACCACCTTCCCCGCACAGTCCACCGTCCCGACCGAGTACAGCAGCGACGGCACGTCCTGGGGCCCCAACAACGTCGGCCTGCGGGGATGCACCCTCGGCAACGGCAACCGGACCCTCACCTGCGAGGGCTACGGCCGCAACGGCGGCAACAGCGGCTGGCCGGCCAACGGCTACTTCCGCTTCTCCCCGCAGGTCACCGTCGACCCGTACGCCCCGGCCGGCACCACCCTCCCGCGCGGCAACGGCTCGTTCCGCTACACCAACCCGGGGAGCAGCACCGAGTACACCATCACCGACGGCACCCTCAACGTCGCCACCCCGCCCCGGACGTCGACCGCCAAGTGCCTGGACGTCGGCGGCACCCGCTTCAACGCCGACAACGTCCGGGTCTGGGACTGCCTGGAGAACACCAACCAGCGCTTCGTCCTGGACGACGGGAGGGTGAAGGTCGCCGACACCGTCGGCACGGCGCAGGAGATGTGCCTCGACGCCGACTACACCGGCACCAACGGCGATGTCGTCCGCATCTGGGCCTGCGAGAACTCCCAGGCCGCGCGCGCCAACCAGACCTGGCTGCTGCGCCGCGGCGCGCTCGTCCTGCAGCGGACCGCCGGCAGCGGCGAGGAGATGTGCGTGGACGTCGGGTCGTACCGCACCAACGGCGACAACGTGTTCCTCTACGACTGCGGCGCCACCAACCCCAACCAGCGGTTCGTGGTGGACCGCGGCTTCATCGAGGTCCGCGACACGCTCTGAGGCCGTCCGTTTGTAGGGTGAACGTCCGTACGCCGCGGAAGAACGGAGTTCCCCCTGTGTCCGACGAGGACGAGCACGAGGACGAGTCGCCCTGGATCGTCGCGGCCTGCCCGGTCACGCCCGAACTGGCCGCCCGGATCGCCGGGATGGCCGAGCTCGACTGGGAGGACCCGGAGATCACCGAGAAGGCCATGGCGGCCGCCGGCTGGCGCTCCACCGGCGACTACCTCGGCGACCTCAACGAGAAGGCGTACACGCCCGCCGGGCACCTGGTGTACGGGGACGACCGCCTCGCCGTGCCGTTCGCGTACGAGTACTGGATCCACCCCGACGGGGCGTGGACGGAGGACTTCTGGGCGGAGCAGCCCGG
Organism: Kitasatospora sp. NPDC038210; assembly: GCF_055600605.1. Classification (NCBI taxonomy): domain Bacteria; kingdom Bacillati; phylum Actinomycetota; class Actinomycetes; order Kitasatosporales; family Streptomycetaceae; genus Kitasatospora; species Kitasatospora sp. NPDC038210. Next base: position 3,725 of record NZ_JBVJYK010000005.1, on the reverse strand, counting down.
CTGGCGGAGCGTCGTCGACCCGCCGGCCGGGGCCTTCGACGCCCGACTGGACGTCGTGGCAGGCCACTTCACGGAACTGCTCGGTCCGCCCGACCACGACGTGACGCACGAGAAGCACCGCTGGCGGTACCGGATCTGGCGCCGGGGAGGCAACCTCCTGGTCGTCGCGCCGGGGCTCGACGGCTTCTCGTACTCGCAGTTCGAGCACGCCTACGTCCAGATCCGCCCGCTACCCGCAGACGCGCCGCTGCCACCCACCGACGAGCTGCCCGACTTCCTCACCTGGTGAGCACCGGCCGCACCGCTGCCCGGCGAACCCGACCGGCCGCCCGCACATCCCGTCCCGCCCGGGGCACTCGTGCCGGCGCGGCCAGTCGGCTGCCACGCGTGGCAGCCGGAACGGTCGGCACCGCCGCGATCCGTGCCGCCCAACTCAGCGAGTGCTTGCGGATGACGTGGCCGTTGTCGAGGATCGTGTACCCGGGGGCATGCCGAGGGATGCGATGAATCTGCATTCGGGAGGCCTTTGCTCCAGGTGCCATTCCCCGGGGTGTTCCAGCACCGCCGGGGCTCTCTCATTGCGCAATGTTCACCCTAGTAGCGCGTCCGTCGGCGCGCCCCGGGCCTGCAAGCCCGGGGCGCGCTCCCGGAGTACCTCGTCAGCCGACCACGCGGTCCGGCCGGTCCAACCACACCCGACCCGCTCGCGCCCGGCCATTCCCTCCCGGGGCGGGGGCAACTGCGCGAAGGCCGTCATCGACCGGTCACAGGACGTTGCGAGGGTCAGAGCAGGCCCTTGGCCTCGTCGCCGGCGGGGTAAGGGTCCATGACCGCGACGTCGAGGGGCCCGGCGAGCGCGTCGGTGATGGCTGCGGCGATGGCGACCAGGGTGTCGCCCGCGCTGTGGGCGTCCAGGGCGGCCTGGTCGGCCCACTTCTCGACCACGGTGACGCGGTCGGGGCCGGCGTGGACGGCGTAGAGCTCGCAGCCGTCCTCGGCGTGGACGGCGGGGGCGTGCTTCTCGAACGCGGCGAGGACTTCGTCGCGCCGGCCGGGCTTGGTCCTGATCGTGGCAATGACAACGGGCATGTGAATCTCCAATGGTGTCGAATGATCATGTTATTGGTAGTGATCCACGGGGAGTCCGCTCGGACCGCGGGCAGCACCCGATCGCCAGTCAGGGAGGCGCAGTTGAGCGAGATCGTCCTCATGTCCGACCCGAAGGTGGCCGCCGTCGCGGTCCAGGAGTGCGGCGAACGACTCCTGGACGTGCGGGGCGCCGGCGGCCTGCTCGTCGACGAGCGCAAGCAGGACGGCACCGGCGCGTTCACGCACCTGCGGGCCGCCGTCCTCGACCGGCTGCTCGACGCCCAGTCGCGGTTGCCGGACGGACTGCGGCTGCTGTTCGTGGAGGGCTACCGGCCGCCGGAGCTCCAGAGCCGCTACTTCGACGAGTACGCCAACGAGTTGCGGGCCGCGAACCCCGGCTGGCCGGACGACCGGGTCAGGTCGGCGACCAGCCGCTACGTGTCACCGCCGGAGATAGCACCGCACAGCGCGGGCGCCGCCGTCGACCTCACCCTCGTCGACCCCGACGGCCACGAACTCGACCTCGGCACCAGGGTCAACGCCAGCCCGGAGGAGAGCGCCGGGGCCTGCTACACCGACGCCGACGGCCTCGACCCGCAGGCCCGGGCCAACCGACGCCTGCTCAGCGCGGTCCTGACCGGCGCCGGGCTGGTCAACTACCCCACCGAGTGGTGGCACTGGTCGTACGGGGACCGCTACTGGGCGCTGGCCACGGGTGCGCCGTCCGCCCTGTACGGGTCCCGAAGCCTGTAGGACCCGTAGGACCCGCAGGACCCGCAGGGCCCAGGCCCTCCGGTCCTCCGGTCCTCCGCCTCGAAGCGTAGGACCAGCGGGCCCTGCGCCCGAGGCCCGACCGACCGTCACCGGCCTACCGTGCTCGGCATGGAGATTCCCGAGCACCACAAGCAGGCCGTCATCCCGCACGTCGTCGTCGACGGTGCCGCCGCCGCCATCGACTTCTACGGTGCCGCGTTCGGCGCCTCCGAGCTGTTCCGGCTCGACGGCGAGGGCGGCCGGATCGTGCACGCCGAGATCCAGGTGCACGGCGCGACGCTCATGCTCGGGGACGCCGAGGCGCCGTTCGCGCCGCCCGGCACCGCTGTGCCGTCCGTCATCCTGCACGTGTACGTCCCCGACGTGGACGCGCTGACGGAGCAGGCGGTGGCCGCGGGCGCCGACCTCCTCTCGCCGCCGGCCGACATGCCGTACGGCGCCCGGCAGTCGATGCTCCGCGACCCGTTCGGGCACGTGTGGATCCTCCTCACGCCGTCGGCCTGAGCCGGCGGGGCGAGGGGTCAGCCACCCGTCCCCGTGCGGGCGCCGTACTTGCCGCCGCGAGAGGCGAGTTCCTTGACCACGACCCCGGTGCGGCCGCTGACGTGCGCCCGCCGGAGGGTGTCGTCGCGACGGGTGAACTGGCCGACGGCGTTGTCGCGGCCGAGGGTGACGGCCCGGGCGACGTAGCGCGGGGTGTACGGCACGGGGGCGCGTCCGGCGATCAGGCGCGCCACGTTGTCGACGGCGTGGGCGGCCTGCGGGCCGGCGAGGGCGCAGGAGAAGCGGGCGCCGGGGACGGCGGCGCAGTCGCCGACGGCGAAGATCCGTTCGTCGTCGACACTGCGCAGCGACGCCTCCACGACCGCGCGCCCGTCCCCGTCGACGGTGAGACCACTGCGGGTCGCGAGGTCGGGGACGCCGGACACGACCGCCCACAGGGTGAGGTCGGAGAGCAGCGACAGGCCCGACCGCAGGTGCACGACACCGTCGCCGGCCTCCGTCGCGCTGTCGTCCACGATCTCGATCCGCAGCCGCTCCAGCCCGGCCCGGACCTTCTCGTGCGCCCGGTCGGTGAAGGTGTCGCCGACCGCCGGCCCGACGATCCGCACCTTCAGGTCCGGCCTCGCCCAGGCCACCTCGGCGGCCGTCTCGATCCCCGTGGCACCACCGCCGACCACCGTCACCGTGCGCCCGGCCGCCAGCGCGGCGAGCGCGACACGGGCCCGCTCCGCGCCCTCCCAGGTGCCCACCGGGACGGTGCCCGGCAGCGGCCGCACCGTGCTGCCGACGGCGAGGAACGCCCAGTCGAAGTCGAGGCGCGTGCCGCCGTCGAGGACGACGCAGCCGTCGCCGATCCGGTCGACGGCGCCGACCTTCAGCACGGCCCCGTTGCGCAGCATCGACGCGATGGGCGTCGCGGCGACGGCCGTCCCGGCGACCTGCTGGTGCAGCCGTACGCGTTCCACGAAGTCGGGGCGGGGGTTGACCATCGTGACCTCGGCGGCCTTCACCTTCCTGGCGACCCGGTTGGCCGCGAGCATCCCCGCGTACCCGCCGCCCACCACGACGACCTTCATCTCGGGAATCGTCCTCATCTCGGCCTCCTGCCGTGTGCTCGTCGGCATGGAGATGCCGACGAGCCGGGAGCCGTGACACCGGCCCGGCGTGGCGCAGGTCACACGGCGTGCCGTGTCACGGATCGGCGGGGTCCGGCGTCCTGTGGGAGGCGCAGCCGAACCAGAGGCATCAGCGGCACCGAGTCACCAGAGGGAGATTCCCAATAATGTTGTCAAGCCGGGGCGGTGACGCCCTGTGACTGGCTCAGTGCGCGGGGGCAGCGTTCTCGGGCGCGACGGCCT
>NZ_JBVJYK010000004.1:0-563266 GCF_055600605.1 Kitasatospora sp. NPDC038210 | reverse complement strand
CCCGGCATCGCGGCCACCGTCGTCGACGACAACGCCGTCGAGGTCCCCAACGGCTCCGGCGGCTACCTCGTCCTCACCGAGCCCTGGCCCTCCATGCTCCGCACCATCTGGGGCGACGACCAGCGCTACATCGACACCTACTGGTCCCGCTTCGAGGGCCGCTACTTCGCCGGCGACGGCGCCAAGAAGGACGAGGACGGCGACATCTGGCTGCTCGGCCGGGTCGACGACGTCATGCTCGTCTCCGGCCACAACATCTCGACCACCGAGGTCGAGTCCGCCCTGGTCGGCCACCCCTCCGTGGCCGAGTCCGCGGTCGTCGGCGCCACCGACGCCACCACCGGCCAGGCCATCGTCGCCTTCGTGATCCTGCGCGGCGGCGTCACCGAGAGCCCCGAACTCGTCGACGAGCTGCGCGCCCACGTCGGCCGCACCCTGGGCCCCATCGCCAAGCCCAAGCAGATCAAGGTCGTCGGCGAGCTCCCGAAGACCCGCTCCGGCAAGATCATGCGCCGCCTGCTGCGCGACATCGCCGAGGGCCGCGAGGTCGGCGACACCACCACGCTGGCCGACAGCTCGGTCATGAGCCAGATCCAGGCCCAGCTGCCGCCCTCGGAGAACGGCAACGGCTGATCCGACTGAGACGGCGACTGTGCCCCGGGCGGTGGTCACCGCCCGGGGCACAGTCGTCGGCAGGGCCGCGCCGGCAGGGGCGGTCACCGACGGGGGCGGCCGGGGAACCGGCAACGGTCACGCCTCCGGGCGTGGGGCGGGCTCCTCCGCGTTCACCCGGGTGCAGGCGACCGGGGCCGTACGGGCGCCGGGCCGCTCGTCCTCCGGAGTGCAGGACCGGCCCACAGGGCTTAAGTCCTTTATCAAGACAATCCGGATGTCACCCGAACACCCCGCTAGACTGTTAACGACGCATCAAGATCCCCCCGCCGGGGATCCGGGCGTCACAGGGCGAGCCGGGAAGTCTGGTCGGCAACTGCACCACCCGTGCATCCGTTGCCGCTCCCCGCCCCAGGAGGTCCCGCGTGACCGACCAGCCGCCCGTCCAAGAGCCGACGACCCGCCGCCGGCAGTTCCTCGGCCGGCTGCCACTGCCCGAGCGCACCTTCATCGCCGACGCCCTGCGCACCGAGACGGTCGGCGGTGTGCTGCTGCTCGGCGCCGCCGTCATCGCGCTGATCTGGGCCAACGTCTGGCCGCAGGCGTACCAGAGCATGCTCGACTACACCATCGGCCCCTCCACCCCGCTCCACCTCGACCTCACCCTGGCCACCTGGGCCAAGGACGGGCTCCTGACGGTCTTCTTCTTCGTCGCCGGGATCGAGCTCAAGCGCGAGTTCGTCGCGGGCGAGCTGCGCACGCCGAGCGCCGCGGTGCTGCCCGTCATCGCCGCCGTCTGCGGGGTGGCACTGCCCGCGATCCTCTACGCCCTGGTGAACTCCGGCAGCGGCGGACACCCCGGCGGCTGGGCGATCCCGACCGCCACCGACATCGCCTTCGCCCTCGGCGTGCTGGCCGTGGTCGGCAGCCACCTGCCCTCGGCGCTGCGCGCCTTCCTGCTCACCCTGGCCGTCGTGGACGACCTGATCGCCATCCTGATCATCGCGATCTTCTACAGCTCCGGCATCAAGTTCTGGGCGCTCGGACTGGCCCTCGCCGGGCTGGTGCTGTTCTGGTTCCTGCACCGGCGCGGGGTGCACGGCTGGTACCTGTTCGTGCCGCTGGCGCTGGTGACCTGGGCCCTGATGCACGAGAGCGGCATCCACGCCACGGTCGCGGGCGTCGCGATGGGCCTGATGCTGCGCTGCCACCGGGAGGGCGACGAGCAGCACTCCCCCGGCGAGCACATCGAGCACCTGGTCCGCCCGCTCTCGGCCGGCCTGGCCGTCCCGCTGTTCGCGCTGTTCTCGGCCGGGGTGACGATCTCCGGCACTGCGCTGCGCGAGGTGTTCACCCAGGCCGTCCCGATCGGCATCGTGATCGGTCTGCTGGTCGGCAAGTCGGTGGGCATATTCGGCGGCACCTGGCTGACCGCCCGGTTCACCCGGGCCGAACTGAACCCGCAGCTCAAGTGGGCCGACATGATGGCCGTCTCGGTGGTCGCGGGCATCGGCTTCACCGTCTCGCTGCTCATCAGCGAACTGGCCTTCCCGGACGACCCGACGCTCGCCGGCCGGGCCAAGACCGCCGTGCTGGTCGGCTCACTGCTCTGCGCGACCGTCGCGACGGTGCTGCTGAAGCTGCGCAACCAGCACTACCGCGCGCTGTGCGAGGAGGAGGAGCGGGACGTGGACGAGGACGGCGTCCCGGACGTCTACCAGGAGGACGACCCGGCCTGGCGGGCTCGGGTCTCGGAGCGGGCCCGCGGCTCGGAGCAGGCCCGGGGCACGGAGCGGGCCCGACCGCTGCCCGGCGAGGCCTCCGGCACTCCCGGGGCCTCCCCGGATTCCGAGGAGTCCCCGGACTCCCGGACCTCCGGGGACTCCCCGGCGGAGCACTGACGGTCCCTCCGGGACCCCACACAACGGACCCCGGGGCCCACCCCGGCTTCGCTCCCGCCGGAACTCTCACGGGAGCCCCGCCCCGGAACCTTCCCGGAATCCCTCCGGCAGCCCCCTCCGGCAACCCCCTCCGGGAGCCCTCGGAGGCCGCAGGCGGCCGGACACGTCCCTCCGGCGGGGCCCCGGAGTGGTGTCCGACTGACCGGTAGAGGCATGATTCTGAGCTGTCGACAATCCACTGACGCCCCGGGACCCCCCACCGGCCCCCGGAACCGCAGACCCGCGGTGGCGTCACGCCGCACAGCCGCAGAGGAGAACCGCTGATGCCCGCAGGAGCCGCAGACCCGTCCAGCAACGGCCGGGCGCCCTACGAGGGCGAGCGTTCGGTGGGGCAGCTGTTCGCGGCGGCCACCGCCGACCTGTCCGCGCTGGTCCACGACGAGATCGCACTCGCCAAGGCCGAGATCCGCGCGGACGTCAAGCGCGGTGTCTCCGGCGGCGTCTCGCTGACGGTGGCCGGTGTGGTGGCGCTGTTCTCGATCCCGATGCTGAGCGCCGCGGCGGCCTTCGGCATCCACGCGCTGGGTCTGTCGCTGGGCTGGTCCTTCCTCATCGTGGCGGGCGCCTACCTGCTGCTCGCGGCGCTGCTCGGGGTGCTGGCGTACCGCTCGTTCAGGAAGATCGAGCCGCCGCACCGCACCATCGAGGGCGCCCAGAAGACCGCCGACGTGCTGAAGAACGCCCGACCGCGCCCGGCCACCAAGGAGGAGATCGACCGGGCCCTGGGCCGCATCCCGTAAAGCACCCGCGTCAACGGACACCCCCTGGGCGAACCACCCGACAGTGAGTGCCGGGCACGTGTCCGGTGCGCGGATGTGACACGCTCTCGGTATGCCGCTTGACCAGAAGCCCGTACCCGCGCAGCCGTCCGCCGGTTCCGGACCCGACTCCGAGCCAGACTCCGGGCCCGGCCCCGTCCCCGAGGGCACCGGCCCGACCCCCGGACGGGAGACCGCCGGAGCGGCCGTCGAGGCGGGCACCGGGGCCGAGCCGGCAGCCGCGGGCGGGGGCGCCTTCGGGGCCGGAGCCGGGGCCGAGGCGTGGAGCATCCGGCAGGCCGGCCCGTGGACGCACCGCGACCTCGCGGCCAACGGCGCCCGCTTCCACATCGCCGAGCTGGGCTCGGGCCCGCTGGTGCTGCTGGTGCACGGCTGGCCCGAGTACTGGTGGGCGTGGCGCCACCAGCTGATCGCGCTCGCCGAGGCCGGCTACCGGGCGGTGGCGCTCGACCTGCGGGGCATCGGCGGCAGCGACCGCACCCCGCGCGGGTACGACCCGGGCAACCTCGCCCTGGACATCACCGGCGTGATCCGCTCGCTCGGCGAGCGCCGGGCGCACCTCGTCGGGCACGCCTCCGGCGGCACCCTGGCCTGGGTGGCGGCGGTGATGCGCCCGTCCGTCATCCAGAGCCTGACCGCGGTCTCCGCCGCCCACCCGAGGGACCTGCGCCGGGCGCTGCTGACCGACCGCCGCCAGTTCGCGGCCTTCGAGCACGTCCTGGGCTTCCAGCGGCCGTGGATACCGGAACGCCGGCTGGTGGCCGACGACGCCGCGCTGGTCGGCCGCTACCTGACTTCCTGGACCGGCCCGAACGGCCTGGACGAGGCCGCGGTGCACGCGTACCGGCAGGCGATCCAGATCCCCAGCACCGCGCACTGCTCGATCGAGCCGTACCGCTGGCTGATGCGGTCGATGGCCCGGCCGGACGGCATCCAGTTCGCCCGGCGGATGAAGAAGCCGATCACCGCGCCGACCCTGCACGTGCAGGGCGCGGCGGACCCGGTGCTGCTGTCGCACACCGCGCTCGGCGGCGGCGAGTACGTGGCCGCGCCGTACCGCTGGCGGCTGCTGCCGGGGGTCGGACACTTCCCGCACGAGGAGGCGCCGGAGGAGTTCACCGCCGAGCTGCTGGACTGGGTCGGGCGCCACAAGGAGTGACGGACGGAGGCACCCGGGGCGGCCGGCCGTGCGACGTCGCGGAGGGTCCCCCGGGTCCAACTGCCCTGACGCTGAGTTCATATGACAATCGCATAGGCCAATTTCGGCACAGCCCGGACGGTTTCCCCCACCGGCCCAGGGGCATCCATTCCGGTATGAGTTGGATGCCCGATCGCGGCGCCGCCCCGCGCGGCCGACGCCAGAACAGCCCCCAGCGTTCCGCCCACCGCCCCGACCGGGCGGACGACCTCGGCTTCGACGGCCTCGACGGCCGCCCGCGCGCGGAACGGCGGGAGCTCGGCATCCCGCGCATCCTCGGCCGGCGCGCCCGCTGGGTGGGCGCACGGCTGCGGCGCGAGACCTGAGACCTCGCGCCGCGTCTGTCCGGAGGTGGCGGGCGGCCGTCGACGGCCGCCCGGCCCGCGCCGCTCAGTTCGTGATCGTGATCGGCGACAGCGCCGTGAACCAGAGCAGGACGAAGGTCGCCACCGACATGATCGGCACCAGCACCTTGGTCTCCACGTTGTTGCCGCTGCGCTTGATCAGCACGACCTCGTAGCGCTCCTTGTGCGGCCAGAGCAGCGGCGCGCCCTTCTTGGTCAGGCAGTCGCCCAGCAGGTGCGCCAGCGTGCCCAGCGCCACCGCGTACGGCAGCCAGCCGGGCGAGTTGGGCATCCAGGTGTTCATCCCGAAGGTGCCCAGCGCGGACAGCCCGATGACGGTGATCCACGCCTCCGGGCCGTTGCTCGGCGGGCAGAGCCGCAGCGCCCTGATCGCGAGCGCCAGCAGGAAGAAGGTCAGCGCGAGCGTGAAGTTGCGGCCCAGGTAGGTGACGCCCGCCCAGGTGCCGGCGCCCATCAGGGCGACGAACAGCAGCGAGTGGGTGGCGTGCCGGTGGCCGCCGGAGGCCCAGGCCACGACGCGGCAGAGCGCCTTGGAGACCGGGCCGAGGAAGTTGGCGATCGAGCCGTCGTGGTGGTCGAGGTCCGGCAGCAGGGCGGCGCCCGCGCACAGCACCGTGCCCATCAGTATGTCCGCCGGCTTCAGCGTCGTGTGCAGCAGCAGCGGGGGCAGGAAGGGGGCCGAGGCCGCATACAGCATCGCCCCGCTCACCGCGTGCGAGTGACCCATCATCGGACTGCCACGACCTCCCCGCAAGGCCCACTCCGGGACGGCGCCCGGTTGAGCCGAACGGGTGAGCGCGGCCGACGCTACCAGGGCGGGCTGACGGTGCGACGGATATCGCACGGCCCGGCCCGGCGCGTGCCGTCGCGCCCCGTCACGCCGCCCCGCCCCGGGACCCATCCGGCCTGCACGCGCCGCCCCGGGCCCATCCGGCCCGGGGCGCCCCCGTCAGAGCGCGCAGCCCTGGGTGTCCACCCGGGCGGTCGCGGCGCCGCCCTGCTGGGCGTCCTCGCGGACCTCGGCCGCGGTCAGCACGTACCCGGTGTCGGCGCTGTCCAGGGACTTGGCGAACACCACGCCGTACACCTGGCCGTCCGGGGTGAGCAGCGGGCCGCCGCTGTTGCCCTGGCGGACGGTCGAGCGCACCGAGTAGACGTCGCGCACGACCTGGCCGCGGTGGTAGATGTCCGGGCCGTTGGCCTGGATCCGGCCGCGGATGCGGGCGGGCTGGACGTTGAAGGCGCCGTTCTCCGGGAAGCCGGCCACGATCGCGCTGTCGTTGGTCTTCGCCTCGCCCGCGAAGGTGAGCGCGGGCGCGTTCAGCTTGGGCACGTCCAGGATCGCGATGTCGCGCTGCCAGTCGTAGCGGACCACCGTCGCGTCGTACAGCTGGCCGACGCCGCCGATCTGCACGGTCGGCTCGTTGACACCGCCGACCACGTGGGCGTTGGTCATCACCCGGTGCGGGGCGAAGACGAAGCCGCTGCCCTCCAGGGTCTTGCCGCAGGAGGGCGCGGTGCCGACCACCTTGACCAGGCTCTGCTTGGCCCGCGCCACCGCCGGGCTGGCGGCCAGCGCCGGGTCCGGGGTGTCGACCTGGGTGATCGGCTCGTGCTCGAAGGGGTTGAAGACCTGCGGGAAGCCGTTGCGGGCGAGCACCTTGGAGAAGTCGGAGAACCAGTTCGGTGCGTCGGACGGCAGCGCGTTCTGCACGCCGCCGAGGATCGCCGAGGAGCGGACCTGCTTGGAGACCGTCGGCAGCGAGGCACCGGCCAGTGCCGAGCCGATCAGCCAGGCCACCAGCAGCATCGAGAGCACGTTCACCACCGCCCCGCCGGCCGCGTCCAGCACCCGGGCCGGACGGCGGTCGATGTGGCCGCGCAGCTTCCAGCCGAAGTGCGCGGTGATCGCCTGGCCGATCGCCGCGAAGACGATCACCACCACGACCGCCACCACCGAGGCCGTGGTGCCGGGGCTCAGGTGGTCCAGCAGCAGCGGCAGCAGCTCGACGGCCAGCAGGCCGCCGCCGAGGAAGCCGACCAGCGACAGCACGCCGACCACGAAGCCCTGCCGGTAGCCCGACACGGCGAACCCCACGGCGGCGATGATCAGCAGGACATCCAGGACGTTCACCACGACACCCTCCCACGGCCCGGCGGCCGGGTGTACCGACGACCTGTCACGGGACGCTGCCGGCTCACGGGGCGCCGCCGGCTCACGGGGCTCCGGCGTCGCCGCCCGGCAGGACGCGGGAGTGTTCGAGGTCGCCCTGGACCAGGGCCAGCGCGTCGTCCGAGAGGTCGACGATCCGGGACGGGTCCCAGGGCAGCTCCAGACCGCTGTGGTGCAGCACCCGGTCGATCACCCCGGCGGTGAAGCCCCAGACCAGCCGCCCGGCGACCGCGAAGGCCGGACCGATGTGCCCCGACGGGTGGCGCAGCCGCACCCGGTTCGCCGGATCGGCCAGGTCGGCGATCGACACCCGGAACACCGCGCCGGTCTCGCCCTGGTCCACCGGGTGCACCGGCGACTCCTCGCGCCACCAGCCGAGCACCGGGGTCACCACGAAGCGGCTCACCGGGATGTACAGCCGCGGCAGCGCCGCGAACACCTGCACCCCGGCCGGGTCCAGTCCGGTCTCCTCCCACGCCTCGCGCAGCGCCGCGGCGATCGGGCCCGGACCGTCCGGGTCGCCGTCCTCCGGGTCCAGCGCGCCGCCCGGGAAGGACGGCTGGCCGGCGTGCGAGCGCAGTGAGCGGGCCCGCTCGATCAGCAGCAGGTCCGGCCCCTCCGGGCCCTCGCCGAACAGCATCAGCACGGCCGCCGCCCGGCCGCCGTCGGCCGGCGGCAGGAAGCGGCTCAGCTGCTCCGGCAGCACCCGCTCGGCAGCCTCCCGGACCGGCTCCAGCCAGGTCGGCAGGTCGTCCCGCTCGATCCCGCTCGTGATCATTCCGCCACCGCCAGGTCCGCGACCTGCCCGTGGTGGGCGGCGGCGTCCGCACGGGCGGCCGCCTCACCGGGGTAGTCCGCCGGGGGCCTCAGCCGTTGCCCCGGCTGGCCGCCCATCTCGTACTTGAGCAGCTTGCGCGCCTTCTCCGGGTCGGTCACGCCCTCGCCGTACGCGGGGCAGAGCGGCGCGACCGGGCAGGCGCCGCAGGCCGGCTTCTGGGAGTGGCAGATCCGGCGGCCGTGGAAGACCACGCGGTGCGAGAGCATCGTCCACTCCGACTTCGGGAAGATCTCCGCGACGGCCGCCTCGACCTTCACCGGGTCCTCCTCGGTCGTCCAGCCGAACCGCCGGGCCAGGCGGCCGAAGTGGGTGTCGACCGTGATCCCGGGGACCCCGAAGGCGTTGCCCAGCACGACGTTGGCGGTCTTGCGGCCGACACCCGGCAGCGTCACCAGATCGGCCAGGCGCCCCGGGACCTCTCCGCCGAACTCGTCACGCAGCGCGATCGAGAGGCCGAGCAGCGACTTCGCCTTGTTCCGGAAGAAGCCGGTCGGACGGATGATCTCCTCCAGCTCCTGCGGGTCCGCCGCCGCCATGTCCTCCGGCGTCGGGTACTTCGCGAACAGCGCGGGGGTGGTCTGGTTCACCCGGAGGTCGGTGGTCTGCGCCGACAGCACGGTGGCCACCAGCAGTTGGAAGGGGTTCTCGAAGTCCAGCTCCGGATGCGCGTACGGGTACAGCTCCGCCAGCTCACGGTTGATCCTCCGGGCCCGCCGCACCATCGCCAGGTGCGACTCGGGCTTCCTCGGCTTCACGACGGGCCGCTTCGCCGCCCGCTTCACCGCCGGCTCGGCCTTCGGCGCCGCCGCTTTCCGGACCTTGCTCTCTGCCATGCACGAAGGCTACGCCGAGCGAAGGGTGGCCCGGGGGCGATCATGCGCGGAAGCGGGCCCGGCCGGGGCGAGTTCCTCCGCGGGATTCCTCGGAATTCCTCGGGATTCCCCGGCGGGTGCGATGAGTTTCGCGGCGGGCGCCGGTCTACCCCTGTGACCGGCTCGCACGACGACAGAAGGAACTCCCATGAGCACCGTGGTCTCCACCGACGGCACCACCATCGCCTGCACCGTCACCGGCTCCGGCCCGGCCGTCGTGCTGGTGGACGGGGCGATCGGCCACCGGGCCTTCGACCCGGGCGTCGCCGTCGCCGAGCAGCTCTCGGCCCACCACACCGTGTGGGCGTACGACCGGCGCGGCCGGGGCGGCAGCGGGGACACCGCGCCGTTCGCGGTGGAGCGCGAGATCGAGGACCTGGCCGCGGTGATCGCGGCGGCCGGCGGCTCGGCCGCGGTGTACGGCATCTCCTCGGGCGCCGCGCTCGCGCTGCGGGCGGCCGCCGCGGGGGTCGGTGTGCGCCGACTCGCCGTCTACGAGCCGCCGTTCAGCACCGCGGAGGGGCAGAGCGAGCGCTTCGTCGGGTACGCCGGCGAACTGGAGGCGGCGCTCGCCGAGGGACGCCGCGGGGACGCCGTGGCGGCCTTCATGACCTTCGTGGGGATGCCCGCCGAAGCGGTGGACGGGATGCGCGCCGCCCCGGTGTGGCCGCTGTTCGAGGCGGTCGCGCCGACGCTGGCGTACGACGCGGCGGCGCTCGGCGCGCGGACCGGGGGGACCGTCCCGGTCGACGTGCTGGCCCGGATCGCGGTGCCGACCCTGGTGCTGGACGGCGGCGCCAGCCCGGAGCTGCTGCGGGCACCGTCCGCCGCGGTGGCCGCGGCCGTGCCGGACGCCGAGTACCGGACGCTGGCCGACCAGACCCACGAGGTGGCGGCCGGGGCGCTGGTGCCGGAACTGGTGGAGTTCTTCGCCTGACCACCGGTCCGCGCCCCGCCCCGCGGTCACTAGTCTTCCGACGAACCGACGAATCGACGAACTGACGAACCGACGAGCGGAGAACGAGGGAGCATGGACGCGGACTTCAAGGACATCCCCACCACCACCCTGGCCGACATCCTGGGCCGCGACCGGGTCATGGACATCGGCCTGCGCCCGCTCTGGGACGGCATGCCCCGGGTGGCCGGCCCGGCCTTCACCGTGCAGTGCCCGCCCGGGGACAACCTGATGCTGCACGCCGCGATCCACCGGGCCGAGCCCGGCTCGGTGATCGTGGTCGAGTCCGGCGACCTGGACTACGCACTGGCCGGAGGCAACGTGTGCGCCGTGGCGCAGCGCCGGGGCGTGGTGGCCTTCGTGGCCGACGGCCTGATCCGGGACCTCGGCGAGGTCCGGGAGGCGGGCTTCCCGGTCTTCGCCCGCGGGGTCATCCCGATCCCCGGGGCGAAGAAGGCGCTGGGCACGCACGGCGCCCCGGTGCGCTGCGGCGGCGTGCTGGTGGCGGCCGGCGACATCGTGGTGGCCGACGAGGAGGGTGTCGTGGCGGTGCCCGCCGCCGAGCGGGACCGGGTCCTGGAGGCGGCCCGGGCGAAGCTGGCCAAGGAGGCCGCCCAGACCCTGGACGAGTGGGCGGCGGAGCACCGCGACCGGATCGAGCGGGCCCTCGCCGAGCTGGGCTTCCAGGGCTGACCCGCGGCGGGGCCCACGGCGGCTGACTTGCGGCGGGGCTGCCGTGAGCCGGCCGCCGTCAGCCCCGGTACAGCCCGTCCAGCTCCCCGAAGCCCAGCGCCCCGTCGAGCTCCGTCAGCGTCCCGGCGCCGAGCAGCTCGGCGGCGGCACGGCGGGCCGCGGTGTACGCGAGCTGGGCGAGGCCGGTACCGACACTGATCCGCCGCACCCCCGTGGCGGCGAGTTCGGCGACGCTCGGCCCGCCCGGGACGGCCATCGCGTTCACCGGCAGCGCCGAGCGCCGGCACAGCTCGGTGAGGGCGTCGGGGTCCAGCAGCCCGGGGACGAACAGGCCGTCGGCGCCCGCCTGCGCGTAGGCCTCGGCCCGGACCAGCACGTCGTCGAGCCCGCCCAGTCCGAACAGGAAGACGTCCGTCCGGGCGTTGACCACCAGCTCCGGCAGCCCCGCGGCGGCGGCCGCCGTACGGGCCGCGCGCAGCCGCTCGGCCTGCTCGGCCACCGGGAAGAGCGGGCCGCCGACGGCCGTCGAGTCCTCCAGGTTGACGCCGACGGCGCCCACCCCGACCAGGGCGGTCACGGTCTCGGCCACGTCGGCGGGCAGCGGCCCGTACCCGCCCTCGGCGTCGACGGTGACCGGCAGGTCCACCGCGGCGACGATCCGGCGGGCCGCCTCGACCGCGGCCGCCCGGCCGAGGCGCTGGCCGTCGCCGTGGCCGAGCGACCAGGAGACGCCGCCGCTGGTGGTGGCGACCGCCCGGGCGCCGGCCGAGGCGATCACGGCGGCGCTGCCCGCGTCCCAGGCGTTGGGCAGGACGAGCCCGCCGTCCGCGACCAGTTCGCGCAGCCGCAGCGCCCGCTCGCGGGACTCGGGGGTGGTGGACATGGGTGTCACCGGCTTTCGTACGGATCGGTGGGGACGCAGACATCCTGCGCCCGGCTCCCCCACCCGTACCAGTGATTAAGCTGAGGCTGAATCTTTCCCGGGGAGGGGCCGCATGCGATCCGAACTGCACTTCTCCGCGCAGGACTTGGCACTGACCCGGTTCGCCGTCTCCCCGATGCAGGAGGTGGTGACCAGCCTGCGCGCCCTCGCGCGGCACCCCGCGCCGGCGCTGCACCGCCGCTGGGCCGCGGAGGTCCGCGGGCGGCTGGCCGCCGCCGCGCCGACCATGGACCGGCTGGCCGCCCTGGTGCCACCCACCGGCCACCTGCCGGACTTCCTCAACCCCGCCCCGGCCGGCTACTCCCCCACGCTCGCCGAAGAGCTGGCCGCGATCGCCGCCACCGGCGCCGAACAGGTCCGGGCCGACCTCGACATCATGGCGGCCGAGGCGGGCGGCCGGCTGCCCGCCGTCCTCGCCCCGCTGCACCGCGACCCGGCCGCCCAGCTGCCCCGGCTGGCCGCCGACGTCCGGGCGTACTGGGAGCTGGCGCTCGCCCCCTACTGGGCCCGGATCCGGGCGCTGCTCTCGGCGGACGTCTTCCACCGCTCCCGGCAGGCCGCCGAGCACGGCACCGCGCGGATGCTGGGCGAGCTGCACGACACGGTCCGCTGGGACGGCACCGCACTGCTGCTGGAGCAGCGGCACTGCGCCGTCACCCGGCTGACCGCCGGCTCCGGGCTGGTGCTCCTGCCCTCGGCCTTCGCCTGGCCGCGGGTGCTCACCCGGGTGCTGCCGCCCGACCCGCCGCAGCTGATCTACCCGGCACGGGGCACGGCCGCCCTGTGGGAGCGCCGGGCGGGCACGGCGGCCCGAACGGACGCGCTGGCCGGCGTCCTCGGCCGCTCCCGCGCCCGGCTGCTGGCCGAGCTGGACTCCCCGGCCTCGACCACCGAGCTGGCCGACCGCACCGGGCTCTCCCCGGCCGGGGCCTCGCAGCACCTCACCGCGCTGCGCACGGCGGGCCTCACCAGCGCCCACCGCGCGGGCCACGCCGTCCTGCACGCCCGCACCGCGATCGGCGATTCGCTGTTCGATCAGGACGAGCAGGAGTTCGATCAGGGCATGTGAGGGCGCCCCCGCGGCCCGGCCCGCCCCATGACCAACCGGTACGAATGGCCCCGCACGGCACACCTCGGCACACCCCCTCCTCATATGATCGGAGCGACATGCGCCATGCTTGGTGATGCAGAACACTGAACGGAACTTGCGCCGGACGGCCCACCCGCCGTACGGCCGAGAAGGAGGAAGCACGTGGACGACGTTCTGCGGCGCGCCGCACTCTTCGCGGCACTCGACGACGAACAGGCCGGCGAGCTGCGCGCTTCCATGACCGAGGTCACCCTCGCCCGTGGGGAGTCGCTGTTCCACGAGGGCGACCCGGGCGACCGGCTGTACGTCGTCGCGGAGGGCAAGGTCAAGCTGCACCGCGCATCCCCGGACGGCCGCGAGAACATGCTCGCCGTCCTCGGCCCCAGCGAGATGATCGGCGAGCTGTCGCTGTTCGACCCGGGCCCGCGCACCGCGACCGCCAGCGCGCTGACCGAGGTCAAGCTGCTGGGCCTGGGCCACGGTGACCTGCAGCCCTGGCTGCACGCCCGCCCCGAGGTCTCCATCGCGCTGCTGCGGGCCATCGCCCGCCGACTGCGCCGGACCAACGACGTGATGTCCGACCTGGTCTTCTCCGACGTGCCCGGCCGCGTCGCCAAGGCCCTGCTGGACCTCTCCCGCCGCTTCGGCGTGCAGTCCGAGGAGGGCATCCACGTCGCCCACGACCTCACCCAGGAGGAACTGGCCCAGCTGGTCGGCGCCTCCCGCGAGACGGTCAACAAGGCGCTCGCCGACTTCGCCGGCCGCGGCTGGCTGAAGCTGGAGGCACGCGCGGTGGTCCTGATGGACGTCGAGCGGCTGTCCCGCCGCTCGCGCTGACACCCCGAACACGCCGAAGGGCCCGTCCGTCCGGACGGGCCCTTCGGCGTTCACGAGCCCTTCGGCGTTCACGAGCCGCCCGGCCGTCGGGCTCCGGGGGCGGCCCGGGTCGATCGGGCTCCGGGAGCGGCCGAGCGCCGGGGTCAGTCGAGCTCCGGGGTCAGCCCGTGCTCCTCCAGGTACTCCAGCTGGGCCCGGACGGAGAGTTCCGCGGCCGGCCAGAGCGCCCGGTCCACGTCCGCGTAGACCCGCGCCACCACCTCGGGAGCGGTCCGCAAGCCCGCCTCGACCGCCGTCTCCACCTGCGCGAGCCGGGCGGCCCGGTGCGCCAGGTAGTAGTCGACGGCCCCGAGCGCGTCCGCGAGCACCGGGCCGTGCCCGGGCAGCACGGTCCGCACACCGTGCTCGGAGGCCATCGTGTGCAGCCGGCGCAGCGAGTCCAGGTAGTCCCCCAGCCGGCCGTCGGGGTGGGCCACCATCGTGGTGCCGCGGCCGAGCACGGTGTCCCCGGTGAGGATCGCGCCGTCGTCCGGCAGGTGGAAGGTCAGCGAGTCCGAGGTGTGGCCGGGGGTGGCCACCACCCGCAGGTCCAGGCCGCCGACGTCCAGGCGCTGGCCGCCCACCAGGCCCTCCGAACCCAGCCGGTGCGCCGGGTCCAGGGCCCGGACCCCGGTGCCGGTGAGCTCGGCGAACCGGGCCGCGCCCTCGGAGTGGTCGGCGTGACCGTGGGTGAGCAGGGTCAGCGCGATCCGCTTGCCCCGCTCCTCGGCGAGGTCGATCACCCGGCGCAGGTGCTCCTCGTGCAGCGGGCCCGGGTCGATCACCACGGCGAGGTCGGAGCCGGGCTCGGAGAGCAGCCAGGTGTTGGTGCCGTCCAGCGTCATCGGCGACGGGTTCGGTGCCAGCACGCACAGCGCCCGGGAGGTGGCCTCGCCGCCGACGACGGCGGCGGGGTCACCCGGGAGGAGGCTCATGCACCCACCTCGACGAATCGCTCGCGCTGCGCGCTCACCGGCCGCCCTCGGCGTCGCGTTGGAGGGCCCGCAGCGGCAGTGCCCGGACGAGGGCGCGCTGCGCCACCTCGACGAACGGGACCGGGCTGTCACAGGCCGGGGTACGGGGGTTCAGACGGCGGGCGGGCATCTCGGGTGCCGTCCGGCGAGCCACGTCGTTGTGGGTCATCGGGCGTCGGTCCTTTCTCTGCGGTGGTGCGGCGGATCTTCTTCGGATGGATCTTCTTCGGATGGGTCCTCTGCGGACAAGGCTTCCCGGGGATTCGCTCCCCGGGCCGGCCGGCCACGCCGGTGGTGGTGCGGCGCGGGCGGACGGCCTCAGGAGTCCTCGGGGAACTCCCCGTCGATGGTCAGCTCGTCGTACCCGGGCCAGCGGACCGTCATGCGGTCCCCGCGGACCTCGGCCCGGCCCAGGACCGGCTCCAGCCGGCGCTCGGCGGCCGCGGCCAGCGCCTCGGCGGCGGTGCGCACCGGCGACAGCTCGCGCAGCACCGTCACGGTCGGCGGCAGCATGCCGAACCGGCCCTCCTGGTGGCCCCGGACCGCCTCGGCCGGGCTCAGCCACGCGACCCGGTCGGCCTCGCCGACCTCCAGCGCCGCGCGCTGGCCGGCCGGGAGGGCCGCCACGAAGAACCAGGTGTCGTAGCGCCGCTCCTCGAACTCCGGGGTGATCCAGCGCGCCCAGCCGCCCAGCAGGTCGCTGCGCAGCACCAGGCCGTGGTCCCGGAGGAACTCGGCGAAGGACAGCTCGTGCGCCTCCAGCGCGGCCCGTTCGGCGGTCCAGTCGCGCGGCGCGGCGACGCTCCGCCCGTCCGGGCCGGCCAGCAGCACGCCGGCCTCCTCGAAGGTCTCGCGGACGGCCGCGCAGACCACCGCCCGGGCGGTCCGGACGTCCACCCCGAGGCGGCGCGCCCACTCCTCGGGCGAGGGCCCGGCCCAGCCCGGTTCGACCTCGGCGTCGCGCGGGTCCACCCCGCCGCCCGGGTAGGCGTACATCCCGGCCGCGAAGGCCATCGAGGTGCGCCGGCGCAGCAGGTAGGCCTCCGGCCCGGCGTCGGCGTCGCGCAGCAGCACGACGGTGGCCGCCTGCCTGGGCACCGGCGGCGTCAGCACGCCGGAGTCGACCGCCCGGATGCGGGCAGGCCAACCGGGCGGCATCGGGAGCGTCGTTGCTCGATGGTCCATGCCCGGATGCTAAGCGCACGAAGGCGGGCTCGGCCAGGGCCGATCCCGCCTTCGTGATCGGACTCAGACGGTCTTGACGCGGACCTGGAGCTCGACCTCGACCGGGGCGTCCAGCGGGAGCACCGCGACACCGACGGCGCTGCGGGCGTGCACGCCCGCTGCGCCGAGCACCTTGCCGAGCAGCTCGCTGGCGCCGTTGACGACGCCGGGCTGGCCGGTGAAGTCGGGGGCGGAGGCGACGAAGCCGACGACCTTCACGACCCGCTCGATCCGGTCGAGGTCGCCGATCACCGACTTCACGGCGGCCAGGGCGTTCAGCGCGCAGATCTGCGCGAGCTCCTTGGCCTCCTCCGGCGACACCTCGGCGCCGACCTTGCCGGTGCTCGGCAGCTTGCCCTCGACCACCGGGAGCTGGCCGGAGGTGAAGACGAACTCGCCGGACTGCAGGGCCGGCACGTACGCGGCGACCGGCGCAGCCACCGGCGGCAGGGTCAGGCCCAGCTCGGCGAGCTTCGACTCGACGGCGCTCATGCGTTCTTCTCCCGCTTGAAGTAGGCCACCAGCTGCTCCGGGTTCGGGCCGGGCACGACCTGGACGAGCTCCCAGCCGTCCTCGCCGAAGTTGTCCAGGATCTGCTTGGTGGCGTGCACGAGCAGGGGCGCCGTCATGTATTCCCACTTGGTCATGGCCAGACTCTAGACGAGCCGCCGCGGGGATCGGCGCCGCGTGGCGGGCGGCGTGTGAGGTGGGGCACAAAGAGGGCATGATCAGGCCTGGCAACCCCAGGTGCTCCGGGCATCCGGCGCGGTCCCTGGTTACCCTCGCGGGAGGGCACCCTGGCGAGGGGCACCCTCGTCAGGAGGGGACGCCCGTAGGACGGAGACGGACGGAGACGGAGCGTGGCACGCACCCCCGGCCAGGCGGACCGGCGCGACCCCGACTGGGAGGGCGTCCGGCTGCACGTGGTCAGCGGCAAGGGCGGCACCGGGAAGACCACGCTGGCCGCAGCGCTGGCCCTGGCGCTCGCCGCCGACGGCGGTCGGGTCCTGCTGATCGAGGTCGAGGGCCGGCAGGGCATCGCCGAACTGTTCGGGATCGCCGCACTGCCCTACGAGGAGCGCCGGATCGCCTCGGTCTCCCGTCGGCAGCTGGGGCTCCCGGCCGCGGAGGCGCCCGCGGAGGCGGCGCAGCCCGGCGAGGTGTTCGCGCTGGCGATCGACACCGAGCAGGCGCTGCTCGAATACCTGGAGATGTTCTACAAGCTCGGCCGGGCCGGCAAGGCGCTGCAGAAGGTCGGCTTCGTCGACTTCGCCACCACCATCGCGCCCGGCGTCCGGGACGTCCTGCTCACCGGCAAGGCCTGCGAGGCGACCCGGCGCAAGGACCCGGACGGCCGGCGCCGCTACGACGCGGTGGTGATGGACGCCCCGCCGACCGGGCGGCTGACCCGGTTCCTGAACGTCAACGCCGAGGTCGCCGGGCTGGCCCGGATCGGCCCGATACACACCCAGGCGCAGGCCGTGATGCGGGTGCTGAAGTCCCCGGAGACCGCGGTGCACCTGGTCACCCTGCTGGAGGAGATGCCGGTGCAGGAGACGGTCGACGGCATCGCGGAGCTGAACGAGGCGAAGCTGCCGGTGGGAGGGGTGATGGTCAACATGGTCCGCCCGCCGGTGCTGGACGCCGCCGCGGTGGCCGCGGTGGACGGCAACCACCGCGAGGAGGTCGCGCTGGCGCTCGGGGAGGCCGGGCTCGGCGGCCGCTCGCGCAAGCCGGAGACGGTCCGCGCGGCGGTGGAGCCGTTGATCGACCCGCTGCTGGAGCAGGCCAGGGAGCACGCCGAGCGGGTCGAGCTGGAGCGCGCGCAGCGGGCCGACCTGCAGCAGCTGCGGATCCCGACGTACGAACTGCCGCTGCTGGGCGAGGGCGTGGACCTCGGCGGGCTGTACCGGCTGGCGGGCGACCTGAAGCGGCAGGGGGCGGCATGACCTCGAACGGGGTGCGGAGCACCGGGAAGCGGCTCGCGGTGGACGAGCTGATCGACGATCCGGGGACCAGGATCGTCGTCTGCTGCGGCTCCGGCGGCGTCGGCAAGACCACCACCGCCGCGGCGATCGGCCTGCGGGCCGCCGAACGGGGCCGCAAGGTCGTGGTGCTGACCATCGACCCGGCCCGCCGGCTCGCCCAGTCGATGGGCCTGACCGAGCTCGACAACACCCCCCGGGTGGTCAAGGGGGTGACCGGCGACGGGGAGCTCCAGGCGATGATGCTGGACATGAAGCGGACCTTCGACGAGGTCGTGCTGGCCCACGCGGAGCCCGAACGGGCCCGGGCGATCCTGGAGAACCCGTTCTACCAGTCCCTGTCGGCCGGCTTCGCGGGCACGCAGGAGTACATGGCGATGGAGAAGCTCGGGCAGCTGCGCGACGCCGAGGAGTGGGACCTCATCGTCGTGGACACCCCGCCGTCCCGCTCGGCGCTGGACTTCCTGGACGCGCCCAACCGGCTCGGGTCCTTCCTGGACGGCCGGGTGATCCGGATACTGACCGCCCCGGCCAAGGTCGGCGGGCGCAGCGCCATGCGGTTCCTGAACGCCGGGATGGGCCTGCTCACCGGCACCCTGGGCAAGATCTTCGGCGCCCAGCTGCTCACCGACGTGCAGACCTTCGTCAGCGCGATGGACTCGATGTTCGGCGGCTTCCGCGAGCGCGCGGACCGCACGTACCAGCTGCTCAAGGCGCCGGGCACGGCGTTCCTGGTGGTGGCCGCGCCGGAGCGGGACGCGCTGCGCGAGGCGGCGTACTTCGTGGACCGGCTCGCCGCGGACCGGATGCCGCTGGCCGGGCTGGTGCTCAACCGGGTGCACGGCTCGGGCGCCCCGCAGCTCACGGCGGAGCGGGCGCTGGCGGCGGCAGAGGCGCTGGAGGAGAACGGCTCGGAGCACTCCTCGCCGGAGGCGGAGCTGCTGGCGGCCGGGCTGCTGCGGCTGCACGCCGAGCGGATGCAGATCATGGGGCGGGAGCGCCGCACCCGCGACCGCTTCGTCTCGGTCTACCCGGACGTGCCGATCGTGGAGGTCCCGGCGCTGCCGGGTGACGTGCACGACCTCGACGGCCTGCGGGCCATCGGCGACCGGCTCAGCAGCACGGCGTAGGACGGCGGACGACGCAGGACGTGGGACGCGGGACGCGGGACGCGGGACGGCGCGGAACGCCGTCGGACGGCTCGGGCGGTGCGGCGTGGGCGCCCGCCCGGGGCCGACCGGCCCGGACCCCCCGGTACGGCCGGTTCGGCCTGTGCAGCCGGTGCGCCCCGGCTCAGCCCGCCTGGGCGTAGTCCGTCAGTATCACACCGGTCGCGAGGGACTCCTCGTACTCGGTGCGGGCCGTCTCCAGCAGCCTCCGCCACGAGATGACCGTCGGGCGGCGGCGCAGCAGCGCCCGGCGCTCGCGCTCCGTCATCCCGCCCCAGACCCCGAACTCCACCCGGTTGTCCAGGGCGTCCGCGAGGCACTCCGTGCGCACCGGGCAGCCGCTGCACACCGCCTTCGCGCGGTTCTGCGCCGCCCCCTGGACGAACAGTTCGTCCGGATCACTCGTGCGGCAGGCGGCCTGCGCACTCCAGTCGTCAACCCAGCCCATGCCGGCGCCGTCCTCTCCCGTATCGAGGCTCCCCCACGGCGGCAACGGCATATTCACCGTTGCCAGTTGAGGACGTTACGGAAGAACGACAGCTTGCAACAGCCCCTTCGGGCTCAATCTCGAATGACCCGATTGGACTATGGGTATCGGTCAGCTCACTCGTTGGAGTGATCGCAGGTCGCACACCTTGCCAAGCGCGGAGCCCCCACTCTCGCCGCAGGCGTCATCACGGAGCGCAACCATTCACCCGGGCACAACAGGCCCCAGCTGCCTCAAAGCCCGGACATTCCCGGGCGATTCGGGCAACTCTCCTCGCCCACAAGAGTGAATGATGCTGACGCACCGAAGCTGTACCAAGCTTGTGACAAGCCTAGGCGAACACGTGCCCCTATGTACGGGAATCCGCGACGTAGGGTTCTCCCCATGGCACCGAAGCGCCCACAGGCATCCCAGCCCCCAGGCAACACCGGAGCTCCGCGCGGCGGCAGCGGCGGATCACCGTTGGACCACGTCGGCAACGGCGTGAAGTTCCTGGGCGTCAGCGTGCTCTCCGGAGTCCTGCTGGCAGGACTCGCCCTGCCCGCCGTCGGCGCCATCGGGCTGACCGCCAAGGACACGGCGGAGAGCTTCGACAACATCTCCGACGACTTCAAGACCCCGCCGCTCACCCAGGCCACCCAGATCTTCGACGCCAAGGGCGGCCTGATCGCCAAGGTCTACGAGCGCGACCGCACCGTCCTCACCGCCGACCAGATGTCGCCGTTCATGAGGCACGCCCAGGTGGACATCGAGGACGCCCGCTTCTACGAGCACGGCGCCGTCGACCTCAAGGGCATCCTCCGCGCGGCCAGCAAGAACGCCGAGAGCGGCACCGCCTCGCAGGGCGCCTCGACGCTGACCCAGCAGTACGTGAAGAACGTCAACGTGGAGAAGGCCGGCGACGACCAGGCCGCCGTCCTGGAGGCGCAGCGCAAGACCCTGGGCCGCAAGATCCAGGAGCTCAAGGTCGCCATCAAGCTGGAGGAGGACCTGAGCAAGGACCAGATCCTCACCAACTACCTCAACATCACCTTCTACGGCCACCAGGCCTACGGGGTCGAGGCCGCCTCCCAGCGCTACTTCAGCAAGAGCAACAAGGACCTGACCGTCGCCGAGGCCGCCACGCTGGCCGGCATGGTGCAGAACCCGTCGTCCTACGACCCGGTGCGCTACCCCGAGAACACGGTCAAGCGCCGCAACGTCGTGATCGACAAGATGCTGGAGAACAAGCACATCACCGCGGACCAGGCGAAGGAGGCGAAGGCCGCCCCGCTGGGTCTGAAGTACAAGGACCCGCAGAACGGCTGCATCACCGCCCAGGCCGGGATGGGCTTCTTCTGCGACTACGTCCGCCACGTGGTCAAGCAGGACCCGGCGTTCGGCAAGAGCGCCGACGAGCGCAAGAAGCTCTGGGACACCGGCGGCCTGAACATCTACACCACGCTGGACCCGGACAAGCAGGCCGCGGCCCAGAACGCCGTCACCAAGAAGGTCAACGTGACCGACCAGGTGTCGGCGGCCGCGACCATGATGGAGCCGGGCACCGGCAAGATCCTGGCGATGGCCCAGACCCGCCCGTACGGCCTGGACTCGAACAAGAACCAGACCGTCGTCAACCTCAACGTGGACGCCTCGATGGGCGGCGGCAACGGCTTCCAGACCGGTTCGACCTTCAAGCCGATCCTGGCCGCGGCGGCGCTGGAGTCGGGCATGTCGCCGACCCAGGCGTTCCCGTCCGAGAACAAGATCGACTACCCGCAGATGTCCACCTGCTCGGGCACCTGGAAGAACGTCCCGGCGCCCGGCGAGCAGAAGGCCACGGTCAAGAACGAGTCCGAGTCCGAGAAGGGCCCGTACCAGCTGAAGCAGGCCATGGCGCTGTCGGTCAACACCTACTTCGTGCAGATGGAGCAGCAGGTCGGCCTCTGCGCGATGAAGCAGATGGCGAACAAGCTGGGCATCACCCAGTCCGCGAAGGGCGACGCCTTCCGGGAGGTGCCCTCGATGGTCCTGGGCACCCTGGAGCTCTCCCCGCTGACCATGGCGAACGTCTACGCGACCTTCGCCGCGCGCGGCAAGTACTGCACCCCGATCGCGATCAACAAGATCAGCACGGTGGACGGCAAGGAGCTCCAGGTCCCGCAGACCCAGTGCAGCCAGGCCTTCTCCGAGGACACCGCGGACAAGCTCAACACCGTCCTGCTGAACGTGACCGAGAAGGGCACCGCGGCCGCGCTCGGCCTGGACGGCGGCCGCAAGATCGCCGGCAAGACCGGTACCACCGACGAGAAGAAGGCCGCCTGGTTCAGCGGCTACACCCCGTCGCTGGCCACCTCGGTCTGGCTCGGCGGCCCGGCCGGCGGCGTCAAGATGAAGAACATCAACATCGGCGGCAAGCACTTCGACGAGGTGTTCGGCGCCGACGGCCCCGGCCCGATCTGGCAGATGGCGATGAACCAGGCGCTCCAGGGCACGCCGATGGAGCCGATCCAGACCGTCGACATCCCGGACCCGCAGCCGGCCACCCCGCCGGCCACCCCGCCGGCCGACCCCAACCCCCAGCCGCCCGCGGGCAACCCCCCGCCGCCGCAGGGCGGCGGCAACCCCGGCGGCGGCCCCGGGGGGATGATCGGCGGCGGGTTCACCTTCCCGCCCGGGATGATCGGCGGCGGGAACGGCGGCCGGCACGGCGGCGGCAACGGCAACGGCTGACCGCGCCACCCGGCACGAGCCACGCAGCAGTGACGAAGGGGCGCCCTCCGGTTCGGAGGGCGCCCCTTCGGCGTCGTGTTGCCGGGTGACGGGCCGTCGGGGCCGCGGGAGCCCCTCGCGGGCCCTACAGGGCCGCTCGATTCCGGCCAGAGCCGGCTTGACCCGACGGACCCGGGCGGTCCGCGGTCAGGACAGCGCGGCCTTGACGGCGGCGGCGACCCGGCCGCCCTCGGCCAGGCCGTCGACCTTGGGCTTCACCAGCTTCATCACGGCGCCCATCGCCTGCGGGCCGGTCGCGCCGCTCTCGGCCACGGCGTCCGCCACGATCGCGGCGAGCTCCTCGTCGGAGAGCTGCTTGGGCAGGTAGGTCGCCAGCACCTCGCCCTCGGCCCGCTCCCGGGCGGCCTGGTCGGTGCGCCCCGCCCCGTCGAAGGCCTCGGCGGCCTCCCGGCGCTTCTTCGCCTCGCGGCCGATCACCTTCAGCACGTCGGCGTCGGACAGCTCGCGCTTCTGCTTGCCCGCCACCTCCTCGCTGGTGACGGCGGCCAGGGTGAGCCGGATGGTGGACGCGCGAAGCTCGTCCCGGACCCTGATGGCAGCCGTGAGGTCCTCCTGCAGCTGCTCCTTGAGCGTTGTCATTTCCTCTTCTTATCCTTCGGCTGTGGGCGGTCTCAACCAGGTTTCCACCGGGCATCCACTGCGGTCTGCGCAGGTGAACGAGTATGCCGTGTCAAGAGCGGGCGGTCGTCGCCTGACGCCCCGCCGGCCCGACGGTCGATCACGGCCGGGAAGGGGCAGTGCGATCCGGCCAACCTGGCCGACAATGCCTGCATACTCTCGGCAGAACAGCCGGATATTGCCGGGAGCACCGGGGAGTTGCCGGTGCCAAAAGGGGCAAATCGAACGTAGCGGCAGGTTCGCAGAAATAGTCCGCGTAGTACACTCGTTCACATGTAGCTTGAGTAGCCTAACGGGCTGTGGTCACCTCACCCTCAAAGGCCGCTCCCGAGCAGCAGCGGA
Source organism: Kitasatospora sp. NPDC038210 (assembly GCF_055600605.1). Lineage (NCBI taxonomy): Bacteria > Bacillati > Actinomycetota > Actinomycetes > Kitasatosporales > Streptomycetaceae > Kitasatospora > Kitasatospora sp. NPDC038210. The sequence continues at coordinate 540,340 of NZ_JBVJYK010000004.1, read as the reverse complement.
ACGTCCCCAACTCATTTTTCCACGGTTCTGACACATCACGACCCACGCTCGGCGCGGGCGCTCTCGCATGCGCTCCGCCATGACCGCGCGGCACGTAATGATCGTTCTGGAGTGATTGGCGCCGCAAGTCGGCGTGTTAAGTTCTGACTTGAATTCTGCTCACAACAGCAGGAAGCGCGGGGGAATGGACAACAATCAGCTTCGCTCCATGTTAGTAACCCAGCGGAAGATGGTCGGCTGGAGCCAAGAGCAGTTAGCCGAGCATTCCAATGTCAGTGTGCGGACCATTAGGAATCTGGAAACCGGGGCCATCAAGAATCCGCGGCGCAGCTCCGTGGAACTCCTGGTCGGCGCCCTGCTGTCCGCGGCGACCAGCCAGGACACGCTGATGTCCCACGTGGCCCACGCGGGCACCCCGACCGGCGTGCTCCCCTCCCGCCTGGAGACCGGTCTGCTGACCAACGTCGTCGAGGTCCCGGACAACGCCCGGTGGCAGGGGCTGCGTCCCAAGACGGACATCACCGTCGGGCGCCAGGCCGACCTGCTGCACGTGGTGACCACCCTCCGGCCGGGCCGGCCGCTGGTGCTCACCGGCCCGGCCGGTGTGGGCAAGACCCGGCTGGCCCTGGACTCCGCCGCGCACCTGCTCGACCGCTTCCGGGACGGCGTGGTGGTGCTCGAACTCGGCTCGGTGACCCCCGAGAGCGTCGACGCCGCCGCGGCCTCGGCGGAGGTGCAGCGCTCGCTCGACACCCTGCTGCACGGCTGCGAACGGGACCCGAGGACCAACCCCGAGCTGCAGATGATGGTCGTCATCGACAACGCCGAGCACGTCATCGGCGCGGTGACCAGGCAGGTCAGGATGATGCTGGAGCGGCATCCCGCGCTCCACATCCTGATCACCTCGCTGCGGGCGCCCGCCTCCATCCCGGCGGACCTGTGGGAGGTGTCGCCGCTGTCCGTCGACTACCCCGAGGGCAGCTACGGCTGCCCGCCCGCCGCCGAGCTGTTCTGCCGCCGGGTGCACTCCGTCGTCCCGACGCTGGACCTCGGCGACCAGATGCCGCAGGTGGTCGAGCTCTGCCGCCGGCTGGGCGGTCTCGCGCTCGCCATCGAGAACGCCGCCTTCCGGATGCGCTCGGTGCCCCTGCACGTCCTGGTGGACGAGTGCCAGGTGCTGCCGATCCTGGGCCAGGACGAGGTGGGCGGGCTGTCCCACCACCGCTCGCTGCACCGCAGCCTCGCCTGGGCCTACGGACTCCTCGACGACCGGCAGCGCCGGGCCCTCAGACAACTCTCCCGCTTTCCCGATGAATTCTCCATCGACGATGTCCGGCAGGAACCGGTCGACGGCGGCCGGGAGCCCTCCCGCAATATCGATGTGCTGGCCGATCTCGTGGATTTCTCCGTCGTCCAGGTGAAACGTGGCCACCAGTACGCGTACCGGGTTCCCCGGATGATGCGCGAGTACGTCAACGCCATTCCGGCCTGAGGCCGGCCCGCACGCACACCGTCCGCTCGTCGGGGCGTTTTCCGTCGCGTCGGCCGCACTGTCGCGCCCGGAATCGGTTCCGGATGCGACCCGGCCGACGGGCGATCGAATTCGATCGAATCGACGGGTTAACTTCTCCGGTCCATTCGGGAAACTCCTCCGCGGGTCATTCAGCACTGCCCGGCTTAATGCCTTGAGCGCAAATGGGGATCGATGACCACGATAGACGCCTCCGTCCACGACGACAGAACCGGCGAAACGTCGGACGAGAACACTCCGCTGCCGGACACCGGTGTGGCGCCCCTGGTGGACGGTTCGAAACTGATCGGCGATCCCCGGGACGGCGCCGTCGTCCGGGCCTCGCACCGCGTCTACGAACACCTGATCGCGATGTTCGCGCCCGGCATGATCGAGGCCGCGTTCGACCTCGACGTCTTCGTCGCCCTGGCGGACGGACCGGCCACCCCGGCCGACCTCGCCGCCCGGCTGGACGCCGACGCGCACGGCCTGCGGGTGCTGCTCGACGGCCTGTACTGCTACGAGATCGTCCAGCGCGTGCGCACCGAGGACGGTCAGGACGTCTACCGGCTGGCGGACGGCATGGCCGAGTGCCTGCTGCCCGGCGGCCTCTACAGCCTGGCCGGCCGGATCGGCTACGACCGGGCGATCGGCTGGGACGTGTGGCGCAACCTCGCCGACCACGTCAAGCGGCCCGCCCGCGGCGCGGACGGCGACTACCAGGCCAACCAGCTGTCCGCCGAGGACTACGAGCAGGTCGCCCGCGGGATCAACTTCTGGGCCCCGCCGATCGTCGAATCGCTCGCCAACCTCCTTGCGGAGGAGGAGGGTTGGAAGGGCGAGGCGGACCGTTCGATGCTCGACGTCGGCTGCGGCACCGGCATCTACAGCCAGCTGCTCCTGCAGCGCTTCCGGGGGCTGCGGGCCACCGGCCTGGACCACCCGCGGATCGTGCCCATCGCCCGCGGACAGGCGGAACGGCTGGGCGTGCAGGACCGGTTCGAACCGGTGGAGCGCAACTTCTTCACCGAGGAGTGGAACACCGGTCAGGACCTCGTCCTCCTGGTGAACATCTTCCACCTGCAGACCGCCGAGGGCTCCGAGGAGCTCATGCGACGGGCGGCGCAGGCGGTGCGCGAGGGCGGTGTGGTCGCCGTCGTCGACCACATCGTGGACGACGAGACCGACGCCCAGTCGATCCAGAACCGCTTCTTCCGACTGTTCGCCGCGTCGATGCTCGTCACCGGCGGCGGAGACTCCTTCTCCCTGGCGGACTACGACCAATGGCTCGACCGGGCCGGCCTGGTGAGGACGGCGCTGGTCGACACCCCGATGCACCGGATCCTGCTCGCCCGGCGCCCGTGATCACCACCAGCCCGGCCGGACCTCCCGTCCGGCCTGCCGGATTCCATTCCTCAGAGGGGACCAGGACGTGACCGACAACCTCGTGCTCGGAGCGGCGAGAATGACCGCCGCCGACATCTTCAACGCCACCGTCGCTTCCTCGGCGATCGGTGCCGCCTGGGAGGCCGGGGCGCTCGAAGAGCTGGCGGACCAGGACAAGCTGGACGTCGCCGAGTTCTCCGAACGCAACGGCCTCGACCAGTACGCGGTCGAGGGGATGTTCCAGGCCCTGGCCAGCGTCCGCGTCGTCCAGCGGCAGGGCACCCTGATCACCACCGATGTGAACTTCGCCGAGGTGTACCGCGCCAAGGCCTTCTACCACTGGCTGTCCCGCGGTTGCGCGGCGCTCTTCGCCGACATGCCCGCCGTACTGAAGAACGAGAACCGGGTCGGCAGCTTCTACCGCCGTGACTCCGCCGCCATCGCGATCGCCTGCCGCGACATCAACGCCAACTTCTTCGACCCGGTGTTCAAGAAGGCCCTCGGCTCGGTCGGCGGGTTCCGCAAGATCGCCGACCTCGGCTGCGGCAGCGGCGAGCGCATCATCAGCGTGCTGCGGCAGAACCCGGACGCGACCGGCCTCGGCATCGACATCGCCGAGGGCGCGCTGGGCGTGGCCCGGGCCTCGACCAAGGAGGCCGGCTTCGAGGGCAAGGTGTCCTTCGTCAAGGACGACGCCACCAACCCCCAGCCGCACCCCGAGTTCGCCGACGTCGACCTCCTGACCTCCTTCCTGATGGGCCACGACTTCTGGCCGCGGGAGAACTGCGTCACCTCCCTGCGCGGGCTGCGCAAGGCGTTCCCCAACGTCAAGCGCTTCCTGCTCGGCGACACCGCGATGACCACCGACATCCCGGACCCCGAGATCCCGGTCTTCACGCTGGGCTTCGAGGTCGCGCACCGCATGATGGGTGCCTACCTGCCGACCCTCCAGGAGTGGCACGGGGTGTTCGAGGAGGGCGGCTGGCGCCTGGTCGAGGCGCACCGCGTGGTGACCCCGGCGGACAGCGTGATCTTCGAGCTCGAACCGCTCGCCGACTGACGACACGGAAAGTGCTCCGGGGCCGTGGGCCTCGGAGCACTTCTCGCTACGCGCGGTGAATCGGCCCGCGGCCGGCCGGTACGGCCCGCGGGTCAGTTCGTCCGGGCGTCGGGCTGCTCGACCGCGGGCACGGTGCGACCCGGACCGGTGGGCCGGACCTCGGTGATGCCGGGAGCGCGGCGCATCATCACGGCCTGCTGCACGGCCAGCGTCACCCCGACCCCGAGCCAGACCCCGTTGCCGTTGAACCGGCCGTGGAAGAACACCGCTTCGACGCCGCCGACGACCAGCCGCTCGGCCAGGTTCGCCACCCACAGCTTGGCGGTCGTCCGGCCGCCCTTGCGCAGCAGCCGGCCGGTCTGGTCCCGCCACATGGGCATCGTCAGACCTCGGTAGTAGCCGAAGACCAGTGAGAACGCCAGGCCGATGACCAGGAAGACGACGCCGGTCACCGTCGCCTCGGCGGGGCCCGGCGGCAGGAAGCCGCGCAGCACGAGCATCGCGACCCACAGGAAGGTCTGGGCCCTGACGTCGCGGACGCTGAACTGGGAGACGAGGACGATCGCCGTGATGAGGACGATGAACGCCACGTTGATCACGGCGAAGAGCGTGTCGTCCGCGGGCGAGGGCTGAGCGGCCAGGGATCCCCAGGATGCCAACAGCGTCATAGAGCCACCTCGGTGGTGTCAGGGGTGATGGTCGGGCCACGTGCCGTGCGGCAGGCGGACCCCCCGCAGTCGCCGCCGCCGAGCCCCAACCGGGTTGACCGTCACGACTGTTGACGGTGGCTCAGGGAGCGCACGGGTGCCCATGCTCCGAGCATAGGGGGCCGGCCCGGCCGGTCTCCAGGCAAACCGGCGGCAATCCCGTCACCCGCCGGGTCGGCGCGGTCACCCAAGGTGCGATCTTGCCGAGTCGTTGCCGGAGGCGATGCCTGGAATGTCGGACCCCCGCGCGGCGACGATCCCTGTATGACCGACATCGCCTCCGACCAGATCCCTGCTGTGATCAGCCAGCTGGTCCTCCTCATCGCGCCGGCCAAGAAGGACCCGATCGGTCCGGACACCAAGCTCGTCAGCGAACTGGGCTACCACTCGCTCGCGATGGTCCAGTTGGGCCTCACCATCGAGGACGTCTTCGAGTTCGACGGCCTGCCCCAGGAGCGGGCCTCGTCGCTGGAGACCGTCCACGAGCTCGTCGAGCTCGTCCGGGAGCTGCTGGACGAGGGCGAGGGCGCGCTGCCGACCGTCGACCACCTGGAGTCCATCGTCGTCCCGCTCGGCGGCGACTGGCCGCCGGCGTCCTGACCGCGGGACAGCCGGGAACACCGCACGCACCCGCCCGCACCGCACCCACCCGCACGCCCCGCCACCGCCCCCGGGTCAGGAGAGCCGACCTGACCGGGGGCGGACTCATGCCCGGTAGCGGGCGCGCGAGACGGCCCGGGGCGCACGCCCCGGGCCGTCTCGCGCGCGGTGCGGGGAGCTCACGCCCCGGCGCGGAAGGCCAGCACGGTGTTGTGCCCGCCGAAGCCCGCGCTCTGGGTGAGCGCCGCCAGCGGCCCGGCGGGCAGCGGGCGGGGCGCGACCCGGACCACGTCCAGGTCGATCGCGTCGTCCAGGTCGTCCAGGTTGATGGTGGGCGGCGCGGTGCGGTGGTGCAGGGCCAGCACGGTGGTCAGCGCGGCCAGTGCGCCGGAGGCGCCGATCAGGTGCCCGGCGGACGACTTGACCGCCGACACGGCCGGCCGCACGCCGTCCAGCGCGGTCCGGATCGCCAGCGCCTCCGCCGCGTCGCCCACCGAGGTGGAGGAGGCGTGCGCGCTGACGTGGCCGACCTCGGCCGGCTCCAACCCGCCGTCCGCGAGCGCGCGCCGGATGGCCCGCGCCATCCCCTCGCCCTCCGGGTGCGGACGGGTGATGTGGTGCGCGTCGGCGCTCGCCCCGGCCCCGGCGAACCCGGCGTAGACCCGGGCCCCGCGCTGCCGGGCGTGCTCGGCGGACTCCAGCACCAGCACCGCCGCGCCCTCGCCCAGGACGAAGCCGTCCCGTTTCTTGTCGAAGGGCCGGGAGGCGCAGGCCGGGGCGTCGTTGTTGCGGGACAGCGCCTTCATCGCCGCGAAGGCGGTGATCGCCATCGGGTTGATGACCGCCTCGGTACCGCCGGCCACCACCACGTCGGCCCGGCCCAGGCGGATGAGGTCCAGCCCCGCCGCGAGGGCGTCGGCGCCGGCCGCGCAGGCCGTCGAGGGCGCGTGGGCCACCGCGGTGGCGTTCAGCTCCAGTGCGCACAGCGCGGCCGCGGCGTTGTTCATCAGCATCGGCAGGGTGAACGGCGAGACCCGGCGGGTGTCCCCGGCCCGGATCAGGTCGTGCGCCGGCAGCAGGGTGCTCAGGCCGCCGATGCCGCTGCCGACGACCACCGCGAGGCGCTCCGGTTCGGGGTGCCCCGGTGCGCCCGCGGCGGCGCTGAAGCCCGCGTCCTGCCAGGCCTCCCGCTGCGCCAGCAGCGCGAACTGCGCGGAACGGTCGGTGCGCCGGGCCTGGACCCGGTCGATCAGCGGGGCCGGCTCCACGGCGGCCGGGGCGGCGATCCGCACCGGCAGTCCCTCGGCCCAGGGCTCGGTGATCGCGACCGCCGCCGAGACCCCGTCGAGCAGTGCCGTCCAGGTGGACCGGGCGTCGCCGCCCAGCGGCGTGGTGGCGCCGAGCCCGGTGATGACGACGTCGTCGCGCTGCGCAGGCATGCGGCTCCTCCGATTCGTTCTCGACTTCGTTCTCGTCGTCCGGGTCAGTTGACGCCGACGAAGGCTTCCGGCTTGGCCAGCTGCTCGCTCAGGAACAGGTCGCGCAGCTTCGGGCTGAGCAGGCCGACCTGCCGCAGGATGTGGATCACCTGCTGGAACAGCAGCTGGCGGTAGCCGAACATCATCGGGTCGTTCATCGCGAAGGTGATGCCGGCCTCGACGTCCAGCTCCATGCGCTCCCACACCTCGCGCAGCAGGAACCGGCGGGACATCAGGAAGATCGACTCCAGCAGGAACTCCTCCCGCTCCGCGCGCTCCTTGCTGTTCATCTGCTCGTACATTCCGGTGAGCGAGACCACGCCGAAACCGATGTGCCGCGCCTCGTCCCGGGCGATCATCCGGGTGATCTGGGTGATGATCGGCTCGCCGAATCCGGTGCCCGCCAGTCGGGTCGCGGCCAGGGCGAGGCCTTCGACGATCACCTGCATGCCGAGGTAGACGATGTCCCAGTCGGATTCCGAGAGCAGGTCGCGCAGCAGCGACTTGAGCCCCGGATTGATCGGGTAGCAGTTGCCCAGTTTCTCGTCGATGTACTTGGCGTACGCCTCGACGTGCCGCGCCTCGTCGGCGACCTGGGCGGCCGCGTAGATCTTGGCCTCCATGTCGGGCACGGTCTCCACCAGCCGGGCGGTGGTCACCAGCGCGCCCTGTTCACCGTGCAGGAACTGGCTGATCATCCAGGACAGGTACTCCCAGCGGAACTGGTTGATCAGCTCCTCGGGCACCGGGCTGCCCGGGCCACGGAAGTTCTGCAGACCGGTGCTCTGGCCCTCGTCCAGGAGCGCACCGAACCGGACCTCGTGGTTCCAGTCGATATCGGTCGCGGCATTCCACTGCACGATCTTGCTCTTCTCGTAGAGCGCCCAGAGCCGGTTGTTGCGCTCGCCGTAGTTCCAGTTGAGATTGGCCTTGAACGCGGCGTCGACCTCCATCAGACTCTCCCTGGTCCGGTCCAGGGTGAACAGCACGGTTTCCCGCTCGTCGTGGAATTCGGTGTTCATCGCCGCCGGGCTCCTTCGGATTGACGTACTGCCACACCGGATACTCTCGGACGGACAACCCGCAGAACCTAGGCACTCACTGGGCAACTTGCAGGCATGACGAGTTGCCTGCGCCGCTGCCTGGAAGTGCGGAAGACCTCCTGACGACACTGCACCGGAACACGCTGGGCGTTCCGTATTCCCGTGCACAGGAGCCAGTCGTATGGAACCGAATTCCGTTCCCCGCCCGACCCGTCGACTGACCGCGGAGCTGGAGGGACTGCTGGGCGACCCGCTGGCCGCGTCCGGCCCGTTCGCCTTCGCCGAGGTCGTGGAGCACGAGGAAATCGGTGAAGTCCCGCCCGGCGCCGAGCGGTTGCTCCTGGACTGGGGCCTGCCGGAGCGCCTCGTCCCGGCGGTGGCCGGCGGGACGATGCTCAACCTCGAATCGGTGCTCGCGGTGACCCGCTCGCTGGCCCGGCGGAACCTGACCATGGCGGTGATGTTCGGCTCCAGCATGCTCGGCTGCCAGCCGGTCTGGCTGTGGGGAACGCCCGACCAGCAGAAGCGGATCGCCGAGGCGGTGACCGCCGGGGACAAGCTGTGTTTCGCCGTCTCCGAGGCGGAGGTCGGCAGCGACCTCACCACCACGGCCACCACCGCCGTTCCCGACGGCGAGGACTACGTGCTGGACGGCGAGAAGTGGCCGGTGGGCAACGGCAACCGGGCCCGCTTCTACACCGTGCTGGCGCAGGGCCCGCGCGGACCGGTGCTGCTGCTCGTCGACCGGCGGGAGCTGGACCCGGACAGCGTCGAGCCGAAGCCGATCGTCCGCGCCCTCGGCCTGCGCGGCCACGACGTGAGCGGCATCCGGTTCACCGGCTCCCGGGTGCCCGCGGCCGGCGCGGTCATCGGCCGGCCCGGCCGCGCACTGATCGACACCGTCCGCACCCTGCAGATCACCCGCACCGCGATCGGCGGCATGTCCCTCGGCAGCATGGACGCCGTGCTGCGGATCGGGCTGGACTACGCGCACGAGCGCCGGCTCTACGGCGCCGCGATCCACCGCCTCCCGGTGGTCCGCCGGCACCTCGTCGACGCGCACCTGGACCTGCTGGTCGCCGACTGCGTGACGATCCCGGTGGCCCGGGCGCTGACCCTCGCCCCGGCACGGCTGGCGCTCTGGTCCTCGGTGGTGAAGTACCTGGTGCCGGTGATCGGCGAGGAGACCATGGAGCAGATGTCCAAGGTCCTCGCGGCGCGCGGCTACCTGCGCGAGCTGGTCGCCTCCGGCGCCTTCCAGAAGATCCGCCGGGACCACTGCATCACCTCGATCTTCGAGGGCACCACGCACGTCAACCTGTTCAACATCGCGACCCAGCTGGCCGCGCTGGCCCCGCTCGTGGACCGGGCCGCCGAGGGCTCCGAGGATCTGCTGGAGCGGCTGTTCGACCTCTCCGTCGAGGCCCCGGTCTGGGAGCCGGACGGCAACGGGCTGGCCCTGGCGACCAACGGGCAGGACGAGATCACCCGGGGCTGGCGCACCGCGGCGGAGCGGCTGGACCGGGTGGCCGCGGCCGAGTGCGCCCCCGGGCAGGCCCGCGACCTGGCCGAGGCGGTCGCCGAGCTGGACCGCCGCCGGGCCGCGCTCTACGGCCGCGTCGCCGAGCACGGCATCGACGCGGCCTCGGTGGCCGGCTCGCGCACCGCGGAGGACCACTGCGTCTTCCACGCCGCCGCCTCCTGCGTGCACGTCTGGCTGCACAACCGTGGCTCCGCGCCGGACGCGGGCTGGCTCGTCCTGGTGCTCCGCCGACTGCTGCAGCGGCTGGACCGGGACGTGGTGCTGGACGAGCAGGAGGCGTACCTGCCGGGGCTGGAGGCCGTCATGGAGGAGTGCCGGGTCAGCCGGCGGTACTTCGGCCTGGAGGCCGTGCTGGAGCACGGCGCGCGGGTCTGAGCAGGGCCGGCGGGCGGGCCGGAACGGCGGGAGGACAACAGCAGGACGACGGAGGGCGGTGCCGACCACGGGGTCGACACCGCCCTCCTTGCGCCGGCCTTCCCTAGACCTGGGCGGAACCGGGCGCGAGGGGGCCGGGGAAGAACGCGGTGGTGGCGCCGGCCGTCTCGCCGCCGTCCACCACGAACTCCTGGCCGGTGACGAACTTCGCCCGGTCGGAGGCGAGGAAGTGGAAGACCTCGGCGATCTCCTCCGGGGAGGCGTGCCGGCGCGCCGGGATGCGCTCGTTGACCTCGTCCAGCATGGCGTCGGTGTACTCGGCGCGCTGCATCGGGGTCAGCACCGCGCCGGGGGTGACGCACGCGGTGCGCACCAGCGGGCTGAGCTCCATGGCGAAGGTCTGGCAGAGCGAGGCCACACCGGCCTTGGTTGCGTTGTACGGCGCGTAGAGCGGGTAGCCGCGGCTGCCGTTGACCGAGGCGGTGGCGAGCAGCACGCCGTGGCCCTGGCCGAGCAGGTACGGGGCCGAGTGCCGCCACAGGGCCAGCACGCCGACCAGGTTGACGTCGACGGCGCGGCGCACGTCGGCCTCGGTCAGTTCGAGCACGCCGCTGCGGATGCTGATGCCGGCGTTGGCGATCACCACGTCCAGGCCGCCCCGGGCGGCGTGCACGGTGTCGACGGCCACCTTGACGGCCTGCCAGTCGGCGACGTCGACCTCCAGGAAGCTCACCGACCCGGGGCCGCCGTCCAGTCCCGCCGCCGGGGCCGCGGGCTCGGTGATGTCGAGGTTCACCACGTGGTCGCCGGAGGCGGCGAACCGCTCGGCGGTGGCCTTCCCGATGCCGCTGGAGGCGCCGGAGACGATGACTGTGCGCATGGACGGGGGCCTTTCGGAGGACGCCGGGCCCGGCCGCCGGAGCGGCCGGGTCCCGGCTGGGTGTGCGGGTGCGGAGCGGGTGCGGAGCGGGCGGCGGGTGCGGGCCGCTGCCCGGGTCAGACGATGACCCGGTGCCGGTCGGGGGCGTAACCGGCCATGTTGCGGCGGAGGTTGCGGCTGACGGTGATCTTCTTCAGCCACCGGTCGGTGCCGTCGTACCGGGCCTTGAAGGAGCGCCGCCCGTGCGCGGCCTGGTAGTTGTCCACGACCAGCAGGGTGCCGGGGCCGACCACCACCTCCTGCTGGACCCGGGTCAGCTCCGCCATCAGCCGGTCCAGGGCCTCGACGGCCTCCGGGTCGTCCCCGACGCAGCGCATGAACGGCAGGTCGATGCGCAGGTACGGGGAGAGGCCGTCGCCGAACAGCGCGCTGGTCGGCGTGGGGTCGTCGGCCATCCGGCGGAGCTTGGCGAGCGCCGGGTGGTCCGGGTCGGAGGTCTCCAGCTGCCGGACGTGCTCGGTGTCCGGGAGGATGTGGAAGCGGTCCTGGGCGAGCACCTCCCGGGTGCAGTCGTCGAGTTCGACGTCCCGGACGGAGGCGACGATGGTCGGCACGCGGTCGGCGTTGCGCAAGCCGAGCAGGATCAGGTAGTCGCAGCGGTTGGGGTGGAAGCCGTCCTCGGTGTGGAACTCCAGCAGGGCCTCGCTGCCGTAGCCGCTCTGCCGGTCCTCGTCGCCGCGGATCGGCAGGACGTTCTGGATGATGCTGCCCTCCTGGAGGGTGGCCCAGCCGAAGGGCTCGCCCAGCGCCAGGCCGACCAGCGCCAGCATGGCCTCCTGGGTGCGGGCCGTCTCCGCCGCGATGGCGTCGCGCCAGTGCGCCGGGGTCGGGCCGAGCTCGACGTCGTCCACCGGGAGGCCGTGCACCAGGCAGGCGGCGGCGGGCTCGCGGCGGCGGAAGTCGGCCAGGAAGGACTGCAGGCCGACCGGCAGCATCCGGTCGAACTGCCAGGCGCGGTCGTAGAACTCCTCGTCCAGCGGGTTGCCGCAGTCGTCGGCGGTCTTGTGGGCGGCCCGGGCGAGCTCGGCGGCCTCGTCCGGGCTCAGGGCGTACTCGGCCAGGCGGCCCTCGAACCGGGTCGGAGCGGTGGCAGCGGACGGTTCTTGACGGAGCATCAGGCGTTCCTTTGCTGTTCTCCGACCGGGTCGGCCGGGTGGGGCGGGCGGATGGTCCTGTGCCGTCGGCGCGGGGCGGGCGGCGGGTGGTGTCACGGGCGGAGGGCCGAGCAGGGTCCCGGCTGGCTCCTCCGCCCGGGTCGGTCAGTCCTCGTCGGCGAACCTGGCGATGAACTCGTCGAGTTCGTCCTGGTCGAGGTCGACGAGCGGTTCCTCGGCCTCCTCCGCCTCCCCGTCGGCGGCCTCCGGCACCGATTCGCCGGCCACGGCGGCCAGTTCGGCGACGGTCTTGTGGGTGAAGACGTCCCGCGGGGAGATCTCCAGCCCGGCCTCGCGCGCCGCGGTGACCAGCTTGATCGACATGATCGAGTCGCCGCCGAGCGCGAAGAAGCTGTCGTCGATGCCGATCCGCTCGACCCGGAGCACGTCCACGAAGAGCTGCCGCAGCAGTTCCTCGCGCGGGGTGCGCGGCTCCCGGCCGCCCTCGGCGCCGGCGAAGCGGGGGGCGGGCAGCGCGGCGCGGTCCAGCTTGCCGTGCGGGGTGGTGGGCAGCTCGGGGATCTCGACCACGGCGGCCGGCACCATGTACTCGGGCAGATGGGCGGCGACCAGCTCGCGCAGCGCGGCGGGGTCGGTGCCGGCCGGCCCGGCCGGGACGACGTAGGCGACCAGCTGCCGCGCGCCGGGGGTGTCCTCGCGCAGCTGCACGGTGGCGTGCCGCACGCCCGGGTCGGTGGCCAGCACGGCCTCGATCTCGCCCGGCTCGATCCGGAAGCCGCGCAGCTTCACCTGGTCGTCGGCCCGGCGCACGTAGTCGAGGCGGCCGTCCGGCAGCCAGCGGGCGATGTCGCCGGTGCGGTACATCCGGGCGCCGGGCCCGCCGAAGGGGTCGGCGACGTAGCGGCTCGCGGTGAGGTCGGCGCGGTGCAGGTAGCCCCGGGCCAGGCCGGCTCCGGAGATGTACACCTCGCCGGGCACCCCGGCGGGCAGCGGGCGCAGGCAGTGGTCCAGGACCCGGATCCGGGCGCCGACGACGGGGACGCCGATCGACACGGCGACGCCGGGCTCCAGCGGGCCGCCGACCGTCGCGATGATCGTCGTCTCGGTCGGGCCGTAGATGTTCAGCATCCGCCGGCCCGGGGCCCAGCGGGCCACCAGCTCGGGCGGCAGGACCTCGCCGCCGGTGACGATCGTGATCCCCTCCGGCAGGCTGCCGTCGGCCATGGCGGCCAGCGAGGACGGCGGGACGGTCAGGGTCTGCACCCCGGTCCGGGCCACCCAGTCGGCCAGCGGCTGCCCGGGGAGCATCTCCTCGTAGCTGCCGACGACCACGCAGGAGCCGCTCAGCAGCGCGGTGTTGAGCTCGCCCATGGCGCCGTCGAAGCTGGGCGAGGCGAACCACAGCACCTTGCGGCCGGGGCCGAGGTCCAGGTGCCGACGCTGGGTCGCCAGGAAGCTCGCCAGGCCGGCGTGGGTGACCAGGACGCCCTTGGGGCGGCCGGTGGAGCCCGAGGTGAAGATGACGTACGCGCCGCAGCCGGGCAGCAGCGGGCGGCCGCGCTCGACGTCGGTCACCTCGCCGGAGGGGGTGTCCGCCGGGGCGGCGAGCCCGTCGGTGGTGACGACCCGGTCGCGCAGTCCGGCCGGGATCTTCGCGACGGCTTCGGGCGCGGCCAGGATCAGGTCCGGCCGGGCGTCGGTGAGCATGAACCCGATCCGGTCCGCCGGGTAGTCGGTGTCCACCGGCATGTGGACGGAGCCGCTCTTCCAGATCGCCAGGATGGTGGTGACCAGCTCGGCACTGCGGGGCAGCAGCACCGCGACGATGCGCTCCGGGCCGGCCCCGTGCGACAGCAGGACGCGCGCCGTCCGGTTGGCCCGGGCGTCGAGTTCGGCGTAGCTCAGCTCCTCGGTGCCGGTCAGCACGGCCGGCGCCCCGGGGTGCTCGGCGACCCGCTGGGCGAACAGCTCCGGGATGGTGGCCGCGGGCGCGGCGGGGGCGGTCGCGGCCCACCGTTCCAGGACGGTCTCCCGGGTGGTCGCGGACAGCAGGTCGAGCGCGGCGAGCGGGGTCCGCGGCGCCTCGGCGAAGGTCTCCAGCACCCGCAGCACCGAGGCCAGCAGGTCGCCCGCCTCGGCCTCGCCGTAGAGGTCGGTGCGGTAGTGGAGCTTGAGGTCCAGGTGCTCGCCCGGGCGCGCCAGCAGCCGCAGCGGGTAGTGCGCGGAGCCGGGGACGGACGGCTCGCGCAGCCCGATGTCCAGTCCGGGCACCGGCCGGCGCACCTCGGGGTGGTGGACCCCGGCGTTCTCGAAGCCGACGATGGTGTCGAAGAGTTCGCCGAGGCCGACGGCCCGCTGGATCTCCGGCAGCCCGAGGTGGTGGTGGGCGATCAGCTCGGACTGCTCGGTCTGCATCCGGACCAGAGCGGCGGACAGCGGCTCCGCCGGATCGAGCACGGCCCGGAACGGCACGGTGTTCATGACCAGGCCGATCGCGTCCTCGACGCCCGGCAGCTCGGGCGTGCGCCCGGACACCGCGGCGCCGAAGACGACGTCGCCGCGGCCGGTCAGCCGCTCCAGGGCGATCGCCCAGGCGCCGTTCACCAGGGTGTTCACGGTGATCCCGGCGGCGCGGGCCGCGGCGGTGATCCGGGCGGAGGCCTCCGCGTCCAGGACCTGGTGGACGGTGCCCTGCCCGGCCAGCACCGACAGGTCGGCGTGCGGGGCGACCAGCGTGGGCTCGTCCAGGCCGGCCAGGGCACCGGCCCAGGCCGTGCCGGCCGCCGCGCCGTCCCGGCCGGAGAGCCAGGCGAGCACCCGGCGGAACGGCACCGGCTCCGGCAGCCCCTCTGCGGAGCCGCCGGTGGCGTACGCGGCGAAGACCTCGCGGAAGACCAGCGGCACCGACCAGCCGTCCAGCAGGATGTGGTGGTCCGTCACGACCAGTACGTGGCGGTCGTCGGCGAGCCGGACCAGCAGCGCCCGCAGCAGCGGGGCCGAGCCCGGCGGGAACGGGCGGTCGTGCTCCTCGGCCACCAGCTCCTCGACCCGGCGGGCCTGCTCCGGGGCGGCCTGGCCGCCGAGGTCGACCTCCTGCCACGGCACCCCGACCCGCTCGGGGATCACCTGCACGGCCCGGCCGGAGCGCAGCCGCACGAAGCGGGCCCGCAGGTTGGCGTGCCGGGCGAGGACGGTGTCGAAGGCGGCGCGCAGGACGGCGGGCGTCACCTCGCCGTCCAGGTCGAAGACCTGCTGGGTGACGTACGGGTCGACCCGGTCGGGCGCGAGCAGGGCGTGGAAGCTCATGCCCTGCTGGAGCGGGGTCAGCGGCCACACGTCGACGGCGTCGGGGTGGGCGGCCTCGATCTCGGCGCTCTCCTCGGCGGTCAGGTCGAGCAGCGGGCCCTCGGGCAGCGGCTCGTCCGCGGCACCGGTGACGGCGGCGGCGGTGGCGGTGGCGGTGGCGGCGGTGGCGGTGGCGGTGGCGGTGGCGTCGCCGGACTCCGGGTCGGCATCCCGGGCGGCGGCGACCAGGGCCGCCACCGTGCGGTGCAGGAAGACGTCCCGGGGGCTCAGCGCCAGCCCGGCCCGGCGGGCCAGCGCGGAGAGCCGCATCGACAGCAGCGAGTCGCCGCCCAGGTTGAAGAAGTTGTCGTGGATGCCGATCCGCTCGACCCGCAGCACCTCGGCGAACAGCCCGCGGAGCAGTTCCTCCTGCTCGTCGCGCGGCTCGCCGCCCTCGCCGCCGCCGCCGCCGCCGAAGCGGACCGCGGGCAGCGCCGCCTTGTCCACCTTGCCGTTGACGGTCACCGGCAGCTCGTCCAGCACGACCACGGCGGACGGCACCATGTAGCCGGGCAGCACCTCGGCGGCCCGGGCGCGCAGCGCCGCGCCGTCCGCGGTGGCGCCGGGCGCGGCGACCACGTAGGCGACCAGCATCGGGGATCCGGGGCCGTCCTCGCGGGCCACCGCGACGGCGTGCCGCACGGCCGGGTCGGCGGCCAGCACGGCCTCGACCTCGCCGGGCTCGACCCGGAAGCCGCGGATCTTGATCTGGTCGTCGGTGCGGCCGAGGAAGACCAGGGTGCCGTCGTCGTCCCGCTGCGCACGGTCGCCGGTGCGGTACATCCGGGCGCCCGGCTCGCCGAACGGGTCGGCGACGAAGCGCTCGGCGGTGAGCACCCGCTGTCCGAGGTAGCCGCGGGCGAGGCCGGCGCCGGCCAGGTACAGCTCGCCGGTGACGCCGGGCGGGACGGGCCGCAGCGCGTCGTCCAGCAGGTGGGCGCGCAGGTTGTCGGCCGGACCGCCGATCACCGGGTGCTCGTGCGCCGCGAGGCGGGCGTACATCGGGTCGACGGTGCACTCGGCCGGGCCGTACAGGTTGTACGCGGAAAGGCCCTCGGCGGCGCGCAGCCGCTGCCACAGCGGCTCGTCGACGGCCTCGCCGCCGAGCGCGAGCACGCGGACCGTACGGCCCTCGTCCAGCAGTCCCTCGGCGATCAGCTGGCGGGCGAAGCTCGGCGTGGTGTCGAGCACCTCGATGCCGTGCCGGGTGACGTGGTCGAGCAGGGCGTGCGGGTCGGCCCGCAGCTCCTCCTCGATCATGTGCAGCTCGTGCCCGCCGACCATCCACAGCAGCTGGCTCCACGAGGCGTCGAACACCAGGGAGTTGGTCAGTGCGGCGCGCAGCGGCCGGCCGGCCGCGGCCTGCTCGGGCTCGAACAGGTGGTTGCGGTGGCTGTGGAACATGTTGGCCAGCGACCGGTGCTCGACCGCCACGCCCTTGGGGCGGCCGGTCGAGCCGGAGGTGTGGATGGTGTACGCCAGGTTCTCCGGGCGCAGCGGGGCGATCCGCTCGTCGTCGGTGAGGGCGGTGCCGTTGGGCTCGTGCGGCAGTTCGTCCAGCAGCACCCGCTCGGTCCCCCCGGGCAGCCGGGCGGCGGACGCACCGGTGGTGACCACGAGGTGCGGGCGCAGTTCGGCGAAGACGGCGGCGATCCGTTCGGCGGGCTGTTCGAGGTCCACCGGGACGTACACCGCGCCGGACTTGAGGATCGCCAGCAGGGTGACGACGGCCTGGGCGGTGCGCGGCAGGGCCATCACCACGGGCCGCTCGGGGGCGGCGCCGCGGGCGACCAGCTGCCGGGCCAGCCGGTTGGCGGCGGTGTCGAGCTCGGCGAAGGTGAGCCGCTCGGTGCCGCAGCCGACCGCGGGCGCGTCCGGCGTGCGGGCGGCCTGCTGCTCGAACAGCTCGACCAGGGTGCCGGGCGGTGTGGCGACCGGGGCCGGGGCGGCGGCGCGCTCGATGCGGCGCCGCTCCTCCCCGGTGAGCAGCGGGAGCCGGCCGACCGGGGTGTCCGGCCGCTCGACGGCGTGCCCGACCAGCAGGCCCAGGCGTTCCAGCAGCGCCTCGGCCCGGGCCCTCGGGTACAGGTCGGCGCGGTAGTTGAGCTCGAAGACGGTGGTCGGGCCGGGGAAGACGGCGAGGCTGAGCGGGTAGTGGGTGCCCTCCGGCACCTCGTCGACGGCGTCACCGGCGAGCGCGAGGCGCAGGCCGGCGACCTCGACGCCGCGGGCGGAGGCCGGCAGCGGGAAGTTCTCGAAGGCGACGGTGGTGTCGAAGAGGCTGTCGTGCCCGCTGATGCGGTGGATGTCGGCCAGGCCGAGCCAGGAGTGCTCGGCGAGGGCGGCCTGCTCGTCCTGGACGCGGTCGAGCAGTGCGCCGAACGGCTCGGTGCGGTCGATCCGCACGCGGGCCGGGACGGTGTTGATCAGCAGGCCGACGACCCGGTCCACGCCGGGGACGGCGGCCGGGCGGTCGGCCACGGTGCAGCCGAAGACCACGTCGTCGCTGCCGGTCATCAGTGCGAGCAGCAGCGACCAGGCGCCCTGGATCACGGTGTTGACGGTGAGGTTGCGGCCGCGGGCGGCCTCGGTCAGCGCGCGGGAGCGCTCCTCGTCCAGCTCCAGGCGGATCCGGTGCTGGGCGACGTCGCCGCCGGCGAGTTCGGCGCCGCGGCCGAGCAGGGTGGGGCCCTCCAGGCCGGCCAGGGCCTTGCCCCAGGCGGCCTCGGTGGCGTCGCGGTTGCGGGTGCTCAGCCAGCCGAGGTAGTCGCCGACGGAGACCGCGGGATCCAGGGCGGTGGCGTCGCCGCCGTGGTGGAGGATCCGGAACAGGTCCTCGACGACCACCGGCATCGACCAACCGTCCATCAGGATGTGGTGGTTGGTGAGGACGAGGACGTGCCGGTCGGCGGCCAGCGCGACCAGGGTGAAGCGCAGCAGCGGGGGCTGGGTCATCTCGAAGCGGCGGTGGCGCTCCCCGGTGAGCACCTCGCGCAGCCGGCGCTGCTGCTCGGCGGGGTCGAGGCCGGTGAGGGAGACCTCGGCCCACGGCAGCTCCACCCGGGACGCCACGGCCTGGAACGGTTCGCCGGAGCGGCGCTGGAGGAACCCGACGCGCAGCGCGGGGTGCCGGGCCACGACCAGTTCGCAGGCGCGGCGCAGCGCGTCCCGGTCCAGCGCTCCGGTGAGCTCGATCGGGAGCTGCATGTTGTAGTGGTCGACGCCGTCCTGCCCGCCGTCGTACAGGGCGTGGAAGAGCATGCCCTCCTGCAGCGGTGTCAACGGCCAGATCGCGTCGAACGAGGTCGGCTTCATTTCCCACTTCTCCAGTGCGCTTCGAGTTCGGCGAGCTCGTCGGCGTCGAGTTCGAGCTGCGGCGCCGCGGGCGGGGCGACGGCCGCCTCGGGCTCGATCCCGGTGGCGACCTCCGCCAGGGCCGCCACGGTGCGGTGACGGAACACGTCCCGTGGGGTGAGGGACAGGCCGGCGATCCGGGCCCGCCCGGCCAGCCGGGTGGAGGCGATGGAGTCGCCGCCCAGGTCGAAGAAGTTGTCGTCGATGCCCACCTGCTGTCCGTCGAGCACCTCGGTGAAGAGGCGGCACAGCAGGCGCTCGCGGTCGGTGCGCGGCTCGCGCCGTTCCCGCCGGCCGGCCTGCGGGGCGGGAAGGGCGGTCCGGTCGAGCTTGCCGTTGGGGGTGAGCGGCAGGGCGGTCAGCGACACGATCGCGGACGGGACCATGTACGCGGGCAGTTGTTCCGCGACCTGCTTGCGGGCGGTCTCCAGATCAGGCACCGCGCCCGGCTGCGGCACCGCGTACGAGACGATCCGCGGGCTGCCGGGGACGTCCTCGCGGACGACCGTGGCGACCTGCCGGATGCCGTCCACCGCGGACAGTGCCGAGTCGATCTCGCCGAGCTCGATCCGGTGGCCGCGGATCTTCACCTGGTGGTCGGCGCGGTCGAGGTAGCGCACCGCGCCGTCGGGGCGGCGCAGGCCGAGGTCGCCGGTGCGGTACATCCGGGTGCCGGGCGGGCCGAAGGGGTCGGGGACGAACCGTTCGGCCGTCAGCAGCGGTCGGCGGGTGTAGCCGTCGGTCACGCCGGTGCCGGCGATGTAGATCTCTCCGGGCGTGCCGACCGGGACGGGGCGCAGGGCGCCGTCCAGCAGGTACACCCGCAGGTTGTCGGCCGGGCTGCCGACGGGGACGTCGGCGGTGCCGGTCTCCGACCCGGCCTGCCAGCCGGTGGTGTAGATCGAGACCTCGGTCGGGCCGTACAGGTTGTGCAGACCGGCGTCGCAGGCCTTGCGGAAACGTTCCACCAGACCGGCGGTCATCTTCTCGCCGCCGCAGAACACCTGGCGCAGGCTGTCGCACGCGGCGGCGCCGGGCTCCAGCAGGAACAGCTCCAGGGTGGACGGCACGAACTGCGCGGTGTGGATGCGCTCGGTGCGGATCAGCTCCGGCAGGTAGCCGGGGTGCTGGTCGGCCTCCGGCAGCGCGACCACCATCGTCGCGCCGGCGTGCAGGGTCCAGAAGATCTCCCACACCGACGGGTCGAAGCTGATCGAGGTGCGCTGCAGCACCCGGTCGCCGGGCGTCAGCGGGAAGCGGCGCTGCATCCAGCGCAGGTAGTTCACGATGCCGCGGTGGGCGACCACGATGCCCTTGGGGCGGCCGGTGGATCCGGAGGTGAAGATCACGTACGCGGTGTGCACCGGGTCGACCGCGCGGTCCGGCGCCGGGCCCGGGGTCTCGCGCGCCGACAGCTCGGCGAAGCTCCGCTCGTCCAGGGTGAGCGCCGGGCGGGCGTCCTCGGTCATCGCCCGGACGCGCTCCGGCGGGTACTCCGGGTCCAGCGGGAGGTAGGCGGCGCCGGTGCGCAGCACCGCGAGCAGCGCCACGACCAGGTCCACGCCGCGCGGCAGCGCCACCGCGACCACGTCGCCGGGGCCGATCCCGTCGGCAGCCAGGGTGGCGGCCAACTCCCCCGAGAGCGCGTCGAGTTCGGCGTAGCTGACCCGGCGCTCGCCGTACACCACGGCCTCGGCGTCCGGGGTGCGGCGGGCCTGCGCGGTGAACAGGCCGTGCAGGGTGCCCCCCTCGTGCGGCACGGCCGTGGAGCCGCCGTCCCCGACCAGCGCACGGCGCTCCTCCTCGTCGACCAACCCGACGCGCCCGAGCGGCAGTTCGGGCGAGTCGACGAAGGCCTGCAGGTACCGCTCCAACCGGCCCAGCAGCGCCTCGGCCTGCTCGGCGGAGTAGAGGTCGGGGCGGTGGGTCAGCTCCAGGCGCAGCTGCCGGCCGGGGTGGACGATCAGGCTGAGCGGGTAGTGGGTGACGCCGGTGCGGTCGGACTCGGCGACGGCGATCTCCACCCCCGGCAGGGCGCGGCGGATCGCCTCGCGGTCGGCCGGCGCGTTCTCGAACACCATGGTGGTGTCGAAGAGTTCGCCCAGGCCGAGGCCGCGCTGGATGTCGGCCAGGCCCAGGTGGTGGTGCGCGCCGAGCGCGGCCTGCTCGGCCTGCACCTCGGTGAGCAGCTCGGCCAGGGTCCGCTCGGCGGAGAGCCGGACCCGCACCGGGACGGTGTTCATCACCAGGCCGACCAGGTCCTGCATCCCGGCCAGCTGCGGCGGCCGGGCGGAGACCGAGGTTCCGAAGACCACGTCGTCCCGGCCGGTCAGCTGCCCGAGCAGGGCCGCCCAGGCGCCCTGGAGGACGGTGTTGACGGTCAGGCCGGCCGTCCGGGCGGTGCGGGCCAGGTCCGCGGAGAGCTTCCCGGACAGCGCCCGGCGGGTCAGCGCGGGCATCTCGGTGGTCAGCGCGGCCCCGGGAGCGACCAGGCAGGGCTGCTCGACCCCGGCCAGCGCGCGCTTCCAGGCGTCCGCGGCGCTCTCCTTCGGCTGGCGGTCCTGCCAGCGCAGGTAGGCCGCGAAGGACACCTGCTCGGACGGCTCGGAGACCTCCGAGTAGGCCGCGAACAGGTCCTTCAGCATGATCCCGACGGACCAGCCGTCGAAGAGCACGTGGTGGCTGGTGAAGACCAGCAGGTGCCGGTCGTCGGCGGTGCTGACCACCGCGAACCGCAGCAGCGGCGGCCGGGCCAGGTCGAAGCGGGTCGCCTTGTCGGCGGCCAGCAGCTCGGCCGTACGGGTGCGCTGCTCCTCGGCGTCCAGCCCGCGCAGGTCGTGCTCGGCCCACGGCACCGTGACCCGGGCCGGAACGCTCTGCCGGGCCTCGCCCAGCTCGTCGAGGTCGAAGCGGGCGCGCAGCGCGTCGTGCCGGGCGACCAGGGCGTCGCAGGCGGCGTGCAGCCGGTCGAGCGCGACCTCGCCGGTCAGGTCGAACACCATCTGGCCGATGTACGGGTCGGCGCCGGTGTCGTCGGCGTACAGCGAGTGGAACAGCATGCCGCGCTGCAGCGGGGTCAGCGGCAGCCCCTCGGCCGGGCCGCCGGCGTCGGTCAGCAGCGACCGGTCGAGGTCCGCGGCCCGGCCGCCGTCGGCGACCGCGGCCATGGTGGCGGCCGTGCGGTAGGTCAGGACGTCCTGCGGGGTGAGCGCGAGCCCGGAGTTGACCGCCCGGGCGGCGAGCTGGACGGCGGTGATGGAGTCGCCGCCCAGGTCGAAGAAGCCGTCGTCGATGCCGATCCCCTCCGCGCCGAGCACCTCGTGCAGCAGTTCGCACAGCAGGGTCTCGGTGCGGGTGCGCGGCGGCCGGCGGGTGGCGCCGCCGCGGATGTCGGGCTCCGGCAGCGCGTCCCGGTCGATCTTGTTGTTGGAGGTGAGCGGGAACGCGTCCAGCACGACGACCGCCGCGGGCACCATGTGCTCCGGCAGGGTCCGGCCGACCCAGGCCCGCAGCTCGGCGGGCTCGACGGCGGCGCCCGGTGCGGGCACCACGTAGGCGACCAGGCGGCGCGCACTGCCCTGCGCGGCCCGGGCCACCGCGGCGGCCCGGGCGACCGCGGGGTGCGCGGTGAGTCTGCTCTCCACCTCGCCGAGCTCGACCCGGAAGCCGCGGATCTTCACCTGGTGGTCGCTGCGGCCGACGAAGTGCAGCTTGCCGTCCGGCCCCCAGGAGCCGTTGTCGCCCGTGCGGTACATCCGGCTGCCGGGCGGGCCCCACGGGTCGGCGACGAAGCGCTGCGCGGTGAGGTCGGGCCGGCGGTGGTAGCCGACCGAGACGCCGGGGCCGGCCAGGTGGATCTCGCCGGTGACACCGGGCGGCACCGGGCGCAGCAGCGCGTCCAGGACGTACACCCGGGCGTTGTGCAGCGGCGAGCCGATCGACGGCGTGCCGGGCCCGCTCAGCGGGCCGGTCATGGTGGTGAACACGGTGCTCTCGGTGGCGCCGTACACGTTGTGCAGCCGGTGCGCGCCGCCCCAGCGGCGGACCAGCTCGGCGGGCAGCGCCTCCGCCCCGACCGCGATGATCAGGTCGTCCGGCAGCGAGCCGGGCGGGAACGCGGCCAGCACCGACGGCACGGTGCCCACGCAGCTGACCCGGTGCTCGGCGATGAACTCGGCCAGCTGCGGGCCGGGCATCAGCTTCGGCGGGGCGATCACCGCGCAGCCGCCGCTCATCAGCCAGACCGACAGCTCCCACATCGACGGGTCGAAGCTGGGCGAGCTGATCATCAGCACCCGCTCGCCCGGGCGCAGCGCCAGCACGCCGGGCTGGGACTCGGCGAAGTCGGCCAGGCCGGTGTGCGGCACCAGCACGCCCTTGGGGCGGCCGGTGGAGCCCGAGGTGTAGATCATGTACGCGATGTCGGCCGGGGTCGGCGCGGTCGGGGGCGCCGGCTCGGCGGGGTCGGCGGCGTCCAGCTCGGCGGCCACCGCGGGGTCGTCGAGGTGCACCGCGGCCAGGCCGTCGCGGGCCGGGAGCCCGTCGGCGTGCCGGGTGACCATCAGGTCGGGCCGGGCGTCGGAGAGCATCCCGTCCACCCGGTCCGCCGGGTAGCCCGGGTCCACCGGGAAGTAGACGGCGCCGGCCTTCATCACCGCGAGCAGCGCCACCAGGTTGTCCAGGCCGCGCGGCAGGGCGACGGCGACGAAACCGCCGCGGTGCACACCGCGTTCGAGCAGCATCCGCGCCAGGCGGTTCACCCGGGCGTCGAGCTCCCGGTAGGTGAGGGTGCGCCCCTCGAAGTCCACCGCGTCGGCGTCCGGGGTGCGGGCGGCCTGGCGCTCGAACAGCGCCGGCAGGGTGATCCGCTCGGTCGGCCACTCGGTGTCGTTGAAGTCGTTCAGCACCCGGTCCTGCTCGACGGCCGTCGCCAGCTGCAGCCGGGCCAGCGGGGTGTCCGGGTCGGCCTCGGCCAGGCGGTGCAGGAAGGCCAGCAGCCGGACGGTGTGGGTGTCCAGGTCCGCCTGGTCGTAGCGGGCCTCGTTGCCCTCCAGGCGGACGTGCTGCCCGCCGGCCGGGTCGGGGAACAGGGTGAGCACCAGGTCGGGGACCTGGCCGGCGTTGAGGCCGGTCACGGTGGCCGGGAAGCCGGCCAGCTCGGTGCGGTCGCCGGTGGGCACCAGGTTGAGCGCCGCGTGGAACAGCCGGTCGCCCGCGTCCCGCATGCCCAGCTCGCGGCGGATGTGCTCGTGCGGGAAGCGCTGGTGGGTGAGCAGTTCGCCGAGCCGCGCGGAGGTGTGGTCGATCAGCTCGCCCACCGTCATGTCCGGCTCCAGCCGGACGCGCAGCGGGAGTTCGTTGGCGAGCATGCCCGGGGTCGCGCGGGCCGTGTCGGTGCGCCGGACGGTCGCCGTCAGGCCGAGGACCAGGTCCTGGTGGCCGCTCAGACCGCCGAGGTAGGCGGCGACCCCGGCCGCGACCACCGCCGTCCAGTCGGTGCGCCGGCGCCGGCCCAGCTTGCGCAGGGCGGTCGCGTGGGTCGAGGTCAGCAGGGTCTGCGCGCGCAGCACGTCGCCCACCCGGTCGGCGGCGCGCGGGGCCACGGTGACCGGCTCGGACCGGTCGGCCATCCGCTCCAGCCAGTACGCGCGGTCCGCCTCGTACTGCTCCGAGGCCAGGTAGGCGGCCTCCTCCAGCGGCAGCAGCAGGGAGGACGGCAGCGGGCGGCCGCCCGGCCCGGTGCCGGCCGCCATCGCCTTGTAGAGCCCGTTGATCCGCTCGGTGAGGATGGCCAGGCCCTGGATGTCGGTCAGCACGTGGTGGTAGCTGCTGTACCAGAACCAGTGGCCGGCCCCGAGCCGGAGCAGCACGTCCTCGCCCACCGGGCCGCGCCGCAGGTCGTAGGTGGTACTCATCCGGTCGGCGATCCAGCGGTGGGCGGCCAGTTCGGGGTCGGCCCGGTCGGCGAGGTCGACGACGTCCCAGCCGGCGTTCGAGCGGCCCAGGTGCTCCTGGTACGGGCCGTCGGCGTCCTCGCCCAGGCGCACCTCGAAGACCTGGCTCTCCGCGTGCGCCTGCCGGATCGCCCGGTGCCACAACTCGGGGTCGAGCGGGCCGCGGATCTCGAAGCGGCGCACCAGGTTGAACCTCGGCGAGTCCGGCGCGAACTGCTGGGCGAGCCACAGCGCCCGGCCGGCGGCGGTCAGCGGCGTGCGGTTCCCGGCCCCGCGGGTCGGCGAGTGCGAACCGGATCCTTCTCGATCGCTTGCCCGGTACACACCTGGCTCCTCTCCACGGCGGTCGGCCGGCGGCACGGGCGGCCCCCCGGCCGCTGCCCGGGGACCGCTCTGACGGTTCTCGCCGCCGATGCTTGCGCGCGCGCAGTGATCCGACCAGGAAACTGACCGGCAATCGGCCTTGCTGGTACCGGCCGTGCGGCGGACCGGAGTTGCCCGCTCGATTCCTGGCCTCCCGCCCGTACGAACCGGAGGATGCGGCCGTGGGCGGCAGCCACGTTGCTCCGACGAACGCAAGGATCTGGGAGGAATCGGTCAATGAGCATCCCCGACAGGGCCCTGCTGGACTGGGTCGAGGAGGCCTCGGAGGAGCGCGGCCTGCACTTCGCCGGTCCGGGTGACTCCTGGGAGTTCCACAGCTACGCCGAGCTGGCCGACAAGGTGCTGCGCACGGCCGAGGCGCTGCGCGCCGCCGGCGCGCAGGACGGCGACGTGGTGGCGGTCGTCCAGCGCTGCAGCCCCGGCTTCGTGGCGACGTTCTTCGGCGCCATCGCGGCCGGCTGCACGCCGTGCTCGATCGCGCCGCCGTTCGCGTTCCAGCGCGGCAGCGATTACGCCGAGCACGCACGGGCCCTCTTCGACACCGCGCAGCCCCGGGCGATCGTCTGCGACGAGGAGTCGCAGGCCCCGGTGCGCACCGTCACCGAAGGCCTCGACCTGCCCGAGCCGGTGGTCTTCGACGCGTTCATCGACGGCGTCGAGCCGGCCGCGAAGCCCTACCCCCCGGCCGAGTTCGCGCTGCTCCAGTTCACCTCCGGGTCCAGCGGCCGCTCCCGCGGCGTGCTGGTCGGCCACGAGGCGCTGACCAACGACGTGAACGCGATGCACCGCTGGCTGGAGTGGTACCCGGAGTACTCGGGCATCTCCTGGCTGCCGGTCCACCACGACATGGGCCTGATCGGCTGCATGGTCAACTTCGTGACGATGAGCTGCGACGGCTGGATGATGCAGCCGGAGGACTTCATCCGCTCCCCGCTGCGCTACCTGCGCTGCATCAGCGACAACGCGGTCGGCCTCACCGCCATGCCCAACTTCGGCCTGGCGTACATCCTGCACCGGGTGAAGCCGGCCCAGCTGGAGGGCCTGGACTTCTCGTCCTTCCGCTCGCTGATCCTCGGCGCCGAGCGGATCGACCCGCAGGTGCTGGAGGGCTTCGAGGCGCTGCTCGGCCCGCACGGCTTCGACCGGCGCGCGCTGCTGCCCGCGTACGGCGGCGCGGAGGCCACCCTGGCGGTCACCGGCCTGCCGATCGGCGAGGGCTGGAGCGAGGTCACCCTGGAGGGCGACCAGGCCGGACGCTTCGTCGGCTGCGGCCGCCCGCTGCGCGGCGTCACGGTCACCGTGGTGGACGACGAGGGCACCGAGGTGCCGGACCGCACGGTCGGCGAGGTGCTGGTGAGCGGGAACACCCTGGGCACCCGATACCAGGGCGCCGCCGGCACCGCCTCCGGCACGGTGCTCGACGGCGGGGTGCTGCACACCGGCGACGCCGGCTTCCTGCACGAGGGCCAGCTCTACGTGGTCGGCCGCCTCGGCGACGGCGTCAAGGTCCGCGGCAAGATGGTCTTCGCCGAGAGCCTGGAGGCCAAGCTGCACGAACTCGGCATCCCCCAGCGGCGGGTGGCGGTCCTGCTGGGCCACCGCGAGGACCGCGCGACCGGCGTGGTGGTGCTGGAGAAGCCCGACCCGCAGTGGCAGGCCGCGGCGCACACGGTGCTCTCCGAGGCCCTGGGCGCCGAGGCCGACCTGCTCGCGGTCGAGGTGCCGCGCGGCGGCCTCGCCGTCACCTCCAGCGGCAAGCCGCGCCGCCGGGTGATGTGGGCGGCGCTGACCGCCGGCGAACTGGGCGGCGACGTCCGGAGCCTCACGCCGGCCTGACCGGCCGGTCCCGGGGGCGCCCCGGGCCGGCCGGGCCCGGGGCGCCGCCCGCCGCCTCAGGCCGGCGAGCCGGCGGGGAGGCGCTTGCGGGACCGGACGGTCACAACCAGCGTGCGCGCCAGGAGCATTGCGCCGAACGAGATGGCCAGGAAGCCGAACCCGGTCTCGATGTCCTGGTTCTGCCCGACCTTGTAGAAGGCCGTCCGGGAGACCAACAGGCCCGCCCAGACCGCCACGGCGTACAGGCCCCCCTTGAACACGGTGTGCCCGGCGGCGTCCCGGCTGACCGGCAGCAGCGCGCCGTACGCCACGCCGAGCACCAGACCGACCCCGGTGATCGCGGCGCCGAGCCCGATCGAGGCGCCGCTCCTGTCGTGGTCGATCAGGTCGTCCTGGAGGGCTCCGACCACGATCGGAATCACCGGAAGCAGCCACGGCACGAGGGTCAATCTCTGATCCCTGAACTCACGGAGAAGTCCGAGCACCAGAACGGCTGCGGTCAGAATCTCGACCATGTTGTCTTTCACGGGGAAATCCCATCGTGTGTGAGGCGCCCGCATCGGCACCGGCGCCGTGAGCACGGGCGCGGCCTCGTCAGAACGGCGATCGGAACGGTGGTCAGAACGGCGGTCGGAACGGCGCAGAGGCACCCTACTGCAGCCCCCGCCGGTGGAATAGGGACGCCTTGCGGAAGTCTTCCGGACGTCTCCGCAGAACCGAATTCCCCTGGTGGAGACCGTTACACCCGATCGGCAGCTGGAATGCAATTCCGATTGCCGGGCACTTGCCTGGCCGGGCCGTGCGGCAGCCGGAAGCATGGCCGACGCGGGCCGGCCGGACGGCCCCGCAGCTCCCGTCCCCCCGGCGATCCCGGCCGGTCCGCGCCGGACGTCGCCCGCGGACCGTGCGACCGCAACCCGCCCCGGTTGGAGATCACCCAGTGCCTGCCCACGACTCACCGCTGGAAGCGGTCCTTCCGCTCGCGCCCCTGCAGGAGGGGCTGTTCTTCCACTCGCTGCTCGGCCAGGGCGGCATCGACGAGTACGTCAGCCAGGCCGCGCTGCGCCTGGACGGCCCGCTCGACGGCGAGCGGCTGCGCGCCGCCTGCCGGGCCGTGGTCCGCCGGCACACCGCACTGCGCGCCTCCTTCCAGCAGCGGAAGAACGGGCAGGGCGTGCAGCTGGTGCACCGCAAGGTCACCGTGCCGATCACCGAACTCGACCTGGCCGGTGGGGCGGAAGCCGCACCCGACCCGGCCGGCGGGGCGGACGCCGGACTGGCCCGGCACCTCGCCGAGGAGCGACTGCGCGGCTTCGACCTCGGCGCCCCGCCGCTGGTCCGCTTCTCGATCGTCCGGACGGCCCCCGAGTCACACGTCCTAGTGCTGACGCACCATCACATCCTGCTCGACGGCTGGTCGTTGTCGACCGTCCTGCGCGACCTGGTGGCGATCTACGCGGCCGGAGGCGAGGACACCGCCCTGCCGAAGGCCGTCCCGCCCACCGGCTACCTGGCCTGGCTCGCCAAGCGCGACGCCCGGGTGTCCGGGCAGGCGTGGCGGCAGGCCCTCGCCGGGCTCGACGCGCCCACGCTGACCGGCCCCGAGCACACCGGCGCGGCCGAGGACCTCCCCGACCTGGTCGCCGCCGAACTCCCCGCCGAGCTCACCGCAGCCGTCCGGGACGCCGCCCGCGCCCGCGGCCTGACCCTCAACACCGTCGCCCAGACCGCCTGGGCGCTCGCCCTCGCCTCGCTGACCGGGAAGACCGACGTCGTCTTCGGGCAGACCGTCTCGGTGCGCTCGGCCGCCGCCCCGCGGGTCGAGGAGATGGTCGGACTGCTCATCAACTCGGTCCCGGTACGGGTGCGCCTGGACCCGGCCGAGCCGCTGCACGCCCTCCTGGACCGGGTGCAGCGCGAACAGTCCGCACTCACCGACCACCACCACCTCCCGCTGCCCGAGATCCAGCGGTCCGCCGGGCACGGCACCCTCTTCGACACCTTCCTGGCCCTCGCCGACCCGGGCAGCGGCGACGACGCGGCCGACCGGCCCCTGGCCGGCCTGCGGATCTCCCCGCTCACCGACGACCCGGCGGCCGCCGGCCCGGACGGCGCCCGCGGCTCCACCCACTACCCGCTCAGCCTGGTGGTCGTCCCCGGCGACCGGCTGGTCCTCGAACTCACCCACCGCCGCGAGGTGTTCGACGCCGACACGGCCCGCGGCGTGCTGCGCCGGCTGGAGGCCGCGCTCACCGCCTTCGCCACCGCCCCGGACACCGCGGTGGCCGCCCTCGACCTGCTCGACGACGCCGCCCGGGCGGCCCTCCCCGTCCCCGGTGTCCCGGCCCGCGGCCCGGTGCCCGAGACCACCGTGCCCGCGCTGTTCGAGGCCCGGGTCGACCGGGCGCCGGACGCCGTCGCGCTCTCCGACCGGCACCGCGCGCTCAGCTACCGGGACGCCAACGCGGCCGCCAACCGGATCGCCCGCGCCCTGATCGCCCGCGGCATCGGCCCCGAGTCCGTGGTCGCCGTCCTGCTGCCGCACGACGCCGAGCTGGTCGTCGCGCTGCTCGGCGTGCTGAAGTCCGGCGCCGCCTACCTGCCGATCGACCCGGCGCTCCCGGCGGAACGGGTCGCCTTCATGCTCCGGGACGCCCGGCCCGCCGCGCTGCTCACCGACCGCGGCCCCACCCTCCCGGCCGAGGAGCCCCGGCCCGCCGAACCGGCGTCGGCCGGCCCGTCGCCAACCGGTCCGCTGCCCACCGACCCGCTCCCCGCCGGCCCGGCGCCGGCCCACCTGCGGCCCGCCGACCTGCTGGCCGAGCCGCACCCGGACGGGAACGTCACCGACGCCGAGCGCGTCCGCCCGCTGCGCCCCGGCAACGGCGCCTACCTGATCTACACCTCCGGCTCCACCGGCCGCCCCAAGGGCGTCCAGGTCGAGCACCGCTCCGTCGGCGTCTACCTGGACTTCGCCCGGCACACCTACCCGGGCCTGGCCGGGACGGCGATCGTGCAGTCACCGATCTCCTTCGACTTCACCGTCACCGGCGTCTGGGGCGGCCTCACCGCCGGCGGCCGGGTGCACATGGCGGAGCTCACCGAAGCCGCGCCCACCGGCCTCGGCCCGGCCACCTTCGCCAAGGTGACGCCCAGCCAGATGCCGCTGCTCGCCGACACCCACGCCTGGCTCTCGCCCACCCGCGACCTGGTGGTCGGCGGCGAGCAGCTGTCCGGCGCAATGCTGCGCGCCTGGCGGTCCGGCAACCCGACCGCCACCGCCGTCAACGAGTACGGCCCGACCGAGGCCACCGTCGGCTGCATGGAGTTCCGCAGCGGGCCCGACGACGGGATCGCCCCCGGCGCCGTCCCGATCGGCAGGGCGATCCCGGGCGCCGCGATGCACGTCCTCGACACCTGGCTGCGCCCCGTCCCGGTCGGCGTGCCCGGCGAGGTCTACATCGCCGGGCCGGGCCTGGCCCGCGGCTACGTCCGCCGCCCCGGTGCGACCGCCGAGCGCTTCGTCGCCAACCCGTTCGGCGCGCCCGGCGAGCGGATGTACCGCACCGGCGACGTCGCCCGGTGGGGCGCCGACGGCGAACTCGTCTACCTCGGCCGCGCGGACGACCAGGTCAAGATCCGCGGCCAGCGGGTGGAACCCGCCGAGATCGAGGCGGAGCTCTGCCGGCACCCGGCGGTGCGGCACTGCGTGGTCGTCGTCCGGAGCGGCCCGCAGGCCGACCGGCTGGTCGCCTACCTCGTCCTGGACGGCGCACCGGGGGTCGAGGAGCTGCGCGAGCACGTCGCCGCCCGGCTGCCCGCCGCCATGGTGCCGGACGCCTTCGTCCCCGTCCCGGAGATCCCGCTCACGCCCAACGGCAAGCTGGACCGCACCGCGCTGCCGCCCGTGCCCGACCCGGCCGAGGAGCGCACCACCGGCCGCGCGCCGCGCAACCCGGTCGAGAAGCTGCTGGTCAAGCTGTTCGGCGAGGTGCTGAACCGCGACGTGCGCTCCGTCCACGACGGCTTCTTCGAACTCGGCGGCGACTCCATCACCTCCCTGCAGCTGGTCGCCAAGGCGCGCGGCGCGGGCCTCGACCTCACCGCCAAGCAGGTCTTCGAGCACCGTACGGCGGCCGCGCTCGCCACGCTGTCCGGCACCACGGCCGGCACGGCGGCCCCGGTCACCCACGACGACGGCGTGGGCGACTTCCCGGCGCCGCCCATCGTCCACCGGCTGCGCGAACTCGGCGGCCCCGTCGACTCGTTCAACCAGTCCACGCTGCTCACCGTCCCGGCCGGGCTCGGCCTGGAGCGACTGACCGGCGCGGTGCAGGCCCTGCTCGACCGGCACGGCGCGCTGCGCATGCGCCTGACCGAGGACTGGTCGCTGACCGTCCCGGCCGTCGGTACCGGCGGCGGTACCGACGCCGGCACGGGCAGCAGTACCGCCGCCGACCGCGTCCGCCGGGTCGACGTCGCCGGGCTCGCCCCCGACGCCCTGGCCGCGGCCGTCACCGAGCACGCCGCCGACGCCACCGGCCGGCTGGACCCACGCAACGGGAACCTGCTCCAGGCGGTCTGGTTCGACGCCGGCACCGCCCCCGGCCGCCTCCTCGTCGTCGTCCACCACCTGGCCGTGGACGCCGTCTCCTGGCGCGTCCTGCTCCCCGACCTGCACGCCGCCTGGCTGGCCGCCGGCACCGGCGCCCCGGCCCGGCTCGACCCGGTGCCGACCTCGCTCCGGCGCTGGTACGAGACGCTGGCCGACGCTTCCGGACGCCCGCACGTCGTGGCGCAGCTGGAGCACTGGCGGCGCACCCTCGCCGAGGCCGGCCCCCAGCTCACCGACCGCGCCGCCGACCCGGCCCGCGACGTGCACGGCGCCGCCCGGAGCCTGACCGTCGAGCTCACCCCCGCCGAGACCGAAGCGCTGCTCACCACGCTGCCCACGGCCTTCCGGGCCGGCCCCGACGAGGTGCTGCTGACCGCCCTGGCGCTGGCCGCCGCCCGCACCCGCGGCACCGGCGGGCTGCTGGTCGACCTGGAGGGCCACGGCCGCCGCGACCTCGACGGGCTGGACCTCACCCGGACGGTCGGCTGGCTCACCACCCTGCACCCCGTGCTGCTCACCCCCGGCACCGCCGCGCGCGACGACGCGGCACTCGACGACGCGGCACTCGGCGACGCGGCACTCGACGACGCCGTGCTGGCCCGCGCCCTCAAGGCGGTCAAGGAACAGCTGCGCACCGTGCCCGACCACGGCCTCGGCTACGGGCTGCTGCGCTACCTGGACGAACGGGGCCGCGCCACCCTCGGCGGCCTCCCCCACCCGCAGGTCGCCTTCAACTACCTCGGCCGGTTCACCGCCGGGCCCGAAGCGGACTGGCGCCCGGCCGGCGAGAGCGCCGCCCCGCCCGTCCACCCCGACCAGCCGATGGCCCACCCGCTGGAGGTCAACGCGGTGGCCGAGGACGGCGGCGACGGCCTGCGGCTGACCGCCACCTGGTCCTGGGCCCCCGGCCTGCTGACCGAACCCGAGGTCCGGGCGCTGGCCGAGGAGTGGGCCACCGCACTGCGCGCCCTGGCCGCCTTCGCCGGCCGGCCCGCCGCGCACGGGATCACCCCCTCGGACGTACCGCTGGTCCGGATCACCCAGGACGAGCTGGACGCCCTCGCCCAGGACGGCCCGGTCACGGACGTCCTCCCGCTCACCCCCACCCAGCAGGGCCTGCTGTTCCACGCCCGCTACGAGCACGGCGCCCCCGACCTGCACACCGTCCAGACCGTGCTGGAACTCGACGGCGAGCTGGACGCCGACCGGATGCGCACCGCGTTCCGGGCCGTGGTGCGGCGCCACGAGGCACTGCGCGCCCGGTTCGAGTTGCTGCCCTCCGGCGAGCCCGTACAGGTCCTGGACGAGCACGCCGAGGCCCCCTGGCGCGCACTCGACCTGCGCCGCGCCGACGCGGCCCGACGGCGGGAGGTGCTCGCCGGGGAGCGCCAGGAGCCGTTCGACCCGGCCCGCTCCCCCCTGGTCCGCGGCCTGCTGGTCCGCCTCGGCAAACGCCGCCACCAGCTGGTGCTGACGCTCCACCACATCCTGGTCGACGGCCGGTCCAGCGCGATCCTGCTGCGGGACCTGGCACACCTGTACCGGCACCGCGGCGACGACGCGGGCCTGCCCGACACCGTCCCCTACCGGCGGCACTTCGACTGGCTGGAGCGGCAGGACGGCGAAGCCGCGCGCGCCGCCTGGCAGAAGGCCCTGTCCGGCGCCGAACCGACCCTGCTGGCGCCCGACACCGACCCCGCACAGGTGCACGCCCGGCCGCTGCGGCGCACCGCGGAACTCCCCGAGGAGACCACCGAGGCGCTCCGCCGGGCGGCCCGCGACCACGGCGTCACCCTCAACACCGTGGTCCAGGCGGCCTGGGCGCTCACCCTGCACCGGCTCACCGGCTCCCGCCGGCCGGTCTTCGGCGCCACCGGGTCGATCCGCACGCCGGAACTGCCAGGCCACGAGGACCTGGTCGGCCTGCTCGTCAACACCGTGCCGGTCCCGGTACGGCTGGACCCGGACGCCGGACTGGACGCCCTGCTGCGCGACCTCCACCGGGAACAGACCGAGCTGGCCCCGCACCGGCACCTGGCGCTCGGCGAGATCCTGCGCGCCGCCGGTCGCGCCGGGCAGCGCGAAGTCTTCGACAGCTGCCTGGTGTTCGAGAACTACGCGGCCGCCGAGCCGATCGGGCCGGAGGCCGGCGGGCCCGGGTCCGGTGGGGCGGAGGCCGGTGGGCCGGGGGCCGGCGGGCCGGGGGCCGGCGGGCCGGGGTCCGGTGAGCCGGGGGCCGGCGGGCCGGCGGGGTCCTCGGGTGGTCTGCGGATCACCGACACCCACGGCCATGACCCGTACCACTACCCGGTCCGGCTGACCGTCACCCCGGAGCAGCGGCTGCACCTCGCGCTCAGCCACCGGCCGGAGCTGGTCCCGACCGCACTCGCGGAACGGGCCGGCGACCTGCTGCTCGCACTGCTGCACGCCGTCGCGCAGCGGCCGACGGCGAAGGTCGGCGAGCTGCTGCCGGACCCCGACGCCCTGCGGGCCGCCCGGGACACCCTGGCGACGCTGGCGGCCGAGGCCATCGGGGCCGCGTCCGGCCCGACCGCCGACGTCGAGCCGCTGGACGCGGACGACGACTTCTTCGCCCGCGGCGGCGACTCACTGGCGGCGCTACGGCTGTCCGGCCGGATCGAGGCCGTGTTCGGCCGCCCGGTCGACATCCGCGCGGTCTTCCAGCAGCGCACCCCGCGCCGCCTGGCCGCCCTGTGCGTCCCGAGCGACGCCGCCCCCGGTTCCCCCGGCTTCACGGACCCCGACGCCGACTGACCACCCCGCCACCCGGCCGGCCCCACCCTCTCGACCTCGACAAGCCCGCACCGCGACAAGACCCGCAGAGCGACAAGACCCGCAGAGCGACCCGCAACGAAAGGCACGAGTCTGATGCAGAACCCCTTCGACAACCCGGACGGCACGTTCCTGGTCCTGCGCAACGCGGAGGGGCAGCACTCCCTCTGGCCGGCGTTCGCCGAGGTCCCGGCGGGCTGGACGGTGGCCCACGAGAAGGCCGGGCGCCAGGAGTCCCTGGACTACATCGAGCGCAACTGGACCGACATCCGGCCGCAGAGCCTGGTCGCCGCCATGGAGTCCGAGCCGGCATGACGGACGACCGCAGCGGTGACGCCGTGGTGGTGACCGGACTCGGCGCGGTCACCCCCCTCGGAGCGACGGCCAAGGACACCTGGCCGGCGCTGCTCGCCGGGCGCGGAGCCGTTGCGGCCCTGGACGACCCCTGGGCGGCCGAGCTCCCGGTCCGGATCGCGGCGCGGGCCGCGGCCGAACCCGGGGAGCTACTGGACCGGGTGCTCGCCCGCCGGGTGGACCGGGTCGGCGCCTTCGGCCTGGCAGCCGTCCGCGAGGCCTGGGCGGACGCCGGCTACGCCGGACCGGCCGGCACCCCCGGCGCCCCGGACCCGGAGCGGGTCGCGGTGGTGCTCGGCACCGGCATCGGCGGCGTGCACACCGTCGTGAACAACCACGAGGAGCTGCGCACCCGTGGGGCGCGCCGGGTCTCGCCGCACGCCGTGGCGATGCTGATGGGCAATCACACCGCCGCGCTGGCCGCCCTCGACGTCAACGCCCGGGCGCAGGCATCGGCCCCGGTCACCGCCTGCGCGGCCGGCGCCGACGCCATCGCCACCGCCCTGGACCTGATCCGGCTCGGCCGCGCCGACGTCGTGGTGGCCGGCGGTGCGGACTCGGGCGTCCACCCGCTGGTCGCCGCGGCCTTCGCCGCCATGCGCGCACTCTCCGGCCGCAACGACGAGCCGCACCGCGCCTCCCGGCCGTTCGACCGGGACCGGGACGGCTTCGTCCTCGGCGAGGGCGCGGGCGTCCTGGTGCTGGAGCGCGAGCGCCACGCCCGGGCCCGCGGGGCGCACCGGTACGGCGTCCTCGCGGGCGCCGGCCTGGCCTCCGAGGCGCACCACCCCACCGGCCCGCGCCCGGACGGCGGCGGCCTCGCCGCCGCGCTGCGCCGGGCCATGGCCGACGCCCGGCTCGACCCGGCGGCGGTCCGGCACGTCCAGGCGCACGCCACCTCCACCCCGGCCGGCGACGCGGCCGAGGCCGCGGCTCTGCGCGCGGTGTTCGGGCCGGGCGCCGTCCCGGTCTCGGCGATCAAGTCGATGACCGGCCACCTGCTGGGCGCCGCCGGCGGGCTCGCGGCGGTCGCGGCCGTCCTGTCCCTGTCCGACGGCGTCCTCCCGCCGACCGTCAACGCGGAGCACCCGGAGGAGGGCCTCGACCTGGACCTGGTCCGGGACACCCCGCGCGAGCTGCCCGCCGGCCCCGCGGCCGTCCTCTGCAACGCCTCCGGCTTCGGCGGTCACAACGTGTCGCTCGCCTTCACCCGCTGAGACCCGCCCGCACCCCGGCCCGCCGTACCCGCTCCGCTGCCCGCCGTACCGCCCCGCCTGCCCGCCGTACCGCCCCTCCCCTGTCGAAAACCACACCTGTGAGGTTGAGAACGTGCGACGCACCATGCTGAAGTCGAAGATCCACCGCGCCACCGTGACCCAGGCCGAGCTCCACTACGTCGGCTCGCTGACCCTGGACCCGGTACTGATGGAGAACGCCGACCTGCTGCCCGGCGAGCTGGTCCACGTGGTGGACGTCGACAACGGCGCCCGCCTGGAGACCTACGTCATCGAGGGCGAGCGCGGCTCGGGCGTGGTCTGCATCAACGGCGCCGCCGCCCGCCTGGTCCACCCGGGCGACACCGTGATCATCATCGCCTACGCCTCGGTCGAGAACGACGAGGCCGCGGACCTGAAGCCGGCCGTCGTCTTCGTGGACAAGTCCAACGCGGTGGTGAAGGTCGGCGTCGACCCGGCGTCCTGACCGCCACCCCGCCCCCGGGTGCCCGCCGCGCACGAGCCGGCGGGCACCCCTGTTTCTCCCCCTCGTTCCCCTGTCACTCCCCCTCGCCCCCCGGATGCCGTAACCCGCCGACCCGGTTCGGCCCCGGCGGCCGTCCCGATCACCGGCCCCTCACCCGCCCCCGCCCGTCCCCACCGGTCCCCACCCGCCCCCCGACGGCACCACCGCCCCACCGCCCCACTGCCCGCCGACGGCTCCCGGCCGGTCTCCGCGCCCGCCGCCGCCCCGGCCGGACGTTCACCGGCTGATCGACCGTCTGAGAGCATGGGCTGATGCGACCGCTGTACTCCGTTCCCCTCGGCATCGCCGCCGCCGGCGCCGCCTGCCTCGCCTACTCCGCCGGGTACGAGGTCCGGGCCTTCCGCCTCCGCCGGGTCGAGGTCCCCGTCCTCCCCCGCGGCGCCCGCCCCCTCCGGATCCTGCAGGTGTCCGACATCCACATGGTGAGCGGCCAGGGCAAGAAGCAGCGCTGGCTGAAGAGCCTGGCCGCCCTGCGCCCCGACCTCGTGGTCAACACCGGCGACAACCTCTCCGACCCGCTCGGCGTCCCCGCCACCCTCGACGCGCTCGGGCCGCTGATGGAGTTCCCCGGCGTCTACGTCTTCGGCTCCAACGACTACTACGGTCCGGCCCGCAAGAACCCGGCGCGCTACCTCCAGGCCATGCGCAGCGGCGTCCACGGCATGAACAACCCCGACGGCACCGCCGGCCGCGGCATCAGCGGCGCCGTCCACAACCCGTGGGAGAAGCTCCGCGACGGCTTCGACGCCGCCGGCTGGCTCGACCTGACCAACACCCGCGGCCGCCTCACCGTGAACGGCCTCGACCTCGAATTCACCGGCCTCGACGACCCGCACATCCGCCGCGACCGCTACAGCGCGGTCTCCGGCGGCCCCTCCCCCGACGCCGACCTCTCCCTCGCCGTCGTCCACGCCCCCTACCTGCGCGTCCTCGACGCCTTCACCGCCGACCGCTACCCACTGATCCTGGCCGGCCACACCCACGGCGGCCAGCTCTGCATCCCCTTCTACGGCGCGCTCGTCACCAACTGCGACATCGACACCCGCCGGGTGAAGGGCCTCTCCACCCACACCGCCGGCGGCCACCGCTCCCACCTCCACGTCTCCGCCGGCTGCGGCACCAACCGCTACACCCCCGTCCGCTTCGCCTGCCCCCCCGAAGCCACCCTGCTCACCCTCACCCCGGCCCCCCGCTGACCCCACCGGACGCCCGCCCGAAACCGGATTTCGTGTCTCGGCGAGCGTCCGGTAGAGTTCTACTCGTCGCGAAGGAGACGGAGCGACAAACCGCAAGACCGGGGTGTGGCGCAGCTTGGTAGCGCGCTTCGTTCGGGACGAAGAGGCCGTGGGTTCAAATCCCGCCACCCCGACCCAGTAAGACCAGCTCAGGGCCGGTCTCCCGCAAGGGAGACCGGCCCTGACTGGCTTTCCGGGGGCTCTCGGGAGAATCCTGGGAGAAAACCGCCGGAAAACAGATCTCCCGGGGCTACCGCTGAGGCGTCCTCAGCAGCGCGTCGAGAACCGCCACGGGCGAGCCGGGCGACATCCGACGACGGGCTTCGAGTGACGCGAGCCACATCCGGGTCAGCCCCTCCATGAGGTCCCGGCGCATCTCCGGCGTGATGTGGGAGTAGCGGGCCTGGACCGAGCCGTCCTCGTGCCCCATCCGCTCGTCCTTGAGCTTCGGCGGCGTCCGCAGCTCGTCCATCATCGTCTTGTGCGCGTGCCGCAGCCCGTGTGGGGTGAGGCCGCGCGCGATCGGCAGCCAGCAGGCCTGCGCCCGGCCGGCGGCTCCCCGACCACGGGTCGGGATCCCGGGCCACGGCTCGGCCAGTACCGGCACCGGGCGGGCCTCCTCCGGCGCCTTCTTCGGGTACCAGCCGGTGGCGGCCGGGTGGAACAGCCAGGTGGCGAACCCGTTCCTCCGCCAGTGCGCCGCGTTCTCCCCGGACGCCTGCCAGCGGACGTAGCCGAGCTCGGCCATGGCCTTCTCCACCCGCACCCGGGTGGCCTCGGCCACCGCCGCCGGGCGGTTGAGCACGTTGGACACGGTCCCGGTGGAGACGCCGGCGGCTCGCGCGACGTCGACCAGCTTCGCGCCGGGCCGGTGGGCCGCGCCGTTGGCGGCCCCGTGGCCGCTGAAGACGTACCGCAGGCCGTGGCACTCGCAGGGCGTCTGGCTAGCCCGCGCGAGCTGCCCCGCGAGCAGCTCGGAGAGGAACTCAGGCGTGTCGATCGTGCGGTAGGAGTCGTCCTTGGGCGGGCACCGGTGCAGCTCGCCGGAGTCCAGCTCGTACAGCTGGTGCTCGACCCGGACGGCGGCCGACCTGACGAACTCGGTCTCCAGGCCGACGATTTCACCCCAGCGCATGCCCGTGTAGCCCTTGAGGACGAGGGCAACGAACTCGTCGTCGCGGCCCGAGAGCAACGCCGCCCGCTCGGCGATCAGCAGGATGCCGAGGGCATCGGTCACCACCTTCTCGGGTCCGCGGTTGCGCGAGCGACCGGCGCGCTTGCCCCGGCCGCGACGACGGGTCGCCGGGTTGGAGTCCCGGAGCCCCTCGTCCACGGCGTCCGCGAGGATCAGGTGCAGGGTGCCGCGCCACGTCTTGATGCTGCTGGCCGCGTAGCCGCGCTCGCGCTCCTTGCGCTCCCAGGCGTCGATGCCGCCCTTGGTGATCTCACCGATCAGGGCGTTCTCGAACTCAGGGAGCAGGTGCTCCTCGATGTGGCGGCGATAGTTCTGCATGGTGGACGCGGCCAGGTCTTGGCCCTCGTACCAGCCACTCGCGTACTCGCCGAACGTCATCCGCTCAGGCTCCGGAGCGGCTGGCGGTTGAGCCGCCTCCTTGGCTACCTCGTCCTCAGCAATCCCGGCAGCCTTCTCGGCAGCGCGCTTGGTCTTGTAGCGGACCGCCTTCCCGTTGGCGTCGAGGACGGTCCCGTACTTGCCGGGCGCGATCTTGTACCGGGCGCGCCAGTAGTCGCCCCGGTTCTCGCCGTATCCCAATGTGTTCTCTCTGTGGCAGGGCCACGCCCGACGGTGGCGCCGGGCGGGGCATGTGGGGGTGGTCAGGCAGCGTCCGGCTGGTGAAGCGCCGCCCTACGCGGCATCCGCGCCCGGAGCCGGACACCCGATCGGGTCTGCTGCGGCTCACGGTCCGGTTTCTTCAGGACCGCAACGGCGGCGACGGTGGTGTGCGGTGCGGTCACGATGGCGGGCCGCACCTCGTACATGCGGACGATCTCGGCGAACTGCTCGGCCGTGAAGCGGTAGGCCCGACCGGGCTTGGTGAACGGGATTCGCCCCCGACGCGCCTGCTCCTTCACCCACCACTCGGACATGCCGATCGCCTTGGCGATGTCGGCCGGGTAGTAGAGCGGCGGCAGTGCTCCCGGTTCCTTGGGCATGCGGACTCCTCCGGATCGACCTCGGTGGGGCTTCGCCCCTTCCTTCTCTGGGATCCGCTACTGCCGCTACTGCCGCTACCTCCCTGGTCAGGGGCATGTTTTTGGTAGCGGATTTGGTAGCGGTAGCGGATTGGTGCCGCTCCCGCCGGGGTGGGCGGGAGCGGCGGGAGGCCTACGTCGCGGTGGCGGCCGGCGGGGCGGGTAGCGGTTCCGTATCCGCTACCTCGGGCGTATCCGCTACCGGAAACAGGGCCCTGACCTGCGCGGTAGCGGCAGTAGCGGCAGTAGCGGATTCCTGGGAGCGAGGGGGACGGGGCGGGCAGTACCGCAGCCAGGCGTCGGCGAGATCGGCGGCGTAGTAGCCCTTGGCGCTGCTCTTGGGGCCGGTCTTGATGTTGCGGGGCTTGATGGGGTCGTTGTCGGCGGTGACGTAGTCGCCGAGCATGCGGGCGAGGGCGCGGGCGGTGACGGGCTTGCCGTCGAGGTCGGCCCACGGGGCGTCGTCCATCTCGGCGAGCTTGTTCAGCAGGTCGGCGCTGAGCATGCGTTCGGCGCCGTCGAAGATGTCGCGCAGGTCGGTCAGGAGGCGGATGCCGATGCTGCCCTTGTCGTTGGCCTTGGCGGCGGTGACGAGCTGGACGCAGGCGGCGCGGGCGCGCTGGGGCCAGTGTCCGCCGGCGGCGTCGGCGACGGCGAGCAGGGGCTCCCACACGTCGGCGGGGCGGTCGCTGATGCCTTCGGGTAGCTCGGGCCACGCGTCGTGGAGCTGGTCGCGGACGGTGTTGGCCCAGGCGGCGAGGCGGTCGCGCAGGGCGTTGCCCTCGGCCTTGTGGATGCGCTCCCGGTACGCCTCCACCCGCTCGTTGGGGGCACGGCGGCGCATCCGGATGATGACGGAGCGGCTCATGATGGTGTCGGGAAGATCGCCGAGACCGGCGGTCGCGAGGGCGGAGTAGACGGGGAACGGCTGAACCGTCTGGGTGGAGCCGTCCCCGACACACCGGTAGACGACCCCGCCGCGACGGTGGCCGGCGTTGATGAGGCCGCGCAGATCCTCGTTGCCCGCCGCCTTGGGGCCGAAGACCGTGTCGATCTCGTCGAGCAGGACGGTCGGGCGGGCGTCGGCGTCGGACATCGAGCGGAACAGTGCGGCCGGGCTGACGTCGGTGGTGATCATCGGTCGGGGGACGAGTCCGTCGATGATCTCCAGAGAGCGGGTCTTGCCGGAGCCGGGTTCCGGGGAGAGGAACGCAATGCGCGGGGTGGACTCGAAGCAGTCGAGCAG
Source organism: Kitasatospora sp. NPDC038210 (assembly GCF_055600605.1). Lineage (NCBI taxonomy): Bacteria > Bacillati > Actinomycetota > Actinomycetes > Kitasatosporales > Streptomycetaceae > Kitasatospora > Kitasatospora sp. NPDC038210. Next base: position 499,492 of record NZ_JBVJYK010000004.1, on the reverse strand, counting down.
GTGGGTGTGGGCGTCCCAGAGCACGACGGCGACGTAGGCGGCTTCGCTGGGGAAGACGTTGAAGCGGCGGTGGTGGGCTTCGACGGCGTCAAGCAGGGCGGCGCCGTCCTCGGTCGTGGTGGTGACGGGCGGGTTGGGATCGGTCATGCTGGCCTCTCCGGTTCGGTAGGGCTGGATGGGAGCGGGCCGCCGGTCTTTGGTGAGAGGGGCGGCCCGCTTCGAGCAGGTCAGGCGGCGTGGGCGCCGGCGGCGGTGAAGCCGCGGGCGACGGCGCGGCTGGCGTAGTCGTGCGGGACGCCGACCGCGACGGCGGTGTCGATGAGTCGTTGGGCGATGGTGTCGAGTCCGCAGGGGCCGGGGCAGCGGGTGTGCTGGGCGGCGAGGAAGCGGGCGACGCCGAAGGCCTGCGATCCGGCGCCGGTCTCGGGGCAGTCGGCGATTTTGGCGAGGCCCCGTTGCAGCCCGGTGTTGATGTAGCGGTCGGTGTGGCGGCAGCCGTGGGCCACGGTGCGGGTCCAGGTCGGCGGGGGTGAAGAGGCCACCCGCGCCGCGCTCGGCGGCGGGGTGGCCTCTTCCTTGTCGACCAGGGCGCGGACGGCGTCGGGCAGCGAGGTGATGCTTCCGATGCCGTAGCCGCGCCAACGGGCGTACGCCATGGTGGACTTGACGTCCACATCGGGGCGGACCCTGTTGGCAGAGGCCATCGCGCCCCGGTAGACCCAGTGTTCGCCCCGGGTGCTGGGCACGGTGAGCGTCGGCGGCAGGGCGGTGCGGGCCCAGGTGACGGCGTCGGCGCTGTCGAGGTCGACCACGGTCAAGTCGGCGCCGCCCGGGTGGTAGGCCACCGCTTCGGCCTCCCGCCACGCCCGCAGCCACGGGGGGCTGGTCAGGACGGCGGGGTCGGTGGTGGCGGCGGCCCACGCGTGGCAGGGCGCCGGGCAGGTGCACGGGCCCGGGACTTTCATGGTCGGCCGGCCGCCGCAGGCGTTGTCCTTACAGGCCGGGCAGTTGCCGACCGGCCGTTTCCCGACCCGCAACGGCAGGACGGGAAGGCCGAGCCGGGCCAGTTCGAGGGCGAGTTGCAGGATGGGGTTCACGCCGGTCTCCAGACGTCGGCGGGGGCTGCTCTGCGGCGTGCTGTTCGGCGCAGACCTTGTGTGCGGGCCTGCGCTGCTCGTCGCGAAGCGGGGTGGGACGGCCGCACCAGCGGCAGGGGCGGGGGCCGGTGCGGTCGTAGTGGTGGGCGTCGCGCCAGTCCAGGACGGTCGCCACGACGGTGTCCTACGCGGCCTGCGCGGCGGGTACGGCACGCAGCTGGGCGGCGGCCTGTCGGCCGATCAGTTCCGTGTAGGCCGGGGGGATGGCCTCGGCGATCTCGCGGCGCACGGTGGTCCAGTGGATGCCCATGGCGTCCTGCCACTCGGGCACGCTGCCCTTGCCGCCGCCGCTGCCGTAAACCTGGAAGTACCGGCCCTGTGCGGGGCTGACGTACCGTCCGTGGCGGTAGCCGATGGTCAGGCCCCGGTGCGGGACGTGTGGCGGCTGGTCGAGGACGAGGCCGCCGCCGGCGTCGAAGTTGCGGTGCCTGAGCACGCGCAGGCCGAACATCTCCCCGCACAGCGTGAGGTCGATCCTCATGCGGCGGGAGGCGCGGCCCGGGGGCTGCTCGATCACGTAGGGGCGGCCGGTGGCTTCGAGGGCGTCGCGGGTGGGGTCGAGCAGGTCCGCGTACCGGTCGCGGCGGGCGGCGTTGGTCCCCGCGGTGAGCGTGCAGTCGAACTGGCAGGGCGGTCCGGCGGAGATCAGGTCGAAGCTGCGGCCGTGGGCGGTGATGGTCTCGACCGCGTCGCCGCGCAGGAACGGGAAGGGGTAGTTGGGCTGGTCGAGGATGTCGACGCCGACGACGTCGAACCCGGCCAGCCAGAACCCCATGCCGGCGCCGCCGATGTTGCAGTAGGCGTCCAGCACGGTCATGCCGTTCCACGGCCGCGCGGGCAGCCACTCGGCCGCCGGGCGCAGGGCCAGGGAGAGGCCCGGGGCGTTCACCGGGTACCGCCGAGCAGGTCGGCGACGAGCGGGGCGAGGTGCCGGTTGGCGTACTCGGCGAGGGCGTGGACCACGGCCTTGGCCTCGTGGGTGAGCGTGTGGCCAGGCCGGGTCGTGGTGGGCGTGATGAGGATGCGGTCCGGGATCGGGAGAAGCACGGTGGCGGTCACCAGGACGGCGGGGCGGTCGGTGCGCTCCGGGCTGACCAGCACGGGCCACTGCTCGTTCGAGCGGGACCACGGGGCGCGCTCCCAGTCCAGCGGCCGGCTGGCGGGGCGGTGGGTGAGAGCGCTGTGCCGCAGACCGACCTTCGCGCAGAAGTGGGCGCAGTCGTCGTAGTCGACGAACACCTCGATCTGGTGCAGGTCGGGTCGGACGGCCGCGTAGCCGGGGGCCATGACAGGGCTCGTGGCGACGCGCCACGCGGCGACGGCGAACTCCACCGGGAGGAGCGGCTGGCCGTCCTCGTGGAATTCGTCGGCGTGGTGGGCGATGTAGGCGCCGTAGCGGGAGTGGCCGTCGCTGGCGTCCTCGCGGTCGGCGGTGTCGTCGACGACGACGAGCGTGGAGTGGTCGAACTGGGGCATGCTGGTCCCATCTCTGTGAAGGGGATGCACGGCCTCGCACCAGCCGACTCTCTGCCAAGAAATGGAGGCTGGTGTGGGGCTTCGTGCTGTGCGGCAGCGGGTCTGCCGGTCCCTCGCACCGTCCGGGCCCCAGCCTCTGCTGCGGCGGTGGTCCGGGCGGCACGGTGGGTCGGGCAGGCGGTCAGTCAGCGAAGTCGCGCGGTTCGATGTAGCGCAGCCACTTGTTGGCGTAGCCGAGCAGGATGCGCTTGGCGTGTTCGCTCTCGTGCAGCTCGGCCGCGTCGTAGACGTAGACGGCCGCCTTGTTGAGCAGGTGGGCGTCCACGCGCATGAGGTCGTCGGTGTCGGCGCGCTGGGCTGCGATCTCCGCTGCCTGCTCGATGGCGTGGAGTAGCTCGTCCTCGTCGGAGATGGTCAGGTCGTTGTTCCTCAACGCGGCCTTGAGGGTGGAGAGATGGGTGTCCACGAGTTGGGCGAAAGTGCTCTCAAGCATGTGGTTCTCCGGGTCAGCGGTTGCGGTTGGTGACGTTGACGCTCACGTTCACGGCGCCCTGCCCGCCCCGACCGCCTCCGCCGCTGCTGTTCTTGAGGAGGTAGATGACGCCGAGGGCGGCGACGAGCAGGCCGAGGCCGGTGGTGGCGGCGGCGAGGGTCTGCAGGAGGAAGCCGACGCCGAGTCCGGCGCCGCCGATGCCGATGCCGCCGGCGAGCAGGCGGGCGGGCCACGGGTCCCGTGCCGGAACCGGCACGGGGAGCGGTGCGGCGGTGTGCTGGGCGGGCGCGTAGCCGAATGCGGGGTGGATCGGGGCGGGGAGCTGCGCGGCCGGCTGGTAGAGCGCGAGGGGTGCCGGGGCGGGCTGGGCGGCGTAGTAGGGGGTGCCGTCCTGGGTGTAGAGCACCGGGGCGGCGAACGGCTGCGGGTTGGTGGTGTGGTCCACGGTGCTTCTCCTGTCGGCGGGGCCTGGGGGTCAGTGGATGGTGGAGACGTAGTGCGCGAGGGAGGCGAGGGCGCTGTTCACGGGCGCGGCGAGACCGGTGCCGGCGACGGTGAAGCCGGACAGCCACACCAGGACGGCGGATCCGGCGCTGACGCGCTGGGCGCGGACGAGGACAACGGTGATGACGGCGAACAGGAGAGCGGAGGAGACGGAGACGATCACAGCGGGGTCCTTCCGGGCGCCCCGGGGCGTTTCCGGGGCGTGGTCGAGCGGTGAGGGAGGGGTGTCAGGGGCGTGCGGGTTGGGGGTGTCAGAAGCGTCAGGAGTGGGTGTCAGACGCGTCAGACACCCCTCGCGCGCACGCGTTACCTGGGGAAAACGGCCCGTTCGGTGTCAGGGCCGTCTGACGCGTCAGACGCGTCAGGGCTGTCAGAAGCGGGCCGGGAGCGGTTCAGGCGGCGGCCAGCCGGAGCGGGACGATCGCGTAGCGGCCGGCCTCGTCGGTCTCCCGCAGACGGCCGGTCTCGACCATCTCGGCGACCTGTCCGGACACCCAGCTGCGGGAGCGGTGGAAGCGGTCGCAGTGCTCCATGAAGTCGGCCGGGCCGACCTCGGTGAGGCCCGCGGCTTCGAACTCGGCCAGCAGCTCGGCCATGATCTTCTTGGCCTCGGCCTTGCCTACGCGGGTGCGCGGCGGGATCTCGGGCGGGGCGATCTCCACGACCCGGTCGACGGGCGGGAGTTCGGCGTCCGGGTCGATCCATCCGTCCTCGTCGCCGTCGGCGTCGTCGGTGGGGTCGATGTCGTAGTCGTAGTGCACCGGGGCGTTCTCCTGGTCGTAGATCCCGCCGTCGTCGCAGCTGTCGGCGGTGAGGGTGGGCAGGGGGTAGCGGGTGCGCTGGGTGAAGGCGGGACCGACCGCGTTCGCGGCGGCCTTGGCGGTGACCGGGTCGCAGGCGGACCGGATCCCGGCGAACTCGGCGACGGCCCAGTTCATGGCGTCCACCGGGGTGAGGTAGGCGCGGCCGGGGGTGGCCCAGAACGTCTCGGGGATGCCGTTGGCGACCAGGTAGGAGTAGCCAGGCTTCTTGTCCTTCCAGACGTGCGGCGCGGCGCCGGCGTCCATGGCCTCGTCCGGGAGGGCGAACTGCGCGTCCCGGTCGTCACGCAGGCCGAACACCCACGACGAGCCGAGCGAGGCGCGGGTGTCGGTGCTCATCTGGGTGTGGGAGGCGCGCTGCATCGAGACGACCAGGGACATCCCGGCGGAACGGGCTTCCTGCGCGGGGCCGGTGAACACGTCGTCGTCCGTTTCACGGAGGGTCTTGGCAGCCTCCTCGAACCAGGCGATGAGGTAGGGCATGCCCGGGGAGCCGTCGGCCTGCGTCTCGGCGCAGGCGGGTTCCCACTGCTTGTAGCCGTACTTCGCCAGCCAGGACGTGCGGGCCGGGATGACGGCCTTGAGTGCCGTGATCATGGCCTTGGTGTCGTCCATGGTGAGCGCGGCCCAGTCGAGGGCGGGCAGCAGCGGGCCGAGGGTCTGCTCGGCCTTGGCCGGGTCGGACGCCCACACGATCACGTCGCGTCGGGTGATGACCTCGGTCAGCGCGGTCAGGCCGCCTTCGGACTTGCCGGAGCCGGTCATCCCCATGATCAGCAGGTGCATGGCGTTGCGGTGCGCGTCCGGATTGCCGGGGAAGAAGGCCGCCATGTCGGCGCCGTCCTCATAGATGCCCAGGTGGACCGGGTCGGCGATCGACCCGCCCGGGTGCGAGGGGCCCGGGTAGGAGGCGCCGGCCTTGAGCAGGTCATGGGGCACGACGGTGAGCGTGGTGCGGGAGGAGTCGTCCGGGTCCGGGGTCGTGCGCAGGGCGTTCTTGGCGACCCGCAGCGCGCCGGCCAGCTTGGGCAGCGCCTTCGATACGTCGTCCGGCGTCAGCTCCCCGCCGGGAAGCTGCAGTTCGAACTCTGCCTTGTTGGGCTGAACCTTCGCGGAGGTGACCAGGGTCTTGGCGAGACCGACCTTCTCCAGGAGTCCCTTGTCGCCGTCGTTCGGGGCGCCGTCGGGGTTGACCCGCAGCAGCTGGCGGATGTTCCACGTCGCGGCGAGGGCCGGTGCCCCTATCAGGTAGAGGCTGGGCAGGGGGCCGGCGGCGGGTCCGGCGAGGGCGGCGGCGGTGAACCAGGACGTGCCCGCGGCGACGGTGATGGCGGAGTGGAGGCGGCGCTGCTGGCTGGTGGGCTTGCCCGCCCACCAGGTGGCGGCGGTCAGGCCGAGGGAGGCGAGGGTGAGTCCGACCGCGCCGGCGGCGGACTCGTTCCACATCAGGTTCGCGGGCAGGGAGAGGATGCCGGTGCCGGCGGCGACCAGCCACGGTGGCAGGTAGGGCTTGGCGCGGTGGAGCAGGTACTCGCCGACGCCGCCGGCGTGCTGGTTGGGGTCGAGGTGCAGGTATCCGGCGTGCTGGCCGGTGTCGAACTGGGCGATCTGGGGCTGAGGCTGGCGGCGCATGGGCGGCCTCCCGGGGCTGCGGGGCGTGGGGTGGGGCCCGGCCCGGGGCAGCGCGCGGCACAGCTCACCCGACCGATGGGAGGCGAGGGCGCGCGCCCTGCCCCGGGTCGGGGATCAGAGCGGGATCAGCCGCCGAAGTCGAAGCGGCGGCGGGGCTGGCGGGGCTTGGCCACGCGGGAGATCTCGGGGTCGTACTCGCGCTGGAACGCGGCGTAGGTGCGGGCGATCTCGGCGGCGCAGTCCTTGGCGTCGTCGGCGGCCTTCTTCAGGTGCTTGGACACCCGGCGGGCACGGGTCAGCGAGCCGAACGGCCGGCCGTCGGCGTCGGGGACCTCCTTCAGCACGGCCTGAAGGATCTCGAAGGCCATAGCGAGGTCGAAGGAGAGCTGGGCGAACGTGGCGCGGCCACGCTCGCAGAACTCGCGCACGTCGGCGTTGGTGAAGAACTCCGGGTCGCCCAGCGGGGAGTAGCCGCGCCCGCCACCGCCCTGCCCGCTGCCGGACGGGGTGCCGATCGGGCCGGACGCCGGACCGGGCCCGCCGGGGCCCCGGCCGCCGCCGTACCCGGCGCCGCCCATGCCACCGCCGGCGGCGGTGGTGCGGGTGTAGGAGAAGTGGTAGCTCGGCCCGACGCGGGTCCGGGAGTTGCCGCCGGGCGGCGGTGGCGTCTTCCCGCCCCCGGCCGGGTTGCCGGAGCGGCGCGGGGGCGGGAACGGGCTTCCGGCGTTGTTGGGAGGGGTGCTCATCTGCTGTCTCCTCGGGGAGTTCAGTCGGTCTCGGCGGTGAGCGGGGTGGTGGCGCGGGTGCGGCGGTGCTGCCACCAGAGCGTCTGGGCGGTGGCGGTGCCGGCCAGCCACAAGAGGGCGAGCAGGCCGTTCGCGGGGCCGAACCAGACGGCCAGCGCCGACCAGGCAAGGCCGGTCGACCAGGCGGCGACGGAGCGGGTGCGGGCGCGGGCCTTGCGGCGCACGGCCGAGCGCGGGTGACGGCGCACGGCCAGCTGCCACCCGGCGGGCAGCAGCACCGCCGGGACGGCGAGGGCGAGCGCGGCGGCCGGGACGGCGGACAGCACACCGGCCGCCCCGAAGACGCCGATCCCGGCCCAGACCGGGGCCCACGCGACCCGGCCACGCCACAGCGCACGCCCGGTCGCGAGAGCCAACCGGCCGCTCAGCGACGGCTGGTGGGGGACGACGAGCACGACCGGGGCGGTGCCCCGGCCGAGATCGACCACGTGCGCGGCGGGCCCTCGACGGCGCCCACGGCCGCGCTGGGCCGGTATCTGAACCTTGGTGGTGCGGATGCGGGCCATGCGAACCTCCGAGGCGGTCAGAGCCGGTAGGGCTCCAGCGAGAAGAACAGGACGTTGCCGGCCGCGAGTTCGGGCCTCTGCTGCGTCAGCCAGTCCCGGATGTCCAGGTAGGCGCGCTCGCGGTTGCCGCCGGGGGCGGCGGTGATGCTGCCGTTGTGGGTGACGACGGCGTAGCCGTTGTGCACCGGGTACTGGAGCGTGATCAGCCAGGTGTGGGTGGGCTCGGCGGCCGGGGGGTGGTGGTGTCGGACACGGTTCCTCCGGTCAGGCGGCGGCCGACGCGTTGTCGGCGCAGTTCAGGCAGGTGTCGAGGCGTGCGGGGAGCACGTAGCCGGCGTCCTGCCCGCAGGCGGGGCAGGTGCGGCGGGCGGCGTTGGCCTTGGCGAGGGCGGCGGCCTTCGCGGGGGTCATGGGCCGCACGGGCTTGGCCAGCGCGAGGCGGTAGAGGTAGGCGGGGCGGGTGCCGCCGTAGCGGGAGCGCCACATGATCTGCGCGGCGACGTCCTGACCGCCGGGGCGCAGGCCCTTGGCGCGGAGCTGCCGGCGGGTGAAGAGGCCACGCGGCGCCATGCGCCACGGGTAGGTGGGCGTGCCGCCGTGGCGGACGCCGTCGGGGTCCCAGTGGCGGGGGCGGCTCACGCGGCCACCGCCTCGGTGCCGCCGTCCTGCTGCTCGCTGAGCCGCTTGTAGACGACGCTGACGTAGGCCGGGGAGCGGGTGGAGCGACGGGCGGCTTCGCGCTGCGAGATGCCGTCGCGCCAGCACTCCTCGATCACGCGGGCGGCCTCTGCGCCGTCCAGCCGGGCCGGTTCCTGCGGGCCGGTGTTCACCTCGTCGGCCGAGGCGTTCACCTCGTCCTCGGCGGTGAACGCCTCGCGCGTCGGGGTGTTCACCGGGCGCGGTCCTTCCGGGTAGACCGGGCCGTCGATCACGTCGTCGACGGTGTCCGCGGCCGGGGCGACGGTCGGTTCGGCGGGGTCCGTCGGAGCGGGGTGAACGGGGGTGAGCGGCGGGTGAACGGGCTCGGTGTTCACCGCGTTCACCCCGCCCGCCGGGAGCGCCTCCCGGCCCTCCGCAACGGGGCTGGACGGCAGGACTGGGGCGGCCTGCGGGGCGGGAGTGAACGGCGCGGTCGGGAGGGTGAACAACGGCACGTTCACCACCTGCCGGGCGGCACGCGGGATCGTCGCCGGGCGGGTCCGCAGCGGCGGCTGAGAGCCACGGGCAAGACGGGCCAGAGCCCGGCGGTAGGCCGGTCCAGCCTCGGCGACGAGCAGCAGCAACAGCGGCGGGATCAGGTGGATCACCACGCCGACCAGGTCTTTCGCCAGCGCGGCGGCACCGATGTTGAGCCAGACCGTGGCCAGCCCGGTGACCCACCGGAAGAGGGCCGGCCAGCGTCCGGCGCTCACCCCGAAGCGGGAGAGGGTGCTGTCCGCCTGGAGGCTCAGGATGAAGCAGCCGTCGGCGGCGACGGCCATCACGGGGCCGGTGCCGACGGTCGAATGGGCGTCGATGAACGGTGCGGCGGTCGACATGCTCACCGCGACCACCGCCCCCGTCAACACCCACGTGCCGACGCTGATCACGAGCGACGTGCGGCGGATCTGGGCCGGGCTGGGCACCTCGGTGAGCACCGGGTGAACACCCCCGCCGGTGCGGTGAACGTTCACCCGGCACCCCCGGCGTTCACCCGGGCCCGGTCGCGGGCCGCCCGCCGCATCACGCGGTTGCGCTCGCGCTCGTTCAGGCCACCGAAGACGCCGTGCGGCTCGCGCCGCTCCAACGCGTCGGCGAGGCACAGAGACTTCACCGGGCAGCCGGCGCAGATCATCTTGGCGCGGCGCTCGGCCCACTCGGCGGCCGCGGGCCCCATCTCCTCGGGGTCCGGGAAGAACAGGTTCGTGTCACTGCCCGCGCAGGCAGCGCCGCGCAGGTCGCTGTCCGGGTTCGGGCGGTACTCGGCCAGCACGGTCGCTGCCGGACGCGCGGCCAGGTGCGGGGTGCGGGTCGCACCGCTGACGATCGTGCGGAGCTGTGCCATCATGCCGCCGCCTTCCAGGTCAGCACCCGGCGGCGCTCGGCGGTGCGCATCAAGGCCGACGCGAACCGGGCCGCCGGCGCGGGCAGGTCCCGCAGGACCGCGCGGGCGACGTCGAGCCGGACCTGCCGGTCCTCGTCGGAGCTGTCCGTGGTGCCGTCGAACAGCTCGGTGTCGACGCCGAAGCCGAAGTCGGCTCCGGTCCCGAAGGCCAGTTCCGCGAACTCCTCAGGGGTCGCGGCCTGCTGGCCTGCAACAATCAGTTTCATGGGTTCACCTCGTCCAATCTGGGGGTGAGCCCGCAGGGCCGCCGCGCCTACCTTGGCCGGGAGCGCGGCGGCCCGACTCATGCGGGCTGGGCTTCTCGTCGTTCACGAGCAGCCGCGGAACCCGACGCGGGCCCGCCGCCGTGAGGGCGGCCGACGCGCGCCGGGGACCGTGATCGCTGGTAACGCGACCGGAAGCGGTGAGCCCCGCCCGCTGTCAGCGGCGGGGCCGGATACAGATCTGGGGCATGCCCATGGGCGCGCCCTCCTCAGATCGAAGCCCCTGCCGGGGCTGGTGGTTGGGGTTGCCCGTCCTACGGGCGTCAGGTCTCTCGGGCCTGGTCCGGTGCTTCGTCTCTGCTCAGCACCAGCAGGGCGGCGCACCCGGAACGGGGTGCTGCGTGGCTCGCTGCCGCCGGCGACATCACCCGGTCACCACGGGGGCGGTCTGTCTCATCCCGCCACGTGCGTTGGGACTCCGCTGTACTCCCGGTTTCGCCACCCAGCCGTACGAATCGGCATGGTCAGCGTCCCGTTCGGCCCCACATCCCCGGAGGGATGGCATGCCACTGCGTAGGGGGAGAGCATCGCTGCCCTCGCGTCGGTCCCGCACGATCACTGTTCAGTTCTCAAGGAACTGCGCTTCCCTGGCCGACCCTGGCGGGCCAACTTCCGGGCGCATTTGTCCAGCTCAGGGCAGCCCAAAGAAGGGCCCCAAGAGCTGATGGAGATTGCGGCGGTCCGGCTTGCTTGCGGACCGTCCTGCTGCGACAAGCCTGCTCCGACGCATGGCGCCGAACCAATGACGGCCTGTCATATGAGGTCCTACGCCGTGGCGTTGCCCTCACAACAAACATGGTGCACCTAGTGTCCTAAGTTGGCAAGTGCTTCGCCTTCGGCGCGCTGCGGCACACTGTGCACTAAGTGCGAGACGTCGACTGGAGGATCACTGGTGACCGAGTTCCAAGGCGCGCCGGCCTATCTCCAGCTAGCCGATGACCTGCGGGAACGAATCCGCAGCGGCAAGCTGGCCGCAGGTGCCGCACTGCCGTCGACGCAGGAGTTGATGGACAGCTCCGGCGTGTCGAGCACCGTCGTGAAGAACGCCGTATCCCTGCTCCGCACCGAGGGCTACGTGATTGGACATCAGGGGAAGGGGGTGTTCGCCCAGTTCCCGCCGCGGCTGGCCGGGCACTCCCGGGGCGCCGCCGATTGGGCTGTCCCCGTGCTGCAAGCAGGCCAGGCGATCGAGCAGGCCCTCCGCGACTTGGTCCACACCGAAGGGGAGGGGGCAGATGCCGAAGCGGCTCTCCAGCGCTGGCAGGCTGCGTTTGACGCGCTTCCCGACAGCGTGAAGAGCCGCTTGGCGGAGTAGGTCAGAGTCCGTCGCGGCTGGTCGCCGCCCACCCGTCTCGGATCAGGTCGTGAAGTCCAGACCGTTCGGGCTTCCATCCGAACTCCGTCGTGATCCGGGTGAGGTCGGCGACCAGCCGGGGCGGTTCCGGCTGTGGCGGGCGGTGAACCACCGGCACCGGTCGCCCCGTCACCTGCTCCACAGCGTCGACGATCTCGCGCATGCTCGCCGGCGTTGCGCCCACGTTGTACGCCCGGTGCGCGAAGTCCCCAGCGTGCAGCGCCAACACGTACGCGCGGGCCAGGTCATCCACGTGAACGAAGTCCCGGATGGCACTCCCGTCGCCGTTCATCTCCAGGTGCGGGTAGCGGCCGGCCGCCACGGCGAGCGCCTTCGGGATGATCCGGGACTCGTCGGCGTCCGCCACCCCGCCCACCGAGCCTGCGATGTTGAAGCACCGCAGACTCACCGCCCGAACGTTGCCGCGCTCACCCTCGCGCCTGAGCAACTCGTCCGCGGCCAGCTTGGAGGCGCCGTACGGGTTGCCCGGAGCAGGCACGACGTCCTCACCGATCGGCTGCTGCTCAGGGGCGCCGTAGATCGCCGCCGTCGAACCGAGCACGACCACGGGGCGCTCCGTGGCAGCTCGGCCGGGCAGCGCCGCCAGCAGGGCCGCAGTGCCGTTGACGTTGACGTCGTGGTACTCGTCCGGCATCTCGAAGGACTCGCGCACCCGTGTGAGCGCGGCCAGGTGACATACGGCATGCACACCGCGCACGGCCCATGCAACAGCGTGCTCGTCGCGGATGTCACCGTAGACCACCTCGGCCACCGGCAGCTCAGGGCGCGGGGCGCGCTTGAGCCGATGGGTCAGGGCAACCACCTCGTGGCCCGCCTCGGCGAGTCGTCGGACAACCGCGTTGCCGACGAAGCCGAAGGCACCCGTCACGAGTACGCGCACGGTGTTCCTCCTCAGTTCAGGATCAGTCCGCGATGCTGCCACGCCAGGTCGAGGCACGCGGCGGCGGCAGACGCGAGCGGTTCATTCTCCAGTAGGTGGCGAATGTTGCCCTCGGTGAAGTTGATCCCACCAGCGTTCCCCGTGCCCGAGATGATGCTGCCCTCGGTGTTGCGGGCCACCATGCCGGAGAACACCGCGTCGTAGACGTCGGCGTCGATCACCACGGCGCTGATGATCTCCCCCGCCAGCGTGAGCGGGTCCAAGCCGATCCCGAAGCAGTAGGGCCGCACCTTGCCCGCGCGCCGGGCCTCGTTGAGCGTGCGGAACGGTTCAACCCCGTCATAGTCGATGGGTTCGCCGCTGCTGCCGTCCGCCTCCGGGTCGCCCAGGAACTCCTCCGCGTACTCGCGGAGCACGTTGCGCCAAAGGTCGAAGTCGTTCGACTGGTCCCACGGCATCACCGAGGACGGCTGGAACACCCCGGCGGGCATGATGTGGTACGTCCCGCCGGCCAGCGCCACGTTGCTCGCCGCCCGATGGTGCAGCGGAAACGACGCCGTGCCGTCCGCAGCGAGCCGGATGGTCAGCGTGTCGATGGACGGCAGCAGCGGACGACGGCCGAGGTCGAACGGGTCGCCGACCAGCGCGCGGAACGGGAGCGCGTCCCAGTTCGGCTTCCCGATCCACGCGGGGTCGCTGCCGGTCGCGAGCCACGCGCCAGCCAGCTCGTGAGCCACTCCCTCGCAGACGTCCGCCATGTCGAAGTAGGTCGTGTAGCCGAAGGACAGCTTGGGCCGGCCGCCGACCTGGTCGACGTCGAGCAGCCGAAAGCTCGGACGGTTCACGAACAGCGACGGCCGGTCAACCATGCGGATGGCCTGCGAGTACCGGGCGAACCGCCCGCCGGTCGCGGCCAAGGGCCGAACGCCCTCGGACTCCGGCTCGGCGCCGACGATCTCCGGCGGCACCGTCTGCGCCAACCACGTGAGGTGGATGTCGCCGAAGTCCAAGGGCTCCGGCCACATCCAGCCGGCCGTCGTGAGCACGGGGCTGTTCCCCGCGCGGGCCGCGTTCGGGTACAGCCGGGCGGCGGCGCTGGTGAGTTCGCTCCGGTGCCGGTTCAGGTCCCGGCGGATCATCCGCCAACGGCGCTGTTCCTCGGCCGCGTCCTGCGGAGCGGTCTCGCCGCTGGAAGCCGAGACGACGGTCGGCTCGACGGTCGGCAACAGGCCCAACTCGTCCTCGGGCAACCCCAGCACCTGGGCCAGGCGCCGGAGTTCGTCCATGTCCTTGATCACCCGTTTCCCGCGCTCCAACAGCGAGACGTACGACTGGTCGTAGCCCAGCAGGTCGGCAAGGTCCTGCTGCTTCAGCTTGTGGAGCGCGCGGTAGGCCTTCAGGACGCTTCCGAGGTTGGACCCGTCCGGCGGCGCGGTGCGCTCGGCGGGGGCGGGGAGCCAGCTGACCGGCTTGGCCCCCGGGGTGGCCTGCGCGACTGCAGCGGCCGGCCCGATAGCGCGGCGGCACGGGCTGCACACCGTGTCGGTGTTACTACGGCTTAGCTTGGCGCCACATCGAGCGCAATCGACAGGTTTATTGGCCGCAGTGGTCACGGGGCGTCCATCCCTCCGAGAGTTCGAGTCCATTGATCATCAGGATCTGCAGAAATCCCACTCTCGCCAAATTTCGCTACCAACGAGGAAGGGGACCAGGAGCGCCTGCAGCACCAGCCGCGTAGCACATAGAGCGGAAATGCCGAACGACCCTCCCCCGGACCTCCGAAATCTTCTCAGCCACCACTTCCACGTCACGCACAGAAAGAATTCTAATCTCACTCAACCTCCTAGCCCTACTCTTGTAGCAGAAGTAAACAGGCGAGCCATCATCCACATCCCCCCATGGGCGATCCGGCCATTCGTCATAGAAGTTTTCATATCGCCAGATTCCATGAATTATCGAGTTCCTCATGCGCCGAAGTGGCGCGAGCTCTCCCAGCATGGAAACGAGCTCACTCTTTGTTTCCCCACTCCAAGTCTTGTCATGGCTATCTACGTGATCCAGCATTGCCTTGAATGTCTCTATCAGCCATTCACTAGTTTGCCCTTCGAAGAGAATCCATGCCAGATCTCCAGCTTCCTCCATGAGATCCGTGATCATCTCTCGAATAAGTTCGTCAACCTTGGAACTCTCTATTGCCACTTTTCCAATAGCTAGAGCCAGTCCAGCGTCATCGACGAAGTCAATCCTCATGGGCACACCTCCCCCTAGGGCGCAACACTAGAATTCCCATCATGCCGACAGCTTGCCTAGCGCTGCAGGGATTTTCTGGTAAGTGGCGTCCGGCCTGCCTGAGAAGCCGGGCCCAGGACGTATTGAAGCTGCGCCCGGCAACGTTCGCCCATCTTCGCCAAGAGGCTTGGTTGTCGACCCGGGCTGGGCGAACCCATCACGCGCAGGCAAGCTAGCTAGGGCGGTCCGGCCGCAGGCCTGCTCTCCTAGTGCTCCCGGAGCCGCTTAAGAAATACCTGCACCAGCTTGTCGAGCTCCGCGTCATCACTGGTCTCTTCCACCAGGATCCGCTCAATGTGGACCACTCCACTATTTCGCCAGTGGCGATCCCGAGTGCCATCCGCCCCCCGCCGTCCCGAATGATGCGGCCCGTCAACTTCGATAATCCCCGCACGCCCACCGCGAATTACGACAAAGTCGGGAGTCCACATGTTTCCAGCTCCCACCCTACCGACAGGAAGGGGAAAGATCGAGATTGTCGTGTCACTCGAAAGGGCCGCCTGTGCTCGCTTCAGGGCATCGTAGACTCGCACCTCCTCTAGGGAGTCAAATACGCACCCGTCGCGCATAATCAGCAGCTTGCCAGCCTGACCCCTAGACCGCCTGGCCTGGTTTGATGCCGCCCCCTCAGCGAGCTGGCTCTGGAGACGCTCACGCCAGTCAGCCCCGATCGATGGAAGGGCTGGAATAGCCACAACCGTGCCGATATCGATCCCTCGCCGATCTGCAACAGTACGAAGGACTGGCTTCAAATCATCAAGTACAGCTTCAGTGAACAGCTGGACAAGGAAGGCCGGGACTACAAGGTTTGCTTCCTGCCATTTCCCAAAGCCCTCCCCTCTTTGCACAATTTCAATTCGCTCAACGTCAAGCATGAGCGCCGCCACTCGCGAATTTCCCTGTTCATGCAAAAGAAACGCCGTTTGCCCTAGCATCACCTCTAGATCCGAGGGCGCCTTTTTGGGCATTGGCATTGGCGTCACAGGAATAGCCTGCGGGAGAGCTGGGGGAATTTTCCCATCAGGTCCGACGGCCACAATCTCACACTTAGCGCCCACTACAGCCTGAACTGCCTCGTCGAGAACGTCCATGCAGTTGGCATTAGTGAATGATTCGAGAGAGTTGTCATTTTCGAAGCCCACCACCAGAACGGAGGCGTCAAAGGACTTTGGCTGGGCGTTTTGCGCGAGCAGTATCCAAGCGAAGCGTCGGCGATCCTTAACCGCCGCCAAGATCGCTGCCCAGCACTCCGGCAGGTTGACCCCGCTGTTGACTCCCACAGACATGCTGCCTCCGTCCTCAACTGGACCAAGGCTAGGGGGTGGCACGGACACTCGGTAGCTTGATCGACAGATCCGCCACAGCGGGCAGCGCCAAGCCGCGACTGGCACCGGATGGCACGTCCGTGCTCCCCAGTGCGGTCCGCTCCCCGGGCTGGGAGAAGCCCGGGAGAAGATCTTGAGATCGGAGCCCCTCCAAGCAGGGCGTAGCCCACGTACACCAACGCTCCGACCTGGGCATTCATTCACACATGCAGGTCGGCCGCCACCCCGGACCTCATTCGGGACGAAGAGGCCGTGGGTTCAAATCCCGCCACCCCGACCCAGTGCAGAGGCCCTGCCGGAGAAATCCGGCAGGGCCTCTGTCGTTTTGCGTACCCGCCGGGGTGACTGGGCCTCAGCCCCCTGCATGGACGACGGAGCCGTGACGCGGCTCACGCGCCGCCCGTCCGGTGGCACTCGTTCCCCGACCACGGCCGTCGCGGCACGGATCACTCGGCGGGACCTCTTCCCGTACGTGCTCGTCCGGCTCCGGGCGTGGCAGCGGCGGACGGTCTCGAAGCCGCACCACATCGCACCCTTCCCGGGCAGCCCGGCCGTACGGCTCCCGTCGGACCCGGAACTCTCCGGGCGCGGGAAGCCGTCGCGGTTGACGCCCCCTCCGGCCGGCACCCATCCCCGACCACGGCCGGCGTGCCGACGCCCCGATCGGCAGGAACCCGTAGAAGCGGTCGGCCGGGCCGGTTCGGCCCCGGACCGGGGCTCAGAGGACCGTGGTGAGTTCGGTGCGGGAGGTGATGTCGAGCTTCGGGTAGGCCTTGTAGAGGTGGTGGGCGACGGTGCGGGGGCTGAGGAAGAGCTGGGCGGCGATGTCGCGGTTGGTGAGGCCCTGGGCGGCGAGGCGGGCGATCTGGAGTTCCTGGGGGGTGAGGGGGGACTGGGCGGTGCCTGCTGGGGTGGGGGCGGGGGTGCCGGTGGCGGAGAGTTCGGTGCGGGCGCGGGCGGCCCAGGGGTGGGCGGCGAGGCGGTCGAAGGTTTCGAGGGCGGCGCGCAGGTGGGGGCGGGCGTCGGTGCGGCGGCGGGTGCGGCGCAGCCATTCGCCGTAGAGGAGGGCGGTGCGGGCCTGTTCGAAGGGGCGGTGGCCGGGTTCGTGGAGGTCGAGGGCGGCGCGGTAGGCGGATTCGGCGAGTTCGTCGGGGCCGAGGAGGGCTTGGCAGCGCAGTCGGAGGGCTTCGGCCCAGGGGCGGTCGGCGGCGGCGGCCCAGCGGGCGTAGCGCTCGTACGGTTCGGCGGCGCGGTCGGGGGTGCCGAGGCGGACGGCGGCCTCGACCAGGTCGGGGACGGCCCGGGTGGCGCTGACGTGGTGCCGGTGGGGGCCGGTGGTGAGGGTGTGCAGGCGGTCGGCGGCGTCGCCGGCGCGGCCCTGGCCGAGGTCCAGGAGGGCGAGCGCCCACTGGGCCCAGGGGAGGCCGGCTGCGGGGGCGGCGCTCTGCGGGCCGGTGGTGGCGAGGGCGGTGGCGGCGAGGTCGGTGCAGTGGTCGCTGCGGCCGTCGAGTGCGGCCAGGTAGGCGAGCAGCGCGGTGAGTTGGCTGACCCACTGGTGCTGGCCGGTGTCGCGGGCGAGGCCGAGGGCCTCGGTGGCGGTGAGTTCGGCGTCGCGGTGGCGGCCGTGGAAGAGCTCGGCTTCGGCGAGGAAGAACTGCAGGGTGGGCAGCACGCCGACGGTGCCCTTGGCGCGGGCTTCGGCGATCAGTTCGGCGCCGAGTTCGGCGGTTTCGTCGTCGCGGCCGAGGATGAGGGTGGCGCCGCACAGCTGGACGAGGTCGACCGGGCTCTCGGCGCCGGCCCGGCGGGCGGCCTCGGCGGCCTCCCTGGCGGGTGGGGGCGGTGCGACGGGCCGGCCGAGGGCGGGGAGGACGGCGGCGGGCAGGTGGCGGGCGAGCGGCGCGAGGGGGTCGCCGTCGGCCAGGGGGAGGGCGGCGAGGCGGTCGAGGACGGCGGTCACCGGACCCTCCCCGGCGTACCAGGCGGTGTGGAAGGCCTGGAACAGCATCCGGGCGGCGTGCTGCGGGTCGATGTCGGTGCCGGCGGCGTCGAGCAGCAGCCGGTACGCGGTGGGGTAGGAGCCGCGCCAGAAGTGCGCGGTGGCCCGGACCTGGTCGAGCAGGGCGTGGGCGAGCACGTTGTCGGTACGGCCGGCGGCCTCGTCGGCGAGCGCCTCGGCGCGGGCCAACTCGCCTTCCTCGGTGGCTGCTTCGGCGGCCAGGACGAGGCGCCGGGTGGCGCCGTCGCGGTCCGGGGTGAGCCGGGCGGCGCGCTCGTACGCGGCGGCGCCGCCGTGGCCGCCGCGGCGCTCGGCGCGGACGGCGGCGCGTTCCAGGGCGTCGGCGAGGTCGGTGTCGGGGGCGGTGGCGGCGAGGGCGAGGTGCCAGGTGCGGCGGTCGCCGTCCGGGAGCGCGTCGGCCAGCGCCCGGTGCACGGTCAACTTCTGTTGGTGCGGCGCACGTTGGAGGATGGCGGAGCGTAGCAGCGGGTGCCGGAAGGCGATCCGGCGGTCGGCCGTGACCGTCACCAGGCCCGCCTCTTCGGCGGGGGTGAGGTGTTCGGCGGTGACGCCGAGCGCGACCGCGGCGGGCAGGATGACGTCGAGTTCACCACGCTCCTCGGCACCGGCGACCAGGAGCAGCGTCTGGGTGGCCGCGGGCAGCCCGGTGACCTGCCCGTGGAAGGCGATCAGCAGCCTGCTGGTGAGCGGCAGGCCGCCCGGTGTGTGCGCCTGCAGGCCTGCGGCGACGGGGAGTTCGGTGAGGGCGAGCGGGTTGCCGGCGGCCTCGGCGAGCAGTCGCTCGCGGGCGGCTGCGGGCAGGTCGGGGCCGGTCCGCCGGGCCAGCAGCCGGGTGGCGTCGGCCGCGGCCAGGGCGGTCACCTCCAGCTCGGGGAGGCCGAGCCGGCGCTCCGACGAGATGTCGGGGCCGGCTCCGACAGCGGCCATGGCGCCGGCCCCGGCACCGGCTCCACCGCCGGTACGGGAGGCGAGCAGCAGGGCCACCCCCTCGGCCTGGAACCGTCGCGCGGCCAGCAGCAGCGCGTCCAGCGAGGCCCGGTCCAGCCACTGCACGTCGTCCAGGACACACAACAGCGGCTGATCGACGGCGAGTTCGGCGAGCAGGGCGAGCGTGGCGAGCCCGACCAGCAACCGGTCGGTCGGCCGTCCGGCCGACTGGCCGCCCGACTGGTCGACGGCCTGCCCGGACGCTTCCGCCGCCCCGCCCGCCTCGCCCACCCCGCCGTCGGCCAGCCCGAACGCCGTTTCCAGGGCCCGCCGTTGCGGCCCCGGCAGGGCGTCCAGCCGGTCGAGGCCGGGCGCGAGCAGCAGGCTCAGCCCGGCGTACGGCAGCTCGGCCTCGTACTCGACGCCCGCCGCCCGGATCACCCGGAACGTCTCCCCCGCCCGCGCGACGGCGTCGTCCAGCAGCGCAGTCTTGCCGATGCCGGCCTCGCCGCGGAGCAGCAGGACGCCGCTGCGGCCGGCCCGTGCCGCGTCCAACAGTCCGTCCACGACGGACTGTTCGTGTTCCCTCCCGTACAGCATGCCCTCGACCCTACCCATCCGGCCCGCGCCACCCCAGCGCGGAACCACGGCGGGCGGGGAAACCGGCGCCCCCGGCACGGGCACCCCGGCACGTCGGTACGTCGGTACGTCGGTACGTCGGTACGGACCACCGACCACCGACCACCGACCACCGACCACCGACCTACGTACCCCCATGCCTATACGTGACTGATTCGCCGCCGCGCGCCGCTCCCTACCTTTGTGAGCACCGGGAACGACCGGCCAACACCCCACCGGAACACAGGAGATGACGATGACCGAGATCACCACCGCCGCCCTCCAGCAGCTCGCCGAGCGCTACCTCGCGGTGTGGAACGAGACGGACCCGGCGGCCCGCCGCAAGCTGATCGACGAGGTGTGGGCGGAGGACGGCCGCTACACCGACCCGCTGGCCGCGGTCGCCGGCCGGGACGCGATCGACGCGCTGATCGGCGCGGCCCAGGCGCAGTTCCCGGGGCTGGAGTTCACCCTCGGCCCGGTGGACGCGCACCACGACATCGCCCGCTTCACCTGGAACCTCGGTCCGGCCGGCGCGGAGCCGGTGGTGATCGGCTTCGACGTGCTGACGGCGACCCCGGACGGTCGGATCGGCGCGGTGTACGGCTTCCTCGACCGCGTGCCGGGCGCCTGAGCGACTGCCCCCCGCCTGCGCGAGGGGCGGGCCCTTCCCCCTCGGCCCGCCCCTCGCCGGCCCGCTGCCCCGAGCCCACCGCCGTCCCGAACCGGCCTCCGGCCCGCCGCCCCCACCGACCCCTTGAGGAGAGCCCGAGATGAGCACCGCCCTGGACGCCCGGCGGCCCGCCACGGCCCCACCCGCCACAGCCCCGACCGCCACGGCCCCGACCACCGCAGCCCCGCCGGCCACGGCCCCGCCCGCCCCGAACACGGCGGCCACGCCCCCCAGGGGCCTGCTGCCGGTCGTCCTGACCGCCACCTTCATGACCGCCCTCGACGTCTTCGTCGTCAACGTCGCCCTCCCCTCCCTCCAGGCCGACCTGGGCGCCGGCCCGGCCGCCGTCCAGTGGGTGATGGCCGGATTCAGCCTGGCCCTCGCGGCCGGCCTGGTCACCGCGGGGCGGCTCGGCGACCGCTACGGCCGCCGCCGGGTGTTCGGCCTCGGCCTGGCCCTCTTCACCCTGGCCTCCGCGGGCTGCGGCTTCGCCCCCACCGCCGCCGCGCTGGTCGGTGCCCGGGTGGTGCAGGGCCTGTCGGCGGCGTTGATGGGACCGCAGGTGCTGGCGATCCTGCGGACCGCGTTCAGCGGCGCGGCGCAGGCGCGGGCCTTCGCCCGGTACGGGCTGACGATGGGCGTCGGCGCGGTGTTCGGGCAGCTGATCGGCGGGCTGCTGATCCGTGCTGACCTCTTCGGCCTGGGCTGGCGCAGCTGCTTCCTGATCAACCTGCCGATCGGCCTGGTCGCCCTGGCGATGGTCCGCCGCTCCCTGCCGGAGTCCCGCGCCCCGCAGCGGCCGGGGCTGGACCCGGTCGGCGTGCTGCTGGTCTCCACCGCGATGACCGCCCTGGTGCTCCCGCTCATCCAGGGACCCCAGCTGGGCTGGCCGCTGTGGACGGTGCTCTGCCTCGGTGCCTCGCTCGTCCTGCTGGCCGCGTTCGCCGTGCACCAGCACCGCGCCACCCCGCGCGACACCACTTCCACCACTGCCACCACCGCCGCCACCACCGCCACCACCACCCCGCTGGTCGACACCCGCCTCTTCCACAGCCGCGCCTTCAGCGCCGGTGTGCTCGCCCAACTCGCCTTCTGGCTCGGCCAGGGCTCCTTCTTCCTGGTGCTCGCCCTGCACCTGCAGTTCGGCCGCGGCCTGGACGCGCTCGGCGCCGGGCTGGTCTTCACCGCGATCGGCCTCGGCTACCTGATCACCTCCAACACCACCCACCGGGTCACCGCCCGCCTCGGCGGCCGCCGCACGATCACCGTCGGCGGGCTGCTGATGGCCGCCGGGCTGGGCCTGCTCGCCCTCGCCGCGTACGACGTCGCGGACGGCAGCGTCTGGTGGCTGGCCCCCGGCCTGTTCGTGGACGGCCTCGGCATGGGTCTGGTGATCGCCCCGGTCACCGCCGTCGTCCTGGAGGGCGTCGAGCCGCGGCTGGCCGGCTCCGCCGCCGGGGTGGTGTCCACCGTGCAACAGGTCGGCGGGGCGCTCGGGATCGCGCTGATCGGCCTCGTCTACTACGGTGCCGACGACCCGACCGCGGCCTTCGGCCGCAGCGTGCTGGTGCTGGCGGTGCTGGAGCTGGTGCTCGTGGGCCTGGTCCGGCTGCTGCCCCGCCGGACCTGAAGCCCGGCGCGACGGGAAGCTCCGCAGAAACCGAACCACCCCGCAGGAGCCGCCCCGCGGACCGACCCCGCAGGACACGCCCGGCACCCGGCACCCCGGGGGACCGGGCGGGCACGAACGGGCGCGACCCTCGTGAACACCCCCGAACCACCCGGCGGGTGGGCCTCAGGCCCACCCGCCCGTTCCATTCCCTCCCCCCGATCGGGTTGGATGGTCGGATGAGCGAGGAGAAGAGCGCCGTCCCGGCGTGGGAGCAGCGGTTCAGGGCGGCCCGGGTGTCACTGCCCGACTGGGCCGAGGACGCCCCCGACCGGGCGCTGTACGTGTCCAACGCGACCGGCACCTACGAGGTCTACGCCTGGGACCGCGCCACCGGCGCCCACCGCCGGGTCACCGACCGCCCGAACGGCACCACCGACGCCGAGCTGTCCCCCGACGGCGACTGGGTCTGGTGGTTCGACGACCACGACGGCGACGAGTTCGGCGTCTGGCGCCGCCAGCCGTTCGCCGGCGGCCCGGACGAGGAGGCCGTGCCCGGCCTCGCCCCCTCCTACTCGGCCGGCCTGGCCCTCGGCCGCAACGGCACCGTGGTCGTCGGCCGCTCCACCGACGAGGACGGCACCACCCTGCACCTGCGCCTCCCCGGCGCCTCCGAGCCGGTCGAGATCTACCGGCACGCGGAGTACGGCGGCGTCGGCGACCTCAGCCACGACGGCACGCTGCTGGCCATCGACCACACCGAGCACGGCGACGCGATGCACTCCGCGATCCGGGTCGTCCGCATCAGCGGCACCGGCACCGTCGAGACCGTCGCCGAACTGGACGAGGTCACCGGCCGGGACGAGCCGCGCGGCGTGGCCTGCCTCGGCTTCGCCCCGGTCGAGGGCGACACCCGTCTGCTGGTCGCGCACCAGCGCACCGGCCGCTGGGAGCCGATGATCTGGGACGTGGCCACCGGTGCCGAGACCGCGCTGCCGCTGCGCGACGAGCAGGGCCGTGAACTGCCCGGCGACGTCTCCGCGCAGTGGCGCCCCGGCGCCGGTGAGCTGCTGGTCGAGCACGAGTACGAGGCGCGCAGCGAGCTGTTCTCGTACGCGCTCGCCGACGGTCGGCTCACCCGCCTCGACACTCCGCGCGGCACCGTCGGCGGCGCCACCGCCCGTCCGGACGGCACCGTCGAGTACCTGTGGTCCTCCGCCGCCGAGCCGTCGGCCGTCCGCTCCACCGCGGGGACGGTCGTGCTGCGTGCGCCCGGCGCGGTGCCGCCCGGGTCGGTCCCCGTCGAGGACGTCTGGGTGGACGGGCCCGGCGGCCGGGTGCACGCCCTCGTGCAGCGGCCGGCCGGGAGCAGCCCCGAGGACGGCCCCCTCCCGACCGTCTTCGAGGTCCACGGCGGCCCGACCCACCACGACAGCGACTCCTTCGCGGCCGGCCCGGCCGCCTGGCTGGACCACGGCTTCGCGGTGGTCCGGGTCAACTACCGCGGCTCGACCGGCTACGGCCAGGCCTGGACCGACGCCCTGCACGAGCGGGTCGGCCTGATCGAGCTGGAGGACATCGCGGCGGTCCGGGAGTGGGCGGTCGACAGCGGCCTCGCCGATCCGCGCCGGCTGGTGCTCACCGGCGGCAGCTGGGGCGGCTACCTGACCCTGCTCGGCCTCGGTGTCCAGCCCGACGTCTGGGCGCTCGGCGTCGCCGCCGTGCCGGTCGCGGACTACCACACCGCGTACGCCGACGAGATGGAGGCGCTCAAGTCGCTGGACCGCACGCTCTTCGGCGGCACGCCGGAGGAGGTTCCGGACCGCTTCACCGCCTCCTCGCCGCTGACCTACGTCGAGCAGGTGCGGGTGCCGGTGTACATCAGCGCCGGGGTCAACGACCCGCGCTGCCCGATCCGGCAGATCGACAACTACGTCGAGCGGCTGGAGCAGCTCGGCAAGCCGCACGAGGTGTACCGGTACGACGCCGGACACGGGTCGCTGGTCGTGGAGGAGCGGATCAAGCAGCTGCGGCTGGAGATCGACTTCGTCCGACGGCACCTGGCCCCGGCCGGGCGCGACGGGGACGGGGAGTCGGCGTGAGACGTGTGCTGATGCTCGCGGGGGCGGTGGTGGCCGGGGCCCTGGTGCTCACCGGCTGCTCCGGTTCGCGCAGCGACAGTGCGGCCTGCCCGCCCCCGGCCGGTCCGCCGGCGCCGAGCCCCTCGGCCGCCCTGCCGGCCGTGCCGGGCGTCCCGGGCGTCCCGGGCGCACCCACCACCGCGCCCGCGGTCCCGGCCGGACCACCGGCCGCACCACCCGCCACGCCACCGGCCGCACCACCCGCCACGCCGCGCGCCACGGCGACCCGGGCGAGCGCGGTCGGACCGGGCACCTCCACCTCCGTGGTACCGGCGGCGTACACGGCGTACCAGGCGTACGAGCCGTACGGGCTGTACGACGCCGGGGCCACCCGCACCTCGCACGAGCCGGCCGACGGGGAGGGCACGGTCCAGCTCGCCAAGGGCTCGAAGGGCAAGAGCGGTTCCAAGGGCTCATCGGGCTCATCGGGCTCGTCGGGGTCCTCCGGCTCGTCCGGCTCCAAGGGCTCGAAGACCGGGCGCACCGTGCACCACCACATCGACCACTACGACTCGGACGACAACACCGGCAGCAACCACAGCCACTGCTCCGGCAACCCGACGCCGGTGCCGACCGCCTCGACCGCACCGACCCAACCGCTGATACCGACGCCGGCCCCGACGGCACCGGCGCTGCCGACCCTGCCGCCGGTCAAGCCGACGGTGGCGCCGCCGCTGCCGACCAAGCGCTGAGGCCGGGGGTCGGCCGGGAGGTCATCCCCCGGCCGGCCCGCAGCCGTCACCGTCAGCCGCTACTCCAGGACCGGGTCCAGTCCCAGGGCCCGGTCCTGTTCCGCCTCCGCCTCACGGCGCATCAGGCGGTACCACATGAAGACGACGAAGCCGCCGAAGACGAACCACTCCAGCGTGTAGCCCAGGTTCTGGAACGCGCGCAGGGTGAGACCGTCCCCGCCCTGCGGCTGCACGGTCGGTACGGGGGTCAGCCCGGCGGGCGCCTCGTCGGCGGCCACCCAGCCGTCGTACCAGCCGTCGTACTCCAGCACGTTCAGCAGCGAGGCCCGGTTGATCATGCCGAGCTGCCCGGCCGGCAGGCCGCCGGCCACCGCGCCGTTGCTGCCCACGGCCTCGTTGGCCTGCAGCCGCCCGGACAGCGTCACCGATCCGTCCGGCGGCGGCCCGACGGCGGTCGCCCCGGCGGCCCCCGTGCCCGGCGCCCCGGGCGCCCACCCGCGCACCACGGCCACGGCGTGCCCGTCGGCGGTGCGCAGCGGGGTGAGCACGTAGTAGCCCTGCTTGCCGTCCACCACCCGGTTGGGGACGAGGAGCTGGTGCTCGGTGTCGTAGCTGCCGGTGACGGTGACGGACTTGCCGACGGTCTCCGTGGTCACCTGCGGCGTCACCTGGTTGAGCAGGGCGTCGATCGGCCTGGCGTCACCCGATGCGGCGAGCGCCTGCTTGGTCTCGTTGTGCGTGGACACCCGGTCCTCGAACCGACCGAGCTGCCAGGAGCCCAGCCACACGCACACCGCCACGGCCGCCACGGCCAGAGCAGTGCCGCCCAGCCAGCGCGGAGTCAGGAGGAACCGGTACACACCCCCCACGGTAACCACTCCTCACACCCGTCCGGCCCCCGGGCCCGGCCCTGGCCCCGTCGGCCCACCCCGTCGGCCCGCCCCTTCGCCCTGCCCCGGACACGCCGGCCCGGCGGGGGCGAAGGCCCCTCACCCCGCCGAAGGCGAGCCCGACGGCTGCGGCACCGCACCCGGCACCGCCTGCACACCGCCCCGGTACAGCGTCCCGCTGCAGGCCAGCGGCAGCGTCGCCGTGGCGGCGGTGGGGCTGCCCGGGGCGGGGGTGTGGGCGATGGTGGCGGTGGGAGCCGGACCGGTGGGGTCGGTGGTCGGGGTGGCGGTGGGGCTGGGGGCCGAGGTGGGGCCCGCCGAGGGGGACGAGGTGGCCTGCGGGTTGGAGCTGGGGGCGGCGGAGGCGCCGGAGACCGGCCCGCCCGAGGCCGCGGGGACCTGCGTGGTCAGGGACACCCGGTTGCCGCCGGTCGGGGCGCTGGTGGCGCTGCCCGCCACGGTGCAGCTCGGGTCGGGGATCCAGGCGAACGGCAGCCGGTAGCCGCCCTGCGGGGCGAGCACCGGCGGTTCGGCGTCCATGGCGGTCAGGCCGCCGGCCGGATCGCCCGGGGAGTGGTCGGCGGTGCGGATGCGGTTGCGGTCGCCGCCGCTGACGCCGGTGACGGCGACCGCACCGGGCCCGCCGAGGCGGCAGCTGTGCCCGGAGACGTTGTAGACGGTGAACGAGCCGAAGATCCGTCCCGCCGCGTCGGCCGCACCGACCTGCGCGGCGCCGTCGCCGAGGTCGGTGCGGGTGCAGAGCGGGATGATGCCGCCGTCGCCGGCCCCGGAGGTCCCGGTGGGCGGGACGGTGCCGTCGGTGCGCGTGGCCCCGGTGCCGGGAGTGCGGGAGGCGGCGGCCGTGCCGGCGGCGGGCGAGGCGTCCCCGGTGCCGCTCGGGCCGGTGCGCGGAGCGCTGCCGGTGCCGGTGGCGCCGACGACGGCGCCGCTGGGGGCGGTGGCGGCCGGGCTCTTGGCGTCGGCCGAGCCGGGGCCGCCGGAGAGTCCGAGGTGCTCGCCCTCGTGCAGGACGGGCAGGGCGATCGCGACGGCGAACGCGAGGGCGGCTGCGCCGGTCCAGGCTCCGCGCCGGGCGGTCCGCCGGCGGGGTACGGCCCGGCGGATCCGGGGCAGTCCGGCGGCCGAGGGTTGGATCCCGGCGACGGCGTGGTGCATCAGTTCCCGCACCGCCCGCTCGTCGGGCGACAGCTCGACCGGTCCCGAGAGCTCCGCGGCCCCTGCCGAGAGCCCTGCGGCCCGTCCCGAGGCCCCTGCGGCCCGTCCCGAGAGCTCCGCGACCGCCGAGGTCACCGACCCCGTCGGGGAAACCGACGCCGCCGGGGCGGCCTGAGCGGCCGGGCAGGCCGCCGGTGCGCCCGGGCCCTCGGACGGTACGCCGTCCGTCCCCCGTCGCCCGCCGCCCGCCGCCGCCTCAGCCATGACCGGCCTCCATCTGCGCGCGCAGGGCGGCGAGTCCGCGCGATCCGTAGGCCTTCACCGAGCCGAGCGAGATGCCCAGGGTGTCGGCGACCTGCGCCTCCGTCATGTCCACGAAGTAACGGAGCACCAGAACCTCCCGCTGACGGCGTTGCAGACCACGCAGCGCGGCCTTCAACTGGTCGCGCTCCAGGGCATCGTAGGCACCTTCTTCTGCACTGGCCATGTCAGGCATGGGCTTCTGCAGCAGCCTCAGACCGAGGATCCGGCGGCGCAGTGTGGAGCGGGACAGGTTGACGACCGTCTGCCGCAGGTAGGCCAGGGTCTTCTCGGGCTCGCGGACCCGGCGCCGGGCGGCGTGCACCCGGATGAACGCCTCCTGGACGACGTCCTCGCAGGTCGAGAGGTCGTCCAGGAGCAGCGCGGCGAGCCGCAGCAGCGAGCGGTAGTGCGCCTGGTAGGTCTCGGTGAGCAGGTCCTCGCTGGTACCCGCGTCGGTACCGGCGCCGGAGTCCGCCGCACCGGGTGCGGCCGCCGTCATCTGGTCGTCTTCCGGCCTACTCGCAGGCCACGGGGCGCGCGAGGGGAACGACACCGCGGCCCTCGCCGGGATGCCCGCCCTTGCCCCCACCATCACGTTCGCCACGCCCGTTGGACACTCGATCCCCTGTCATGGTTGCCCGGCCCGGGGACCATTCTTCCGCATGGGCGGAAGAGGCCTCCAGGGGATTCCCTCGGGATTCCGGACAGATTGTGTCGAGGAGCGGACACAGGTATGGACACAGGTGCGTCCATAAGCGGGCAGATCGGAAGCGGCGTCAGGGTTCGACGTCCTGCTCCACCGTCAGTTCACCCGCCACCAACTCGGCGATCTGCACCAGGTTGAGCGCCGCCCCCTTGCGCAGGTTGTCCCCGCAGAGGAACAGGTCCAGCGCGTCCGGCTCGTCCAGGGCCCGGCGCACCCGCCCGACCCAGACCGGGTCGGTCCCGACCACGTCGTTCGGCGTCGGGAACTCGCCCGCCGCCGGGTCGTCGTAGAGGACCACGCCGGGCGCGTCCCGCAGGATCTCCTGCGCGTGCTCCTGGGTGACCTCCCGTTCGAACCGCGCGTGCACGGCCAGCGCGTGGGTGCGGACGACCGGGATGTGGACGCAGGTCGCGGAGACCTTCAGGGCGGGCAGGCCGAGGATCTTGCGGGACTCGTCGCGGATGCCCAGTTCCTCGGCGGCCCAGCCGCCCTCGCGCAGTCCGCCGGTCCAGGGCACGGCGTTGAGTGCGAGCGGGGCGGCGAACGGCCCGTGGTCGGCGATCACCGCGCGCAGGTCGCCGGTCTGCCGGCCGACATCCGTGCCCGCCACCAGCGCGGTCTGCTCCCGCAGGGCCGCCTCCCCGGCGCGGCCCTCGCCGTCGGCGGCCTGGTAGGAGGCGACCACGAGCTGGGCCAGCCCGTACTCGGCGTGCAGTGCGCCGACCGCCGCGATCATCGCCAGGGTGGTGCTGGCCGGGCTGGCGACGATGCCGCGCGGGCGGATCCGCAGGGCGGCCGCGTTCACCTCGGGAACGACCAGCGGCACGTCCTCGGCGGTGCGGAAGGCGGCGGAGTCGTCGACCACCACGACGCCCTTGGCCGCCGCGATCGGCGCCCACTGGGCGGAGACCGCGTCCGGGACGGCGAACACGGCGACGTCGATCCCGCTGAAGGCCTCCTCGGTCAGCGGGACGACCTCGACGGCCTCGCCGCGCACGACCGGCTTGCGCCCGGCCGAGCGCGGGGAGGCGACGAGTCGGACCTCGCCCCAGACGTCCTGACGGAGCGAGAGCAGGCCGAGCAGCACCTCGCCGACCGCGCCGGTGGCGCCGACGACGGCGAGGTTCGGCCGCCGGGTCATCGCCCGGTGCTCCCGCTCCGCTCCCGGGTCATCGCCCGGTGCCGCCGTAGACGACGGCCTCGTCCGTCTCGCTGTCCAGGCCGAAGGCGCTGTGCACGGCGCGGACGGCCTCCGGCACGTCATCGGCGCGGGTGACCACCGAGATGCGGATCTCCGAGGTGGAGATCAGCTCGATGTTGACGCCCGCGGCGGACAGCGCCTCGAAGAAGGTCGCGGTGACGCCCGGGTTGGAGCGCATGCCTGCGCCGACGAGCGAGATCTTGCCGATCGCGTCGTCGTAGCGCAGCGACTCGTAGCCGATGCCCTCCTTGACCCGGCCGAGCGCGTCGATGGCCTTCTGGCCCTCGGTCTTGGGCAGGGTGAAGGAGATGTCGGTCAGGCCGGTCGACGCGGCGGAGACGTTCTGCACCACCATGTCGATGTTGACCTCGGCGTCGGCGATGGCGCGGAAGATCCGGGCGGCCTCGCCCGGCTTGTCGGGCACGCCGACGACGGTCACCTTGGCCTCGGAGGTGTCGTGGGCGACTCCGGAGATGATGGCCTGCTCCATCTCGCCCCCTTCGGGCTTGTTCGGGTTGTCGTTGCTGACGATCGTCCCGGGGAGACCCGAGAAGGACGAGCGTACGTGAATCGGGATGTTGTAGCGCCGGGCGTACTCCACACAGCGGTCGAGCAGCACCTTGGAGCCGGAGGACGCCAGCTCCAGCATGTCCTCGTAGGCGATCCAGTCGATCTTGCGGGCCTTCTTCACCACGCGCGGGTCGGCGGTGAACACGCCGTCCACGTCGGTGTAGATCTCGCAGACCTCGGCCTTGAGGGCGGCGGCGAGGGCGACGGCGGTGGTGTCCGAGCCGCCCCGGCCCAGCGTGGTGATGTCCTTGCTGGACTGGGACACGCCCTGGAAGCCGGCCACGATCGCGATGTTGCCCTGGTCCAGGGCGGTGCGGATGCGGCCCGGCGTCACGTCGATGATGCGCGCCTTGTTGTGGACGGAGTCGGTGATGACGCCGGCCTGACTGCCCGTGAAGGACTGGGCCTCGTGACCCAGGGATTTGATCGCCATGGCCAGCAGCGCCATGGAGATGCGCTCCCCGGCGGTCAGCAGCATGTCGAACTCACGGCCGGCAGGGATCGGTGACACCTGCTCCGCGAGTTCGATGAGCTCGTCCGTCGTGTCGCCCATCGCGGACACCACGACGACGACCTCATGGCCGGCCTTCTTGGCGTCAACGATTCGACGGGCCACGCGCTTGATGCCCTCGGCATCCGCAACGGATGAGCCGCCGTACTTCTGCACGACAAGGCCCACGTGCGCTCCTCGACTCGTGTCGTCTTCCGGGGGCTCCGGGCCCCCGCACCCCCCGGGGGGAGGGGGGTGTGCGGTCGGCGCCAGTCTACCGAGCAGGGGTGCTCCGACCGGCGCTTTCCATATGATGAGACACCTGTTTCAGCAGGTGACCGGCGGGGTGGGTGGCCGGACAGGCAGGTCTGCGGGCGATCCGGTACGGGCCCGGAGAAACGCGGATCCGCGGACGGCGATCCGGCCGGATTTCCTTTCCGGGCGGATCGCTGAGGCATTCGTCACAATCGACGCCACCCGCCCCGGCCCGGCCCTTCCGTCCGCTCGCGGCCTCACCGCCGCACCTCCTCGGCACCGCGCTCCGTCCGCGCCTCACCGGTTCAGCGCCTCACCCGTTCAGCGCTGGAGCCCCAGCTCGGCCGCCATCAGGTCGCCCGCCTGCTGCTCCAGCTGCTCGTCGGTGAGCCCGTCGTCGTCGGTGTCCGCACCGTCGAGCGCGGCGCCCATCGGGCTGTCCAGCCGGACGTGCGCGATCAACGACTGCAGCGCCCGCAGCACCGCGGTGCAGGTCGTGCCCCAGTTGGAGAGGTACGAGAACTGCCACCACCACAGCGCCTCGCTGACCCGGCCCTCGCGGTAGTGCGTCAGCCCGTGCTGGAGCTCGCTGACCACACCGGCCAGGTCGTCCGAGATCCGGAAGGCGTTGGGCTTCTCCGGCGGGCCGTACGGGTCGAAGACCTCGTGGTAGACGTCGATCGGCGCGAGCAGCTCGGCCAGCCGCTCGCGCAGCTGCTCGCCGTCCGGCTCCGGACCGGCGTCGGGCTCGAAGCGGTCCTCCGGGACGACGTCCTCGATGGCGCCCAGCCGGCCGCCGGCCAGCAGCAGCTGCGAGACCTCCAGGAGCAGCAGCGAGACCGCGCTGCCCGGCTCGTCGCCCTTGGCGACCTCGGTGACGGCGAGCACGAAGCTCTCCACCGAGTCGGCGATCTGCACGGCGAAGTCGTCCGGCTCCGAGCCGTGGGCGTGGGTGTGCTGCGGGTTGATCGTCCGGTCAGACATCGAGCAGTCGTCTCCCTTCGAAGGCGCGGCCGAGGGTGACCTCGTCCGCGTACTCCAGATCCCCGCCGACGGGCAGGCCGCTCGCCAGACGGGTCACCTTCAGGCCCATCGGCTTGCAGAGCCGGGCCAGGTAGGTGGCGGTCGCCTCCCCCTCCAGGTTGGGGTCGGTGGCCAGGATCAGCTCGGTGACCGTGCCGTCCGCGAGGCGCGACAGCAGCTCGCGGATGCGCAGGTCGTCCGGGCCGACGCCCTCGATGGGGCTGATCGCGCCGCCCAGCACGTGGTAGCGGCCGCGGAACTCACGGGTGCGCTCGATGGCGACGACGTCCTTGGGCTCCTCGACCACGCAGATGACGGCGAGGTCGCGGCGGGGGTCCAGACAGACCCGGCACTGCTCGGCCTCCGCGACGTTGCCGCAGACCACGCAGAAGCGGACCTTGTCCTTGACCTCCAGCAGCGCGTGCGCGAGTCGGCGCACGTCCGTCGGGTCGGCCTGCAGCACGTGGAAGGCGATCCGCTGGGCGCTCTTGGGCCCGACGCCGGGCAGCCTGCCCAGTTCGTCGATCAGGTCCTGAACCACGCCCTCGTACAACGTCGCGCCTTCCTTCGGATGGTCGGTGGTGCTCCGGTGCCATCATCCAACGAATCGGGCGTCGGACACAGCGCCCGACGCCCGACTCCCACATAAATCACATGGGTCTGTCGTCTGAACTTCAGACCCTTCCGGCCCGGTCACTCAGAGCAGCGGGGCCGGAACGGCAGGCTCGGAGCGGTGAGCCCGAAGCGGTGAGCCCGGAGTCCGGGCTCGGAGCAGTGGGCTCGGAGCAGTGGGCTCAGAACGGCAGACCGGGGATGCCGCCGCCGAGGCCCTGGGTCAGCGGGCCCATGCGCTCGGCCTGCATCTTCTGCGCCGTCTGGTTCGCGTCCCGGACCGCAGCCAGGATCAGGTCGGCCAGGGTCTCGGTGTCCTCCGGGTCGACCGCGGCCGGGGCGATGGTCAGCGCCACCAGCTCACCGGCGCCGGTCACCGTCGCCTCGACCAGGCCGCCGCCCGCCGAACCGTTCACCTTCGCCTCGGCCAGCTCCTGCTGGGCCTTCGCGAGATCCTGCTGCATCTTCTGCGCCTGCTTCAGCAGCTGCTGCATGTTGGGCTGGCCACCACCGGGGAACACGGCTCTCTCCTTGCTGTCACGGCTGTCTGCGGTGAGTCGTACGTCACCGCCGAGCCTACGTGCTGCGTCCTGCTCGGGTGCCTCGACGGCTCGGCTGCCCCCGCGGCCCGGCTGCTTCGGCGACTCAGCCGGCTCGGCGGCCAGGGTGCCCGGCGGCTCAGCCGCCCCGGTGGTGGATCTCCTCCAGCACCGTCGCACCCAGCTCGCGGATGATCAGCTCCTGGCCGGAGAACGCCTCCTCGTTGAGGTCCGGGTCGTCCTCCTCCGGGATGTCGTCCTCCGGGGCCACCGACTGCACCGGGCGGGTCGGCGGAACCGCGGCGGGCGGCGGGGCCTGCACGGGGGCCGACCGCACGGGCGGAGCCTGCACCGGCGCGGGCGCCACCACGGGCGCCGGAGCGGGCGCCGTCACTGCCGGCGCGGCGGCGGCCGGACGAGCCGGGGCTCCCCAGCCCCCACCGCCCTGGGCGCCCCCGGGAGCACCACCGCTCGGGGCGGCCCCGGCACCGCCGGACGGGTCGACGATGCACTCGATCCGCCAGTCCACGCCGAGCGCGTCGGCCAGCGCGGCGCGCAGCACGTCGTCGCTGTTGCTGCCGACGAAGCTGTCCCGGGCGCCGGCGTTGATGAACGACACCTGGAGCACACTGCCGTCGAACCCGGCCACCTGGCCGTTCTGGCTGAGCAGGATCCAGGTGAAGCGGCGGCGGTTCTTCACCGCCTCCAGGATCTGCGGCCACAGCTGCCGGACCTGCGCCGCGCCCTGCTGCGCGGAGGCCGACGGCTGCCCGCCGGGAACCGCCGCCACGGGGGCGGGGGCCGGCGCGGGCACCGGAGCAGCGGCCGGAGCCGGGACCGGCGCGGCCTGCGGCTGCGGCTCGGCGGGAGCCACCGGCGCGGCGGGAGCCTGGGCGGGGGCACCGCCACCGGCGGGCGGGAAGCTGCGCGGGATCGGCCACGCCCCTGGCGCGGGCCCGGCGGGCGCGGCGGGCGCGGCCGCGGGCGGCGGAGCCTGCACCGGCGCCGCCACGGGCCCGGCCTGCACGGGAGCCGCCACCGGCGCCTCCATCGCGGGCGCGGCGGCGGGTACGGCCGCCGGCACGCCCGGCGGAGCCGCCCCGGCTACCGCTCCCGGTACCGCCATCGGCGCGGCGAACCCGCCCGCCGTCGCCCGCCGCTCCAGCTTGTCCAGGCGCGCCTGCAGCGACAGCTCGTCGCTGTACGCGCCGGGCAGCATCACCCGGGCGCAGATCAGCTCCAGCTGCAGCCTCGGCGCCGCGTTGCCGCGCATCTCGGTGAGCCCGGTGTTGACGATGTCCGCGGCCCGGCTCAGCTCGGCCGCGCCGAACGCGTCGGCCTGTGCCTGCATCACCGCGACCCGGTCGGCCGGGGCGTCGATCAGCCCCTTCTCCCCGGCGTCCGGCACGGTGGCCAGGATCACCAGGTCGCGCAGCCGCTCCAGCAGGTCGGTGACGAAGCGGCGCGGGTCGTGCCCGCCCTCGACCACCCGGTCGATCACCTGGAACACCGTCGCCCCGTCGTGCGCGGCGAAGGCGTCCACCACCTCGTCCAGCAGCGCGGAGTCGGTGTACCCGAGCAGCGCGGTCGCCATCTGGTACGTCACGCCGCCCTCGGCGGCCCCGGCCAGCAGCTGGTCCATGACCGACATCGAGTCACGCACCGAGCCCGCCCCGGCCCGGACCACCAGCGGGAACACCGAGTCCTCGACCTGGATGCCCTCGCGGCCGCAGACCTCCGCGAGGTAGTCGCGCAGCGTGCCGGGCGGGACCAGCCGGAACGGGTAGTGGTGCGTCCGGGACCG
This sequence comes from Kitasatospora sp. NPDC038210, assembly GCF_055600605.1. Classification (NCBI taxonomy): domain Bacteria; kingdom Bacillati; phylum Actinomycetota; class Actinomycetes; order Kitasatosporales; family Streptomycetaceae; genus Kitasatospora; species Kitasatospora sp. NPDC038210. The sequence continues at coordinate 465,612 of NZ_JBVJYK010000004.1, read as the reverse complement.
GATCGTCCCGATGACCTTCTCCGGCTCCGTGGTCGCGAAGATGAACTTGAGGTGCTCCGGCGGCTCCTCGACCACCTTGAGCAGCGCGTTGAAGCCGGCCGAGGTCACCATGTGCGCCTCGTCCAGGATGAAGATCTTGTACCGGCTGTGCACCGGCGCGAAGAAGGCCCGCTCGCGCAGCTCGCGCGCGTCGTCCACACCACCGTGCGAGGCGGCGTCGATCTCGATCACGTCGATCGAGCCGGGCCCGCCGGTCGCGAGGTCCCGGCAGGACTGGCACTCCCCGCAGGGCGTGGGCGTCGGCCCCTGCTCGCAGTTGAGACAGCGGGCCAGGATGCGCGCACTCGTCGTCTTGCCACAGCCTCGCGGCCCGCTGAACAGGTACGCGTGGTTGACCCTGTTGTTGCGCAGGGCCTGCTGGAGCGGAGCGGTCACGTGCTCCTGCCCGATGACCTCCGCGAAGGTCTCGGGGCGGTAGCGGCGGTACAGGGCTAGGGACACACCACCGACGATATCGGGACGGACCGACAAACGCGTCGCCCCGCACCCCACGACCCCGCGCCCACGGGCCCGGGGAACGCAAAGACCCCCCGTGCACCCGCCAGAGCCCTCCTACCCTTGCTGCCTTCCGGCCCTGGGGGGGTTCAGAGAGATGACGCCACACGAGGGGCTGACCCCCACACTACCGGATTCCGGCCCCGACGATCCACAGGCCACCCCCACCCCCCGGCCTGCGGGATAGGTGGTCGCGACCACCCCGAAACATGTACTAAGCTCTCCCTCGGAGGATTCGCCTAGAGGCCTAGGGCGCACGCTTGGAAAGCGTGTTGGGGGCAACCCCTCACGAGTTCGAATCTCGTATCCTCCGCCTCTGCCCACCTGGGCAAACGAAGGCCCGGACCGCTCAGCGGTCCGGGCCTTCGTCGTCTCGTGGTTGCAGTTTTGGTTGCAGTTGCCGGGATCCACCGGATGGGGCGGCCGCACGACCGCATCCGACTGACGGCCTCTCTGACCGAGCCATCGCATTCGCGCCCGCTGGGAACCACTCCTCTGGCAGGGTGCAATCCATGGCCGTGTCCGAAAAGACCCGCAAGATCATCTGGTGTGAAGCAGGCGGCAGGTGCGCGATCTGCCGGGCGCAGGTGGTGACACCCGGGACTGACTGCGACGACCCCTCGGTCTTCGGCGAGGAGGCCCACATAGTCGCCCGCTCGAAGGGCGGACCGAGAGCCGGCTTGCTGGACGACGCATCCATCGACAGCCATACGAACATGGTCCTGCTGTGTAGCAAGCATCACAAGCAAATCGATGACCAGCCAGGCCACTTCACGGTGGATCGACTGCGCGAGATCAAGGCCAAGCACGCCGCATGGATGCGCTCGCTCGGCGAGACAACGCCAGGCCGGCTGAAGTTGGTGCCCGACCCAGAGTTCCCGCAACCTCGGATCCTGAAGCTGATCACCCGCGGCAACCCGTTGTGGAACATGATCAAGTCCAGCGTCACCTTCGAGTACGCGCTGCCAGACGGTCTCCCCGAGGAGGATGAAGACCTCATTCTGGAGTTCCTGGACGCGGTCCAGGACTACTGCGACATCGCAGCCGGGCTGCACAGTGTGCGCGAGAACCGCGACGCCGAGAAGGGGTTGCAGAGCTACCTGAGCAGACTCGCCGAGCACAACTTCCTGGTGGGCGCCTTCGTACGCCACATGCTCTTGATCGATGGCTCCGGTCAGGAGGGCACGCCCTGGCCCATGCTCCGCGTCGAGGTCCAGCCAGCTTCGCACGCCACGATCACGGACGGGAGCGGTAGGCCCTATCCCAACAAGCAGCCGAGCACGGGAGTACCTGACGAGGAGCAGAGCGCATGACTGAGCGAACGATCTACCTCGACCCCGATCGACGCGACCCCGGCTCTCGGAAGATCAATGTCCGGGCCCACCGTTGGTACGCCACGGTCGAACTCGACCGCGATGGGTACGTCGATGCCTTGAACTGGCGGGGAGACACCCCAGATCTACCCGCCACCTATACAGAGGCCGTTGCCAGGGCGCAGAACACTTCCGTCGATCGACTCAGGTACGACGGGTACCTGGGCATGCTCTCGTGGAGCAGCGGACCAGGTTGGGTCAGTCTGACTGTTCCCTTCGCCCAGGTTGGAGCGGCAGCCGAAGCACTGCGCGATGCCGAGCTCAACCACGACTACAGCGGACTTCACGCCCTCGCCGACCGACTGGCACTTCCCATCGAGGACTGGCTCGCCCCCGGCGAGCGGGAACTGGTCCGCGGCGTCGACTTTTCCGCACCACCTGGCGTGTTTCTGCGGTTCCTGCGCGGCAAGGCCAAGCGGCACGGAGTACGCCGCAACGGTCGGGCAGCCCCAGGCAGTGTGTGGGTTCGCCCGACACTGCCGCTCGCCGAGAAGCAAAAGCGGGAGCTGTTTCCCGAGCAGCACCCCGACTGGGTGGACCGATGGACCGGATATGTCGAGCCAGAGGACGCGCCTGACCGGCCATGGGTGGGTAGCAGAGGACAGAACCTCAGTTACCGCGCGGCCCCTGTCCAATTCCGGCATGTACAGACGCCGAGTGGCAGCAAATGCCCCTGCGGATTGGCCCTGCGAGCTCCTGAGGACGGCGGGAATGAACACGCCGCCCACCATGCGATGTGGGCGATCGGCGTTCGGGCACCCAAGAACCTGGAGTGGTGGGGCGACCTGGCGGTGGTGACGACCGAATCGCCGATCGCCTGGCGGAAGCTGACCTACCAGGTGGGGCGGATGCCTCAGAGAGAGAACGGCTACGACGTCAACTCGTGGTCGCACCTTGGTGAACCTGAGCAGACCCCAGACAACGTACGCGCATACCTGCTGCAGGCCAACGGATACGTCATCGGCTACCTGACGACCCACGACGTCAGCGAGCACCGCCGCTGGGACCTGCTCGACGAGTCGGAGTACGGCGACCAGGACGACACCCTACGTCCGTGCATCGACCTGATCTGGGTGGCAGACTCCTACCGCCAAAAGGGCGTTGGCGCAACGCTCGTACAAACCCTCGCAGACGACTCCGGGTGCGCGGCCACCGATGTGTCCTGGTCGACTCCAGTCAGCGACGCTGGTCGGCGCCTCGCACGCCGGATCTCACCCGAGGGCATCTGGGTCAGCTGACCTCGCAAGCGACATCCCGGTGACAGGCCCCGGCGGGAGCGGCGACTCCGCGCCAGCGACCGTGCCGCGCGGTCTGCGATAACGCCAAACGGACCGAAGCGGAGCCGTGCCCTCCACTGGACATCAGCCAAGGGCACGGCTCCGCTTGGGTCGGCTCTATTCAGTCCTCCCGGAGACACCAGACCAGAGCAAGCCGCCGATCTTGTTGGCGGTGTCCTTGAGGATGGGGCCCGTCAGGTGCTGGTACCGCCGTCGCATCCGAGCGGACTTGCCAGGCTCCCACCCCATGATCGCGTCGGGGGCGCCCAGGATCAGCAGGACGGTCGCGGCAGTGTGCCGGGCATCGTGAAGCCGCCCATCGCGGACGTTCGCCGCCTTTAGGAGGTCCTTCCACCGGTGGTAGTCGGTGTTGGGGTTCAGCGGCTGGCCAGTCGGAGAGGTGAAGACGTACCCCTTCTCCTCCCACAGGTCGCGGGCGAGCCGCCGCTCTCGGTCCTGCTCGACCTTGTGCCGCACAAGCAGCTTCATCAGCTCGTCGGGGACACCGATCGGGCGCCTGCCCGCCCGGGACTTGGTGTCCTTGGTCTCGCGACGGATGCTGATCTTCTGCGGGCAGTAGCCCGGCTTACGCCCGCATCGGTCACCACAACCATGCTGGTAGCGGGGCCGCAACCGTCCACGCCGCACGCGGATGACGCTGGCTTCGAAGTCGACGTCGGTCCATTGCAGGCCCAGCACCTCGCCCTGCCGCAGGCCGAGGGCCAGGGCGATCACCCACCGGGCGGCATTCCGCTGGCGCTCCGCTTCGAGGAGAAGCCGCTGCACCTCCTCGACCGAGTACGGCTCGACTTCCTCTTCCTCCAACCGCGGGGCCTTGGCGATCGTCGCCGGGTTCTCGGTGATGTGCCGACGTCGCTTCGCCTCGTTGAGCGCCGCGCGCAATGTGCGGTGAACCTGGTGCGCGGTGCCGGCGGCACTGCCGTTGTCCCGCATTTTCTTGTAGAAGCGCTCCAGGTGCTCTGGCTCCAACTTCTCGAGGCGGTGAGCGCCGAGGCCGGGAATGAGATGGTGATTCACGGCTACGCGGTAGCCGTCGATGGTGTTCTCGGAGACGTGCAGAGCGGCGATGTTCTCGACCCAGTGGGTGAGCCAGGTCTTGACCGTCCAGGTCTGACCGGCTTTTCGCACCGCGCCGGAGTCGCGCTGACGTTCCAGCTCTCGGACCGCCTTGGTGACGTCACCTCGTGTCTTACGGGTGACGTGACGGCGGTCAGGACGACCGTCGTCCTTGACACCGACAGTGACGTAGCCGTGCCAACGGCCGTCCTTGGCCTGGTGGATGGATGAGGCTCCGTTGGGCTGACGGGAGTTCGTCATGTCCGCTCCCTTAGGCCGCAAGGTCGAGGCCGGCGGCGCGGAGGCGCTTCGCGAGGAACGCGCCCACCGCCTCGGCGGGTATCCGGCGGAGACTTCCGATCTTCACGGAGGGAATCTCGCCGGAGGCGACGAACTCGTACATCTTCGTACGCCCGATACCGAGTCGGCGGGCAGCTTCCTCGACTGTGAGCGCGACCAGAGTGGGGTCAGCCGCAGAACTGTCCTGATCAGCGATCAGGCGGAGGAGTACGTTCTCGGTGGTACCGAGGGCATGAGCCACTTGGGAAAGCTCGAACGGTGTTTCGGACATGGGTGTCCTATCCCAGCGGCGCTTTCGGCTATGCGCCGCCGTTGTCGATGTTCCAGGGATGGGCGATTGGGTTCGGGTCCGTACAGCACCCCCGGCGTTCGTAGCACCGAGGGACTGCGGAGGGCATGGCTGATGAGGGTTCACGGGCTGGCGAAGCCTGTGTTCGGACCGGCGGGACGGGACGTTAGCCGCAGATTCCGGCCGCACCAAACCGCCGGTCACCCGGCATGATTCCGGTCATCATCGGATCGGCGAAGGGACTGACGTGCGGAACCAGCGGCATGCAGCAGGCGCTCTCGGGCGGCCGGAGCATGCCCTAGGGTGCTCTGGCTATGCCTCGGTTCCCGGGTCGGCAAGACCCTCAGCGCCGGGCGAGCCGGGCGGGAAGTTCGGCGAGCGGTAGTCGTCACCGACCGCATCCGTCACGACCCGAGTGATCATCGCTCTGATGAGCTCTTCGAGGTTCGGGTGGGCACGGCCGTAGGAGTCGAGCGCCTCGCGGGCGCGGTCCATCTCCTTGCGGGCGGCGACCGATTTCTGCCAGCTCTCGGCGAACTCGGCCAGCAGCCGCTTCACGTGGGCGTTGGCGGCGATCTCGGGCGGTCCGACCAGGTTGTCCAGGGAGATGTCGAAGACCTTGGCAAAGCCGATGGCCTCGTCCAGGTTGACCCTACGGCGCGGCTCGCCGCTCTCGATGCGCCACACCGCCGACTGGTTGAGCGGGTAGCCGGCCTCGGTCAGGCGATCGGCGAGCGTGGCGGTACTCCACCCACGCGCCTCGCGCTCCATCTTGATCCGCCGGGCGACGTTCTCCTCCCCTTCCAGCCGTTGTCGCCGGTCCTCGTCAGCCACGGTCAACCCTCCATGCATCGTCGTTAAGCCCATTTGCAATGCGTCGAGCACGACGTTAACGTGATGCAAAGCGAAACGCAACTAAGCCGAACCGCATCGCGATGCCGGGCCAGCCACCCCGCGTCGCGACAACACAAAGGCCCCCGGCGCTACGAACGCCGAGGGCCGAAGCAGAACCTCGAAACCGCCCATCCCTGGAACAGTCGACAACGGAGGAACCGGGTAGCCGCCCAGCGCCTCCGAGTGAGGACACCGCTGTGGACAAGCCTACGGCCCCGCCGTCAAAGCCGTCATCCAACGACCGGCGACGGGGCGACGCGTCGAACGCTCACGCTGGCCCCGCCCTCGGGGAACCACCGCACAACGTCGACGCCGAACAGGCGGTCCTCGGTGCCTGCATGCTGAACCACCAGGCGGTGGAGAAGGTCCGCGGCGCTCTGGACGCGGGCGACTTCTACCGGCCCGCCCACGAGACCATCTGGCGCGCGATCCTGGCCCTGCGCGCCGAGGACGCGCCCACTGACCCCATCGCCCTCACCGACCACCTGCGGGGATCGGGAGATCTCTCCCGCATCGGGGGCGCGTCGTACCTCCACAAGCTCGTCGCCGTCGCGCCGCCCTCGGCCGACAACGCCGACCACTACGCGCAGATCGTGCGTCGTGACGCCCAACTGCGGACCCTGCATGCCACCGGCATCCGCACGGTCCAGCACGCGCTGACTCCGGGCGCCGACCCAGACGAGATCCGCACCACCGTCGAGGCCGAGATCCGCGCCGAGCGCGAACGCGCCCTGGCCTCCGGCAACAGCCGCCTGTCTCGCTACATCGTCAACGGCTGGGACTTCGTCACCAAAACCGGCGCGGACAAGGAACCTCTGTGGGGCACCCGCGAACAGACCGCCTGGGCCTCCGGCGAGAGCCTGATGATCGTCGGCGCGCCCGGCGTCGGCAAGACCACCATCGCCCACCAGGTCGTCCTCGCCCGCCTCGGCCTCCAAGCCGCCGTCCTCGACCTCCCCGTCGCAGAGGGAGAACGCGTCCTCTACCTCGCCATGGACCGCCCCCAGCAGATCGCCCGCGCCATGGCCCGCCGCATCCTGCCTGCCGACGAGGCCCACCTGCGCGACCGCCTCGCCGTGTGGCAAGGACCGCTCCCCGCCACCCTCGACAAGGAACCCGATCTCCTCGCCGAACTCGCCGCCGCCCACCACGCCGACACCATCGTCATCGACAGCCTCAAGGACGCGGTCAGCACCCTCGTGGACGACTCCCTGGCCGTCGCCTTCAACAACGCCCGCATGCGGGCCCTGCGCGCAGGCGTCCAGATCATGGAGCTCCACCACCAGCGCAAGGCCACCGCCGACGCGCCACGCGGCCAGCGCCCCACCCTGGACCGCGTGTACGGCTCGACCTGGCTGACCGCCGGAGCGGGCAGTGTCCTGTTCATCGCTGGAGAGGCCGGTGACCCGGCGGTCACCATTCACCACCTCAAGACCGTGACCGGCGAGATCGGCCCGCTACCAGTCGTCCACGACCACCAGCGCGGAACCACCTACGTCGAGCCGACCCTGGACCCGGTCACCCTCCTGCGCGCCGCCACAGACGGTCTGACCGCCCGTGACCTGGCGACTGCCCTGACCGGCGAGGCCAACCCCGACCGCGCCGACATCGAGAAGGCCCGCCGCCACCTTGACCGCCTGGTCAAGAGCGGGCTGGCGGTCAAGGCCGAAGGCACCGCCGGCGGCGCCGGGGGCGGCCAGCAGGCCCGTTACCGCCCCTCCGCCCGGCACATCACCGCCGTCTCCTGACAGCCGCCGCAGCGACAGGAGTGACCGGGGACAGCGCAGTGACCGAGTCTCCGGTCAGTCCGTCGTACTGACCGACCGCAGTGACCGGAGCTCCGGTCACCCCGGTGGCTGCGACCGACCGGACTGACCGGGGTGACCGCGTCGGCCAGCGGGCAGCGCCAACCGTCGCAACCAGCCCTCCGGTGAACAGGCAGACGATCGCCACCACGGGGCACCTGCCGGGCGTGGACCGCACACGGGACCGTCCACGCACGCCTTCCGCACAGGACCCTGCGAGAGCCGCTCACACCGTCCACGCTCGACGAAGAAACCGCAGGCAGAGCGATCACGAAGGCGTACACACCGTCCACGCGACCCAGCGTTCACGCGCGAGCCCCCCTCTAGAAGGGGGCTCGCGTGTACGCCCCGCCGTGAACGCCCTGCCTTCAAGCAGATTTCCGAGCTTCCACCGCACGCCGTAACGTCCCCTGACCTGCTCTGCATAAGGCCAGGAACAGCACTGCCAGCGCATCGGCAGCTCCTGGCCGCAAGAGATCACCTGTGACCGAACCCAAGTCAGACCACCGGAAACCGGAGCAAGTTGTGGGGTAAGTCATCCTTACCCCGGCCCGCTCCTGACGGAGCAAGTTGTCGCATAGGACGGTCTTACCGCCCGCCGCACGCATCTGCCCTCGCCCAGGGGTGCGAGGGCAGGTCCCGGAGTCAAGCGCCAGCGGGGAGATCGCGGAGGCGCTGCGCTGCCGGGCCCGCAGGAACAGATCCCCGGGGGCTCAGCTCTCGCGATCGGCGACGGCACCCAGCACGCCGTTCGGTGGCCACTCGTGCTCCAGGATCGAGTAGGTGATCGAGTCGCGCCAGGCGCCGTGGACGAAGACATGGTCGCGGATCCGCCCGTCCTCCGTCATGCCGGCCCTCAGCAGGGTGCGCGCGGAGGCCTCGTTGAGCGGGGAGCGGGCGGCCCAGATGCGGTGCAGGCCGAGGACGTTGAAGCCGAGGGCGCACAGCAGGTGGACGGTCTCCGTGCCAAGGCCCTTGCCCCACTCGGCGGGATGGAGGGCGAAGCCGATGGTGGCGGCCTGCTGGGGCTCGGTGGCCAGACGGGCGTAGCCGATCAGCTGGTGCTCGCCGAGCCGGGTGATGGCGAGGCAGTACTCGGTTCGTGGGGTGGCGTTCGCTGAGGCGATGGAGCGGGCGGTGATCGCCTGGACCTGGTCGCGGGTGCGGGGTTCGAAGCTGAGGTGCCGGGTGGCCTCGGGGTCGCCGTAGATGGCCAGGAGGGCGTCGGTGTCCTCGGGTTCGACTTCGCGCAGTGCCAGGCGGGGGCCGGCCAGGTGGACTGGGGTCATGGCTGCGGAGCCTATCCGTGGGGTCACCGGACGAGGACCGAGGTCGGGGTGGCGGTGAATGCCTCGATCTCTTGCTGCAGGTTGACGCCCACGATGCCGTTGCGACGGCCATCGGCACTCAGCGCGGCGTGGACGCGTTGAGCGCTGCTGACGATGCCGAAGTTCCGCTGCTCGATGGGGAGGTCGAGTACCGGGCGGACGGCCTCAACGGCACCTTCGACCTCGCCTCGGGCGATGCGGGCGAGGGCGAGGTCGGTCTGGGCGCCGGCCTCGTCGCCGAAGGCCCAGTCGTCCTCGGAGGCGTCGCGGTAGGCGGCGACGGCGGCCTCGGACTGGCTCTCGCCGAGTGCGGCGTCCTCGCCGAGCTGCACGGTGGCCTCGGCGACGTAGTAGAGCTGGCGGGGCACGGGGAAGGTCATGATGCCGCCGAAGGCGTCGAGGTCGTCGGGTTCGGCGGCCGCGCGGGCGTCCTCGGCCTGCTGGATGGCGGTGCGGGTGGCCTCGCCGTCGCCGAGGAGGGAGTGGGCGCGGGCGGAAAGGCAGGCCAGCCAGACGCTGGTGGTGCCGCGGACGTCGCCGGCCGCGCTCTGCCCGAGGGCGGCGTAGTCGGCGGCCTCGCCGGGGCGGCCCGCCCAGTAGGAGATGAGCGACTGGAGCGAGCGGACCCAGGCGCGCATGGCGTGGTGGTCGGCGTTGTCGGCGCAGACGAAGGCGGTGCGGGCCTGCATCATCGCCGCGTTCGGGTTGCCCAGGTCGTGGCTGGCCTTGGCGAGCATGCCGGAGGTGATCCCGGCGAGCAGGTACAGCTCCCGAGCCTGCAGCGGCTTGACGCGGCCGTGCTCCAGCAGCCGGAAGGTGAGGTCCTGGACCTCGACCAGGTCACCGAGCAGGGTCGGCAGCGCCAGCTTCGGGTAGGCGACGGTCAGCCGCCGTACCTCGTCGTGGATCTGTCCCAGGGTCTCCGGGCCGATGCTGCTACCCTCCGCCATCGCGGTGAACCGAAGTGCACGACGAGCCGCCATTGCGACCTGCCTTTCCAATTCCATCGTGCCCGCGTCGAAGCGGGTCTCGCTGCTGGACGGGCCGCCGGCAGGCGGCACCGCTGCCTGCTCGGATGGGAGAAGGACAGGGCCCGACCGTGGCGACGGGACGACGAACGAGCCGGCGACCGCAGGCGCCGGCAGGGAAGCGGCCGGTGCAGGCGCGAGGAGCACGTCGACGCTGACGCCGAACATCGCCTCCAGCACCCGGCACTGGTCCGGGTAGGGGCGAGTCTTCACCGCGCCGCCGTACCAGCGCTCGAACTGCCGCTTGGAGACCGACAGGCCCCGGAGCCGGGGGTCGTTTTCCTGCTCGGCGGCCGAGTTCGCCGTTGCCTCGAACCGAAGGCGGAAGGTCTCGTAGACCTGCCAGTGGCGCTGCAGCGTCAAGACCCTTAAGAGCGTGGGAGTTTCGGCCACCGCGGATCCCCTCCGTCCCCGTTCGTCTGCTCTGACGATAGCCGTGGCTGGTCCACAGGAAACCCGTCCGGAGGACTCTCAGGCCAGATGACGGCAGCCATGACGGTGGTCATGACGCACCACGTCGTCGACCACGCCAACCAGCGCCCGGCGACGACGCGGCCATGACGGCAGCGACGTCGTATCGATGCGTGGCCGCCCGCCGCCATGCTGACGGCACTTCGCAATCCGCGCACAGCTGACAGCGAAGAGTGAGATCGGGGCGGCTTGAAACACCTGCCGATCACCCCGTCCAGCACCACCGGCGCACCGACCCGCGGCCGGCAATGGGAGGGATCCGATGGACAACGTCACGACCCGACGAACGGCGGAAGCGCGGCCCTCGGCGGATAGCGAGGCGAGCGCAACTGCTGAAGAGGGCCGCGCCGCTCGCGTCAGGCGCCGTCCGGGTCTGACCATCCGCACGTTCAGGGTGGCGCAGGACGGCACCCGCTACGACGACTCCGGCGTGATCGCCGCCAACCCGGGCCCCGACGAGTACGTCGCCCGGATCGAGGTCTGGCCCGACTGCGCCTGCCCGCAGCACCGCGCTAACTGATTCGCCCACACTCCACGCTCACTACAGGAGGGAGCACCTCATGTCCCTTGAACAGCTCGCCGGGAAGACCATCCTGGTCACCGGGGCCGGCGGCCTGATCGGCAGCCGCATCACGGGCCGGCTCCGCCAACTTGGCGCACGCGCCATCTCGGTGTGCAAGCTCGACGCCTACCCGCCCGAGGTGTACCGCGAGCGCTTCGGCATCGACACGTTCAACCCGGACTTCATCGTCGGCGACATCGCCGAACCGGGCCTGATGAACCGAGTGATCACCGAATGCGACTATGTGATCCACGCCGCTGCGCTGGCCGACGTCGCCGCCTGCACGCGCCGGCCGCTGGACGCCATCGACTCCAACATCATCGGCACACAGCACGTTCTCGACGCCGTCGCCGCCTCGACCCGGGTGCAACGCATGGTGTTCGTCTCCTCGGCCAGCGTCTACGGCAACGGCAGTCCGAAGTTCGTCGAGGACGCGGCCGTCTCACCGGTGTCGGTGTACGGGAACAGCAAGGTCTGGGGCGAGTACCAGACCGCTGCCATGCTCGGAAAGGCCGGCCACTCCTACGCGATCGTGCGGTATTTCTCGGTCTACGGCGAACCGCAGATCGTGAAGGAGAACAGCCACTCCTGGGTGGTCGCCTGGTTCGCCATGCGGGCGGCGCTCGGCCTGCCGCTGCAGCTCAACGGTGGTGGCCACCAGATCCGTGACCTGGTCCACGTCGACGACATCGCCACCGGCACCCTGCACACGCTGACCTCGCCCCGCGCGCACAACGAGACGGTCAACATCGGCACCGGCACCGGGACTTCGATCCGGCAGGTCGCCGAACTGGTCCGCGCCCACTACCCCGACACGCAGCTCGTCGAGACACCGATGCCACCCGGCGACCCCGAGGGCGGGTACGCCTCGGTCGAGCGGATGGAGGAGCTGCTGGGCTGGCGGCCGACCACCACCATCGAGGAGGGCGTCGCCCGCTACGTAGCCTGGCTGCGGGCGAACCCCAGCGCGATCCCGGAGTGGATGCGCCGGGCGGCTGCGGCCTAGATAATCGGGGGCCGGCCGAGCCGGGCCATGGTCCACACGGTGCGCCAGCGCATCGGCTTGCGCCGACCGCACGGTGTGCGCCAGCCCTCGGCGAAGCCCGCGAACCACGCCTTCAGACCGGCCGCGTTCCGCGTACGGGCGACGGTGAGCGCCACCCACACGCCGAGGTAGACCGGCACCAGCGCAGCGGGCAGGTGACGGCGCGCGAGGTACACGCGGTTGCGGGCGTTCACCCGGTAGAAAAACGAGTGCCGGGTCGGGCTGGTCCGCGGGTGCTGCAGTAGCAGCTCCGGCGCGTACAGCACCCTCCAGCCAGCGTCGAGCGCCCGCCAGGCCATGTCGGTCTCCTCGTGCGCGAAGAAGAACTCGTCCGGCCAGTCCCCGACCTGCGCCAGCATCTTTGTCGACAGCCCATGGCCGCCACCGAGGAAGGTGGTCACCTCGCCACCGCGCATCGGATCGCCGGCCCGCAGCCGGGGAACGTGGCGGCGCTGGGTCAGCCCAGTCTCGTCGGCGATCCGGAAGGACACGATGCCCAGCTGGGGGTCGGCCTCGTAGAGGGCCTCGATCCTCGCGAACACGTCGTCGGCAACCAGCAGGCCGTCGTCATCCAGGTCGATCACCACGTCCACGTCACGCAGATGCTCCAGCGCCACGTTCCGGCCGCCGGTCACTCCGAGGTTCTCGGCCAGCTCGACGCCCTCCACCCACGCCGGTAGCTCCGGCAGGGGGCAACCCTGGGCAACCACCACGACCCTCGCGGCCGGGACGGTCTGCATCTCCACCGAGGCCAGCAGCTCGGCCAGTTCCTTCGGCCGCGTGCCCATGGTCAGAACCGCCACGCCCAGCTTCAAGCCCACCGAACCCATCCCTTCGAGGAAACAGACATGGCCCAGCGAACACACCGCTCGGGCGCCGCGTCGCTCAGAGAACTCGCCGAGAACCGGATGCTTCCGGACCACCAGGTCATGGACCAATCCACACTGACCTGGATCGCCGGGATGCGGCCCGAGGTCTCCGCCGCGCCGCCCACCCTGCCACACCCGCCGCTCATGCTGGTACCGGACGTCACCTGGTTCACGGAGCCCCGGTGCGCCGACTCCATCCACGGCGTCCGTCACAACGCCCGAGTCTCGCTGCTCTCGTCGATCCTCGCCCAGGAGTACGGGCTCGACCGCGACCACAGAGCCGCGCTGTGCGTCGCCGCAGCCGTCCACGACTGCCAGCGCCACAACGACCGGGACGATCCCGGCCACGGCCGGCGGGCAGCTGCATGGTTCACCCGCAACCAGGCCGCCGTCACCGGCCTGGTCGGCCGGGAGCTGCCGCAGGACGCCCTCACGCAGGCCGCTGCCGCCATCAGCCTCCACGACGTGCCGTACGAGCGCTTCACCGTGCAGCAGAACCGCGTCTACCAGCGAGCACCGCACCTGATCGACCTACTCAAGGCCGCCGATTGCCTGGACCGCTACCGGCTCCCCCTCGCCCGCTGGTGGCCCGACCCGTCCCACCTGCGGCTCGTGCCGCCCGCCTGGCTCCACGCCGTCGCCCACGACCTGGTCGTCCGCAGCGAACAGGCCCGCCTCGACGGCGCCAGCAACCGCGGAGCGCTCATCCACGCCCGCCAGATCCTCGACCCCACCTGCTAGAAGGAGGCCGCGCCATGCACGCCGAATGGGATAACGCCCACACCGACCACACCACCACCCCCACCCGCCCCGGACCCGTCGGCCTCACCGAGACCGAAGCCGACTGGCGATCCCACCTCGAACACGACACCCCCAACGGCTGGCTCCTACGCGGCAACGCCATGACCGAGACGCTCGTCTCCGGCCGCCCCATCCACCTGATGCACACCACCGTCGCCCTCGACGCCATCCGCGCCAGCGGACACCTCTACGCCTCCAGCGGCTGCCTCGTGGCCGCCCTCTACTGCGCGCCCCTCACCCCCGAGCCCGACGGCCTACGCCCCCACAATCTGGGCAGCTACCTGCTGGAGACCAAAAAGCACACCCGCACCCTGGTCTTCGAGATCACACCCGACGCTCCCGTACCGCCCAAGGGCATCGACTACCTCCGGCTGGGCGCCATCCACCTGCGGACCTACCTCACCCACCGCAGCTTCCTCACCGAGGCCGAGGACGCCCAGCTCCGCCGGGCGGTGCAAAAGCGGATCCGCGCAGCGGCCCCCTTACTCGACACCCTTCTCGCCAACGCCGCAGGTAAGCCGACGCCGGAAGCCGAGTTCATCGACCAACTCACCGCCACCGTGCCCGCCTTTCCGTTCCTCGGCTACCTCTACTTCGAGGTTCTGTCCGAGTACCTGATGCTCCACTCCACGACCTCCGAGACAAAGGCGTACGCCCAGCTCGGGGAGATGAACAACCGCCTCTACAAGCGGCTCGCCTTCTCCGCGGTCCAAGGCATGGACCAGCTCTTTGACTTGTCCCGCTTCAACCCGGGACACGAACGCCTCCTCCAACTCGTCGGGCAGATCGATGCCGGCCTGGCGTCCGGAGTGGCCCGCTTCACCAGGCAGCGCTTGTCACACTTGTTCGCGACCGTGGCGCTCGCGCCCGCCCAGGACGTAGCATCCTTCACCTTCCACAACTTGGACTTCGACACCTTCGCCGCAACCGCGCCGTGCCTGCTGGGCCAGCTCATCTTCCGCGAGATGCGGATCATCGACCGCTACCCGCAGCTCTACCTCGCCTTCGAACAGGCCAAGGCCCTGGAAGCATGGGCCTACTGGAACACCGAGGGCATCCCGGCACCCTTTAACGGCACAATCCCGAAGGGCGAGATCGGCATCAACACGGCCTACCCGCGAGCCAGCCACACGGTATGGACGGCAGAGACCTGCGAACGCGGCCTGCTGCACCCGATCGAGCAGCTCGACTCCACCCTCCTCCCCCGCCTCGCCGAGCTATCCATGACGGCAATGCGCAGGGACCAGACGGGGAAGGCCGCCGGACACCTGCGGCAGACCTCGGCGCACTGATCCCAGCGGCGTCTCAAGGCTCGTCCCAGGCTCGCGAGCACCTGCTGCCCTGGAGCGAACTCGCGCTCACCGCGAACTAAATGCAGGTCGGCGCTGCACCGGCAGGCCACCGGGCGGGAGCTGGAGCTTGAACTCCGACTGTTCGGCGCGACCGTCGTGGAGATGACCGGTGTCTGGCCAGACCAACCTTCTCCAGGAAGACCTTGGCCCGGAACTAGCAGGCACGGCGGGGAGTTCACCCGGGAATGTACAGGTCAGGTCAGGAGCCAGCACATCAGGCCGGACAATCTTAAAAAAGGC
Source organism: Kitasatospora sp. NPDC038210 (assembly GCF_055600605.1). Classification (NCBI taxonomy): domain Bacteria; kingdom Bacillati; phylum Actinomycetota; class Actinomycetes; order Kitasatosporales; family Streptomycetaceae; genus Kitasatospora; species Kitasatospora sp. NPDC038210. The sequence goes on along the minus strand of NZ_JBVJYK010000004.1, from coordinate 450,346 downwards.
CCGCTTGTGGGCTCTTGAGTGGTTCCATTGTTGCCTGATGATGTGGACCGGGGCCGGGTCCGCTGTTCAGCGGCAGCCAGACCGCCTTCGTGCATGCTGCCCGGTCCGCCTCGGCAACGCCCGGGGCGGGAGCAGCCAGGACTTCTCACCCCGATCACAGGTGAGGCGCGAGCCTTCGGGGAGTGGAGCGGGAACGATGGCGTCAGTAGAACAGCAAGTGAAGAGCGCCGACAGCGTGATCTGCCAAAACCTAGCCAACCTAGCAGGCGACCGGGGCTTCCTCTCGCAGAACGTGTTGGGGCAGCTCCGGAATCTCGTCGAGGGGCTTGCTGTCTGGGCGCACCTCGGCGATCGCTCGACTGAGTTTCACTACAACCAGGTCGGGCCGGCCTTGGATGCTGTCAGAGCGCTCGCCAAGTTCAGGCTCCTGAGCAGATTCCATGGATTGCTCCAGGCCAGCGTCTCGCACTACACGCTGGATCGCGATCCGTCTGAGCGGTTGATGCTGAAGTACTACGAGTACCTGCTCCGCACACGCGACCTGGCACAGGATCTCCTCGGAATCAAAATCCTGCACAGCATCGAACAGTTTCCAATCGATCTCGACCCCTCATTGCATGAGTACTACGAGAGGATTGCCGCCCGCATCCAGCAGCAAAAGACGGTAACGTCCTCAAGCGCACGTCGCGAGCGGTACTACATTCACAGTTCTCGCCCCTTCTTCATCTCCGGCCGCATCTACTACGAAGTGACGTTTTATCTCGCCCACAATCGGACGAGTAAGTTCGATCGCATCATTGGGTTCACCGAAATCGACGTCACCGACAAATATGCGGCTAGCCTGGAGCTGGCCAGCGACACGATCGAGGTCCTCGGACAGACGATGCCGATCACGCTGATCCGCTCATGGGAGGTGTCAATCCGGCCGTGCGAGTTCGACAATTTCGCTCGCCTCTTCGACGCCTCTCACGGCAAGGTCAGAGCGTCGAATTCCGAGTACCGAAACCTGATGCGGTACCTCACGACAACACGATCAAGTCTGCTTGATCTCATGGATATGACCGACGCAGCATACGGCTCGTTCCGCTCCTGGGTGCTAACCGGAGCCCAACGAGATGCGGTTATCTTCCCCATTCTTGACCGTGCACGATCACTCGTTCGCAACGACCAGCCAGGTTCTCGTCTGTTGCGGTACCTCATGCTGCGGATGAACAATCGTGTCATCAAGGCACAGTTCGATGCTGACCAGTGTTCTGCACTCTCCGGGCTGCGCGTTTCCTGGAGTTGCAGGCCCTTCGACACGATGCCGTTCTGCACATCACCGCGCGGACACAACCCGCGCTTTGGGGACCTTACCGAGAGTCTGGACGCGAGGACCCGACCTCACGAGCTGCTGGCCAGACGAGTCCGGAGCAACGTCGAGCAGCGCGGCGTGATCTATACGCCGGCAGCCGAGCTGGAGGACCTCGGTGACGTCGACGATCTGATCGCGCGCCACAATCGGATGCTGCCACCCACTGAACGGCACAAGCCGCGGAAGCTGGCTCATGAAAATGGGCACGTTTTTATCGTCGGATACGAGGATGACACGGTCTCGATCATCAACGAACTCCGAAAGATGTCTGCCAGTGGCGTCTCTCAACACAGCAGCGATGTACAGGCATGGATTGATGCGAACCCAGGTGCCATCGATGACCCTTTGAAGGCCAAGGCACTGACGGAATTGTTTGAGCACTCGAAGATCGCCCTCGTCTACGGCGCAGCCGGTACTGGAAAGTCCACGATGGTGAATCACATTGCAAACTACTTCAGTGGCGCCCGGAAGCTATTCTTGGCACACACTAATCCGGCCGTCGACAATCTGAAGAGGCGAGTACAAGCGCCGAACGTCGAGTTCAGCACGATCAGCAAGCACGTGCGCAAAGGTACGTCGCTCGGCGCAAAGTACGACGTATTGGTGATCGATGAGTGCAGCACAGTAAGCAACGCAAGCCTGCTCGATGTACTTGAGAAGACATCCTTCGATCTGCTCGTACTCGTTGGCGATGTCTACCAGATCGAGTCGATCGAGTTTGGCAACTGGTTCAGCATCATCCGGTCGTACATCCCGAGCGAGTCCGTCTTCGAACTTACAGAGCCCTTCAGGACGACCGATCAGAGCCTTCTCACACTATGGGACAGGGTGCGGAACCTGGACGACCGCATCGAAGAGTCACTCTCCAAGAATGGCTACTCTACGGTTCTGGGAGACTCGCTGTTTCAGCATCGAAGCGACGATGAGATCGTACTCTGCCTGAACTATGACGGCCTTTACGGCATCAACAACGTCAACCGGTTCCTACAGGCGAGCAACCCGAATCCAGCCGTGGCGTGGAGCGAGTCTACGTACAAGGTCGGCGATCCCGTACTCTTCAACGAGTCCGATCGGTTCAGCCCGGTCATCTTCAATAACTTGAAGGGCAGGATCGTCAAGATCATTCGCACGCCCGGCCGTATCACTTTCGATGTGAATCTCGAACGGGATTTCACTGAAGCCGAGGCAATTTTCTCAGGTTTGCGCTGGGCAGGAGACTCGACGGTCCAGTTCGATGTCTTCGAACGTGGCGACAGTGACGATGACGATGACTCGGTCACTACCATGGTTCCGTTTCAGATCGCTTACGCCGTATCGATCCACAAAGCACAGGGCGTTGAGTACAAGTCAGTCAAGGTTGTTATCACGGACGCCAACGAGGAAAGCATCTCCCATAGCATCTTCTATACCGCGATCACCCGCGCTCGGGAACGTCTTGAAGTGTTCTGGACTCCAGAGACACAGCATCGAATCCTGAGTCGTCTCGCAGTACGCGAGAACACGAAAGACGAGCATCTGATGAAGATCCGCCGAGGTTTGGCCCCTGTTGAGAAGCGACCGAAGCGAGGTAAGACGCGCCAGCTACCATAGCCACGGGGTTGGAAACAGAGGCCAACAGTCGATTGCTGGCCTCACCTTCGATGCGCTCGGTCGGATCGCAGCGATCAAGGTCACGATAGGCGGGCACTGAACCGCACTGAGCGAAGCCGTCGCCCACGACCAGCGGCGATCGACGCTGGCTTGGTTGCAGTTCTGGTTGCATTCACCCTCGTCCATCGCCGTTCGGAAGTCAGCCGACAGGCTGCTCCGCCCCAAGTCAGGACCTCTCCGACCGTCCTCGGACAGCCGGACGAACAGTTGGAAAGCGTGTTGGGGGCAACCCCTCACGAGTTCGAATCTCGTATCCTCCGCCTCTGCCTAGCAAGGCAGTTGAAGGCCCCGACCGGGAATCTGGTCGGGGCCTTCTTCGTGTCATGGTCTCAGTTCCGGTCTCAGTTCGTCGGCACCGGGTGAGCAACTACTTCGGACCACCCTGGCGGCACCGCAGCCCCGGAGGCCCGACCGCTGCCACGCACATGATCCCCACCTAAACGGGTAGCCGCATGGTTCGAGGAGCTGCAATGGGAAGCAGGCGAACCGCCGTGGAGAGTCACCTCGGCCCAGCAGCAGTCCGCCGTCACTGCCATCTGGATTTCACCGCCGGAAGTGGAGCGTCCCCCGTCAGCGAAGGTCGGGCGTTCACCCGCCAAACCCTGTCCGGTTGGCATCTCGCCCCATCCGTTCTCGGCGACGACGTCCAGCTCATCGTCTCGGAACTGCTCACCAACGCCGCCAGGTACACGGCGGGCCCACTCGCACTGGATCTGGACCAGAACGGCCCGTGCCTGCGCATCACCGTCACCGACCCCCGCTCCGGTACCGCGCTGCCCGATCCCGGCGCACACCAGCCGACCCGGGTCGGCGGCCATGGCCTGTTCATCGTCGACCGCCTCGCCCTCTGCTGGGGCGCCCTCCCGAACGACGGCGGCAAGGCCGTATGGGCCGAACTCCTCGTCCCCTCCGAACAACCACCACCATCGCCTTGAAACCCCGCGCCGTGACACGGGCAGGCGGGCGAAAACTCGACCCCGCGTTCCACGGTGTGGCCCGTCGGCCGATCCTCAAGTCAGGCATTGCAAAAGCGGAATCCCGGTTCATACTTGTGGTATGTCGGATGAGCGAGAGCCGCGAACGAGCTGGACGTTCCTGACGCAGCACGCGCGTGTGCTGTTGATGATCTCGCGGGACGCGGACGTCCGCTTGCGGGACCTGGCCACGATGTGCGGCATGACCGAACGGGCCGCGCGGGCGATCGTCACGGACCTGGAGAAGGCCGGCTACCTGACCCACTCCCGGCACGGACGCCGCAACCGCTACCAGGTAGTTCGCGGCACGCACTTCCGTCATCCCGCCGAGGGCCACCACGAGATCGCCGGGCTGCTGGCCCTGTTCGCCGATCTCGCCCCCGACGCCGGCCACCAGCCTGCGACCACCACCGGTGATCATCATGATGAGCATCCGTGACCCCGCGCCAACCCGTCTCCCGTACCCCGCCGCACCTTGTGCGCGTCCCGGCCGCCCTGCCACCACCCCTCCCGTTGAGGCGGTGAGTCCAGTGCCCGACCCCATCGGATCCACCCGGCACGACTGCCCCGACCCCCCGCGCGTTCCCACCCCGCACCTGCGGATCACCACCACGAAGCTCCCCGGGACGGCCGTGATCGTCTGCCTCGACGGCGAAGCGGACCAGGAAGACCGCCGCAAGCTGAACGACGCCCTCTCCCGCGCTCTCCAGGACCGCCCACCCCGGCTGGTCATCGACCTGGCCGGCCAGACCTTCTGCTACTCCGTGTGCCTCAACGCCCTGCTCGCCGCCCGTATGGACGCGAGGGCCGCAGGAGTGGAGATGGTGCTGGCCGCCCCGCCGCCCCAGACCATGCGATTGCTGGAGATCACCGGCACCGACGAACTCTTCGCCGTCCGGAGCAGTGTGCGCGCCGCCCTGGCAGGCGCCAGGTAGGTCGGGTGAGGAGCTTCGGATGGACACTCCGTCTCGCTACGCGGTGACCCTTCCGGGTGTGCCCGGAAGGCACAGTCCGCTCGAGGTCGTCGTCGTTCATGCCACGGACGAGGTGACCGCGGACGGGACCCCGGTCTACGCGGACAAGGCAGGCACCCTCCGCGTAGAGATCATCGGGGAGACGGCCCGACCGCTCGCCGAGCCGACCGGTCAGGGACGGCACACCTGCCTGCACGCCACTGCCCTGACCTCGCCGCGGCTTCGCTCCGGGCGTGGCCCGACCTGTCACCATGCTCGATTCCTGACCGGCGCAAACAACCCAGGACTCTCGAACGCGGGCACTCAGCCTCAGGCAGCCTTGCCCGCGAGGAGGCTGGTGACACGGTCAGCCATGAGGACACCGAGGATGTAGCCGTCCTCGTCGACGACGGGCCAGACCGCCAGGCGCTTGACCCGCATGGCGATCGCGGCCAGGGCCAGGCCCATGGTCGGCCAGGCGAACGGGCCGCGCTGGTGGGTGGTGGCACTGATCGCGGTCCGTCCGGTGTACCAGGATCGGTTCAGGAACGGATGGAGTCCGGTGCGGGTGACCAGCCCCTCGCACCGGCCGTCGTGGTCGCGGACCAGCAGGTAATCGAGGTGGGCGCCGCGAAGGACGTCGTCGGCCTGGTCAACGGTGCTGTCGTCGGCTATCTGGTAGTCGCAGGGGTCCATGGCGTCGGCGACCGTGAGGCCGTGGCCGGGCCGTACCGACTGCGGGGAGTGGGTGGTCACGGTGCTCACCGTTCCCGTCTCCGGCTGCCCTCTGGGGGGCTGCCGAGTTTCCTTCACCCAGAACGAGGCCGGAACGGGTACCGGAATGCGTGATGCCCTGGATGCCTACGACCCTACTCCGGTGGCGAGCGGACCGGAGCAGACCGCTGCGGAGTAGCCTGGGAGACAACCGAGGACATATCGCACACCGGCATCAGCGTCGACGTCGCCCTGGGTCATGACGGGTCCCTCGCGGACCGGACGGGCGGCTTCGCATGATGCCGATTCCTTTCCCCACCTCTTCCTCTCCTGGGCCGTGGACGGCGCCCGGCGCCCCGCTTCTGCCTCGCCTGGTGCTGGAACCGACGATGTCCCGGGAGGGCGTCTTCGACGGCGCCTGGTGGCCCCGCTCGAACCACGTCCTCGCCGAACTGCCGGACCTGATCACCGCGCTCGGCGCCCACTTCGGGCGCATCGTCCGGGTCGGCCTCGACACCTCGGCCTGGGACGGCGTGCCCCGGTCCGTGGCGGCAAACGGCCTGACGGTCAGGATCAACTGGTTCACCGGCAGCGACGCGACGATCAGCGTCACCCGGGGATTCCAGGACCACTTCCTACTCCTGGTGGTACCGCCCGGCACCAAGTCGGCAACGGCCGCCTCGGCGATGACCGGAGCCTCAGCAACCGGAAACCACACCCCGGCGGCAGAACTCCTGCTCGGCTGAGCAACCCGGACACACGCCGACACCGCCGCGCACCGGACCACTCCGGGTCGACGCGGCGGGGAGCGGGGACCTGTCGCCTGTACCGGGTCTCCGGCATTGAGCGGCCGCCGCCCCTCGTCCGGGCAGGCGGCCGCACCGGGGTCGGCCGATGATGGATCCAAGGGGCGCGCAACGTTCGAGGCGGCGTATGGCCGTGTGGCATGTCCGGGACTTCACGCCGGACGACCTCGAAGCGGTGGTCCGGATCGACGCCGAGAGCACCACCACGGGCCAGGCCGCCGTCTTCCGGCTCTCCGACGTGGTCGCCGCTCTGCAGGCACGGAATCCGAGCGTCGTCGTGGTGGCCGACGGGCATCTCGTGGGCGCGGCGGTGGGCCGGGTGGACGGCGACCGGGCGTGGGTGCTGCGCATCGCCCTGCACCCCGCCTGGCGGAACCTGGGCATCGGCTCCGCCTTGCTGTCGGCATTGGAGCACCGTCTGCGGGACGCCGGTGCCAGGATCGTCGCGGCGCTGCTGCCCGACGAGGAGACCGGAGCCACCGCACTGGTCAACTCCGGATTCCACCCCCACCGGGGGCTCACGTACTTCGAGAAGTCGGAGGTCGTGAGTGCTCAGGGCGCGGCGGTCCTGGCGGTGCTCGGCGCGGTCATGCCCGAAGCCAGCCTCTGGGAGCAGCTCACGGGCATGGCCGACGAGAAGCGGCTCATCGAACGGCGCCTGGTGCTGCCCCTGGCGAATCCCGAGCTGGCGGACGCCCACGGGGTGGAACCACCCCGCGCGGTGGTGCTGTTCGGTCCGCCGGGCACGGGCAAGAGCACGTTCGCCAAGGCCGTGGCCGGCCGGTTGGGCTGGCCGTTCGTCGAGCTCTTCCCCTCCCGGCTCGCATCCGAGGACGGGCTGGCCACCGGTCTCGGCCGCCGCTTCGAGGAGGTGGCGCAGCTCGACCACGTGCTGCTCTTCATCGACGAGGTCGAGGAGGTCGCCGGTACGCGCAGCCTCGCCGCCCCCGCGTCGGTTGGCGTGGTCAACGAACTCCTCAAGTCGATCGTGCGGTTCCGCGACCGCGACGGCCGGCTGCTCGTCTGCGCCACCAACTCGGTGACCGCCCTGGACCCGGCGTTCCTGCGGCACGGCCGGTTCGACTACGTCCTGCCGGTCGGGCCACCCGACTCCGTGGCCCGCGACGTGCTGTGGGCCGGCTACACGGCGAAAACGGGTACCGCCGCCGACACCGCGGTCCTCGCCGGGGCCAGCGAGGGCTTCACTCCCGCCGACATCAGGCAGGTCGCCATGGCCGTCGCCCAGAGCGCGTTCGAGCGCACGCTCGACACCGGGGAGCGGATCCAGCCCAGTACCCAGGACTACCTGGACGCCATCCACCGCACCCGTCCGACCGTTTCCGACGAAATGGCCCGGGAGTTCGCCGACCAGGCGGTCCGCTACGGGCGCGTCTGATGGACACCTCGCCGTTGCGGGGTGTCCGTCCGAAGGTGCCGGGCATCGGACCCGACCACCGCGACGACGCCGCGTCCGGGCGGAACGCGGAGTAGCCTGGACATCACCGAAGGCACTTCGCATGCCGGCACCGGATACTGGCGTCGTCTCCGGCGAACCGCAATGCCGGACCCGACCTCGTGGGCCGGGCCCGGGGACAGGTCCTTGATCATGACCACGACCCTCGATCGTGCGACGGCGCCCGCCGCCCCGGATTCCTCGGCACGGCTCTCCCTCACGCCCAGTGGCGTGCGGCCCGGCCGCCTGGACGGAGCCTGGTGGCCGCGCTCGCGTGATCTTCTTCTCGAACTCCCCGCCCTGGCCGCCGAGATCGACGAGCGGTGGGGGCGGGTCACCCGGATCACCGTGAACCCCGCGCAGTGGCCCGTCGTCCCCCGCCGGATCCCGGTCGCCGGGCACACCGTCCACGCGGGCTGGTTCACCACCGAACAGGACGAGCACACGATCGCGGTGTTCTCGTACGCCCCGCGTCGGCTGAACCTGCTGGTCGTCCCGCCGGAGACGGATGCCGTCGGTGCCGCCCGGCTGATGGCCGAAGCCGCCAGCCCCGCGAACACCATGGCCGCGAGCGGTCTCCTCACCGTGGAGACGGGCGGCGGCGCACAGCGGCAGAGGCCCGGTTCCGACTTCCTGCCATCAGCAGTCGTCCCCTCCGACGGTGCCGGTGAGGCCAGCAGACGGGCGGATGTCGCCCGCAGCCGGGCCGCCTCCTGGCCGGTGGCCGCGTAGCGACGGAACGGGCGGTGCCCGCTACGGCCGCAGGGCCGGGTGTGTCACTCGCGTGACCACTCGGCCTCGGCCTGGGGCGGGCCGACGGCGGCGTCCCCGTCCCAGAGGCGGATCCTGATCGCCCGGGGGCCGGGCGCGGGCCGGGAGAGCGTGCGCACGAACACGTCCCGCAGGTGGTTGGCCGCCTGCTGGGGCGGCCCGTCGTACTCCAGCGGATCCTGCATGGTTGTGCCGTCCTGCCGGGACCAGCGGCCGTCGTCGTCCTGCGTCTCCAGAACCCATCGGTAGTGCCGCATCCTGGTCTCCCGTGCCGACGTTCCCGCCCAGTACTCGGCGCCGTCAGTACTCGGCGCCGCTTCGCAGGTAGTTGCCCACGACCTGGAGCCACGCCCCGGGGCCGAAGCAGACCTCGATCCGGTACGGCGTGTCCTCGAAGACCCGCAGGACGCGCAGCGCGCCGCTCGGATGCAGGTCGTACTCGAAGGTGACGCCGTCCGCACCGTCCTCGTACTGCAGGTCCAGCGGCCCCTTCGACGGTTCCGCCGGCGCCCGGGCCTCGACCGAGAGTTTCACGTAGACGGACATCTCCGCGTTCCACCCTTCCTGTCTGCCCGAGGAGCCCGGCCCGCGAGCCCGGCCATCAGGACTCCTCGCCTGGTGGTTCGGAGCCGATGCCGGTGGTGATGAGGATCTGCCGCGCGGAGTCGGTTCCACCGGCCTCGACCGCACGTGCCATCGCGGCCAGGGCCGCCTCGCGGCTCGCCCGCGGGGGGCGAGCAGGCTGAAGTGATCGTGGTCGCCCCGTGTGACGATCACCGGGTCGTCGCCGACCGGGTACCGGTCGATGTGCACCGACCGGCCGTCTACGACCAGCCGTGCTGGGACGTCGTCCCAGGCTTCAGCGTCCAGCGCGACGCTCGCCACGGGGCCGAGGTGTTCGGTCAACGCCCTGACCGGACCGGGCAGTTCGGCTTCGACATCCCGTGAACGCGGCCACCACGCGCCGTCGAGCACCCCCTCGCGCGACCGGGTGGTCTCCAGGCGCAACAGGACTGTCCCCGGCTTCGCGGCCTGCCGGAACCGGTCCGGCAGAAGTCCTGGGCGCGCGGCACCGGTTTCGTCCGACATGGCTCGCCACCTGTTCCGTGGACGCACGCCGACCCCGCCGAGCGAGCGCCGACCGTCGGGGAGCGGCGGCTCGGGCCGCCCCGATATCCCCACGGTACTCCGCCCGCACCGCACCGACCCGGCGCGGTACGAGAGCCGGCCCAGCGTGGTCCCTCTCAGCGCCACTCGATCAGAAACAGGGTGGCGTCGTCGCTCGTGCGCCCGCCCCGCTTCTCCTTCAGGACGTGGGAGAGCGCGCGCACCACGGCCCGCACCCCGACCTGCGAGCGCTCGACGCGGTTGACCCAGTCGATGAGCTGGTCCTCCCCGAACTGCTCCCCGCCGGGCTCGCGCTCCTCGACCAGGCCGTCGGTGAAGCACAGCACCCGGTCACCGTGCCGCAGCGCCCGCTCGCTGATCACCGGCTGCTCGCCGCCGAACCCGACCGGCAGGGTGGTGGCGCTCTCCAACCGCTCGACGACGACGTGGTCGCGGATCAGCAACGGCCGGGGATGGCCGGCGTTCACCCACTGCAGGTGCCCGGTCCCGGTGTCCAGCCGCATCATCTGCGCGGTGACGAAGTGGTCGGGGCCGAACTGCTCGGCGACGGCCCGGTCCATGAACGCGTAGATCTCGGCCAGTCCGATGTCGGCGCGCCGGGCGTGGCGGTACGCGCCGATGGCCACGGTCGCCATGGTCGCGGCGTCCAGCCCGTGGCCCATCGCGTCGATCGTGGCCACGTGCAGCACGTCGTCGTTGAGCGCGTAGTCGAAGCTGTCGCCGGCCACCCGGTAGGCGGGCTCGAGGATGCCCGCCACCGCGACCCGCGGGACGGTCATCGACAGCGGCGGCAGCAGCGACCACTGGATCTCCGCCGCCACGGTCATCGGTTCCAGGCGCCGGGCCTGGAAGATCCGGTCGGTGTAGCCGCTCTTGGTGACCAGCAGATCGGCGACCAGCGCGGCGAGGCGCCACAAGAACAGCCGATCGTCGTCATCGACGGCGTCCAGCGTGAGGGCCAGCACCCCCACCTCGTCACCGCCGTCCAGCAACGGCAGGTACACCCGCACCCCATCGGCCAGCGGTTCCTCGACGGGGGCACCGCTCAGGAAGGCCGCACCCGCGGGGGACCCGTCGACCGGCACCGGCTCCCCGGCGGCCAGCCCCTGACCGGGCAGCGGCACCAGGGCCAGCTGGCCGTAGTCCTGCAGCAGGAGCACCGGGCCACGACCGCCGACCCTCGCCGCCGCTTCGGCGACCAACGGACCGATGAGCCGGGGCGGCAGCTCATGGACCTGATCGAGCAACGCCCCCAGCAAGTACTCGCCCAGTCCTCCCACCCGGCCCGGTCGGCCCTCGCCATCGCTGCTCACCGCCGCGTCCTCCCTGCCCGCGCACCACCGGCGCGGGCGCGATCGACCCCGGACCCCGGCGCGGTTCGCCGAACCGGTCCTTCCATTACGCCCGACGGCAGCGCGTTGCGCCCCCGGTCATGACCTCGGGCTGCCCCGCAGCACGGCCGACAGCGGTTGCAGTTCTGGTTGCATTCACCCCCGTCCGGCCCCGTTCAGAGATCGACTGACGGATCGCTCCGCCGCAGGTCAGGACAGACGCGGACCTCTTCGGACAGCCGGACGAACATTTGGAAAGCGTGTTGGGGGCAACCCCTCACGAGTTCGAATCTCGTATCCTCCGCCTTCACGAAGGCCCCGACCGGTTCGCCGGTCGGGGCCTTCGTCGTGTTAGGGGATGCGGTCCGCCGGGGACTCCGAGGCCGCCCGGCGATCCGGCAGGGGAAACCGGTCGGCGTCCCCCGTCGTGTCGCGGGCGGCCACGGCGGTGCGGGTCAGGCCGCCCGTCCGGCGGGGCGGACCAGGCGCCGGGCCACCCAGACCGCTCCGCCGAGGGCGAATCCGTAGACGGAGACGAGCCCGTGGCCGTTGTCCTGGGCGATCCACATCGCGAGGCCGAGCGCCGGGACGCCGGCCGCCAGGGCGATCTCCTTGGGCAGGCGGGTGCGGGTGAGGAAGGCGAGGGCGAGGGTGGCGCCGAGGAAGTAGGTGGCGCCGGAGCTGCCGGCGAAGTTGCGGGGGTCGGTGCTGGGGCCGTCGCCGAGGCCGAGCAGGGTGTCCAGGCGGCCGGGCAGCAGGATGCCCGTGAGGAAGAAGGCGAGGGTGAGCGGGCCGCCCCAGTACCACTGGGCGAGTGCGGCGACGGCGGCGAGGGTGACGAGGTTCCACAGGCCGCCGAAGAGGCCGCCGTTCTGCATGAACACCGAGGTGAACTCGCGCCACCAGCCGGACTTGGCGGGGTCGGCGTCCAGCGCGTCCATGGCACCGGACCAGACCAGCTGGAGCAGCACGCCGCCGACGGCGACCGCGGTCAGGGCGATCGCCGCCCACGGGAGCGGCCGTCCGCGCAGGGTGTCGCGGCCGACCACGCCGAGCCCGCAGTTGACCATCATGACCATCAGCGCGGCCGTGGTCACGTTGAAGACGATCGCCCCCATGTCGGCCCCTCCCCCCGGTTGCGGCGCCTTTTCCAACGCCGTTCGAAAACCTGATGACGCAAAGCTAGCACAGTTTTCGAACGGTGTTGGAAAAGCGTTGTACGGTGGATCGCATGAAGCTCACCAAGGACCGCATCGTCGACGCGGGCATGGCCGTCTTCGCCGAGGTCGGCTACCAGAACCTGTCCATGCGCCAGGTCGCCGACCGCCTCGACGCCCACGCGGGCAGCCTCTACTACCACGTGCGCAGCAAGGACGAGCTGCTCGCCCTGATGGCCGACCGCGTCTGCCGCCGGGCCCACGACACCGGCACCGAAGCCCTCGCCGCCCTCCCGCCCGACGCCACCTGGCAGGACCGCATCGAGGCCCAGGCCACCGCGCTGCGCCTGAGCATCAAGCAGCACGCCGGCGGCGCCCAACTCCTCGCCGAGAGCCCGGGCATGCTCAGCACCGGCGCCCTGTCCCTGATGGAGCGCCTCCTGCGCACCCTCCTCGACGCCGGCCTGCCCGCCGGCCGGTGCGGCATCGCCGCCGACACCCTGCTCAGCCACGTCACCGGCTTCGTCCTCCAGGAGCAGAACCAGCCCGCCACCCCGCCGACCGTCACCGCCGAGCTCTACGCCGAGCTGTGCGAGCAGTTCCCGCTGATCACGGGCCCGCTGATCCCGCGCCTGAGCCAGGACGAGAAGTTCGCGCAGAGCGTCCACCTACTCTGCGCCGGCTTCGCGACCGTCCTCGAATGACGGGAACCGGGATCACTTCGAGATCGTTTCAAACGATGTTCGAAAAGGTGGGGCACCATCGCGCCACCCGTCACCGGGGAGGGAAACCGTGTCGAAGGACGTGTACAAGGAGTTCTCGGACAGCGTCGACCGCGAGGTCGCGAAGCTCGTGGACCGCACCAACCGGGAGGCCGCGCGGGCCGTCGACCGGGCACTGGGCAGGACGGGTGCCGCGCGGGCGTTCGACACCGCCCACTGGCAGCGCCGGCTCGACGAACTGCTCGCCACGCACCGCATCCCCGGCGCCGCGCTGGCCGTCCTCGCCGACGGTGAGATCCACGAGCTGGCCGGCGGCATCCTGCACACCGGCACCGGGGTCGAGACCACCACCGACTCCGTCTTCCAGATCGGTTCGGTCAGCAAGGGCTACACCGCCGCTCTGGTCCTGGCCCTCGCCGACGCCGGCAAGCTCGACCTGGACCGGCCGGTCGTCGCCGTCCTGCCGGAATTCGCGCTCGCCGACGCCGAGGCCGCCCGCACCATCACGCCGCGTCAACTGCTCAACCACACCAGCGGGATCGAGGGCGACCACGTCAACGACACGGGCCGCGGCGACGACTGCCTGGCCCGCTACGTCGACGGCACGCGCGACGTCGGCCTCACCAACCCGCCCGGCGCCACCATGTCCTACTCCAGCACCGCCTACAACGTCCTCGGCCGGATCGTGGAGGTGATCACCGGCCTGACCTGGGACGAGGCGCTCAGGGAACTCATCTGCGAGCCGCTCGGGCTCCGGCACACCATGACGCTGCCCGAGGAGGTGCTGCGCTTCCGCGCCGCGATGGGGCACATGGGCGAGCCCGGCGAGGAGCCGGTGCCCACCCCGCTGTGGAACATGCTGCCGCGCTCCGCCGGACCGTACGGCGGCATCAGCGCCACGGCGGCCGACGTGGTCCGCTTCGCCCGGATGTTCATCGACGGCGGAACCGCGCCCGACGGCACCCGGGTGCTCTCCGCCGCGGCGGTGGAGGCGATGCTCACGCGTGAGGTCGAGATGCCCGACCAGTGGTTCCTCGGCGCCCACTGGGGCCTCGGCTGGGGCCTGTTCGAGTGGGACGGCGCCCGCGGCTTCGGCCACGACGGCAGCACCTTCGGCCAGCTCGCCTACCTGCGGGCCATCCCCGAGAAGGGCCTCGCCATCGCCCTGCTCACCAACGGCGGAGGCGCCGCACCGAAGGTCCACGAGGCCCTCTGCCGCGAACTGAGCGCCGAGCTCGCCGGAGTCGCGATGCCCGCGTTCGGGCCGGGCGACAACCCCCCGACCGTCGACACCGAGCCCTTCATCGGCCGCTACAAGCGCGAGGGCTTCCTCATGACGATCACCGCCCCTGCCAGCGGCGGCAGCGACGACGGCGGCGGCGGCGGCGTACTGAGCCTGCGCTACGAAGGTGTCGAAGGCCTCGCCGGCACCTTCGACCCGCTCGTCTGGCACCTCACCCCCGTCTCCGACACCCCCGCCAAGACCGTCTTCGCCGGCCGCCGCAACGACAAGGACGCCTGGATCCCCGTCGTCTTCTACGCCCTCCCCGACGGCACCCGCTACGTCCACTTCGGCGTCCGCGCCACCGCCAGGACGGCCTGATCCCACTCACCCTCCGCGATGATCGAAGCCCCGGACCGTCTCGGACGGTCCGGGCCTTCGCCGCCCCGCCCCACCCGTCGAGGAGCAGCCGGCCGCCGTGCGGCCCTGCCCGCCCCTCCGGCCCACCGCCCCGGACAACCGGAGCAGGCGCCGATGCGCCCGGTGCCGTCGATCGACGTCAGCCGGACGGGCTCCACGTCGCCATCTGCTCCCGGAAGGTCGGGCAGCTGACGATGTCCGTTTCGCCGCACTGGAGGGCGTGGGTCAGGAGCTGGTGGGCGTGGTCGAGATCGACCATGCGCTGCTCGATCTCGGCGACCTTGGCGCGGATCATCGCCTGCCTGCGCGGCTGGTCCTGCTGGAACTCCCTGACCTCGGCCAGGCTCAGCCCGGCTTGCTGGAACTTGCGCAGCAGCACGATCCGCTCCGCGGCCTGCGGCGGATAGCGCCGCTGCCCGCTCTCGCGTTCGGGCGCCGGCAGCAGGCCGTGGCGCTCCCAGAACCGGATGGCCGACGCCGGAACGTCGGTCATCTCGGCGAGCCGGCCGATCGTCATGCGCATGCTCCGGCGACTCCTCTCCCCGTCGTCGTCCCGGCGTGCCGGGCCGAGGCTTGACTTGAACCTTAGTTCAAGTCACAGAGTGGGCGACACGTGCAGCGGCGGCGAACCGGCCGCCGCCGACAGGGAATCGGAGACGAAGAGATGACAGACGCGCCCGCAGTGAAGAGCCTGGCCCACCAGCTCGTCGAAGCCGCCCGGCAGCTCTTCGTGGCAGGGGTGATGTCACACTCCGGGCACGCCAACCTGAGTGTCCGGCTCGACGCCGACCGCTTCCTGCTGACCCCGGGGTTCGTCCGCGACCTGGAGCCCCACCAGTTGGCGACCATCGGTCTCGACGGGCAGGTCCTGGAAGGAGAACTGCGCTCCGTCAGCGCCGAGATCATCACCATGCACAGCGTCGTCTACCGCGCCCGCCCGCACGTGGGCGCGATCATCCACACCCACTCGCCCGCCGCGACCGCCTTCGCGGTGGCCCACCGGCCGCTGCCGTGCCGCACCGAGCCGATGCTCCGCTTCGGACAGCCCGAGGAAGTACCGGTGGTGCCCTGGGGGCCGCGCGGGTCGGACGTGTCGGTACGGGGCATCGCCGACGTCCTGGAGCGACGCCCGACGACGTCCGCGGTCCTCCTGGCCAACCACGGGCTGCTGGTGTTCGGCCCGGACGCGGCGGCCGCCGGCCACCTCGTGGTGGCGATCGAGGAGAGCGCCGAGGCCGAGATCGCCGCTGCGGCGATCGGCGGGGCCGTGGACTTCCCCGAGGGCGCCCTGGAGGCCGTCCGGGCTTCGATCGCACGGGTCTCGTCATGACCGACCTCACCTTCGCCGAGCGTTCCGAAGCCCTGCGGGAGCGCTACCGCACAACGCTCGGAGCGGTCCCTCCCGCGGTGGAGGACCGTCTGCGGGTGGCCCAGTCCTTCGGGCGGCTCTCCACCGAGGAGGCGTTCACGGCCCTGCGCCACATCGTGCTGGCCGACAGCCCACTCGGCGGTCGAGTCCAACAGCTGGTCCACTTCGGGCAGTTGCTGGCCCTCGGCCGGGCGGAACCGGCCCGGATCCACGCCCGGGGAGCACTCCACGCGGGCGCCGGAATCGCCGACCTCATCGGAGTCGCGGAGACCGCGCTCATCACCTCGGGCACGCCGGCCTACGCGCTCGGCATCGAGATCATCGTCGAGCTCCTGCCGGACGACCACGGCCAGGACGGCTGACCACCCGCGCACGGGCGACGCGGGACGCGTGAAGTCCCCGCCCGCCCGCAGGCCGGGCTGGTGGCGCGTCTGCCGCCGCCGAGTACCGACGCACTGCCCGCTGAGGGCCGGAGCCCACCGTCCACCGGGTGTTGCGGACATGCTCAATGCGCGCCTAGCGTGAATGACCCCTTTGATCCGTTCACCTGGAGAGGCACACCTTGATGTTGCGTCACGTCAGGACCGCCGCGCGGGCGTTACTCGCGGCCGGCCTGCTCGTCAGCGGGACCCTCGCGGGCGCGTCGCCGGCGGCGGCGGCTGCGGCGCCGACGGCCCTGCCCGCGTCCGACTACACCCTCACCGCGGACTACCACCGGTACGACGCGCTGAACTCGGCGCTCGTCACGACGCTGGGGACCTCCGCCGTGCACACGGTGATGGAGAACGCGAACCACCAGCGGCAGGCGCTCCCCTCGTCCTTCTCCGTCGCCGGCCTGTCCACCGGCTTCCGGTTCGACGACGGCGACGACTCCGACTGCCAGAGCTTCCCGCAGGGCATCACGACGAGCCGGGACGCCGTGGGGACCGCGAACAGCGGCAACTACGACGGCCACCAGCTCGTACTGGTGAGCTGGTACACCAAGGACGGCTGCAACGGCGCCCAGCAGCGCAGCCGGATCACCCTGGCCGACTGGGACGCCACCTACCCCAACACGTACCGGAAGATCCTCCTGGTGGAGCCGACCGGCACCGCCGCGGCGCCGGACTTCAAGGACATCCCGATCCACGCCGGCGGCGTCTCGTGGTACGGCGACTACCTCTACGTCGCCGACACCGGGCGCGGCATGCGCGTCTTCGACATGCGGAAGATCCTCAACACCGACTCCGGCGGCACCGCCGACCAGATCGGCCGCCAGTCCGGCACGGTCTACTACGCCCACAACTACGCCTACGTGCTGCCCCAGGTCGGCACGATCACCTCGCACACGCCCCCCGGCAAGGACCTGGTGTGGTCGTCGGTCTCCCTCGACCGGGTGAGCAAGTCGATCGTGATGACGGAGTACACCTGCCAGGCGGACTGCACCGACTACCCCAACCGCCCGCCGAGGGCGGTGCGCTTCCCGTTCGCGGCCGGGGCGACGACGTTCGCCGCGACCACGACCGCCGCTCAGGCCCTCCAACTGCCCTGGTACAACCTCAACGGCGTGGCGTCCCACAACGGCCGGTGGTGGTTCAACTCCTCGGGGCAGAAGAAGCTCTACTACTGGACCCCGACCGCGGGCCCCGCGACCTTCGCCTGGGTCAGTGGCGGCGAGAGCCTCTCCTACTGGGAGGACACCACCGACCCCGACCTGCTCTGGTCGCTGCAGGAACCCGCGGGCGGACGCAACGTCTTCGCGGTCACCCAGGCCACCTACGGCGGCGGCTGAGCACCGGACCCGCACCCGGGCCGGGGCGCGGGAACGGGGCAACGGCACGGCACGGCACGGCCACCATGACGACGAGGTTCCGGCTCCACACGGCCGGGGCCTCGTCGCGCACATGGGTCCGGACGGCCGACTGCGCGTTCAAGGGAGGCGGTTCGCCGCGCTCACGGACGGGGGAGTGCGCCGCCCCGGCCGCCTGACGGCCAGTCTGGTAGGTTGCCCGGTACAAGGAGTTGATCATGTTTTCTTCCCGTGAGACCCATGTGATCGTCCTGCGCGAGCTGGACGACGCCCGCACCGCCCTGCATGAGGCCCTGGCCGCCGCCACCGCCGAGGAGCGTCCCGGTCTGGAGCGTGCCCTGTCGGTCCTCGACGGCATGGGCGGCACCGAGCAGCAGCTGAAGGCGAAGTGGGCCACCGGCCTGCTGGAGCAGGCCGGGATCGACCCGCGCGCCAAGGAGGTCGTCGCGATCCGCGAGTTGCGCCGCGCGGTTCCCGGCCTCGGCCTCGCGGCCGCAGTCGACCTGGTCAAGCAGGTCAACGCGGCCGCCTGACGCCACACGTGAGCGCCGGGCCCGATCGAGCACCGATCGGGCCCGGCGCTTTCTGCATCTCCTACCGGGGGTCGACCACCTCTGCGGCGCGCCCACGGGTGTCCGATTCCTTCAAGACCCGGTGGACCTGCGCCGCCTAGCGTGGCGGGCATGACCAGCACACCGGCACCGCAGTTCGCCTTCATCGGGCTCGCCGTCTCCGACGTGGCCGCGTCGATCGCCTTCTACCGGCGGCTCGGCATCGAGTTCCCCGCGGGCGTCGAGCACGAGCCGCACGTCGAGGCCGAGTTGCCCGGCGGGCTGCTCCTGGTGCTCGACGCCGAGTCCACCATCCGCTCGTTCCACCCGGCCTGGCAGCCACCGACCGGCGGCGGGCGCACGGCACTGGCGTTCCGCTGCGGGAGCCCCGCCCACGTGGACGCGTTGTACGAGGAGTTGACCACCGCCGGGTACCACGGGGAGCTCAAGCCGTGGGACGCCTTCTGGGGCCAGCGGTACGCCGTGGTGCACGACCCGGACGGCAACGGGGTGGACCTGCTCGCGCCGCTGGCGTGAGCGGGCCCTGGGAACCCACGTGAGCGGGCCCTAGGAACCCAGGAGGGACGTCACCGGCACGCCCGCCAACTCCCGTACGTCACGGGACAGGTGGGCCTGGTCCGCGTAGCCCGTCCGGGCCGCCGTGTCGGCCAGCGGGACGCCGCGGCGGGCCAGCGCGAGGGCGCGTTGCAGACGCAGGATGCGGGCGAGCGTCTTGGGACCGTAGCCGAAGGCGGCCAGCGAGCGGCGGTGCAGCTGCCGCGCGCCGAGGCCGACCGCCTCGGCCGTCGCCGCGACGGTCCGCCCGGCCGAGAGGGCGGCGACCGCGGCCCTGACCTGCGGGTCCTCGGGCGGTGCCGCGGCCGCCAGGCGCACGGCCAGGGACTCCAGCGCGACGGCCGGGTCGGGTGCCGCGTCGATCCGTTCGGTGAGCCTCCGGACCTCGGCACCGGGCCACAGGTCGGCCAGGTCGACCCTGCGGTTCCGCAGCTCGTGCGCGGGGACGCCGAGCAGCGCGGGTGCTGCGCCGGGGCGGAAGCGCACGCCCGCCCACGGGCCGCGCAGCCCGGGGCCGGGGCGGAAGGCCGTGGTGTCCGGGCCGGCGACGAGCAGCCGTCCCTCCGTCCACAGCAGGTCCATGCAGCCGTCGGGCAGCACGAGCCCGGCCGCGCCGGCACCCGCACGCCCGACGAGGGCCTGCTTCGTCCACACGACCGCGCCGGGCAGCCGGGACGTGCGCTCCGCGTACTCGGGGGCCATGGGGCGAAGGCTACGCCTCCGCGCCGGGGAGCGTCCCGGCGCGGCCGACCGGACGACCGGACGGACGACGGACCGCACGCCGACGGCCCCGGCCGCACGAGGCAGCCGAGTCCGTCGAGGCCGTCGAGGCCGTCAGGGCGGACCGGCCGGACAGCGCGCCCAGGCACCCCGGCAGGGCACCGGAGGCTCAGCCGACCGCTTCGGCCGCCTCGGCCGCCGGCTCCGCAGTCTCCCCGGCGGAAGCGGTCGCCCCGCTGCCCCCGCGCATCAGCACCAGGGTGAGCGCCGCGGCCGCCACCACCGCGATGCCGCCCGCCGTGAAGGTGGTGGAGGTGGCGGTGTTGAACGCCTCGCGGGCGACCGCCGCCAGCCCGCCGTCCCCCGTGGAGCCCGCGACGGCCAGCGCCCCGGTGATGTCGTGGCGCGCGGCGGCGGGGGCGGCGTCGGGCATCGCGCCGGTGTAGGTGCTGGAGAGCACGGTTCCGAGAACGGCGACGCCGAGCGCGGCGCCGGACTGCTGGATGGTGTCGTTGAGTGCGGAGCCGACGCCCGCGTGCTCTCCGGGGATCGCGCTCATCAGGGCGTTGGCGGCGGCGGGCATGCCGAGGCCGGAGCCGACGCCCAGCACCAGCATCGCCAGGGCGACCTTGGTGAAGCCGTCGCCGACGGACAGGGTGGCCAGCAGGCCGAACCCGCCCGCGATGACGAGCATGCCGACCGCCGTCAGCACCCGCGCGGGGACCTTCTTGCCGAGCGCGGCGCCGATCCCGTTGAACACCAGCGAGGCGACGGCCAGCGGGATGAAGGCCAGCCCGGTGTCGGTGGGCGAGAACTCCAGCACGAACTGCAGGTACTGGGTGAGCACCAGCATCAGTCCGCCGGTGGCGAAGGTCAGCAGGACGAGCGAGAGGCTGGCACCGGTGAACACCCGGTTGCGGAACAGCTTGAGCGGGACCATCGGCGCGTCGGTGCGGACCTGTCGGACGGCGAACCCGGCCAGCGCGGCCACGGCGACGACGAGCGCGCCGAGCGTGCCCGGACTGCTGAGGCCGTCGCGGGGCAGCACGATGATCGACCAGACCAGCGCCGTCATGCCGACCATGGACAGCACCATGCCCGGCAGGTCGGGCCGGCGCCACGGCCCCTTGGACTCCGGCATCAGCAGCACCGCGGCGAGGATCGCGACGGCCGCGACCGGCACGTTGAGCAGGAAGACCGCGCCCCACCAGAAGTGCGCGATCAGCGCGCCGCCGAGCACCGGCCCGCCGACCAGGCCGACCATGGCCACCGCGGTCCAGGCCGCGATCGCCTTCGGCCGCTCGTCGTCGTCGAAGACGGTGATCAGGATGGAGAGCGTGCTCGGCATGACGAGCGCGCCGCCGACGCCCATCAGGACGCGGCCGGCGATCAGCTGGCCGGGGCTGTCGGCGACGGCCGCGACCAGGGAGGCGGCGCCGAACAGCGCCAGTCCGACGATCATCACCTTCCGCCGCCCGAAGCGGTCGGAGAGGCTGCCCGAGGTGAGCAGTAGGCCGGCGAAGACCAGGATGTACGAGTCGATGATCCACTGGATGTCCTGCGCGCCGGCCCCGAGGTCCTCCGCGATGGGCGGGATCGACACCGTGAGCACCATGTTGTCGATCACCAGCACCAGGCTGCTGAGGCAGAGCACGACCAGGATGAGCCAGCGTCGCGGATTCCGTTCCACCGCGTTCCCCCTTGAAACTCTCGGACTTCTCGAACAGCTAGGACCTCCTGAACACGGCCGCGCGGCGTCGGTGCACGCGGAAGTCGGTGCACGCGGAAGTCGTGCGGGCGGAAGTCGTGCGGGCACACCGCTCTCCGTCCCCACGGGTACGGTGTGCGCCGCTCCGAACACTGTACGGAGACCGAACACCGTACGCAACGCCGAACGCCGTGCGGCGCCACTTATGCTGAAGCCCACGGAGCCAGGACGGGCGACGGCGAGCGATCACGAGTGACGAGGAGGGCCGATGGCGGCCAAGCCGGAGGACGGAACGTCGGGCATCCCGACGCTGTGGACCCGACCCCAGCGACCCCGCCGGGAGCAGCCGGCCCTCAGCCGCGAGCAGATCGTGACCGAGGCCCTCGCCCTCCTGGACAGCGACGGCATCGAGGCGCTGAGCATGCGCAAGCTCGGCGCCCGCCTCAACGCCGGCGCGACCTCGCTGTACACCCATGTCGCCAACAAGGAGGAACTGCTCGCGCTCGCCGTCGACCAGGTCTTCGCCGAGCTCCCGCTGCCGGAGACCACCGCCACCCCCGGGGACGACCCCAAGGTCTGGCGCGCGGCCGTCGAGGGGTGCGCCGAGGGCGTGCGCGCGGTCATCCTGCGCCACCCCTGGATGGTCTCGGTGATCGGCGACGTCGGGATGGTCTACTTCGGCCCCAGCTGGATGCGCCTGTCCGAGGCCTTCCTGACGCTGCTGGAGACGTCCGGGCTCGACCTCTCCGACGCCAACGAGGCGATGGGTGTCGTCATCGGCTACACCATCGGCGCGGCCACCGTGGAGGCCGCCTGGCTGAGCGCGCTCGCCAAGCGCGGCCGGGAGGAGCAGGAGTGGATGGAGCAGCTCCTGCCCGCCGTCATCGAGGCCACCAAGGAGCACCCGCGGCTGCACCGGCTGTACACCACACAGGTCGACCAGGAGATCGCGGCCGGCCGGGACACCGCCTTCCTCAGCGGAGTCCGGCTGATCCTGGACGGGATCGAGGCCTCCTGGGCGGCCCGGGCCGCCGACCGCACCGGCCGGGCCTGAGGGGCAGCCGGGCTCCGACCGCGCGGCACCGGGGCGGCCGGCCGCCGACTCCCCCCGGATCAGCACTCGTTGAGGGCCTGCACCTCCGCGTAGCCCGGCACCGGACCGACCGGCTCGCCCGCGGCCACGGCAGCCGCCGTGGCCACCGCCGCCGCCAGCGCGGAGCGGTAGAGCAGCGAGCCGAGACTGACCCGGGCCACCCCGAGCGCGGCCAACTCGGCGAGGCCCGGGCCGTTCGGCGTCCAGAGGATGTTGAGCGGGGCGGCGACGGCACCGACCACCCGGGCGATCGCCGCCGGTTCGGCCAGCCCGGGGACGAACACGCCGTCCGCGCCCGCCCGCCGGTACGCCTCCAGGCGCCGGAGGGTCTCCGGCTCGGGGTCGTCCTGCGCACACCAGTACGTGTCGGTACGGGCGTTCACGAACAGCTCCGGCACCGCCGCCTTCACCGCCGCGACCTTCGCCGCGTGGACGGCGACCGGCGCCAGCGTGCCGTCCGCCCGACCGTCCTCAAGGTTGATGCCGACCGCCCCCGCCTTCGCCAACTCGACGGCCAGCACGGCGACCTCGTCCGGGTCGTCGCTGAAGCCGGACTCCGCGTCGACGCTGAGCAGGAAACCGTCGCGCCCGAGCCGCCGCGCCAGCCGTACGGTCTCCGCGCGGGTCGCCGCCGCGCCGTCGGGCAGCCCGGCGGCGGCCGCCACACCCAGGCTGGTGGTGCCGATCGCGACGTGGCCCGCGGCGGCGAGGGCGGCGGCGGAGGCGTGGTCCCAGGCGTTGGGGAGCAGCAGGGGGCGGCCGGGGCGGTGGTGCAGGGCGGCGAAGGGGGTCATGGCGTGGTCTCCGTGGTTCACGTGTCCTCCGGTTCTCCGAGGTGCTGTGCATACGTGCTCGTCCGTGCCGGGGCGCTGCGGCGGCCCGGGGTGGTGCGGCCGACCCGGGGTCATACCTGCCCCACCGCCTCCGCCGCCGACCGCCCGAGGTCCCCCACCGAGTCCGCGTAGTACCCGGACCCCGCGACGTGGCAGACGATCCGCCGGAAGCTCCAGCCCGTGCCCGGCGAATCGTCCAGGGCGGCGTCCGGCAGCGCGGCCACCCGGCGGGACCAGATCCCGGCCAGCCGGGTGAGACGGCTGCGGGCCTCGTCCAGGTCGGCGGCGGTGAACGGAGCGAGGTCGGCCGGAGTGGTGACGCCGGAGGCGTGCCAGTGGTCGGGTTCGGTCGGCTCGCCGGCCAGCCTGGCGTCCAACTCGGCCAGGTGGTCGACGAGATGGTCGGTGACGCGGCGAACCGCCTTGTGCGGCGCGTAGGTTCGGCCGTCCTCGTTCACGATCGGCTGCCCGTCCCAGGCCGTCCAGGTGGCGGCCAGGGCGAGCACCCTGTCGACCATCTCCGGTACGAGTGAGGCTAGTTCGGCCTTGCCGAGGCCCTGCCCGACCGCCGCGTCGGGGCTCGCGGAGTCGGCGCCCACCAGATCCGGGTCGGCAGGATCGGAGGCCCCGAACACAATGCCCTCCGCGATGGCCAGTGCGTGCGCCCGGCCCGGGCAGATCCGGGGCGGGGCGCCGAAGGTGAGCAGCACGCCCTCCGGCGCCTGCGCCTGCGCGGCCGCGACGTCCAGCACCACGTGCGTCCCGGCCGGTACGGCGGCCCCGCCGACTCCGGTCGCCCGGGCGGCGACGCGTCGCATCACCCGCACCGGCGGGTCCTCGCGCAGCCGTGGGTCCTCGCGCAGCGCGCCGACCGGTCCGCCCCCGTTCCGGCGGACGCGCTCGACCAGCGCGGCGGTCGCGTCGCAGGCCTGGACGAGCAGCCCGATCCGGTTGGCGGCCGTCTCCTCGTCCGCGCCGCACACGGCCTCCCCGCCGCACGCGCCCTCCGGATCGTGCGGGCGCTCGGAATCGCACGGGCCCTCCGGACCGCACACCGTGCCCGACATCGCGGGCAGCAGCCGGCCCACCGCCGCGTCCGCCTCCGGATCGTCCGGCGCGTCGGCGAAGTACGACCGGGCGACCGTCAGGACGTCCCGCGCCACGGCCTCCGGATCGGCCAGGCCCAAGGCCGCCGCCAGCACCCGGACCACCCGCAGCCGTACGTCCGGTTCGAAACCGCCCGCCGC
The DNA here is from genome assembly GCF_055600605.1 of Kitasatospora sp. NPDC038210. NCBI lineage: Bacteria > Bacillati > Actinomycetota > Actinomycetes > Kitasatosporales > Streptomycetaceae > Kitasatospora > Kitasatospora sp. NPDC038210. The sequence goes on along the minus strand of NZ_JBVJYK010000004.1, from coordinate 425,805 downwards.
CGCCACCCGCAGCGCGGCCGGGTCCAGCCGCTCCAGGTCGGCGAGCACCAGCGCCCGACGCCGGACGTGCGGTTCGCCCGAGCTGAACCGGGCGACGGCGGCCCGCAGCCGGGCCACCCCGGCGGGCCCGCCCGGGGCGACTGGCGCCGCGGGCAGCGGGACCAGCGCCGGGTCGGCCAGGGCCGCCGTGACGTCGTCGTAGCGGGAGAAGGTCATGGTTGCGGAGCCGGAGATCACCGTCGGTTCGCTCATGCCGTCATCGTGGCCCCGGCTCGTTTCGGCCCCCGCCGAACTGTGCCGGAGCGACCATGGAGGCATGCCCGCGCAACCGCACCCCGCCCCTCCCCCGACCGGCCGCGCGACCCGGCGCTCCGACCACGGCGGCGCGGCGCTCGCCGCCCTCGCCGCCCTGCTCGCCGACCCCACTCGCGCCGCCTTCTGCTCCGCCCTGCTCGACGGCCGCGCCTGGACGGCCGGCGAGCTGGCCCGCCACGCGCGCGTCGCGCCGTCCACGACCAGCGAGCACCTGTCGCGGCTGATCGCCGGCAGGCTGCTGGCCGAGGAACGGCAGGGCCGGCACCGCTACGTCCGGCTGGCCACGCCCGCCGTGGCGACGCTGTTGGAGGACCTGACCTCCTTCGCCGAATCCGGCGGCCGCGACACCTCGGCACCCCGCAGCCTGGGCGAGGCCACCCGGCTGAGCGCCGAGGCCCGCGCCCGGACCTGCTACGACCACCTGGCCGGCCGTCTCGGCGTGGCCGTCGCCGACGCGCTGCTGGCGCGCGGCCTCGTCGCCGACGAGGCCGGGCCGGCCCTCACCGAGCGCGGCCGGGACTGGCTGGCCGCGCAGGCGATCGAGCTGCCGTCGCGCGCGGGCCGCCGGGGCGGCCGCCCGGTGGTGCGCAGCTGCCTCGACTGGACGGAGCGCCGCAGCCACCTCGGCGGGGCGCTGGGCGCGGCCCTCTGCCGGACCGCCCTGGACCGCGCCTGGGTCGAGCGGATCGGCTCCGGCCGGGCCCTGCGGGTCACTCCGGACGGCGGCCGGGCGCTGCGTGAACTGCTCGGCGTCGACGTCCCCTGAACCGACGCATTACTCCGGCCGCTGTGAACACCCCGCCGTGGAACGCTGCTCGATCGCCCCCTCCTGCGGCAGCACGGCGGCACTCAGGCCCTCACCCCATCGACTTCGCCCCGTCCAGCGACTCCCGGATGACGTCGGCGTGCCCGGCGTGCTGCGCGGTCTCGGCGACCATGTGCAGCAGCACCCGCCGGAGCGACCAGGTCGCTCCCGGCTCGAACCACGGAGCCGGCGGCAGCGGGTGGGCGAGGTCGAGGTCGGGCGCGGTGCGGACCAGCTCGTCCGTCCCGCGCGCCACCCGCTCGTACTCGGCGAGCAGTCCGGCCAGCGTCTCGCCCTCCGCCATCCGGAACTGGTCCGCCCACGCTTCGGCACCGCCGGCCCGGCCCGGGTCCTCGCCCCCGGCCCGCATCGCCTCCGCGCCGCCGGTCATGAACCGCGCCCAGCGCGCCTCGACCGCCGCCACGTGCTTGATCAGACCGCCCAGGCAGAGTTCGCTGACGGTGGTGCGCTCGGCCGCCTGCGCGTCGGTGAGGTCGCGCACGGTGCGGCGCAGCAGCTCGCGGTGCTTGTCCAGCGTCTCGATGAAGTCCTCGCGCTCGCTCATCCCGCGCACCCCGGCGAGCGCTTCCCCGGCCGGTCCGCCGCCATCAGACGTCCACCGTGTTCGGCGGCTCGCCGCTCGTCCGCCCGAGGTCGATCAGCCCGAACGCCGCGCCCTGCGGGTCGCCGACCGCCGCGAACCGGCCGAACGGGCTGTCCATCGGCCCGAAGTACACCTTGCCGCCGCGCGCCGTCAGCCGCTCGATCGCGGCGTCGGTGTCGTCCACGGCGAAGTAGACGCTGACGTACGAGGGCGCCTCGGGCGGCAGGAAGTCACCCTCCGCGCCCATCCGGCCGAGCACCGGCCGGCCGCCGACCTGGAACATCCGGTAGTCGAACTCCTCGGAGTCCATCTTCTTCACGCCATACGGGAAGACCGCCGGGAAGAATGCGTCCGCCTTCGCGGGCTCGCGGGTCACCAGTTCGGCCCAGCTGTACGCCCCGGGCTCGCCCTGCTTCTCGAAACCCTCGTGACGCCCGGCCTGCCAGACGCCGAACACGACGCCGCCCGGGTCCTTGGCGATCACCATCGTGCCGAAGTCGCCGATCTGCATCGGGCCCATGACGACCTCACCGCCGTTGGCGCGGATCCGCGCGGCGGTGGCTCCGGCGTCCGGCGAGGCGAGGTACAGGCACCAGGCGGACTGGGCCTCCTGGCCGGGCATCGGCGGGACGACCGCGGCGACCGCCTTGCCGTCCGAGTACGCCTGCGTGTAGTTGCCGAACTCCGACGAGCTCTCGCCGAAGGTCCAGCCCAGCACGTCGCCGTAGAAGGCCTTCGCGCCCTCCACGTCGGTGAACATCGCGTCGGCCCAACAGGGTGTGCCCTCAGGTAGCGCAGCCATATCTCTGCCTCCGTGTGCGGCGAAGTGCGCACGCCGGAAGACGCACGCCGGCCCCCGACTCGCCAGCCTAGCCACGACGCGGCGCACCCGCGCGGGATGGCCCCGCCCGGGTGCAGCCGGATGTCCGCCTGCCGCCACGACCCGCTCAGTGCCCCGGCGCCGCCCCGGTCGGCGACAGTCGCAGCGACGCCGTGCCCAGGCCGGTCGGTCCGAGCGGCACCACGCCCGCCGCCCCGGCCGAGCCCGCCACCGCCGTCTCCGGAGCCCCCGCCGCCACCCGCCGGGCCTCCGTCGCCGCCACCAGGTCCCGGTCGGCGCCGAAGTGCCGCCGAAGGTCCTCCTCGCCGTAACGGCGGCACTCCCGGTGCCAGTTCAGGACGCCCGCGAGCCAGTCCTCCAGCTCCTTCACGTACCCGTCGAGCAGCTTCCGCGCCTCGGCGTCCAGCCCGAAGTCCTCGTACATGACCGGGAGTTCCTTCTGCGCGACGTGCTCGAACTGCCCCAGCCGCGAGTGCATCAGGTCGTCGACGATCCGGACCGCCGACGGGTAGTCGCAGTCGAAGAAGTTCTGCACCACCAGGACGAGGTTGTGCAGGTCGCCCTCGTACTCGATCTCCTTCCGGTACGAGAAGAGGTCGTTCACCATGGCCCCGACGTCCATGGCCGAGTTCTCCAGCGCGCGCACCGAGCCGTGCCGGTGGACGTCGGACGGGACCTGCTGCCCGTGGCCGAGGCGGCTGAGGCTGGTGGTGAGGTCGGATCCGAAGGTGGCGCGCCGCATCTCCAGGTAGTCCACCGGGTCCGGGATCCGGTTCTGGATGCGGTTGCCGAGCTCCCAGACCCAACTCTCCGTCATGGACTCGACGGCCGCCCGGAACCGGGTCCTCGCCTCGACGGTCATCGGCCCGGCGGTGCGCTCCCAGAGGTCGGCGAGACCGCGCTCCAGGGCGTTGGCGGGCTCGGGGGCGCGGGTGCCGTCCACCGGCATGAGGAGTGCCAGCCGCTCGTTGGCGCGCTTGGCGCCGGCCAGGTCGCGGGTGGGGCCGAAGACCGCCGGGTAGTAGTCGTCCGCCCAGGTGCCCCAGGCCAACCAGGCGGAGCTGAGGTCGAGTTGTTCGACTCCGGCGTCGGGGTGGATGCCGGCCGCGCAGAGCGCGAGGTCGTGGTCGCGCATCGACGCGGCGTCCCAGATGCCGGATCCGGGGATCGCCGGGTCCGCCGCCAGCAGGCCGATCCGCTCGGCCCACTCGACCACCCGCTCCCGGGCACCGTCCAGGTGCGGGCTCAGCGAGAGGGCGTACGGCAGCCTGAACTCCGGCAGCACGGAGGGGCCGACGGCCTGGAACGGCACGTACCCGAGCGAACGCGCCCGCCGCTCGGCCGGGCGGGCCCCGCCCTTCACCGCACCCTTCACCGCCCCGTCCGCCGCACCGGCGGTCGCCGCGCCGCCGTCCGCTCCCGCCGTCGCACCGCTCCGCAGGATGTCCAGCGCCGAGGTGCCGATCCCGCCGATCGCGTACTGGTCCCACCAGTTCCCCGAACCGGGCAGCCCCGGCAGCCCCGGCAGCGCTCCGCCCGACCCGGGCGCCACCTCGCCGGCCGAACCCGCCGACGCCCCACCGCCGTTCATGTACCGGCTGGAGCGCATGTGCCACTCGTGCCCGCCGGCCTGCCAGTCCTGCAGGCCCTTGACGTACGCCATGACCTTCGCGACGCCCTCCGGGTCGAGCCCGGTCTCCGCGAACAGCACCGGAAGTTCGGTGAACACGGTGTTCTCGAACTGCTGGAGCCGCGAGGTGAGCAGGTCGTTGACCGCCTCGGCGGCCTCCTGGGTGGTGCATTCCAGGAACCGCTCCAGCACCAGGATGCCGTTGCTCAGCTCGCCCTCGTCCTCCACCTCCCGCTGGTACGAGAAGATGTCGTTGCGCAGGTGCACGCCGTCGGAGAAGGCGTCCATCAGCACCCGCAGCGCGCGCGAGCCCGACACCTCCTTCGGCACCTCGGCACCGGCGGCGTACTCGACCAGCTGCGCGGACCACGGCGCACCGCCGACCTTGCGGCGCATCTCGATGTACTCGACGGGGTTGGCCACCCGGCCCGCGTCGATGTTGGCGAGCTCCCAGAGCGACTCGTCGAGCAGGTTGCGGGTGCTCCGGGCGAACCGGATCCGCCAGTCCTCGCCCATCGCCGGCACGGTGCGCCGCCAGAGGTCCGCCAGGCCCGCCTCGACCGGGTTCTGCGGCTCCGGCATCTCGGCGGCCGGGTCGGCCGGGTCGGCCGGCATGAACAGCGGCAGCCGGTCCAGGTGCGCCTTGCCCGCCTCGCGGTCGTTGGTGCGCTTGTACATGTCGAGGAAGTGGTCGTCGAAGAAGAAGACCCAGACGTACCAGTCGGTGACCAGCGACAGCGCCTCGGCGGAGGCGTCGGGGTGGGTGTAGGCGCAGAGCAACCCGTAGTCGTGGGCCTCCAGATCGGCCTGTTCCCAGATGCCGGAACCCTCCAACATGCCCATCTCCCGGGCCCAGCCGGTGGAATGGGCCCGTGCGTCGTCCAGGTGGGGGTTGAGGCGTGCCGGGTGCGGCACGTAGAAGGACGGCAGTTCGAACGGCTGGGTCACGGCGGGCGAGCCTTTCTGGACGCGTCGATTGGACCAAGAATGACCCGCGACCGGGACGCCGCACCGGCACAACAAGAACAGTCATATGAGATGACCAAGTCACTCGAACCCCAGCGCGACCCGCCGCCCGAGCATCGGCCCGGCCCCGGATCGTACGTACGGCCCCGCCCCACGAGTCCACCCGATCCCGCCGGAACCACCCGCCCGGCCGAGCGCACCCACACCCACCCGCGCCCCTGCTCCCCACCCGCACCACCCGCCCCAACTCCACGGGGACGGGCCGCGATCGGCCCGCCCCCGTGGCGCCGCCCCCTCGTTCAGGCCGCCAGTCCCAGGGCCAGCGACGCGGCCGCCGGGGCGAGGTAGATGAGCGGGAAGGGGATGTGGGCGTAGGCCCGGGCGCGGGCGACGGTGAGGACGGCGCCGAGGAAGTAGAGGATCACGCCGACGGCGGCCGCGTAGCCGATCGCCGGGACGGCGAGGCCGACCAGGAGACCGAGGGCGCCGGCCGCCTTGGCCACGCCGAGCCAGGTCCACCAGGCGCGCGGGACGCCGTAGTCGGCGAGCGGCTTGACGACGTACTCGGCGCCGGCGAAGACCGAGTAGGCCGAGAAGCCGACCATGAGGGCGCCGAGGACGGTGACGACGGTGTAGGCGACGGACATTGAAGTGCTCCCCACTCGATGGCTGTTCGGTTCGACACCCCTCTGACCCGACGCCACCGACGGATGTGACAGACGCGGGCAAAAAATATTCCGCGCCACGCCCCGAAGACCCCCAACAACCGCTCCGCCAACGAACAAAGCAGGCATGCCAAGGCCTGGAACACCAAGACTTCCCACGATACGGGCGTGTTGACCGCCTCCGCCCCCCGCACGTCCACCAGACTGGGCGCCGACCCGACGTCAACTCCGAGGAGGGCAAGCCCATGAACGTCACCGTTCGGCTCGCACAGCAGCCCGAGGCCGACGAACTGCTCGGACGGAGTGCGCTCGCCGCGCTCGTCGGCATGCTGCTGGACCAGCAGGTGCCGATGGAGTGGGCGTTCACCGGCCCGCTGACCATCGCCCAGCGCCTCGGCCGGGACGACCTGGACGCCCACGAGATCGCCACCTACAACCCGGAGGAGTTCGTCGCGCTCCTCTCCGCGAAACCCGCCGTCCACCGCTATCCCGCCGCGATGGCCAAACGCGTCCAACAGCTCTGCCAGTTCCTCGTCGCGCAGTACGACGGCGACGCCGCCGCGCTGTGGAAGAACGTCCGCACCGGGAAGGAGCTGCTCAGCCGCCTCAACGCGCTGCCCGGCTTCGGCAAGCAGAAGTCCCAGATCTTCCTCGCCCTGCTCGGCAAGCAGTACGGCGTACGGCCCGAGGGCTGGCGCGAGGCGGCCGGCGCGTACGGCGAGGAGGGCGCGCACCGTTCGGTCGCCGACATCACCGGCCCCGATTCCCTCGTCCTGGTGCGGGAGTTCAAGCAGGAGGTGAAGCGCGCCGCGAAGGAGGCCAAGGCGGCGGCCAAGCCGCGCACCACCACCCGTTCGACGGCCGCGCCCACGCCGACCGGCGCGCGCTGAAACCGGTAGCCCCGACGCGACCGCAGCCGCCGAACCGGACCGCCGGACCGCCGAACCCACGCCGGACCTCCGGACCGCAGGGCCGGCGCCCGATCACCGTCCCCCGCAGGGCAGCCCGCCGGGACCGTCTCCCGGCCCGCCCCTCCGACGTCCGCCTCCGGGACGGCAGCAGCTACCGGCCGGTCGCCGACCGCCGGTAGGCGTACCGGCCGCGGATCCGTCGGACGAAGTACCGCCCGTGGCTCTCCGCGGCCAACAGCTCCCGGTGCACCCGGGCCGGTACGCCCGCGTACTCGTACACCGGACCGCCGGTGAACTCCAGCTCCAGCAGCCGAGCCGCCGGGTCGTACCCGACCGAGCGCAGCACCGAGGAGTCCACCGCCGTACGGTCCATGGCCCTCCCAGTGTGCGACGAGGGCCCCGGTCGCGCAGTGCGACCGGGGCCCTCGCTCCGGGTGCGTTCCGTCCGTCGGGTCGGCGGCGGATCAGCGACCGGCCCTCAGACCAGGACGGACTCCCGCTCCTCCACCGCGCCCGCGGCGCCGGCGTCGAGCGCCTTGCGCCGCCGCGGCAGCGCGAACATCAGCAGGAACACCGCCGCCAGCACGCCCGCGACCCACCACAGCGCGTGCACGAAGGCCCCGCCGAACGCCGTCCCGACCGCCTCCGGCGCGACCACGTCGTCCATCGCCCCGAAGAACGCCACCGAGACCAGGCCGAGCCCGAGCGCGTTGCCCACCTGCTGCACGGTGTTGATCAGCCCGGAGGCCGAGCCGGCGTGCTCGCGCGGCACCTCCGCCAGCACCGCGTCGGTGATCGGCGCGACGATCAGCCCCATGCCGAGGCCCATCACCACCAGCGGCAGTGCCATCTGCCAGGGCGAGATCGCCGTGCCGTACCGGTCGGCCTCCCAGATGTAGGTGAGCACGCCCGCCGCCATCACCAGCGCGCCCGCCTGCAGCACCTTCCGCCCGAACCGCGGCACCAGCTTCTGCACCGACAGCCCGGCCGCGGTGGAGACCGCGAGCGAGAACGGGATGCCGGTCGCACCGGCCTTGAGCGGGCTCCAGCCCAGGCCGACCTGCATGTAGAGCGTCCAGACCAGGAAGAAGATGCCGAGTGCCACGCCGAAGGCCAGCTGCACGCAGATCCCGGCGGCGAAGGACTTCACCCGGAACAGCGCCAGCTCGACCAGCGGCGAGCCGTCCCGCCGCGTCTTGACCTTCTCGTACGCCACGAACAGCGCGAACACCGGCAGGCTGCCGGCCATCGACAGGTACCCCCAGAGCGGCCACCCGGCCTCCCGTCCGTGCGTCAGCGGGTAGATCAGCATCAGCAGGCCGAGGCTGGCCAGCAGCACGCCCACCAGGTCGAGCTTCAGCGCCTGGTCGGCCTTCGACTCGTCGATGAAGCGGCGGCCGAGCAGCAGGCCTGCGATGCCGACCGGCAGGTTGATCAGGAAGATCGGCCGCCAGGCCAGGCCGAACAGGTCCCACTCGGTCAGCAGCGCACCGATCATCGGACCGGACACGGCGCCCAGTCCGACCACCGCGCCGAACATGCCGAACACCTTGCCGCGCTCCTCCGCCGGGAAGGTCGCGTGGATGATCGACAGCACCTGCGGCACCATCAGGGCCGCCGTCCCGCCCTGCAGCAGCCGGGTCGCGACCAGCATCTCCGGCCCGGAGGCCAGCCCGCACAGCGCGGACGCCACGGTGAAGCCGCCGATCCCGATCAGGAACAGCCGCTTGCGGCCGTGGATGTCGCCCAGCCGCCCGCCGGTGATCAGCCCGATCGCGAAGGCCAGCGCGTACCCGCCGGTGACCCACTGCACGGCGCTGAAGGAGGCGCCGGTGTCCGCCTGGATGCTGGGGATGGCGATGTTGACGATGGTGACGTCCACCAGGTCCATGAAGGAGGCCACCATCACGATCGCCAGGGCGATCCACCTCCGCCGGTCGGCTCCCGCCGCGCTCATTCCGTACTCCTCGACTCGACTTCTCGCTCTGACCGCTTCTTCTCGACGCCCACGACGGTAACGGCCATGTAGGTCAGGAGCTGTCCCAGTTCATCCGGCATGCTGGACGGCATGACCGACACCCCGGCCCGGCTGCTGAACCTGCTGTCCCTGCTGCAGACCCCGCGCGAGTGGCCCGGCAGCGAACTCGCCGAGCGGCTCGGCGTCAGCCCCCGGACGATCCGGCGCGACATCGACCGGCTGCGCGACCTCGGCTACCCGGTGCAGGCCACCATGGGCGCGGTCGGCGGCTACCGGCTGGTCGCGGGCACGGCGATGCCGCCGCTGCTGCTGGACGACGAGGAGGCGGTGGCCATCGCGGTCGGGCTGCGGGCGGGCGCCGGGCACGCCGTGGTCGGCATCGAGGAGGCCTCGGTCCGGGCCCTCGGCAAACTGCTCCAGGTGCTGCCGGGCCGGCTGCGGCACCGGGTCGGCACGCTCAACAACGCCACCGTCCCGCTGCTCACCGGGGACGGCCCGACCGTCGACCCGGACGACCTCACCCTGATCGCCGGCGCCGTCACCAACCACGAACGCCTGCGCTTCGCCTACCGCGCCTACGACGGCACCGGCACCAGGCGGCTGGTCGAGCCCGAGCGGCTGGTCTCGGTCGGCCGCCGCTGGTACCTGGTCGGCTACGACCTGGACCGCGAGGACTGGCGGCTGTTCCGGGTCGACCGGCTGAGCGAGCCCTTCGCCACCGGAGCACGCTTCACCCCGCGCCCGCTCCCCGCCGAGGACGCCGCCGCGTACGTGGCGGCCAAGCTGCGCCCCGCGTCACCGAGCGGCACCGTGGTCGCCACCGTGCACGCGCCGGCCGCGCTGGTCCGGCAGCGCTTCAGGCCGGGCGACTCCGAGATCGAGCCGATCGACGAGCACAGCTGCCGGCTGCGGTCCCGCTCCGACTCCCTGGAGTGGACGGCGGTGCGGCTGCTGTCGCTGGACCGCGCCTTCCGGGTGCACGAGCCGCCGGAGCTTCGCGAGCACCTGCGCAGGCTGGCGGCGCGCGCCGCCCACGCGGCCGGGAAGGAGACCCAGGAGGGAAGGTAAGGGGGGAGGGCTCAGACCCCGACCCGGTACCAGCCGTTGCCGCTGCGGAACCAGAGCGTCCCGTCCCGGCCGTGGGCGGGGCCGGGACCGGCCCCGCCGGGCAGGTGGAGCTTCTGCCCGCCGGTCCGCTTCCACGTCTTGCCGACCAGCAGGTGCCGGGTCAGCTCACCCCCCTGGGAGAGGAAGACCCCCTCCCGGCCGCGGATCGCGAACCCGGCCGGCAGCCGCACCGGGCAGGGCACCGTCGTGGACGAGCCGTCGACCGGATCGATCCGGGTGAGGTGGCTGCCCGAGGAGCTCGGGTACCAGGCCAGCCAGGCGTACCGGCCCTCGGTGGCGCCGGCCAGGCCCTCCAGCGGGTGGTCCGGCAGCCGGTCCTGGGGGCGGTCCCGGGGGCTCCACACCGGCCGGCCCCTGGAGTCCGCGGCCAGCAGCCCGGGGATCGCCATCGGGTGGTCGCCGTGGACGCCCTCGTCCCCGTACGCCATCCAGATCCGGCCGTCCCGGTCGGTGACCAGCACGCCGATGTCGTCGCCGAGGAGGAGGTCCCGGTCCGGCGTCCCGTCGGGGCCGTGCACGACCGCGTTGGGCAACCACTCCTCGCCGTCCCGGTCGGCCCGGGCCCCGCCGAGCAGGATCCGGTTGCCCGGCAGCAGCGCCAGGTGGTCCGGCGGGGCCGGGACCGCGGCCAGCGGCACCCGCCACTCGCCGTGCCGGCCCTGCACCACCACCTCGCCGTCGAACGGCAGCCGGACGGCGGGCCAGGCGCCGGGCGGTGCCGCGTAGGGCTCCGGCACCACGAGGACGGCCAGTTCGCCGTCCGGTCCGACCGTCCAGGTCAGGGCCCTGCGCCCGGCCCGCCGCTCCTCCTCGGGCAGCCGCCAGACCTCGACCGGACGATCGGGTGTCGACACCGGGCCTCAGACCCCGTACTCGCCGGTCAGCAGCGCCCGGCCGAGGGTGTGGAAGGTGAGGTGGAAGCCGATCTGGGCGGCCGGGGTGTCGGCGGAGACGTCCAGCTTCTCCACGTCCAGGGCGTGCACGGCGAAGACGTAGCGGTGCGGGGCGCCGGGCGGCGGGGCCGCGCCGTCGTACTTGTTGCCCGGGAAGTCGTTGCGGCCGTGGAAGGAGGCCGCGCCCGGCAGGCCGTCGTCCGAGGATCCGGCGCCGCGCGGCAGCCCGGCGGTGTCGGCGGGCAGGTTGAGGGCGATCCAGTGCCACCAGCCGGAGCCGGTCGGCGCGTCCGGGTCGTAGCAGGTCACGGCGATGCTCCGGGTGCCCTCCGGCAGGCCCGACCAGGCCAGCTGCGGCGAGAGGTTGCCGCCGGCGTGGATGAACTCCCGGGCCAGCGTGCCGCCTTCGGTGACGTCCTGACTGCTCAGCTCGAAGGACGGCACCTGCGGCAGGAACTCGTAGGGCAGCGGTGGACGCTTGCTCATGGGTGGTCACCTCTCGCAGTCGGAATGACACCGGTCACTGTAATGGGGTGCACGTCCGATCCGGCGGCCCGTACAGTCGGGTCATGGCCACCCGGATGACCCGTCTGCTCTCCGACTCCCGCACCGCGCTGTTGACGATGCTCGGCATCCAGGCCGTCATCTGGTCGGTGCAGGTGCTGAACTGGCTGGACGACTACGGGCTGTCGCGGGAGTTCGGCCTGCGCTCGGAGCAGCTCGGCGACCTGCCCGAGATGTTCACCTCGCCCTTCCTGCACTTCAGTTGGGAGCACATCGAGGCGAACTCCTGGCCGCTGTTCGTGCTCGGCTTCCTGGCCGCCGTCCGCGGCATGCAGAAGTTCCTGCTGGCCAGCCTGGTGATCATGGTGTCCGGCGGGCTGACGGTCTGGCTGCTGGAGAGCTCGAACACCGTGACGGCCGGCGCGAGCGGCATGGTCTACGGCTACCTCGGCTACGTGGTGCTGCGCGGGCTCCTCGACCGCAAGGTGCTGGACGCGGTCGTCGGCGTCGTGGTCGCGGTGCTCTACTCCTCCCTGCTGATCGGCGTGCTGCCGGTCGCACAGGGCGTCAGCTGGCTGGGCCACCTGGGCGGGCTGATCGGCGGGCTGGCCGCCGCCGTCCTGCTCCGCAACCGGACCCCCGGGCCCGTCGCCCCGGCTCCGGCCCCAGCTGCAGCTCCGAACAGCCCCGGCACCGCCCTGCTCAAGCAGCTGGACGACCTGGGCATCTGAGCCACCGGCCGGCCCTGCCAGGTATAGACCAATCCCACCCCTGCGGCTAGCGTGAACGGCGCACCTGCCCCCAGCCCCGGAGCCGCACCGTGGAGTCGTCCGTCCTCGCCTTCGCCACCGACCTGCTCGACGAGGGCCCCGACACCTTCTTCGGCAACCTCACCGACCGCGCCGGGGTCGGCGGCGTCACCCTCGCCTCGGTCTACCACGCGGCCCGTGACGTCTTCCCGCACAACCCCCGCCGGGTGATCCGCTACCTGGAGCCGGGCGCGGCGTACTTCCGCCCCGACCCGGCCGCCTGGCGGGGCCGCCGACTGGCACCCACCCCGTCCACCGCCATCGGCGAGCGCGACCCCTTCGCCGAGGCCGCCGCGCAGGCCCAGCGCCGCGGCCTGAAGCTGCACGCCTGGACGGTCTTCTGCCACAACGACCGGCTCGGCTTCGCCCACCCCGACTGCGCCCCGGCCAACGTCTTCGGCGACCGCCTGCTCACCGAGCTCTGCCCGGCGAACCCGGAGGTCCGCGAGTACGCGCTGACCCTGGTCGCCGAACAGGCCCGGTACGGCGTGGACGCGATCCGGGCCGAGTCGCTGCACTTCCACGGGCTGCGCCACGGCTACCACCACGAGCGCTACTTCGAGGAGCTGGGCCCCGTCGCCGAGGCCCTGCTCGGGGTCTGCTTCTGCCCGCACTGCCGCGCCGCCGCCACGGCCGCCGGCGTCCCGGCCGAGGAGGCGGCCGAGGCGGTCCGCACCGAGCTGCGCCGCCGGCTGGCCGACGAATCAGCCGCCGCCGAGCCCGCCGACCTGAGCGCCCTCGCCGACGGCGCCTTCGCCGCGTACGTGGACGCCTCCGCCGCCACCGTCACCTCGCTCGCCGCCGACCTGGCCGAGCAGGCCCGCCGCCACGGCATGCGGCTGAGCTTCATGGACGGCGGCGGCCCCGGCAAGGGCTGGCTCGCCGGGATCGACCTGCCCGCCCTCGCCCGGGCCGCCGACCGGATCGAGACGCTCGGCTACGCCACGACGCCGGAGGCCGTCCGGGAGAAGGTCGCCGCCTTCGCCCTGCACGGCGTCCGCCAGCAGGACCTGGCGGTGATCCTGCGCCCGATGTCCTCCGACTGCGACGGCGCGGAGAACCTCGCCGCCAAGGTCTCCCTGCTGCGCGGACTCGGCGTCCCCGAGGTCGGGTTCTACCACTACGGCCTGATGCGCCTGTCCTCCCTCGACCGGATCGGCGCCGCCCTCCGCGGCTGAGCCGTCACCGCCGCCGCTTGGACGTCCCGAACAGGCTGCGCGAGATCTCCTGCCCCAGCTGGCGCCCCGCCGAGCGGGCGAAGGACTTCACGGTCGGATTGCTCAACAGCGACCCGAGCAGCCCGCCCACACCCTCCTTGTCCCCCGAAGCCTTCCGGGACCCGTCGGCCTCATGCGTCCCACGGGTCCCGGCCCCGGAGCGCTCGGGCTCCGTCGACGCCGCCTCCGGCCGGGGCGCCCGCGCCGCGAGCTTCTCGTACGCCGACTCCCGGTCGACCGCGTCCCGGTAGCGCGCCGTCAGCGGCGAGCCGTCCACGGCCGCCCGCAGCGCCCCCGCCTCGATCGGTCCCATCAGCGACTGCGGCGCCCGCAGCCTGGTCGCCGCGACGGGCGTCGGCGCGCCCTTCTCGGACAGCACGGTCACCACCGCCTCGCCGGTGCCGAGCGAGGTCAGCACCGTGCCGAGGTCGTAAGAGGAGCGCGGGAAGGTCGAGACGGTGGCCTTGAGCGCCTTGGCGTCGTCCGGGGTGAAGGCGCGCAGCGCGTGCTGCACCCGGTTGCCCAACTGCGCCAGCACGTCGGACGGGACGTCCCGCGGGGTCTGGGTCACGAAGAAGATGCCGATGCCCTTGGAGCGGATCAGCCGCACGGTCTGGGTGATCGCCTCCAGGAAGGCCTTGGAGGCGCCCTTGAACAGCAGGTGCGCCTCGTCGAAGAAGAACACCAGCTTCGGCCGGTCGAGGTCGCCGACCTCGGGCAGCTCCTGGTAGAGGTCGGCGAGCAGCCACATCAGGAAGGTGGAGAACAGCCGCGGCCGGTCCTGCACCGCGGGCAGTTCCAGCACCGACACCACGCCCTCGCCGGCCGGCGTGGTCCGCAGCAGCTCGGCGGTGTCGAACTCGGGCTCGCCGAAGAACTGCCCGGCGCCCTCGTTCTCCAGCACCGTGAGCGCCCGCAGGATCACCCCGGCGGTGGCCGCCGAGAGGCCGCCGAGGGTCTTCAGCTCCTCCTTGCCCTCGGGCGAGGCGAGGAAGGCGATCACCGCGGTCAGGTCCTTAAGGTCGTAGAGCTCCAGGCCCTTGCCGTCGGCGTAGTGGAACACCAGGCTGAGCGAGGACTCCTGGGTCTCGTTCAGGTCCAGCACCTTGCTGAGCAGCAGGGGTCCGAAGCTGGTGACGGTGGCCCTGATCGGGATGCCCGTGCCCTGCCCGCCGAGCGCGTAGAACTCGGCGGGGCGGCCCTGCGCCGCCCACTGCTGCCCGACCTCGGCGGCCCGGGCGGTGGTGCGCTCGCTCGCCGTGCCCGGCGCGGCGACGCCGGAGACGTCCCCCTTGATGTCGGCCAGGAACACCGGCACGCCCTGCGCGGAGAGCTGTTCGGCGATCAGCTGGAGGGTCTTGGTCTTGCCGGTGCCGGTGGCCCCGGCGACCAGCCCGTGCCGGTTGAGCACGCCCAGCGGGATGCGCACCTGGGCGTCCGGGTACGCGGTGCCGTCCAGCAGCACCGCGCCGAGGTCGAGGGCGGGCCCGGTGAAGGCGTACCCGTCGGCGATCTCCCGGACGGCTTGCGGGGTGGGGGCGGAGGACATCGGCACACTCCTGGGCGGATCGGAACCAATCGGCACGCGTCGCCACGCACCGGCACGCATCGGATCGCATCGGATCGCATCGGAACGCTTCGCCACCGGAACCGGAACCCGATCGACTCGAACCGGTCGACACCGGGCGATGTTCGCGACATTTCCCATCAAACAGCCGCATTCGTCCACCCGCAGTTCACACCGGTGCGCGTGGCGGCGTCGCGGCTGCTGCGTCATTCGCCGCCCAAACGGTAGGCTTTCCGTGTGATCTTCAAGCGCATCGGCAATGGGCGGCCGTACCCGGATCACGGCCGGACGAGCACCCGACAGTGGGCTGACGTCGCCCCGCGTCCGGTGCGGCTCGACCAGCTGGTGACCACCAAGGGCCAACTCGACCTCGAAACCCTGTTGGCCGAGGACTCGACCTTCTACGGGGACCTCTTCGCCCACGTGGTGAAGTGGCACGGCGACCTCTACCTGGAGGACGGGCTGCACCGGGCCGTACGGGCCGCGCTGCAGCAGCGCCAGGTGCTGCACGCCCGCGTCCTCGAAATGGAGTGACGGGCCCCCGGCACCGGCCCCGTCGGACCCGCCGCAGGCTTCCGGACCGCCCCCTCGCCACCCGGCGGTGGGCGGTCCGCGCGTACCCCGGTACCCCCATTCGGGTACCGGGGTACTCCAGATGATGATCATTTAGTACCTTCGCAGCTGTACGGCACTACGCTGCTGACTACGGCCGCGACCAGGGGATCCGCCCGCACCCGGGGGACGCCCCTACCCGGCCGACCCGTCATCCCGACCCCGCCCCGGTACGAGGGGGAGACAAACCATGAGCATGTTGACTCCCCAAGGCCTCAAGGGGAAGCAGTACCGCGTCACCGGCAACTCCTACCCGCGGCTGGGCCGGCCCCCGAAGAAGAGCCGCAAGGTGATCGCCGCGCTCGCCGGCCTGCTCGCCCTGGCCCTGATCGGCCTCGGCGGCGTGCAGCTCTACGACATCTTCACGGGCCGGAACAAGAACTCCTCCGCCCAGGCGTGCGCGACCTCCTCCGGCAAGCCGCTGGCCGCCCCCACGCCGGGCGCGACGCCGGGCGCCCCCGCGGCCTCCGGCGCGCCCGCCGCCGCCCAGGGCGACCCGCACGCCGTCCCGCAGCCCACCGCGGTCACCGTGAACATCTACAACGCCACCACCAAGGCCGGCCTGGCCGGGCGGACCGCCGAGGAGTTCAAGAAGCGCGGCTTCGTCATCGGCAAGGTCGGCAACGCCCCGGCCGAGCTGGACAAGAAGGTGCCGGGCACCGCCCAGGTGATCGCCGGCCCGACCGGCGCCGGGGCCGGCACCCTGGTCGGCTCGCAGATCGCCGGCGCCACCGTCACCGCGGACGCCCGCACCGACGCCACCGTGGACTTCGTCATCGGCGACAGCTACAACGCCCTGCTGGACGAGACCCAGGCGGCCGCCGCCCTCGCCCTGGCCACCAAGCCCTCCCCCACCCCCACGGCGGCCGGCAGCTGCTGACGCCCGGTACGGACACGGAAGGGCCCTGCGGCGCGCTGCCGCAGGGCCCTTCCCATGGGTCCGTTCTCCGTCGGGGACTCAGCCCGCGGTGCCGTACAGCCGGTCGCCCGCGTCGCCGAGGCCGGGGACGATGTAGCCGTTCTCGTTGAGCCGCTCGTCCAGGGCGGCGGTGACCACGGTGACCGGCAGGTCCGCCAGCTCCCGGCGCATCACCTCGACGCCCTCGGGGGCGGCCAGCAGCACCACGGCAGTGACGTCGGTGGCGCCGCGCTCGATCAGCATCTTGATGGCGGCGACCAGGGTGCCGCCGGTGGCCAGCATCGGGTCGAGCACGTAGACCTGGCGGCCGGAGAGGTCGTCGGGCATCCGGGTGGCGTACGTGGAGGCCTCCAGGGTCTCCTCGTTGCGCACCATGCCGAGGAAGCCGACCTCGGCGGTCGGCAGCAGGCGGGTCATCCCGTCCAGCATGCCGAGGCCGGCCCGCAGGATCGGCACCACCAGCGGGCGCGGGTAGCTGAGCCGGGTACCGAGCGTGACCGCCACGGGCGTGGTGATCTCCACCTCGTCGGTGCGGACGTCCCGGGTGGCCTCGTAGGCGAGGAGGGTCACCAGCTCGTCGGTCAGGCGACGGAAGGTCGGCGAGTCGGTGCGCTCGTCGCGCAGGGTGGAGAGCTTGTGGGCGACCAGGGGGTGGTCGACGACGTGGAGACGCATGTACCGAGGTTAGCCCGCGTCTGGACGCCTGTACGACATGCCGGGCCCGACCCGGGTGCCGGACCGGGTGACGAACCCGTGACACGCCGTGACGCGGGGTGAATGTCCGGACGGAAGCGGCTGCTGTGGTATCAACCGGGCCGTTCTGGGAATGTCACGTCTTATGACGAGCAACCCGAAGGCCGGGGACGGCTCGGCGGACGAGCCCGTCGGCGGGGCGGGCCGGCGCGCGGGCCCGCCGGACGACCCCCCGGAGACCGAGGCGGAGCGCCGCAAGCGGCGGGCCGTCTTCCTGCGCGAGCTCACCGAGGCGCGCGAACTGCGGGAGCGGGTGCAGCCCCGCCGGACCAAGGAACGGCGGATGCGCGAGGCGATGCGGATGCGAACCTTCCGGATCTGACGGGCCTCCGAGCGGGTCCGCGGCAGGGCTCGCGACGGGCCGGAGGCGGGGCGCGATCGGCCCCGGCGGGCGTTCGGAGCAAATTTCGACCGGCTTCGGACCGTCCCGCCACGACTCGGCCCTCCGCCGCCCGGCCCTTCCGACACGACCTGCAAAGACGCGCTGCCGAACACCCCCCGCGAGGGCGGGCTTTCTGTCACGATTCCGATGGGACGGTCCGAACAAGCGGACCGCCTCTGGCGCGGGGGCGGCCAGATTCCGCGTTGCCCGGCGCGCCGACAGCCGAGACCGATGATCTTGGGAGTGTCCCTGGTGGCGTACTTCGCTGCAGTGCTTGCTCGCACCGAGGACGGGTGGGATGTGAGCGAGACGGAGCTCGACGACGTCGAATCCCTGGCCGATCTGGCCGACCTGGCCCGCAACTCCGCGCAGGACGACGACAGCGTCCTGATCTTCATCGAACAGGAGGACTCCTGGTTCGCCGTCGTCCGCGTGGACGGTGAGGACGACCCGCGGATCTTCGTGTCGGACGGCGCCGCCGCCGCCCGCAGCTCGTACGGCTCCGTCCTCACCGACGAGCTGGTCGACCAGGCCGGCGAGAGCGAGTTCGGCGACCTGGACCACCTGCTGGACGAGGAAGCGGAGGCGCAGGCCCAGGACGACGAGGACGCCGAGCCCCGCGGCGGCGTCCCGGTCGGCCCGCTCGGCGACGCCCACCTGCTCACCGAGTTCGGCCTGGCCTCCGACGAACTGCTCGCCCTCAGCGGCGAGGGCGCGGTGCCGGGCGACGCCCTGGAGGAGATCGCCGAGGCCCTCGGCTGCGGTGAGGTCCTGGAGGCCGTCCGGTAGCGGCCGGATGCCCGACACTGGATGCCATGCAGCCCGCATCCACCGCCCTGACCGTCCCGCACGTCCCCCCACTGCCCGCCCCCGTCCGCCCCGACCCGGTCCGCGACCGCTGGGCGGCGCCGATGCGCCTCGCCATGGCCGAGGCCGCCCTGGCGCCGGCCACCGGGGACGTCCCGGTCGGGGCGCTCGTCCTGGGCCCGGACGGCGAGGTGATCGGACGCGGCCACAACGAGCGCGAGGCGGTCGGCGACCCGACCGCGCACGCCGAGGTGGTCGCGATCCGGCAGGCGGCCGCCGCCTTGAGAGGGGGCGCGCGCAGCGCGTCGGCCACGGGTGGCGGCGGGCGACGGGAGGGCGACTGGCGGCTCAGCGGTTGCACCCTGGTCGTCACCCTGGAGCCGTGCACGATGTGCGCCGGCGCCATCGTGCTCTCGCGGATCGACCGGGTGGTCTACGGCGCCCTCGACGAGAAGGCCGGCGCGGCCGGCTCGCTCTTCGACGTGATGCGCGACCGCCGGCTCAACCACCGCCCCGAGGTGATCTGGGGCGTCCTCGCCGACGAGTGCGGCGAGCAGCTGCGGGCCTTCTTCGACACCCACCGCTGAGCCCGTCCGACTGCCCTCCCGGTACGGATTTCGTTCCCGAGCCACCCGTCCGGTAGAGTTCCCCTCGGTAGCGTGTCCGAGCGGCCAAAGGAGCACGCCTCGAAAGCGTGTGTGGGGGCAACTCCACCGTGGGTTCGAATCCCACCGCTACCGCCAGAAAGCCCGAGGGCCCGTCCGATCCGGACGGGCCCTCGGCGTTTCCGCGCACCCTCGGACACGGAAGCGGCCCCGTACACCGGGCCGACGACCACCGACGCCCGGTCCGTACGGAGCCTGGAGGGGGGAGCGGCTCGGGGGGACTGACCGCTCCCCCGGCGGAGTCCCACAACCGGCACCGCGTCGGGGGGGAAGCCGCGGCGGCCGGTCCCACAGCGGGGAGCTCCGGATCCACGCACCGGGGATTCCTGCCAGATCCTCGGTACGTCATCCATCCTGCCGCCCGGCTCGCGGCCGGGCACCCGGAGAAAGGCCCCACTCGCGGGGACCTTCGTCCCGCCGGCCGAACGCGTCGCACACTTGATAGCCCGTCCGGGTGGATAAGCTGCCCCCTGCAGGCCGCTCGGGGACCGGATGACGGCGGCCCACCGCTGGGAGGAAGGTCACCCGATGGCGCAGGCGAAGAAGATCGGCATGGTCCTCCTGCTCGTCTTCGTGCTCTACTCGATCATCACGTCGCCGGCCCGCTCCGCCGAGCTCGTCCAGCTGGGGTTCGAGGGCATCTCGAACGCGGCCAAGGCGGTCGGCACCTTCATGACCGGCCTGATCAAGTAGACCGGCCCGACCCGGGGTGACCTGCCCGGGCACCCGGCCCGCGCCCGACCGGCGGACGGCCGTCCGGCGGCACCGGTGCACCGGCTACGGTGGGCGGGACCCCACCCCCGTCCGCGAGGAGCGGCAATCGTGATCCGGCACCTGGTCCTGTTCAAGCTCAACGAAGGCGTCAGCAAGGACGACGAGCGCGCGCTCGCCGGCGCCAAGGCCTTCTCCGAACTCGGCTCGGTCATCCCCGAGCTGCGCGAGTGGGAGTGCGACTGGAACACCACCGAGCGGGACATCGCGTACGACTACGCGATCAACAGCCTGGTCGAGGACCGCGACGCCCTGCAGGCCTACCTGACCCACCCGGCCCACCAGGCCGCGGCGACCCTGTGGCGCGAGTTCGCGACCTGGGTGATCGCCGACATCGAGGTCTGACCACCCGTCCGACCCCGCCCCGTCCGGAGCCCGTCACGGGCCCTTCCCCCGGACGGACCGCGGCGCCCCGTCCGACCTCCGGGCGGGGCGCCTTGCTCCGTCCCGGAACGATCCCCGCCGTTCCCCGCCGGCCGGCCGGGCACGGGTCGAACGGCCTACCAACACACCTCCACCGGGTGCTTGCCCGACCTGCGCCCACCTTGTGATGCTATGACCGGTTTTGCCGGACATGGCGAGGTGATGAACCAGCCGCGACACCCGATCCGCAGGGCCCGCCGTTGTCGACTTTGGGAGGGGTGACGTGTCCGTGGACGAGGTGCTGGCTGCGATCATCAGCCCGGCCGGCGAGCTCCGCCCGGACGGGCTGCGCGGCCCCGGCGGGCGGCCCGTCGTGGACGTCCGGACGCTGACCCGGGTGCTGTTCGAACGGCTCGCCGAGCTGCCCCCGGACGCCCCCGAGCGGGAACGCGTCCGGGCCGCCCTGATCGAGGTGAACATCCCCCTGGTCCGCTACGCGGCCACCCGCTTCCGCAGCCGCAGCGAGCCGATGGAGGACGTCGTCCAGGTCGGCACCATCGGCCTGATCAACGCGATCGACCGCTTCGACCCCAGCCGCGGCGTCCAGTTCCCCACCTACGCGCTGCCGACGATCCTGGGCGAGATCAAGCGCTACTTCCGGGACAACGTCCGCACCATGCACGTCCCGCGCCGGCTCCAGGAGCTGTGGGTCCAGGTCAGCGGCGCGATGGAGGAGCTGACGGTGCTGCACGGGCGGGCCCCCAAGGTGCCGGAGATCGCCGCCAGCCTGCGGATCCCCGAGGAGGACGTCCGGGCCTGCCTGGACGCCGGGCGGGCCTACAACGCGGCCTCCCTGGAGGCCGCCCAGGAACACGAGGGCGGGCTCGCCCTGCTCGACCGGCTCGGCTACGAGGACGCCGCGCTGGCCGAGGTCGAACACCGCGACATGGTCCGCCACCTGCTGGTCCAACTCCCCGAGCGGGAGCGCAGGATCGTGATGCTGCGGTTCTTCGCCAACCTCACCCAGTCCCAGATCAGCACCGAGCTGGGGATGTCCCAGATGCACGTCTCCCGGCTGCTCTCCCGGATCCTCAACCGGCTTCGGACCGGCAACTCCTGGGAAGAGTGAGATTGCAGCGCGTTACCCCCGCGTGACATCTTGCGACGTTCGGGTTTGCCGTGCACCGTGTTCCGGTATGGAGGGGGGAGGGCCCCGCCGGGAACCTCCGTGCGAGGGCCCCCGTTCAACCGTCAGTCACAAGGGGGTGGGTGCATGTCCGGAGAGCTGGGCACTGCGGAGATCCACGCTGGTCACGCCAACGGCACGGCCGTCGCCGAGGACCTGGTCCCGCGGCAGCGGGTCGAATCCGTCCGGCCGCCCGGCCCCGACGCGGCACCGGAGCCGCCGGCCGGCTCCGGGCTGGACACCCGGACGCTCTCCCGCTCGCTGTTCCTGCGGCTGGCCGCGCTGGAGCCCGGCAGCGCGGAGCACACGTACGTCCGCGACACCCTGATCGAGCTCAACCTGCCGCTGGTCCGGTACGCCTCGGCGCGCTTCCGCAGCCGCAACGAGCCGATGGAGGACATCGTCCAGGTCGGCACCATCGGCCTGATCAAGGCGATCGACCGCTTCGACCCGGAGCGCGGGGTGGAGTTCCCCACCTTCGCGATGCCCACCGTGGTCGGCGAGATCAAGCGCTTCTTCCGGGACACCAGCTGGTCGGTCCGGGTGCCGCGGCGGCTCCAGGAGCTGCGCCTGGCACTCACCAAGGCCGGCGACGAGCTGTCCCAGCGGCTGGACCGCTCCCCCACCGTCGCCGAGCTGGCCGCCTGCCTGGGCGTCAGCGAGGAGGACGTGGTCGAGGGCCTCGCGGTCGGCAACGCGTACACCGCCAGCTCGCTCGACTCGGGCTCCGGCGAGGAGGACAGCGACGGCCCGCTGGCCGACCGGCTCGGCTACGAGGACCTCGCGCTGGAGGGCGTCGAGTACCGGGAGTCGCTGAAGCCGCTGCTGGCCAAGCTGCCGCCGCGCGAGCGCCGGATCATCATGCTGCGGTTCTTCGGCAACCTCACCCAGTCGCAGATCGGCGAGGAGATCGGGATCTCGCAGATGCACGTCTCCCGGCTGCTCACCCGGACGCTCACCCGGCTCCGCGAGGGCCTGATCAACGAGGGCTGACCGGACCGGGCCGACCGGCGGACGCCGATCGACGGAGGCCGAGCAGGGGGCCCAGCAGGGGCCGATCGACGGAGGCCGAGCAGGGGGCCGATCGACACGGGTCGATCGGTCCCCTCAGCTGTCGCTGCCGTCCAGCAGGTTGACGCGCAGTCCGGCCAGCACGTCGTCGTCCAGCCCGAGCCCCTCCCGCCAGAACGGGTCGAAGCCGCCCCAGCCGGCCTCGATCTCCGCGAAGGCGGCGTCCAGGTAGGCACGGTCGGCCCGGAAGACCGGCAGGAGCAGCTCGGGCTCGCGCATCAGGCCGCGGGCCGCGAAGTCGCCCAGCACGCGCTCGACGACCGCCGCGGAGCGCTCGTTGGTGAGCAGGTAGTCGTCGAGGACCGTCGCGCGGTCCACCCCCAGGGCCGTCATCAGGAGCGCGGCGGCCCAGCCGGTGCGGTCCTTGCCCGCGGAGCAGTGGAACAGCAGCGGCGGCCCCTCCGGGGCGGCCAGCAGGCGCAGCAGGGCGGCGAAGCGCTCGCGCGCCACCCGGTCCGTGACGAACCATCGGTACAGGCCGGTCATCATCGCGCCCGCCCGGCCGTCGCCGAGCAGTGCCCGCTGCCGCTGCGCGCCGGCGTCGGACAGCGCATTCCTGATCATCACGTAGATGTCGAAGTCCGTTGCCAGCAAAGGGAAGTGGTGCAGCGCCACCCCATCGGGCAGCCGGTCGCGGCCGGCCTCGCGGACCTCGTCCATGCTGCGCAGGTCCACCACCCGGCGCAGGCCCAACTCGGCCAGCGGGCCGAGGTCTTCGGCGGTGACGTGGTTCAGGCCGTCACTGCGCAGGGCCACTCCGCGGCGCAGGACCCGTCCGTCGGCCGCCCGGTAACCGCCCAGATCCCGTGCGTTCACCGCGCCGCGCAGACCGAGGCTGCGCCCGACCGACTCCGTTCCGCCCCCCTCCGGCACCGAATTCCGTGCGTTCACGATTCTTCCGGGCCGGGTCTGCCGATCGGTCACGCGCGCCTCCATTGCATATTCGGACTGTCACATGGCACAGCGGTGCCCGATATTGCATGAACCTGCCCAATGGACCGGGGAGATGTGCAAGAGTGTCATGCGCAACGACGACAGTGTAGGTGTCCCACCCACCCCATCGGGCCACACCGTCGGTAACCACCTGTAGCGCTCAGCTTCCGGTTTTTCATTTTCAATTCATTATTTGCGTCACCGGTCCGGTTCCGGTCACAATCAGCGCCTTCATGGCAACGCCATGAACGTTGGTAACAGGTTCGCTGCACTCTCGCCCATTTGGTCCCTCGCACGGCCGACCCTCGACCAGGATGGGCGCCGGGCAGCCTGCTGCCCGCGAACAGCTACACGGGCAGGCGAGCGCCGAGCAGCGCGTTGCCTGGCCCAAGGGGAGGATCAACCATGGGTCGAGCGACCCGAAGAGTCGCCGCGTGCGCGGCGGCAGTCCTGCTGGCCGGCGGCCTGCAGACCACCCTGGCCTTTGGCGACACCACGCCGCCCAGGATCGACCTCACCATCCTGGTCGTCGACGACGGCGGTCCCTCGGTCGCGGCCATCACCGCCGAGCTCAAGAGCCAGGGCACGCCGTACAAGGTCGTCAGCCTCAATGACCCCAACCGTCCCGTGATCAACGCGGCTTTCCTGAGCGACACGGTGAACGGCCAGCCGCGCGGGAAGTTCCAGGGCATCGTGCTGCCCAACGAAAACCCCTTCCCCAACAGCGCGGCCGAGATGACGGCCATCGCGAGCTACGAAGCCGCTTTCAACGTCCGTCAGATCGACGCGTACACGTGGGCCAGTCCGGCGGTGGGGCTGAACTACGCGCAGAATCCCGGATTCGTCGGCACTCTCGACGGATTCCAGGGCGCCACCACCGCGGCCGGAACGTCGGGATCGTTCGGGTACCTCAAGGGCAGCGTCCCGTTCGAGGACAACGACCCGAGCGTCAGCGAGAGCTACGGCTACCTCGCCACCCCGCTCGCGAGCCTCCCGGCCGGTGCCTCCTTCGTCCCGCTGGTCGACGCGCCGATACCCGGCGACACCTCGCGCGGGTCGCTGGTCGGCGAGTACACCCACGACGGCCGCAAGGAACTGGTCGTCACGTTCGTCTACAACCAGTACCAGCAGCAGTACCGCCTGCTCGCCCGCGGCATGGTCGACTGGATCACCCAGGGCGTCCACCTCGGCTACGACCGCAACTACTTCGCGGCCCACGTCGACGACGTCTTCCTGGCCGACGACCGCTGGGACACCACGCTGAAGTGCACCCCCGGCGACGTCACCTGCCCGCCCGGCACCCCGGACACCGCGAACCCGATCCGGATGACCCAGGCGGACGCCCAGTACCTCAAGCAGTGGCAGACCGCCAACAACTTCACCCTGGACATGGTGTTCAACGGTGGCGGCAGCGAGGACTGGAAGGCCGACCACGAGACCACCGTGGACCCCACGGCGAGCCAGATGATCGCCGACCAGAACAGCTACCGCTGGGTCAACCACACGTACACCCACCCGTACCTGGGCTGCGTCCAGGACGTCTCGGTGGTGCCGTGGAAGTGCACCAAGGACGCCGCGGGCAACACGGTCTGGACCGACCAGAACACCGTCTCCAGCCAGATCAAGAACAACTTCGACTGGGCCAAGACCAACGGCCTGAACGTCGACCCGCAGGTCCTGGTCACCGGCGAGCACTCCGGTCTGCTGACCGCTCCGCAGGAGACCAGCGACAACCCGTACCTGGCCCCGGCGCTGGCCGCCAACGGCATCAAGTTCACCGGCAGCGACGCCTCCCGCGAGCCCGCCCAGCGGGCCGTCGGCTCCTCGACGCTGACCGTGCCGCGGTACCCGATGAACGTCTTCTACAACGCCGGCACGGCGAAGGAGGAGACCGACGAGTACAACTGGATCTACACCAGCGCGGCCAACGGCGGCAGCGGCGTCTGTGAGAACAACGCCAACTCGACCTGCCTGCCGGCGCCGCTGGACGTCAACACCGGTTTCCAGTCGTACATCGTTCCGCTGGAGGCCCGGATCGACCTCGGCCACGTGCTGAACAACGACCCGCGGCCGCACTTCATCCACCAGTCGAACCTGTCCGAGGACAAGATCCTCTACCCGGTGCTGGAGAAGATCCTCGGCACCTACCGGTCGCTGCACGCCGACAACACCCCGATCGTGAACCTCGGCGAGCGCGAGATCGGCCAGGAGTTCCAGAAGCGCGCGGCCTGGAACGCGGCCGTCGCCGCCGGCAAGGTCACCGCCTACCGGGTCGGCAACACCGTCACGGTCAGCGCGCCGTCCGGTGTTCAGGTCCAGGCCACCATGCCGACCGGCACTTCTCAGAAGCTGGTCATCGGATCGACCGGGTTCGGTTCGTCCTACGCCGGTACGCTCTCCGGCTGGGTGTCCCCGGGCTCCCTGCAGAGCAACGTCACCCTGCAGCTCCCGTCCGCTCCGGCCGCCCCGGCCGCGGTGGCGCCGAGCGTCGCGGCCAAGTCCGTCCCGGCCGCGGTGCCGGCGGACAAGAAGGTCGTCCCGCAGGGCGTCGCCACTCCGGTCCCGGTGGGCCCGAGCGACATCACCCGCAAGCCGGCGCCGTCCCTGGTGCCCGGCAGCGGGACCCCGGTGCCCGGCAAGGGCGTGACCACTGATAACAACGGTCACGGCGGCAAGGGCGCGGCGAACAGCGGCAAGGCCTCCGGGGGGACGGCCACGCCGAGCAGCACCGCCGGACGCTCCGGCAAGCGGTAACCCGTAACACCCGCCGGCGGGGTCGGACCGGGCGACCGGCCCGACCCCGCCACGGCTCCCGTTCCGGCCACCCAGGCCGGAACCTACGCAAGAACAGGAGGGGGGACAGGAATGCGCGTCACCCTGCTCACCGAGGGGACGTATCCGCACCAGCACGGCGGCGTGAGCGTCTGGTGCGACCAGCTCGTTCAAGGCATGCCGGACGTCGACTTCGACGTCATCGCCGTCACCGGAACCGGCCACGAAGCGCTGGCCTGGGAGTTGCCCGCCAACGTCAAGTCGGTCACGACCGCTCCGCTGTGGGGCCCGGCCTCCGAGGCCAGGGCACCCCGCGGCAAGGAGCTGCGGCGCTTCCTCAACGCGTACGAGCGCTTCCTGCACTCCATCCTCGACCCGGTCTACACCACGCACTTCGGCACCGAGCTGTACGGCTTCGCCGACCTCGCCCGGCGCGGGCTGCTCAGCCCGGCGCTGCGCAGCGAACGCGCCCTGCGCACCCTGCAGCACGTGTGGACCCGCGACTACCTGCCCACCGCCGTCTCCCGGCCCACCCTGCACGACGCGCTGAACGCGACCGACCTGCTGGAGCACGCCCTGCGGCCGCTCGCGGTCGAGCCGCCGAAGGACGGCGTCGCGCACGCGGCCAGCGGCGGCCTCGCCACCCTGCCCGGGCTGATCGCCGCCCAGCAGTACGGCGTACCGTTTCTGCTCACCGAGCACGGCATCTACCTGCGCGAGCGCTACCTCGGCTACCGCACCGGCCCGTACCGCTGGCCGGTCAAGGCGCTGCTGCTCGGCTTCTACCGGATGCTCGCCGAGGAGAGCTACCGGGTGGCCGCGCTGGTCACCCCCGGCAACCGGTACAACCGGCGCTGGGAGGAGCGCGGCGGCACGCCGTCCGCGCACATCCGCACCGTCTACAACGGGGTCGACCCGGCGGCCTTCCCGCCGGCCGGCCCCGAGCCCGACACCCCGACCCTCAGCTGGGCCGGCCGGGTCGACCCGATCAAGGACCTGGAGACGCTGATCCGGGCCTTCGCCATCGTCCACCGCGAGATCCCCGAGGCGCGACTGCGGCTCTTCGGGGGCACTCCCAAGGGCGGCGAAGCGTACCGGGACCGCTGCATAGCCCTGGCCGCCGAGCTCGGCATAGCCGAGTCGGTGGCCTTCGAGGGCCGCGTCGCCGACATCACCGACGCGTACGCGGCGGGCAACGTGGTCATGCTCTCCAGCATCAGCGAGGGCTTCCCGTTCACCCTGATCGAGGCGATGTCCTGCGGCCGCGCGACCGTCTCCACCGACGTCGGCGGCGTCCGCGAGGCCGTCGGCGACACCGGTCTGGTCGTCCCCCCGCGCGAGCCCGAGCCGATGGCGGCCGCCGCGATCGAGCTGCTGCGCGACGCCGAACGGCGCGCCCGGCTCGGCGAGGGGGCCCGGCTGCGGGTGATCGAGCAGTTCACGCTGCGCCAGAACATCGACGGCTTCCGCGGCATCTACACCGAACTCCTGGGCACCTCCCGCTGGATGCCCGGCGGCATGGTGGCCGTCACCGACCAGGCCCCCAGCCCCGACTGGGGCCAGCAGCTGGCCTCCTCCCGGCCCGAGCCGAGCGAGGTGGGCGCGTGAGCGAGCGGTGGGGGTACCCCCGGCCGACGGCTGGGGGAGAGAGAACCATCAAGAGGTGCGCGTCCCGCGAAGCGGCCGCCGAGCGCTGCGAGGTGGGCGCGTGAGCGAGCGGTGGGGGTACCCCCGGCCGAAGGCTGGGGGAGAGAGAACCATCAAGAGGTGCGTGTCCCGCGAAGCGGCCGCCGAGCGCTGCGAGGTGGACGCATGAGCGGTCCTCTGAGACTGGTTCCGGACGAGGGCGGCTCCGAGCGGACGATGCAGCTGCGCACGCTGCCGCTCAAGCTCCGCCGTCCCGCCCCGACGGACCCCGAGCCCGGGCCCGAGCAGCAGCTCGGCCTCTCCGCGGACCCGCTCGACGAACTCGCCGAGCGCCTGCGGGACGTCTGCGCCGACGCCGTCCACCCGTACGAGATCGCGGCCTTCCTGGAGTCCGACGGTCTCTCGGACGAGCAGGCGGCGCTGCTGTACGGCCGCCCCGACGCGTTCACCGTCGCCGAGGAGCTGTTCGAGAAGGTCGAGCGCCGCTACCCCGGCCCGAGCTCCGAGTTCGCCAACCCCTGGCGGGCCGACCCCTGGCGCTGCGTGGTGCGCGGCCTGGTGTTCGCCCTGCCCGGCCTCGGCTACCTGCTCGGCGCCAACCTGTTCGCGACCACCCGGATGCGCTTCGGCCTGCCCTCGGGCATGCTCGCGCTGTCGATCGCCACGCTGGTCAGCTGGGGCTTCAACCAGGCCCTGGCGCACCGCGCGTACCGCTGGCTGAGCCGGCTGCGCCGCCGGGAGGCCGCGGTCTGCCTGGCGGTCGGCGCACCGCTCGGCGCGCTGATCGCGGCCGCTGCCGCGTACGTGGTGGGCGGGCCGCTCGGGGCGTTGTGCTTCGCCGCCGGGCAGTCCTGCTACCTGGCGGCGGCCACCGTGCTGCTGGTGCTCGGGCGGGAGAAGTTCCTGCTGCTGGCGCTGGCCCCGGCCTCGGTCGGCGCGGGCGTGGTGCTGGCGACGGACGTCCCGCAAGCGGTGCGTACGGTCGTGCTGCTCGCCTCGGTGCTGCTGGCCGTCGGGCTGGCCGTCCGGGAGCTGTTCCTCTGCGTCCGCCGGGGCGAACGGGAGTCCGTGGAGCTCAAGCTGCCGCTCCGCCAGGAGGTCCCGCACCTGCTGTTCGGCCTGGCCTGCGGCGCGCTCACGCTGATCGCCGGCCTGGGCACGACCATCCACCAGGCCGTGCAGACCGGCGGCCACGCCCCGCAGGGGGCGTCGACCGCCCCGACCGGACCGGCCATGATCGCGCTGACGCTCAGTCTCGGCCTCGCCGAGTGGCTGCTCTTCCGCTACCGGGCGATGGCCGTGGCCGCCCTGCGCACCAGCCACACCACCGGCCAGTTCACCCGCCGCACCGGCGGGATCCTGCTCGGCTGCCTCTTCATCTACCTCACCACCGTGGCCGCGCTGGACGCCGCCGCGACCGTGCTGTGGCCCGGCGCCCCCGCGCTCGGCGTGCCGCAGCTCGGCGCGATGCTGCTCCTCGGCGGCTCGCTCTGGCTGGCGCTGCTGCTGAACGCCTTCGGGTTCAGCTGGAGCACCGCCCTCATCTGTCTGGCCGCCGCGGGTGCCGAGAGCGCCGGGCTGCTGACCGGTGTGGATCCGATCGTCCTGCAGCTCACCGGCTGCGGGGCGGCCGCCGTCGTCCTCACCTCCATCGCCGGGCCCGCGCTCGGCCGCACCACCCAGCACCGCTGAACCACTTCCGAATCACACCGAAAATCCCGCACGCCCCCTTGCGTGCACCGTCGTACCCGTTTCACCCGAAACACCCAACCTGACCAACCGGCGGCCGACCACCACAGAGCGTCCGGCCCGCCACGGCAGATCGAGAAAGCGAACCCCGCATGAGCAGCGTCGCGGTTACCGGAGCCGAGGGCTTCATCGGCTCCCACCTCGTCGAGACCCTGGTCGCCGACGGGCACCACGTCCGCGCGATGGTCCAGTACAACTCCTTCTCCTCCTTCGGGTGGCTGGAGACCCTGTCCGAGGAGGTGCTGGACTCGGTCGAGATCATCCTCGGCGACGTCCGGGACCCGGGCTCGGTCAACGGCCTGGTCAAGGGCACCGAGGCGGTCTACCACCTGGCCGCCCTGATCGCGATCCCGTACTCCTACCGCGCCCCCCACTCGTACGTGGACACCAACGTCACCGGCACCCTGAACGTGCTGGAGGCGGTGCGCCACCTGGAGATCCCGCGCCTGGTCCACACCTCCACCAGCGAGACCTACGGCACCGCGCAGACCGTGCCGATCACCGAGGACCACCCGATCAACACCCAGTCCCCGTACGCGGCCTCCAAGGCCGGCGGGGACCGGCTGGCCGACAGCTACCACGCCAGCTTCGAGACCCCGGTCGTCACGCTGCGCCCGTTCAACACCTTCGGCCCGCGGCAGTCGATGCGCGCCGTCATCCCGACCGTGATCGCCCAGGTCGCGGCCGGCCAGACCGAGATCACCCTCGGCGACCTGCGCCCGACCCGCGACTTCATGTTCGTCAAGGACACCGCCAACGCGTTCCGCACGGTCGGCACCGCGTCCGCCGAGTCGGTGGTCGGCCGGACCTTCAACGCCGGCACCGGCGGCGAGATCTCGGTCGGCGACCTGGTCACCCTGGTCGGCAAGCTGATGGGCGTCGACCTGGTGGTGAAGGAGGACGAGCAGCGCATCCGTCCGACCAACTCCGAGGTCATGCGCCTGGTCGCGGACGCGACCCGGCTGCGCGAGGCCACCGGCTGGGCCCCGCAGTTCAGCCTGGAGCAGGGCCTGGAGCAGACCATCGAGTTCTTCCGCGACCCGGCGAACCTGGCGCGCTACAAGACCGACATCTACAACGTCTGACCGCCTTCGCGTTCATGCTCGTCCTGGTAACCAAGGTTCGTGTACTGCACATCCTTTCCGTGGGGGAAACACCATGCATGCAGTGATCCTGGCCGGCGGCAAGGGCGTTCGTCTCCGCCCCTACACCACCGCGCTTCCCAAGCCGCTCGTTCCGATCGGCGACCAGCACGCGATCCTGGAGATCGTGATGCGCCAGCTCGCCGCGGCGGGCTTCCAGTCCGTCACCCTGGCCATCGGCCACCTCGGCCACATCATCCGCGCCTACGTCGGCAACGGCTCCCAGTGGGGCCTGCGGGTCGGCTACGCCGTCGAGGACAGCCCGCTCGGCACCATGGGCCCGCTGCTCACCATGCAGGACCGCCTGCCCGAGCACTTCCTGGTGATGAACGGCGACATCCTCACCGACCTGGACTTCGCCGGGGTGCTCAAGCACCACGAGGCGTCCGGTGCCCCGCTGACCATCGCCACCTACGCCCGCCAGGTCAAGATCGACTTCGGCGTGCTGACCACCGACTCCGGCGCGATCACCGGCTTCCAGGAGAAGCCCAGCATCGACTACCGCGTCTCGATGGGCGTGTACGGCGTCTCGCGCTCGGCGCTCGCCAAGTACACCCCCGGCCTGCCGCTGGGCTTCGACGAGCTGGTGCTGGACCTCCTGGCCGCGAAGACCCCGCCGGCCTCGTACGACTTCGGCGGCTACTGGCTCGACATCGGCCGCCCCGACGACTACGACCGGGCCAACGCCGAGTTCTCGACCATCCGCCCGGTCCTGATGCCCTTCGAGTCGGCCGGTGTCGCACCGGGCGTCGCGGAGCTGCCGATCCCGGCCGCCCGCACCGCCGCGAGCGACTCCGCCGACGAGCCCGCCGCCGCGGGCGCCGAGAGTGACGGACGTGCCGCGTGAGAATCCTGCTTCTCGGCGCCGACGGCTTCCTGGGCCGTCACGCCACCGCCGTCCTGCGGTCGCTGCCCGACGCCACCCTGCTGACCGCGGGCCGGCGGCCCCAGCACGACCTGCGGCTCGACCTGGCCACCGCCGAGGTCGGCCCGCTCGGCGAGGAACTGGCCGCACTGGCCCCCGACGCGGTGGTCAACTTCGCCGGCGCGGTGGCCGGCAGCGCGGTCAAGCTCGCCGAGGTGAACGCGCGCGGCCCGGCGGTGCTCTGCGAGGCGCTGGAGCTCGGCGCCCCGAAGGCCCGCCTGGTGCACATCGGTTCGGCCGGCGAGTACGGCGTCTGCGACCAGGGCAGTTCGCTGCCCGAGGACGCCGACGCCCGCCCCGTCGGCGTGTACGGCGCGACCAAGCTGGCCGGCTCCCTCGCGGTGGCCGGCTCGCCGCTGGACGCCGTGGTGCTCCGGGTGTTCAACCCGGTCGGCCCCGGCGCCCCGGCCGGCTCGCTGGCCGGCCGGCTGGCCGCCGAGCTGCGCCGGGTGGCGCCCGAGGGCGCGGACGGCGTGGTCACGGTCGGCGACCTCTCCGCCTACCGCGACTTCGTCGACGCCCGGGACATCGCCAAGGCGATCGGCCTGGCCGTCGCGGCCGACGGCCCGCTCCCCCGGGTGCTCAACCTCGCCTCCGGGCAGGCCAAGCAGGTCCGGGCGATCGCCGACGGACTGGTCGCGGCGGCCGGGTTCACCGGCCGGATCGACGAGAGCGGGGTGGGTTCGGAGCGCTCGACCGCGGTCTCCTGGCAGCAGGCCGACGTCTCGGCCGCCGCCCGGGCGCTCGGCTGGCACCCGGAGACGGACCTCGCCGACACCCTGCGCGACCTGTGGCTCGCCACCCCCGAGCCCGCCCCGACCCCGGTGGTCGCATGACCACCGGGCACCTCCCCGACGGCCGCCTGCTGGTGCCGCTGTACGTCCACCCCGCGGTGGACCCAGCGGCCTGGCGGGCGGTCGCCGCCGCCGACCCCACCCGGATCGCCGCCGTCGTGCTCAACCTCGCCGACGGTCCGGGCGAGGTCCAGGACGGCGTCTTCGCCGAGGCCGCGGAGGAACTGCGCGCGGCCGGGCTGCCGTTGGTCGGGTACGCCGACACCGACTACGGCCGCCGACCGCACGCGGCCGTCGTCGCCGACATCCTGACGTACCGCCAGCGCCACGGCATCACCGGCGTCTACCTCGACCAAGTGACCACCCACCCGGGCGCGTTGGCGCACTACCGGCGACTGGCCACGGCGGCCCGCGCGGCCGGGTGCGGCACCGTGATCTTCGGTCACGGCGAGCACCCCGATCCCGGGTACGCCGAAGTCGGCCTGGCCGACCTGCTGGTCACCTTCGAGGGGGACTGGGACACCTACCGTGCGATGACCCAACCGCTGTGGACCGGCCGGCACGCGTCCTCCCGGTTCTGTCACCTGGTCTACGACGTCCCGCCCGAGCACGCCCAGGACGCCGCCGCCCTGATCGCCGCCCGCCGGGCCGGCGTGGGCTGCGCCGTCCCCGGCGCCGGGGAGAACCCCTGGCGCACCCTGCCGTACGGTCTGACCGCCGCCGAACTGACCTGACCCGACTCGGAGTTCGACTACCGTGAACCGCCGTAACCGGCTCCTGCCGGCCGCCCTCGCCCTCGCCACCGCCACCGCCCTGCTGGCCACCTCGTGCAGCAGCTCCGGTTCGGAGGACGACGACGACGCCGACGGCTCCCCGAGCACCCCACCCGCAGCCACCGCCCCGAGCACACCCGGCACCAGCGCCCCGGGCACCCCCGACGGCACTCCCGACGCCACCCCCGCCCCGGACTCGCCCAGCGCCCCCGCCACGAGCACGGCCCCGGGCACCCCGAGCGGCACCACCACCCCGGGCACCACCCCGCCCGGCGGCACCGCCCCGGCGCCGAACGGCGCCCGCTGGCAGCCCGCCCCGGGGCTGGCCTGGCAGTGGCAGCTCGGCGGCGGCCCCGTGGACCAGTCGGTGGACGTGCCGGTCTACGACATCGACGGCTTCGAGAACGACGCCTCGGTGGTGGCCGCGCTGCACGCCAAGGGCCGCAAGGTGATCTGCTACATCAACGCCGGCTCCTGGGAGGACTTCCGCCCCGACTCCGCCGCCTTCGCCAAGGCGCTGCAGGGCTCGGACACCGGCTGGAAGGGGGAGAAGTGGTTCGACATCCGCAAGCTCGACCAGCTGAAGCCGCTGATGGCCGCCCGCTTCGACATGTGCAGGAGCAAGGGCTTCGACGCCATCGAGCCTGACACCATCGAGGCCTACAACCAGAACAGCGGCTTCCCGCTGACCCCCGACGACCAGCTGAAGTACAACCGGATGCTGGCGCAGCTCGCGCACGAGCGCGGCCTGGCCATCGG
Organism: Kitasatospora sp. NPDC038210; assembly: GCF_055600605.1. Classification (NCBI taxonomy): domain Bacteria; kingdom Bacillati; phylum Actinomycetota; class Actinomycetes; order Kitasatosporales; family Streptomycetaceae; genus Kitasatospora; species Kitasatospora sp. NPDC038210. The sequence continues at coordinate 391,949 of NZ_JBVJYK010000004.1, read as the reverse complement.
TCTGAAGAACGACCTGGACCAGATCCCCGCGCTGCTGCCGGACTTCGACTTCGCGGTCAACGAGGAGTGCTCGCAGTTCGACGAGTGCGACCGCGTCGCACCCTTCGTCAAGGCGGGCAAGGCGGTCTTCCACGTCGAGTACAAGCTCGACACGGACAAGTTCTGCGCCAAGGCCAAGTCGCTCGGCTTCAGCTCGATGCAGAAGAAGCTCGACCTGAACGCCTGGCGCAAGCCCTGTTGAGGTGTTCCGCTCCCGTCGCGCGGGTGACCCGGACGAGGGTCACCCGCGCGAGGGTCACTTGACCGCCAGCCAGATGACGGCGCCCAGCACGGCCAGGGCGACGACGGCGACCAGCGCGATCACGCCGGTCCGGCTGCCGCCGCCGCTGCGGCCGTAGGTGGAAACGGTGGCCGGCTCCTGGCGAGCCGGGGTCTCGTCGACGAACGCCCGGAACATCTGAGTGCTGCCGGCGGGGTCGTAGTCGTTGTCAGCCATGGCACGGACTCTAACGAATCGGCCCACCTCAGGCACAGCCCGGACCCCCTTCGGAACCGTCGCACCACCCGCCGTGCGGCGGCGGTGCGACGGTGGTGCGACCGGCTCGTGAACACCGCGGGGAGCCCGGCCCCCGACGGCGGCGCGCGGTCGGGGTTCGGGTGCGTCCGCGGCGCTACGGCCGCCCGAAGTGGGTCGGGTAGTAGCCCGCGTCGAGGGTCGAGACCCGGACGGTCCTGCCCGGCCGGGGCGCCTCCACGAAGGTGCCGCCGCCCAGGTATATCCCCACGTGGTGGATCCCCGAGGCGCGGCCGTTGTCCGACCAGAACACCAGGTCACCGCGGCGCAGCTGCCCCGCGCCGATCGGCGTGGTCGCCGCGTACTGGTCGTCCGCCACCCGCGGCAGGCTTATCCCCGCGCGCCGGTAGGCCTGCTGCACCAGTCCCGAGCAGTCGTAGCCGGACGGGCCGTTGCCGCCCCACACGTACGGCTTGCCCAGCTGGGCGAGCGCGTAGTCGACGGCCGCCTCCTTGCTCCCGGAGGCCGGCGCGGTGTCCTGGGGCTCACGGCTCACGGGCGGGGCCGGTGCGGGGGCCGAACCGCCGCCGGACTGCCCGGTGCGGTTCAGGTAGACGTCGTAGTGGCTGGTCCAGCGCCACTCGCCGCTGTCGTTCTTGAACCAGTACTTCGACCCGTCCCAGCCCTGGCGCGGGCCGTTCGAGGAGGCCGATCCGTTGGAGGCCGATCCGTTGGAGGGGGCCTTGGTGCCGGAGGCTCCGGATCCGCCGGCACCCCCGGATCCGCCGGACCGGCCGGTGCGGCTCGCGTAGACGTCGTAGTGGCTGGTCCAACGCCACTCGCCGGCAGCGTTCTTGAACCAGTACTTCGAGCCGTCCCAGCCCTGCTTCCCGGCCGCGGCGTGCGCCGACCCGGCTCCGGCCGTCAGGCCGACCACGCCGGCGCCCGCCAGCACGGTGGTGGCCAGGCAGGTGCTCCGCACCGCACGGTGTATTCGGCTGCCGCCGGCCGGCCCGGGGCGGTGGGCGGTGCGCGGCCGGGGCGCGCAGTTCGGGCAGCCGCAGCCGGCGATCGCGGGGATGCTGCCGAGCCGCTCCTCGAAGTCGATCGGACCGGGGTCCTCGTCGAGGCCTATGCCGGGTTCGGCGTACGCGCCGGTGGCTATCCTCATGCGGGTCGTCCTTCCTTCCGCCCGGCGCGGGCGGCCGGGGGCGGTACCGAGGCGGCCACTCCGGCCGGGGCGACGAAGGCGACCAGCAGCTGCTCCATCAGGGCGCTGCGGGCGGCCTCGTCCAGTTCGTGGGCGGTGGCGCGCTCCAGACGCCGGACGGCGAGCGCCGCCACCTCCACCGCGTCGTCCACCAGCACCGTCCGCAGGCCCGCGTCCAGGTCGGCCAGCCGGCGGCGGCGCATCGACTCGGCGACCTCGGGCGCGTAGTCCAGCCCCAGCGGCTGCGCCGAGTACACCTCCAGGCCCGCCGGGGCGACCTCGGCGGCCAGTGCCCTGGTCATCTCGTCGGCGAACCACTGCCCGTCGCGCAGCGCGGGGCCGGGCGCCGCGTTGCTGTCGCACGGCAGCAGGGACGCGGTGCGGGTGAGCACCGCCTGGACCTGCTCGCGCAGGTAGCCCTCGTGGTCCGCGATGGCCAGCAGCGCCCGAGCGGTGTCCTTGACCCGCCAGACGATCAGCAGCCGGACCACGATCGGCGTGCCGGTCCGGTCGACCACCCGCACCGGCTCGCTGCGCCAGTGCCTCAGGCGGACGTCCACCCGGCGGCGGCGCAGCAGCGGGTTGACCCAGACCAGACCGGTCCGGCGGACGGTGCCGCGGTAGCGGCCCCAGCGGCTCAGCACCCGGGTCTCGCCGCCCGCGTTGGCCAGAAGCCCGGCGAGCGCGACCACCACCAGCAGGCCGGCCGCGCTGACCGCGGCGATCGCCGCGGCGTCGACCGCCGGCCGACCGTTCGCCCGCGCGGTGGCGCCGCGCGGGTCGGGCAGCGCGTCCCAGTGCGGGACGACGCCGGTGCGCAGCAGCACGAACAGGACCCCGGCGAGCCCGAGCAGCACCACCAGCAGGGCGGTCCAGCCGGGCAGCGCGGCGGCGCCGTGCTCACGCAGCGCCTGGTCGGCGCGCGGGGGGCGCCGGGAGGTCGAGGCGGTGGCGGCGGCGGCCCCGGCCGGGGTGGCGTCCGGCCACCCGACGGTCTCCTGGGCGGCCGTGTCCAGCGGGTCCCGCAGGTCCGCCGGGCCGACGGACGAGGGCCCGGGGACGACGGCCAACGGGGTGGTCGCCGGTCCGTCGTCGACGGGACCGACCGGCTCGGCGGGCTTGACGGTCGTGACCGCCGTGACCCTGGCCAGCCTGCTGGAGCCGGAGGCGGAACGTTCCGGCAGTGCCGGCGGGAGCATCTCGGGCGGGTTTTCGGGTCGCTGCGACGAATCGCGGGTGACGTCCATGCACGGGTCCTCTGGGTCGGTGTGTCGCGCAACGGGCGGCCCGGATCTGACGGGCAGTGCCAGGGTCAGGCTAAGTTCATACGTCATCAAATGCGACATTTGAGCCAAGGTGTGTCGACATTTACTGACGAATCATCCAAAGCCGACCTGACGCGCGGGCACATGGGCGGATGGTCGGGACAGTTCGGCGCAGGTCAGCGCCGTCGCACACCGGGACCGCGGGCGAACACCCGACGGGTGATCAGCCCGATCCCGGCGAGTACCAGCAGGATCCCGGCGAGCCCACCGCGCCGGCCGGCCTCCTCGGACCGGCCCACCACACCGTGCGGGCCCTCCGTCGGCGGCACGGACAGCGACCGGGCCACGGCCTCGCCGTACTCCCCGGACCCGTCCGCGGCCCCGGCCGGACCGCTCGGCGACGGCCGGCCGCTCCCGGCGAGGACCGCGGCCCGGGCCGAGCCGCCGACAGCGGACTGCGTCGGGGGCGGAGTCGGGCTCGGAGCAGGGGTCGGGCTCGGGCTCGTAGCAGAGGTCGGGCTCGGGCTCGGGGTCGGACGAGCGGTGGCGGTCGGCGAGGGAGCGGCTGGCGAGGGAGCGGCGGCGGTCGTGGCAGGAGCGGACGGTACGGCGGAGGCCGACGGAACCGCCGACGGGCCGGACGACACCGGGCTTGCCGCAGCCGGCGGAACGGCGGGCGGCGCCGTCGGAACGACGATCGGCAACAGCCCCGGCGGGACCGGCGCCGGCACCTCGGTCGGCGCCTCCGTGGTCGAGGCGACGGGCGCCGCCACCGTCGTCGACGCGGAGGCCGAGGCCGAGGCCGAGGCCGACGGACTCGCCGTCGACGTGCTCGGGGCGGCCGGAGAAGGCACCGACGGAGAAGGTGTCGCCGGCGAAGGCGCCACCGCGGCGGTGACCCGCACCCGCACCGGGTCCGCCGAGGCCCCGTTGCCCGCCGGGTCGGTGGCCGTGACGGTCAGCCACTGCTCCCCGTCCGTCAGGTCCCGGTTGGCGGTGCAGGTCCAGCTCCCGTCGAGGGCGGACGTAGCCCCGCACAACACGGTCCGCTGGTCCGGGCCAGCGCCCGCGCCCGCCGTGACCAGGACGCTCGCGCCCGGCTCCGCCTGTCCGGCGAGCCTCGGACGGCTGCCCCGCAGGGTCTCCCCCGGAGCGGGCGAGCCGAGTGTCGGCCGGGCCGGCGGGACGGTGTCGACGACGAGCACGGCCGACTGCCCGGCCGTCCGGTTCCCCGCCGCGTCGACCGCGACCGGGGTGAGCTGGTGCTTCCCGTCCGCCAGGTTCTCGACCGGCAGGCAGGCCCACTGGCCGTCCGTCCGCACCGCCGTGCTGCAGAGCTCGCCGCCCGCGGGACGGTCGGTGACCGAGACGGTGCTGCCGGCGTCGCCGGTGCCGGTGAGCTGCAGCCCGGGGTCGTTGGTGTAGGCGGGCAGGGCGAGCGCGGGGGCGGTCGGCGGCGCGGTCTTCACGGTGACCCTGACCGGCTCGCCGCGCAGCACCACGCCGCCGGTGGTGGTCTCCACCGGGGTGAGGCCGTGCGGGCCTACGGCGAGCGGCGCGGCCGGGCGGCAGGACCAGCCGCCGCCGCGCCCGACCTTGGCCCGGCAGAGCGAGGTCTCGCCCTCGCGGATGTCGACCGTGGCGCCGGGCACCGCGCCCTCGCCGCCGATCTCCGGGCGGGCGTCGGCGAGGACGGTGCCGTCGACGGGTTCGGCGATCTCCGGCCGGGCCGCCCCGACGGCCAGCTTGATCCGCTGGTCGGAGACCTGCCCGGAATCGGCGAAGCCGCCGGAGGGGACGAGCTGCCTGGTGTCGCGGCCGATCCGCAGCCGGGCCCAGGTCTCGCCGGAGGCGGCGCCGGGCGGGACGGTCCACTCCAGGGTCGCGGTGTCGGCGCCGGGCGGGACCTCGGTCTGCACCCGCTCGGCGGGCTCGAACCGGCCGGTGTGCCCGAAGTCGATCCAGCCGGCCAGGGTGGCGGGCTGGTCGCCCACCTCGACCGGGACGGTCAGCCGGTAGTAGCGGCCGATCGCGGCCTCGGTGGGGAAGCCGATCGACGGGTCGGCGCCGTGGTACTCGCTGCGGCCGGGCTGGAGCTTGGGCGGCAACGGGCCGGCGAACGGGCTGAGCAGGGAGGCGCCGTGGTCGAGCCGGACCATCGGTTCGTCGTCCACGACCTCGCCGGCCCCGGGCCGGGCGCGCCGCGACGGATCGGCCGCGTCGGCACCGAGGAAGAGGTCGGAGACGACGTGTGAGGCGTTGCCGTAGCCCTGCGGCGCGGTGCCGACGCCCTCGTCGACGGTGACGGTGTAGGCCTGGCGCAGGACGGGCGGGACGGTGGTGCTGCCGGCCCGGGCCGTGGAGCGCTGCTCGACCCGGAACACCGCGGTGCTGAAGGTCCCGACGAGCTCCAGCGAGCCTTCGGCGGCGGAGCCGGGCGCGCCGTCGGAGGCGCCGTCGCGGCCCGCGGGGGCGAGGGTGTTGCCGTCGACCGTCCAGCCGGACCAGTCGGTGCGGTTGACCAGGGTGGGCGCGACGGGCGAGCCGCCGGTGAGGGTCAGCCGTGCCGCGGTGGCGGTTGTGCCGGACGTGCCGGTGGCGACCGCGGCGAGCCCGCTGAGGTGCAGCCGGGGGTTGCGGACGGGCCGGGAGAACGTCAGCCGGAGCGTTCCCGCGGTGCGCCAGGAACCGTCCGCCTGCGCACGGTCCGGGGTGGGTTCGAAGGTCTGTGCGGGGTCTCCGGAGTGCATTCCGTCCGCATAGGGAGTGGTGGATCGCCCCCCTCCGGACCGGCCCGCCAATTGTCCCGGTCCGGCGGTGACGCCCACTCCCGGAGAGGCGTCGAAATCGATCCGGACGGAAAGGCCGGAGGGCAGCACCGCCCGGTGTTCCCCCGACCAGGAGTCAGGGGATTGCTGGGCCACCGAGAGCGGAACGTTCCAGCCGGTCAGCAGCCCGGTCGTGAGGACGGCCAGGGCGGCAGCGGTGCGGGGAAACTGTCGGCTCATCCGGCTCTCCTTCGCGGTCGGCTGCCGGGGCGACGGGCAGTCTGGGCACAAGATCCGACAAAAAGGAATCACGATCCCGGATCGGTCAAACTGCGACACCTGCGCTTTTGACCGGGTCCCACCCGTTTGGCGGTCGTCCGGGCGGCAGGACGGGATGTACCCGAAACGGCCTTATTTCATCCATTAGACGGGAATCAGCACCCCCGAACGGACGCGGGAATGGGAATTCCCGGCCGATCCGACGGACCCCAGCGTCCGGGACCTGACCATTCTTCGAGGGGCCCTGTTCGAACGGCCCGACCGCTTCGCCGGGCCGGCGTGCTCCGCCGGGCCGAGCTGGTGGAGCCCGGAAACGGGAGAAGCCCCCGGCCGGTGGCCGGGGGCTTCTCGATGGTGCGCTCAGCAGGATTCGAACCTGCAACCTCTTGATCCGTAGTCAAGTGCTCTATCCGTTGAGCTATGAGCGCAAGGAACGGGCGAACCCGATCTTGCGGAGTTTGGTGCGCTCAGCAGGATTCGAACCTGCAACCTCTTGATCCGTAGTCAAGTGCTCTATCCGTTGAGCTATGAGCGCTCGCCCCGTGAACGTTGCCCCGGGGCGTTGCGGGGACAACATTACATGACCTGCGACGTGGGGCGAAATCGATTGCTCCCGGACCCCCTGCGGACCCCATGCGACCTCCTGCGGACCCGCCCCCGGCAGGCTCCCCGACCCACCCCGGACCGGTGCCCCGGACCGGCCCCGGACCGCTGCCGACCTCCGCCGGCCCGGCCGGCCCACGCCGGGGTGGGTCGAGGCGGCAACCGACCCGGCCCCGGTCCGAACAGCCCCCGGGAACGCAAAGAGCCCCCGTCGACGAGATCGTCGACGGGGGCTCCCGACTGGCGGAGGCTGAGGGATTTGAACCCTCGATCAGGAATAACCCCGAAACCGCATTAGCAGTGCGGCGCCATAGACCGGACTAGGCGAAGCCTCCCCACATGGACCGCATCCGCGCGAAGCGGACCCGTTCCGTGTGTCAGTGATGATGCCACAACCCTGGGGTTCGGCACCAACCACCGCCAACGTTACTAGGCGGGTCGTCCCCGCCGCAAAGAAGAATGAGATACTGCCGTCTCCGGAGGAGCTGCCCCGAGCCGAGGAGACCTGTCGACGTGAGCAGCAGGCCGATCCGAGGCGCTGCTCGCCTCGCCGCCATACTCGACGCCCTGCCCGACGCGTTGTTGCTGGTGAACAGCAACGGCACCGTCGTGGACGCCAACAGCGCGGCCGTCCAGGCCCTGCAGGCGCCGGGCACCTCGCTGGTCGGCATGGGCGTGCTGGGCCTGCTCCCCGACTTCGACCCCAGCCGGATCCCCGGTTCGATGCGCCCGGCCGGCCGCGACGGCGACGCCCTCGACCGCCCGGTCCGGATGACCGCCCACCGCACCGACGGCACCACGTTCCCGGTCGAGGTCTCCGGCAACGACTTCGCCGACGACAACGACAGCAGCCGCGGCTACGCGCTCTCCCCGCTCGTCCCGTACGACCCGTACCGCGAGGGCTCCCGTTCGTCGTCCTCCTCCGACCTGCTCCTGCTGCTGGTCCGCGACCTCTCCGGCCGGCTCGGCGTCGAGGCGGAGCTGCGCCGCCAGCACAAGCAGACCGAGATGATCCTGCGCGCCGCCGCCGAGGGCGTGCTCGGGGTCGACCTCGAAGGCCGCTGCGTGCTGGTCAACCCGGCCGCCGCGCACATCCTTGAGTACCGGGCGAGCGAGCTGGGCGGGCGTGAGCTGCACCCGCTGATCCAGCATTCCCGGGCCGACGGCACCCCGCTGGCTCTGGAGGAGTCCGCGCTGCTGGACACCCTGACCTCCGGGCGCAAGCACCGGGTGCGCGGCACCGTGCTGTGGCGCAAGGACGGCCGTCCGGTCACCGTCGACCTCACCACCGCCCCGGTGCGGGACGGCGACCAACTGGTGGGCGCCGTGATGACCTTCACCGACCGCAGCCGCGAACTCGCCCTGATCGCCCGCAACGAGCACCTCACCGCCGTCCTGGAGAGCGAGCTGGGCGGCGCGCTCAGCGCACTGAACCAGCGGCTGGACGCGCTCGCCGCCGACCCGGCCGGGCAGCTCTGGCCGGAGGCCAACTGGACGCTGCGCCGGCTCGCCGACGAGTGCCGCCGCTTCGGAAAGCTGATCGACGGGGTCCTCGACCACCAGCGCAGCGAGGCCGGCGAGACCGGCGCGGCGGAGGCCAAGGACGGCAAGGACCCGAAGGACCCCAAGGACGGCAAGGACGTCAAGGGTCGTCGGAAGTCCGCCGTGCAGGTGCCGGTGGCTCTGGACACGGTGGTCCGCCGGGCCGTCGAGGAGGCCGGCGAGCTGGTCGGCCCCGGCCGGGTGCGGTTCTCGGTGCACGCCGCCGCGGTGGAGGTGATCGCCGACGAGCGGCGACTCGCCCAGGCGCTGGCCCACCTGGTCGCCGACGTCAGCGGCGTCCGCCTCGCGCTGGACGCCCCCACCACCCCCTCCCCCGGCCTCGCCGTCCCCGGTCTGGCCGGCGGCGCGGCGCCCACGGTGCCGACCGCCCCCGAACCGCCGACCGTCGTCCTGGCCGCCGCCCAGCGCGGCGAGGTCGCCCGGGTCGAGATCCGCGGCCCCGGCGTCGGCGGCAGCCCCGTCCACCTGCCGATAGCCCGCTCGGTGGTCGAGCGGCACGGCGGCGTGCTCCAGCCGCACGAGCTGCCCGGCAAGTCCGGGACCACGTACGTCGTCGAACTGCCGCTCGACCCCGCCGCGGCGAAGGCCGCCGCCGAGCGCGCCGCCGCCGAGGGCCGCTCCGACCGGCCCAAGGAGAGCGACAGCGCCGTCCTGCCCGAGCTGCCGGGCATCCCGCAGCTGCCCAGCAGCGGCGAGGCCGCCGGGCCCGCCGCGTCGGCGGGCGAACAGCCGGGCCGCAAGGCCGTCGAGGCCGCAGCCGCCGACCAGGCGCCCGCCGAAGAGCCCCCGGCCCCCGAGCGGCGCGGCCGCCGTGGCCGCCCGGCCGCCGAGACCCCGGCGCCGGCCGCGCCCGCCGCACCCGCCGACCAGTGGCCGAACGCCCCCGCCCGGGTCGAGCGGGCCGTGCCGGAGCAGTGGAACGGCACCGGCAACGACCCCGCGTACGGCCGCCAGGGCCTGCCCGGCCCGGACGGTGCGCAGCGCGACCCGTGGGGCAAGGACGACGGCCGTTCCGGCCCCGCCTACGCCGTGCCCGTCGAGGGCGAGCGGGCTCAGCAGAACCGGTCCGGCGGTCGCGAGCCGCTCGCGCTCGGCCCGGCCCCCACCACCGCCGCCTCCCCGGCCGCCGACGGCACCCCGCCGGCCGGCACCCCGACCGACGGGGCCGCCCCGGCCGAGAACGCGGGCGAGCCCAAGCCGCGTCGGCGCCGCGCCCTGCCCTCCGCCGAGGACTCCTCCGGCGGCTTCGCCCTGCCCGGAGCGCCCGAAACCCCGGTCTACCCCGGGCTGGAGCACGCCCTGCCGGCCGGCCCGGCGCCCGCGCTGCCCGAACCGGCCGCCGCGCCGACCGGCCGCCGCCGCCGGCTGGCCGTCCCGCCGGGGCCCGGGCCGGACGCGTCGACGGGCGCCGCCGGTCCGGCCGCACCCGCTGCGCCGGCCCTTCCCGCCGGCCCGTCCGGCCGGGACGCGGGTGCCCCCGGCACCGCCCTGGAGCCCGCACGGCCCGCGCTGCCCGCGGCCGAGGAGCCGTCGGCCCCGCGCCCGGTCGGCACCGGCCTGGGCGAGCTCGCCCCGCCGCGCCCGCTCGGCCCCCCGCCGATGTCCGCCGTTCCGGCGCAGTCGGCCGTCCCGGCCGAGGCCCGGACCGCCCCGCGCCCGATGGCCGAACTCCCGCCCGCCGACGAACGGCCCGCCGCCGATCAGCCGCCGGCCACCGGTGGCGAACTGGCCAACACCCGTCGGCTGCTGGTCTGGCCGGAGCCCGACCCGGCGACCAGGCAGGCCCTCCAGGCCCGCGGGTACCTCCCGGTGATCGTCAGCTCCCGCGAGGAGGTCGACGCCCAGGCCGCCGGCTTCCCCGCCGCCCTCTTCGTCGACCCGCTGACCGGCCCGATCACCCGCACCGCGCTGCAGTCGCTGCGCACCGCGGCGCTCAACCGCCGCGTCCCGGTGCTGGTCACCGCCGGCCTCGGCCAGGCCACCCGGGACGGCGTGTACGGGGCCGACCCGGCCGTGCTGCTGCGCGCCCTCGCGCCCCGCGACGGCGAGCACCACGCCCCGCGGGTGCTGCTGGTCGAGGGCGACCCGGACATCGCCGCCGCCATGATCAGCAGCCTGGAGCGGCGCGGCATGCACGTCGAGCACGCGGTGGACGAGAACGACGCCGTGGCCCGGGCCAGCAGCGTGCAGCCCAACCTGGTGGTGATGGACCTGCTGCAGATCCGCCGCCGCCGGGTCGGCCTGCTGGACTGGCTGCGCGCCAACGACCGGCTGCACCGCACCCCACTGGTGGTCTACACCTCGGTGGACCTCGACCCGCGCGAACTGCCCCGGCTGCGCACCGGCGAGACGGTGCTGTTCCTCGCCGAGCGCTCGACCAGCGACGACGTCCAGGGCCGGATCGTGGACCTGCTCGGACGGATCGGCACGATGGGCGAGGCGGACGTGGCCGCCGCGGGCTGACCCGCCGGGGACGCGGGCCGACGCCGGTCGGGACACGTGGAAGGGCCGGCCGCCCCCGTTGCGTACGGGGGCGGCCGGCCCTCTTCCCGTCCCTGCGGCTACTCCTTGCCGAGCACCGTGACGTCCAGCCCGCCCGCCGCGTAGTCGGCCCGGATCACCTTCTTGTCGAACTTGCCGACCGAGGTCTTCGGCACCGACTCCACGATCGACCAGCGCTCCGGCAGCTGCCAGGAGGCGATCCGCCCGGCCAGGAAGGCCCGCAGCTCCTTCAGTCCGACGGTCGCGCCCGGGCGCAGCACCACGGTGGCCAGCGGGCGCTCGCCCCACTTCTCGTCCGGGACGGCGACCACGGCGGCCTCGGCCACCTCGGGGTGCGCCATCAGCTGGTTCTCCAGGTCGACCGAGGAGATCCACTCGCCACCGGACTTGATGACGTCCTTGGCCCGGTCGGTGAGGGTCAGGTAGCCGTCGGCGGTGATGGTGCCGACATCGCCGGTGCGCAGCCAGCCGTCCTCGGAGAACTTGTCGTCCGGGCGGACCGGGTCCTGTCCGGCGCCGCCGTAGTACGCCCCGGCGATCCACGGGCCGCGCACCTCCAGCTCCCCGGCCGAGACGCCGTCGTGCGGCATCCGCTCGCCACCCGGGCCGATCAGCCGGGCCTCGACGGAGGCCGGGAAGATGCCCTGGGTGATCCGGTACGGCCACTCCTCCTCTGGGGTGAGGCCGCCCGGCGGCTGGGCGAAGCAACCGAGCGGGGAGGTCTCGGTCATGCCCCAGGCGTGGATGACCCGGATGCCGTGGCGCTCCTGGAAGCCCTCCATCAGCGACGGCGGACAGGCGCTGCCGCCGATGACCACCATGCGCAGGCTGGAAGTGTCGTAGTCGCCGGCGTCGAGCTCGTCCAGCAGGCCGCTCCAGATGGTGGGGACGGCGGCGCTGACGGTGGGACGGACGGCGGCGATCATCTCGGCCATCGGCTTGGGCTGGAGGAAACGATCCGGCATCAGCAGGTTGGCGCCCGACATGAAGGCGGCGTGCGGGATGCCCCAGGCGTTCACGTGGAACATCGGGACCACCGGCAGCGCGGTGTCGCGCGGCGTGAAGGCGAAGTTGTCGCCGGTGTTGACCTGCAGGCAGTGCAGGTAGACCGAGCGGTGGCTGTAGAGCACGCCCTTCGGGTCGCCGGTGGTGCCGGAGGTGTAGCAGAGCACCGCGGCCTGCCGCTCGTCGATGTCGCTCCGCCACAAGAACGTGGTGGGGCGGCCGGCGATCAGCTCCTCGTAGTCGTGCACGCCGCCCGCGAAGCCCGCGAGCAGCGAGCGGTCGCCGGGGCCGCTCACCACGATGTGCTTGAGCGTGGGCGCGAGGTCCGACAGGACGGCGGCCAGCAGCGGGAGGACGGTGCCGTTGACGATGATCACGCGGTCGGCGGCGTGGTTGACGATGAACGACAGCTGCTGGGCGGGCAGCCGCAGGTTGAGCGTGTGCAGCACGGACCCCATCGCCGGAACGGCGAGGTACGCCTCCAGGTGCTCGGCGTTGTTCCACATCAGCGTGGCGACCCGGTCGTCCCCGGTCACCCCGAGCTCGTCGCGCAGCGCGCACGCGAGCTGCGCGGCACGGGCTCCCACCTCGGCGTACGTACGGACGACCGGCCCGGTGCCGTCCCAGGTGGTGACGGTCGAGCGGCTGTGGATCGTGGACCCGTGCTCCAGGATTCGGGCGACGGTGAGCGGTACGTCCTGCATCGTGCTGAACACGGGTCCTCCTTGACCTGGCGGCACTGGCGGAATCGCCTGCGGCACCTACCGGGCGGTAATGCGCGCCGACCTGCCCGATTTTGCCGCCCTCACGGCCCGCTGTCAGCATCCCGACCCCGTTGCACGGATCACGGGCCCCCGTCGGCCCCGCGTCAGCGCTGTTCGCGGCGGCAGAGGCGGAGGGAGTTGGCCGGGTCGGGGGTGTAGGCGGGGTCGAGGGTCCAGCCGTCCTCGGCGGCGATGGACAGGGCCCGGTGGGCGCCGGCGCCGCGGTAGGTGGCGCGGTGGAGCTGGATGCGCCGGAAGTAGGTGCCGTCGGGGGTGGTGAGCCTGGCGTAGCTGTCGGCGGTGCGGGTGAGTTCGCGCTCGGTGTCGCGCTGGAGGATGCGGCGGATGTGGCGGTCCCAGGCGGCGGGGCTGCCGGTGAACTCGGCCCGGAAGGCTCGCGGGCCGACCGTCCAGCGGGCTCCCCAGCGCTCCCAGTGGTCGGGCTCGGGGCGGTCGATCCAGAAGGTGGCCAGGCCGTAGACCGGGACGTAGACGATCTGGAGCAGGAAGACGAACGGCAGCAGCAGCGCGGAGCGGGTCGGCTGCGGGCCCCACGGGGTGCCGGGGGCGGCCGGCGGGTCGTGCGGAGCGGGGGCGTTCAGGCCGGCCGGCGCGGGGAAGCGGCGGACGAGCCGGATGTGCACGGTGTTCGGACCGGACGGCAGCACGCCGTGCCAGCCGTGCCGTTCGCCGATCCGGACCACGCCGGCCGCGCCGAGGCCCCGGTAGAGGCGATCGGCGAGCCCGACCGACACCTCGCGGCCGAGGTCGGCCTGCACCTCGCCGCCGCCGGCCGCGTGCTTGGCCTCGGCGGCGGCGATCCGGCGTCGGATGATCGGCGTGACGTAGCGCTCCCACTCCTCCGGGCGGCCGGTGAGTTCGGCCCGCAGGCGGCGCGGCGGGATGAAGGTGCGGTTGACCTTCAGCCAGCCGTCCGAGCTGGGGCCGCCGCCGTTGTAGTCCGAGAGGATCAGGACGGCGAAGAGGATCACCAGGCTGACGATCCAGAGCGGGGCGTAGATCCACTGCAGCAGGAACTGGAGCAGGACGGCGAGGCGGCTGCGGCGCGGCAACGGGCCGGGGAAGCCGGGGAAGGCAACGGGTTGCGGCTGCGGCTGCGGCTGCGTGTGCGGTGGAGCAGCGAACTGCGGTGCTGCGGCGGGCGGTTGGGCGGCGGGCGGTTGGGCGTCGTACGGCTGCGGAGCGGCGGCGTACGGCTGCGGCGGAACCGGCTGGGCGTACGGGTTCTGTTCGTACGGCGCCTGCCCGTACGGGTTCTGCGGCGGCAACGCGCCGTACCCGCCCGCGGTGCCGTACCCGTGCTCGCCGCCGTGTCCGTGGCTGTTCGTCATTCCGCCCCCCTGTGCCGGATCGGGGGCCACCCTACCGGCGGCCTCAGCCCGCGGTGGGGGCGTCGACCTGGTTGCGGTCGATCGTGAGGGTGGCGCCGCCGCGGGTCTCCGCGACGTTGCCGCGGTACTGGTGGACGCGCTGGTGGAGGCTCCACAGCCCGGGGTCGAGGGCGCCGGAGCCGGCCGTGTCGGCGCGGTCGTCCCAGCGGGCGTACCAGAACGCGTCGGGCAACGGGGCACTGCCGGCCCGGGCCGCGGCCGCCAGGTCGGCGATCCCGGAGTCGAGGCTGGAGTAGAAGCCGGAGCGGTAGCCGGCCGAGTGCAGGGCCTGGGTCCAGCCCAGGGCGAAGTCGACCACGGCCTGTCCGCAGGCCCGGTCGTGCATCGGGTAGGCCTCGATGTCCAGGTAGACCGGGCTGCCCGGGTCGAACCCGAGCGACTGCAGCGCGCGGGTGGCCTCGCCCGCCTCGTCCCGGCCCTGCTGCACGGCCCTCGCCGGGTCGATCCGCGCGGGCCTGCGGCTCGGGTCTCCGCACGGCGCCTGGGCTCCCACGTGCACCGGCAGGAAGCGCCAGCCGGTCGCACGCGCCTGGCGCACCCACTCGGCGGTGAGCCGGGGCTGGGCGCAGCCGCGCTGGGAGCCGCTGGTGTAGATGCCGACCGCCCCGTACGGGGAGGCGCCGCGCCAGGCCCGCAGGGTGTCGAGCGGGGGTGCGGTGCAGACGTCGAAGGCGGGGCCGTTCCAGTCGTCGTGGGGGTGGGGCGGGGCGCCCCGGTCGGGGAGGGTGACGGCCCGGATGCGGGGGACGGCGGCTCGCGCGGCGGCGGTGGCTTCGGCGCTCGCGCCCGTCCCGTCGGTGGCCAGCAGGAGCACGAGGGAGGCGGCGAGGAGGGCCGCGGGGCGGAGATAGCGCACCCGGCCTTGATACTGACGGATCGTCGGACGAATGCGGCAGCCACGCCGCCACCCGCGCGCGGGTCCACCCTTTCGGATGCACCCGTCCGCATCCGTCCCGATATTTGTAACGAGCTTGCCGCCACATCACTCCTTACGGCAAACTCGCCTGCATGCCCACCTCCCATACCAGCGAAACCTCCACCGCCTCGTCGTCGGCCGCCGCCGTCGCCGAGGCTCTTGCCATGCCGCCCGCCCTCAAGGGCGAGCCGGCCGGCGAGCGGGGTGGCTGGCGACGAGGTGAGGCGTCCGGCCCCGCGGCCGAAGGCTGGGGGAGGATCCCGGCGCCGGTTCTCTGCCTGACCGCGATGTTCCTGGTGCAGACCGGCATCGCCCTGTCCAAGCCGCTCTTCGGCCCGCTCGGGGTCAGCGGCACGACCTTCCTGCGACTCGGCTTCGCCGCCGCGATCCTGCTCGCCGTCACCCGGCCGAAGCTGCGCGACAAGCGCCCGCGCGACCTCGGCGCCGCCGCGCTGCTCGGCGTGGCCTCGGCCGGGATGACCTGCCTGTTCGCCGGGGCGATCGACCGGCTGCCGATGGGCACCGCCGCGACCATCGAGTTCCTCGGCCCGCTCGCGGTCGCCCTGGTCTTCGCCCGGCGCGCCAGCCACCTGCTCTGGGCACTGCTCGCGGCCGCCGGCGTGGTGCTGCTGACGCTGCTCGGCGAGGGGGAGGGCGGCGGCTCGCTCGACCCGGTCGGCCTGCTGTGCGCCTTCGGCGCGGCCGCCTGCTACGCCGCGTACATCCTGTTCACCGACAAGGTCGGCGCGACCTTCCAGGGATTCCAGGGGCTGGCGGTGTCGATGACGGTCGGCGCGCTGACGCTGGCGCCGCTCGGGCTCGGCGAGGCCTGGCACGGGCTGACCGCGCCGGGTGCCTCGCCGCTGGTGCTGCTCGCCTCGGTGGCCGGGGTGTCGCTGCTGCTGCCGGTGATCCCGTACGCGCTGGAGATGACCGCGCTGCGCCGGATGCCGCAGCGGGTGTTCAGCGTGCTGGTCAGCCTGGAGCCGGCGGTCAGCGCGCTGGTCGGCCTGGTGGTGCTGGGCCAGCTGCTGGGCGTGCCGCAGCTGGCCGGAATCGGCTGCGTGGTGGCGGCCAGTGTGGGCGCCACGCTGACCGGGCGCCGGTAGGGCCCGTCCGCGGACGCCGGTGGGCCACCCGGGGCACCCGGCGGCTGGCGCCGGGGTTCCCGCCGGTTACCGACGTCGGGGGCCCGTCGGCTGCCGGCGTCGGCGGCTCACGGCCAGAGCAGGGTGCGCGACCAGTCCGGGGAGCTGACCGGGCCGGTGCGGGTGTACCGCAGCCGGACGTGCCGGCGGTCGGAGTCGCCCTGCCAGAACTCCACCTCGTGCGCCCACAGGGTGTAGACGGCGTGCCCGGGCGGGACGACGTCCGGGTGCGCCTCCAGCCGGCGGCGGGCGACGGCCACCGCCTCGTCGTACTCGACCAGCGCGGCCAGCGGCTCGCTCTGCCGGCCGACCAGCGAGGAGGCCCGGGCGGCGGGCGAGCGGGTGGCGAACTCGGCGGCGGCGACCAGGTCGGCGGCCCGCTCGACGGTGCCGCGCACCCGCACCTGGCGGCCCAGCTGCGGCCAGTAGACGGTCAGCGCGGCGGCCGGGTGGTCGGCGAGCTGACGGCCCTTGGGGCTGTCGGCGGCGGCGGAGAAGTTCCAGCCGGTGCCGGCTGCATCGACGTCGCGCAGCACCAGCACCCGGGCGTCCGGCATGCCGTCCGCGTCGACGGTCGAGAGGGTGAACGCCTGCGGGTCCAGCACCCCGGCGTCCAGGGCGGTGGCGAGCCAGTCCACGAACAGCGGGCCGGGCTCGGCGGGAGCGGCCTCGTGGTCGAAGAACGGCAGCGGGCGCGCCATCGGCGGGCGGCCGAGCAGCAGCTCGGGGACGGACCTGGGCTCGGGCCGGTGCTCGCGGGCCGGATCGGCCGTCTGCTCCGGGCGTGCCCGCGCCTCCGGCTCCGGTACGGGCCTGGCCCCGTCCGGGCCGGTCAGGCCCTCCTCCTCCGCCGCCATCGCGCGCCCTTCCTTCCGAATGCCGCGGTCGCCACCCCGGCCGGGCCGTCCCTTTCCGGGCCCCGGCGCGGTGCGCTGTCGGAGCGCAACCGTACCGCCGCGGGCCGACGGCCCCGGGCGCGGGCCCTCGGTGGACGGATCGGGCCCGGGTCGGCGGTGGCCGGCCCCGGGCGCACTCGTGGGCGGTGCCGATGGCGGCACCGCCCACGGAGCCGGTTTCGCGGTGACCCTTTCCGCTGGCCGGTCATGCGCTGTTCCCTTGGTGATGCGCGGTTCCCTCTGGTTGTCGCAGTTGTCGCGATTGTTGCGGTTGGTGCGGCTCGCTGTTCCCGAGCCGGTTGTTCGTTGTTCCCCGGCCGGTTCGGTTTCCCGAGCCGGACTTCGCCGTTCCCCGGCCGTTCGATCCGGTCCGAGCCCGTCCGCGGGTGCTCAGTTCACCCGTGGCCGCTCACTTCGGGCGCCCCCGCCCTCGGTGGTGCTCGGTGGGACCCGGCACGGTCGTACGGTCAGGGGAAGATCGGGGCGAAGATGACGTTGACGTTCTTGTTGCCCTGGCCGGCCAGGACGGCGCCGGCGTTGTCCTTCACCGCGAGGGTGTTGTTCTGGTTCGAGGCCCCGGAACCGGTGGCCGTCTGCTGCGTGGAGACGTAGTTGCCGTCGACGCCGCCGAACACGTTGCCGGTGCCCACGTTGGACACCACCCCGGCGTTGGAACCGCCTGCGGCGCCCGCGCCGTTGTCGGCGACGGCGACACCGGCGGCCGCCGCGAGCAGCAGACCGGCCGCGAGCGGGGCGGCGAACAGGAGTCCGGCCACCCGGCGGGTATGGATGCGAGCCATGAAAGCCTCCAGAAAGCTGTTGATCGTGCAATGTCGAGCATGGTGTGCAGGGTTCGCCGGCCAGACGAACACCTGCGGGCTGCGACGCCGGGAGACAGACTTCCGCAACAAATCGACAAAGCACTAGCTCGACCAGTGGATTTCGCCCGTTAGCGTGATATCCACCCGGGCCGCGCATAACGGACAGGAAACCGGACAGCACACCGACACACCGCCATCGAGCTGGGATTCTGCCCGTACGACTGCCGGTTCGCGGGCGATCCGGAACGGCGCTTCGACGCGACGCGAACCGCCATGCGCACCACCCCGGCGCAGAGCGATCGCCCATGCGCCCCGGAAAAGTTCGACCACCCTTCCATGTCGACTTTTCCGGCCATTCGCAGACCATCGGAAAGTCACACCGAAACGGGGGCCACCGTGGGCCACAAGGGGCCGCGAACGGACCGCCGGCGGACCGCGGTGAACGTCAGACCATCTTGCCGGGGTTCAGGATTCCCAGCGGGTCGAAGACCGCCTTCAACTGCCGCTGCAGGTCCAACGCCACCGGTCCCAGCTCGCGGGCCAGCCAGTCCCGCTTGAGCAGCCCCACGCCGTGCTCCCCGGTGATCGTGCCGCCCAGCTCCAGTCCGAGCGCCATGATCTCGTCGAAGGAGCTCTGGGCACGGGCGGCCTGCTCCTCGTCCGAGGCGTCGAAGATCACGATCGGGTGGGTGTTGCCGTCCCCCGCGTGACTGACCACCCCGATGGTCAGCCCGTGCCGCTCGGCGATCGCGGCGACGCCGTTCAGCATCTCGGCCAGCCGGGAACGCGGCACCGCCACGTCGTCGATCATCGTGGTGCCCAAGCGGTCCATCGCGGGCAGCGCCAGCCGCCGGGCGGCCAGCAGCAGATCGGACTCCGCCTGGTCCTCGGCCGGCACCACCTCGGTCGCCCCGGCCTCCCGGCACAGCTGCTCGACCCGCGCCAGTTCGCCCGCGCGGTCCGGGCCGTCGAACGCCACCAGCAGCAGCGCCCGGGTCGACTCCGGCAGCCCCATCTGCCCCAGCTCGTTGACCGCCCGCACGGACACCGCGTCCATCAGCTCCATCAGCGAAGGGGTCAGACCACGCGCCATCACCTCGCAGACCGCCGCACCGGCCGCGTCCGCACTCGGGAACTCCGCCGCCAGCGCCAACTGCGGGGCCGGCGCGGGCCGCAGAGCCAGCACCGCCCGGACCACCACGCCGAGCGTCCCCTCCGAGCCGACGAACAGCCGGGTCAGGTCGTACCCCGCCACGCCCTTGGCCGTCCGGCGGCCGGTCGACAGCAGCCGCCCGTCCGCCAGCACCACGTCCAGTCCGAGCACGTACTCACTGGTGACGCCGTACTTCACGCAGCAGAGCCCACCCGCGCCGGTGCCGATGTTGCCGCCGATCGTGCAGGACTCCCAGCTGGACGGGTCCGGCGGGTACGCCAATCCCAACTCCTCGACCGCACGCGATAGTTCGGCGTTCACCACACCCGGTTCGACGACCGCGATCCGGTTCACCGGGTCGATCTCCAGGATCCGGTTCAGCTTCACCAGCGACAGCACGACGCAACCGTCCACCGCGTTCGCCGCACCCGACAGCCCGGTCCGGGCACCCTGCGGCACCACCGGCACGCGCAGCTCGGTCGCCGTGCGCATCACGTGCTGCACCTGCTCGACCGTCTCCGGGAACACCACCACGGCGGGCACGCCGGCCGCGCAGAACCCGGCCATGTCGCGGCTGTACGCGGCAGTCACGTCGGGATCCACCACCACGGCCCCGGCCGGGAGGCCCTGCGCCAGCCGGTCCGTCAGATCACCCATCGCCGCCTCCGCTCGCCGCCCGACCAGCTCCACGTCGCACTCTGCCCGCGTGCCGGGAGAGGGGCAAGTGGGCCCCGGGCGGCACGGGACGGGGAGGGACGGGGAGGGACGCCCGCCGGGCGGCGGGAGAGCCGCAGGAAGGCACCCGGGCCGGGGCTCCCGGCGCCCGCGGCAACCGTCGCGCCCGGGCGCAACCCGCACACCCCGGTTACGGGTCACGCCCGCCGGAGGGTGGGGCCGGCCAGGGCGGTCAGGCCGGCGGCGCCGGCGGCGAGGGCGCAGAGGAGGGTGGGCAGGGTCGCGCCCGCCGTGTCGGCGAGCACGCCCAGCAGCGCGTTGGCGAGCACCAGGGCCGCGCTCTGCACGAGCGTCAACAGCGCCTGCACACGGGACAGATGGGAGTCCGGCGCGCCGGCCGCCACCAGCGGTCCGAGGTGGCAGCCGAAGAGTCCGGAGCCGACGCCCGTCACCGTGCTGCCGGCCACCGCTGCCACCGGTCCCGCGGCCAGCGCCAGCATCGTGACCCCCACGGACGCTGTACAGAGCCCGGCCGCCGCCCCGACGCCCGCCCTGGGCAGCCCGCCCCGCCAGGCGACCAGGCCTGCCACCGCGAGCACCCCGGCCGCCTGTCCGCCGGTGACCAGCCCCGCCGTGCCCGCCGTCCAGCCGTGCGCCCGGGCGAGCAGCGGGGCGAGGAGTGACATCACCGGCAGCAGCGCGCCGGCGGCCGCGCCGGTGAGCAGCAGCGCGGCGCGCAGCAGCGGGTCGCGCAGGGCGAGCCGGACGCCGGACGCCGCCTCGCGCAGCAGGCCGGCCGGTGCGTCGGAGGGCGCGGCGACCGGCGCGGCCGCCCCCGGCCGGAGCCGCAGCAGGACCAGCAGGACGACCCCGAAGCTCGCCGCGTCCGCCACCGCCGCACCGGGCAGCCCGCCGACGGCGGCCAGCAGGCCGCCCAGCGGCGCCCCGAGCAGCGCGGCGCCCTGCCCGCCGGCCTGGCGCAGGGCGAGCGCCCGGGGCAACCGGTCGGCGGGCACCAGCCGGTTGGGCATCGACCCGCTCGCCGGGAGGTGGAAGGCGTCGACGGTCCCGATCACGGCGGCCGCCGCGACCAGCAGCCACAGCGGGGTGCCGCGGCTGCCCGCCACCAGCGCCAGGGCGGCGGTCGCGACCAGCATCACCGCGTCCGCGGCGAGCATCACCCGGCGGGCGCCGACCCGGTCCGCGACCGCGCCGCCCAGCAGTACCAGCGCCGTCCGGGGCACGGTGATCGCGGTCAGGACGAGCCCGGTCGCCCCGCCGCCGTGCGCGGACGCGGCCCACCCGAGGGCGAAGTACAGAGCGGCGTCGCCCAGCAGTCCCGCCTGGGTGCCGGCCAGCCAGAGCAGGTAGGGCCGGGGCAGCGGCGACCGCACGGCAGCCCGGGGAACGGTGGCGTCGGGATCGGCGGCGGTGGGAACGGCGGCGTCGGTCATGCCGGGCGACGCTAGGACCCTCGACCCGGTCGAGGGCAAGCACGGTCCACCGGCCGGACGACCGCCTCGACCTCCGCCGCGGGCGTACCGCCCCCGGCCCGTAACCCGCGGCCACAGCGGCCGGTTGGGCCCGCCGCGACGCCGGGACCGGGACCCGCAAACGCAGAGGGCGGGTGCCGACTCGATGTCGGCACCCGCCCTGAGCAGGTGGTTCTCCTACCGGCGGAGAGCGTGGGATTCGAACCCACGGTGACGGGTCACGCCACGACAGTTTTCAAGACTGTTCCCTTAGGCCGCTCGGGCAGCTCTCCAGGCGGAGGTCAGCCTAACGGGTCCGGCGGGGTTCGGCGCACATGGTTCGGGAGCGTTCGGGTCGGTGGGCGGGGGTCACTGGTCGCCGTCGCGCTGGCCGAGGGTCACCTTGGTGGTGAGCGTCTGGCCGTTGCGGGTGTACTCGACGTCGACGGTCTCGCCGGGCTTGTGCGTCCAGATCCGGCTGACCAGGGCGGGGCCGTTCTCGATCGGCACGCCGCCGAGCTTGGTGATGACGTCGCCCGGCTTGAGGCCGGCCTTGTCGGCCGCGCCGCCGGGGGTGACGGCCGGCTGACCCTGGATGTCCTTGGTCTGGATCTGCGCGCCGTCGCCCTTGTAGTCGTCGTTGCGCAGCACGTCGAGCTTGGCGTAGACGGGCTTGCCGGTCTTGATCAGGGTGTCCGCGACCCACTTGGCCTGGTTGATCGGGATGGCGAAGCCCAGGCCGATGCTGCCGGCCCGGCCGTTGGCCGAGGCGTTGGACTGGATCGCCGAGTTGATGCCGACCACCGCGCCGCCGGAGTCGAGCAGCGGGCCGCCGGAGTTGCCGGGGTTGATCGAGGCGTCGGTCTGCAGGGCGTTCATGTACGAGGCCTGCGAGCCGGTCTCGTCGCCGGAGGCGACCGGGCGGTCCTTGGCGCTGATGATGCCGCTGGTGACGGTGGACTCCAGGCCGTACGGCGCGCCGATCGCGACGGTGGCGTCGCCGACGTTGACCTTGTCGGAGTCGGCCAGCGGCAGCGGGGCCAGCTTGCTCTTCGGCGGGTTGTCGATCTTGACGACGGCGACGTCGTAACCCTCGGCGTGGCCCAGCACCGAGGCGTTGTACGAGGTGCCGTCGGCGAACTTGACGGTCAGTTTGCCACCGTTGAGGGTCGGCGCGACCACGTGGTTGTTGGTGAGGATGTGGCCCTCGGTGTCGAAGACGAAGCCGGTGCCGGTGCCCGACTCGCCGTTGCCCTGCGCCTTGATGGTGACGACGCTCGGCAGCGCCTTCTGCGCGATGGCGGCGATCGAGCCGGGGGCGGGCTCGTTCTTCTGGGTGTCGCTGGCCTGGACGGTGGTGCTGCGGTGGTCGTCCGCGGAGCTGCTGCTGCCGTTGCGGTCGGCCACGGTGACGCCGACGGCGCCGCCGGCCACGCCGGCGACCAGCGCGACGGCCGCGATCACGGCGACCAGACCGCCGCGCTTCTTGCGCGGGCCGCCGCCGGTCGGGCCACCGGGGTAGTCGGCCGGGTAACCCGGCGGGCCGGACGGGCCGCCGGGGTAGCCCGCGCCGCCGGAGGTGGCGTCGTGGGTCGGGCCCCAGCCGCCGAGCGGCTGGCCGGCGCCGAACGGGTGGTGGCCGTGTGCGGCGGGCGCACCGGGCGCGGCCGGGGTGCCGGGGGCGGACGCGGCGGCGTACGGGTCGTGCGCGCCGGCGGCGGGGACGCCGTGGGTCGGCGTGGCGTACGGGTTCGCGGCCGGCGGCAGCACCGGGGCCGCGGGAGCGGCCGGCGCGGGCGGCAGGACCGGCGGCGGCGCGTCGATGTACCCGGTGGCCGGGTCGACGGCGGGCTCCTCGGCAGCCGGCGCGACGGGTGCGGCGGGCGCCTCGGCCGGGGCCTGCGGCGCGGGGACCTTGGTGAAGGCCACGGTGGGCTTGTGCCCGCCCTCCGGAGCGGCGGCCTCGGGGGCCGGCTCCGACCCCGTCGGCTCGGCCGCGGACTCGGGCACCCGGCTGAACGCCATGGTCGGCTTGTGGCCGCCCTCCGCCGGAGCGGCACCGGCGTGGGCCGCGTCCGCCGGGGCGGCGTCGACGGCGTCGCCCGCGGCCTCGGGCTCGGTGACCCGCCGGAAGGCCATGGTCGGCTTGTGCCCGCCCTGAGCGGGGCCGTCGGGAGCCGACTCAGCCGCCCCCTGGCCGGCGGGCTGCTCCCCCTGCGGCCCGGTGGGCCCAACCTCGCGCTCGGTGCTCACGGACGACCTCCATAGCTGGCAGAACCAAGGACCATAGTTTTTCGCATTGTCGATTCGATTGCCGTAAGGACCCCTCTGAAGAACTCATAAGAATCCTTAGCCGGTGCCGACGGCCGGGGGCTCCCCTCCCCGCCTGGCGTCCCGCGATGCGGACCGCGCACGCCGTGGCCTTGGGCGTTCGCCCCCCTGCCGGTTAGCCTGTCGCTCCAAACTGACACGCGGGAGCTTGGACCGACCAGGCTGAGAGTGCGCATGTCGACCGTACGCCACGCGAGCGAGGCGCACGGTCGAGGGGGCGCAGACCGCCGGAACCTGTCCGGGTAATGCCGGCGTAGGGAGTATCGGCCATGCCGTCTGCTTCGCCATCCTCTTCTTCGGGTGCCTCCGGCTCCGGAGATTTCCCCGCCCCCGCGGATTCCTCCGGCCCCGCGGCCGGCACGGGCGCCGCGACCGCCGTCCTGGACCGCCCCGAGCGCCTCGAACGCGTCGAGGCGCCGCTGGTCCTGGACACCGAACCGCCGCGCACGCTGCGGTTCCGCGACCACTTCGCGCTCTGGATGAACCTGGGCGTCAGCCTGATCGGCTTCTCCACCGCCGCCACCGTGCTCGGCGCCCCCGGCAGCGAGCTGTCGCTGGCCGCCGCGGTGACCGCGATCGTGGTCGGCACGGCCGTCGGCACCGCGATGCTCGGCGTGGCCGCGCTGATCGGCGCCCGGACCGGCGCCCCCGCGATGGCGAACCTGCGCGGGCTGTTCGGCACCCGGCTGTCGTACCTGCCGACGGTGCTGAACATCGTCCAGTGCATCGGCTGGGGCGTCTTCGAACTGCTCACCATCTCGGCGGGCGCCCAGACCGTCGCCCACACCACGGGCTACCGCTGGCTGTTCGTGCTGCTCGCGGGAGCGTTGACCACCGCGCTGACGATCTGGCCGCTGGGCTCGATCGCGGTGCTGCGCCGCTTCGTGGCCGGCGCGGTGGCCGTGGCGATGGTGTACTTCACCGTCCAGCTGGGGCGTCAGGGCGTGCCGGACCCGGGCGCCGGCAACTGGCACGGCTTCCTCGGCGCGACCGACGCGATGATCGCGGTGTCGGTCTCCTTCGTCCCGCTGGCCGCCGACTACACCCGGCACTCGCGCACCGCGCGCTCGGCGTTCTGGGGCAGCTTCTCCGGCTACACGATCGCCCAGGTCTGGTGCTACGTGCTCGGCCTGATGGCGCTGCTGCAGTCCGGCGGCGACCCGGAGAAGATCTTCGACTCCTTCCTGGGCGTCTGGGCCGGCTGGCTGTTCCTGCTGGTGCTGGTGCTGCGCGAGACCGACCAGTCCTTCGCCAACGTGTACTCGACCGCGATGTCGGTGCAGAACCTGCTGCCGAAGGTGGACCGCCGGGTGCTGAGCGGCGGGATCGGCGTGCTGACCACCGTGCTGGCGCTGCAGATCGACAAGTTCACCGACAGCTACTACAACTTCCTGGGCCTGATCGGCTCGGTGTTCGTGCCGCTGCTGGCGGTGCTGGCGGTGGACTTCTTCCTCGGCGCCGGGCGCCGCGGCTGGAACCTCGCCGAGGACGCGCCGGCCCGCTGGACGATGCTGCTGCCGTGGGTGCTGGGCTTCGCGGTCTACCAGTTCATCGCGCCGACCAAGGTGGCGGGCTGGTGGACGGACTTCTGGACCTCGGCCCAGGACGCCCTGCACTTCACCCCGCAGGAGTGGACCTCCGCCTCGCTGTTCGCCTTCCTGGTGCCCGCCCTGGCCACCTGGGCGCTCACCCCGCTCTCCCGCCGCACGGCGCGCTGACGCCCCGCGCTCGGGGGCCCGGCGTCCCCCGCGTGGACGCCCGGCGACCCCCGGCAACCGGCAGACGGCCCCACGGGTTGGGGCCGTCTTCGCCTCCCCGTCACCTCCGCCGCCTATCGTTGGCCCTGTGACCAGCCCAGACCTGTCCTCGGCGGCGGCGCGCACCGCGGTGCCCGCCCAGGTGATCGCGCACCGCGGTTCCTCCCACGCCCTGCCCGAACACACCCTCGCCGCCTTCCGGCGCGCGCTCGACGAGGGCGCCGACGCGCTGGAGTGCGACGTCCGGGTGACGGCCGACGGCCACCTGGTCTGCGTGCACGACCGGCGGATCGGCCGGGTGTCCAACGGCCGGGGCACCGTCTCGGCGATGACGCTCGCCGAGCTGGAGGCGTACGACTTCGGCGCCTGGAAGACCGGCCGCCCCAGCACCGACCCCGAGCTGCGCGGCGTGCTCCGGCTGGAGCGCCTGCTGGAGCTGGTGGTGGACTGCGGCCGCCCGGTGGACCTCGCGATCGAGACCAAGCACCCGGTGCGCTTCCGCGGCCTGGTGGAGGCCGAGCTGCTGCGGATGCTGGAGCGGTTCAAGATCGGCGCGGCCCGGGAGAACGACCGCCCGTCCGCCCGGATCATGAGCTTCTCCTCGGTCGCGCTGAACCGGGTGGCCGCCGCCGCGCCGGAGTTCCGGCGGGTGTTCCTGTTCGAGCGGGCGCTGCCGCTGGTCGGCCGGCTGCGCGAGGGCGCGGCGCTGCCGGGCGGGGCGCGGATCGCCGGGCCCGGCATCGAGCTGGTGCGGGCCCGCCCGCAGCTGGTGACCCGGCTGCGGGAGCTGGGGCACGAGGTGCACGTGTGGACGGTGGACGAACCGGCCGACGTCGAGCTCTGCCTGGAACTCGGTGTGTCCGCGATCATCACCAACCGGCCCGCCGAGGTGCTGGCGCAGCTCGGCAGGTGATCCGCCGACGCACCGACGGCCGTGCCGGTGCGGACTGATCGGTCTGGTCGGCAGTCAAACCTTCCGCGCACGATATTGCCGGAATTCCTTGCCCCGGGCGACAGAGGGTGAGCACGGAATGACCTCCGGTCGACCGTCCGTCGCCGTGCTCGAAATGGGCTCGCGGGATCGTCCGGTGCTCGTTTCCGACGCATTACCAAGGGGCATCTCTCCCTCGGCATACGCTGAAGGAGGTCCGGGGGTGGCGTTGATGGTGGCGCGTGAAGTGCCGACTTCATCGACCATGGCAGTGCCGCACGGCCCAGCGAGTGTCGGGGTCGCACGGCGCCGACTGCGTCGAGATCTGGGTGACCGGCAGATACCCGAACCGGTCATCGATGATGCCGTACTGATCCTTTCCGAACTGTTGAGCAATGCGTGCCGGTACGCCCGTCCGCTCGGCCCGCTGCCGGCGCTCGGCCGCGGCGCCCGGGCCGAGGTGCTCGGGCAGGTGCTGGTCGGCGTGCCGTCCGTCCCGTCCGGCCCCTCCGTCCCGTCCGGGGCGCACGCCGCGGACGGCGGCCGGGAGCACGGCGAGGGCACGGACGAGCCGGACGGCGGTGTGCTGGTCCGCTGGCAGATGCACGCCGACGGCGTGCTCACCCTGGAGGTCACCGACGGCGGCGCGGCCACCCGGCCGCTGCCCGCCAGTCCCTCGCTGACCTCGCGCGGCGGCCGCGGCCTGGGCATCGTCGACCAACTGGCCAGCGACTGGGGCGTGCGCGACGCGCCCGGCGAGGTGACGGTCTGGGCGGCGCTGCCCGCCCGCAGCCGGCACGCCCGGCGCACCGGGGGCGACGCCCGCAGCGCGTAGGGCCCGTCCTCGCGCCCCCGGTGCCGGCGCGCCCCGGCGCGTTCGCGCGCGCCGGGGGTAGCGCAGGTGCCGGAGGAACGTCAGTAGGCTTCCCGGGACACAGGACCACCGTTCCCGGGAGAGCCGCACCATGGGCAAGAAGGCCGCCAAGAAGGCGCCGCAGCGTCAGTCCACCACCGCCGTCACGGGCGAGATCCCCGTGGTCGGGGCCCGAGAGGACTGCCCCTGCGGCTCGGGCCGCCGCTACAAGGCCTGCCACGGCCGGGAGGCTTCGCACGCGGTGCAGGAGCTGGTGCACCGCCCGTTCGAGGGCCTGTCGGGCGAGGCCGACTGGGTGGCGCTGCGCGAGCTGGTGCCCGCCGCCACGGTGCCGCTGACGCTGGCCGCCGGGGTGGCCGAGGGCGCCAACGGCGAGGTCCCGTCGGTGACCCTGGCCACCGTGCTGCCGCTGGCCTGGCCGGCCCTGCGCCGCCAGGACGGCTCGATCCTGCTCGGTCTGCAGACCCAGTCCTCCTCCGGCGACCTCAGCCGCGACCTCGGCGACGCCCTGGAGCTGGCCCTGGCCACCGAGCCGGGCACCCCGGTGCCGGCCCGCCGGACCGTGCCGGGCGGGCGCCGCCTGCAGGACATGCTGGACGCCACCGCCGCCTTCGCGCCCGCCGTGCACACCGGCTTCGAGTTCTGGCTGGAGGACGCCGAGACCGCCACCGGCGAGGTCGCCGCCTCCCTGGAGCGCGCCAACGCCTCGGCCATCCCGACCGAGAAGCTGGCCGGTGTCGACGCCGCCTACTGGTGCGGCACCCCGGACAAGAACCACCTGCGCTGGGTGATGACCGTCCCGGAGGAGCAGCTGCTGGACGCGCTGGCCCGGCTGAACGCCGCCGGTGAGGCCTCGCTCGGCCCGGACACCCGTCTGGTCGGCTCGTTCCGCGCGCACGGCCTGACCGTCCCGGTGTGGGACCTGCCGCTCGCGATGACCGCCGCCGACTGCGAGAAGCCGGCCGCCGAGTTCGGCGAGCGGCTCGCTGCCGTCCTCGCCGACGCGACCCCGCTGACCGCCGAGGAGCGTCGCGCCCGCGCCAACCTGGTGAACCGTCAGGTCACCCTGAACTAAAGCGCGCAGGATCCGCGTGATACGCGTCACATTGTCGCGGTGAACGCGCAATTTCCGGGCGTGGAGGGCGTCTTGGAAATTGGCGCGGGCGCGGATCCTTGTTACTGTCTAAAGAGTCCGGCCGCTGGTGCATCCCCCGTCGCCAGCGGCCGGATCTTTTGTTTTTCCGGCGGACCGCGTGGATCACCGCGGATCAGTACGCCGAGCGGCCGCTGTCCAACCGGACCGTCGCATCGACCAACTCGCCCAGCAGCGGCCCGACCTGCGGCAGCCAGACCCCGCCCGCCCCCGGTCGCGGCGCCAGCACCCAGCGCACCCGGCCGGCCGAGCCGCCGGGCGGCAGCGGCAGGAAGCCGCCCGGCCCGTGATAGCGCAACGATCCCGGCACCCAAGGGAGTTGGGCGAGCATCTCGCCGAGCGCATCCAACGAGTACGGGGCCACCAGCAGCGCGTAGCGGCCCGGCATCGCCAGCACCGGGCCGAGCGGCATCCGCAACGCGCCCAGGTAGGCCAGCGCCCGCGCCCCGGCCTCCGCGGGCAGGCTGACCGCCGAGACCGTGGAGCCGGTGGCGGCCAGCACCGTCGCGTCCGGGCTCTGCCGCTCCCACCACCAGCGCACCATCCGGGCGTCCGTGGTGGCGGCCAGCAGCGAGGGGTCGTGCGGGTGCACGCCGGGGACGGTGCAGTCCCGGTCGCCGCAGGAGCAGCGCCCACCGCTCAGCACGGTGCCCGGCACCACGGGCCAGCGGTGGTCGACGGCGGCCGCCAGGGCCGCGGCCAGTCGGGCGGCACGCTCCTCCGACCGGTCCTTCGGGTTCTCACGCATGGCGCTCGTTCCTTTCCCTGACCGCTCGGCTCGCTCCGCTCCGTCGGCATCCGTCGGGATCCTCCGCGCGGGCCCGCCGCGGCACGGCCCCGGGCGGTGCGGAGCGGGCGGCAATGCGGACGGGGCGGCTACGACGTGGAGCACGGTGTGGAGCACGACATGAGAAGGGCCGTGCACTGGAAACAGCCCTTGGAACGAGAATCCCGCATGCGACCGGATGGACGCCGCCCGGGCGCGTTTGGTTCCACCGTACGAGTGAGAGACTTCCGGCCGACCCGGCTCCCGGGCGGCACGGGCATACGATCCGGACGGCCGCCCGGTCCGTCCCCTCGGTTCTGCCCGCTCGCGGCTCGCTCCATGCCTCCCGGTCCGACCGGCGCGCACACGAACCCCGCACGCCCTCCGACCGGGTCGCAATGGCCGTGGAACCGGCCACCGCGTCGTCCTGGATCTGGACATGCCCCGAATGGCCTGTGTAGAAGTGGTGGCATTGCTGTCGATCAATGACGAGTAGTAGCGAATCGAGGCGAAACACGCCCTTTGGCCGTGCTCGCTCCACCTTGGCCGTACCTGGGGGTTTCGCATGGCACGTAGCACCGCGTCAGGAGTGGCGGCATGACCGAGTCCCACCCGCCGACGGCCCTCCCGTCGACGACGACCGCCGAGCCGGGCGAAACCGGCTGCGCAGGCGGGCTCACCGTCCTCGACCCGCCGGGACTCCCCGGCCCCGCCGACGCCCAGGACGGCCCCGAGGACGCACCGGGCGCACCGGACGGCCCGGCCGACGACCGCACGGCACCGTCCACCACCGTGCAGGACCGTTTGGCCGGACGCCTGTCCGAGATCACCGCCCTGCACGAGCACACCGAGCGGCTCGCCCGGGCCCGCGGCCTCGCCACCACCCTGGACACCCTCCTCGCCTCCGGCGCCGCCCTGCTCGGCGCCCGCCGCGGCGTCCTGGTCACCCGGATGCCCGGCGGCGGCCCCGGTCAGCCGGTCGGCCTCGGCCTCGACCGCGCCAGCCTCGGCGCCCTGGAGACCGTCCCGTCCGAGCAGAGCCTGCTCGGACGGCTGCTGCGCGAACGGGACCGGCCCGAGCAGCTGCACTCCCCCGACCTCGCCGAGGACCCGGCCATCGGCGCCCGGCTGCGCGAACTCGCCGTCCACCTCGGCCTCGGCGGCGCCTTCGGCCTGCCGCTCGCCACCCCCGAGGACGGCCCGCTCGCCGCCGTCCTCTGGTTCTGGGACGAGCCCGCCGAGCCGACCGAGTGCCGGCGCGAACTGGCCCGCCACTACTGCGCGATCGCCGCCCCGCTGCTCGCCAAGCAGCTGGAGGCGGAACGGATCCGGCGCACCACCGAGGCGCTGCGCCGCGGCCTGCTGCCCGACCACCTCCCCCAGACCGCCGGGCTGCGACTGGCCGCCCGGCTCGTCCCGGCCGGGCTGGACCGCTCCTGCGGCAGCGACTGGTACGACGCGATCCCGCTGCCGGACGGCACCGTCGGCCTCACCGTCGGCTCCGTCTCCGGCGACGGCCCGGGCGCCGGCCCCGGCTCGGCCCCCGGTGCGGCCGCCGCGATGGGCCGGGTGCGGGCCGCACTGCGGGCCTACGCGGTACTGGAGGGCGAGGACCCGGTCTCCGTCCTGGGCGACCTGGAGCTGCTGCTCAAGACCACCGAGCCGACCCGCACCGCCACCGCCGTCTACGCCTGGGTGGAACCCGAGGAGCGCCGGGTCACCCTGGCCGGCGCCGGGCACTGCCCGCCCGTCCTGGTCGGCCGGCGCGGTGCCGAGTTCGTGGAGACCTCGCTGTCCGCCCCGCTCGGCATGCTGGCCTGCTGGGAGGCGCCCGGGGTGGAGTTCACCGCCGAGCGCGGCGACACCCTGCTGCTCTACACCGAGGGCCTGGCCCGCCGCTGCGGCCCGACCCTGCACGCCGGGCAGGCCAACCTGCGCCGGGCCGCCGCCGACGCCCCGCGCGACGTGCGGATCGACCCGGACCGGCTCTGCGCCCACCTGCTCGCCGTCTGCCCGGCCCCGGAGGCCGCGACGACGGCCACCGACGACCTGATGCTGCTGGCGGCCCGCTTCGAGTAGCCGCGCGTTCCCGCGCGTGCACCCGTCTCCCCGAGGTCCGCGGGGCCCGGACGGACGCACCGGGACCGGGCCCGGACGGATGTACCGGGCCCGAACCGACGAGCGACCGGGCGTCCGTACCATGGACGCACGGCCGCCCGCGCGTGTCGCGATCCGACACTCCCCCGAGGGGCGGCGGTACCACCCCCAAGGAGGCGTTGCACGTGACCGAGGACCGCACCCCCGCGGTGGCCGAGAACCCCGAGGCCGAGGGCGGCGACGAGCCGCAGGAGTTCAAGGGCCGCAAGAACGGGCTCTACGGCGAGATCTCCGACGAGCTGGCCGCCTCGATGAAGTCCGGCTGGGCCGACACCGAGCTGCACGGCCTCTCCCCGGTCGCCCAGGCCCCGTACGCGGCCGAGCGCCGTGCCAAGCTGTCCGCCGCCTACCCGGGCGAGCGCCTCGTCGTCCCGGCCGGCAACCTGCGGGTGCGCTCCAACGACACCGACTACGCCTTCCGCGCCTCCAGCGAGTACGTGCACCTCACCGGCGACCAGACCGAGGACGCCGTGCTCGTCGCCGAGCCGACCGGCGGCACCGGCCACGAGTTCGCGCTCTACCTGCTGCCCCGCTCGGACCGCGAGAACGGCGAGTTCTGGCTGGACGGCCACGGCGAGCTGTGGGTCGGCCGCCGGCACAGCCTGAGCGAGCAGGAGCAGCTGCTCGGCCTGCCCGCCCGCGACGTCCGCAAGGCCGCCGAGGAGCTGGCCGCGGCAGCTGGGGACTCCACCGTCCCCACCCGGATCGTCCGCGGCTACGACGCCGGCCTGGAGGCCGCGCTGGCCGACGCCCTGGACGCCGACAAGGACGCCGAGCTCAAGGAGTTCCTGAGCGGCCTGCGGCTGGTCAAGGACGAGTGGGAGATCGGCGAGCTGCGCGCCGCCTGCGACGCCACCGTCAAGGGCTTCACCGACGTGGTCCGCGAGCTCGGCCAGGCCGTCGCCACCTCCGAGCGCTGGATCGAGGGCACCTTCTGGCGCCGCGCCCGGGTCGAGGGCAACGACGTCGGGTACGGCACCATCGCCGCCGCCGGCCCGCACGCCACCACCCTGCACTGGGTCCGCAACGACGGCGACGTGCGCCCCGGCGAGCTGCTGCTGCTGGACGCGGGCGTGGAGACCCACACCCTGTACACCGCCGACGTCACCCGCAGCCTGCCGATCGACGGCCGCTTCACCGAGCTGCAGCGCAAGATCTACGACGCGGTGTACGACGCCCAGGAGGCCGGCATCGCCGCGGTGAGGCCCGGCGCCCGCTTCCGCGACTTCCACGAGGCCTCGCAGCGGGTGCTCGCCGAGCGCCTGCTCGCCTGGGGCCTGCTGGACGCCTCGGCGTACGACGTCGAGAAGGTCCTGGAGCTGGGCCTGCAGCGCCGCTGGACCCTGCACGGCACCGGGCACATGCTCGGCCTGGACGTCCACGACTGCGCCCACTCGCGCCGCGAGGAGCACGTCGACGCCCTGCTGGTGCCCGGCATGGTGCTCACCGTCGAGCCCGGCCTGTACTTCCAGCTGGACGACCTGACCGTGCCGGAGGAGTACCGCGGCATCGGCGTCCGGATCGAGGACGACATCCTGGTCACCGCCGACGGCAACGAGAACCTCTCGGCCGGCCTGCCCCGCCGCTCCGAGGACGTCGAGGCCTGGATGGCCTCGCTGGCCTGAGCCTCACCCGGTCCGAACCCCGACCGAGCGCCGTACGCCGAAGGGCCCGGCCTCCCGAACCGCTCGGGAGGCCGGGCCCCGGTGCGTTCGGGGTGGTCGGCTGCGTCCGGGGAGGTCAGCGCTGGACGGCGGGCCGGACGGCGACGGTCGCGCCGTAGTGACCGTCCGAGTCCCCGCCGACCCGGATCTCCACCGGGCCCGCGCTGCCGGTCCGCTTCAGGCCCAGCCGGAAGGTGTACTCCACCGGGTTGCCCCGCATGACGCCGACCAGCTCGGCCGGCGCCACCCCGAGGCGGCCGTTGCGGTCCGCGGTCACCTCGAAGGACTTCCACGCGTTGCCGACCTTGGCCTCCACCGTGACGTCCGATCCGGTCAGGCCCGTGCCGGTGGGCAGGTACAGCCGCACCATCGGGCGCAGCAGGGCCGACCCGTCCGGCGACGAGACCTTGAAGGATTCTTCGCAATACGGGCAATGACGGACGCGTTCATGTGACAGTCCCCCAGAGGACATGGTGCTGGTGATGTCGGATGAGCGGACGCCTTGCCTGCGTCCCGAGGAACCGGCCCGAGCCCCGGCCCCGCCGGCTCGCTCTCCCCGCCTCTCACCCTGATAGACGTCCATCCCGGCGGGGGGTTGCAGCCGGATCCGAAGGTTTCTCCGCGACCCCGCCCCGGAACGCCGAAAGGCGCCGTGACCAGGCGGTTTTCCTGGACACGGCGCCTCGGGGGCGGCCTGCGATCGGCTACTTCACGACGACCTGCCGGATGGTCGCCGTGCCGAGCATGGTCAGCCGTCCCTTGCCGTCGTACGGCAGGATCGCCTGAGCGGTCACCGGCATCGCCCCGGCGCCGTCCGCGCCGTCGATCGCGAGGCGGAACATCACCGTCTTGCTCTGGCCCGGCGCCAGCGGAAAGGCAGCCGGCCTGCCCACGGTCAGGTGACGCATGCTCGCGACCGGTGACATGGGGATCGGGACCCAGGTGCCACCGTCCTGACGTTCCAGCGTGCCCGAGTTCACCGGCTCGGTCTCGCTCGCCGGCGACCCTGCGTAGGGCTCGGTGACGAGCACCGGCTGGACAGCGTCGTAGGTGTTCTGGCTGGTGTTCTTGTACGTCACCGCGAACGTCACCGGCGAGTCCTTCGCGGACATGAGCCCCGCCGGAAGGATCCCGCTGAAGGAGATGCCGATGTCGCTGTCACTCACCGGAGCCGCCGACGGCGTCGGCCCCGGCGCCTTGTGGCCGCTGACGTCCAGGCTGTTGACGATCGTCTGCAGGCCGGTCTGGTAGTCGCTCTTGAGTCCGACCGCCGAGACGAAGACCTGGTCCTTGGGCAGGGCCCAGACCTGTGCCGTGAAGGGGGACTTGCCGCAGGTCACCTGCCACTGCGACTTCTGGGCGGAGCGGCCGGCGACGGTCGGGGTGCTCTTCGTCGGCCCTGTGCTGTTGATCGGCTCGCCCGTGGGGGTGTGCGGGTTGTCCCAGACCGGGCAGTAGGGCTGGTTGCCCCAACCCGAGTCCGTGTCCATGAAGGCCATCTTGGGCCAGCCGCCGCCGTCGACCTCCTCCTGGGTGTTGTAGGCCGTGACCATGACGCCGTACGGCTCGCAAACGTCCTGCGACCAGCCCTTCGGCGACTCGGCAGGTGTGCCCGGGCTCAGGACGCAGACGGTGAAGGAGTTGAGCGAAACCGTCTTCCAGCCCGCCGGCACCTTGAACTTGACGCCGCGGAACGAGTACGACGACGCCGGGCCGACCGGGGGTGCGGTGCTGGTGGCCGACGCGCTGGAGGACGGGACGCCGTCGGCGAGCGGGAGGTCGGTCTCGGGCTCGCCCGTCGGGGTGTCGGTGCCGGTGGGGGTCACCGACGGGGTGGGAGGGACGGTCGGCTCGGCGGTCGGGCTCGGGGAGGCCGTCAGCGAGGCGGCCGGCGGCGGCGGGGTCTGGTCGTGGGCGACCGGCTCACCGTGGAAGGTGAGCACGCCGAGCGCCATCGCCGCGGCCAGGCCGAGCGGGACGGTGACGGCGTACACCGGGCGCAGTCGGCGGATCCGGCTCTTCGGGGGTGCGGCCGGGCGCAGGCTGTTCGCCGTGACCAGGGCGGCACGCGCGCCCATCGCCTCGCGGAGCAGCCGTTCGGTCGGGGTTTCGGCCGGCCCGTCGCCGTCGCCGCCGATACGGCGGGGGAACTTGTCGGTCATCTAACCTTCTCCAGGTGCTTTTCCAAGGCGTCCAGGGCACGACTGGCCGTGGACTTCACGGCACCCCGGGAGAGCCCCAGGGTCTCGGCTATCTGCGCCTCCGACATGTCGGACCAGTAGCGCAGCACCAGCACCTCTCGCTGGCGGGGAGTCAATTCCTGCATCGCCACCAGGACCCGACGGTGCTCGTCGTTGAGGACCGCGTGGTCCTCCGCCGAAGCGGCGTCGGGCTCGTGCGGCGGCACGTACTCGCGGGCGGTCTTGCGGCGGCGCAGCATCGAGCGGGCGCCGTTGACCACGGAGGTCCGCAGGTACCCGAGCGCGTTGTCCAGGTCGTCCAGCTCCTCGCCGTGGCGCTGGTAGAGCTGGGTGAAGGCCTCCTGGACGACGTCCTCGGCCAGGTCCTGGTGGTCGACCAGGAGCACGGCCATCCGCACCAGGCCGAGCCGGTGGGCGTGGTAGAGGTCGGTCAGGGTGGGCCGTTCCTCCGCGGGCTTGCGACCGCCGCGCAGCAGCCGGAAGCCGGAGCGGCGCTGCTTCACCTCCTGCTCGGTGACGGGGCCGGCGAGGGGCTCGCCGACCTCCTGCGCGCCGAACAGCGCGGCGACCACACCGCGGACGGTGAAACCGTGCGCCTTCCCCGGCACGACGGTCGGCCCGATGGCCATGGACATGTGCGTTTCCGCTTTCCCCCGGTGACGGTGACGGCGTTCGCCGGACCGTCAGGTCCACCTGATCAAGATCGTGATCGGGGGGATCCTCCCAGCTGCCCTCGCCGCGGTTCCCTCCGCCCCCACACCTAGTGGACGTGCAGCAGGGGTGGAGGTTGCAGGTGGGTTCGAAGAAATGTCCGAGGAGCCCGGACGACTAGACTCACCGGCGTTCCGCCACCCGTGAGCAGGGGGTTCGCATGGCCGAGCAGGACGTCGAGGGCGCGGTCGGCGCCCGCACCGGCATCGACACCGGAATCGCCGTCGCCAGCGCCACCGGCACCGCCGTCGCCAGCGGGCAGCGGCCGGTGGCCGTCGCCATCGGCCGGCGGCCGGAGCCCGTGCACGATGTCGCGGTGTACGCCTTCGAGGGCATGGCCCCGTTCGAACTCGGCGTCGTGGTCGAGGTGTTCGGGCTGGCCCGGCCCGAGCTGACCGGGCTGCTGGCCACCCCCTGGTACGGCCTGAAGGTGTGCGCCGACCGGCCCGGGACGGCACTGGACGCGGTGGGCGGCTTCACGCTGACCGCCCGGCACGGGCTGGACGAACTGGCGGCCGCCGACACGGTGGTGGTCCCCGGGGTGCCGAACGCCTTCGGCGGCGTGGGGGCACCTCCCGGCCGCCAGGCCGGGGGAGTCTCCCCCGGGCTGGTGGCGGCACTGCGCACGGCGCACGAGCGCGGCGCCCGGATCGTGTCGATCTGCTCGGGCGCCTTCGCGCTGGCCGCCGCCGGGCTGCTGGACGGCCGGGAGGCGACCACCCACTGGCGGTACGCCGAGCTGCTGCAACAGCGCCACCCGGCGGTGCGGGTCAACCCGGACGTGCTGTACGTGGACAACGGGGACGTGCTCACCAGCGCGGGCAGTGCGGCCGGGATCGACCTCTGCCTGCACCTGGTCCGCCGGGACCACGGCGCCAAGGTGGCCAACACCGTGGCCCGCCGCTTCGTGGTGGCGCCGCACCGGGACGGCGGTCAGGCCCAGTTCATCGAGGCGGCGGTCGGCACGGTCGAGGAGGAGGACGACGGGATCGCCCGCAGCATGCAGTGGGCGCTGGACCACCTGTCGTCCCCGCTGACCGTCCCGGTGCTGGCCCGCGCCGCCCGGATGTCGGACCGCTCGTACCTGCGGCACTTCACCGCCCGCAACGGGACCAGCCCGATGCGCTGGGTCGTCACCCAGCGCATCGCGGCCAGCCTGCCGCTGCTGGAGTCGCCGGACGGGACGGTGGAGGAGATCGCCGCGGCCGTCGGCTTCGAGAGCTCCGCGACCTTCCGCCACCACTTCGGCCGGGTGATGCGCACCTCGCCGACCGCCTACCGGCGTTCGTTCGGACGCGGGGTCGCCTGATCGCGTCACGCCGTCACGCCGTCAGGCCGTGACGGCCTGACGGCCGTGTCGAGCCGTTACGCGTTCTCCCGCCGGTCGGCGTTGGCGACGATGGCGTCGTGCAGCCACTGCGCCAGGCCCGGGGCGAGCTCCTCGTACACCTTCGTCCAGCGCGGGTCGGAGACGTACAGGCCGGCCAGCCCACGGTGGATGGTGAACGTGCAGTCGTAGAAGTTCCGGCAGATGTGCTGCCGGTGCGCCTCGGCGAGGTCCGTGGCCACCGTGCCGTCGGCGGGCTCGCCGGCGGTGATCGCCGCGGCCAGTGCGGTGTTGAGCTCGGTCATCTCGGCCTGGATCCGCTGCCAGTCGGCCTTGGAGTAGCCGCCGGTGCGGCGCTGGGACTCGGCCCAGGCGGCGGTGTCGCCCCAGCGCTGCTCGGCCTCCTGCTCCCACTCCTCCTGGTATCCCTCGCCGAAGATCTCGAACTTCTCCTCCGGGGTCAGCTGAATGCCCATTCTCCGTGCCTCCATGGCGTGTTCGACGGCTGCGGCGATGTCCTGGAGGTGCCGGATCCGGTCGGTCAGCAGCTGGTGCTGCCGCCGGAGGTGCTCGCTCGGACTGACCGAGTGGTCGTCCAGGATCGCCGCGATCTCCTCCAGGGGGAACCCGAGTTCGCGGTAGAAGAGGATCTGCTGCAGCCGGTCGAGATCGGCGTCCACGTACCGGCGGTAGCCGGAGCGGGTACGGCCGGCCGGGGACAGCAGGCCGATCTCGTCGTAGTGGTGCAGCGTGCGGACGGTCACCTTGGCGATCTTCGCCACGGCGCCGACCGAGTAGCCCTCACTGGTCATCGGAGTTCCTCCCTGGTGCTGACCACCACCCTCGGCTCTCACGTCGCGTGAGGGTCAAGCCGTCTTTCCGGGCGACCGCTCAGGCGTCGGCGCCGACCAGCGCCCGCTCGCGCCGCCGGGCCGCCCGGCGTCCGCCGTCGCCCTGGCCGCCGGACCGCGGCCGACGGGACTGCTGGGTGGGCCAGAGCAGCACGTACGCGGCGGAGACCACCACGAAGGCGAGCCGGACGAAGCCGCGGGCCGAGTCGGACGGCAGGAACAGCGTGCCGCCGTACAGCGCGGCCAGCGCGATCCAGCTCCACCACGGGACGAGCCGCTTCTGCCCGACCGCGTCCCAGAGCAGGGTGCCGAGCAGGATCGAGGCCGTGTAGTACGTGTAGACGCTCGGGTCGAGGAGGATCCGCGCGTCCGCGCCGAGCAGCACCACGGCCGGCCAGCGGCCGCGCCACACCGCGATGGCGCCCAGGCCGATGCCGAGCGCGAACTGGGTCGGGCGGTCCCACCAGGGGGTGGCCGGGTCGGTCACCCCGAACCAGCGCAGCGCGGAGGCGGGCTGGTTGGGGATGGTGAACTTCGCCGCCGCCATGGTGTCCAGGTTGCCCAGGTAGAACGGCAGCCAGGCGATCGCCACCAGAACGGCGAACCAGATCGCGGTGCGCAGCCAGGTGCGCCGGGGCAGTGCCAGGATCAGCGGGGCGAAGGCGATCGCCCAGGGCTTGGAGTCCACCGCCAGCGCCAGGAAGATCGCGACCTGGGTGGGCTTGCCGCGGGCCAGGGCGTGTGCGGCGAGAGTGGTGAAGAACAGCGCGAGGACGTCGTCCAGGTGCGCGAAGCGGACCGACACCTCGACCCACATCGGGATGAACGCCAGTCCGGCGATCAGCAGCCGCTGCTGGAGCCGGCGGTGGTTGGTGCCGGTGCCCAGGTAGTAGAGGGCCGCGGTGCGGCCGATCACGACCAGCATCACCAGGCCGAGCGCGGCGCTCGCCGCCTCGGCGACCAGTTGGCCGGTGTGCGGTGAGAACGGAGCGGTGAGCCTGGCCGCGGCGAGGCTGACCGGGCCGATCTGCAGCTCCGGGTGGTGGGCGTAGAGCGACAGGCCGCCGTCGGCCTGGCCGCTGAAGAGCAGCTGCTCGCCCTGGCGCAGGTAGTGCCAGGAGAAGCCGCCGCTCGGCTCGACCAGGAAGAACCAGAGGACCGTCCAGGCGACCAGCAGGACGTGGTGCCTGCGGAGCGGCAGTCCCGCGATCCGCCCGGTCGCCGCCTCGTAATCCGTGGTGGCCCGTGCCGTGCGTGCTTCCCGCACCTGTCCTCTCCCCGCCGGTTCCGCCCCCCTCCGGCCGGACATCCTATGTGACGGAGGAGTACCGCCCGTGCCGCCCGCATGACCGTCCGGTGGACGGCGCGGGCGACACGGGGGCACCCGTGGAACGGTTGTCCCTGGTCAGCTGTGCTGGCCGGTCTTGCGGCGGCGCAGCACCACGAGGGTGCCGACACCGGCCACCAGGACGGCGCCGCCGACGGCCGCGATCGCGGTGGTGTCGTCGCCGCCACCGGTCTGGGCCAGCGCCTTGTCCGCGTTGTCGGAGGCGGTCTTGGCCTTCTCGACGCCGCCCTGGGTGATCTTCGGCGGGGTGACGGTCGGGGTCTGCACCGGGAAGTCGATCGGCTGCTGGACGTCCGTGCTGCTGCCGGACGGCGCCGGAGCGGCGGTGGTCGCGGAGGCGGACGGCGAGCCGGTGCCGGGGGCCGGGGTGGTCGGCGCCGGGGTGGTCGGGGTCGCGGTCGCCGTCGTGGTGGCCGTGGCCGTCGTGGTGGCCGTGGCGGTCGCGGTCGCCGTGGCGGTCGCGGTGGCCGTGGCCGTCGGCGAGTGGCTCGTCGTCGGGGTCGGCTTGCCGGTCTTGGTCGGGGTGGCGGTCGGGGTGGGCTTGCCACCGCCGGCCTTGATGGTGAAGCCGGCGCCCTTGATCCCGTCACAGCTGAAGCTGCCGTGGTCGTCCGGGTTGCCGGTGTCGGCGGAGAACACCACCGGGACGACGCCGGCCTTGCCCAGCGGGGTGTCCTGGTCGAAGGAGACGCGGACGTCGATGTCGATGTGCTTGCCCTGGGAGATGTAGAGCAGCGCGTCGTCGGCGGCGTTGCCGTCGGTGACGTCGCCGAGCAGCATCAGCACGGCGCTGTCGTCGCCGTCGCCGCCGCCGGGCGCGACGGCACCGGTCTTCCAGGTGCCGCCACCGGGCAGGCCGGCCGGCAGCTTGTACTCGACCTTGAGGTCCTTCGCCTTGAGCGAGCCCGCCTTGTTCTTGAACTTCAGCAGCGGGTAGGCGACGAAGTCGCTCTTGGTCGAGTTGTCGATCCGGTAGGTGAACACGCGGGCGTCGCCGCCGGCGATGAAGGTGTCCGGAACACCGCGCACCGAGAGGTCCAGGGCCTTGTGGCCCGCCTTCTCGGCCGGGGCGGACGCGGAGGCGGAGCCGGTGACTCCGACGGCCATGGCGCCCTGGGCACCGGCCAGCACGAGCGAGGACGCGAGCGCGGCGGCGCCGGCGAGGGCAAGACTGCGACGTATGGACAAGGGAGACCTCACGGACGTTTCCGGGCGAGGCCCGGGCGCGAGGGGGCGGCCGCAGACGCCCCGTCCCCCCGCGAAGCTGAAAGTGCGACGGAGAGTACCGAACGATCCGGCCGAGCCGGAAGGCGGGTGCCGCACTGTGCCCGAGCGGTGGAAGTGACGCGCCCGGTTCGTCCAACTCCGTCCAGTTACAAGGCTTTTGCGCTTTGCCAAAAGATGACCGGGAGTGACGGGTACACGTCCGGAGGACGGTACCGCACCCGGGGCGGGAGCGGTACGGGTCCCGGGGTCGGATCGTGAGCGCGATGCCGGGGGCGGAGCGGGCGCGCGGCGCCGGGGCGGTCAGCGCGCGTCAGCCCGCGTCCGCCGGCGCCAGTCCGCGTCAGCCCGCGAAGAAGGACTTGGCCGCGATCAGTGCCCGCTCGTCGCGCAGCACGTCGCCCGGGCGGGTGCCGTTGCCGAGCAGCACGCCGCCCCAGCGCATCCGCATGTACTCGGCGGTCAGCCGGAGCGTGCCGATCAGCGGCTCGGCCTTGTCGTCCGATCCGCTGAGGGCGGTGACTCCCCACAGGGTGGCGCCGCCCATCCGGGTGCGGAAGTCCAGTCCGGGCACGCGGAGCCAGCCCGACCAGTGGTCGAGGTAGAGCTTGGCGCTGGTCGGCAGCGTGTACCAGTACAGCGGCGCGACGAGGACCAGGTCGGTGGCCGCCAGGGTGGCGTCCAGCAGGGTCCGCTCGTGGCCGACCGGGTCGGGGTAGCTGCCGTCGCCGTCGTGCCGCAGGTCCCGGAAGACGGGCAGCGGGTGCTCGTCGAGCCGCAGCCAGCGCTGCTCGGCCCCGGCCGGCAGGCTCGACTCGGCGGCCAGCCGCGCGAGTCGGGCGGAGTTGCCGTCGGTGCGCGCGCCGGCGTCGAGGAACAGGAAGCGGCGCGGCTCCCCGGCGCCGGACGGCTCGTCGAAGGACTGCTGGTCGGACGGCTGCTGGTCGGACATCGGATCTCCCCCGGGTCGCACGGCGCGGACGGGGGTGCGAGCACCCGGCCCACTCCGGTTATTCCGCGCCCGCGCCGCTGCGCGCGCCCTGGTCCTCGTCCCTGGCGCGTCCTTGGCCCATGCCCGCCCCTCCCCATGCCCGCCCCTCCCCATGACCCGTGCCCGCGCCCGCACCCGCACCCGCGCCGGGCCGTCGGCTACGCG
Organism: Kitasatospora sp. NPDC038210; assembly: GCF_055600605.1. Classification (NCBI taxonomy): domain Bacteria; kingdom Bacillati; phylum Actinomycetota; class Actinomycetes; order Kitasatosporales; family Streptomycetaceae; genus Kitasatospora; species Kitasatospora sp. NPDC038210. Next base: position 350,532 of record NZ_JBVJYK010000004.1, on the reverse strand, counting down.
GGCGGCCCGCCGGTCACTCCGGCAGTCCCGCCCGGCGGCGGGCGACGGCGGCGACCGCCGCCCAGTCCTTGTCGCCGTCGCCGTGCGCCAGCGCGTCCAGGAAGGCGTCCCGCAGGATGCTGCCGAAGGGCAGCGGCACGTGGCGGGCGGCCCCCGCCTCCAGCGCGAGGCCGACGTCCTTGAGCCCGAGCGGCAGCCGGAAGCCGGCCGGCTCGTACCGCCGCTCGGCCACCATCGCGCCGTAGCCGGAGTAGATCGGCCCGGGGAAGAGCGTGCTGGTGAGCATCTCGACCAGGTCGGTGGGCCGGACACCGTGGGCGTCGGCCAGACTGCACGCCTCGGCCAGCGACTCGATCGCGCAGGCCAGCAGGAAGTTGGTGCTGATCTTGGCGGTGTTGGCCTGCCGGGGGCTCTCGCCGAAGTGCCAGGTGCGCTGCCCCATCGCGGCGAACAGCGGCTCGGCCCTGGCCAGCAGGTCGGCGGCGCCCGCAGCGAGGATGTTCAGCCGGCCCTCGGCCGCGACCGGCGGCCGACCGAGGACGGGCGCGGCGACGTAGCCGATGCCGTGCTCGGCGTGCAGTGCCTCGGCCCGCTCGGCGAGCGCGAGAGAGACGGTGGCCATGTTGACGTGCAGGGTCGCCGTGGCGCCGGTCAGCAGGGCGGGGTCGAGCAGCAGGCGCTCGACCGCGTCGTCGTTGGCGAGCATGGAGACCACCGTGTCGGCGTCGAACACCTCCGCCAGCGAGTCGGCCGCCTGAGCGCCCTCGGCCACCAGGGCGGCCACCGGCTCGGGCGAGCGGTTCCAGACCCGTACGGTGTGACCGGCCCGCAGCAGGCTGCCGGCCATGCCCCGCCCCATCGAACCCAGCCCCACGAAGCCGACCGTCGTCCCGGTCATCCGCGCACTCCCGTCGCCGCTGTCGATCACTGCGGCCGACTGTACGTCAGGATGCGAACGGACCCCGGCCGGTCACGGCGCCCTGGCCGCTCGGAACGCCCGGGCCGGTCACTGCGCCCGGGGCCGGTCAGGCGCAGGCGCGCGCCGGCATCCGGGTGCGGTGCGCGGCGGCCCCGCGCTCCAGCTCGGCGATCACCCGGCCGCGCAGCAGCTCGTACTGGGCCTGCAGTCGGCCGGGACGGGCCGGGCGGGCGACCGGGCGGCCGGGGCCGACCAGCTCGTCCGGCCCGAACTGCTCGCGGGTGAGGTCGATCTCGAAGCCGGTGGCGAAACGGTTCCACCAGTGGAGATCGGTCCGGACCCCGTCGACGTGCACTTCGCCCATCATCAGCTCGCCGCCGAGCAGGTCGTGCACCACCATCGCCGTCACCCCGCACTGGCCGCGGGCGGGATTGTCGGGACGCCAGTGGGCCAGATCCTCGGGCGCACAGGTGTCGACACCCCAGGAGGAGCGGATCGCACGTTCGATGTCGTTGAGGGTCCACGCCGTCATACCGGGAAGCCTGCCACGCGGCACTGACAGCGGCAGCGGCTTTTCGAAGGGTCACCCCGTGTTCTGCGGCGACCCTCCCGGCGTTCACCCGAATGAGTCAATGAAACCGGCCGGTCGGCCATCCCGCGTCACGGGACGGCCGACCGGCCGGGCGTCACCCCGCCGACGGGGTGCGGGGTGAGGTCACCCCGCCGACGAGGCGACGGGGCGGGGAAGCGTCACTTCGCCAGCTCGGCGACGCCGGCCTGCGCGAACTGCTCGTCCAGGTCGCCGCTGGGCGCGCCCGCGACACCGACCGCCGCGACCGGAGCGCCCTTCGACTGCACCGGGGCGCCGCCGGCCAGGAACAGCGTGCCGGGGATGTCCTTGAGGTTCGGGGCCTGGGCCAGGCGCTTGGCCAGCTCCGAGGTCGGCGCGTTCCAGGAGACCGCCGTGAAGGCCTTGCGCTCGGCCGACTCCGGGGCCTGCGGGCCGGCGCCGTCGCCCTTCAGCAGCACGCGGGTGACACCGTCCCGGTCGACGACCGCGACCGACACGTGCTGGCCGGCCTTGGTCGCCGCGTCCAGGGCGGCCTGGGCGGCGCGGGTGGCGGCGTCGATGGTCAGGCCGGTGCTCTGGGCGAGGTTCTTGTTCTGCGTGTCGGCCTTCACCGCGGCCGGAGCCGCCGGGGTCTCGGTGGTCTCGGCGCTGGCCGAGACGGCGCCCACGGTGGCGGCGGCGATCGCGGCGGCGGCGACGGCGCCGGTCAGCACCCGGGTGCGCACGGAGGTCTTCTTCATGGTCCAGCTCCTCGACGGTTCTGCGGGGTGGTGCGGGGATCAGGGGGCGCCGGGCCGAGGCGGACCGCCCGGCGGTGTGCTCCGATCCTCCGTCCGGGACCGGGGCCGCCACATCGACGGTCCGGCGCGTGCGTCCGGGCATGATGGGGGACGGCGGCGTCAACCGATCGGCTGATGCGGGACCGGGCCGGACGGGTCACCATCGAGGGATCGGCGCAGGTCGGTACGGTCTGCCGCCCGCGCGCACCCGGTGCGCGGTCGGTGCCGGTGGGCAGCCCCCGCGCCGCCCGGACCGCGCGCCACCCGGACCGCGCGCCGCCCGTCCGACCAGGAGCCACCCGTGCCGCAGCCCCGCCCCGCCGCCGGCCGGCCCGGCAGTGTCGGCCTGCCCGGTACCGCCGGCCGCGACGCCGGCGATCCGGACGCGGGCCGGCTGGCGGTGCTGCTGGACTCCGCCTTCGTGGTCCTGCTCGCCGCCTCGCTCAACCGCTACCTCAGCCACCACTCCGGCAGCCCCCAGGCGCCCTGGGTGATCGGGCTGAGCGCCGCCCTGGCCGTCGCCCAGCCGGCCGGCTCCTGGCTCGACCACCACCGTCCGACCGCGTCGGGCCGGCGCCGCAGGTGGCCGCTGGGACTGGTGGTCACGCTCTGGGTGGTGCTGGTGCTGCTCGCCCCGAGCTTCGCCTGGTGCGCCGTCCCGTTGATCTACACCGCCCTGCGGGCGCTGCCCGCAAGGGCCGCGATCCCGCTGGTCGGCGCACTGACCCTGCTGGTGGTGATCGCCGAGATCCGGCTCCCCGGCGGGGTGGACGCCACCCTCGTCCTGCTGCCGCCCACGGTCGCCGCGCTCGGCACCGGCGTCTTCCTCTTCATGGCCCGGCAGGCCGACCGGCAGCGCGCGCTGATCACCGACCTGGTCCGCACCCGGCGCGAACTCGCCGCCACCGAACGGCGCGAGGGCACCCTGGCCGAGCGCGAGCGGCTGGCCGTGGAGATCCACGACACCCTGGCGCAGGGCCTGTCCAGCCAGCAGATGCTGCTGCAGGCCGCCGACCGCACCTGGGACACCGATCCGGCGACCGCCCGCACCCACGTCCGGACCGCCGCCGAGGTGACCGCCCGCAACCTCGCCGAGGCCCGCCGCTTCGTCCACGACCTCGCGCCGGCCGAGCTCGCCGAGGGCCGCACCCTCGACGGGGCGCTGCGGGCGCTGGCCGGGCGGGAGTCCGCCGAGAGCGGCCTGCCGGTCCGCTTCCACCTGGACGGCGCGCCGGTACCGCTGCCCACCGCCGCGCAGTCCGCGCTGCTGCGGATCGCCCAGGGGGCGCTGGCCAACGTCCGCGAGCACGCCGGGGCCTCGACCGCGGCGATCACGCTGTCCTTCCTCGGCGACCAGGCCGTCCTGGACATCGCGGACGACGGGCTGGGCTTCGACCCGGAGGCCGCGGGCACCGGGGGCGGCCGCGGGTACGGACTGCCCGCGATGCGCGCCCGGCTGCGCCAGTTGGGTGGCACGCTGACCGTGGAGAGCACCCCCGGCGAGGGCACCGTCGTCTCCGCCGTGATCCCCCTGGAGCACCGATGAACGCGCGAACCGAAGTCCTCGACCGACGCGGCGACGTCGACGAACTCGACGAACTCGACGACCTCAGCGACGTCGACGAACTCGACCGACTCGGCAACGTGGACGAACTCGACGACCTCCGCGGCACGGTGAGCGCATGAGCAGCGGCGCGCCGGCCCGTACCGCTCCCGTCCGGCTGCTGGTCTGCGACGACCACGCGGTGGTCCGGGCCGGTCTGCTCGCCCTGCTCGCCAGCGCGGGCGACATCGAGGTGGTCGGCGAGGCCAGCACCGGGGAGGAGGCCGTCGCGCTGGCCGCCCGGCTGACGCCGCAGGTGGTGCTGATGGACCTCCAACTCGGAGACGGAATCGACGGCGTGGAGGCCACCCGGCGGATCACCGCCACTCCGGGCGGTCCGCACGTCCTGGTGCTCACCACGTACGACACCGACGCCGACATCACCCGGGCGATCGCCGCCGGCGCCACCGGCTACCTGCTGAAGGCCGAGCGGCCGGAGGAGCTGTTCGCCGCCGTGCACGCGGCCGCGCAGGGCCGGACGGTGCTCTCGCCGCCGGTCGCCTCCCGGGTGATGGCCCAGATGCGGGCACCCGCGCCGCAGCTGACCGACCGTGAGCTGGACATCCTCGAACAGCTGGCGCAGGGGCTGGGCAACCGGGAGATCGCGCGGGCGCTGTTCATCAGCGAGGCCACGGTGAAGACGCATCTCGGGCGGATCTACGACAAGTTGGGCGTGGACACCCGGGCGGGTGCGGTGGCAGTGGCCAAGGAGCGCCGGCTGCTGCGCTGAGCGCTCGCGCGGTGCCGCTGCGTGCTGCCATGATGCTCGGAATGTCGGATTCCGTCCCGACGTGTGTGCGGCACGCGGCCCGGCCCGGCGCGCGCGGCCGTCGGCCGATGCGCCTGACGGGCCCACAACCGCCTGCTCCGGAGCCTTTCGGGCCGGTCCGGGACGATCGCCACAATGTGGATGTTTCGTGGATTCCACTATTGACAAACCAACCACGCGGTTTGTTAGCGTGAGACCAACGACGTCCCCGGGGGTGGGGACCTGCCGGGGCCTGTGCGGACCGCTCTCGCCGGAGAGTGGGGCCAGGGGGGCCGGCGGGGCTTGCCGGGGTGTCGGGGGGAGCGGCGACGCCGAAGCCGCGCGACGAGGCGGCGTGGAGCGAGTCCGGGGGGACTCGCTCCACGCCTCCCCCGATCCCCTTGCCGCGGCGGACTACGCCAGCGCGCTCCAGTACGGGCAACACACGGACGGCACCGGCGCCGAGCCGCGGCCACCGTCCCCCGCCGGCGCCGGGAGTTGCTCCGAGCGGGCCACCCCGGGCGAGCTCGCGGTCAGTCCGGCCTCGCCCAACTCCCCGAAGCAGAGCGCCAGTCGATAGCCGTCCCGGGTGGTCGCGGCCACCCCCGGGCAGTACGGGTCGGCGTTCAGCGAGGTGATCGTCAGGCCGCGCCGCCGCCAGTGCCGCTCCACCACTCCGACCAGCACCGACCGCCGGGGCAGCGAGACGACCGTGAGGATGTCCCGACCCCGGGTGACGTACCAGAGCACCGCCGGCTCACGCCCCGGCTTCGGCAGCCGCGCGCCCGACCGGGGCGGTGCCTCCTGCCAGGCGGGAGACGGGTCGATGGCGTCCACGGTGTCCTGGAGCAGCGTCTCGCAGCGTTCTGCGGCACCGAGTTGATCGACCGTCACCCCGGGCTCCGGCCCCGACCACCACCAGGCGGGCACGGCCGGCGCGCCACCGGGGCGCCCACCCGGGCATCCGACGTTGAGTTCGGCACCACCTGACTGCACAGGGCCCTCCGTACTCCTCCCGGCGTTCAACCCGGGCTGGGATTCCGTCACTGCTTGGACGGCGGACGGGTACGGACAGTTCCATCCCCCACCGTTTCCACACCTCAAAGTGCACTGCACGGTGCAGTTGCATCAATGCTCTGCACTGTGTAGTTTACTTCTCGTGCCGCCGACGGGAACAGCCCGCCGCCCACCGGCACCACCGACTCCGAGAGGAACCCGACATGCCCACCATCACCGTCGACACCGCCCGCATCCCCTACCGCGTCGTCGGCGACGGCCCCGACACCCTCGTCCTGGTCCACGGCACCGGCCCCGGCTCCGGCATGTGGGACGGCCTGCTGGACTCCTTCACCGACCGCTACACCGTGCTGCTGCCCGACCTCTCCGGCAGCGAGGCCGCCGAGGACGACGGCTCCCCGCTGACCCTGGAGACCCTCGCCACCCAGGTCAACGCCGTGATCGACGACGCCGGGCGCGGCCCCGCCGACGTCTTCGGCTTCTCGCTCGGCGCCGTCGTCGCCACCGCGGCCGCCGCCCAGCGCCCCGACCAGGTCCGCCGCCTGGTCGCCGCCGCCGGCTGGATCAGCGCCGAACAGGACGAGTACATGCGCCTGTCCATGGCCACCTGGCTGTCCCTCGCCGACAACCCGGCCGCGTTCGGCGGCTACGCCACCCTCACCGCCTTCAGCCGCGGCTTCCTCGACCGGATCGGCCGCGAGGCGGTCGAGGCCAACGCCGCCTACATGCAGCCGACTCCCGGCACCCTGCGGCACGTCGCCCTCGACCTCGACCTGGACCTCACCCCGCTGCTGCCCCACGTCCAGGCCCCCGCCCTGGTGGTCGGCTGCACCCAGGACGCCACCGTCCCGGTGCAGAACCCGCGGCGCCTGCACGCCGCCCTCCCGGGCAGCGTCTACGCCGAGTTCGACACCGGCCACATCGTGTTCGCCGAGGAGGGCGAGGCGTTCGTCAAGACCGTCCGGGAGTTCCTCGACGCCGCATGAGCGGCGCGCAGCGGGCGGATGACACCGGGCGGGGGACAGGGTCACCGGGCGGCGGGCAGGAATTGGGAGCACACCGCCGCCCGGGAGACAAGCCCCTGATCAAAACGGCTGATTAGCGCGCATGGTGATTGGAATCAAATTGACTGAACGTCAACTTTCAAGGTGAGACTGCTTCGTAATCTTCATTGGCAAGGAGTCCACCATGCGCATACTCTTCACCGGCCCCGCCGCGGCCGGTCACCTCTTCCCGATGGTCCCGACCGCCCAGGCGTTGCGCGCCGCCGGGCACGAGGTCCTGTTCGCCTGCGGGCAGCCGCTCGACCAGCTCCGCAGCGCGGGCTTCCCGATCGTCGAGATCGGCGACGGCAGGAGCCTGCGGGAACTGTTCGAGGAGCGCCTCGAAGGCAAGATCCAGTACGTCTCCCCGGACAAGCCGCAGGAAGAGATCTTCGACATGGCGGCCGCGATCTTCGCGCACGCCTCCCGCCCCGGCGTCGACGGGCTGCTGGAGGCCGCCACCGACTGGGGCGCCGACCTGCTCGTCCACGACTCCTTCCAGGCCGCCGCACCGCTGGTCGCGACCCTGCTCAAGATCCCGTCGGTGATCAACAACTTCGGGGTCAGCGCGGGCCTCCCGATGAGCGACCTGCTCGCCTCCCACTTCACCGACGTCTACGAGCGGCACGGCCTGGCCGGCCCGGCCGCCTCCACCGCGCTCAACGTCGGCCCGCTCGGCGGCGACCCGGACGGCCTGCCGATGCGCTACATCCCCTACAACGGCGGCGGCGTCGTCCCGACCGAGTTCCTCCGCCCCGCCGACCGCCCGCGGATCGTCGTCACCCTGGGCACCGTCCTCGCCGAGCTCGACGGCGTCCGGGCGGTCGTCCGCCTGGTCGAGGCCGCGGCCGAGGTGGACGCCGACTTCTCGCTCGCCGTCGGCGGAGCCGACCTCGCCCCGCTCGGCACCCTGCCCGACAACGTCCGCGGCCTGCCCTGGGTCCCGCTGAACGAACTGCTCAACCGCGCCGACGCGCTGATCCACCACGGCGGCTCGGGCACCATGCTGACCGCCCTCCAGGCCGGCCTGCCCCAGCTGCTCCTCCCCCAGGGCGCGGACCACTTCATCAACACCGAGGCCCTCACCGCGACCGGCGCCGCCCTGAGCTCGGCTTCCGACGCCGTGGACACCGCCCTCCTCGACCGCCTCATCACCGACCAGGGCCTCCGCGACACCGCCCACCGGCTCCGCGCCGAGAACGCCGCCCTCCCCACCCCGACCGCCCTCGTCCCCACCCTCGAAGCGCTCGCCAACCGCTGAGCCGGCGCCCGACCGAACCCGACAGTCCGGCCTCCGAGGGGGCGGCCGGGCTGTCGCCCCGGCCCGCCCTGCTCAGCCCTCGACGCGGTGACCGGCCGAGCGGAGCACCTCCACCGCCCCGGCGAGCCGCTCCGCGGGCACCAGCACCAGGTCCGCGTTGAACGTCGACGCCACGAAGACCGGCACCCCGGCCGCCGCCAACGGCGCGAGGAGCCGCGACAGCACACCCGGCAGGTCGAGCCCGTGGGCCTCGTCGCCGCTGTACAGCGCCCTCCAGCGCTCGACGGACGCACCGTCCACCCGCTCGTCCACCACACGCACCACGGTCAGCCCCTCGGGCGCCCGGACCAGCGAGATCCACGCCGACGCCAGGGCAGACGCCTCATCGGCCGGCCGCTCGACGCACAGGGCCTCGGGAAGAACGCGCAGCTGCTGCGAGGTCGCATCGGTCACCCGCCGATCCTAGGACGCACACCCACCCCCGACCGGGCTTTCCCCGGAACCGCCCCCACGCGGACGACAGCAGAAGGCCACCTGTTCGGGCTGTTCCTACCGGTGCAGGCGTACCCGCATACGGTGCTCCCCGGCTGACGGGCGCCCCGGCCGCACTTCAGCCGGCCGACGCAGGATCGCTCCCGCGTCGGCGGACTGAAGCGCGGTCAGCACCGCGCGGGTGCGCGGGTTCCGCCCGTGGGACGTCGGATCGCCACCGTGGCTGTGAGGACGGCGAGATGCCGCGTCACACACCACCCATGGCGCAAGCGGCTTCGAGGGCGATGAGACGGTTGGCGAGGGCGCGCGCCGGACCGGTGAGGCCCTTGAGGACTTCCCGGGCGTACGGGCTCCGGGGGTGGTGAGCGAGCTCCTGGACGGCGCTCCAGGCTTCGGCGATGCCGGCCAGGCCCTGCTGGATCTGGCGGATGGCGTCGTGGCGCTGGGCGAGGTACTGCTCCGCGCGCTCGTGGGCGTGGCGCCAGTCGGTGTCGCCGCGTTCGGCGGCCCGGGCGAAGGAGGGCTCGGTGTCGCCGTCGGCGAGGCGGATGGCGTCGATCTCCTCGACGCGCCTGCGGAGGTGTTCCTCCTCGTGCCGGGCGTCGAGGGCCGCAGTGGCCTCGGTGAGGGCGAGGTGACCGGTGATGACCTGCTCGGCGAGGTCAGGGGCCTGCCGACGCAGCCGTGCGTGCTGGGCGAGGAGGGCCTTGGCATCGGCCTTGCGTCTACGGGCGGTGGTGTAGGCGGCGTTCAGGGAAAGGGTGCCGGCGCGGACCTGTTCGGCGAGGTCGGGGGCGTGTTCGAGCACGGTGGTGGCGATGGACAGGCGGGTGAGGTTGATGCCGTGGCGGGCGATGGCGGAGGGGAAGGAGTGCTGTGAGAGCGAGCGCGCCATCGCGGTGATCATGGCGCGCTGGCCGGGGTTGGTGTTCCGGCGGTGACGGTTGGCGGACACGACCAGGCCGACCGGGTCGTCGCCCTGATAGATGGTGAAACGGACTTCGACGTCGGCCAGTTCGCAGGCCGCGACGCGGTTGCGGCCGTCCAGGAGGACACCGTCCTCGTCCAGGACGACGGGCTCGGTCAGACCGTTGGACTCGATGTCCTCGGCGAGGTCGAGGAGTTCGTCGGGGCCGAGCATCGGGAACAGGGCGGTGACGGGGTGGACGTCCACGGCGGGGAGCTCCTTGATCAGGATGGGTGTTGGGGCAGAAGACGCCGCAAAGGTGCATATGGTTCAGCGCCCGCACCCGTCGGCCCCGGCCGGCGCCGGCAGTGTCGGCAGCGGGCCGAGACCTGCGAGGGCACCAACGCCGCCGCAGTCGCCATCCGAAGATCCGAAAACACCCGCAATGGGGCGGCTGCGGTTCCAGGAGCGTTCCGGCCCGGATCCGGCGCCCGGCCTGGCGGCCCGCTGGCCCGGATCCGGCGCAGCGGGCCCGGACCGGTCCGGACAACGCAAAAGGCCCAGGTCGTTGACCTGGGCCTTTACTGCTGGAGCGGGCGACGAGAATCGAACTCGCGCTCTAAGCTTGGGAAGCTCATGTTCTACCATTAAACTACGCCCGCCTGATGAGCCGTCAGAGACCGCTCGATCCAGTGCCACTGTACCCCATCCGTGACTGCGGTTGCACGAGGGATCCGGGGGCGCGGCGGAGCGGGGTGGGGGCGGGTCCGGAGGCGTACTGTGTGGGCCGCGTACGAGCGCTCCGGCGGGCGGGGTCGGGGGCGGCGAGCCACGGCGAGGAATGTCCGGAACATCCCCTAATGTGACGCTGTCCCGGGGCTCGGCCGCCGGGGCGCGCGAGTACGGGTGAGTACTGGGTTAGGGATGGGAAGGGGATCGATGGAGCAGCGCGCCGTCGTTCGTTGTGCCGAGGGGCACCTGTTCAGCACCACCACGTTCCCGATGCAGAACCTCGGTCCGGGCCGGCTCGGTCCCGGGCGGTTGATCCGCTGTCCGCAGTGCGGACGGCTGCGGAGTTCGGTGCTGGCCGACGTGCGGGAGCTGTCGGAGCCGCAACTGGCGCAGGCGATGCGGCTGGAGGCCGCGGAGTTCCTGGCCTGACGGTCGGCGGTAGGACCAGGAGGACGCAGTGGGGCCCCGGGCGGATTCGTCCGGGGCCCTTTCTTGCACGTAACCTCGAAGCGTGCTGCTCTCTGACAAGGACATCCGGACCGAAATCGACCTGGGCCGGGTCGTCATCGACCCGTTCGACCCGTCGATGATCCAGCCGTCGAGTATCGACGTGCGCCTCGACCGCTTCTTCCGCGTGTTCGAGAACCACAAGTACCCGCACATCGACCCCTCGGAGGAGCAGCCGGACCTGACCCGGCTGGTCGAGCCGGAGGGCGACGAGGCGTTCATCCTGCACCCGGGCGAGTTCGTGCTGGCCTCGACGTACGAGGTCATCTCGCTGCCCGAGGACGTGGCCTCCCGCCTGGAGGGCAAGTCGAGCCTGGGCCGGCTGGGCCTGCTCACCCACTCCACGGCCGGCTTCATCGACCCCGGCTTCAGCGGCCACGTGACGCTGGAGCTGTCGAACGTCGCGACGCTGCCGATCAAGCTGTACCCCGGCATGAAGATCGGGCAGCTCTGCCTGTTCCGCCTCTCCTCGCCGTCGGAGCACCCGTACGGCTCGGAGCGCTACGGCTCGCGCTACCAGGGCCAGCGCGGCCCGACGCCGTCCCGCTCGTACCTGAACTTCCACCGCAGCGCGGTCTGAGCACACGGCGGGGACCCAGCGGTCCTGGCGGTCCCAGCAGTCCAGACGGAGCTGCGGGACCTGCCGGACCTGCCGGACCCAGCAGAGCGCGCACGCAGGCCGGGCGGCCACCCCTCGGGCGAGGGGTGGCCGCCCGCGGCGTTCTCAGGCCCGCTTGGGGCTGGTGACGGCGACCAGCTCGGTGCCGTCCTCGGACAGCCGCAGCTCGGTGCGCAGCTCGGCCAGCTCGCCCAGGTGGTGCAGGTGGGTTCCGCCGCAGAAGATCTGCGCGCCGCCCTCGGGCAGCTCGCAGTGCCACTGGCGGCGGGCGGTGAGCTCGGGGCCGGGGACCTCGATGCGGACCGGGGCGTCGGCGGCGACCCAGGCGGCGAGCCGGGCGTTGACGTCCTCGGTGAGGGCGGGCAGGGCGTCGGCCAGGGCGGGGAACTCCTCGGTGGCGTCCGCCGTGAAGCCCTTCTTCTTCAGCGACTTGCCGAGCCGGTAGGTGTCGGTGCTGGCCTGGGTGTCCATGACCGAGCTCGCCATGGCGAGGCTGTCGAAGTCCGGGTTGCCGAAGGCGTCCGAGCGGCCCGGGTCCTTGCGCCAGCGCGGGGCGAGCGCGGCGTTGAGGGCGAGGGCGAGCAGGTGGCAGCCGCTGTGCGAGGCGCTGAGGGCGCCCCGGCGGTCGGCGTCGACGGCGAGCGCCGCGGTGCGGCCGACGATGTCACCGGGGTCGGTGTCGAGGACGTGCAGGACCAGCCAGGACCACTCCTCGTCGCCGCGCCGGACCGGGATGTCGGCGCCGACCAGCAGCGCGTCGTCGTCCGGGCCGACCGCGCCGGTCAGGCAGTCGACCACGGCCAGCTCGGTGCCGTCCACGGTCAGGGTGCCGAGGTCGGCGGGCTGGTCGGGCCAGGTGTGGTCGAGCGGGTGGAACGGGGTCGCGCCGGTCACGACGGCGTACCGGCCGTCGGCCAGCGGGTGCACCGCGAGCACCGGGGACTCGCCGGTCACCGCCCCGGCCGGGAAGCTGACGTGGGTGGTGGGGAGGGTCATGCCTGGCTCCGGTGGACGTGGGGCGAAGAGGGTGGACGGGCCCCGGCGCTCGGCCGCGGCCCGTCCACCATTCTGCCCTTCGCCCGTCAGCCCAGCGTCGGCAGCTTGATCAGCACCAGCAGGGCGAGCAGCTGCAGCGCCGCGGCGCCGGCCGCCTTGCCCCAGGGCAGGTCGTGCAGCCGGCGGACCATGCCGGTCAGCAGGAACGCGCAGAGCGCCCAGGTCGCCCAGCCGACGACCTGGACGACGGCGCTGCCGGAGGGCAGCACCAGGGCGAGCAGCAGCCGGGGCGCGTCGGTCAGCCAGCCGATCAGCGCGGCCAGGCCGACCGTCGCCTTCCACGGGCCGTCGCCGCCGAGCTGGCGGGCCAGGGCGTAGGTGACCCCGCCGAAGACCGCGCCGGCCACGGTGAAGCCGACGGCGGCGGCGAGGATGCCGGTCAGCGCCACGGTGAAGGTGGAGTTGACGATGTCGTCGTGGGTCAGCCCGATGCCGAGCACCGCGAGCGCCCCGTACAACAGCGAGACGGTGAGGGCGGGCAGCCAGACCTGGTGGTCGCGGGTGCGGTCGAACATCGCGGTCGGGCTGCGGAAGAGGCCGACGAACAGCTCGCGCCACTGCGGCCGGGGGCCGGTCGCCTGTGGGGCGGACTGGCCGCCGGCCCGGTAGACGGCGACGTTGTCCTGGCCGTACGGCGGCTGCTGCTGCTCGTACGCCCGGTGCTCGTACGGCGGCTGCTGCCCGTAGCCGTCGGGGGCGTACCCGTCGGGCGGATACTGCCCGTACTGCCCCTGGTCCGGGTGGTGCCCCTGGTCGTAGTAGCCCTGGTGCGGCGGTTCCTGCCCGTACGGGCCGCCGCCCGCGTACGGGGCGCCCGTCGGGAAGGCGCGGGTGCTCCCGGGCCGGTCGGCCGCGTACGGGTCGTACCCGTCGTCGGCCGTGCCCCCCGGTCCGCCTGCGGTTCCCGGGTGCGGAGCCGTGAAGTACTCCGGCCCGTCCGTCCGCCCGTGCCCCCCGGGCGCCCCCGCCGGCGGCGGTGGGGCCGACCACCCGCCGTGCGGACGGTCGGCGCCCTGACCGCTGTCGTATCGATTACCAGCCACGCTCTGAAGGTACCCGTCCGGCCCAACGCGCGTCGGCCCCGGACGGGGCCGGGGCCGGTTTGCAGCGAGGCTGAGACGAACGGGGCCGAAAGCCGCCCCCGCCCCACCCGTGGGCGGACGACCGGACGACCGGGCGAACCGGACGGCCGAAGGGCGGCGGGGCTCCCGCGGAGCCGGTGCTACCGCTGCGCGGTGACCGACGGCCCGTGCACCGCCGCCGCCGCGCTGGTGCCGGCCGGGCAGCCGCCCGGGCCGGCCGAGGTGCGGACGGCGCCGACCGGCAGCAGGGTGCCGCAGGCGATCCGGATGCCGTTCGGCAGCTCGTTGTCCGACTCCACGATCGCGCCGTCGCCGATCACCGCGCCGTCCAGCGCCGAGCGGTCGCCGATGGTCGCGAAGGCGCCCACGATCGAGTCCTTGACCAGGGTGTCCGGGCCGATCACCGCGCCGGGCAGGATGACGCTGCCCTCGACGATCGCGCCGGCCTCGACCACCGCGTCCTCGGCGACCACGCTGCCCCCGCTGAGCACCGCGCCCGGGTGGACGGTGGCGCCGGGCAGCAGCAGGGCGTCGCCGGTCGGACCGGGGACGGCCGGGGAGTCGACCTTGCCGAGCACCAGGTCGGCCGAGCCGCGGACGAACGCGGCCGGGGTGCCGAGGTCCAGCCAGTACGAGGTGTCGACCACGCCGCGCAGCAGGGCGCCGGTGGCCAGCAGCTCGGGGAAGGTCTCGCGCTCGACGGACACCTCGCGGCCGGCCGGGATGCGGTCGATCACGGACCGGGTGAAGACGTAGCAGCCGGCGTTGATCTGGTCGGTGACGATCTGCTCCGGGGTCTCCGGCTTCTCCAGGAACTCCAGCACCCGGCCGTTCTCGTCGGTCGGGACGAGGCCGAAGGCGCGCGGGTCCTCGACCCGGGTGAGGTGCAGGGTGACGTCGGCCCCGGCGGCCACGTGGCCGTCGCGCAGGGCGGCGATGTCCAGGCCGGAGAGGATGTCGCCGTTGAAGACCAGGACCGGCTCGTCGGGGCCGCAGGTCAGGCCGGAGGCGGCGTTGCGGATGGCCCCGCCGGTGCCCAGCGGTTCGCGCTCGGTCAGGTAGACCAGCTCGATGCCGTACGGCGTGCCGTCCTGGAAGTGGTCCTCGAACACCTCGGCCAGGTACGAGGTGGCCAGCACGACGCGGGTGACGCCGGCGGCGGCCGCACGGGCCAGCTGGTGCGCGATGAACGGGACGCCTGCCACCGGCAGCATGGGCTTGGGGGTGTGGGTGGTCAGCGGACGCAGTCGCGTGCCCTTACCACCGACCAGCATGATCGCCTCGGTCATGGTCTGCGCTGTTCCCCTTGTGGTCTCTGCGGCCCGGCCCGGCGGCCGGTGCCTCCGTCGGTGTTCTGGAGTCGGTGTTCTGGAATCGGTGTTCTGCAGTCGGTCTTCCCGACCCGTCCGGCCGGCGCGGGTCGGCACCCGTCCGGCCTTGTGTCCGGCGCGGGTCGACCGGCACGGAGCCGGTCCGGCGCCTACTGTATTTCCTTCCAACCGAATGCCCGTCCGGCGCCTGTGCGACGGAGATCACTCGCCGCCCGCGGCCGGTGTCGCCGCGCGCCTCGGCAACGACCCAAAAGCCCGGCCCGGTGGGCGCGTTGGCGGCGTCCACCGGGCCGGGCAGTTGTAGCAGAACTGTCGAACAGCGGGCTTTCGGCCGGTGGACTGCTAGGCGTCCACCGTCGCGGGCCGCTCCTCGGCCTCGGCCGGCGGGGTGGCCTTCACCGAGTCGAGCAGCAGCTGGGCCACGTCGACCACCTTCAGGTTCTCCTTGGCCGCGCCCTCGTTCTTCTTGCCGTTCACCGAGTCGGAGAGCATCACCAGGCAGAACGGGCAGGCGGTGGAGACGATGTCGGGGTTGAGCGACAGCGCCTCGTCCACGCGCTCGGTGTTGATCCGCTTGCCGATGCGCTCCTCCATCCACATCCGGGCACCGCCGGCGCCGCAGCAGAAGCCGCGCTCCTTGTGGCGGTGCATCTCCTGCTGGCGCAGACCCGGGACCTTGTCCATGATCTCGCGCGGCGGGCTGTAGACCTTGTTGTGGCGGCCCAGGTAGCAGGGGTCGTGGTAGGTGATCAGGCCCTCGACCGGGTTGACCGGGACGAGCTTGCCCTCGTCGATCAGGTGCTGCAGCAGCTGGGTGTGGTGGATCACCTCGAAGTGCCCGCCGAGCTGCGGGTACTCGTTGGCGATGGTGTTGAAGCAGTGCGGGCAGGTGGCCACGATCCGCTTGGTCGGGGCGTCCTCCAGCGCGGCGTTCAGCGTCTCGACGTTCTGCGCGCCGAGCATCTGGAAGAGGAACTCGTTGCCCAGGCGGCGCGGGGAGTCACCGGTGCAGGTCTCCTCCTTGCCGAGGATGGCGAACTTCACGCCCGCGGTGTGCAGCAGCTCGGCGAAGGCCTTGGTGGTCTTCTTGGCGCGGTCCTCCAGGGCGCCGGCGCAGCCGACCCAGTAGAGGTACTCGACCTCGGCGGGGTCGATGTCCTCGCCGATCACCGGCACCTCGATGCCGGTCTCCTTCTTGAGCTCCTTGACCCAGTCCAGGCGCGCCTTGGTGGCCAGGCCCCACGGGTTGCCCTTGTTCTCCAGGTTCTTGAGCATCGTCCCGGCCTCGGTCGGGAAGTTGCTCTCGATCATCACCTGGTAGCGGCGCATGTCGACGATGTGGTCGACGTGCTCGATGTCCACCGGGCACTGCTCGACGCAGGCGCCGCAGGTGGTGCAGGACCACAGGACGTCCGGGTCGATGACGCCGTTCTCCTCGGCGGTGCCGATCAGCGGGCGCTCGGCCTCGGCCAGGGCCGCCGCCGGGACGTCCTTCAGCTGCTCGGAGGTGGCCTGCTCGTTGCCCTCCATGTCCTTGCCGCCGCCGGCCAGCAGGTACGGGGCCTTGCCGTAGGCGTGCTCGCGCAGGCTCATGATCAGCAGCTTCGGCGAGAGCGGCTTGCCGGTGTTCCAGGCCGGGCACTGCGACTGGCAGCGGCCGCACTCGGTGCAGGTGGAGAAGTCGAGGATGCCCTTCCAGGAGAAGTGCTCGACCTGGGAGACGCCGAAGACGGCGTCGTCGGCCGGGTCCTCGAAGTCGATCGGCTGACCGTTGCTGGTCATCGGACGGAGCTCGCCGAGCGCGGTGCCGCCGTCCTCCTCGCGCTTGAAGTAGATGTTGAAGAAGCCGAGGAACCGGTGCCAGGCGACACCCATCGAGGGGTTGAGGCCGATGGTGGTCGCCCACGCGAACGAGATGCAGATCTTCAGCATCGCGAACAGGTAGATCAGGTTCTCCAGCGTGCCGTGCGACAGCCCGCTGAGGGCGGTGACGAGCGGGTACGAGACCAGGTGCTCCGGACCGTACGAGTCGACGCCGTTGAGGGCGCCCTCCAGCGCGCGCAGCATCAGGATGCAGAGGCCGATGCCGAGGATCGTGTACTCGACGTAGAAGGCCTGCCAGGCGATCGAGCCGGCGAAGCGGGACTTGCGGCCGGAGCGCGACGGCAGGCTCATCAGCCGGATCACGATCAGGACCAGGATGCCCAGCGTGGTCAGGGTGCCGACGAGCTCGACGAAGAGCTGCCAGATCATCCAGTGGCCGATGATCGGCAGCGCGAAGTCGGCGTCGAACAGCTGGCCGAAGGCGTTGACGATGGTCAGCACCAGGCTGAAGAAGCCGACGGCGACGAACCAGTGGGCGATGCCCACGATCCCCCAGCGGTTCATCCTGGTGTGACCGACGAATTCGGTCGCGACGGTCTTCACCCGCTGGGCGGGCTGCCCGAAGCGGGTGGAGTCCTGCGCACCGGTGCGCACCACCTTGTAGATGTACAGCGCCGCACGGGCGGCGAGCGCGGTGCCGATCACGAACGTGACCAGCGAGATGACGATCGCTGCTAGCTGCATCGGCTCTCCGTCTCCTGCGGCTTTGCGGTTGAGCAGTCTCTGTGTTCCACGGTTGTCGGCTTCGATTGTACTGGTGGGTAACTTGCCGGGCCGACGGCCCGGACATTACCGGTCGCTAACACTTCTCCAGAAGATTCCCAAGCTATGGCGGCAGTCACGCGGTCGCAGCCGCGCCACGACGGGGCGCCGCCCGCCGTCCGGGCGGACCGGCGCCCCGCCGGCCCGGACCGGCCCCGCAACGGCCCCGCAACGGCCCCGCCGCGCAGTGACGCTCAGCAAAGTTGAGCGACACCCGCTCATGGCTGTTGACGCTACCCGTCGGGTCATGCATCCTTGAGCCTGTAAAGCTCAACTCTTCCGTGGAGGTATCTACGATGGCACGCGCGGTCGGCATCGACCTCGGCACGACGAACTCGGTCGTCAGCGTTCTGGAGGGTGGCGAGCCCACCGTCATCACGAACGCCGAGGGCGCTCGGACCACGCCGTCCGTCGTCGCCTTCGCGAAGAACGGCGAGGTCCTGGTCGGCGAGGTGGCCAAGCGCCAGGCGGTCACCAACGTCGACCGCACCATCCGCTCGGTCAAGCGCCACATGGGCACCGGGTGGAAGATCAACATCGACGGCAAGGACTTCAACCCGCAGCAGATCTCGGCCTTCGTGCTGCAGAAGCTGAAGCGCGACGCCGAGGCGTACCTGGGCGAGACCGTCACCGACGCCGTCATCACCGTCCCGGCGTACTTCAACGACTCCGAGCGCCAGGCCACCAAGGAGGCCGGTGAGATCGCGGGCCTCAACGTCCTGCGCATCGTCAACGAGCCGACCGCGGCCGCCCTCGCGTACGGCCTCGACAAGGACGACCAGACGATCCTGGTCTTCGACCTCGGCGGCGGCACCTTCGACGTCTCCCTCCTGGAGATCGGCGACGGGGTCGTCGAGGTGAAGGCCACCAACGGTGACAACCACCTCGGTGGTGACGACTGGGACCAGCGCGTCGTCGACCACCTGGTCAAGGTCTTCCAGTCCGGCCACGGCGTCGACCTGTCCAAGGACAAGATGGCCCTGCAGCGTCTGCGCGAGGCCGCCGAGAAGGCCAAGATCGAGCTGTCCTCGTCCTCCGAGACCTCGATCAACCTGCCGTACATCACGGCCTCCGCCGAGGGCCCGCTGCACCTGGACGAGAAGCTCACCCGGGCCCAGTTCCAGCAGCTGACCGCGGACCTGCTGGAGCGTTGCAAGGTCCCGTTCCACAACGTCATCAAGGACGCCGGCATCTCGCTCTCCGAGATCGACCACGTCGTCCTCGTCGGCGGCTCGACCCGCATGCCGGCCGTCGCCGAGCTCGTCAAGGAGCTGACCGGCGGCCAGGACGCCAACAAGGGCGTCAACCCGGACGAGGTCGTCGCCATCGGCGCCGCGCTCCAGGCCGGTGTCCTCAAGGGCGAGGTCAAGGACGTCCTCCTGCTGGACGTCACCCCGCTGTCCCTCGGCATCGAGACCAAGGGCGGCATCATGACCAAGCTGATCGAGCGCAACACCACGATCCCGACCAAGCGCTCCGAGATCTTCACCACGGCCGAGGACAACCAGCCGTCCGTGCAGATCCAGGTCTACCAGGGCGAGCGCGAGATCGCCGCGTACAACAAGAAGCTCGGCATGTTCGAGCTGACCGGCCTGCCGCCGGCGCCGCGCGGCCTGCCGCAGATCGAGGTCACCTTCGACATCGACGCCAACGGCATCATGCACGTCGGCGCGAAGGACCTCGGCACCGGCAAGGAGCAGAAGATGACCGTCACCGGCGGCTCCTCGCTGCCGAAGGACGAGGTCGACCGCATGCGCCGCGAGGCCGAGCAGTACGCGGAGGACGACCACAAGCGCCGCGAGGCCGTCGAGACCCGCAACTCCGCCGAGCAGCTCGTCTACTCGACCGAGAAGTTCATCGCGGACAACTCCGACAAGCTCCCCGCCGACGTCAAGACCGAGGTCGAGACCGCCATCGGCGAGCTCAAGGAGGCCCTGAAGGGCGAGGACATCGCGAAGATCCGCGAGGCCTCGGAGAAGGTCTCCACCACCGCGCAGAAGCTCGGCCAGGCGCTGTACGCCAACGCCGACGCCACCGCCGGTGCGGCCGGTGCCGGTGACTCCGCCCAGGCCAAGGCCGAGGACGACGTCGTCGACGCCGAGATCGTGGACGACGAGAAGCCCAAGGGCGGTGCGTCGGCATGACGGACAAGCCGCAGGGCGGCAAGCCCGGCGACGACTCCGCCGCCGAGGAGGCCGTGATCAAGGCCGCCGAGGAAGCCGCGGCGGCCGGTGCCGCCGAGGGCGCCTCGGAGGAGCTCGCCACCGCCAAGCGCGAACTGGCCGAGCGCACCGGCGACCTGCAGCGTCTGCAGGCCGAGTACCAGAACTACCGCAAGCGGGTCGAGCGCGACCGGCTGACCGTCCGCGAGATCGCGGTCTCCAACATCCTGGAGTCCCTGATCCCGGTCCTGGACGACATCGGCCGCGCCCGCGAGCACGGCGAGGTCACCGGCGGCTTCAAGTCCGTCTCCGACTCGCTGGAGACGGTCGTCGCCAAGCTGGGCCTGCAGCAGTTCGGCAAGGAGGGCGAGCCCTTCGACCCGACCATGCACGAGGCGCTGATGCACAGCTACTCCTCGGACGTCACCGAGGACACCTGCGTCCAGATCCTCCAGCCCGGTTACCGCATCGGCGAGCGGATCATCCGCCCGGCGATGGTCGCCGTCGCGGAGCCCCAGCCGGGCAGCCAGACGGCCGCCGACACCGACGCCAAGTCGGGCGACGCGGACAAGTCCGACGGTGGCTCGGACAGCTGACAACCTGTGACAGCTGACAACCAGTGCGCTGCGGAGTCGTACGCCGGCCAGTACGGCGGCCGGCTCCGCAGCGCGCTGTCAACGGCGTTGCGTTCTGCTGCTGTTGACAGCACAGTGACGATGGACTCGGGAGGTGGCTCAAGCCGTGAGCGGTAAGGACTACGTGGAGAAGGACTACTACAAGGTCCTCGGCGTGCCCAAGGACGCCACCGCCACCGAGATCAAGAAGACCTACCGCAAGCTCGCGCGCGAGTTCCACCCCGACGCCAACAAGGGTGACAGCAAGGCCGAGGAGCGGTTCAAGGACATCTCCGAGGCGTACGACGTCCTCTCCGACGAGAAGCGCCGCAAGGAGTACGACGAGGCCCGCAGCCTCTTCGCCAACGGCGGCTTCCGGGCCGGCGGCGGCCCCGGCGGCACCGGCAGCTACAGCTTCGACTTCGGCGACCTCTTCAGCGGCACCCAGGGCGGCGGCGGCGCCGGCGGCGGGCTCGGCGACGTCTTCGGCGGCCTGTTCAACCGCGGCGGCGGCACCCGGCAGGCCCAGCCGCGGCGCGGCGCCGACGTCGAGACCGAAGTGACCCTCTCCTTCGAGGAAGCGGTCGACGGCGCGACCGTCCCGCTGCGGATGACCAGCCAGGCCCCCTGCCGCACCTGCAACGGCACCGGCGCCAAGTCCGGCACCACCCCGCGGGTCTGTCCCACCTGCGTCGGCGCGGGCACCGTCAGCCGCGGCCAGGGCGCCTTCGCGCTCTCCGAGCCGTGCAAGGACTGCCGCGGCCGGGGCATGATCGTCGACGACCCGTGCACCGACTGCCACGGCAGCGGCCGGGCCAGCTCGGCCCGCACCATGCAGGTCCGCATCCCGGCCGGCGTCCACGCCGACCAGCGGATCCGGCTCAAGGGCAAGGGCGCCCAGGGCGAACGCGGCGGCCAGCCCGGCGACCTCTACGTCACCGTGCACGTCGACCCGCACCCGGTCTTCGGGCGCAAGGGCGACAACCTCACCGTGACCGTCCCGGTCACCTTCCCCGAGGCGGCCCTCGGCGCCACCATCGAAGTACCCACCCTCGGCGGGCCCTCCGTGAAGCTCAAGCTGCCCCCGGGCAGCGCCAACGGCCTCACCATGCGCGCCCGCGGGAAGGGCGCCACCCGCAAGGACGGCACCCGCGGCGACCTCCTCGTCACCGTCGAGGTCGTGGTCCCCCAGCACGTCAGCGGCGACGCGCTGGACGCCCTGGAGCAGTACCGCGAGGCCACCGCCTCCGACGATCCGCGAGCAGCCCTCTTCCGGGCGGCGAAGGGAGCGTGACGACCAGATGTCCCCGATGAATCCGATCAACCCGGTCAACCCCGGTGGCTCGATCGGCCCCGGCGTCGGCGAAGGCCTGCCCGGGGACGGCACCCGCCGCACCCGCCGGGCCCCCTCGGCCGCGCCGCCGTACGTCCTCACCGAGGACACCCCGGTGTACGTCATCTCCGTGGCCGCCGAACTGTCCGGCCTGCACCCGCAGACCCTGCGCCAGTACGACCGCCTCGGCCTGGTCTGCCCCGACCGCACCGCCGGCCGCGGCCGCCGCTACTCGGCCCGCGACATCCAGCAGTTGCGCGAGGTCCAGCGGCTCTCCCAGGACGAAGGCATCAACCTGGCGGGCATCAAGCGGATCATCGAGCTGGAGAACCAGGTCACCGCCCTGCAGTCCCGCGTCGCGGAACTGGTCGACTCCCTGGAAGGCGCCGCAACCGCCCTCCAGCAGCGCGAGGCCGCCGTCCACGCCTCCTACCGCCGCGACCTCGTCCCGTACCAGCCGCCCACCCCCCAGTCCAGCGCCCTCGTCGTCTGGCGCCCCAAGCGCTGACCGACGGCCCCGCCCGGACACCGCCGCCGGCCCCCTCCTGTTCGGGGGGTGCCGGCGGCTGCGTCGGTGTGGCAGCCTCCTTCCTGCCGGACGGGTACCGGTTCAGCTGCGCGTCGGCGAATGCCTGTGCGACAGTTGCATCGGAAATCTGGCATGGGATACGACTGAGCAAGGCCGAAAGGCCCACGCCGACGGCAAGGAGCGACAGATGGGTGGGACTGAAGGATCCGGTCCCATGACCAGCACGCACAACCAGCTCTCCCCCGGGGCCAGATCGCTCTACAAAGCCGTTGTTCAGCAAGACGGCAGAGTGGTTCCGGCTGAGCGTGAGGAGAGCGACGACTCTCTCCGCGAATTGGTCGAAATTGGGCTGCTGGTACCGGATACAGAGAATCCCGGAATGCTCGTCGCCGTCGACCCGAAGCAGCTCACCAATGGCCTCGCGGCCGCGTGGCAGCGCAAGGCGCTTGAGTTGCTCAGCCGAGCCGCCGCGCTGCCCGCAGACTTCCAGGAACTTGCCCAGGCCTACGGCAACGGGGAGCGCCGCGGTCACGGTGGCGGCTCGATCGAGCACCTCCACGGCCTGGCCGAGATCAACCGTCGCCTGGTCGAACTCATGGAGAGCAGCCGTGAGGAGGTGCTGAGCGCCCAACCGGGCGGAGGATCGCGATCTTTCCCCACCGAGGCGGCGATCGCCCTGGACACCGACATGCTTCGCCGAGGGGTCTCACGGCGGACCCTCTACCAGCCGAGCACGCGGTACTCGGCCCCCACGCGCGAGTACGTGGCGGCCATGACCGCTGCCGGCGGCGAGGTCCGCACGCTGGGCGAGCCGTTCACCAGAATGATCATCGTCGACCGTACGGCTGCGTTCATTCCACTGACCGGCGATCAGCCCCGGGCCGCATTCATTCAGGACGAGGCCGTGATCGGCTTCATGGTCAGCCTGTTCGAAAGCTTCTGGGAGCGGGCCATACCGTTCCAGGGGGGGCTCGACGTTCCACCAGAAGTCGTGTCCAGACTGCGCGAGAATATCGTCAGGATGATGCTTCAGGGGGTCGGCCATCGCGTCATCGCCAGGAATCTGGGCCTGAGCGAACGCACCCTCGCGAGACACCTCGCGGAAATGCGTGAGGAACACGCCGCAGAGACCTTGTTCCAGCTCGGGTGGAAGCTGGCCGAGAGTCGCCGCGACGCGCCGCTGTTCGATCAGAGCGAGACGCTCTACTGAGCCCGGCTCAGGTCCAGATCACATCGTCCGCCTGAGACGCCACAGCCGGCCCCTGCGCAAGGACGGACGACGGTTGCTGAACGTGCGCCTGCGGCATGGTCCAGATCACGTCAGCCTGCGCAGAGGTCGAACCGAGCAGGACCGCCGCTGCAGCCAGCACCACTGCGGTCGCGAACCGGCGCGCCTTGGCCACTGTGACCACTCCCTCTCCGACAACGTTGAGCTTTCAGCCAATCGGCTCCGCATGAGCCGCAGCGCTGATTATGCTGCACGATCCCGAACGTGTCAGCGAGTAGTCCTCGGTGATGCTCGCCCCCATGACAACTCTTCCAAGCCTTAGGCCCGCCACGAGGCCGATCAGCATGTCATCTCTCTGCCAGGCAGCGAGATGACACCTCATGCCAGTGGACTCCCAGGCGGGCTCAGCGACACGATCAGTGCACCGACTGATCGCCGCGTGAAGTTGCGACACAGACGGATGTGTCCACATCAATAATGCACGCAAGCTCAAGTGTCGCAGGCACGAGTATCTCCCCAAACAGCAGCAGCCACTGGGACCCGTCCCCGACCCGGTCGGCCTTTCAACGGAGTCGACATGACTGACCACTACCAGGGCTCCACGACCCGCCACCTTGACAACGCCCCCGAGGGCCGGCGTGCACGTGTGTTCCTGGCCGCGCCGCTGATGCGGCTCACCGGGCCGGCGGACAGCGTGGTGACGCTCGCCAGCCGGACGCGGCTGACGACGCTCCGCACCACGCTGCTCCGCAGCGGTGCCGCCGTGTACAGCGCGCACCACAGCGATGCCTGGACCATCTCCGGCCGCGCCCCGGAGCCCCGCGTTCCGTCCGACTTCCGCGCCCTGCAGTCCGCGGACCTGGTGTTCGCCTACGTGGGAGCGCCGCTCTCGGCCGGCGTGAGCCTGGAGCTGGGCTGGGCGTCGGCGCTGCGGAAGCCGATCGTCCTCCTCGTCGACGAGGCCATCACCCACAACCCGCTGATCGCCACCATCGAGCAGGTCGCCCCCGTCCTGCCGCTGGTCTTCGACGACACCTGGTCGCAGGAGGCCCTCAACCACACGGTCGAGACCGCCCTCGACTGGGCCGGCATGGCGCTCTCCCTGCGCGAGGGCTTCTGGACCGCCCCCGGCGAGCAGTTCAACGTCCCCCGGCAGCAGCCCCCGGTCCCCGGCTACTGGCCGACCGGCGCCGCCACCGGCTGAGCAGCACTCACGCAGCCGGGCGGTGTGACCCTCGACCGTCCGCTCGCTCAGGCCCATCGGCACCGTCAGCACCATCGCAGGATCCGCCACCACGGCGGCGACCCCGTTGCCAGGGGTCGCCGGGATCAGCGCGACGGTGCGATCGAAGACCCGGGCCCGACGCAGCAACAGGAGGGCGCCGACCGGTGGATCCTGCTCGGCCGGGAAGTCAGGGCCTTGTGCGGACAGTCCCTGACGAACCGGGCGATCACAGGCCGGATCCGGTCGCTCCCAGCCCTCGAAAGCGTCCCGCCGGTCGACTTCCCTCCGGCGGGACGCCGTGCGGTGGGCCCGGGGCGGACCGAGCTCAGGCATCACGGGCGCCCCTCATCTGCCGGCCCAGCTGGAACAGGGTCCCGGCGTCGTGCAGCTCGCGCAGCCGGGCGATGTGGGCGGCGACCGTCCGCTCGCTCAGGCCGAGGCGGGTGGCGATGGCCCGTTGGGTGTGGCCTTGGGCGAGCAGGCGGGCCACCTGCTCGTGGACCGTCGGCGTGGCGGAACCGTTCGCGAGGGCCGCCCAGTCGACGCCTTCGGCCTGTTGCCAGAGCTGTTCGAAGGTGTCGACGACGAAGCCGACCGTCGCCGGGTCCGCCGGCCACGGCGGCGCTGCTGTAGTCGTCGGCGGCGGGGATGACGGCCACCGTCCGGTCGAAGACCAGGAAGCGTTCGAAGGGGACGGAGACGACCCGGGTGGTGCAGCCGAGCCCGGTGACTTCGGCTGCGAACCGGACGGTCAGCGGGTCGAGTTCGGCCGAGGGCTCGTACGACGTCCTGACGGTGCGGCCGCGTTCGTGGATGCGCCGGGCGCGGTCGCGGGAGTCGGGCAGCAGCTCCGCCATCCCGGTGCCGATCCGCTCGGTGGCGACCCTCGGGTCGACCGCGCTGTAGGCGGCGTCCTGCAACTGCGTTACCAGCAGGCCGAGTTCCTCCAACCGCCGGAGGGCGGACTCGTCCTCCGCGCCGATGTCGGCGATCGGGACGCGGCCGCCCTCGCGCAGGATCGCGAGGTAGAGCTCGCGGGCGGCCGGGTCCGGGAGGGCGGCGGCGAGGTGCGTGGAGGGGGTGTCAGTCATGGTGCTCCCCGCGCAGGCGCCAGCCGAGGTGGAAGAGGGTGTCGGCGCCGTGGCGGTCGCGCAGGCGGGAGATGTGGGCTGCGACGGTGCGTTCGCTGAGGCCGAGGCGGGTGGCGACGGCGCGCTGGGTGAGGCCGCGGGCGAGCAGGCGGCCGATGCGGACGGTGGTGGGGTGCGGGGGGTCGAGGTGGCGGTCGGCGGGGGTGGCGCGGGCCCAGTCGCGTTCGAAGTGGGCGACCAGGTGGGCCACGACGGCGGGGTCGGTGAGGAAGGTGGCGCGGCTGCGGTCGTCGGAGGCGGGGACGACGGCCGTCGTGCGGTCGAAGACCAGCAGCCGGTCGTACGGTTCGGCGAGGAGCCGGACCCGGGCGCCCTGGCGGGTGCGGAGGGCGACCTGGCGGCGGACGTTGTGGTCGGCGAGGGCGGCCGGCTGGTAGACGGTGCGCAGTGAGCAGCCGCGGCGGAGCAGGGAGAGGTCCTGGGCGAGGGCCATCCGCAGGCCGTCGACCGGGCGCGGGCCGGGTTGGGCGGCCAGGACTTCTTCCCGGCATTCCGAGATGAGTTCGGAGATGCGCTGGCGGATGTCGACGTTGCCGTCGATGCGGACGGCGTCGCCGCGCGGTCCGTCCGGTCGGCGGACGGCGTCGTAGGCGAGGGTGAGCGGGGCGAGGGCGCCCGGGAGCTGTTCGGCGTACTGGAGCAGCCGGGTGGCGCGGGTGCGCAGTTCGGTGCCGATGCGGTCGCCGAGGGCTCGTGGGTTGGCGGCGGTCCAGCCGGTGGCGGAGGCGGTGAGGAGGCCGCGGGCGACGAGGGCGGCGAAGGCGGGGCGGTCGGCGGGGGCGAGGTGTTCGGGGCGCAGCCGGCCGCCGGCCCGGACGGCGGTGAGGTAGAGGGCCCGCTCGGCCGGGCCGGGCTCATCGGTCATCGCGGGCGCCTCTCATCAGCCAGCCGAGCTGGAAGAGGGTCTGGGCGCCGTAGCGGTCGCGCAGGCGGGAGATGTGGGCGGCGACGGTGCGTTCGCTGAGGCCGAGGCGGGTGGCGACGGCGCGCTGGGTGAGGCCGCGGGCGAGCAGGCGGCCGACCCGGTCGGGGATGGTGCGGGCGGGGCCCTGGCCGAGGGCGGCGGCGGCTTCGGTGGTGTCGGCGCGCACCCAGTCGCGTTCGAAGGTGCCGACCAGGAAGGTGATGGTGGCCGGGTCGCTGATGAAGGCGGCGGTGCTGTTGTCGTCGCTGGCGGAGATCACGGCGACGGTCCGGTCGAAGACGATGAGCCGCTGGAAGGGTTCGTCGAGGACGCGGATGAGGGAGCCGTGCCGGGTGACCTCCTCGGCGTAGGCGAGGGCGGGCGGCTCGGCGAGGGCGACCGGCTGGTAGATGGTGCGCAGCGAGCAGCCGCGCTGGAGGAGCTGGACGTCCTGGCGGACGGCGACCTGCAGGGTGTCGGCGGGGCGGTGGCCCGGCTGTGCGGTGAGGACCTCGAAGCGGCAGTCGGAGACCAGTTGGGAGATCCGCTGGCGGATGTGGACGTGCCCTTCGACGTGGACGGCTCCGCCGGACCGGCCGGAGGGGCGAGGCATGGCGTCGTAGGCGCGGGTGAGGCCGTCCAGGGCGCCGGGGAGGCTCTCGGCGCGGACCAGGAGCCGGGTGGCCTCGCTGCGGAGTTCGGCGCCGAGCCGGTCGCTGACCGAGCGGGGGCTGACGGCGGTGTAGCAGCGGTCCATCGGGTTGACCATCAGCAGGCCGATGTCGATGAGCTGTTGGAGGGCGGCCCGGTCGGTGTCCGTGACCCCTGCGCAGGGGATGCGGCCGCCTTCGGCGATGATCGCCAGGTACAGCTGGCGGGCGGCTTCGTCGGGTTCCTCGATCACGGGCGCCGCCTGGTGCGGCGCGACCGCCGGTTCAGCCGTCACGTCGCACTCTCCCTGCCGGACGCGTGTGCCTGGTGTTGCCCGCGTCACCCCGCCGGCTCGCCGCGCGAGCCGCCCGAGCCGCGGGTACCGGTCGTCGGCCGGTTGCCGGTTGCCGGGCGCTCACGGTACCGGGTGCCGGTACGGCGTGATCATGCGGTCCGGCGGTCACGGCATCCGTCGTGACGGCGGGCCCCCGGGTCCGGGTGCCGTCGCACGCCGGGCTGTCCGGGGGCCGCCGTCCGCACGCCAATGCCACGGCACTTCCGTCGAGGCGGAGCAGCAACGCCTCGACGGCTCCGGTTCCGGGGGCCATCACCACACATGGTCCCCGGCCGGCGCTCTTCCCCCCCGTTCCACTGGCGCGGGATTGGTGCGCCTGCGGTCAGTTCCGAAGAGCAAGTCGCCACCATCGGGCTGCGGTTGCCCGGACGACTTGGCGTGTCTCCACCATCACAGCGTGACGGCCGGTGAACAAGTGCCGCCCGAGTGCATGTTCGCGCAATTGCAGCTATCTGCACCGCGGGGCGGGCGCGGGGAGACGGGCGGCGGGGCGGGTTCCGGTAAAGGCCGAGGCCAGCGGGGGGTGCGGGTGGCGCCCGGCGGTACCGCCGGTTGGCTGTGCACGGTCAGAGTGCGGGTGCGCATTCCTGCAGCGGCCTCATGGTCCTGAGCTGCATGTCTACGCGCGGTGACCATCGGACCCCGCCCGGCCGCCCCGTCCGCCCGCCCCGTCCGCCCGCCCGGCCCGGCCCGGCCCGGCCGCCTCAGCGCGCCAGCAGCCGACCGCGCGCCAGCCCGGCCGCGGTACCGCCCGCCGCGAGCGCCCACGCCAACGCCAGCAGCAGGTACAGCCCGGCGGCCAGCGCGGTGAAGCCCCCGAACCCGGTGTGCCGGGCGAGCGCGGAGGCGCCGGTGACGCAGGTGCCGATCGGGAAGGTGTACGCCCACCAGGTCATCGCGAAGGGCATCCCGGCCCGGCGGGCCCGCAGGTTGGCGGCGAGCGCGACGGCCAGCCAGAGCACGGCGACCCCGATCACCGCGACGCCGTACAGCTCGGCGAGGTCCAGCATGACGGGCGCCAGTGCGGGCAGCACCGGGCGGGCGGCGTCGGCGAGCTGGTGGACGGCGGTGACGGACTGGCCGAGCGGGCCGAGCACCAGGAAGAGGGAGGGGGTGAGCACCAGGGTCGGCAGCTTGCTGTGGAGCAGGCCGGTGAACACCACCGGCAGCAGCACCAGGGTGGCCAGCAGCCCGATCCCGAACAGCGCGCAGCAGCCGTACAGCATGGCCTGCTGCGGTGCTCCGGAGGGCAGGTGCGGGACCAACACCGGTCCGCAGGCGGAGGCGACCAGCGGGGCGACCACCGGCAGCAGCCAGGTCGGGTTGGCCTCCAGGGCGGAGAGCCGGTGCCGGGTGATCATCAGGTACGGGACGCCGCCGGCGACGGCCAGCGCGTACAGGGTGCCGACACCCCACAGCACGGCGTCGACGGCGACCGCCGGGCCGGTGCCGATGACCCGGGAGCCGAGCAGCACCGTCCCGAGGCCGACCGCGAGCACGGCCATCGGCGGACAGCCGTAGAAGACGGCGGTGGCCGGGGTGTCCAGCAGCTGGGCGCGCGCGGCCCCGCGGTGCCGGGTGAGGTGGACCAGCCGGGCCGAGGCCAGCACCAGCAGGGCGGCCAGGCCGAGCGCCCACATCACCTCGCCGAAGCCGACCAGCCCGGGCAGTCGCACCGGCAGGACGGCGGCGCCGTTGCCGAGGATCGCGGTGCCCATCACGGCGGCGTACC
Source organism: Kitasatospora sp. NPDC038210 (assembly GCF_055600605.1). Taxonomy (NCBI): domain Bacteria; kingdom Bacillati; phylum Actinomycetota; class Actinomycetes; order Kitasatosporales; family Streptomycetaceae; genus Kitasatospora; species Kitasatospora sp. NPDC038210. Next base: position 321,335 of record NZ_JBVJYK010000004.1, on the reverse strand, counting down.
AGTTGGGGCCGAGCTGGGCGAGGTCGTACCGGGAACGGCGGGCGGCGGGGCGGGTGAGGAGGCGGGGTTCGGCCAAGGTGGACATGCTCACCACCATGGGTCCGAAGGCCGGCCGACGGTAGCGCCGAGGATCCTATGGGGGCATAGCCTGGACCTATGGCACTCTCCCCGCGCGTCCCCGAACTCGGCGCCCTGGAACTGCTGCTCGCGGTGGCCCGGCTGGGCAGCGTCGGACGGGCGGCGGCCGAGCTGGGCGTCAGCCAGCCCACCGCCAGCGCCCGGATCAAGGGCATGGAACGGCAGATCGGCGTCCCGCTGCTGGACCGCTCGCCCCGGGGGAGCAAGCCGACCGAGGCGGGCCGGCTGGTGGTCGAGTGGGCCCGGCAGGTGGTGGAGGCGGCGCAGGCGCTGGACGCCGGGATCGACGCGCTGCGCGAGCGGCGGGACGCCAAGCTGCGGGTGGTGGCCAGTCTGACCGTCGCCGAGTACCTGATGCCGGGCTGGCTGATGGGGCTCGCCGAGGCCAGTCCGGGCACCGCGGTGACGCTGCGGACGGCGAACTCGGCGGAGGTCGCCGGGCACGTCCTGGCCGGGGACGCCGACCTCGGCTTCGTCGAGGGCCCGGCCACCCCGCCCGGGCTGGCCGGCGCGGTGGTGGCGGCCGACCGGCTGGTGGTCGTGGTGGCGCCCGGCCACCCGTGGGCGCGCCGCCGCACCCCGCTGACCGGGCCCGAGCTGGCGGCCACCCCACTGGTGCTGCGCGAGCCCGGCTCGGGCACCCGGGAGGTGCTGGAGACGGCCCTGCGGCCGTTCGGTGGCGCCGCGCAGCCCCGGCTCGAACTGGCCTCGTCGACCGCGCTGAAGTCGGCGGCGATGACCGGGGCGGGGCCGGTCTGCCTGAGCGAGCTGGCGGTGGTGGAGGAGCTGGCGACCCGCCGGCTGGTCGAAGTGCCGCTGGCGGCGGGGCTGGACCTGCGGCGGCCGCTGCGCGCGGTGTGGCCGGCCGGGCAGCGGCCGGGCGGCCCGGCCCGGGAGCTGCTGGTGCTGACCCGCCGGAGCGTCCCCGAGCGTTCGGCCGGAAGTCGCCCCCGGGACGGTTTCGCGGAAGGTTGAGCGGAATAGACTCAACTTAGTGCATGCTGTAGGCATCAGAAGTGCAGGACGACGAGGGAGGACCCCCCAGCAGTGGACGCCAGCAAGTTCACCACCAAGACGCAGGACGCCCTGTCCGCCGCGATCCGGCAGGCGGGCGCGGCCGGCAACCCGGACGTCAAGCCGGTGCACATCCTGATCGCCCTGCTGGAGCAGCCCGAGGGCATCGCCCGGCCCCTGCTGGAGGCGGTCGGGGCGGACGTCGCCCGGGTCGGCTCCGAGGCCCGCCGCCAGTCGGCCGCGCTGCCCAGCGCGATGGGCTCGACGGTCGCCGCCCCCCAGCTCGCCCGGGACACCCTCGCGGTGCTCACCGAGGCCGGCAAGCGCGCGGACGACCTGGACGACCAGTACGTCTCCACCGAGCACCTGATGGTCGGCCTGGCCGCCGAGGGCGGTCCGGTGGCCGAGCTGCTGGTGCAGCACGGCGCGACGCCGAAGGCCCTGCTCTCCGCGTTCAAGGACGTCCGCGGCAGCGGCAAGGTCACCTCGCCGGACCCCGAGGGCACCTACAAGGCCCTGGAGAAGTACGGCACCGACCTCACCCAGGCCGCCCGGGACGGCAAGCTCGACCCGGTCATCGGCCGCGACCACGAGATCCGCCGGGTGGTCCAGGTGCTCTCCCGCCGGACCAAGAACAATCCGGTGCTGATCGGTGAGCCGGGCGTCGGCAAGACCGCCGTGGTCGAGGGCCTGGCGCAGCGCATCGTGGCCGGCGACGTGCCCGAGTCGCTGCGCGGCAAGCGGCTGGTCGCGCTGGACCTCGGCGCGATGGTCGCGGGCGCCAAGTACCGCGGCGAGTTCGAGGAGCGGCTGAAGGCCGTCCTGAACGACATCAAGGCCTCCGACGGCCGGGTCGTCACCTTCATCGACGAGCTGCACACCATGGTCGGCGCGGGCGCGGGCGGCGACTCCGCGATGGACGCGGGCAACATGCTCAAGCCGATGCTGGCCCGCGGCGAGCTGCGGATGGTCGGCGCCACCACGCTGGACGAGTACCGCGAGCGGATCGAGAAGGACCCCGCCCTGGAGCGCCGCTTCCAGCAGGTGCTGGTCGGCGAGCCCAGCGTGGAGGACTCGATCGCCATCCTGCGCGGCCTCAAGGGCCGGTACGAGGCGCACCACAAGGTGCAGATCTCGGACGCCGCCCTGGTCGCCGCGGCCACCCTGTCCAACCGCTACATCACCTCCCGCTTCCTGCCCGACAAGGCGATCGACCTGGTCGACGAGGCGGCCTCCCGGCTGCGGATGGAGATCGACTCCTCCCCGGTCGAGATCGACGAACTGCAGCGCGCCGTCGACCGGTTGCGGATGGAGGAGCTGGCCCTGGAGAAGGAGTCGGACCCGGCCTCGGTCGACCGGCTCGCCCGGCTGCGGCGCGATCTCGCCGACAAGAACGAGCAGTTGAGCGTGCTCACGGCGCGCTGGGAGCAGGAGAAGAAGAGCCTCAACCGGGTCGGTGAGCTCAAGGAGCGGCTGGACGACCTGCACGGCGCGCTCGAACGCGCCCAGCGCGACGGGGACTTCGAGCGGGCCTCCAAGCTGATGTACGCCGAGATCCCGGCCGCCGAGACGGAACTCACCGACGCCCAGGAGCGCGCCGCCGACCAGGACGCGTCCGCCTCCATGGTCAAGGAGGAGGTCGGCCCGGACGACGTGGCCGACGTGGTCGCCTCCTGGACGGGCATCCCGGCCGGCCGCCTGCTGGAGGGCGAGAGCGCCAAACTCCTGCGCATGGAGGAGGAGTTGGGCAAGCGCCTGATCGGCCAGGCGGAGGCCGTGCAGGCCGTCTCGGACGCGGTGCGGCGCACCCGCTCCGGCATCGCCGACCCGGACCGTCCGACCGGCTCCTTCCTCTTCCTCGGCCCGACGGGTGTCGGCAAGACCGAACTCGCCAAGGCCCTCGCCGACTTCCTGTTCGACGACGAGCGGGCGATGGTCCGGATCGACATGAGCGAGTACGGCGAGAAGCACTCGGTCTCCCGCCTGGTCGGCGCCCCGCCCGGGTACGTCGGCTACGAGGAGGGCGGCCAGCTCACCGAGGCGGTCCGCCGTCGCCCGTACAGCGTCGTCCTGCTGGACGAGGTGGAGAAGGCGCATCCGGAGGTCTTCGACGTCCTGCTCCAGGTGCTGGACGACGGGCGGCTCACCGACGGCCAGGGCCGCACGGTGGACTTCCGCAACGCGATCCTGATCCTCACCTCCAACCTGGGCAGCCAGTACCTGGTCGACCCGAACACCCCGGAGGAGAGGAAGAAGGAACTGGTCCTGGACACCGTCCGGGCCGCGTTCAAGCCGGAGTTCCTCAACCGGCTGGACGACATCGTGGTCTTCGACCCGCTGGGCACCCGCGAGCTCAGCCGGATCGTCGACCTGCAGGTCGCCCGCCTCGGCGAGCGGCTGAACGAGCGGCGGCTCACCCTGGACGTCTCCGCGGCCGCCCGCGACTGGCTGGCGCTGACCGGCTACGACCCGGCGTACGGCGCCCGCCCGCTGCGCCGGCTGGTGCAGTCCGCGATCGGCGATCAGCTGGCCCGGGCGATCCTGTCCGGCGCGGTGCACGACGGGGACACCGTCCTGGTCGAGCGGGACGAGGAGGGCGACCGCCTCACCGTCCGCGGCCGGGGGCCGCTGGAGAAGTAGTGCCGTGCGCGGGCCGCTCCCGTCCACCCGGACGGGGGCGGCCCGCGCAGCCGTGTCCGGCCGGCCGGGCCCGTACGTGCGGCCGGCCGCGGCGCCCGCCGTCAGTCGGCCGCGCCCCGCCGCTGCCGCCGCCTCGACCGGTCCCGCCAGCTGCGCGCCAGCCGGTGCAGCTCGGCCCCCTGCGCGTCCGGCAGGTTCCAGGTCTGGGTCAGCAGCCGCAGGGTCGAGACCCGCGGGCAGGACACGCCCCGCTCCAGGTCCCGGATCGACCGCACGCTCAACCCCGTGGCGTCACCCAGTTGCTCCTGCGTCATCCCCCGGTCCAGCCGGATGGTCCGCAGCAGTGCCCCGAGCGATGCCCCCTCCCCCGTCACCGTTCCGTCCATGTGTTCCCCCCTCGACTCGGAACAGCTCAACTTGCCCTTGCAGAACGGGCTTTGTGTGAAGCGAGTTCCATCGCACGCTAACCGCATCCGGCCCGCCCGGCAGGCGAACCCGTGCGCCGGGCGCGTGACGTGGCTCACTCAAGCGCCGTCGCGCGGCCCGTCGCACCGACCGGACACCCTCCGTGACCGCCGCCCGCCGTGAGCCCCTTCGCGAGCCCCGTCGCGAGCCGTGTCAGGAGACCCGCCGGGAGCCCTCCCCGAGCCCCCCGGCAGACCCCCGAACAGCGCCGCGGCGAAGATCGACGCGCCCCCGGGTGCCCCTGTGAGCGGAGCCCCGAATGAGGCAGGATGGGAGGTGGAAAGGGCGGCCTCTCATTGCCGGCCACCACGTGCACTGAGGAAGAGGACCCCCATGAGCATCGACCCGTCGTCCATCCCGTCCTTCGGCGCGCCCCAGGGCGGACAGCCCGGCGGCCAGGGCGGGCAGCCGGCCGGCCCCCCGCCGATCATCGTGCCGGACCAGAGCCTGGTCGCCCAGCTGCTCGACCAGATGCAGCTCAAGCACGTCGTGGACGAGGAGGGCGACCTCACCGCCCCCTGGGAGGGCTTCCGCGTCTACTACATGTTCCGCGGCGACCAGAAGGAGCTCTTCGCGGTCCGTGCCTTCTACGACCGCGCGTACCCGCTGGAGAAGAAGGGCGAGGTCCTCGACCTGATCGACGAGTGGAACCGCGAGACCCTCTGGCCCAAGGTCTACACCCACACCCACGAGGACGGCGTCGTCCGCCTGATCGGCGAGGCCCAGATGATCGTCGGCCACGGCGTCAACCTGGACTACTTCGTGACCACCACCGCCAACTGGACCCAGGCCGCGGTCGGCTTCGAGCAGTGGATCGTCGAGCGCCTGGGCCTGCAGAACGAGATCGAGGGCGAGGACGGCGAGGCCCCCGAGGGCACCGACGAGGCCTGATCCCTCCCCGGCACCGTCCGGTACGGCCCGCCCGGCGCTCGCGCCGGTGGCGGGCCGTGCTCGTTCCCGGCCCCGGCCCCGTTCGGGCCGCCCGGGGCCCCTGGGCCCGGTCCGGGCCTTCCGGCGCAGGTACGTGGACGACGGCACGTGGACGAGGAGGGTCACGGTCATGGGCGTGGAGATCGAGCGGAAGTACCTGGCGGACCGGCCGGAGCTGGAGCCCGCGGCGACCGCCGGCGAGCGCATCCTCCAGGGGTACGTGGCGCTCCGCCCGAAGGAGGTCCGGTTGCGGCGCCACGGCGAGCGCTGCTTCCTCACCGTGAAGGAGGGCTCGGGCCTCGTCCGCACGGAGCTGGAGGTCGAGCTCTCCGCGGAGCAGTTCACCGAACTGTGGCCCGCCACGGACGGCGCCCGGCTGGAGAAGACCAGGACGCCCGTGCCGCTCGGTCCGACCACCGCCTACCTGGACGTGTACGCCGGCCCGCTGCAGGGCCTGCGCACCGTCGAGGTGGAGTTCGACTCGCCCGCCGAGGCGGAGGCGTTCGAGCCCCCGGCCTGGTTCGGGGAGGAGATCACCGGACAGGACCGCTACCGGAACCAGGCCCTGGCCGTCCGCGGGTCGTCGGCGCCGTGACGTAGCGCTCGACCGGGTCGAACGACACGGCCCGACGGTCTTGTTCGCGCGTCCGCCCGCCCCGGAGGATGGACCCCACCGACGAGCCACGAGGAGCCGGGCATGAGTACGAGGCCGCTGTTGAACCGCCGATTGGCGGGCATGGGCACGACGATCTTTGCCGAGATGTCCGCCCTGGCCACGGCCACCGGCTCGATCAACCTCGGCCAGGGCTTCCCGGACACCGACGGGCCCGAGGAGGTCCGCGAAGCAGCCGTCCGGGCCCTGCGCGAGGGCCGCGGCAACCAGTACCCGCCCGGCCCCGGCATCCCCGAGCTGCGCACCGCGGTCGCCGAGCACCAGCAGCGCTTCCACGGCCTCGGGTACGACCCCGACACCGAGGTGCTGGTCACCGCCGGTGCCACCGAGGCCATCGCCGCCACCCTGCTGGCCCTGCTGGAGCCCGGCGACGAGGTGATCGCCCTCGAACCCTTCTACGACTCCTACGCCGCCTGCATCGCGATGGCCGGCGCCACCCGCCGCCCGCTCACCCTGCGGGCCCCGGACTTCCGCCCCGACCTCGACGAGCTGCGCGCCCTGATCACCCCGCGCACCCGGCTGCTGCTGATCAACACCCCGCACAACCCCACCGGCACCGTCCTGACCGCCGACGAGCTGACGGCCATCGCCGAACTGGCCGTCGAGCACGACCTGCTGGTGGTCACCGACGAGGTCTACGAGCACCTGGTCTTCGGCGCCACCCACCACCCGATGGCCGCCCTGCCCGGCATGCGCGACCGCACCGTCACCATCTCCTCCGCCGGCAAGACCTTCTCCTTCACCGGCTGGAAGGTCGGCTGGGTGACCGCGAGCCCGGCCCTGGTCTCCGCCGTGCGCACCGCCAAGCAGTACCTCACCTACGTGAGCGCCGGCCCGTTCCAGTACGCCGTCGCCGAGGCGCTGCGGCTGCCCGACGCGTACTTCGACACCCTCCGCGCCGACCTGCGGCGCAAGCGCGACCTGCTGGTCGACGGCCTCACCGCGGCCGGCTTCCGGGCCTTCACCCCCGAGGGCACGTACTTCGTCACCACCGACATCACCCCGCTCGGCGAGAAGGACGGCGTCGAGTTCTGCCGCGCCCTGCCCGAGCGCTGCGGCGTCGTCGCCATCCCCAACGCCGTCTTCTACGACGACGCCGACGCCGGGCGCAGCCTGATCCGCTTCACCTTCTGCAAGCAGGACGAGGTCCTGCGCGAGGCGGTGGCACGACTCCAGCGGCTCTGACCGGCGCGCCGGCCGGTCGGGATGTCGACGCCGGCCGACCGGGTTGTGGACGCCGGCCGGCCGGGTTGTGGACGCCGGCCGGCCGGGTTGTCGACGCCGGCCGGCCGGGTTGTCGACGTCAGCCGGTCGGATTGTCGAAACGGGCCCAGCCCTCCGCATCCAGTGCGTCCAGGGCCCGGTCGTCCAGTTCGACGGCCGGGCTCGGGGACAGGTGCTTCCGCCAGGTGCTGCGCGGCACCATGGTCATGCCGAAGTCGATGAAGCCGTTGGTGAAGCGGAAGCTGGAGCCGCCGCGTTCGTAGAGGCGGAGCAGGGGCTCGAACGGATCCGGCAGCGGGGGCAGTTGCACCCCGGGCGCACTGGTCAGGGCGGCCCACTGGACGGCGGCCGCGCCGCTGTCCATGGCGTACGACGAGCCGGAGGCGTCGTCGATGAAGTTCTCGATGTCCGCGATCACCGCCGGGTCGGCACGGACGGAAGGGTCCACGATCTCCGCGAGGTCGAAGAAGGGCCACATCTGGGGCTCGCCGTAGGCGTCGAGCCAGAGCGCGGCCCGCCGGAAGTACTCCTCCATCAGCGCAGCGCGCGAATAGCCCTTCTCGATGGCCTCGCCCGGGGACTTCCAGTCGACGGCCTTGAGGCGATCAACCATCGACTGCACAGCGTCGGAACTCACTTGAGGTCGTAACCTTTCGCCCGGAGGTGGGATTTAATCGCGTCGACCAGAACGTCGAGATTCGAGAGATCGTCGGCAATCGGAACGGGCGGAACCTCGATACCGTACTTCTTCCAGATCCAGAGTGAACTGGTTATGTTGTCGCTCGAAAAGTCAATCTTATCAAAGCTGTTGGGCGCCAGCTGGTGGGCGCTGAAGTGTTCGGGATGGGCTTCCGGCCTGGCGCCCACCCAGCAGTCGGGGTGGCTGGGCAGATACGGGAGGCCGGCTTCGAAGAGCTTGGCCTCCACGTACTCGTGGGCGATGACGGAGCGGATGATCTCGATTTTGTCCTTCGGCGCCGGGATGCCCTTCACGATGGCGTTCCAGCGCCGCGCGATCTCCCATTCGGGTTCGAAGTAGACGTCCTTCATGACGTTTTTCTCACCCGGGCCGATCTGAACGTCGTGGCGGTTCACCATGAGGTTGTTCTTCGCGACTTCGACGATTCGCGGATCGACCTTGGCGTCGGTGGCCACCTCCGCGATGTCGTCGGTCCTGGTGCGGTATTCCTCGTAGATCCTGACGGCCCGGGGGTCGATTCCCGTACTGCTCTCCGGGTCGTGCACGTACCGGGATCCGGATTCCGACACCCACGGCTCGGGAGCGCCGTCAGGTGTGCGCGAGAAGCCGTTGGCCTCGGCCCCCGTGAAGCTCGGGCGGCGCTTCGGGGCACCTCCGGGCGCGGCCGCGGCGCCGACTGCGCCGACGATGAGGTCCAGGGGCATGACCGGGCCGGTCTTGAACGCGGCGTCGTAGCCGTAGGTGAGGCCGGCACCGGTGACCATGCGGCCGGGGAGGGTGTCCGCGGCGTTGGCCACCCTGGCGAGACCGTTGAGGACGACCGAAGCGCTCTCGGCGCTCTCAGCGGCGGCAGCCACGGCACGTCCGCCGGCGCCGAGGCCGCCGCCGGCCGCGCCCATGATGCCGCCGGTCTTCGCGGAGTCGGCGGCCTCGGTGAGGCTGTAGCCGCCGTCACCGAAGAACTCCACCCGGATCGGCTGGGCCACGGCGACGTCCACGGCGATCGCCTCGACCGCACCGAAGACGGCACCGACCAGGATCGTGGCCGCGATCGTGGCCACGACCTCGGAGACCGCGACGCCGACCGACGCGGCGGTGGCGACGATGCCGGCGGCGGTGGCGGCGGCGATGTCCGCCGAGATGCTGAAGGTCACGAACGCGAGGGCCGCGCCGACGACCAGGGTGCCGCCGACGATCGCGGCCTCCTCCTCCAGCTTCTTGATCGCCTTGTCGACCTCGTGGGCGAACTCGCGCAGCGCCTTGGCCAGGCTGCGGCACGCCTCCGCGGTGTCGGGCAGCCAGCCCTTGCCCTTGCCCGCGCTGTCCTTGCCGCCGTAGTACTGCCCCCAGAACGTGCCGAAGGCGTCGATCGCGGGACCGTGGTTGTTGGCGACGATGGCGGCCGCGGCCTGGTTGGTCGGGGCGGTGACGTTGTCGATGGCGGTGGCCATCGCCTCCCACGCGTCGGCGACCTTGCGCAGCTTGTCCGGGTCGGCATCCGGCCACCACATGCCGGTGACCTTCTGGACGGCCTTCGCGACCGTGGACTCACCCACGGGCCGGCCCCCGGCCGGGAACGGGACGGGTCACGACAGCAGGTTCTTGGCGTGGTCGTCGGCCCCGGCATGGTTGTCGGCGTGGGCACGCAGCCCCGCGCCGATGCTGCCGAGCCCCTGGACCAGGACGTCCAGCGCCGAGAGCACCTTGTCGTGCGGACCGTTGTACGCCGTCGCGAACTCGTTGCCCTGCTTGTCACCACCCCACGGACTGCCCGCGTCAGCGAGGCTGCGCTTGAGCGTGTCGAGGGCTTCCTTCAGCGCCTTGCTCTGGTTCTCGAAGGTCGGCGCGGCGTCCGTCAACTCCCCCGGCCGGACCTTGAACTCCGGCCCGCCCGCCTTCGCCCCGTCATCCGCCACAACGACACCCCCATGCTGTCCGCACCTCGGATCAGTGCGATGAGTGAGATGGCCCGGGGAGCTGACGCAGTTTCGACTGACGCGCGTGAGGCGGGTCACACCTGCCGTGCCGCACCGGGCGACGCCTCCGACGCCGGCCGTAGCCTGATCCGCTTCACTTCCTGCAAAAGGGATGACGTCCGCCGGGAGCGCGTGTCCCGCCTGCGGCGCCTTCGAGGGCCCGCGCGCCCCCTTTCACGCCACACGACGACGGTCGACGCCGGCCGGACGCCTATCCTGATAGGCCATCAACTCGCCTGACCGGACGGCCCGTTTGCCGCAGCCAGGGCAAAACTGGCGCACCTTCCGGCACACCTCCGCCGCCCTCCCCGCCCCGTGCATGGAGGGCGGCGGCGCGTGATGCGCGCTGGCGGCGCACAACCGGCGCGCACGGCGCACGACCCGGTGGTAGGGGCGCGCGCTGTGCAAAGTCGCACACCGGGTCGATCAGAGCCGGGAAGCAGGTGTGCTCGAAACGGTGAATGCTTGACAAAGTTGGGTAAATCACCGGCGGACCCGGCGTATTCGTGCTTCTCTGCTGCTGAATCTCCAGCCGGAATCCTTCCTTCCACGGTCGGCCGCGCCCAGGGCCGCACAGCCACGAACAGCCTCGCCATCGCCTAGGCCTACTCGCTGCTGCTCGGCGGGCGCGCACGGAGCTGAAACGCGGAGCCGAGCATGCTCACCACACTGCAGACCTCCTACACGGACACCCGCGCCGGTGACCTCGCCTGGTGCCTCGGCGGCGACCCGCTGCCCGCTCTCGCGGTCCGCGACCTGAGACTCGACGGAGGCGGCCGGGCGGGCGCGACCGGCACCCTCCAGCTGCGGCTGCTGGGCGCCTCGCACCAGGTGGTGATCGACGCCGGTCCCGGCCGGTGCCTGGAGACCGTCGCCTGCCTGCCCGGCCGCCGCACCCCGCTGCCGGCCCGGGTGGCCAAGCAGGTCGGCGGCTGGGAGTACGAGTTCGCCGCCCGGATCGAGGCGCTGCCGCCGCACGACTTCGCCGCCCGTGCCCAGGAGCTGCTGGCCCTGGTCGAAGGCCACCCGCGCGGCCTCGCCGGGGTCTTCCCCGGCGACCCGAGCGCCTTCACCGCGCTGGTCACCCAGGGCGGCACCGACCGCCTGCTCTGGCGGACCTGGCACGCCTACCCGCAGGAGGGGCAGCTGGTGTGCACCCGCTCCTCGCTCGTGGTGTCGGGGCCGTGACTCCCGAAAGCCGGGACGCGAACACCGACCCGGCCACAGGCTGCCCAGCAAAGCCCTTCGAATCGTACGCAGGAACGGTTCGTCAATCCGGCGTGGCCCACTGTCCGTCGGATGGGCGCAGCTATCCGTCCCGCACGTCCCCTAGCGTTTGTTCGTGATCAACCATCCGGCCGGTCCGCCCGCACGCCCGCGAGTGGACCTCGACGACGGCGCCCCGCCCCGGCCCGGGCACGGCCTCGCCCCACTGCCCGCCCGCCGTCGATCCCGGCTGCGCTCCCGCCCCCGGCTCGCCCGGCTGGCCGTCCTGACGGCCGCCTTCGTCTGTGCGGCCTGCGGACTGGTCTACGAACTCGAACTCGTCGCGATCGGCGACTACCTGCTCGGGGACACCGTCACCCAGACCTCCGTGGTGCTCTCCGTCATGGTCTTCGCGATGGGCCTCGGCTCGCTGCTCGCCAAACGGCTCACCCGCCGGCCCGCCACCGCCTTCGCCCTGGTCGAGTGCGCGCTCGCCCTCACGGGTGGCCTCTCCGTCCTCGCCCTCTACTCCTGCTGGGCCTGGCTCGGCCGCTACCAGGCCGTGATGGTCGGCCTCACCTGCCTCATCGGCATCCTGATCGGCGCCGAGATCCCCTTGCTGATGACCCTCGTCCAACGGATCAGACGCGAGGACGCCGGGCGCGCGGCAGCCGACCTGTTCGCCGCCGACTACGTGGGGGCACTGATCGGCGGACTCGCCTTCCCGTTCCTGATCATGCCGACGCTCGGCCCCGGCGACGGCGCGCTCCTCACCGGCGCCGTCAACGCGGTCGCGGGCGCCGCCCTGGTGCTCTGGCTCTTCCGGGAGGAACCCGCCCCTCGGATACGACGGCTGCTCTGGGGCGGCTGCCTGCTCGTCCTCGGTCTGCTCGCCGCGGCCGCGGCCGGCTCCGACGCGATCGAACGCGCCGCCCGGCACGCCCTCTACGGCGACCAGGTCCGCTTCGCCACCCGCAGCCGGAACCAGGAGATCGTGCTCACCGGCCCCGCCGAGGGCCCGCTGCGGCTCTACCTCGACGGACGGCTCGCGGTGTGCGGGCCCGACGAGTACCGGGCGAGCGAGGGCCTGGTCCACCCCGCGATGGCCGCCGGGCCGGACGGCCGGGTCCTGCTGCTCGGCGGCGGCGACGGGCTCGCCCTGCGGGAGGTGCTGCGCCACCGCGGCGTCCGCTCCGTCCGCCTGGTCGACGCCGACCCCGCCCTCCCCCGGCTCGCCCGCACCGACCCCGGGCTCGCCGGCCTCGGCGGCCACTCCCTGGACGACCCGCGGGTCCGCACCACCGCCGCCGACCCGCTGGCCTGGCTGCGCGGCGCGGGCGCGAACGCCACCGAGGACGACGGACCGTACGACGTGGTGCTCGCCGACCTGCCCGCACCGGCCGACGGCGGGCCGGTCAAGTTCCACTCCCAGGAGTTCTACGGCCTCGCCGCCCGGCTGCTCTCCCCCGGCGGCCGGATCGCCGTCCGGGCCGGGAGCGACCTGACCGGCCTCTGGCAGATCGACTCCGGCCTGCGCACGGCCGGACTGCAGACCGCCCCGTACGCCGTCCCGGGCAGCCCCAGCGCCAGCTGCCGTCCCGGGCAGCCGGACTCGTCCGGGCAGAACTACCTCCTCGCCGCCGCCACCCACCCCCCGCTCGCCCTCGCCCCCGACGCCCCACCGCCCCGGGCTCTCACCCCCGACACCCTCCGCACCTCCACCACCCGCCTCGCCGCCCTCCGCCCCGCCCGCCCCCCGGCCGCCCTCACCCTCCTCAGCCCGCACTGACCACGAGAGCCCACGGCCCACGGGTCGCCGAAGCAGGCGCAGCCCACGGGTCGCCGCACACCGCCGGCCGTGGACGCCCCGCGCGGAGCGGGGCCGCCTCCTCGACGGGCCGAGGAGGCGGGGCGGCGGGCCGGGGTGGGGCGGGTGGGGTGGGGAAAGTCGGGTGGTGGTGGGTAGGGACCGGGCGGGGTTGGGTCGGTAGGCTCCGTTGCATGGAGCATGAGGTTGTCGTCCCGATGCCCGCCGAGCTGGTGCGGCAGGCCCTGCAGGATCCGGCGCTGCTGGCGCGGAGTGTGCCGGGGCTGAGCACCGAGCCGGCTGCGGTCGGGGCCGGGCTCGCCGAGGAGATCAGCGGGCGGCTGAAGCTGCGGGTCGGCAGCTCCACGATCACGTACAAGGGCGTGCTGTCGCTGATCGAGGGCCGGGAGGGCGTTCTGACCGTGCTCGCCGAGGGCCAGGAAGCCCGGGGCAGCGGCGAGGCGACGGCCACCGTCCGGGTCAGCGTCGCGGACGGTGCCGAGGACGGCACCGCCGTCATCCGCTTCACCGGTGACCTCAGCGCCACCGGTCGGCTGACCGAGTTCGACGAGGAGACCCTCGACGCCACCGGCCGCCGCCTGCTGGACAGGTTCGCCGCCGCCCTGGTCGCCCCGGAGGGCGAGCAGGACCGGGACCAGGACGAGGACTCCGACGCCGAGGCGGCGACCGAAGCCGAGACCGAAACCGGGACCGAAGCCGAGGCCGGGACCGAGCCCGAGACCGCCGGGGTGATCTTCATCGAGGACCGCCAGGACCAGCCCGGTGACGACCTCGACGACGACCTCTCCGACCTGATCGCCTTCTCCGACGCCGACGCCGAGCGCTTCGGCCTCCCCACCGGCTCCGCCGACGAGGACGAGGACACGGACCGGGCCACCGGCCAGGACCGGGACGACGTCGAACCCGAGGACGACGTCGAGCCCGGCGCCGCGGAGCAGGACGCCGTCGCCGAGGAGATCCCCGTCGAGCCGCTCTTCGCGTACGAGGAGGAGCCGGCGCTCACCGGCCCGGTGCGCCGCAGCATCGTCGGCCGGTCCGCCGAGGAGGTGGACCACGCCCCGCCGCGCGGCCCGTACGCCCCGGCGCTGCCGGCCCGCAGTGCGCGGGCCCGGGCGGCGTCCCGGTGGGGCGGCGAGGCCGGCGGGATCGTGGTGCCGGGAACCGGCGGCCGCAACGCGATGCCGTGGGTGATCGGCGGTTCGGTGGCCCTGCTGGGCGGTGCCGTGGTGCTGGTCAGGGCGCTGCGCCGCCGCTAGTCGGGAGCGCCGGGGGCGTCGCCAGGCCCTAGACTGAACGCTCATGAGCAACGACCGCGACGCCCTGCTGGCACAGATCAAGGACAAGGCCGTCGTGCACGGCAAGGTCACCCTCTCCTCCGGCAAGGAGGCCGACTACTACGTCGACCTGCGCCGGATCACGCTGGACGGCGAGGCCGCCCCGCTGGTCGGCCGGGTGATGCTGGACGCGACCTCGCACCTGGAGTACGACGCCGTCGGCGGTCTGACCCTGGGCGCCGACCCGGTGGCCGCGTCGATGCTGCACGCCGCCGCGGCGCGCGGGCAGAAGCTGGACGCCTTCGTGGTCCGCAAGGCCGGCAAGGCGCACGGCCTGCAGCGCCGGATCGAGGGTCCGGAGGTGAAGGGCCGCCGGGTGCTGGCGGTCGAGGACACCTCCACCACGGGCGGCTCGGTGCTGACCGCCGTCGAGGCGCTGCGCGAGGCGGGCGCCGAGGTGGTCGGCGTCGCGGTGATCGTGGAGCGCGGCGGCGCGGGTGCCGTCCAGGAGCAGGGTCTGGAGTACGTGACCGCGTACACCCTGGACGACCTGGGTCTCTGACCTCCCGACCACCCCACGTCTCCGGACGACCCCCCGCCTGCGGACGGACGCACGAACGACGGAGGGCCGGGTCTGTTTCACGTGAAACAGACCCGGCCCTCCGTCCGTCCTACGGGCCGGGCGCTCAGCTCCGCCGGTGCCGACCGCCACCGGCCTGCGCGTGGCCGTCGCCGACGTCGCCGCCGCCGGCCTTCTTCTTCTTCCGCTCGCGCATGACCTCGATCAGGATCGGCGAGATCGACAGCAGCACGATCAGCAGCGCCGCCGGGATCAGGTACTTGTCGATCACCGGGGCGAGCGCCTCGCCGAAGAAGTAGCCGATCAGCAGCATGGACTCGGTCCAGAGCACACCGCCGATGACGTTCCACAGGAAGAACGTCCGGGCGGGCATCTCCAGGGTGCCGGCGACCGGGTTCAGGAAGGTGCGGACGACCGGGATGAAGCGCGCCAGCACCACGGCCTTGCCGGAGCCGAACTTGTTGAAGTACTCCTCCGCCTTCTGCACGTACTGGCGTCGGAAGATCTTCGAATCGGGCTTGTCGAACATCTTCGGCCCGACCTTGGCACCGATCAGGTGCCCCAGCTGGGCGCCGGCGATCGCCGCCACCGGGCAGCCGATGAGCAGGACCGCGATCGGCAGCCTGGCACCGTCGCCGAGCACCGACGAGGCGGCGTTCGAGGCGGCGACGCCCGCGATGATCAGCAGCGAGTCACCCGGGAAGAAGAAGCCGACCAGCAGGCCGGTCTCCGCGAAGATGATCGCGATCAGCCCGATGGCGCCGAGGGACGAGATCAGGGATTTGGCGTCGAGCAGGTTGACGGCCAGCTGGTTGTAGTCCACGGGCGCAGGATAGCGGGCGTACCTTGCGGGCGGGCGGGCGTACCGTGCGCCGGGGTCCCGACGCCGCCCGTCGCACGCGGGCCCCACCCGCCCCACCGGCCGCACGGTGCCGCGTTCCGACAGGCGGGCTCCTGCTGACCTGCGGGCACGAGTCTGGGAAGATGGCCGAGGCGTCCGGTCCGCGGCGGCCCACCACCCTCATGGCCGTACCGCGGAGGTCGCTCGAACCTTGGTGCCGGAGAGCCACATCGCAACGCCGCGCGTCGGCGGGCCGGCACGGAGTCGTCACGAAGGCGTACACAGCGTCGGACAGCACCGTCCGTACGCCGCAACCCGACAGGAGCGGATCGCATGCCCATCGCAACTCCCGAGGTCTACAACGAGATGCTCGACCGGGCCAAGGCGGGCAAGTTCGCCTACCCGGCCATCAACGTCACGTCGTCGCAGACCCTGCACGCCGCGCTGCGTGGATTCGCCGAGGCCGAGAGCGACGGCATCATCCAGATCTCGACCGGTGGCGCGGAGTTCCTGGGCGGTCAGCACAACAAGGACATGGTGACCGGCGCGGTCGCGCTCGCCGAGTTCGCGCACATCGTCGCCGCCAAGTACGACGTCACCGTCGCGCTGCACACCGACCACTGCCCGAAGGACAAGCTGGACGGCTACGTCCGCCCGCTGCTGGCGGTCTCGGCCGAGCGCGTGGCCAAGGGCGAGAACCCGCTGTTCCAGTCGCACATGTGGGACGGCTCCGCCGAGACCCTCTCCGACAACCTGGCCATCGCCCAGGAGCTGCTGGCCCAGGCCGCCGCCGCCAAGATCATCCTTGAGGTCGAGATCACCCCGACCGGTGGCGAGGAGGACGGCGTCACCCACGAGATCAACGACGAGCTGTACACCACCGTCAACGACGCCGTGCGCACCGCCGAGGCGCTGGGCCTGGGCGAGAAGGGCCGCTACCTGCTGGCCGCCTCGTTCGGCAACGTGCACGGCGTGTACAAGCCGGGCAACGTCGTGCTGAAGCCGGAGCTGCTGCGCGAGCTGCAGGACGC
This sequence comes from Kitasatospora sp. NPDC038210, assembly GCF_055600605.1. Taxonomy (NCBI): domain Bacteria; kingdom Bacillati; phylum Actinomycetota; class Actinomycetes; order Kitasatosporales; family Streptomycetaceae; genus Kitasatospora; species Kitasatospora sp. NPDC038210. The sequence continues at coordinate 304,815 of NZ_JBVJYK010000004.1, read as the reverse complement.
GATCGGCAAGCAGTACGGCAAGACCGACCCGTTCGACTTCGTCTTCCACGGCGGCTCGGGCTCCACCGCCGAGGAGATCGCCACCGCGCTGGAGAACGGCGTCGTGAAGATGAACCTGGACACCGACACCCAGTACGCCTTCACCCGCCCGGTCGCCGGCCACATGTTCGCCAACTACGACGGCGTGCTGAAGGTCGACGGCGAGGTCGGCAAGAAGAACACCTACGACCCCCGCACCTGGGGCAAGCTGGCCGAGGCCGGCATGGCCGCCCGCGTGGTCGAGGCCGCCGAGCAGCTGCGTTCGGCGGGCAAGCGCCTGAAGTGAGCCCGGCGGCCGCGTGCGAGCGCGGCCGCCGCGTGGAACACGGGTGCCCCCGGCGGTCCTCCGCCGGGGGCACCCGCACGTCCGGGTCCTACTGCTTGAGCTCCGCGTACGCCTCCGCGCTGCTGTCCTTCAGGAACTGCCAGCAGCGGGCCTCCTCCTCGGTCTCCTTGATCGCGCCGGCCGCCCGTGCGAGCGCCGCCAGGCAGCGCAGGAAGCCGCGGTTGCCGCGGTGCTCCCACGGCACCGGGCCGTGGCCCTTCCAGCCGTTGCGCCGCAGCGCGTCCAGGCCCCGGTGGTAGCCGGTACGGGCGTAGGCGTACGACTCGACGTACCGGCCGGCCGCGTAGGCGTCGTCGGCGAGCATGGCCCAGGCCAGGCAGAAGGACGGGAACTCGGCCGCCACCTGGGTCGGTGAGGCGGACTCCTCCGCCAGCATGCGGTAGGGCCGCTCCTCCTCGGGCAGGAGGGTCGGTTCGGGACCGTCGAGAAGATTCCTGTGAATCGCCATGCCCTGAAGTCTGCCACCCGAGACGCAGGGGTCAACCGCCGCACCGTGGGTGCATCGTCCGAGGTGCGGTCGATCGGCGATGTCACGGCGCCGTCGCACGGCCCGGTGTGGAGGAAGGCCCGGCGATCTGCATACGGGGTACATGGACATTCACCCGTTCGCCATGCCAAGGTGACGGTCGTGCCCGCAGTCCGACCCGCCAGTAGGCGAGCCGCCCAGCAGAAGAAGGGCGGCCGCAGACGCCGCCGGCCGCGTCGGAGAGTGAGCCTTGGCATGCTCACGGCAGTGGTGGCAGCCGCCGTGCTGCTGGGCGCGACCGCGGTCCTGCTGCACCGGCACTCCGACACTCCGGCCGCCGCCCCGACCACCCAGGCGCGGGCCGTCCCGCCCGGCGAGGAGACCGCCGCGGCGACGCCGACCCCCACCCCGGTCGCCACCCCCACGCCCACACCGACGCCCCCGCCGCCCACGCCCACCCCCACCGCACCGGATCCCGGCCCCACCAAGGGCCCGGGCACCTTCACCACCGCCCCGGCCGGCGCCAAGGCGGTCGGGCGCGGCAACGTGCGCCGCTACCGGGTCGAGGTCGAGGACGGCATCGGGATCGACGCGGCGGACGCCGCCGCACAGATCCACGGCATCCTCGGCGACCCGCGCGGCTGGACCAACGACCGCCGGAACGGCTTCCAGCTGGTCGCGACCGGCTCGTACGACTTCACCGTGAAGATCGCCTCGCCGGCCACCGTGGACCGGATCTGCGGCGCCTCCGGCCTGGACACCCACGGCGAGGTCAACTGCAACGTCGGCGACCAGGTGGTCGTCAACTCCAAGCGCTGGAACACCGGTTCACCGCAGTTCAGCGGGCCGATCGAGGAGTACCGGGCGCTGATCGTCAACCACGAGGTGGGCCACCGGATCGGCCACGGCCACGAGGGCTGCCCCGCCCCCGGCAAGCCGGCACCCGCGATGATGCAGCAGATCTACGGCCTCAAGGGCTGCACGCCCAACGCCTGGCCGTACTCGGCGGAGGGCACCTACCTCAGCGGCCCGGCCGTCCCGTAGCCCCGGCGGTCCCGAACCCGACCGCACCGGAACGGAGTCGGGACATCGTCGACGAAGCAGCCGTGGCCGTCCGGCGTCAGCCACCCACCGGAGCTGCCGTCGATCCCGGCCAAGCCGCCGCTCGCCGACGTCTCCTGCAGCCGGCGGGTCGGCACCACCGGGCTGGACGTCGAGCTGCTGGCCACCACCCAGCGCGGGGTCGCCGTCAACCTGATGCTGCCGGTCATCCAACGCGCCGCCGGCATCGGCGTCTCCGAACTCCAGCAGGTCGCCTCCGACCAGCCGGGCCCCGGGCAGACGAAGCTCCTCCCCGGCAAGGGCACCGCGGCGCTCGCCCGGATCATGCCCGAGGGCGAGGGGGACATCGTCCTGCTGCTGTCCCAGGACGCCGCCGCCGAGCCGGACCGGGCCCTCACCGGCGAGCCGCTGCGCAAGGTCGCCGAGGCGTTGGCGGGGCAACTGCGCTGAGCCGGCCGGCTACCCGAGCACCGGCAGGTGCGCCCGCAGGTCGCTGCGCTCCCCCGAGGCGGACACCGCGGCCGCCTCCACCGCCGCCGCCCAGTCGGTCCGCCCGGTGGCCAGCCGGATCCAGGTCAGCGGGTCGGTCTCGACCACGTTGGGCGGGGTGCCCCGGGTGTGCCGGGGGCCCTCGACGGCCTGGACGACGGCGTACGGCGGGATCCGCAGCTCCACCGCGCCGCCGGGGACGTGGTCCGCGAAGGCGTCGGCCAGCATCCGGGTGACGGCGGCGAGGGCCTGGCGGTCGTGCGGGAAGGCGTCCAGGCCGAGCGCGTCGGCCAGGTCGTCGGCGTGCACGACGGTCTCCACCAGCCGGGTCACCAGCACGTCGGCGAGCGTCATCGAGCCGAGCCGGATCTCGAACCGCCGTGCCGGGTCTGCCGCTTCGGGCCGTTCCAGCAGTCCGGTCAGCGCGTCGGCGGCCCGTCCGAAGGCCGCCGCCACCGAGGCCGGATCCCCGCCGAAGTCCGCCGAGGCCCGCTCCCTGGCCTGCTCGTCCAGCACCGCCGCCACCGTGCCGACCGCCGCCACCCACCCCGACAGGCCCAGGGGCGGGCGGCCCTGGAGCGGATCGTCCAGGTGCGCGGGCACGTAGTCGAGTTGGACGGCGAGGTGCGCGACCAGCTCCCGGACCGTCCAATCGCCCAGCCTCGTCGGCAGGTCCAGCTGCTCCGCGGTGAGGCCGCCCACGACGGAGCGCAGCGCCCCGGTCTGGGCGGCCAGTGCGGCGCGGACCTTCTGCGGTTGGTACGTGCGGGACTTGGGAGGCATGGGCCCCAAGATACGCCGAGGGGCGGCCGGCTCCGCAGAGCCGGCCGCCCCTCGGGACGGGTGCCGTCAGCCCAGCAGGGCCTCGATGACGCCGGTGTGGGCGTCCTTCAGCTCGGCCAGCGAAACGCTGAACTGGCCCTGGACCTCCAGGTCCTGGCCGTCCACGACACCGATCCGGGTGGCCGGCAGGCCGCGCGCGGTGCACATGTCGTTGAACCGGAGCTCCTCGCTGCGCGGCACCGCCACGACGGCGCGGCCCGCGGACTCCGAGAACAGCAGGACGAACGGGTCCGCGCCCTCGGGCACGATGATCCGCGCGCCGTGGCCGCCCTTGAGGCAGCTCTCCACGAGCGCCTGGCCGAGGCCGCCGTCGGAGAGGTCGTGCGCGGCGTCGATCATGCCGTCGCGCGAGGCGGCGATCAGGATCTCGCCGAGCAGCCGCTCGCGCTCCAGGTCCACCTCGGGCGGCAGGCCGCCGAGGTGGTCGTGGACCGCCTGGGACCAGGCCGAGCCGCCGAGCTCGTCCGCCGTGTCGCCGAGCAGGTAGAGCAGCTGCCCCTCCTCGGCGAAGGCGACCGGGGTGCGCCGGGTGACGTCGTCGATGACGCCGAGCACCGCGACCACCGGGGTCGGGTGGATGGCGACCTCGCCGGTCTGGTTGTACAGCGAGACGTTGCCGCCGGTGACCGGGGTGCCGAGCACCAGGCAGGCGTCGGCCAGGCCGCGGGTGGCCTCGGCGAACTGCCACATCACGTCCGGGTCCTCGGGGGAGCCGAAGTTGAGGCAGTCGGAGACGGCGAGCGGCTTGGCGCCGCCGGCCGCGACGTTGCGGTACGCCTCGGCCAGGGCCAGCTGGGCGCCGGTGTACGGGTCCAGCTTGGCGAAGCGGCCGTTGCCGTCGGTGGCGACCGAGACGCCGAGGTTGGTCTCGTCGTCGATCCGGATCATGCCCGAGTCCTCGCCGTGCGAGAGCACGGTGTTGCCGAGCACGTAGCGGTCGTACTGGTCGGTGATCCAGGACTTGGAGGCCTGGTTCGGGTGGCTCGCGACCTTCAGCAGGTCGGCCTTGAGGCCCTCGCCGGTGGTCGGGCGGGCCAGCCGCTCGGCGGTCGGGGCGTCGGCCTGCAGCGCGTCCTGCCAGCTCGGGCGGGCGAACGGGCGCTCGTAGGTCGGGCCCTCGTGGGCGACGGTGCGCGGCGGGACGTCCACCACGAGCTCGCCGTGCCAGTAGATCTCCAGGCGCTCGCCGTCGGTCACCTCACCGATGACGTTGGCGATGACGTCCCACTTCTCGCAGATCTCCAGGAAGCGGTCGATCTTGTCGGGCTCGACGATCGCGCACATGCGCTCCTGCGACTCGCTCATGAGGATCTCCTCCGGCGAGAGCGTGTGGTCGCGCAGGTGCACGGTGTCGAGCTCGATCCGCATGCCGCCGGAGCCGGCCGAGGCCAACTCGCTGGTGGCGCAGGACAGTCCGGCGCCGCCGAGGTCCTGGATGCCCTTGACGAGCTTCTCGCGGAAGATCTCCAGGGTGCACTCGATGAGGAGCTTCTCCTGGAACGGGTCGCCGACCTGGACCGCCGGGCGCTTGGCCGGCTTGGTGTCGTCGAAGGTCTCGGAGGCCAGCACCGAGACGCCGCCGATGCCGTCGCCGCCCGTGCGGGCGCCGTACAGGACGACCTTGTTGCCGGCGCCGGAGGCCTGCGCGAGGTGGATGTCCTCGTGCTTCATGACGCCCACGCACAGCGCGTTGACCAGCGGGTTGCCCTGGTAGCAGGAGTCGAAGACGACCTCGCCGCCGATGTTCGGCAGGCCCAGGCAGTTGCCGTAGCCGCCGATGCCCGCGACGATCCCGGGCAGCACGCGCCGGGTGTCCGGGTGGTCGGCCGCGCCGAAGCGCAGCGGGTCCATCACGGCGACCGGGCGGGCGCCCATCGCCAGGATGTCGCGCACGATGCCGCCGATGCCGGTGGCCGCGCCCTGGTAGGGCTCGATGTACGACGGGTGGTTGTGCGACTCGACCTTGAAGGTGACGGCGTAGCCCTGGCCGACGTCGACCACACCGGCGTTCTCGCCGATGCCGACGAGCATCGCGTCCGAATCGGGCTTCTTCTCGCCGAACTGCTTCAGGTGGACCTTGCTGCTCTTGTACGAACAGTGCTCCGACCACATGACCGAGTACATCGCGAGTTCGGCGCCGGTCGGGCGGCGGCCGAGAATCTCCCGGATGCGCGCGTACTCGTCCTCCTTGAGGCCGAGCTCGGCCCAGGGCTGGGCGGCGTCCGGGGTCTGCTCGGCGTTCTTGACGGTGTCGAGGCTCATCAGGCGTTCACCAGCTGCTTCAGGACGGAAGTGAAGAAGCCCAGGCCCTCGGTGGTCGGACCGGTGAGCGGCTCCACGGCGTGCTCCGGGTGCGGCATCAGGCCGACGACATTGCCGGCGGCGTTGGTGATGCCGGCGATGTCGCGGTACGAACCGTTCGGGTTGACGTCCAGGTAACGGGCGACCACCCGGCCCTCCGCCTCCAGCTCGTCCAGGACGTGCTGGTCCGCGACGAACCGGCCCTCGCCGTTCTTCAGCGGGACGACGATTTCCTGTCCCGCCGCGTAATCCCGGGTCCAGGCGGTGCCGGCGTTCTCGATGCGCAGCTTCTGGTCGCGGCAGATGAAGTGCAGCGAGTCGTTGCGGGTGAGCGCACCGGGCAGCAGGTGGGATTCGCAGAGCACCTGGAAGCCGTTGCAGATACCGAGGACCGGCATTCCGAGCCTCGCCTGCTCGATGACGGTCTCCATCACCGGGGAGAAGCGCGAGATCGCACCGCAGCGCAGATAGTCGCCGTAACTGAATCCGCCCGGCAGGACGACGGCGTCGACCTGGTGGAGATCCTTGTCACGGTGCCACAGGGCGACCGGCTCGGCGCCCGCGAGACGGACCGCCCGCTGGGCGTCGCGGTCGTCGAGGGAGCCGGGGAAAGTGACGACGCCGACGCGGGTGGTCACTTGCCCTCCTCCTCGACCCGGACGGTGAAGTCCTCGATCACGGTGTTGGCGAGAAAGGTCTCGGCGGCTTCGCGGATACGGGCGAGCGCCGCGTCGTCGACCGGGCCCTCCACATCCAGCTCGAAACGCTTGCCCTGGCGGACGTCGGCGATCCCGGTGAATCCGAGACGGGGCAGTGCACGCTGCACCGCCTGTCCCTGGGGGTCGAGGATCTCCGGCTTGAGCATGACGTCGACTACGACGCGTGCCACTGGCACTCCCGGTGGTGTCTTCGGTGAGGCGGGGGAACTCCAGACTACCGGTGGTTTCGGGCAGGATTGCTGGCCGGGGATAGCGACGCGCGTAGACCCGGGCCCCTTACGCCGCAAGGGATCCGCCGCCCCGGCCCCCCGTCCGGAGCGGCCCGTTTCCGGGGTTTCGACGCCCGGAACCGCCCCCTCCGGAGAACACCCGAATACGGCACTTGGGGACAGATCCGCCCGTCCCGCACATCGGTATCCGACAGTCCCGCGAAGACACGTGAATATCCGGAAAAGAATGCCGGACTCTTCGATTTCGACCCCCTTCGGGTGCAGAATAGGGCCACCTGTCGCGGCAAGTGCTGCGTATCAGGCGGGCCACCGGCCTGCCCGTATGCGCTTGCGCGAGTTGGTGCACATCAGGCCCCGGGAGCACCCCCGTGGACCGGTGGCCGAATTGCCCGAGAGGATTGACACCCATGGCTCAGCGTGTAGTTGTCACGCTCTCCGACGACCTGGACGGCGGCGCCGCCGCAGAAACCGTCCACTTCGGCGTCGACGGGAAGTCGTACGAGATCGACCTGTCCGTGGACAACGCGGAAAAGCTGCGGGAGGCCCTCGCCCCGTTCGTCGCCGCCGGGCGGCGCCAGAGCCGCACCGGAAAGTCCTTCCGCCGCACCGCGCTCACCCCGGACCCCGCCGCCGTCCGCGCCTGGGCCCTGTCCCGCGGCATGGAACTGCCGGCCCGCGGCCGCATCCCCAAGCACGTGTACGAGGCGTTCGCCGAGGCGAACTGACCCCCGGGGCACCAGGCCCCCGGTCGCCCTGCCCGCCCGGATCGAAAGGGTGGGGCGACCACCCCGAACGATGCTGTAGAGTATTCCTCGTCGCCGCAACGGAGAGATCCGAAGAGGCGGCGGGTGCCCCACCAGGCACCATGCGGACGTGGCTCAGTTGGTAGAGCATCACCTTGCCAAGGTGAGGGTCGCGAGTTCGAATCTCGTCGTCCGCTCGCAGTGCGCGAGCACAGCACAACTCAATAGTTTGACCATGCGGACGTGGCTCAGTTGGTAGAGCATCACCTTGCCAAGGTGAGGGTCGCGAGTTCGAATCTCGTCGTCCGCTCTGGAACGAAGGGCCCCCTCGATCGAGGGGGCCCTTCGGCATTCCCGCCCGCGAATGCTCCATGACATTTGTCATCGCCGACCCGTGGATCCCCACCGCGATGTCATGACGGCGCGCACTGCCCGCACGGCCGGGCCGGCGGAAGGCTTGGGGCATGGAAACGAGCCGCCCCTCCCGCCCCAGCGACCATGTGATCGAGGTCACCGACCTGCACCGCCACTACGGCAGCGGTGCCACCGGCCACCACGCCGTCCGGGGCGTGGACCTGACCGTCGGCCGCGGCGAGCTGTTCGCCCTGCTCGGCACCAACGGGGCGGGCAAGACCTCCGCCATGGAGCTCATCGAGGGCCTGGCCGCCCCCAGCGACGGCACCGTCCGGGTGCTCGGCCACGACCCCCACCGGGAGCGCGCCGCCGTCCGCCCCCGGATCGGCATCATGCTCCAGGAGGGCGGCTTCCCCGGCGACCTCACCGCCGCCGAGACCGGCCGCGTCTGGGCCGGGATGACCAGTGGCGCCCGGCCGGTCGACGAGGCCCTGGAGCTCGTCGGCCTCACCCACCGCCGCAACGTCCGGGTCAAGCAGCTGTCCGGCGGCGAACGGCGCCGACTCGACCTCGCGATGGCCCTGCTCGGCCGTCCCGAGGTGCTGTTCCTGGACGAGCCCAGCACCGGCCTCGACCCCGAGGCGCGCGCCGCCGTCTGGCGACTGGTCCGCGAACTGCGCGCCCAGGGCACCACCGTGCTGCTCACCACGCACTACCTGGAGGAGGCCGAGGAGCTGGCCGACCGGCTGGCCATCATGCACGGCGGCCGGATCATCACCTCCGGCACCGTCGCGGAGGTGATCGCCGGACGGCCGTCCCGGATCGGCTTCGAGCTGCCCGAGTTCGCCGGGACCTCGCTCCCGCCGCTCGCCCCGGCCGAGGTCACCGTCGACGGCCGCAAGGTCACCGTGCAGACCGGCGACCTCCAGCACACCCTCCACGCCCTGCTCGACTGGGCGCACCGGCACGGCGTCGCGCTCGGCGCCCTGGACGCCCGCAGCGCCTCGCTGGAGGAGGCCTTCCTTGCCATCGCCTCCGAGGCCGCCCACCAGGCCCCGCCGCAGGCCCCCGCCGCCCCCGCCCGTCCCACCCGCCGCCGCCTGATCGGATCCGCCCGATGACCACCGCCGCCACCGCCGCGCCCACCGCCACCGGCCCGCAGGGCACCACCGCCCGCCGACTCCTCGCCCTCGGCCGCGCCGAGGCCGTCCTGCTGCTGCGCAACCGCACGGCGATGTTCACCGCGCTGCTGCTGCCGCTGCTCCTGGTCTTCTCCCTGAAGGGCACCCTCGGCAAGCAGGCCGAGGACAACCCCGGGCTGGACGTCGACTCGCTGCTGGTCTACGGCTCGGTCGGGATGATGCTGTCCTTCGTCGTCTACTACAACCTGACCGCCGCCTACGTCGCCCGGCGCGGAGAGCTGGTCCTCAAGCGGCTGCGCACCGGCGAGGCCCGGGACATCGAGATCCTGCTCGGCACGGCCGTCCCCTCGCTCGCGCTCGGCCTGCTGATGGCCGCGCTGATCGGGATCGGCGGCAGCGTCGGACTGCACCTGGCGGTGCCGGTCAACCCGCTGCTGATGGTCGTCGGCCTGGTGCTGGTGCTGGCCACGATGATCGCCCTGGCCGCGCTGTCCAGCGCCTTCACCAGGACCGTCGAGAGCGCCGGCATCACCACCCTGCCGGTCATGCTGATCATCCAGCTCGGCTCCGGCCTGTTCGTCCCGCTGGAGGTCATGCCCGCGCAGCTGGCCGACGCCTGCCGACTGCTGCCGACCACCCCGGCCTTCCAGCTGATCCGCGTCGGCTGGTTCGGCACCGACGGCTCGGCCGCCGCGACCGGCTTCGCCGGCAGCTGGGGCGCCGCCGGCCCGCACCTCGTCATCGGTGCGATCTGGCTGGGCCTGGCGGTCTGGGGCGCGGTGCGCTACTTCCGCTGGGAGCCGCGCCGCTGACCACTCGACAGCAAACCAAGGATTTCCCCCGGTTCGACCTCTGATATGAAGGCAGCAGCACGATCATGGTGGAACTGGGGGGACGACACATGGACATGCGCTCACCACTGCGCAGGTGGAAGGGCTACGGCAAACCCCACCGCGCGGAGCTCTACTTCCGCTGGTCGATCTACCTGATGCCGCTGGCCGCGGTGCCGGTGGCGCTGCTCAGCCTCGGTGCCCACCTCGACGAGTACTCGCCCGGCGCCGCCCGGGTCTCCCTGGCCGTCTCGCTGGTCACCACCCTGGTCGGCATCCGGGCCTGCCGGACCTCGCTCGACCACTACCTCGGCCGGCCGGCCGACCACCGCCGCTGGCTCGTCATCAACGGCGCGGTCACCGTCGGCGGCATCTGGGCACTGCTGCTGGCCGGCCCGCGGGCGGACGGGACCGGCACTCCGCCGTCCACCGTCCTGGTCGCCACCGTCCTGCTGATCGTCGCCTACGGCCCGATCTCCGTCGGCCTCCGGCTGCGGTGGTCCGCCCCGGCCGCCGTCGCCCTCGCCGCGGCGGTCGCCCCGGCGATGGTGCTGGCCGGGGTGAGTGCCGGCACCACCGTCGGGCAGCTGATCGGCACGCTGCTCGGAATGCCCCTGATCGCGCTGAGCTGCCGCAGCTTCGCCTGGCTGACCGCGGTGGTCTGGGAACTGGACGGCGCCCGCGAGACGCAGTCCCGGCTGGCCGTCGCCGAGGAACGGCTGCGCTTCTCCCGCGACCTGCACGACGTCATGGGCCGCAACCTCACCACGATCGCGCTGAAGAGCGAACTCGCCGTCCAGCTCGCCCGCCGGGGCCGTCCCGAGGCCGCCGAGCAGATGGCCGAGGTGCAGCGGATCGCCCAGGAGTCGCAGCGCGAGGTCCGCGACGTCATCCGCGGCTACCGCACCGCCGACCTGCACGCCGAGGCGATCGGCGCCCGCGCGGTGCTCCGCTCCGCCGACGTCGCCTGCGAGATCGACCTCGGCGAGGACGCCGACGAACTGCCGCCGCACGTCCAGGCGGTGTTCGGCTGGGTGATCCGCGAGGCCACCACCAACGTGCTGCGGCACAGTGAGGCCGAGCGCTGCCTGATCCGGCTGCGCCGGGAGGGCGGACGGGCAGTGCTGGAGCTGGAGAATGACGGGGTGCCCGCCGTGCCGCTCCCCTCCCAGGGCGGCGGCACCGGGCTGCACGGCCTGCGCGAGCGGCTCGCCACCCACGACGGCGAGCTGACCGTGCCGACCTCCGGGCCCGGCGTCTTCCGGATGCTCGCCACCGTCCCGCTGCCGAACTGAGCGGACGGCCGAACCGAACGGACCGGGGCGCCCCGAACGACCCGGGCGCCCCGAACGACCCGGGCGATCCGAACGACCCGGGCGCCCCGAACGACCCGAGCGACCCGAGGAAGTGCCGACCGATGACCGACACCGCGCCCGTCCGCGTCCTGCTCGCCGACGACGAGCACCTGATCCGGGGCGCGCTGGCCGCGCTGCTCTCGCTGGAGGACGACATCGAGGTGGTCGCGCAGGCTGGCTCCGGCCCGGAGGCCCTGGCGATGGCGCAGGCGCACCGGCCGGACGTCGCGGTGCTGGACCTCCAGATGCCCGGCAAGGACGGCATCGAGGTGAGCGCCGAGCTGCGCCGGCTGCTGCCGGACTGCCGCTGCATGATCGTCACCGGGCACGGCCGCCCCGGCTACCTGAAGCGGGCGCTGGAGGTCGGGGTGCGCGGCTTCCTGCCGAAGACCGTCTCGGCGGCGGACTTGGCGGGCATCATCCGCACCGTGCGCTCCGGCGGCCGGTACGTGGACCCGGAGCTGGCGGCGGACGCGATCAGCGCGGGCGAGACCCCGCTGACCCCGCGCGAGACGGACGTCCTGGAGCTCGCCGCCGACGGCACCCCGATCGCCGAGATCGCCGAGCGGGCCGCGCTCTCCCAGGGCACCGTCCGCAACTACCTGTCCTCGGCGGCCACCAAGCTGGGCGCGGAGAACCGGCACGCGGCGGTGCGGATCGCCCGCGAGCACGGCTGGATCTGAGCCGCAGCCGTGCCCGCGGGCGTCCTCGGGGCGTCCCCGTGGGGGCGTCCCCGTGGGCGTCAGGCCCAGGTGGTGCCGGTCAGCCGCTCGTAGACCTCGATGTACTTGGCCCGGGTCTGCTCGACGACCTCGTCCGGCAGCGCCGGCGGCGGCAGCTCGCCGTGGCGGTCCCAGCCGGAGGCCGGGGAGACCAGCCAGTCGCGGATCAGCTGCTTGTCGAACGAGGACTGCGAGCGGCCCGGCCGGTACTCGTCGGCCGGCCAGTAGCGCGAGGAGTCGGGGGTGAGCACCTCGTCGCCGATCACCAGCTCGCCGTCCAGCAGGCCGAACTCGAACTTGGTGTCGGCCAGGATGATGCCGCGCTCGCGGGCGATGTCCCGGGCGCGGGCGTAGACGTCCAGGGTGGTGCGGCGCAGCTGGTTCGCCAGCTCGGCGCCGATCCGGCGGGCGGTCTCCTCGTAGGGCACGTTCTCGTCGTGCTCGCCGACCTCGGCCTTGAGCGCCGGGGTGTAGATCGGGGCGGGCAGCTCGGAGCTGTTCTCCAGGCCCTCCGGCAGGGCGATGCCGCAGACCGTGCGGCTCTGCTCGTACTCGGTCAGGCCGGAGCCGGCCAGGTACCCGCGGGCGACGGCCTCGACCGGGATCATGTCCAGGCTGCGGCAGACCAGCGTGCGGCCCTTCCAGTCGGCGGGGGCGCCGGCCGGGACCTCGGTGGAGATCACGTGGTTGGGGACGATGTCCGCGATCCGCTCGAACCACCACAGCGACAGCTGGGTGAGGACGCGGCCCTTGTCGGGGATCTCGTTCGGCAGCACCCAGTCGTGGGCGGACGTCCGGTCGCTGGCGACCATGACCAGCTCACCCGACTCGGTGCGGTAGAGGTCGCGCACCTTGCCGGTGTGCAGGTGGACCAGGCCGGGTACCTGGACCGGCTCGGGCTTGGTGACAAATCCGCTCAAGGTGTCTCAGTCCTCAGGGGTCGTTCGCGGGCGCGGGGCACTGCGAAAGGGGAGGTCACTGCCCCCGCAGTCTTTCACGACCGCCGGTCCCGCTCCCCCGGGGCCGCCGGGGCTCAGTTCTTGCAGAGCCGGTCCAGCAGGTTGGCGGTGGCCCGCTGGATCCGCTCGTCGGTCAGTCCCGGGCGGCCCAGCGCGGGCGACCAGGCGAAGGTGCCGGCCGCGAAGACGTACGCGCCGCTGGGCGCCCGGTACAGCGAGGTCTCCTGGTATCGGGTGCGGCCCGACAGGTCCTGGTAGGGCGAGTGGGCCAGCAGCACGCGTTCGGTGTGCTCGGGCAGCGCCACCTTGGGGTAGTACCGGTCGGCCTCGCCGGCGACCAGGCCGGGCAGCTCGTCGCCCTCCTGCAGGCCGGTGCCGTCCCAGAGCCAGTGCGCGGTGTGCCGGGCGACCAGCGGGACGGGCGCGGCGACCCGGCCCGAGTACTGCACCCCGAGCAGGTGCTGCTCGGGCTCCCCCGCGTCCCGCCACAGCGCGCTGGCGGAGCCGGACACGCCCGCGGCCGGGCTGCCGGGCCCGACCTTCTGCCGCTTGCGGCAGTTGAGCAGCCGGTTGGGCTCGCCGGAGGCGGCGGCGGTCAGCTCGACCCGCCAGTACATGGTGTTGGCGGAGAGGAACACCAGCGAGGTGCCGCCGTCCCGGGCCCGTTCGGCGGCCCGGCGCATCGGGGCGGACCAGTACTCGTCGTGGCCGGGGAAGACCAGCGCCCGGTGCCGGGCGGGGTCGACCAGGCCGGCGTGCAGGTCGGTGGCGGTGGCGTAGGAGAGGTCGTAGCCGTAGCGCTCGGCCCAGCGGATGAAGTCGTACGCGTGGCCGACGTGCAGCGGCAGCCCCGCGGTGGCGTGCGGGCGGTCGAAGGAGACGGTGACGGCCGCCTCCGGCTCGCCGAGCAGGCCGCCCCGGCCGTCCCAGGCGTGGTAGAGGCTGGCGCCGGTGCGGCCGTCCTCCGGGAAGAGGTTGTACGCCTGCCAGGTCACGTCCGGGAGCACCAGGAGCAGCTCGGCGGTGTTGTGCCCGCGGTCCTCGAAGTCCCGCACGGTGAACGGGATGTGACTGCGGTGCGCGGTGTCCGAGGTGGTCAGCACGGCGACGTACGCGCCGGGCTTCCAGTGCGCCGGGATCTGCAGCCGCCAGGAGTGCCACCAGTGGTGGCAGGAGACCGTCCGGTCGACCACCAGCGGGGCGGGCTGGGCGAGGCCGGAGACCGGCGGGCTGGTGGTCATGTGGCGGGCGCCGTCGCCGCCGTAGTGGCCGATCCGGAAGACGCTCACGGTGAACTCGCGGGGCGGGTTGACGGTGACCCGGAAGTCCACCGAGCCGCCCGGGCGGATCACCCCGGCCGAGGCGAAGCCCTTGATCTGCTGGTCCACGTCGTTGGAGCTCTGCGGGGTGCCGACCGACGGCTTGGGCCGGGCCCCGGCGGTCAGCGGCTGCTGGCCGGGCGCGTCCACCGAGACGTACCAGGGGACGGCGCCCTCCGCTCCGGCCAGGTACTGGTCCGGGCTGCGCAGCCAGGGCAGCGGGCCCTGTCCGAAGGGGTCGGAGACGCTGTAGGCGTGCGTTCCGGACTCCCAGCGGCGGTTGAGTTCGGTGCCCACGCGCCCCTCCCAGGTGCACTTCCGCCCGGTTGGCACGTGCCCCCCGGATGTGCGTGCGGTCTAATACACCACAGAGTGCTGGCGCTCCGTCACCCTCCGGTGGCAATTGGTGCCGGGAATCTCGCGGTCCGCCCGGAGGGGGCCTCCGGCCTGCGGAGACGACCGGCGGCCGAGTCGTCCGGGGGCGCGTGCGGGGGTGTCGAGCGCCGTCCCACCCGTCACAGCCGGACGGGTTTCTCCAGGCGGACGTCGGCGGCGTCCAGCCAGGCGCGCAGCGGGCCGTCCTGGCCCTGCTCGACGGCCTGGGCGACCGGGCCGGCCAGGTCGGTGCGGCGGACCCCTCCGAGCAGCAGCACCGGGCCGTCCAGCCAGTCCAGCCCGGGGGCGCCGCCGGCGGTGTCCACGGCCGCGCAGCAGACCATCGCGGTGACGTGGTCGACCAGCAGGTCGCGACCGGTGCGGTCGGGTTCCAGCAGCGGGGCCGGGGCGGTCGTGCGGGCCACCTGGGCGGCGAGCGCGGCGGCCAGCCGTTCGCCGTCGCCCTCGGCGAGCCGCAGCAGCAGCCGGGTGAGGGTCGGGGCGCCGGGGCGGGAGTGCGGGGCGAGCCGGTCCAGTGGGGCCTGCAGGGCGGCGGCGCCCGCCCGCCAGCCGGCGTCCACCACGTCGGCCGGGTAGTCGGCCCACTCCAGCTCGTGCCAGGCGCCGGCTGCCGGGCGGCCGAAGAACAGCTCGGCCGCGAGCCGGGAGACCGCCCGGTCGACGGCTCCGGGCTCCTCCAGCAGGTCGCAGGCGGGGCGGTCGCCGAGCCGGGTGCCGTAGCCGTCGGCCAGCCGGTCGCGGCGGGACAGCTCGGTGAGGGCGGCGACCACGCCGGCGTTGAGGTGGGCGGGGTGGCGGCCGAGCCGCCAGGCGGGCAGCGCGACCCGGGTGAGCAGCCGGTCCCAGCCGGCGTAGGCGAGGCCGACCTGCTCCTGGGCGGCGATCCGCAGGCCGTAGTCGACCACCCTGGCCTGCTCGGAGGCCCAGCTCGCGACGGAGCGCTCCAGTTCGGCGGAGTGGCCGCGGCAGGCGCCGAGCAGCCGACGGGCGATCCGGCGGGCGATCCGGTCGGCGAGCGCGGCCGGACCGCGCCGCGGCGGCCGGGGCGGGGCGGCCAGGGTTCCGCCGCCGAGGCCGGGGGACGTGCCCCGGCCGGAGTCCAGGCAGGCGTCCAGGCTGCGCAGGAACCGGCGGGCGGCGGCGATCTCCGGATCGGCGGAGGCGGCGGCGCCGGCCACCACCGGGGCCAGCAGGGCGCGCAACTCGCCGGCCCGCATCCACCAGAGGAAGGGCGAACCGATCACCAGGACCGGGGCGGGCGGCTCGGGGTGCGGGCGCAGCGGGTGCGGCCGTGGCGGGCCCGGCCGCCGCACCGGCGGGACGTCCTCCAGCCAGCTGTCGCAGTCCGGGGTGAGGGCGACCGCGGAGGGCGCGGGGACGTCCAGCCGGTCCGCGAGTTCGGCGATCAGCCGGTACAGCTCGGGGGCCTCGGCGCGTTCCAGCGGCACGGCGGGGGTCCGGGGCGGCTCGGCCCGGTGCAGGGCGCGGGCGGTCAGCCCGGCGACCAGCAGGGTCAGCGCGGCGACCGCGCAGACCGCCCAGCGGACGGCGTCCCAGCCGGCGGCGTCGGCGGCGCCGGGCGCGCCGATCCGGCCGGTGAACCGGCCCGCGAGCAGGACCACCGCCACGGCGGCGGGCAGGACGGCGGCGGCCAGGGCGAGGCCTCGGACCCGCAGGACCGCCTGGGCGTGAGCGCGCGCGGTGTCGACAGCGGCCATACGGTGCGGCACCCCCTTCGGAGCCCTCGGGCGCCCGACGACGGGCCCTGAGCCGACTCGAAACGATCAGTTCCGACCGGGAAGCGGAGGCGTCCGATCCCGGTAGTGCATGCTGCGTGGCGCTATTGACATTTTCGACGCCCCGGCGCGGGTGGTCGTTCCGGATCGCCCCGGTTTCCACTCGTCCCGGTGACGTCGCCCGGATTCCGGACGCCCGCGACCGGTCCGGTGCGAAGCACCCGGCGACCGCCCGGCCGGACGCCGTCCAGCATCCCCCCGCAGGGGCGCCGCTACCCGGCGGCGCCCCCGGCGCGCGGGCCCCGCGCACTGCGATCCAGCGCACCATAAGGCCGGGCGCCCCGTTACGTCAGCCGGATGCGGGCGCTGTCACCCGATGGGCTGGAATCCGTCGGCCGATCGGTGCGTCGGCCCCCGGAAGCGGTCCGGCCCCGAAACGCCGGGGGCGCTGCGTCCATGGGGTTGATTCCCACGGTCCGCAGCGCCCCCGGTACGGGCTCGGCTCGGCCTAACTGCCCTACGCGGTGGCCGCCTTCAGCGCGATGTCGGTGCGGTGCTGGCCGCCCTTGAGCGAGATCCGGTCCACCGCGGCGTACGCGCGCTCGCGCGCCTCGGCCAGGTCGGCGCCGGTCGCGGTGACCGACAGCACGCGGCCGCCGGCGCTCAGCACCTGCCCGTCCTCGCCCGCCTCGGTCCCGGCGTGCAGCACGAACGCGGTGCCGTCCGCCTCGGCCTCGGCCAGGCCCTCGATCGGGTCGCCGGTGCGCGGCGCGGCCGGGTAGCCCTCGGAGGCGACGACCACGGTGACGGCCGCGCCGTCGTCCCAGCGCAGCGGCTCCAGCTGGTCCAGGGTGCCGTTGGCCGAGGCCAGCAGCACGCCGGCCAGCGGGGTGCGCAGCCGGGCCAGCACGACCTGGGTCTCCGGGTCGCCGAAGCGCGCGTTGAACTCGATCACCCGGGTGCCGCGGGAGGTGAGCGCCAGGCCCGCGTACAGCAGGCCGGAGAACTCGGTGCCGCGGTGGCGCAGCTCGTCCACGGTCGGCTGCAGGACGGTCTCCAGCACCTCCTCGACCAGCCCGGCGGGCGCCCACGGCAGCGGCGAGTAGGCACCCATGCCGCCGGTGTTGGGGCCCTCGTCGCCGTCCAGCGCACGCTTGAAGTCCTGCGCGGGCTGCAACGGGAGGACGGTGGTGCCGTCGGTGATCGCGAACAGCGAGACCTCGGGGCCGTCCAGGTACTCCTCGATGACCACGCGCTCGCAGGAGGCGGCGTGCGCCAGCGCGGCCTCGCGGTCGGAGGTGACCACGACGCCCTTGCCGGCGGCCAGGCCGTCGTCCTTGACCACGTACGGGGCGCCGAAGGCGTCCAGCGCCTCGGCGGCCTCGGCGGCGGTGGTGCAGACGTAGGAGCGGGCCGTGGGGACGCCGGCAGCGGCCATCACGTCCTTGGCGAAGGCCTTGGAGCCCTCCAGCTGCGCGGCTGCGCCGGAGGGGCCGAAGACCGGGATGCCGGCCGCGCGCACGGCGTCGGCGACGCCGGCGACCAGCGGGGCCTCCGGGCCGACCACCACCAGGGCGGCGCCGAGCCGCCGGGCCAGCTCGGTGACCTGGGCACCGTCGAGCTGGTCGACCGGGTGGACCGTCGCCACCCGTGCGATCCCGGCGTTGCCCGGGGCACAGTGCAGCTCGGTGACAGCGGGATCTTGGGACAGAGAGCGGCACAGGGCGTGTTCGCGGGCGCCGCCGCCGATGACGAGGACCTTCACGCCACGCAAGCGTAGTCGGTGGCCTGTTCCGGCCGCTCTCCGGTCCCGTCGGATCCTCCAGGAGAAGAGATCCGTACGCCGACGATACCGGAGGATCCTCCAAGCCCGGGCGCCCCGGGTGGGCGCTGGGTGTCCGGGTCACGACCACGGGTCACCGGGCCCTCGCTCGGACGGGTGAAATCTCGCCGCCCCCCGCAACCCGCTCACCTCGGGTTCCGATGGCTTGAACCGGTAACGATCAACCGGGAAGCTCCCCCACGGTCAGCCATTTGGCGGTAAGAAGTGCTGTTGGACAACCACCGGCAGACGCCACGTCAGCCGATGCGCCGCCAGACCCAGCCGCCCGCCCGCCACAGGGAGCCCCACAGGTGAGCCAGCCGGAAATGCAGCCCGAGGAGAGTGCCTGGGGCAAGGAGATCGGTGAGGAGGACCCGCCCGCCACCGCCGTGGTCCGCCGGGAGCCCACCCGCCGCCGAACCGATCTGAGCACCCGACAGTTCCCCCTCGGGGACTGGGGCGAGCCGGCCGAGCGACTGGAGGAGCTCTACCGCTGGTCCGAGGAGCGGGCGGTCGAGGCGATCGAGTGGTACCGCCGGGACCGGGTCTGGAAGCGCCGGTGGGCGCGCCTGCTGCGGTTCGGCTCGGCCGGGTTCGCGGTGGGCGCCGTGACGGCCCCGCTGGTCGACCTCGCCGGCAGCTTCGCGCACGGCGCCAGCTGGGGCTACGTCGGCCTGGCGCTCTCCGCCGCCTGCTACGGCGCCGACCGGGCCTTCGGCCTCAGCTCGGGCTGGATGCGGGACGTCTCCACCGGGCAGGCCCTGCAGCGCCGGCTGGAGGCCTTCCAGTTCGACTGGGCCTCGGAGTGCGTGCGCGAGGTGCTCGGCCCCACCGAGGGCACCGCGGGCGAGGCCGCGGAACGCTGCCTGGGCGTGCTGCGCCGGTTCTGCGAGGACGTCTCGGACATGGTCCGCACCGAGACCTCGGAGTGGATGCTGGAGTTCCGCGCCTCGATGACCCAGCTGCCCACCCAGGCCCCCGGGAGCTGGGGCGGCCGCTCCGAGCCCGGGGTGGGCGCCCAGGTGCGGGTGCTGCCGCCGCCGGGCACCCGGCCCACCATGCCGCGCCAGCGGCCGCCGGAGGGGCCGCTGCGCTAGGGCCCGGAGGCCCACGCCGAGCCACGGTGGGCCGCCGGCAGGCCTCCGTGGCACTAGGCGAAGACGATCATCGAGCCCTGGGTGACGCTCCTGGTCGCCGCCGCGTACAGGCCCGACCAGGCGTGCCGCTCCCGGGCGAAGGGGTGCACGTCGTCGATCGGCGGCCCGAACGGCTGCTCCAGGCCGGTCGGGCCGAGCGGCCGGGTGGGGTCCGGCGGGTTGAGCGGGTCGATGCCCAGCGCCGGTGCCACCGCCTGCAGTTCGCGCAGCAGTCCGTGGCTGGAGCCGAGCGGGCCGCCGGAGGCGAGCAGCGCTTCGTCCACCAGCGGCACCGCGAACTCGACCGGAACGTACGCGCCCGCGTGGTCGAAGTGCCAGACCAGGTGCGACTGTTCGGCGCTGCTCTCGAACATCTCCAGCAGCTGCTCGTAGTCGCCGCCGAGCGCGTCGACCGGGGTGATGTCCAGGCCGGTGAGGCCCAGCAGGTAGGCGCGGCGCAGGAAGTGCAGCGAGTCGTAGTCGAAGGCGGCTATCGGCTCGACCGCGCCGCTGATGCCCGGGACGTACTGGTAGACCGGCACCCCGGGCAGCCCGCGCGAGGCCAACACCTCGTTGTAGAGGGCTAGATCGTCCCGGAAGGGGTTGTCGGGGCTGTGGCTCAGCACGTCCACCAGCGGGACGAGCCAGAGGTCGCAGGCCATGGCCGGCAGTTCCTCTCCGGGCGGTGGGGGATCGCCCGCGGGGCGGGGCGACGACGGGGGCGGGGTCGGTACCCGGACGGCCCTTCGCGGACGCCCGGTTCGACGCCCGTCACCCTACCGGCCCGGGGCGGCGTGCGGGTCGGGCCGTCCCAGCGGGGCCTCGGGGGGCGCCGGAGACGGCCGCCGGCCGAACCGGCCGTGGGGCACCGCGCGGGGCTGCGGCACCAGGCCGAGGCCCAGCCCCAGCTCACGGCCCAGCTCACGGCCGACCTCGTCACCGCGCAGCGGCCGCTCGCCGCGCACCGCACCGGGCCCGCCGGGCTCGGTGGGGCCGACGGGCTCGGTGGGCTGTGTGGGCCGTGTGGGCTCGACGACGGAGCCGGGCCCCGGCTCGGCGGCCGACGGCCCGACCGGGACGGGCGGCGGCTGCGTCCCGGTGGTCTCGGTGAGCAGCCCCAGGACCGTCACCGACTCCAGCGGCTGCCCGGCCAGCTCGGCCAGCAGCCGCACGGTGGACAGGTTGTACTCGCAGATGATCCGGTACGCGCCGGCCAGGTCGTGCGCCTCGACCGCCCCGACCAGGTCCTGGTGGCGGTCCCAGCAGACCCCGGCCAGGCGGGGCATCTCCCGAAGGTAGGGCGCGGCGAACATCCAGGACTGCACCCGCAGCCAGTCCAGGTAGTCGGCGACCCGCCGGTTGCCCAGCAGTCCGGCGACCTCCTGCCAGAACCGGCGGTCGCAGCCCACCATCACGTCCAGGTTCCCGGCCCGGGCGGCCCGGACGGCCGCGTCGGCCCGGCGGCGCAGCGAGGGCAGCCGGCTGAGGTCGGGCAGGGCCCGGCGGGTGGAGAACTGCCGGTGGAAGCTGTCGGTGAGCAGGACCCGGGACTCGAAGATCTCCAGGAAGTCGTCCCAGCACAGCTCGGGCACGGTGAAGCCCCGGTGGTGCTCGGCCCGCAGCAGCCCCTGGGCGCCGAGGTCGACCAACGCCTCGCGGGCCGGGGTCGCGGAGACGCCGTACAGCTCGGCGATCTCCTTGACGGTGAAGTTGCGGCCGGCCGCCAGTCGGCCGGCCATCATCTCCTCCCGCAGCGCGCCGGCGATCTGCTCGCGCAGGCTGTTGCGGTGGATGACGGGACGGGGGGTGCCTGCGCCGTCGACAGGCATGGGCGCGACCTCCTCGGGCGGGCCGACCGTGCCGACCCTGGACGGACCGGCGGGAACACGACGAGTGCTCATCTTCTCAAACCCGCCCGGGCCAGGTCCGAACCAACCCTCCGACAAGACGGTCCCCCGGCCCCTGCCGGTCCGACCGGGGCCGGACCGACTAGCGCTGGACCGGTGCCGGGATCCCCAGCAGGCGGTCCCGCAGCACCGGGAAGTCCTTGCGCGCCGCGGCCACCTCGGACGGGTCGAAGTCGACCGTCAGCACCTCCTCCTCCGTCCCCGCCTCGGCCAGCACCCGGCCCCACGGGTCCACCACGATGCTGTGCCCGGCCTGCTCCACCCCGGCGTGCGTCCCGGCCGTGTTGCAGGCCAGCACGAAGGCCTGCTCCTCCACCGCCCGCGCGCGGGCCAGCAGCGTCCAGTGCTCGCGCCGCCGGGCCGGCCAGGCCGCCGGGACCACCAGCAGCTGCGCACCGGCGTCCAGCAGCGCCCGGAACAGCTCCGGGAAGCGCAGGTCGTAACAGGTGGCCAGGCCCAGCGTGGCGAAGTCGGTGGGCGCGGTGACGATCTCCTGGCCGGCGCCCATCACCACGGCCTCGCCGCTGTCGAAGCCGAAGCGGTGGATCTTGCGGTAGGTGTGCACCAGCTCGCCGTCCGGGGCGAACAGCATCGAGGTGTTGTAGATCGGCCCGTCCGGGTCCCGCTCGACGATCGAACCGGCGTGCAGCCAGACCCCGGCGGCCCGGGCGGCGGCCGCCATCGCGTCCGAGGTGGGCCCGTCCAGGCCCTCCGCACCGTCCGACCAGAGGTCGTACGCGAAACCGCCGAGCGGCCACAGCTCCGGCAGCACCACCAGGTCGGCGCCCTGCTGGGCCCGCACCAGCGCCGCCGCCCTGGCCCGCCGCTCGGCGGGCGGCTCGGCGTCGGAGACCGCGAGTTGGATCAATGAAGCGCGCACAGTACCACCGTCCACGGCAAGAGTCCTACGATCGTCACCCGAAAGCGCTGCCCTGCTGTTCCCCGGCAGCGTAACGTGCGGTTAGCGTGTGCGCCCGGAAAGCCGGACCATCCCGGCCGGCGGTGACGGCGGGGCACAGGCGGCAAGGAAGCTGACGGAGGGCCGGAGATTCCCGTGACGGACAACCAGACCGTGCAGGCTTACACCGAGGCGTGGACCCAGAGCATCGAGTCCATATCGGAGCTGGTCGCCCCCCTCCCCGAGGGCTCCTGGAACCGGGCCACCGAGTGCCCCGGCTGGTCCGTCCGGGACGTCGTCTCGCACGTCATCGCGGTCGAGTCCGAGCTCCTCGGCGACCCCCGCCCGATCCACTCCCTGCCGCGTGACCTCCGTCACGTGACCACCGAGTTCGCCCGCTACGTCGAGCTGCCGGTGGACAAGCGCCGCTGCCACACCGCGCTGGAGATGACCAGCGAGCTGGAGTACACGATCATCCGCCGCTCCCGGGCGCTGCGGAACGCCAAGCAGACGCCCGGCGAGCCGGTCCGCTGGCCGGCCGGCCCGCTCGCCCGGGACGTCCCGTACCACGAGCTCCTGCGGATGCGGGCCTTCGACGTCTGGGTGCACGAGCAGGACCTGCGCCGCGCCCTGGACGCCCCCGGCAACCTGGACGCCCCGGCCGCCCTGATCACCCGGGACCTCCTGCTGGAGCTGCTGCCCAAGGCCGTCGCCAACAAGGCCGGCGTCCCCGCCGGGACGGCCATGGTGCTGGACATCACCGGCCCGGTGGAGTTCCTGCGCACCGTCCGGGTCGACGCCACCGGCCACTGCACCGTGGACGAGTCGATCAGCCTGGCCCCCGACGTCCAGCTCAGCATGGGCTGGGAGACGTACGTCCGGCTCGCCTGCGGCCGCGGCCGCCCGGGACCGGTGTCGGTGGAGGGCGACAAGGAACTGGCCGACCGGGTGCTGGCGAACTTCTCCGTCACCATCTGAGGCCCACGGCGCACGCCACCCGGCGTACACGCACCAACGCACGCCGGGTCGGCACCTCTCGTGCATCCGCACGTCAATGCAGCACCAGCCACCTCACCCGTTCGGCCTCGTTGTTCCGGGCAGTCATGCCATCACCCGGAAGAAGGAGGAACGTCCCGATGGACGACGAACGGGAACAGCAGGAACGGATGGTGCTGGTGCGGTCGAGCTTCCCGGTCACGGGGCAACCGATCAGGGTCGTGATGATCGACGGCGAGCCGTGGTTCGCGACCCGGGACGTGTGCGCCGTGCTCGACCGAGGCAGCCCGGGCTGGGCCGGACGAATGGTCGGCCCCGCCGACCAGCGGACCGTCGACACTCGCTCGGTATGGGTGAGTTCAACTCACCCATACGACGTTTCCGCAGGTGGGAATGGACCCGTCCGCGGAAATCCATTGCTGAGCGTCGTCAGTGAGGCGGGGCTGTACACCCTCGTGATGAGGTCGAGGAAGCCCAATGCCCGGCCCTTCCAGGACTGGGTCACCCGCGACCTGCTCCCCTCCGTCCGCCGCGGGGACACCGACGTCCCGACGCAGCAGCGGCGGATGGCGGAGACCCTGGCCGAGGCGATCGGGCAGCAGGTGCAGATCGTCGCGGAGATCGACCACGAGGACTGGCCGGGGCTGACCGTCCACGCCGACGGGACGGTCCACTGCCGGCACGGGGAGATGGTCCTCCACCTGCCGACCCGGGAGGAGGACAGCGGGCCGCCGTTCGGCGCGTACTTCGCCTGCCCGGGCGGGGAGCGGGTCGGGATCCGGGGCAGCCGGGTCGTCCCCGGATGCCCGAAGCTGAAGCTGGTGGACCTGATCCGCCTGCGGCGCGAGGCGCGACCGGCCCCCGACACCGGGCCCGGGCCCGGGCCCCACCACGGGCCGATGCGTGCGGAACTGCACGGCGCCCGGCTCTTCGGGACTCCGCCGCAGATGGCCGCGTTCCTGCGGGCCTACGGCCGCTGATGCCCCCGCCGACCCTCGGGTGAAGCGAGGGACGGCACGTCTTCGCAGGTCGGAAACCCTACGTCTCCGACGCCACGACCCTCCGCCGCAACCGGAGGATCATCAGCGTCCCCACCGCCAGCGGGACGTACTGCCAGCAGAACGCCCAGCGGAAGGCATCGGCCGGGTAGCCGTCGATGCCTTCCGGGGTGAGGGCGTCCAGCAGCACGCCGACGCCGAAGAGGGTGATCATCGTGCCGATGAATCCGCCCATGTTGACGATTCCGGAGGCGGTGCCGAGCCGTTCCGCGGGGTTCCGGGAGCGCGCGTAGTCCAGGCCGACCAGCGAGGCCGGGCCGTTGCTGCCCATCACCAGGATGATCCCGACCAGCAGCCACACCGGCGGGTGCCCACCGGGCCAGGCCAGCACCAGCGCCCAGCCGAGCGCGGTGGTGGCGATGACGGTCAGCACGATCGGCATGTGGGCGCGCGCGGTGCGGGAGAGCAGGCGGCCAAACAGGAACCCGAAGCTCATGTTGCTGAGCACCAGCAGGGTCAGCATCCCGCCCGCCCCGGCCCTGGACATGCCCTGCGCCTGCACCAGGTAGGGCAGGCCCCAGAGCAGGCCGAAGGCGTTGCCGGGGAACTGGGTGGTGAAGTGGATCCACAGACCGAGCCGGGTGCCGGGCTCCCGCCAGCAGTCCAGGACCTGCCGGCCGACCCCGGGCCGCTCCCGGTGCTCGACCGGCCGGATCGGTTCCGCCTGCGCCGGGGCCTCCCGGAGGAACAGCGCGACCAGCGCGAACACCGCCACGCCGAGCAGCGCGGTCGCGGCGAAGGTGGGCGTCCAGCCCTCGCTGTGCAGCGCCTGCGCCAGCACCACGGTGGTGACCAGGTTGCCGCCCATCCCGGCCAGACCGGTCAGCTGGGCCACGAACGGGTTCCGGGCGGCCGGGAACCAGCGGGCGGCGATCCGCAGCACGCTGATGAAGGTCATCGCGTCGCCGCAGCCGAGCACCGCCCGGGAGGCCAGCGCGGGGGCGAAGGAGGAGCTGAACGCGAAGGCCAGCTGACCGGTGCTGAGCAGCACGACGCCGAGCAGCAGCACCCGGCGCGGCCCGAAGCGGTCCACCAGCAGGCCGACCGGGATCTGCATGGCCGCGTAGACCAGCACCTGGAGGATGGAGAAGGTGGAGAGCGCCGAGGCGCCGATGCCGAAGCGGTCGGCGGCGTCCAGCCCGGCCACGCCGAGGCTGGTGCGGTGGATGACCGCCAGGACGTAGACGCTGACGCCGACGGACCAGGCCACCCAGGCGGCACGGCCACCCGGCGGCGCGGGAACGGGGCCGGAAACGGGAACGGGGCCGGAAACGGGTGCGGGGCCGGAAACGGGTGCGGGCGCGGGCGCATGGGCGGTCGGGGGCCCGGCAGTGGCTCGGGGAGCGGAGGCGGACGGGGGCGCGGCTGAAGGGGCGGGCTCCACGGACATAGTGTGACCAGATTAGTCATCCCATGATTGGACGCCCAGGGCGGGGTTCGGTCGCCCGGGTGCGAAGCCGCGACCCCCCGGGCCGGTGGATCCGCCGGTGCGCTCCCCGGCGACAGCCGGCCCCGGCGAGCCTCCGACAGCCCCGGCCGGCCTCAGCCGGTCAGCGTCCAGGACACCGACCGGGTCATGAAGCGGTCCCGGAAGGCCTCGTCGCGCACCCAGTCCGTGGTGTCCCGGACGGTCGCCGTCACGGTGGCCGTCCGGCCCGGGGCCAGGTCCAGCCGGGCGGTGTCCAGCCAGGAGGCGTCCGCGGACTGCGGTGCCACCGGAACGCCGTCCACCTTCCACTCCACCTTCAGCTGCCGGGCCCCGTTCAGCGGCAGCGGCCGGACGTCGAGCCGGGGCCGCCCGGTCACCTCGCCGGGCGCCGGCAGCGGGGCGTCGGTCGGCCGGACCTTGCGGTAGAGCTCCTCGACGATCGCCTCGCGCGAGGGCAGGTTGTACGCGCTGCCCAGGGTGCGCATGACCGAGTCCGGGGTCGGCCGGTAGAGGCCGTTGCCGCTGCGGTACGCGCCGACGACCCCGGCACCGTCCGGGGACTCGGCGCCCAGCCAGCGCCACCACTTGGTCTGCTTCTTGCGCATGTCGTCGGCGTTGAGGGTGGAGAGGTTCGGGTAGTCGGCGTCGTCGGGGGCGCTGTCGTACTCGTCGCCGAGGTCCCCCACGGTGTGCCCGATCTCGTGCTGGATGATCCGCCCGGCGTCCTGGCTGCCGCCCGCCAGGGTGGTCACCCCGGTGCCGCCGGCACCGCCGTACTCGGTGGAGTTGGCCAGCGCGATCAGGTACTGCGGCCCGTTGCCGTCCCCCGCGTACCGGGCGGTGGCGGCCTCGTCGGCGCAGAGCAGCCGGGCGGTGCCCTCGCACCAGAAGTGCATGCCGAGCGGGGTGACCGGGTTGCGGCCGCGGCTCTCGGTCTCGGCTATCCCGGACACCGGGGAGACCACGTCGACCCGCCGTACGTTGAAGAAGCCCTGGTAGGTGCGGAAGGGCTCGATGTCCATCAGGGCGTGCCAGGCCTTGTCGGCCTGCTGCCGGAACAGGTCCTGCTCGCCCGCCGTGTAGCCGTCCCCGAGCAGGACCAGCGTGATCCGGTTGGCCGGGTCGCCGGTCCGACGTATGTCGACCGTCGGGGCGGCCCCGGCTATTCGCTGGTCGGCGCGGAGCGCGGTGTGCGGCGGCACCGCACGGTCGGCGGGGGCGCCGGGCCCGATCACGCCGAACGGCGAGGGGCCGACCAGTTCCAGGGCGGCGGGCAGCAGGGCGGTGGACACCAGCACGAGGGCGGCCAGACTCCGGACGAGACGGCCAGGGTTGCCAGGCGGCATACGGGTGCGTCCTCGGGGCTCCGGTCACCCGGTGTCGCCCGGGTGGTGGAGCGGAGACGTACCCGGACCGGCGTGTCGCCCCCACCGGCGGGCGCAAATGTCACCGACCTGGCCGAACGATCCACATCCTCCCTGCCATGAGGATCATGCAGGTCATGCGTGTCATACCAACCACACCCCGCCCGAACCGTCCCCGCCCAGGCGCCCTCCCGCAGTCCCGGTCAGGCCTTCCGGAGGCCCAGCACCAGATGGGTGCCCAGCCCGAAGAGCAGCCCCCAGAACGCCGAGCCGATCCCGAACAGGCTCATCCCCGAGGCACTCGCCAGGAAGGTCACCACCGCCGCGTCCCGCCCGCGTTCCTCCGCGACCGCCGCCGCCAGGCTGCCCTGCAGCGAGGCCAGCAGCGCGACCCCGGCGATCACCGCGATCAGCTCCTTCGGCAGCCCGGTGAACAGGCTGACCAGCACCCCGCCGAAGCTGCCCACCAGCACGTACAGCGCGCCCGAGGACATGCCCGCGACGTACCGGCGGCGCGGGTCCGGATGGGCCTCCGGGCCCGAGCAGATCGCCGCCGTGATCGCCGCCAGGTTCACCCCGGGCGAGCCGAACGGGGCCATCAGCATCGACACCGCACCGGTCGAGCCGATCAGCAGCCGGTCGTCCGCCCGGTAGCCGAAGGCCCGCATCACGCCGAGGCCCGGGGCGTTCTGCGAGGCCAGCGTGACGATCGTGAGCGGCAGCGCCAGCCCCACCAGCGCCGACCAGGAGAACGCCGGCACCGTCAGCACCGGCACGGTCGGCCCGCCCGAGCCCGGGTGCAGCGGCAGTCCGACGGTCAGCGCCGCCAGCACCCCGCCGACCAGCAGCGCGACCGGTACGGCGTACCGCGGCGCGAACCGCTTGGCCAGCAGGAAGGCCGCGAAGCTGCCCACCACCAGGACCGGCGCACTGTGCACCGCGCCGAAGATCCCGGCACCGAAGGAGAACAGGATGCCCGCGAGCATCGCGTTCACGATCCCGACCGGCACCGCCGCGATCAGCCGGCCGAACCAGCCGGTCACCCCGAACAGGGCCACCACCACCGCGCTCACCAGGAACGCCCCGACCGCCTCCCGGTAGGGGTAGTCGCCCAGGCTGGTCACCAGCAGCGCGGCCCCCGGCGTGGACCAGGCGGTGATCACCGGCGTCCGGGTCCACCAGCTCAGCGCGAAGCCGCTCACCCCGCTGCCGATCGCCACCGCCCAGATCCAGGAGGCGGTGTGCGCCGTGTCCAGCCGTCCGGCCGCGGCCGCCGCGAGCACCACCACCAGCGGTCCCGAGAAGGACACCGCGACGCACACCAGCCCGGCCAGCAGTGCCGGCCCCGACGCGTCCCGCCGCAGTGACCGACGTTCCCCGCTGCCGACCGGCGTCGTTTCCGGTCGGATCGTCAGCTCATCCGTCATCCCGGCAGTATCCCGGAGACCTGACGAAGGCTCCCGAAAAAGTTTTCGGAACCACCTGCAACCCCTGCCGGGGATGCGCGTCTATACGGATGAAGGCACGGAGAGCGAGACCGGCAGAGCCGGGGGGCGCTTCCGCTCAGGAGGAGCGGGGCCGGTCGTCTTCACCCACACACACCGTCAGTCACATGACCCTGGGGAGTCACGTCATGCGCACGTCCGTTATCACCCGATTCGCGAAGAACGACCGCGCGCTCTCCGGCCGCCGCCGCATCGCCGTCCTCGCCGCCACCACCGTCCTCGCCGGCGGCATCCAGTTCCTCGCCACCGACAGCGCCTGGGCCTGCGGCGAGGGGGCCGGAGACACCACGGCCGTCACCGCCCCCGCGAAGAGCGCCCCGACCGCCAAGCACGACGGCAACTACAGCGCCGGCTTCCACATGACCCCGGACGGCCAGACCATCACCGCGGGCGGCCCCAAGGTCGAGATCGGCGTCGCCGTCACCAACTTCACCGGCGCCCCGTACCAGAACGTCTCCGCGGGACTCGCGCTGTTCAACCCGAAGGGCAGCACCAACCTGCAGGACTTCACGGTCGAGGTCGCCACCTCCGGCGGCTGGAAGCCCGTCGCCCTCCACCACGGCTGCGACCCGACGCTCTTCACCGCCGTCTCCCCGGCCACCACCACCGCGCGCCTGGAGAACGGCCGGGCCGCCAACTTCATGTTCCGGGTGGGCCTCTCCGCGAAGGCGCCGAAGGACGTGACCGAGATCCAGGTCGGCACGATCGCCACGTCCCCGGGCTTCCCGGACGAGATCGGCGAGAGCCACACCTACCGCGTCGCCCGGACCGCCGAGTCCGCCAAGCCGACCACCCCGGCCAAGCCCACCAAGCCCGCGCCGACCACTCCGGCCAAGGAGACCAAGAAGGCCGCGCCGGCCGCCGACAAGACCCCCGCCAAGGCCGCCGAGCCCACCAAGGCGCCCGCCGCCGCTCCCGCCGTCCCGGCCGAGACCCCGTCCGCCGCCCCGGCGACCACCGCCCCGGCCGGCACCCCCGAGCTCGCGCACACCGGCGCCTCCTCCACCAACACCTTCCTCGCCCTCTCCTCCGCCGCCCTCCTCGCCCTCGGAGCCGGCGTCCTGATCGCCGTCCGCCGACTCCGTCCCCAGCGCTAGTCGACGAACGGCCCACAACGAAGGGGTCCCCCTTCACCGCACCACGGTGCGGTGAAGGGGGACCCCTTCCGCGTTCCCGAGCGCCGCCGAAGCCCCTTCCGAACGCCCGAAAAAACTTTTGGATCCACCTGCAACCCCTGCCGGGGATGCGCGTCTATACGGATGAAGGCACGGAGAGCGAGACCGGCAGAGCCGGGGGGCGCTTCCGCTCAGGAGGAGCGGGGCCGGTCGTCTTCACCCACACACACCGTCAGTCACATGACCCTGGGGAGTCACGTCATGCGCACGTCCGTTATCACCCGATTCACGAAGAACGACCGCGCGCTCTCCGGCCGCCGCCGCATCGCCGTCCTCGCCGCCACCACCGTCCTCGCCGGCGGCATCCAGTTCCTCGCCACCGACAGCGCCTGGGCCTGCGGAGCCCCGGACAACGCCCCGGTCACCGCCCCCGCGAAGCCGACCACCGCGAACGAGGACGACCAGTCCGTCGAGCTGCACGGCCAGGGCGCCACCGCCGTGTTCCTCTCGACCCCCGCCGCGATCGTCGCCGGCGGCCCCAAGGCAGAGATCGACGTCCAGTTCTTCAACGGAACCGGGGCCGACTACCACCGGGTCGTCCCGAGCATCGCGTTCTTCAACACGCACGGCGCTACCCCGAGGCCCTCGCAGTTCACCGCCGAGATCATGTCGAACGGCCGATGGCAGCGCGTGGCGCTGGCGAACGGCTGCGACCCGGCGGTCGGCGGCTCCGCCCCGTCCGCGGGCGGCCCGCTCGCCGACGGCCGCGCCGTCCGTTACCGCTTCCGGGTCGGGCTCTCCGCCGACGTGGCCAAGGACATCGACGGGCTGCAGGTCATCGTCACGCCGAGCAACGGCCGGGGAGCGATCACCGACATCAAGGTGACGCACCCGCAGGCGGCCGCGAAGCCGACCACCCCGGCCAAGCCCACCAAGCCCACCAAGCCCGCGCCGACCACCCCGGCCAAGGAGACCAAGAAGGCCGAGCCCGCCGCCGACAAGACCCCCGCCAAGGTCACCGAGCCCGCCGCCGAGACCACCAAGTCCCCGGCGCCGCAGGCCACTTCCACCACCCCGGCGACCACCGCCCCGGCCGGCACCCCGGAACTCGCCCAGACCGGCGCCTCCTCCACCAACACCTTCCTCGCCCTCTCCTCCGCCGCCCTCCTCGCCCTCGGAGCCGGCGTCCTGATCGCCGTCCGCCGACTCCGTCCCCAGCGCTAGTCGACGAACGGCCCACAACGAAGGGGCCCCTCCTCCGCACTGCGGTGCGGAGGAGGGGCCCCTTCGTCGTCGCTCGGGCCGTCAGCCCCAGGTGATCAGGCGCTTCGGGCGCTCCAGCAGGGCGGCCACGTCGGCCAGCACCTTGGAGCCCAGCTCCCCGTCCACCAGGCGGTGGTCGAAGGAGAGTGCCAGCGTGGTCACCTGACGCGGGACCACCTTGCCCTTGTGCACCCACGGCATTTCCCGGACCGCGCCGAAGGCCAGGATGGCGGCCTCGCCCGGGTTCAGGATCGGCGTGCCGGTGTCGACGCCGAAGACGCCGACGTTGGTGATGGTGATCGTGCCGCCCTGCATGTCGGCCGGCGAGGTCTTGCCCTGGCGGGCGGTCTCGACCAGCTCGCCGAGCGAGACGGCCAGCCCCGACAGGGTCTTGGACCCGGCGTCCTTGATGTTCGGGACGATCAGGCCGCGCGGGGTGGCCGCGGCGATGCCGAGGTTCACCTGGCCCCTGATGACGATCTCCTGGGCCGCCTCGTCCCACTGCGCGTTGATCTCGGGGTGCCGCTTGACCGCGGTGAGCAGCGCCCTGGCGACCAGCAGCAGCGGGCTGACCCGGACGTCCCGGCCCAGCTCGCCGCTCTCCTTGAGCCGGCGGACGAACTTCATCGTGCGGGTCACGTCGACCTGGACGAACTCGGTCACGTGCGGGGCGGTGAAGGCCGAGGCCACCATCGCCTGCGCGGTCGCCTTGCGGACGCCCTTGATCGGCACGCGGACGTCGCCCGCGCCGGGCACCGGCACCGACACCGCGGCCGGCTCGGCCACGGCGGCCTCGACCACCGGGGCGACCGGCGCCGCCGGAGCGGCCTTGGCCGCGGCGAACGCGTGCACGTCCTCGCGGGTGATCACGCCGTCCCGGCCGGTCGGGGTCACCTCGCGGAGGTCGACGCCCAGGTCCTTGGCCAGCTTGCGGACCGGCGGCTTCGCCAGCGGCCGCTCGCCGGCCGGGACTCCGGCTGCCGGCGCCGGGGCGACCGGAGCCGCCGGAGCGGGCTGGACGACCGGGGCCGCCGGCGCGGGCGCGACGGGCGCGGCGGCCGGCTTGGTCGCGGTGACCGTGGTGGTGGTCGTCCGGCGGGCCCGGCGCTGGCTGCCGCCGGTGCGCGGGCCGTACCCGACCAGCACCTCGCGGCGCTCCGGCTCGGCCTCCTCGGCGGGAGCCGGGGCCGCCGGAGCCGCGGCGGGGGCGGCCGGGGCCTCGGCTCCCGCCTCCCCGGCGACCGCGACCGAGATGATCACGGTGCCGACGTCGACCGTCGTCCCCTCGGGGAAGTGCAGCTTCTCGACCACCCCGTTGAACGGGATGGGCAGCTCCACGGCCGCCTTGGCGGTCTCCACCTCGCAGACGACCTGCCCGTCGGTGACGGTGTCACCGGGCTTGACGTACCAGCTGAGGATCTCGGCCTCGGTGAGGCCCTCGCCCACGTCGGGCATCTTGAACTCGCGGAGCGAGCGAACTTCGGTGGTCATCTTCGCTCCCCTGGATCAGTACGCGAGCGCGCGGTCGACGGCGTCGAGCACGCGGTCCAGGTCGGGGAGGAAGGCCTCCTCGACCCGGGACGGCGGGTACGGCGCGTAGTAGCCGCCGACCCGCAGGACCGGTGCCTCCAGGTGGTAGAAGCACTTCTCCGTGAGCCGGGCGGCCAGTTCGGCGCCCATGCCCAGGAAGACCGGTGCCTCGTGCACCACGACGGCCCGACCGGTGCGCTTGACCGACTCCTCCAGGGTGGTGAAGTCCACCGGGGAGAGCGAGCGCATGTCGACGACCTCCAGGCGGCGGCCGTCCTCCTCGGCGGCCGCGGCGGCCTCCAGGCAGACCTTGACCATGGGGCCGTACGCGATCAGCGTCGCGTCGGTGCCGGGGCGGACGATCCGGGCGTCGTGCAGGCCCAGGTCGGCGGCGTCGCCGACCTCGCCCTTGTCCCAGTAGCGGCGCTTGGGCTCCAGGAAGATGACCGGGTCGTCCGACTCGATGGCCTGGCGCAGCATCCAGTGCGCGTCGTGCGCGTTGGAGGGGGTGACCACGCGCAGACCGGCGGTGTGCGCGAAGTACGCCTCGTGCGACTCGCTGTGGTGCTCGACCGCGCCGATTCCACCCGCATAGGGGATGCGGATGGTGACCGGCATCTTGACGTGTCCGAGCGCGCGGGCGTGCATCTTCGCCAGCTGGGAGACGATCTGGTCGAAGGCAGGGTAGACGAAGCCGTCGAACTGGATCTCCACCACCGGGCGGTAGCCGCGCAGTGCCAGGCCGATCGCGGTGCCGACGATGCCGGACTCGGCGAGCGGGGAGTCGATCACCCGGCCCTCGCCGAAGTCCTTCTGCAGGCCGTCGGTGATCCGGAAGACGCCACCGAGCTTGCCGATGTCCTCGCCCATGAGGAGGGTCTTCGGGTCGTTCTCCAGCGACTTGCGCAGCGCCTCGTTCAGCGCCTTGGCGATGCTCAGCTGACCGGCCATCAGAGGTTCTCCCCCGCCTCGAAGGAGGCCGCGTACTCGACGTACTCGGCCCGTTCCTCATCGACCAGCGCGTGCGGCTCGCTGTACACGTGGTCGAAGATCAGGGTCGGGTCCGGGTCCGGCATGCTGCGCACGCCCTCGCGCACCCGCAGCCCCAGCTTCTCGCTCTCGGCGTCGACCGCGGCGAAGAACTCGTCGTCGGCCAGGCCCTCCTTCTCCAGGTGGGCGCGGAGCCGGGTGATCGGGTCCTTGGCCTTCCAGGCCTCGGTCTCCTCGGCGTGCCGGTAGCGGGTGGGGTCGTCGGAGGTGGTGTGGGCGCCCATGCGGTAGGTGAACGCCTCGATCAGCACCGGGCCGTTGCCGCTGCGGGCGTGGTCGAGCGCCCAGCGGGTGACCGCGAGGCAGGCCAGCACGTCGTTGCCGTCGACGCGCACGCCGGGGAAGCCGAAGCCGGAGGCGCGGCGGTACAGCGGGATCTTGGTCTGGGTGGTGGTGGGCTCGGAGATCGCCCACTGGTTGTTCTGGCAGAAGAAGACCACCGGAGCGTTGTAGACCGAGGCGAAGGTGAAGGCCTCGTTGACGTCGCCCTGGCTGGAGGCACCGTCGCCGAAGTACGCGATGACCGCGTCGTCGGCGCCGTCCTTGGTGATGCCCATCGCGTAACCGGTGGCGTGCAGGGTCTGCGAGCCGATCACGATGGTGTACAGGTGGAAGTTCTTCTCGTTCGGGTCCCAGCCGCCGTGGTTCACGCCGCGGAACATGCCGAGCAGGTTCAGCGGGTCGACGTCGCGGCACCAGGCCACGCCGTGCTCGCGGTAGGTGGGGAAGGCGTAGTCGCCGGTGCGCATGGCGCGGCCGGAACCGACCTGGGCGGCCTCCTGGCCGAGCAGCGAGGCCCACAGGCCCAGCTCGCCCTGGCGCTGCAGCGCGGTGGCCTCGCCGTCGAACCGGCGCACCAGCACCAGGTCGCGGTAGAGGGAGCGCAGCTCCTCCGGAGTGGTGGTGAGGGGGTAGTCCGGGTGCTCGACCCGCTCGCCTTCCGGCGTGAGCAGCTGGACGAGCTCCGGCTGGGCGTCCTTACCCGTGGCGCGGAGGGTGTCAGGGACAGCGGGGGCCGCCTTCTTGCGGGTCCTCGCCGTGCTTTTGACGGTCACGTTCACTCCTCGGTCTGTCCGGCCGCCCGGGGTCGCCGGTGACCGGTCCGGTCACCGCCCCGCGGGGCGCGCGTGGGTGTGCGCACCTACTGCGGGGCAGGTGGTGATCCTGTTCCGACGGCGTCCCTCACGAGAACGTTACCCAGCGTCCGCCCTTGGCGCGCTTGCGCTAGGACGTCCTACTTGTTCAGGGTCACAACCCCGAGGGTGCCGCGCTCGGACCGCCGTCGGAAGGGTGGGGGTGACGGGCGACGTGACGCAGCTCTCAATTCGAGCGCCTTCAGGACACCAGCGCACGTTATCCGGGCGGACGCCCGTACGTAAGGGGGTTCTCGGTATCGGTTTCGGATGTCTCTGGCCGGATCACGTCTTTACGGCGATGTGAGCGATAGGTCTTTCGTACGGTGTTATGGGAGGCTTTGGACGTGACTGATAACGGACAAATCAGGGTATTCCTGCTCGACGACCACGAGGTCGTCCGGCGGGGCGTGCACGATCTGCTCTCGGTCGAGGACGACATCGAGGTGGTCGGCGAGGCCGGCACGGCCGCCGAGGCGCTGACCCGGATCCCCGCGGTCCACCCCGACGTCGCGGTGCTCGACGTCCGGCTGCCCGACGGCAACGGGGTCGAGGTCTGCCGCGAGGTCCGGTCCCTGCTGCCGGACATCAAGTGCCTGATGCTGACCTCGTTCTCGGACGACGAGGCGCTGTTCGACTCGATCATGGCGGGCGCCTCCGGCTACGTCCTGAAGGCGATCCGCGGCACCGACCTGATCACCGCCGTCCGGGACGTCGCGGCCGGCCGCTCCCTGCTCGACCCGGTCGCCACCAGCCGGGTGCTCGCCCGGCTGCGCGACG
The DNA here is from genome assembly GCF_055600605.1 of Kitasatospora sp. NPDC038210. Classification (NCBI taxonomy): domain Bacteria; kingdom Bacillati; phylum Actinomycetota; class Actinomycetes; order Kitasatosporales; family Streptomycetaceae; genus Kitasatospora; species Kitasatospora sp. NPDC038210. The sequence goes on along the minus strand of NZ_JBVJYK010000004.1, from coordinate 269,778 downwards.
GCGGCGGGAAGGAGGACGAGCGGCTGTCCCAACTCACCAAGCAGGAGCGGCGGATCCTCGATCTGATCGGCGAGGGGATGACGAATCGTCAGATCGGCAACGAGTTGCACCTGGCCGAGAAGACGGTGAAGAACTACGTCTCCAGTCTGCTCGCCAAGATGGGCATGGAGCGACGCACCCAGGCGGCCGCCTTCGTGGCGCGGCACCAGGCCGACCACCAGTACTGACCTTAGGGCTGCACACAACTGACGATCTGTCAAGGGCCCCCGCGAGGGGGCCATACCCTCTGGCTGTGACTTTCAGCCAGACCCTCGCCTGCGCCCCGGCCCGCCCCGACCTCTCCGCACCGCCGATGGGGACCCTCAGCCCGCCCGTCCCGCACACCGCGCTCGTCGAGGTCCTGGCCCGCTACCGGGTGGGGCGCCCACTGACCGCCGAACCGGTCGCCGAAGGCCTGCTGAACCGGGGGTACCGGGTCACCACCGAGGCCGGCCGCTACTTCCTGAAGTGCTACGTCGACACCGCCACCGCCAGCCGACCGAAGATCCTCGCCCACCACCGCGCGATGGCCGCGCTGAACACCCTCGGGCTGCCCGTCGCACCCCCGCTGGCCTGCGCCGAACGCTCGGGCACGGTGGCCGGCCGGGGCGGCCGGATGTTCGCGCTGTTCCCGTGGACCGATGGCCGACACCGGCACGGTACCGAGCTCGGTCTCCCGCAGTGCGAGGCGCTCGGAGCGCTGCTCGGCCGGCTGCACGGCGCGCTCGACGACGTCTGCGCCCCCTTCGAGCAGCCCGCCGGCTACCGCACCGCCGACCCGGCCGACAGCGCCGGGCTGGCCCGTGACCTGCGGCACCGCGCCCGCGAGCACCGCCCGTACGGGGACCTGGACGCGCTGGTCGAGGAACGGCTCACGGAACGGCTGGAACTGCTCGCCGAGCACGCCCACCGCCGCCCCGCCCCGCAGGCCGCGCCGCCCACCGGCTGGACCCACGGCGACTTCCACGGCCTCAACCTGCTGTACGGCGACGACCCGGCGGGCGGCCGGGTGGCCGCCGTCCTGGACTGGGACAAGCTCGGCACCCAGCCGCGCGCCGAGGAGGCCGTCCGGGCCGCCACCCTGCTGTTCAACGACCGCGTGTCCGGCGCCCTCGACCTGGTCCGGGTCCGCCGCTACTCACAGGCCTACCGGGCCTCCGGCGCCGCCACCGCCGAGCACCTAGCCGCCGCCGCCCACCGGGTGTGGTGGGAGCGGCTGAACGACTTCTGGATGCTGCAGTGGCGGTACCAGCGGGCCGACCACCGGGCCGACCCGCTCTACCCCGCCTCGGCGGGCCAACTGGCGTGGTGGTGCCAGGAGTACGAGCAGGTCCTGGACGCCTTCGCCAACTGACCGGGTCAGCCCCCGGCCGGCAGCGTCCCCGTCGGCTTCGGGTCCGGCTTCGGCGGCGGGTTGGTGGGCGTGCCGCCGCCGCCCCCGCCCGAGGTCGGCGTCGATCCGCCCGTCGACCCGCCGGTCGGGGTCGCGGAGGCGCTGCTCGTCGCCGTGTGGGTGGAGGTCCCCGTCGGCGTCGGGGTCGGGGTGTGCTTGCCCGTGCTCGGCGACGGCGACATGTTGTTGCCGCTGTTGTTGCCGGTGTTGTTGCTGTTGTTGTTGCCGGTGTCGGTCGGCTGCTGCGGCTTCTTGCTGCCGGACACCGACGCCGGCGGGCTCGGCAGGCCGCTCTGGGTCGGCGTGGTCGGCTCGGCCGTGCTGACCACCGGCGCCGGCGTCGTGGGCACCTTGGGGTCCTTGGTGACGTGGTCGGTGCCGCTGAGCGCGAACGCGATCCCGGCACCGGCCGCGACCAGCACGGCGACGCCGCCCGCCACCCAGGCCCACGGCCCGCGCCGCCGGCGGTGCCCGTCGTCGTCCCCGCCGTCGTCCCCACCGCCGCCGTACGGGCCGCCGTGCCCCGAGTAGGGGGTGAAGGGGGTCTGCGAGTCGCTCTGGTAGGGCAGCGCGGAGGTCTTGTCACCGGGGCGGACCACGCCGAAGGCCGCGGTGGCCGCCGTCTGGTCCGGCCGGAGCACCTGGGTCGCACCGGTGTCGCCCGTGCCCCCCGGCACGCCGACCCAGCCGGCCCCGGCCGCGCCGTGCATCTCGCGCAGCGCGTGCTGCACGTGGGCGCGGAACTCGTCGGCGTCCTGGAAGCGGTCGTCCGGGTTCTTGGCGAGCGAGCGCAGCACCAGCGGGTCGAGGCCGGCAGGCACCCGGCCGTTGGCCTGCGAGGGCGGCACCGGCGGGTCCTGGACGTGCTGGTAGACCACCGAGAGCGGGGTGTCGCCGGTGAACGGCGGGCGCAGCGTGAGCAGTTCGTACAGCATGCAGCCGGCCGCGTACAGGTCGGACCGGTGGTCGACCGGCTTGCCCAGCGCCTGCTCGGGCGAGAGGTACTGCGGGGTGCCCATGACCATGCCGGTCTGGGTCATCGTGGTGGCCCCGCCGGTCAGCGCCCGGGCGATGCCGAAGTCCATCACCTTGACCGCGCCGGTGGTGGTGATGATCACGTTGGCGGGCTTGATGTCCCGGTGGACGATGCCGTTCCGGTGGCTGTAGGCGAGCGCCTCCAGCACCCCGGCGATGATGATCAGCGCCTGGTCGACGGGCGGCGCGTCCTCGTCCGCCAGCAGCTCCCGGACGGTCCGGCCCTCGACCAGCTCCATCACGATGTACGGCGTGGACTCGTCCCCGACGTACTCCTCGCCGGTGTCGTAGACCGAGACGATCGAGTGGTGGTTGAGCGCCGCGACGGCGTGTGCCTCGCGGGTGAAGCGGATCCGGGCGACGTCGTCCTGGGCCAGCTCTCCGCGCAGCAGCTTGACGGCGACGGTGCGGCCCAGCCGCACGTCCTCGGCGGCGAACACCTCGGCCATGCCGCCGCGGCCCAGCCGGTGGGTCAGCCGGTAGCGGCCGTCACCGACGGTGCCCAGCGGCACGGCGGACCCGCGACCGGGGGTGTGCGGCCCGCCGGCGAAGGGCGGCAGCGCCGAGGTCGGGGCCTCGCTGCCCGGCTCGGGGATCCTCGGCGTCCCGCCGGTCCGGCCGACCGCTCGGGCACCAGCGTCGTCGTCCGGATGCTGCGTCTGTGCCATCGCTCCTCGCCCCGGGCGTTCGCTCGGATCGCGGTGCCCTGTCGCTTACGTATCCCCGAACGCTACCGCTTCCGGCGCGCGCCCCGGCACCCGCCAACCGGTCGGAAACCGTCAGGACCGGCCATTCCGGTCGGCCGCGAGGTCGACCACCAGCACGTTCGCGGGGCGGGCCGAGTGGCTGAACTTGCCGTTGGTCTTCTTGTCGGCGTTGTTGACCACGATCGCGATGATGATGCCGGCCAGCACGAGCACGCCGATGATGATCCCGACCACGACCACGACCGTCGAACAGCCGCCACCGCCGGGCGCCTTCGGCTGCTGGTACGGCGGCATCGGCTGCGGCGGCGGGGTGTGCGCCTGCTGCGGGAAGGGGTGCGGCGTGTGCGGCGCCTGCGGACGCGGCGCCTGGTAGGCCGGCGGCGGCGTCTGGTACTGCGGCGCCTGGGGCTGCGGGAAGGGGTGCGGCGTGTGCGGCGCCTGCGGACGCGGCGTCTGGTAGGCGGGCGGCGGCGTCTGGTACTGCGGCGCCTGCGGACCGCCCTGCTGGAGGTACTGCGGCTGCGGCGTGTGCGGGGCCTGCGGGGCGGCGTGCACCGAGCGCGGGCCCTCGTTGATCACCAGCGGGGTGCTGGCCTGCAGCGGGTGCCCGCTGCCGCCGCCCTTCGCGGCCGCGATCAGCCGCTCCGCCTCGTCGCGCATCGCCGCCGCGCTCTGGAACCGGTGCGCCGGGTCCTTGCGCAGCGCCTGGGCGACGAAGGCGTCCACCTCGGGGGTGACCGACCGGTTGAGGGTGGAGGGGGCCGGCGGCTCCTCCTGGACGTGCTTGTAGGCGATCGAGAACGCCGAGTCGCCGTCGAAGACCAGCTGGCCGGTGAGCATCTCGAAGAGCATCACGCCGACCGAGTACAGGTCGGAGCGGGCGTCGACCGGCTTGCCGAGCGCCTGCTCGGGCGAGAGGTACTGCGGGGTGCCGACCACCATGCCGGTCTGGGTCATCGACGTGACGCCGGACTCCAGCGCCCGGGCGATGCCGAAGTCCATGACCTTGACGTTGCCCTTGCGGTCGAACATGACGTTGCCGGGCTTGATGTCGCGGTGCACGAGGGACATGTCGTGCGAGGCCTCCAGCGCGTTCAGCACGCCGACGATGACCTTCAGGGCCTCCTCGGTCGGCATCGCGCCGTACTGGGCGACCGCCTCGTTGATCGCCTCGCGCAGGCCCTTGCCGTCGACCAGCTGCATGACGATGTACGGCGTGCTGGAGCCGTCCGGGGCGACGTCCTCGCCGCTGTCGTACACCGTGACGATGTTCGGGTGCTCCAGCCGGGCCACGGCCTGGGCCTCGCGGCGGAACCGCTCCTTGAACGAGTCGTCCCGGCCGAGCTCGCTGTGCATGCTCTTCAGCGCGACCTGCCGGTCCAGCACGCTGTCGTAGGCGAGGTGCACGGACGCCATGCCGCCCTCGCCCAGCAGCCGCTGCAGCACATAACGGCCGTTGCCCAGGGAGAAGCCCTCGACCGCCGCGTTGCCGTGCTCGCTCATGGTCCTCTGCTCCCCCTCGGCGCGGCCGTACTGCCGCAACCGTGACGTTCGGTCTCGTCCGTGCTGGTGGGCCCGGCCCGCTGGCCTGGCGGACCCCTGTCGCGGCGGCTCGACCGGCCTGCGACAGGGGTCAGGGTATCGGCTCGCGCCGACGGTGACCGGCCCCGGGGCCGGTCCTGGCCCCGGGCCGCCGGCGCCGGATCCCGGCGGCGACGGCCCGGGGCGGATCGTCGTGGTACGTCCGGTCCGGCGGACCGTCCCGGCCCACCGGCGGACGCCGGCTCCGGGCGCGGGCTACGACGGGTGCCGGGCTAGAGGTACGGACCGGAGCGGATGCCGCGGCCGTGACCTGGGTCGTCCTCGTCCGGGTCCCCGCCGTGCAGTCCCGGCGGCAGCGCCCGCCGCATCTGCTCCAGCTGGGCCCGCGCCGCCATCTGCTGGGCGAACAGCGCGGTCTGGATGCCGTGGAACAGGCCCTCCAGCCAGCCGACCAGCTGGGCCTGGGCGATCCGCAGCTCGGCCTCGGTCGGGATGGTCTCCTCGGTGAACGGCAGCGACAGCCGCTCCAGTTCGGCCACCAGCTCCGGGGCGAGACCGAGTTCGAGCTCCTTGATCGAGCTCGCGTGGATGTCCTTCAGCCGGACCCGGCTCGCCTCGTCGAGGGGAGCCGCCCGGACCTCCTCCAGCAACTGCTTGATCATGCTGCCGATGCGCATGACCTTGGCGGGCTGCTCGACCATCTCGGTCACCGGGAGCTCACGCGGCATGTCGCCGTCGTCGTCCCCGTCCCCCGCCGGGCCGGTGAACCCCTGGCCCACGGGCAACCCGTCCGGTCCGACGATCAGCACCTTCTGGCCGTCCTGCGGCTGCCCGCCGGCGGCCTGGTAGGGCTCCTGCGACGAGCGCTCGTTCATCGGATTCGTCATGAACAACATTCTCTCTCACTGGGGTTGGTCGGGCGGAAGCCCCCGCTCGTCCCGCCGTCCTGCGACACCCGTGACGACGGTACGCCCCCGCCCGCCGCGCGGGAATCCGTACGGCTACTCAGATCCCGCACCCCGCAGGCCGACCGCCCGCCGACGCTCCCGCCGCACGGAACCCGCACCGAACCTCCACCCCCACCCGCACCGGACGCCGGGCACGTCGATCCCGCCCGCACCCGCCCGGCCACGGCGGGTGACGCCCGCCCGCCCCCACCGCCCGTCGCGCGGCTCCCGGCTCCGGCCGGGGGGGGCTCAGCCCTTCCGCAGTTTCACGCCGATCAGCCCCAGGCCGCAGCCGATCAGCCCGAGGCCGACGCCGAGCGGGAGCTGGGTCGTGGAGGCGTCCTGCCAGCGGGCGGGGAGGACGATCGGGATGGTGACGGCCGCGACGGGTAGGCCGGGGGCGGCCGTGACGGCGTCCGGTGCGACGGCGTCACCGGCTGCCGCCGGGTCCGAGCCCTCCGGATCGGCCTCCGCGCTCTGGTCCTGGGCCTGGTCGGGAACCTGCGAGCCAGCCTGGTCGGGAGCCTGCCCGGCGGCCTGGCCGGGAGCCTGCGCGCCGGCTTGATCGGCGGCCTGGCCGGGGGCCCGGCCGGGAGCCCGGCCGGTCGCCTGGTCCGGCGCCTGGTCCGGCGCCTGGTCCACGGTGGCGTCCGGGCGCTCCGGCAGCGACGCCGGTCGGTGCCGGTGGAGCCGGGCGAGCTCGTCCCCCTGGTACGGGCGGGGTGCCGGGTGCTGCGGCGGCACGGCGGCCGGCTTGTGCGCGGTCGGGGCGACCGCCGGTTCCTCGGGGTCCACCTCCGCCCCCGCCCCCGCCTCGCCCGGATCGCTGCCCGGCATCGGCACGGGAGAAGCGGGAGAAGCGGGAGAGGCCGGAGAGGGGGACGGAAGCGGCGAGACGCCCGCCGAGGGCGACGGCATCCCCACCGCCGCCGTCGCGGCGGCCAGCGGGAGGGCGAGCCCCAGCACGGCCGCCGCGAACAGCCGCTGGGCGCGGGCCGGGCACGGCAGGCGACGGGTACGGAGGATGCGACGGGTACGACGGCGGTGCGGCGCCACGGGCAGCGGCCCGAGGAACGCGTGCGGAGATGCGGCCACGGTCGGAGTCCTTCCGACGGCCGACCGCGCCCGGGGGCAGGGTCGGCGGCGGGACAGCTCCGAACCAGCCTCGCACGATCCGACAATCCGGGCATTTCGGGCGACATCGGCGCCGACCGCCGCACCCCCGCCGCCGTCTCAGGCCCGCAGCACGACCTTCCCGACCTGCTCCCCGGCCTCCAGCACCCGGTGCCCCTCACCCGCGTCGGTCAGCGGCAGCACCCGGTCCACCACCGGCTTCACCACCCCGGCCTCGACCAGCGGCCACACGTGCTCCCGCACCGCCGCCACGATCGCCGCCTTCTCCGCCAGCGGCCGCCCGCGCAGGTTGGTGGCGATCACCGCCCCCCGCTTGCGCAGCAGCGCGTTGAGGTCCAGCTCGCCCTTCACCCCGCCCTGCAGCCCGATGATCACCAGCCGCCCGTTCACCGCCAGCGCGTCCACGTTCCGCTGCAGGTACCTGGCGCCCATGATGTCCAGGATCACGTCCGCGCCGGCCCCGCCGGTGGCCTCCCGGAGCACCTCGACGAAGTCCTGCTCGCGGTAGTCGATGACGATGTCCGCACCCAGCTCGGTGCACCGGGCCAGCTTCGCCGCGCTGCCCGCGGTGACCGCCACCCGGGCGCCGACCGCCTTGGCCAGCTGGATCGCCATGGTCCCGATGCCGCTCGCACCGCCGTGCAGCAGCACGGTCTCGCCGGGCCGCAGGTGCGCGGTGAGGAAGACGTTGGACCACACCGTGCAGGCGACCTCCGGCAGCGCCGCGGCCTGCTCCGCGCTCAGCCCGGCGGGCATCGGCAGCAGCTGCCCGCTCGGCACCGCGACCCGCTGCGCGTAGCCGCCGCCGGACAGCAGCGCACACACCTCGTCGCCGATCGCCCAGCCGGCGACGCCCGGCCCGAGCGCGACGATCCGCCCGGCGCACTCCAGCCCCGGGTACGGCGAGGCGCCGGGCGGCGGGTTGTAGTGGCCCTGCCGCTGGAGCAGGTCGGCACGGTTGACGGCGGTGGCCGCCACCTCGACCAGGACCTCGCCCTCACCGGGCACCGGATCGGGCACCTCGGCCCACACCAGCGCCTCGGGGCCGCCGGGTACGGGAATCGTCATCGCATGCATGCCCCGAACCTACTGCGCGTCAGGGCGGTTCACCGGACAGGGCGGTCCTCCGGGCGGGGTCCGCGCCGTCCGGCCGACGCCGCGAGTGCCTTCGGCGCCGCACCGGCCCGTCGACGCCGAGTCAGCCGTTCGACCTGATCACGATCACCCGGTCGGTGAGCTGCAGCACGGCGGCCTCCGGGTCGTTGAAGTTGATCACCCGCCGACCGCGGACCACCGCGACCACCAGGTCCGCGCACTCCCGCGGGCCGTGCCCGGCCTCGGCCCGGGTGACCGGGCGCTCCACCACGTCCAGCCCGGTGCCGTACGTCAGCAGGTCCTCCATCACCGCCCCGGCGCGCGGGCTGAGCATCGACAGCCCGAGCAACCGCCCGGCCGAACTGGAGCTGGTGACCACGACGTCGGCACCGCTCTGCCGCAGCAGCGGGGCGTTCTCGTCCTCCCGCACGGCGGCGACCACGGTGGCGCCCTTGTTCAACTGGCGCGCCGTCAGCGTGATCAGCACGGCGGTGTCGTCCCGCTCCGGCGCGACCACCACCCGGGCCGCGGTGGGCAGGGCGGCCCGCACCAGGGTGTCGGTGCGGGTGGCGTCGCCGACCACTCCGACCAGACCGTGCTGCGCGGCCTGGTCGACCACCTTGCGCTGCGGGTCGACGACGACGATCTCCTCCTTCTTCACCCCCTGCCCCAGCAGGGTGTCGACGGCGCTGCGGCCCTTCGTCCCGTACCCGATGACGACGGTGTGCTCGCGCACGGTGGACCTCCAGCGGTTCAACCGCCATTGCTGGCGGGTGCGTTCGGTGAGCACCTCCAGCGTGGTGCCGACCAGGATGATCAGGAACAGCACGCGCAGCGGGGTGATCACGAAGATGTTGGTGAGCCGGGCGCTGTCGCTGTACGGGGTGATGTCGCCGTACCCGGTGGTGGAGAGCGTCACGGTGGCGTAGTACGCCGCGTCGAGGAAGCTGACCCCGCCGCCGGCGTTGTCGTTGTAGCCGGCCCCGTCGGCGTAGACGAGCAGTGTGGTGACGACCAGCACCGCGAGCGCCAGCAGCAGCCGCGAGCCCACCTGCCGCAGGGCGGGCGCGGCCCGGCGGGCGGGCAGCACGATCCCGGCGTCCGCCCAGGGCTCCGTCTCCGCCTCCCGGACGCGTCGGGGCCGGCTCATCCGCCCGACCGGCTTCGCCGGCTCACGGGACCTCCAGCAGTTCGACCGTCTCCCCCACCGCCGCCCCGCCGGGCGGGACCACGGCCAGCGCCTCGGCCCGGGCCAGACCGCGCAGCATCGCGGGCCCGTCGAAGGCGAGCGGGACGACGCCCTCGGCCGTGCGCCGGACGGGCTGCAGCCGGGTGTCCGCCGGGTGCCCGGGCAGTACGGCCGCGGCGGGTGCGAGGGCGGGGGCGCCGACCGCCCGTCCGCTGCGGGCGTGCAGCAGGGGCAGGGCGAGCGTGACCATCCCGGCGACCGCGGCCAGCGGATTGCCGGGCAGGCCGACCAGGTGGCGCCCGCCGGGCAGTTCGGCCAGCAGCATGGGGTGCCCGGGCCGGACGGCGACGCCGTCGACCAGCAGTCGGGCGCCGGACTCGGCGAGCGCCCGGTGCAGGAAGTCGACCGGTCCGGCGGCCGTCCCGCCGGTGGTGACCACGACGTCGGCGGTGGAGTGCCGCAGCGCGTCCCGGAGCAGCCCGAAGTCGTCGCGCACGCAGCGCACTTCGGCGACCTCGGCGCCGGCGGCCCGTAGCCAGGGTGGCAGCAGCGGCCCGAGCGCGTCCCGGACCAGACCCGGCCCGGGGATCCCGGAGGCGAGCAACTCGTCGCCGAGGACGAGCAGTTGGACGACCGGTCGGCGGCGCACGACCAACCGGTCGTGGCCGCAGGCGGCGGCCAGGCCGAGCACGGCCGGCCCGACCGGGGTGCCTTCAGGCAGCAGCTCCTCGCCCCGGCGGCACTCCTGGCCGCGCGGCCGGACGTCCTGCCCGGTGGTCAACTGCCGGGGGCCGCAGTCGCGCAGCAGCGCGCCCTCCGTCCGCCCGTGCTCACGGCGCAGGACGGCGGTGGCGCCGGGCGGCAGCTGGGCGCCGGTGGCGATCTCCACGGCGGTGCCGTCGGCCAGCGGCGCCGGCGCGGCCGGTCCGGCCAGCACCCGGCCGGCGACCCGCCACGGGCCGGGCCCGGCGACCGCCCAGCCGTCCATCGCGGAGGTGTCGAAGGCGGGCAGGTCGGTCAGCGCGCCGAGCGGCTCGGCGAGGGTGTGGCCGAGCGCCTCGGCCAGCGGCAGCCCGATCCCGGGCAGCGGGCGCAGCCCGGCCCGGCGCGCGGTCTCGCGGGCGCGGGACCAGCCGGGTACGGCGGGGTCGGCGGACGGGGCGGCCACGGTGGTCTGCCCGACCGCACTCACTGCTCGCCCGGCCGGTCGGCGGCGACCCACGCCTCGGCGAGCTCCTCGGTCCGCCGGGCGGCCTCGGCGACGGCCTCCGGCCCGCCGCCCCGCTGTGCGGCCGCGTAGCCGACCAGGAAGGCGGTCAGCGGCGCGGCCGGCCGGGCCACCCCGTGCGCGACCACCCGGGCCGTGTCGAGCAGACCTCGGACGTCGACGTCCAGGTCGATGCCCAGGTCGGCCTTGACCTCGGCGATCCAGTCATCCAGCGTGCGCTCCATGCGCCCATGCTGCCTGATCGGCTGTTTCCCGGAGGTGTTCGCCCCGTGTGCGGGGCGCGTCGTTTCCCTCACAGTCCGGCGGCCCGCGCCGTGAGGTTCAGCTCCGGTCCCGCTCGCGGGCCTGCTCCAGGTCCTCCCAGGTGTCGCAGTCGTACGCGACGTCGTCGATGTCGGCGACCCTCAGCCGGGCCAGCCCGCCGACCAGGCGGCGCAGCGGTCGGCCCGCCGGGTCGCCGAGGGCGGCCAGCGCGGCGCGCAGCGGGGCGGTGCGGTAGGCGGCGGCGAGCGGCTGGTCGCGGCCGCCCGCGTCGACCAGCACGGCGGCGTCCACGGTGGGCCCGGCCCCGTCCAGGGCCTCGGCCAGCCGATGCACGGTCCGCCGGTCCAGGAACGGCAGGTCGGCGGCGAGCAGCAGCACGGTGTCCGCGGTGACCAGGTCGAGCCCGGCCGCGACGGCGGCGACCGGCCCGCCGCCGGGCGGCTGTTCCCTGGTCCAGCGGACGCCGGTGCGCACGGTCGGCCGGGCGGGGCCGACCACGACGGTGGTGCGGGCGTCCGCGCAGGCGGCGAGCACCCGGTCGAGCAGGGTGGTCTCGCCGACCGTCAGGCCGGGCTTGTCGGCCCCGCCGAGGCGCCGCGCGGCCCCGCCCGCCGGAACGATCACGTCGTACGGCGTCATGCGGCCAGTATCCGCCCCGCCGCGGCGGGACCTACTCGTCCTGGTCGTCCTCGACGATCTCCGCGTCGATGATCCCGTCCTCCTCCGCCGCCCGGGCGGTGTTGGCCGCCGCGCCCAGTTCCAGGATGGCCGGCAGCGTCAGTTCTCCGTACCGCCGGTTCATCGCGGTCACCAGTGCCTCCGGGTCGTGCGGGTGCTCGGCCAGCCGGCGGTCGAAGTCCTTCAGGTACTCGCCGGTGAAGGCGAGCACCCGGGCCGCGTCGTCGCCCTGGTCGGGGGCGCGGTGCCCGGCGATCACCCGGTCCGCGCCGAGGTCGGCGATCCGGCCGAGGTTGTGCCCCCAGGTGGTGCGCTGGGCCGGGGTGGTGTCGGCGGTCCAGACGTGGGTGCCGTTGTAGACGAAGTCCCCGGCGATCACGGTCCGGATGCTCGGCACGTGGACGACGGTGGAGTCCCCGCAGTCGCCCTGGCCGAGCAGCAGGACGGGGATCACCTGGCGGTCCAGCATGAGCGGCTGCGGCAGCAGCGGGGCGGGGATCAGCGGGTGGTCGGGGATGTCGTCGCCGTACACCGGCTTCCACTGCGCGACCTTGGCGGCGGCGGTGGTCCGGATGCCCTCGACCACCGCGGGCGCGGCCAGCAGTTGCGCGTCGGGGAAGAGCTTCAGCACCTCCTCGGCGCCGAAGTAGTGGTCGGGGTGCCGGTGGGTGACGACGATGGCGAGCAGCCGGCGGCCCTTGCCCGCGACCCACTCGGCCAGTTCCCGCCCGGCGCTGCGGGTGAGCTGGGCGTCGACCAGGATCGCGGTCCGCTCGCCGAGGATCAGGGTGGAGGTGGCGAAGAAGGCCGACTCGGGCCCGGTGAAGACGGCGACCTCCAGCGGCCGGGCGGAGCGCTCGGCCTCCGGGGGCGCGGCGGGTGAGGCGCCCGCACGCTCCGCGCCGGCGCTCTCCTCGGGCGGGGACGACGTCACGGGTTTGCTCCCTCTGTCGGCGGACGGTCTTCCTGCGCCCTACAGCATGGGAGTACCGGTGCCCGAATGCGCGGGAGGCGCGCCCGGCGGGGCACGCCTCCGGCTCACGTCACGGTCACACCGCGGCCCGGGCGGCGAGTTCCTTGCCCCGCAGGGCGGCCTGCTCCAGGGCCCGGGCCTTGGACTCGGCGGCGTTCGGGATGAACTCGGCCAACGCCGGGACGACCGGCGCCATGGTGAACTCCGGGACGATGAAGTCGACCTCCAGCCCGAGCCCGTCGGCCAGGACCTTCTCCAGGTAGGTGGTGACGAACTCGAACGGCTCGCGCGGGGCGCCGGGCGCGTACGAGCCGCCGCGGGAGGCGACCACGGTGACCGGGGTGCCCTTGGCGGAGGGCGCCTCGCCGGCGGTGCGGCCCATCAGGACCACCTGGTCCAGCCAGGCCTTGAGGGTCGACGGGATCGTGAAGTTGTACATCGGGCTGCCGATCAGGACGGCGTCGGCCCCCTCCAGCTCCGCCATCAGCTCCTCGCGCAGCGCGAAGGCGGCGGCCTGCTCGGCGCTGTGGGTCTCGGCCGGGGCGAATCCGGCGGTGATGCCGTGCGCGTCCAGGTGCGGGACGGGGGCGGTGGCGAGGTCCCGGTAGATCACCGTGCCCTCGGGGTGCTCGGCCTCCCAGGCGGCCCGGAACGCGGCGGTGACCTCGCGGGAGACGGAGCCCTCGGTGATCGCGGAGGAGTCGATGTGCAGGAGCGTGGGCATGGCAGGGCCTCCAGAGAATAAGTAGCTGCTGATTTCGCTGCAGCTGTAAGTAAGGTAGCAGCTTACTTTTCTGCAGTCACTAGTGCCGGTCGAGTACCCTGGATCCATGGCCCAGCACGAGGTAGTGACCGACGGAGCCCCGACCGCCCTCGACGCGTGCGACACCGGCGCCCGGGGCGCCTGCCAGAACGTCGACCTGGCCCTCGGCCGGGTGTTCACCCTGCTCGGCAAGCGCTGGACCGGCATGCTCCTGGGCGTGCTCAACAACAGCGGCCAGGCCTACTTCTCCGAGCTGCGCCGCGCCGTCCCGGGCATCAGCGAGCGGATGCTCTCCGACCGGCTGACGGAGCTGGCCGAAGCCGGGCTGGTGGTCCGCGAGGTCGACGCCGGCCCGCCGCTGCGGGTCAGCTACCGGCTCACCGAGGGCGGCATCGCGCTCAAGCCCGCGCTGAACGAACTGGCCGTCTGGGCCGACCGCTACCTGCCGGAGAGCGCCCTCAAGAACGGCGGCTGCTGACCCCGGAGGGCCCGCCGGCGCCACCGCGCCGCGCCCTCCCCCCGCGCTCGCATGCGCCCGCGCACTCGGCGACGCCCGCGCCCGGACATGCGGAAGGGCCCGGACATGCGGAAGGGCCCGCCCGCTGTCACCAGCGGACGGGCCCCTCACTTACGTGGATCCGTTGTCATCGGCGCTTCCCGCGCCGGTCGTTCAGCGCTTCCGTGCGCCGCGCAGCCGGGCCAGCCGGTCGGAGAGACCCCAGGAGGTCACCCGCCACAGCGCCTCGACCACGATGTTGCGGCTCATCTTGGACGCGCCCAGCTCGCGCTCGACGAAGGTGATCGGCACCTCGGCGACCTTGAACCCGGCCTTCACCGTGCGCCAGGCCAGGTCGACCTGGAAGCAGTACCCTGCCGAGGCGACCTCGTCCATGCCCAGGCCCAGCAGGGTCTCCTTGCGGAAGGCCCGGTAGCCGCCGGTGACGTCCTTGATCGGCACGCCCAGCATCAGCCGGGAGTAGGTCGAGCCGCCGCGCGAGAGCAGCAGCCGCGACTTCGGCCAGTTCACCACCCGGCCGCCCGGCACCCAGCGGGAGCCCAGCACCAGGTCGGCGCCGCGCAGCGCGCCCAGCAGCCGGTCCAGCTCCTCGGGCTGGTGCGAGCCGTCCGCGTCCATCTCGACCAGGACGTCGTAGCCGTTGTCGATGCCCCAGCGGAAGCCGGCCAGGTAGGCGGCGCCCAGGCCCTCCTTGCCCTTGCGGTGCATGACGTGCACGTTGGCGTCCTCGGCGGACAGCTTGTCGGCCAGCTCGCCGGTGCCGTCGGGGCTGTTGTCGTCGGCGACCAGCACGTGCGCCTCGGGCACCGCGGCACGGACCCGGCCGACGATCCGCTCGACGTTCTCCGCCTCGTTGTAGGTCGGGATGATCACCAGGACCCTGCCGAGATCAGCAAAACTCTGCTGGTTCACGGTCACGTACAAACCTCTCGGCCGATGGCGGGGAATCTCACAGCACCGTCGCCCGCACGCTGGAACGCGGCTCCACCGGCTGCCCTCCGACGGGGTGGTCACGGTGGAGAACTGCGCGCAGGGCGGAGACTACTGCGTGCTGGCATCCTACTACCGCGCCCGGGAACCACCGGTCCGCCCATGGCACTCCCACCGGACGCCCACCGTTTCCCCGTGGGTGACACCGTTCGGCTAGGGTCGATGCCCTTGCCCGTGCCCGGACCGCCCGCACCGCCGGGCTCGCCCCCGGCGATCCGGCACGCCCGCACAGACCGTGAAGGAGTAGGACCGCGCGCATGGACAGGCTCGTCAACACCGTCCGCCCGTACGCCTGGGGGTCGCTCACGGCCCTGCCCGAACTGCTCGGGCAGCAGCCGACCGGCGAGCCGCAGGCCGAGCTGTGGATGGGCGCCCACCCCGGAGACCCGTCCCGCGCCGACCGGGGGGACGGCCCGCGCCGGCTGGACGAGCTGATCGCGGCCGATCCCGAGGGCGAGCTGGGCGCCGCGAGCGTCGCCAGGTTCGGCCCGACCCTGCCGTTCCTCTTCAAGGTCCTCGCCGCGGGCACCCCGCTGTCGATCCAGGCGCACCCCACGCTCGACCAGGCCCGCGCCGGCTTCGCCGCCGAGAACGCCCTCGGCATCCCGCTGGACGCCCCCGAGCGCAGCTACCGCGACGCCAACCACAAGCCCGAAATGGTCTGCGCACTGGGCGACTTCGAGGGCCTGTGCGGCTTCCGCGGGACCGCCGAGGCGGCCGAGCTGATGGCCCGGCTCTCGGTGAACGGCCTGGAGCCGCTGATCGACCTGCTGGGCGTCGAGGACGAGGCCGAGGCGCTGCGCGGCACCCTGGCCGCCATCCTCACCATGGACGACGAGACGGCCGCGAAGACCGTCCGGGAGACCGCCGAGACGCTGGCGGAGTACGACACCGGGGACCCGGACTGGTACTACGCCCCGTACGCCCGGATCGCCAAGGACTTCCCGGACGACCGCGGCCTGATCGCCGGCATGCTGCTCAACCACGTCCGGCTGCGGGCCGGCGAGGCGCTCTACCTGGGCGCCGGGGTGCCGCACGCCTACCTGTCCGGCGTCTGCGTCGAGCTGCAGGCCAACTCCGACAACGTGCTGCGGGCCGGCCTCACCCCGAAGCACATCGACGTGCCGGAGCTGCTGAAGGTCGTGGTCTTCGAGAGCGGCGCCCCCGAGGTGGTGGCCCCCGTCCCGGTCGGGGACACCCCGGGCGAGGAGCTCTACCCCGTCCCGATCGACGAGTTCCGGCTCTCCCGGTTCGCGCTGGACGGCGTCGAGCGCACGATCGACGGCCGCACCCCGCAGATCCTGCTCTGCACCGAGGGCGGTGTCCGGCTCACCGCCGCCGACGGCACTGTCCTGGAGCTCGCCCGCGGCGGCTCCGCCTTCCTCCCCGCGACCGGCACCCCGACCCGCCTCTCCAGCACGGCCGGCACCGTCTTCCGCGCCACGGTGACCATCTGACCGGCGGACACCGACGCGCCACCGACCGGGGCCGGGCAGCGGGAGGGTTCCTGCTGCCCGGCCCCGCTCAGTCGCCCGGCTTCCCCGGGCCGCCCGATCCGTCACCGTCCGGGCCCGCCGCCACCAGCGCCGGCTCGGGCTCCGCCGCGGGGCCCGGGGCCTGCGCCGGGACGGCGGCCACCGCCGCGACCGGTGCCGGCCCCTCCGGCACCTGCGGCGGCCACCGCCGGTTCGCCGCCGTCGTCAGCCTGCGGCCCAGGTTCTGGAACGGCAGCTCCACCAGCCGGTACACCGCCCAGCAGACCGCCAGCAGCACCGCGAAGTACCCCAGCACCCACGACCACCGTTCCATGAACGGCATCGCGGCCAGCTTCTCCGGGTAGCGGGTGCCGTCCCAGCCGAGCCGCCACAGCAGGAACCTCTTGACCGGCCAGTGCAGCAGGTAGACCGAGTAGCTCACCGCCCCCAGCCGGACCAGCGGGCGGGCCAACCGCCGGTTGCGCAGCAGGAAGAACACGCCGAACGACGCCCACGCCGCCAGGTAGGCGAACGTCCACGCCGACCAGCTGAAGGTCGAGGTCGCGTCCGCCATCGCGCCCCGGTTGTACATCGGGCCCACGAGGGCGCCCGCCACCACCACGAAACCGACCGTCAGCCAGGCCTCGATCCGCTCGACCTGTCCGTGCTGCGCGCGGTGGACCACCGTGCCCGCGAACATCGTCGCGAAGATGGTGAAGGTCTCGTAGGCCGGCGTCCGGCCGTTGGTGAACACCAGCAGCAGGCCGAACCCGCCCAGCAGCAGACCGCCGGTCCGGGCCAGGGAAGCACGGCCGCTGAGCATGCAGAACACTCCCGTGACCACGATGACCACGGCGGCGACCACGAGGTTCCTGATCGCGTCGAGGCTGGTCTGCAGGCCGTAGGACGGGATCAGGACGCCCAGCGCGAGGGCGATCGCCGCCGCCCCGACCGCGATCGGTGCGCTGCGCCGGTGCAGGCCGAACGTGAAGAGGCTGCTGACGAAGAAGTAGAAGAGCATCTCGTACGTCAGGGTCCACATGATGCCGAGCCCGTTCACCACGCCCAGCACGTCCGTCAGCATCAGGCCGTTGCCCGCCAGCCAGAGCAGGTCGTGCCGGTAGCCGTCGAAGGTGAGGACCTGGTACGCGTGCGGCAGCACCAGCTCGGCGAAGAGCACGGTGACGATCAGCGCCGGGTGGATCCGGAAGACCCGGCCGATCCAGAAGGCCCGGACGTCACCGCGCCGCTCCAGGGAGGCCGGGATGATGTACCCGCTGACGACGAAGAACGCCATGACCCCGTAGAAGCCGAGGTCGAAGTGGGCCGCGACGGTGCCGCCGTGCGGGACCAGCTTCAGGATGTCGAAGTGGTGGGCCGTCACGGCCAGCGCGGCGATCCCGCGCAGCGCGTCCAGCCACCCGAGCCGACTCCCCGGTGCGGCGGCGCGCTCACGCCGCCCGACCGGTCGCAGCCCCCGTCGGACCGGTGGCCCCTTGATCGTCATCCGCCGGACACTAGCCCATCCGGGGCCGGCCCCGGCCGGCCCCTGGTCAGCCCGGTCCCGGATCAGTCCCGGGTCATGTCGACGAAGCGCGAGTAGTGGCCCTGGAAGGCCACCGTGATGGTCGCGGTCGGACCGTTACGGTGCTTGGCGACGATCAGGTCGGCCTCGCCCGCGCGCGGGGACTCCTTCTCGTAGGCGTCCTCGCGGTGCAGCAGGATGACCATGTCGGCGTCCTGCTCGATCGAGCCCGATTCACGCAGGTCGGAGACCATCGGCCGCTTGTCGGTGCGCTGCTCGGGGCCACGGTTCAGCTGGGAGAGCGCGATGACGGGGACTTCCAGCTCCTTGGCCAGCAGCTTGAGGTTACGGGACATGTCCGAGACCTCCTGCTGGCGGTTCTCGGCCCGGCGGGAGCCGCCGGACTGCATCAGCTGGAGGTAGTCGATGACGATCAGCTTGATGTCGTTGCGCTGCTTGAGCCGGCGGCACTTCGCGCGGATCTCCATCATCGACAGGTTCGGCGAGTCGTCGATGAACAGCGGGGCCTCGCTGACGTCGGGCATCCGGCGGGCGACCCGCGTCCAGTCGTCGTCCGTCATGTTCCCGGAGCGCATGTGGTGCAGCGCGACGCGGGCCTCGGCGGAGAGCAGACGCATGGCGATCTCGTTGCGCCCCATTTCGAGCGAGAAGATCACGCTCGGCAGCTTGTTGTGGATCGAGCAGGCACGCGCGAAGTCCAGCGCCAGGGTGGACTTACCCATGGCGGGGCGGGCCGCGATGACGATCATCTGGCCGGGGTGCAGGCCGTTGGTGAGCGCGTCGAAGTCGGCGAAGCCGGTCGGCACGCCGGACATCTGGCCGTTGCGGGAGCCGATCGCCTCGATCTCGTCGAGGGCGCCCTCCATGATGTCGGCCAGCGGCGCGTAGTCCTCGTTGGTGCGCTGCTCGGTGACGGCGTAGATCTCCGCCTGGGCGGAGTTGACGATCTCGTCCACGTCGCCCTCGGCCGCGTAGCCCATGCCCGCGATCCGGGTGCCGGCCTCGACCAGTCGGCGCAGCACCCCGCGCTCGGCGACGATCTGGGCGTAGTACTCGGCGTTGGCCGCCGTCGGAACGGAGTTGACCAGGGTGTGCAGGTACGAGGCGCCGCCGACCCGCTGCAGCTCGCCGCGCTTGGTCAGCTCGCCGGCCACGGTGATCGGGTCGGCCGGCTCGCCGCGGGCGTAGAGGTCGAGGATCGCGCCATGGATCATCTCGTGCGCGGGCCGGTAGTAGTCGGCGGGCTTGAGCACCTCGACCACGTCGGCGATGGCGTCCTTGGAGAGCAGCATGCCGCCGAGGACGGACTGCTCGGCGGCGAGGTCCTGCGGGGGGACGCGCTCGAAGCCGTCCACCCCGCCCTCGCCGTCGCCCTCGCCCCGGCGCTGCCAGCCGCCGTCCCGCTGTCCGCCCTCGCGCGAGGAGCCGTTCCGGCCGCCCTTGCCGCCCTGGAAGCCGCCCTTCTGGAAGCCGTCCTTCTGGAAGCCGTCGCGGCCGCCGCCCTGGCCGCCGCGGCCGCGGGAGACCGGGAGGCGGTCGCCGGGGCCGTCCGGGAAGGGTGCGTCGTCGAAGGCACCGGCCGGGAAGGGGTCCTCGGCGGTCTGCCAGTCCTCCTCCGGCGGCGGGGCGTCGTGGTCGTCGTACTGGGGGCCGGTCACGCGTGTTCCCCGATCAGCGAGTGGTGCGAGTTGGAGCGGGCTTGCCGGTGGCTGGGTGAAGCGGATCCGCTCCTCTTTGTACGCCACGGCTCCGACAAATCGGACGCCGGGGCGGTGCGAGTGTCGGGCGGAGGGCCCACGCTAAAGCGCCGGACGCCCTTGCGCCAAGGCGGTTATCCACAGGGGGTGTGGATGAGCGGCCCCGACCTGTGGAGAACTGCCGCAAAGCTGTGGACACCCCTGTGGACGCCCCTGTGGATAACCGGACCATCGATCCACCGTCAACTTGCTGACCTGGGATTACCTCTTCCCGGGCCTGTGCATGAGAAATTCTTCACACACCTCCGAATGGCTGTGGGCACAGAGTGGTCGAACGGCCCCGGTCAAGATATCGAGTAATGCCCTAATACCCCTGGCAGTCGTTACCTGTGGATGAGTAGCCTGGACGCCATGACCGCCACGCCCTCCAGACGCCGCCACGACCGGGAGATCCTCTCCCTGGCCGTCCCGGCCTTCGGCGCACTGGTCGCCGAGCCGCTCTTCCTGATGGCCGACTCGGCGATCGTCGGCCACCTCGGCACCGCCCAGCTGGCCGGGGTCGGCGTGGCCTCCGCCGCGCTCACCACCGCGACCGGCGTGTTCGTCTTCCTCGCCTACGCCACCACCGCGGCGGTCGCCCGCCGGATCGGCGCCGGGGACCGCCGGGGCGCCGTGCAGCAGGGCGTCGACGGCATCTGGCTCGCCCTGGGGCTGGCCGTACCGGTGGTGCTGCTGACCCTGCTGGTGGCCCCCTGGGTCGCCGACGTGCTGGGCGCCTCGCCGACCGCGGCGCCCTACGCGGTGACGTACCTGCGGATCAGCTCCCTGGGCATCCCGGCGATGCTCATGGTGCTGGCCGCCACCGGCGTGCTGCGCGGCCTGCAGGACACCCGTACGCCGCTGCTGGTGGCCGTCGCGGGCTTCACCGCCAACATCGGCCTGAACGCCGGCCTGGTCTACGGCGCCGGGCTGGGGGTGGCCGGCTCGGCCTGGGGCACCGTGCTCGCGCAGACCGGGATGGCCGCCGTCTACCTGGTCGTGGTGGTCCGCGGCGCACGGCGCGAGCGGGCCTCGCTGCGGCCGGACCCGACGGGCATCCGGGCCTGTGCGAAGGCGGGCGGCCCGCTGCTGGTCCGGACGATCAGCCTGCGCGCGGTGCTGATGATCGCCACCGCGGTGGCCGCCCGGCTGGGCGACGACCAGGTGGCCGCGCACCAGATCACCATGACGCTGTTCAGCTTCCTGGCCTTCGCGCTCGACGCCATCGCGATCGCCGGCCAGGCCATCATCGGCCGCTGCCTCGGCGGCTCGGACGTCCCGGGTGCCAGGGCCGCGACCCGGCGGATGGTCGAGTGGGGCGTCGGCTCCGGCGTGGTGCTCGGCCTGCTGGTGGTGGCCGCCCGCCCGCTCTACGTCCCGCTGTTCACGCCCGATCCGGCCGTGCAGGCGCAGCTGGACACCGCCCTGCTGCTGCTCGCGCTCAGCCAGCCGGTATCCGGCCTGGTCTTCGTGCTGGACGGGGTGCTGATGGGCGCCGGGGACGGTCCGTACCTGGCCCGGGCGGCGCTCGCGACGCTCGCGGTGTTCGCCCCGGCGGCCGTCGCCGTCCCCGCCACCGGCGCCGGGCTGGCCGGGCTCTGGTGGGCGATGAACCTGTTCATGCTGGTCCGCGCGGGCTTCCTGGTCTGGCGCGCCCGCGGCGGCGAGTGGCTGGTCACCGGAGCCGTCCGCGGGTAGCGTGCCCGCCCCCCCGGAGCGGCACCCCGCCCCCGCAGCGGCGGCGGCACCCGTCCCCGGGAACGACCGAGGGCCGGACTCCCGAAGGAGTCCGGCCCTCAAGCCACTGCTACGGAACTCAGGCAGCGACGACCGCGATGTCCAGGTTGGCCTGGACGTCGGAGTGCAGCTTGACCGAGACCTTGTGGGTGCCCACGGTCTTGATCGGCGAGCCGATCGCGACGGCGCGCTTGTCCACAGCCGGGCCGCCGGCGGCCTTGATGGCCTCGACGACGTCGGCCTGGGTCACCGAGCCGAACAGACGGCCGGCGTCACCCGAGCGGACGGCCAGCTTGACCTGGACGCCCTCCAGCTGACCCTTGACCTCGTTGGCGGCCTCAAGGGTCTGGATCTCGTGGATCTTGCGGGCGCGACGGATGGCGTCGACGTCCTTCTGACCACCCTTGGTCCAGCGGATGGCGTAGCCGCGCGGGACCAGGTAGTTGCGGGCGTAGCCGTCCTTGACCTCGACGACCTCGCCGGCGGAGCCGAGACCCGGCACCTCGTGCGTGAGGATGATCTTCATTACTCGGTCACCCTCTCTTAGCGCGCGGTGCTGGTGTAGGGCAGCAGCGCCATCTCACGGCTGTTCTTCACGGCCGTGGCGACGTCACGCTGGTGCTGGGTGCAGTTGCCGGTGACCCGGCGGGCACGGATCTTGCCGCGGTCGGAGATGTACTTCCGCAGCAGGTTCGTGTCCTTGTAGTCAACGTAGTTGACCTTGTCCTTGCAGAAGACGCAAACCTTCTTCTTCGGCTTGCGAGCAGGCGGCTTCGCCATTGTGTGCTCCATTTGGGGTTCACGGCCCGGCGGGCGTCCGGGGACACCGGCGGCCGGGCCGCACGAAATCTGTCAGCTCTTAGAACGGGGGCTCTTCCGAGTAGCCGCCGCCACCACCGGACGGGGCACCCCAGCCGCCGCCCTGGTTGCCACCGGACGGGGCGCTGGAAGCCCACGGGTCGTCGGAGGGGCCGGACTGGCCGCCGGAGTTTCCACCCCAGTTGCCGCCCTGCTGGCCGCCACCGCCGCCCCAGTTGCCACCGCCCTGGCCGCCGCCCTGCTGGCCGCCGAAGCCGCCACCGGGGCCGCCGGACCGGTTGGCCCGGGTGACCTTGGCGGTCGCCGAGCGCAGGCTCGGGCCGACCTCGTCGACCTCGACCTCGAAGACCGTCCGCTTCTCGCCTTCCTTGGTCTCGTAAGACCGCTGGCGCAGTCGGCCCTGCACGATGACGCGCATGCCGCGCTGCAGCGACTCGGCCACGTTCTCCGCCGGCTGCCGCCAGACGTTGCACGTGAGGAAGAGGCTCTCGCCGTCCTTCCACTCGTTCGTCTGACGGTCGAAGGTGCGGGGGGTGGACGCGATGCGGAACTTCGCGACCGCCGCACCCGACGGGGTGAAGCGCAGCTCGGGGTCGTCGACGAGATTGCCGACGAGGGTGATGACGGTCTCGCCTGCCATGGTGGTGATGACCTCTCGGGAAGATGTCCGTTCACCGCTGTTTCACGTGAAACAGCGGACGCGAGCTACCCGAGACCCGAAGGCCTCAGAGGTGGCTCAGTGGGTGTCCGGGCGCAGGACCTTGGTCCGCAGAACCGACTCGCTCAGGCCCATCTGGCGGTCGAGCTCCTTGACGACCTCAGGCGTGGCCTTGAGGTCGATGACCGAGTAGATGCCCTCGGACTGCTTGTTGATCTCGTAAGCCAGACGGCGACGACCCCAGGTGTCGACCTTCTCCACCTTGCCGCCCGCGTTGCGGACGACGGTGAGGAAGTTCTCGATCAGGGGGGAGACAGCGCGCTCCTCGACCGAGGGGTCGAGGATGACCATCACCTCGTAGTGACGCATGGGTAACCCACCTCCTTTGGACTCAGCGGCCACGGTCTCTCCGTGGCAGGAGGGTTGTGCGTAGCGTCGGCACCGGTGCGGTGACGACTCCGGCCCACCGTAGCGGGCGGGTCCGACAGTCGGCCCCGCCCACCCCGGAGGGGTGTCGCCCGGAAGAGGGCGCAAGGGGGCACAACTACACCAGTGCAGACGGCACAGCCTACCCGCACCCGTACGGCCGAACAAAACGCACAGGGGTTGTGAGAGCGGCGCAACCACCGCAGTCTGGACGGAACGGGATTCCTGCCCGTTCGTCTCCACGCCTGGAGGTGGGACTCATGGCCCAGTCCGTCCACCACATGCCCGCGCTCACGCTGAACACCGACGGCCACCCGCACCCCCGCGAGAACACCCTGGTGGCACTGACCGCCGTCTTCGGCGTGATCGCCTTCACCACCTCGTTCTTCTACAACCTGCACCTGCTGACGTCGTGGACCGGCCTGGCCGGGATCGTCACGGGGTTCTGGGGCGTGTTCGTCTCGGTCACCACCGCCGAGCGCTTCGTCCTGATGGTCTCGCTCGGCGCCTCCGCGGTGGGCTTCTACCTCGGCATCGCCCGCGGCGGCCTCTGGGGCTGATCCGGGCCCTCCGGGCCGGCCCCGCCGGAACCCCTGACGCCCCCGCCGCGTATCTGGAAGAAGACAGGTACGCGACGGGGGCGCCGTCGTGCCCGCAGCGACGGGCGCCCGGGCCCCGGACGATAAGGTCAGCCCGAGAACCCGGGGCCCAATGCAGCCCGACCGACGAGGAGCACCGAGCAATGAGCCTGCGCCTGAGGACGATCACCCGCGAGGAGCACCTCGCCTTCATCAGGAGCCGCGCCTCGGCCAGCCACATGCAGGTGCCGTCGTGGGGTGACGTGAAGGCCGAGTGGCGGTCCGAGTCGATCGGCTGGTTCGACGACGCCGACCAGCTCGTCGGCGCCGGCCTGGTCCTCTACCGCCAGCTGCCGAAGCTCAAGCGCTACCTCGCCTACCTGCCCGAGGGCCCGGTCATCGACTGGTTCGACCGCGACCTCGACCGCTGGCTCTCGCCGATGCTGGCGCACCTGAAGTCGCAGGGCGCGTTCTCGGTGAAGATGGGCCCGCCGGTGGTCATCCGCCGCTGGAACGCCCCCACCATCAAGGAGGCCATCGCCGCCAAGCAGGCCAAGCGGCTGCGCGACGTCGAGGCCGACTGGTACGAGCCGCGCGCCTTCGAGGTGGCCGACCGGCTGCGCAAGGCCGGCTGGCTGCAGGGCGAGGACGGCGGCGCCGGCTTCGGCGACGTCCAGCCCCGCTACGTCTTCCAGGTGCCGCTGGCCAACCGCTCGCTGGACGACATCCACAAGAACTTCAACCAGCTGTGGCGCCGCAACATCAAGAAGGCCGAGAAGAGCGGCGTCGAGGTGTTCCAGGGCGGCTACGACGAGCTGCCGATCTTCCACCAGCTCTACCTGGTCACCGCCGAGCGCGACAAGTTCACCCCGCGCCCGCTGTCGTACTTCCAGCGGATGTGGAAGGCCCTCACCGCCGAGGACCCGAACCGCATGCGCCTCTACATCGCCTACCACGAGGGCGAGCCGCTGGCCGCCACCACGATGCTCGTGGTCGGCGAGCACGTCTGGTACTCCTACGGCGCCTCGGCCAACCACAAGCGCGAGGTCAAGCCGTCCAACGCCATCCAGTGGCGGATGATGCGCGACTCCTACGCCCTCGGCGGCGGGGTGTACGACCTGCGCGGCATCAGTGACACCCTGGACGAGAACGACCACCTGTTCGGACTGATCCAGTTCAAGGTCGGCACCGGCGGCCAGGCGGCCGAGTACCTCGGCGAGTGGGACTTCCCGCTCAACAAGCTGCTGCACAAGGCCCTCGACCTCTACATGTCCCGCCGCTGAGGAGGCTGACCCGATGACGCTGTCGCTCTACCTCGACACCGAACGCTGGCGCACCCACCAGCGCTCCGTCCTCGCCGAGTTCCCCGGCCTGGTGCCGGTCGCCAAGGGAAACGGCTACGGCCTGGGCAACCACCGGCTGGCCGAGGAGGCGACACGGCTGGGCACCGGTGTGCTCGCCGTCGGTACCGCGTACGAGGCGGCCGACGCCGCCGAGTGGTACGGCGGCGAGCTGCTGGTGCTCACCCCGTACCGGGTCGGCGAGGAGGTCCTCCCGCTGCCGCACGCCCGGGTGATCCGCACGGTGGCGAGCGTGGACGCGCTGCGGACGCTGCACGGCACCCGGGTGGTGCTGGAGTGCATGACCACCATGCGCCGCCACGGCGTGAGCGCCGCCGACCTGCAGACCGTCGCCGCCGAGCTGGGCGGCGTCTCCTTCGAGGGCCTGGCGCTGCACCTGCCGATGGACCGGCCGGACGGCTCCAACCCGGTCGAGGAGGTCGCGTACTGGGTGGACACCGCCCGGGCGGCCGGCATCCCGGTGCACACCGTGTTCGTCAGCCACCTCGGCGCGGCCGGCATGGAGCAGCTGGCCCAGCGCTACCCGGAGACCGTCTTCCGGGCCCGGATCGGCACCCGGCTCTGGCTGGGCGACCACGCCGCGCTGGAGGTCCGGGCCACCGTCCTGGACGTCACCCCGGTCAAGAAGGGCGACCGCTACGGCTACCGCCAGCACCCGGCGCCCGCCGACGGCCACCTCCTGGTGGTCGCGGGCGGCACCGCGCACGGCATCGGTCTGGAGGCGCCCAAGTACGTGGCGAGCATGGCCTCGCGGGCCAAGGGCATCGCCCGGGCCGGCCTGGCGACGGTCAACAAGACCAAGTCGCCGTTCCACTGGGCCGGCAAGCAGCTCTGGTTCGCCGAGCCCCCGCACATGCAGGTCTCGCTGCTGTTCCTGGACGGCGAGACCAAGCCCCCCGCGATCGGCGAGGAGCTCGGTCTCCAGGTCCGCCACACCACCACGCACTTCGACCGCGTGGTGGACCGCTAGACCTCCGGACCCGTCACGCGTGACGGGTCACGGCTTCTCGGCCGGCTCCGACAGTTCGGGCTCGCTCAGCCACTGCCCGGGGCCGGCCGGCGCGTACGCGGCGTAGCTCTCCTCCTCGCGCAGCCGTCGGGCGGTGCCCAGCACGACCACGTCCGGGGCGTGGTCGAGCACCCCGCCGGAGGGGTCGTCGCTGCCGTCCCAGCGGACCGGGTCGTGCTCCGGGTGCAGGGCGTCGCGGACCACCAGGCCGACCAGGTAGAGCGTGCCGATCAGGTGCAGCCCGATCGCGAAGTGGTACCAGGCCTCGCCGATCCCGTGCTGCTTGGGCCCGGTGACGAAGCCCAGGTGGGACCAGATGCCCAGGGTGTAGAGCACCTCGCAGGCCTGCCAGATCAGGAAGTCCCGCCAGCGCGGCCGGGCCAGCACCGCGAGCGGCAGCAGCCAGAGCGCGTACTGCGGCGAGTACACCTTGTTGACCAGCACGAACAGCGCGACGACCAGGAAGGCCAGCTGCGCGAAGCGCGGGCGGCGCGGGGCCGAGAGGCCGAGCCACGCTATGGCCAGGCAGCCCAGCACCATCAGCACGCCGATGTAGAGGTCGAGGTCGGCCAGGCCGACGCCGCGGACCTGCATCAGGATCAGCCAGAACGAGCCGTAGTCCTCGCCGCGGTGCTTGCTGAACACGTAGAACGTCGACCAGCCCTGCCAGTTGGCGAGCATGATCGGCAGGTTGACCAGCAGCCAGGCGCCCACCGCGCCGCCGAGCATCACCCGGAACTCGCGCCACTTGCCGGCCCGCCAGCAGAGCACCAGCAGCGGGCCGACCAGCAGCAGCGGGTAGAGCTTGGCGGCGGTGGCCAGACCGATGAAGACGCCGGCCCAGCCCGGCCGGGAGCCGGCCCACCAGGCCATCGCCACGGCGGCGAGCGCGACCGCGAGCAGGTCCCAGTTGACGGTGCCGTTGAGCAGCAGGGTGGGCGCGAGCGCGAACAGCAGCGCGTCCCAGGGGCGGCGGCGGTGGATGCGGGTGAGCGCCACGACCGCGACCACCGCGCAGGCCATCAGCAGCCCGGCGTTGATCGCCCAGAACCACTGCTCCTGGCTCTGCTGGTCGCCCCCGCCGGGCGTCAGCCAGGCCGCGACCTGCATGAACAGGCCGGTCAGCACCGGGTACTCCAGGTACTGCAGGTCCCCCGTGGAGCCCGGGATGCGGTCCACGTACGGGTGCAGGCCGGCCGCGAAGCCGCGCCCGGAGAACAGGTGCGGGATGTCGCTGTAGCAGGCGTGGATGTACTGCGGCGAGCCCGGCTGGAACCAGGCCTGCTCGTAGCAGGGCAGCTTCTGCACCATGCCGAGCACCGAGACCACGATCACCGCGAGCGCCAGGAAGCGCGCCGGGATCCACCAGGAGACCCCGAGCAGCGCCCGGCGTCCGGGCGGCCCGCCGATCACCTCGCTGCCGGCCGCCGCCACCGGGTCCTCGTCGGCCGGGACGACCACGGTGTTGGCCGGCGGCGCGGCCGCGGCGACGGCTTCCGGGGTGGGCCCTGCGAGACCGCCGGACCCGACCGGGCCGGCGGTTTCGTCACGATCGCTCGACGTCATGCCGGACATCCTGCCGCACCATCCCGGCCGGGACGAGGAGGACCCCGCAACGGTCTGCGGAGCTCCGCGGGCCGGCGGGTCCGCGAACCGTGACGAAAACGGCGGTGGCGGCCCTCCGAGGAGGACCGCCACCGCCGTCACCGATGCTCGCCGCGGGCTGCTAGCCCCCCACGGCCGGCGGGCCGCCGGTGGCGGTCGACGTCGGCTTGCCACCGGTCGGCTTGCCACCGCCACCCGGCGTCGTGGTGTCCGTGGGCGACGGCGTCGTCGGGCAGTTGATGAACGGGATGCACGTGCTGGTCGGGTGCGGGGGCTTGGTCTTCGTCGGGCTCGGCTGGTCGCCGGGGCAGTCCACGCCCGGCACGCAGGTCGGGGTGGGCTGCGGCGGCTGCGGCTGGGCGGGCTGCGTCGGCTGCTGCGTCGGCGCCGTGGCCGACGGGGTGTCGGCCGTGGTCGGCGTCGGCACGGCCGTGGCCGTGGACGGCGCTCCGGAGGAGTCGACCTCGGAGCCGATCGGCTGCGGGTTCGGGAAGTCCAGCTTCTTCTCGTTGGCCAGCGCGACCTTCATGTAGCGGGTGAAGACGTCCGTCGGGATGTCACCACCGTGGATCGACGCCTTGCCGCCGGTGCCGTTGAGGGACTGCCGCTGGTGCGCGGCCGGGTCCTCTCGCCACATCGCGACGCTGGTCACCAGCTGCGGGGTGTAGCCGACCCACCAGGCCGACTTGTTCTCGTCGGTGGTACCGGTCTTGCCCGCCACCGGGCGGCCCAGCGCGAGGGTCTTGGTACCGGTGCCCTTCGCCGCCACGTTCACCAGCACGTCGGTGACGTTGTCGGCGACCGCGGGCTCCAGCGCGACCTTGGTCTCCTTCTTGGCGAAGCCCGTGCGCGCCACGCCGTCCCACTCGACCTTGGTGACCGAGTACGGCTCGGCTTCCTTGCCGCTGGCCGCCAGGGTGCCGTAGGCGGTGGCCATCCGGATCGGGCTGATGGTGGAGGTGCCGAGCGGGAAGGTCGCGGTCTTCGGGTCGGCGAGGCTGTCCTTCCGGATGCCCATCTGCACCGCGATGTCGGCCACGTTCTGGCCGCCGACGTCCTGGTTGAGCTGGACGAAGGGCACGTTGTA
The DNA here is from genome assembly GCF_055600605.1 of Kitasatospora sp. NPDC038210. Taxonomy (NCBI): domain Bacteria; kingdom Bacillati; phylum Actinomycetota; class Actinomycetes; order Kitasatosporales; family Streptomycetaceae; genus Kitasatospora; species Kitasatospora sp. NPDC038210. Next base: position 241,247 of record NZ_JBVJYK010000004.1, on the reverse strand, counting down.
CGAGTACTGCATGGCCTGCCGCAGCGAGACGTAGCCGTGCTTGCTGGAGTCCTCGTTCTTCTGGTGGTACGTCTTGCCGTCGTCCCCGATCACCAGCGAGCCGTCCGGCTTGCGGATCTCGGAGAGGTCGTCGGCCAGGTAGCGGCTGTCGGCGTTGATGCGCTTCGGCTTGCCGTCGTCACCCTTCGCGGTCTGCACGCCGACCTGCATGGCGGTGGCCAGCACGAACGGCTTGAAGGTCGAGCCGACCTGGACGCCGGTGGCGTCGGCGTTGTTGTCGAAGTGCCCGTTCTCCACGCCGTCGCCGCCGTAGAGGGCGACGATCGCACCGTCGCCGGGGCGGATGCTGGCGGAGCCGAACTGGATGTTGGTGTCGTTGTCCGGGCGCTTCTGCGGGTCGAGGTTCTCGGCCTTGACGTCGTCGACGGCCTTCTTCAGGGCGTCGACCTTGTCCTTCTCGAAGGTCGTGTAGATCTTCAGGCCGCCCTTGTCCAGCACCTGCTGCGTGATGTTCTTGTCGGTGTTCATCACGTACTTGTTGGCGGTGTCGACCAGGTAGCTGATCTCACCGTTCAGGTTGGAACTGGGCTTCAGCGGGATCGGGGTCGGGAACGTGGTGCACTTGGCCCGCTCCTCGGGGGTGAGGGCCTTGGTCTTCACCATGTTGTCGAGGATCCAGGACCACCGGCCCTGGGCCCGTTCCTTGTTTGCCGGGTTGGTGGGGTCGTAGTACGCCGCACCCTTCAGCAGCCCCGCCAGCATGGCGCTCTGGCAGGCGTCGAGGTCCTTGGCGTCCACCCCGTAGTACGCCTGGGCGGCGGCCTGGGCACCGTTCGCGCCGCGGCCGAACCAGCTGGTGTTCAGGTAGCCGGTGAGGACCTCCTCCTTGCTCTGCTTCTGGTCGACCTTCAGCGTGATGAAGAACTCCTTCACCTTGCGGCTGAGGGTCTGCTCCTGGCTCAGGTAGGCGTTCTTGACGTACTGCTGGGTGATGGTCGAGGCGCCCTGGGTCTCACCCCCCTTCGCCATGTTGTAGACGGCGCGGAGCATGCCCTTGGGGTCGATGCCGTGGTCAGTGCGGAAGTCCTGGTTCTCCGCGGCGATGACGGCGTCCTGCAGGTGGGGGCTGATGTCCTTGAGCGGGACGATCTGGCGGTTGGTCTGGCCCTTGCGGGCCATCTCCGTGTTGTCCGCCCAGTAGTAGATCGTGTTCTGGCCCTGCACCAGCTTGTTCATGTCGGGGATCTGGGTGGTCTGGTACAGGTAGAACACCACGCCCACGAAGCACGCGAAGACCAGCAGGAAGCCGCTCAGCAGCTGCTTCCAGGACGGCAGCCAGCGCCGGACGCCGGTCTTGCCGAACCGCGGGTAGTCGATGAAGCGCTTCTTGCCGGACGCCGCGGCCGCGGCGGAAGCCGCGGCGGCGCCCTGCTTGCCGCTCCCCTTGCCCTTCTTCTGTCCCGCCTTGCGCATCTCCGCACGGGTCATCCGGGGTTGCTGAGCCGTCTCCCGGACGCCCGACGGACGCCGGCGGCCGATCCCGTCCGAGGTCAACTCGTCGGGCGTCGGCCCTCCCCGACGGCCGCCGCCTCCCGGGGGCTGCTGCCCGTCACCGCCCGGGTCGGGCGTCCTTCGCCGTCGTTCGCTCATCTTCCAGCCACTCCTCGCCAGGCGTCTCCAGCCTGAAGGCAGGGTTCACGTCCGATGCCCGCAAAACCGCCCTGACTCCCGGAGGTGGTCCTCGTGCACACGCGACAGCGTACGCAGCACGGAAATACAACTAATCGGGCATCAGTCGCCAATAACCGCAAAACGGCGACAGATCATTACACGCCCGTTGCCAAGCTCACCTGCGCGTCGGCTTGTGATCACATTCACGCGTGCCCCCCTTGCCCGTTCCGGGGGTCGGGTTTACTGTTCTCGATATATCGAGCCGATACATCGAAGCGGAATACCGCCGGATGCAGCGGCCGGACGAGGGCCGAGAGGGAGGAGGACCACGGCAGTGGGCAGGCGCTCAGGAGTGCTGGAGTTCGCCGTTCTCGGCCTGCTCCACGACGCTCCGATGCACGGCTACGAGCTGCGCAAGCGGCTCAACATCCTGCTCGGCACGTTCCGGGCACTCTCCTACGGAACGCTCTACCCCTGTCTGAAGAGCCTGGTCGCCCAGGGTTTCCTGGTCGAGGACAACCCGGACGTCGAGTACGTCCCGGCCACCGCCCTCAACGGCAAGCGGTCCAAGATCGTCTACCGGCTCTCCGCCGAGGGGAAGCAGCGCTTCGAGGAGCTGCTCGCCGACTCCGGCCCGGACGCCTGGGAGGACGAGCACTTCGGCGTCCACTTCGCGTTCTTCGGCCAGACCGACCGGGCCGTCCGGATGCGCGTCCTGGAGGGGCGCCGCAGCCGGCTGGAGGAGCGCCTGGAGCGGATGCGCAACTCGCTCGCCCGTGCCCGCGAGCGGTTCGACGACTACACCGTCGAACTCCAGCGGCACGGACTGGAGTCGGTGGAGCGCGAGGTCCGCTGGCTCAACGAGCTGATCGAGACCGAGCGGTCCAACCGCACCGGCCGGACCGGTCCCGCCACCGGCGGCGACCCCTCCGCCGTACCCCACAAGACTTCGGACGGCCGTGGCCAGGAGACCGGGTCCTCGGACCCGTCCGGGCCACCGTACGACCGCCCGGGGCGCTCCGCCCAGGAGCGCTGACACCGCGCCAGCCCTGTGCCGCGCGGCAGGAGTGGGCGCCTCGCGCGCCCTTACAAGCAGTCATCGAAGAAGCAGGACGAGTTCCGCCGGTCCCGGCGGTCCTCATGAGATCACAGGGAGCAACCGGAAATGGGTTCGGTTCGCGTAGCCATCGTCGGCGTGGGCAACTGCGCCGCCTCGCTGGTGCAGGGTGTCGAGTACTACAAGGACGCCGACCCGGCCGGCAAGGTCCCCGGGCTGATGCACGTCCAGTTCGGTGACTACCACGTCCGTGACGTGGAGTTCGTCGCCGCCTTCGACGTCGACGCCAAGAAGGTGGGCTTCGACCTGGCCGACGCCATCGGCAACAGCGAGAACAACACCATCAAGATCTGCGACGTGCCGCCGACCGGCGTCACCGTCCAGCGCGGCCACACCCTCGACGGCCTGGGCAAGTACTACCTGGAGACCATCGAGGAGTCCGACGAGGCCCCGGTCGACGTCGTCCAGGTCCTCAAGGACCAGCAGGTCGACGTCCTGGTCTGCTACCTGCCGGTCGGCTCCGAGAAGGCCGCCAAGTTCTACGCCCAGTGCGCCATCGACGCCAAGGTCGCCTTCGTGAACGCCCTGCCGGTGTTCATCGCGGGCACCAAGGAGTGGGCGGACAAGTTCACCGAGGCCGGCGTGCCGATCGTCGGTGACGACATCAAGTCCCAGGTCGGCGCCACCATCACGCACCGCGTGATGGCCAAGCTGTTCGAGGACCGCGGTGTCATCCTTGAGCGCACCATGCAGCTGAACGTCGGCGGCAACATGGACTTCAAGAACATGCTGGAGCGCGAGCGCCTGGAGTCCAAGAAGATCTCCAAGACCCAGGCCGTCACCTCGCAGATCCGCGACCGCGAGCTGGGCGCCAAGAACGTCCACATCGGTCCCTCGGACTACGTGGCCTGGCTGGACGACCGCAAGTGGGCCTACGTCCGCCTGGAGGGTCGTGCGTTCGGCGACGTCCCGCTGAACCTGGAGTACAAGCTGGAGGTCTGGGACTCCCCGAACTCCGCCGGTGTCATCATCGACGCGGTGCGCGCCGCGAAGATCGCCAAGGACCGCGGCATCGGTGGCCCGATCCTGTCGGCCTCCTCGTACTTCATGAAGTCCCCGCCGGTCCAGTACTTCGACGACGAGGCCAAGGAGAACGTCGAGAAGTTCATCCGCGGCGAGGTCGAGCGCTGAGCGCAGCGAGGTTCGCGACTGTCGGGCACCGAGCGCTGAGCGCAGCGAGGTTCGCGACCGTCGAGCACCGAGCGCTGAGCAGCTGACCGCTCGATAGCTCCTCGGAAGGGCCCACGATCACCGGATCGTGGGCCCTTCACCTTTTCCCGGCCAATGTTTCACGTGAAACAGCCACCGGTTCCATGGCACCCTGGGCGGGTGGCGATCACCGAGAACGGCAGCACCCACCAGCCCGCGCACCGCGCCACGCTCCTGGACCTGCTCCGGGGCCGCGACTTCCGGCGGCTGCTGACCGCCCGGGTGCTCTCCCAGCTCTCGGACGGCGTCTTCCAGGTCTCGCTCGCCGCCTACGTGGTCTTCTCACCCGAGAAGCAGTCCTCCCCCGCCGACATCGCCACGGTGCTCGCCGGGATGCTGCTGCCGTTCTCGGTGGTCGGCCCGTTCGCCGGGGTGCTGCTGGACCGCTGGCGCCGCCGCCAGGTGCTGTACTTCGGCAACCTGGCCCGCTTCGGGCTGGGCCTGGGCACCGGCGCGCTGCTCCTGGCCGGGGTGCCGAACTGGCTGTTCATCGCCTCCGCCCTGCTGGTCACCGCGCTCAACCGGTTCATCCTGGCCGGCCTCTCCGCCGCCCTGCCCCGGGTGGTGGAGCAGGACCACCTGGTCACCGCCAACGCGCTCTCCCCCACCCTGGGGACGGTCGCCGCCGCCTCGGGCGGGGGCATCGGCTTCCTGCTGCACCAGGTGATGACCCCCGGCCCGAAGGCGGACGCCGCACTGGTCACGGTCGCCTCGCTGCTCTACCTGTCGGCCGCGCTGGCCGCCCGCCGGATGGACCGCGACCTGCTCGGACCGGAGCAGCACGCCGACCGCCCGGCGCTCGGCCAGGCGCTGGTCCGGGCCGCCGTCGACCTCGGCGCCGCGGTGCGCCACCTGGTGCGGGACTGCCGGCCCGCCGTGCACGCGCTGGCCGCCGTCACCGCGGCCAGGTTCTGCTACGGCGTGCTGATCGTGGTCGTGGTGATACTCGCCCGGTACACCTTCAACGACCCGGCCGACCCCGCGGCCGGCCTGGTCACCCTCGGCCAGGCGGTCGCCCTCTCCGCCGCCGGCTTCTTCGTCGCCGCCGTGATCAGTCCCTGGTGCACCCGGAAGCTCGGCCTGACCGGCTGGATGACGGCCTGCCTGGTCGCCCCGGTGGTCTTCGTCCCCGCGCTCGGCCTGAGCTTCACGCTGGTGCCGTGCCTGATCGCCGCCCTGCTGCTCGGGGTGGTCACCCAGGGCACCAAGATCTGCGCCGACACCGTGGTGCAGGAGACGGTCGAGGACGAGTACCGCGGGCGGGTCTTCGCCATCTACGACGTGCTGTTCAACGTCGCCTTCGTGGCCGCCGCCGTGGTCACCGCGCTGGTGCTGCCGATGTCCGGCCGCTCCGTCACGGTGGTCGTCGGGGTCGCCGCGGTGTACGCCGTCACGGCGGTCGTCTACCTGCGCGCCGCCCGCCGCCGGCCGCTCGCCTGACCTGCTCCCACGGGATCCCCCGGGGCTCGGGACGGATGGCGTCCGACCGAGTCGCTAAGGTGTCAGACCTGTCGGAGCGACAGCACTCTGTCTCGGGGGACGAACTGATGAGCACACCGCCCAACCCGTACGGGCCGCCGCAACCGGCCCCGCCGGGGCCGCCCGGCGCGCCGCCGTACGGTGCGCCCGTCCCCCCGCCCGCAGCGCCGTACGGTCCGCCGCCCGGCCACGGGCAGCCCGCCCCGGGCGGCTACGGGGCGCCGCCGTCGTACGGGCAGCAGCCGTACGGCCAGCAGCCTCCGGGGCAGAACCCGTACGGGCAGGCTCCGTACGGGCAGCAGCCGCCCGCCGGGGCGTACGGCTACCCGCAGGCCGCGCCCGCAGCGCCGAACGCCCCCGCGAAGAAGCTCGGCACCAAGTCCAAGCTGAAGGCCGTGGGCCTGGTCGGCGGCTGCATAGCCCTGGCGGTCGGGTACTTCGTCGCCGGGCCGAGCGTCAGCAGCGCCAAGCCCGGCGACTGTGTGCGGGTGAGCGGCTCCCGTGATGTCGACATCGTCAAGTGCACTGATTCCAAAGCGAATTACCGCGTACTGTCGAAGTTCGAAGGCACCACCGACGTGAACCGGTGCAAGCAGACGCCGCAGACCACGAGCGCCGTCTCGGGCAAGAGCGGCCGCCGCTGGAACAAGAAGCGGTACGTGCTCTGCCTCGGCCCGATGACACCCGCCTCCACCGGCGTCCCGCCGGTGAAGAAGTCCTGAACCCTTCCGCCACTCCGTCCCCGGGGGACCACTTGTCCGTTCCGCCTCCGCCCCAGATGCCGTACGGTCCGCCGCCGGGCGACGGCAACCCCTACTCCTCCGGCGGTGGCTACGGTGCGCCGCCGCCCGGCCAGCCCGGGTACGGCTATCCGAGCGCCCCGCCACCGGAGCAGCCGTACGGCTACCAGCAGCCCCCGGCCGACTACGGCTACGGGTACCCGCCCCAGGGCCCGGTGGACGGCCTGACCTGCCGGTTCTGCGGCGGCTACCCGGCGGTGAACGCCACCGTCCGCGGCCACCAGGGCCTGCTCGTGGCCTACCGCATGCTTCGGATGTCCGGCCCGTTCTGCCGCACCTGCGGCACGGCCACCGTGCGCGACATGTCCGCCCGGACGCTGGTCCAGGGCTGGTGGAGCCTGGTGTCGTGGCTGCTGACCCCGATCACGCTGCTGATGAACCTCGGCCCGCACAACCGGTTCAAGCAGCTGCAGCCGCCCGTCCCGGGCAGCCACGGCCCGCAGCTCGACCCGGGCGTCCCGCTGACCCGCCGCCCGCACATCGCGATGCTGGTGGTGCCGGTCTCGCTGGCGGTCACCGTCGCCCTGGCCGCCACCGGCGTGCTCGGCCCGGCGAAGCACGACGACCCGTCCGACCCGATCATCGCGGCTCCCTCGCCGTCGGCCTCGTCCTTCACCTTCACGCCCTCGCCGCCGCCGGCCTTCCCGTCGCCGACCTTCACGATGCCGGCGGTGCCGAGCATCACGCTGCCGCCGGTCACCACCCCGACCGCCGACACGGACAGCGTCGACCAGGCCAAGGCGGGCGACTGCCTGCACAACGAGAACGGCCCGGCCGGCGAGACCACCGACACCCACCCGAAGGTCTCGGTCCTGCCCTGCACCGACGCCAAGGCGCAGTACAAGGTGATCTACAAGTACCTCGCCACGTCCGACGAGAAGGTCTGCGAGAAGCAGTCGAAGGCTGACAGCTGGTACACCCGCACCTACACCAACTTCCCGTCCCTGAACTACGTGCTCTGCCTCAAGAAGCTCTCGTAGCTCTCGTGGCCCGGGCAGTTCGGACAGCCCGCCGCACGACGCGAGGGGTGGCCCCGGCCGGTGCCGGGACCACCCCTCGCGTCGTGCCGGAAGCCCCGGCCGGCGTCAGCCCTGCTGCTCCGCCCACCAGGCGCGCAGCGCCGCGACCGCCTCGTCGTGCTCCATCGGGCCGTGCTCCAGGCGGAGTTCGAGCATGTGCTTGTACGCCTTGCCGACCTGCGGGCCGGGCTTGATGGCGAGCAGCTCCATGATCTGGTTGCCGTCCAGGGCCGGGCGGACGGCGTCCAGCTCCTCCTGCGCCTTCAGCTCGGAGATCCGCGTCTCCAGACCGTCGTAGGTGCGGGCGAGGGTGGCCGCCTTCTTCTTGTTGCGGGTGGTGCAGTCGGAGCGGGTCAGCTTGTGCAGGCGCTCCAGCAGCGGCCCGGCGTCGGTGACGTAGCGGCGCACCGCGGAGTCGGTCCACTCGCCGCCGCCGTAGCCGTGGAAGCGCAGGTGCAGCTCGACCAGGCGCGAGACGTCCTCGGTGAGCTCCTTGGAGTACTTCAGCTCGCGCATCCGCTTGCGGGTCATCTTGGCGCCGACCACCTCGTGGTGGTGGAAGGAGACCCGGCCGTCCGACTCGAAGCGGCGGGTGCGCGGCTTGCCGATGTCGTGCAGCAGCGCGGCCAGCCGCAGGGTGAGGTCCGGGCCGTCCTGCTCCAGGCCGATGGCCTGCTCCAGGACGGTCAGCGAGTGCTCGTAGACGTCCTTGTGCCGGTGGTGCTCGTCGCGCTCCAGCCGCAGGGCGGGCAGCTCGGGCAGCACGTACCCGGCCAGGCCGGTGTCGACCAGCAGCCGCAGGCCCTTCACCGGGTGCTTGGCCAGCAGCAGCTTGTTCAGCTCGGCCTGGACCCGCTCGGCCGAGACGATGGTGATCCGCTCGGCCATCGCGGTCATCGCGGCGACCACCTCGGGCGCCGGGTCGAAGTCGAGCTGGGCGGCGAAGCGGGCGGCCCGCATCATCCGCAGCGGGTCGTCGGAGAAGGACTCCTCGGGGGTGGCGGGGGTGCGCAGCACCCGGGCCTCCAGGTCCTCCAGGCCGTGGTGCGGGTCGACGAAGCCGCGACCGGGCAGGTCGACGGCCATCGCGTTGACCGTGAAGTCCCGGCGGACCAGGTCCTCCTCGATGCTCTCGCCGTACGTCACCTCGGGCTTGCGGGAGGTGCGGTCGTAGGCCTCGGAGCGGTAGGTGGTGATCTCGATCAGGAACGAGCCCTCGGCGGTGTCCTTGCGGGCGCCGACCGTGCCGAAGGCGATGCCGACGTCCCAGACCGCGTCCGCCCAGCCCTTCACCAGCTTGAGCACCTGCTGCGGGCGGGCGTCGGTGGTGAAGTCCAGGTCGTTGCCGAGCCGGCCGAGCAGCGCGTCCCGGACGGAGCCGCCGACCAGCGCCAGCCGGTGACCGGCCGCCTGGAAGCGGCGGGCGATCTCGTCGGCGACCGGCGACACCCGCAGCAGCTCTTGCAGACCGAGGGTCTGGGCCTCGCTCAGGCCTGGTACGGCCCGGACGGCGGTGCTGGGACGGTCGGTGCGCGTGGTGGGCTCATTGGCAGTGGACACGGCTCACAAGGGTACGTGCCCCGGAAGGTCAACCGCCCGCGCGTTTTGGGCGTCTCACCCCACAGCCCGCAACACTGCACCGCAGGCTGCATCGTTACCATGCCGGTGGACGAGTCTCGGGCACCGGACAGGGGATGCGGTGTCGCGTGCCGCCACGGCCTGCGGAACTCCCGCGGAAGCGGTGCGGCGACGGCGTCGGACGAACAGTTCAAGCGTTTCAAGAATTTCAAGAGTTCCAAGCGAACACCGTCGGGCGACCGCGCCGGACGGGACGGACAGCATCAGCAGCGATCGAGAACGGCGAGGGCGAAGCGAGTGAGTGAGCCGGCACGGCACTCGGGCCTGGGGGCGCACCGACAGCCTGGAGGGGCCGAACGCCCCGCCGCGGGACGTCATCCGGTGCGCCGGGCGGGCCTGCGCCTCGCCGCCGCCTGCGCGGCCGCCCTGACCCTCTTCACGGCCGCCCCGGCCGGTGCGCTGACGGCCGGCGGAGACCCCCACCCGGCCGGCGGGGACACCCACCCGGCCGCCGGCAACGCCGCCTCGGCCGAGTACCCGGTGGTCCTGAGCATCGAGTCGCTGGCCCCGCAGGTGGCCGTGCCCAACGGCACCGTGACGATCACCGGGCACGTGACCAACGCCGGCAAGTCCGCGCTCAAGAACGCCCACGCGGCCGTCCGCAAGCCGTACTCCGGCAGGCCGCTGGACCGGCGCAGCGACCTGGCCAACGTGGCCGGCCGCACCACGCCGATCGAGCGGGACGGCGTCGAGCTGGACAGCCCGCAGTACGCCCTGCCGGAGCTCAACCCGGGCCAGACGCTGCCGTACACCCTGAGCGTCGCGGTGAACGACCTCGGGCTGTCGTCGAGCGGCGTGTACGAGCTCGCGGTGGACGCCTGGGGCTCGACCGCCGACAACGGGCACGACCGCGCCCTGGGCATCGCCCGGAGCTTCCTGCCGTACAACCCGGGCGGCGCCGAGGCGCAGCCGACGAAGGTCGCCACGCTGTGGCCGCTGGTGCACGCACCGGTGCTGGCCGCGCAGACCGTCGCCGACAACGAGCAGTCCGTGCCGGTGCTGCGCGACGACAGCCTGGCCGCCGAGTTCGCCCCGGGCGGCCGGCTGTACGAGCTGGTCGACACCGGCGCCAAGCTGCCGGGGCTGACCTGGGTGGTCGACCCGGACCTGCTGGACGCCGCGCTCGCGATGACCAAGCCGTACCGGGTGCAGAACCCGGGCACCGAGTCCGCGGGCAAGCCGGCCAGGGACGACAACACCGTCGCGCGCAACGGCTCGGCGGCGGCCGCCGCCTGGCTGGACAAGCTGCGGGCCGCCGTCGCCAAGCCGGACAGCCAGGTGGTGGCGCTGCCGTACGCCGACCCGGACATCGCCTCGATCGCGCACAACGGCGCCGACCTGCCCGGGATGCCCACGGCGCTGAACAAGGCGGCCACGGCCGGTCGGCTGACCGTCGAGGGCCGGCTCTCCGTGGACACCCGCTCCGACATCGCCTGGCCCTACCAGGGCTACGTCGACCAGAAGATCGCCTCGCTCGCCCAGCAGGCGGGCAGCGGCCTGCTGCTGGCGAACGGGGCGAGCATGCCGGAGCCGGACGCGCTGAACTACACCCCGAGCGCGGCGCGCCCGATCGGCAACGGGCAGAGCGCCGTGGTCGCCGACGAGACGGTCTCCGACCTCTTCCAGAAGGACCTGGGCGCCGGCACGGACCAGACCGAGTCGACCCAGCGCTTCCTCGCCGAGACCTTCGCGATCACCCACGAGCAGCCGCAGAACCAGCGCGGTCTGCTGATCATGCCGCCGCGCGAGCTGAGCGTCGCCACCGCCAAGGTGCTGGCGAACGCCCTGCAGCAGGCGACCGGCAAGTGGATCGCCCCGGTCAAGCTGGACGCGGTGGCCCAGTCCTCGCCCGACGAGAAGGCCAACACCGGCGTCCCGGCGGCCACCGACTACCCGACCCAGGCCCGCGCCTCGGAGCTGACGGCGACCGACCTGGACAGCACCAACCGCATCCAGTACGACCTGGACACGCTGATGCGGGTGCTCACCCTGCCGCAGCGGGTCCGCGGCCCGTTCAACGCCGCCATGGTCCGCTCGCTGTCCACCGAGTGGCGCTCCCAGGCCCCGGCCGGCGGCGCCTACCGCACGGGCGTCACGCAGTACCTGAAGGAGCTGACCAAGGCCGTCCAGGTACCGGAGAAGACCTCGGTCACGCTGGCCGGCGACACCGGCCTGCTGCAGGTCAGCGTCCGCAACGACCTGACCCAGACGGTCACCAACCTGAAGCTGGTCCTCACCTCGCTCCAGCCGAACAGGCTGCAGGTGAGCAACCCGGAGGACCTGGTCCTCCCGGCCTCGCAGAGCGCCACCCTCCGTTACCAGGCCGAGGCCCACAACAACGGGCCGGTCCAGATGACCGCCCAGCTGTGGACCACCGGCCCCAACCCGCGACCGTACGGCGAGGCCCGCACGTTCACGGTCGAGGTGACCTCGGTGACCAACGGGGTGCTGTACGTCTTCGCGGGCGCCGGCCTGCTGCTGCTGCTGGCCGCGGTGCGCTTCGTGCGCCAGCGCAAGCGGCGGGGCGGTCAGCCGCACCAGGACGGCGACCAGCCGGTCGGGGACGGCCCGGCCGCGGACGGCGCCGAGGCCGGGGAGCCGACGGCGGACGGGGAGAGCGGGAACACCGGCTCCGACGGGGACGGGCCGGCGGACGATGCCGCTGGTGAGGGTCCCGCGCAGACACTGCGCGCCAGCAGCCCGGATGGCCGGGATCGGGCCGCCAGTGATGAGAAGGTTGGTCCTTGATACCGCCGACCCCCCGTGACGCCGGGCCGGCCTCCCCCCACGACATCGAAGAGGTGACATGACCGGGCGCAGCGAGGAGCGGCCGCCGGGCCGCGGTGAGAGCCGGCCGGGTGCCGAGTCGCCGTCCGGCGACTGGTACGTGGCCGACACCTACGCCCAGGACCCGTACGCGGCCGACGCCTACGGGACCGCGCAGGACGGCCAGGACCCGTACGGTCTGCGGGCCGGCCGGCCGGCCGAGCCGCAGCAGCAGGCCGCCGCGTATGACGTGCCGCCGCAGCTGCCGCCGCAGGGCGGCGGCTACCCCACGCCGGTGCCGCCGGCGCCGTACCAGGCGGCGGACCAGTTCTCGCCGCCGGTGCCGCCGGTGCAGCCCGGCTGGGACACCCCGCCGCAGGCCGGCTGGCAGCCGGAGGCGACTCCGGCCCAGGCGGCCGTCCCCCACTGGGGCGGCGCCGAGCAGCCGCAGCAGCAGTGGGAGCCCGGCCCGGCGCACTCCGCCTGGGACACCGAGACCACCGAGTACGTCGGGGTGGACGCACTCTTCGGCGGCCGCCAGGCGGAGACCGCGGCCCCGCCGGTGCCGCAGGCCCCGCACGCCCCGCAGCCCCCGCAGGCCGCCCACCCGGGCATGCCCGGAGCCGTGCCGCCCGGCGGCACGGGCGCGCCGGGCGGCCCCGCGCCGTACCCGCCGGCGGGCGGCCACCCGGGCCGTCGGCAGCAGCACGGCGGTCCGGACGGGCAGCGCCCCTTCGTGCCGCCGATCGAGTTCGACCCGCCGCTCTCCGAGGAGGAGGCCACCATGCAGGTGGCCGCCGTCGCGGTGCCCCCGGCGGTCGAGCCGCTGGCGGACCTCGCCGCCGAGGAGCACGTCGCACAGCCGGAGCCCGCGGCGGCCCCGGCGGCCGGCGGGGGCGGCAAGGTCGCGAGCCTGCTGAACTCCAGCGCGATCATGGCGGCCGGCACGCTGGTCTCCCGCGGCACCGGCTTCGTCCGGACCATGGTGATCACCCTGGCCATCGGCGTCGGCGTGATGGGTGACTCGTACAACGCGGCGAACACCCTGCCGACCCTGCTGTACATCCTGATCGGCGGCGGCGCGCTGAACGCGGTCTTCGTGCCGCAGCTGGTGCGCAGCATGAAGAACGACGAGGACGGCGGCACCGCCTACGCCAGCCGGCTGCTCACCCTGGTGATGGTCGGGCTCGGCGGCGTGGTCTTCCTCGCGGTCCTCGGGGCGCCCGTCCTGGTCCAGCTGATCGCCCACCCGATGATGTCCAACCCGGAGCGGGCCGACACCACGGTGGCGCTGGCCCGCTACTGCCTGCCCACGATCTTCTTCATGGGCATCCACGTGGTGATGGGCCAGATCCTCAACGCCCGCGGCCGGTTCGGCGCGATGATGTGGACCCCGGTCCTGAACAACATCGTGGTGATCTTCACCTTCGCCGCCTACATCTGGGTCTACGGCGGGTTCGGCACCACCCACGTCACCCCGGAGGCCATCTCGCCCGAGGGCGTGCGGCTGCTCGGCCTCGGCACCCTGATCGGCCTGGTCGTCCAGTCGCTGGCGATGATCCCGTACCTGCGGGCGGCCGAGTTCCGCTTCCGGCCCCGCTTCGACTGGCGCGGCCACGGCCTGGGCAAGGCCGCCCGGCTGGCCAAGTGGACGTTCTTCTTCGTGCTCGCCAACCAGGCGGGCTACCTGGTGATCACCCAGCTGTCCACCAACGCCGGCGACGCCGCCGCAGCGGCCGGCCACACCGGCGTCGGCCTGGCCGCGTTCTCCAACGCCCTGCTGATCTGGCAGCTGCCGCAGGCCGTGATCACCGTCTCGATCATGAGCGCGGTGCTCCCCAGGCTGTCCCGGGCGGCCGCCGACGAGGACGCCGGAGCCGTCCGCGACGACATCTCCTACGGTCTGCGCACCACCGCGGTGGCGGTCGTACCGGCCGCTTTCCTGTTCCTGTCGCTCGGTCCGGTGATCGGCCGTTCGATCTACGCGGTCGGCGGCAACGAGTCCGTCCTGAACGACGCCACCAACGTCGGCCTGATGCTCTCCGCCTTCGCCCTGGGCCTGATCCCGTACTCGGCCCAGTACGTGATGCTGCGCGGCTTCTACGCCTACGAGGACACCCGGACGCCGTTCTCCAACACCGTCTGGGTCGCCGTCTGCCAGGCGACCTTCTCGGTGCTGTGCTGGCTGCTGCTCCCGCCGCAGTGGACGGTGATCGGCATGGCCTTCGGTTACGGCTTCGCCTACGCCATCGGGGTGATGGTGGCCGTGCCGAAGCTGAAGAAGAAGATCGGTGGGCTGGACACCAAGCGGATCGGCAAGACGTACAGCCGGCTGGCCGCCGCCTGCGTCCCGGCCGCCCTGGTCGGCCTCGGCGCCAGCCTGGCGGTCCAGCAGGTGCTCGGCGGCTGGCCGGGCAGCGTGGCCTCGCTCGTCGTGGCCGGCGGCCTGCAGCTGGCGGTCTTCGTGCTGATCGCCAAGCGCCTGCGGATCGAGGAACTGAACGCCATGCTGGGCATGGTCCGCGGCCGACTGGGCCGCTGACCGCCCCTTCGACGGCCGGACGAGCGGGCGCCCTGAGCGGGCGTCAACCGGAGCGGACAGCTCCGCCGCTCGTCCGGCCGACTGCTGGGCCGCCAGTCGCCCCGGGCCCGCCCGGCGGCCTGATGGTGACCCGGTGTCCTATCTGCACCACATCTCTCCACCGGTGGGCAACCGAGACGCCCCCTCAGCGGTCGTACCCGGTGGAGAAGAGTGGGCACAATTGTCCTGGAGCACAGGGCCGCCAACCCGCGGGCTCCAGCGACTCTCTCAGCCGGGGCGACACAAGGGGAGGCAGGACCACGGTGGCTGATGGCACCAAGGCGGTCGTCGACACGTCAACAGCTGACGCGGCGGCGGACGAAGCCGCGCTGGCCGCGGCGATCGACGAGCTCGCCGTCGCGAAGGACACCGCCGGGCGCGCCTCCGCCGTCGACGGCGGGGTCGCCCCCACCGCTGCCGCCGCTCCCGGGAAGAACCGCGCGGACGTCGACGGGAAGAACACCGGCGGGAGCACCGACGGGGACGCTCCCGGGGACGCCGCCGCGCGAGGACCGGAGACCTCCGTGAGCGAGGAGACCTCGGAGATCACCGCCCCGCTCTCGGTGAAGGAGATCGCCGCCGAACTCGCCGCGGGCTCCGCCCGGAAGAAGCCGGCCCCCGCCGCCGCGCCGGCGCCCGCCAAACGCCGCCCCACCGACCCGCAGCCCACGGTCGACCCGCGCGACACCGCCACCCTCCCGCGCACCCTCCCCGCCCCCCAGCACCGCAGCGGCGACATGATCGGCCACCGGTACCTGCTGGAGGAGTGCATCTCCGAGACCGACACCTTCAGCAGCTGGCGCGCCGTCGACGAGAAGCTGCGCCGGGCCGTCGGCATCCACCTGATGGCCTCCGGCCACCAGCGGGCCCGCAAGGTGCTGGCCGCGGCCAAGTCCGCCGCCCTGCTCGGCGACCCGCGCTTCGTCCAGGTCCTGGACGCCGTCCAGGAGGGCGAGCTGGTCGTCGTCGTGCGGGAGTGGCTGCCGCACTCCTCCGACCTGGCCCGGCTGCTCGCCAACGGGCCGATGGAGCCGCACGAGGCGTACCAGATGGTCCGCCAGGTCGCCGACGCGGTCGCGGCCGCCCACCGGCGCGGCCAGGCCCACCTGCGGCTCACCCCGCGCTGCGTGCTGCGCACCGACAGCGGCCAGTACCGGATCAACGGCATCGCGGTGGACGCCGCCCTGCGCGGGCTGCCCCCGGAGGACTCCGCCGAGGACGCCCAGCGCACCGACACCCGCGCGATCGGCGCGCTGCTGTTCGCCGCGCTCACCCACCGCTGGCCGTACCCGGAGGACCGCTACGACCTCCGGGGCCTGCCCAAGGGCCTCCAGAACGTCGCGCCCGACCAGGTCCGCGCCGGGGTCCACAAGGGCCTGTCCGAGCTGGCCGCACGGGCCCTGTTCGACCACCCGCCGCACCACGCCGAGCCGATCACCACCCCGGAGGAGCTGGTCCGGGCGATCGCGCAGATGCCCCGGATCCGCCAGCCCGAGCCGGAGCTGCCCGCCTACCCCGTGCCGCCCCGGCACAACACCCACTCCCTGCCGACCGCGCCCAACCCGACCCGGGTCGCCGACCCGGCGGTCGCCCCGCTGCCCGCCTCCTCCCGGCCGACCGCCTCCCGCCGGATGAAGCGGCGGCTGCGCCGGGTGGCCAAGGCCACCGCCTGGACGGTCGCCCTCGGCGCGATCGGCGTCGCCTCGTGGCAGTTCGTCGACCACCTGCGCCACACCGACAACGGCGGCGGCACCGCCGCGACCTCGTCCCCGCTGCCCTCGGTCAGCAGCACCGCGCCCAGCCCGCAGCCCAGCAGCCACAACCCGGCGCCGATCGCCATCAAGGACGCGCAGTCGTACAACCCGCTGGGCGACGGGGCGGAGGGCAAGGACACCCTGGCCAACGCGATCGACGGCAAGCCCGAGACGCAGTGGATCACCCAGTGGTACGAGGACCAGTTCGCCCCGAACCTCTACAAGGCCGGCACCGGACTGCTGATCGACCTCGGCTCGCCGCAGTCCGTCAACTCCGTGAACGTCCAGTTCGTCGGGAACCACACGGCGGAGCTCCGGGTGCCCAACACCGCGGCCACGGCGAACCCCAAGGGCGCCCCGCTCAGCGACTACTCGGTGGTGGGCAAGAAGAGCGGCCCCGCGGCCGACTTCTCCCTGGACAACCCGGTCACCACCCGCTACCTCTTGATCTGGCTGACCGGCCTGCCGAAGAATTCCGAGGGCAAGTTCCAGGGCCGCGTCGCCGAGGTCAAGGTCACCGGCTGACCCGACGGTCCCGCGGCGGGCCGTGGGGCGACACCCGCACGGCGAGACGAAGAGGTGGCGGTGGCGGACAGCGTGGACCGGACGGACGACGACGCGGCGTTGCTCGCCCGGCACGTCGCCGGTGACCGGGAGGCCTTCGGTCTGCTGGTGAACCGCCACCGCGACCGGCTCTGGGCGGTCGCCCTGCGCACCCTGGGCGACCGCGAGGAGGCCGCCGACGCGCTCCAGGACGCCCTGGTCTCCGCCTTCCGCGCCGCCGCCGGCTTCCAGGGCCGCTCGGCCGTCACCACCTGGCTGCACCGGATCGTGGTCAACGCCTGCCTGGACCGCGCCCGGCGCAGCGCCACCCGCCGCACCACCCCGCTCGACGAGGACCCGCAGCGGCTCGACACCCTGGTCGGCACCGCCGAGCCGGCCGACTCCACGGTGGTCCGAGCCGAGCTGCACCGCGAGGTGACCGCGGCGCTCGACGAACTGCCCCCCGAACAGCGGGCCGCGCTGGTGCTGGTCGACATGCAGGGCTACCCGGTCGCCGAGGCCGCCGAGCTGCTGGGCGTCCCGGTGGGCACCGTGAAGAGCCGCTGCGCGCGCGGCCGGGCCCGCTTGCTCCCGCTGGTGCGGCACCTGCGCGAGGGCGGCGGCGGGCCGGATGTTTCACGTGAAACACCGGGCGCCCCGGGCTCTGCCCCACCGGGGCGGGGCACCCCGGGGAACCCGACGGGCCCCCGCACCGTCAGAGGGACAGGCCCGAGCACCGGTCGGACGATGCTGGAAGGAGACGCGAGCACACGATGACCGCCACCCCCTCCTCCCCCGACCACGCCGGGGGGCACCCCCCGGTCGACGAACTCGCCGACCTCGCCGAAGGGCTGATCGACTCCCCCATGGCCGTCGAGGCACTGCACCGGCACCTCGCCGACTGCGCCGAGTGCCGGGAGACCGTCGACGCCCTCGCCGAGGTCCAGGAACTGCTCGGCTCCGTCGAGACCCCGCCGATGCCCGCCGACGTCGCCGCCCGACTGGACGCCGCACTGGCGCGCGCCGCCGCCGAGGCCACCGCCGAGGCCACCGACGTGCCCGGGTCGGCCGACGCCCCGGACGCCGCGCCCGGCGCCCGCCACACGGCCGTGGCGGGCCCGCAGGAGCCCTCCCCCGGCCGCCGTCCCGGCACCCCGGCTCCGCCCGCCCGCGCCGCCTCGGGACGCTCCGCGCCGCCGTCCCGGCCCGCGGCCTCCACCGGGCCCGGCCGCCCGCGCCCCCGCCGACGGTTCGCGCTGCTGCTCGGTGCCGCCGCCGCCCTGGCCGCCGTCGGCATCGGCGGGGCGGTGCTGCTCCACCCCGACGACCGGGCCGGCACCTCGGTCAGCGCGGGGGCCCCGGCGGACACCACCGCCGCCGCGGCGCAGAACGCCCGCACCCCGCACGCGGCGAGCGCCGGCACCGTCTACCGGGCCGATGTGCTCGCCACCCAGATCCAGCAGCTGCTGGCCCGCTCGGGGAACGCCGCCACCGCACCGGGACTGAAGCCGACCGGGCAGGCCGAGCCCCAGAGCGTCCTGCCCGCCGAGGGCGCCCGGCCGGAGCTCTCCTCCCCGGCTCCGTCCTCCTCCGCCCCGTCGCCGGGCTGCCCGGCCCCCGCCCCCGGCGTCCCGGTCGCCACCGACCGGGGCAGCTTCGACGGCGCCCCGGTGGACGTCCTGGTCTACCCCGTGCCCGGACGGCCCGACCTCGTGGACGTCTACCTGCGCGCCCCCGACTGCGGCCGGATCGTCCTGCACCAGAGCGTTCCCAGCCGCTGACCAGCGGTTCCCATGCGATCCACGCCCAGCGCGGCACGCCGCTTCCGGAGTTCGGGCGCCTGGTACTGATCCGCCTGGGAATGCGAGACACTGGTCAGTCGTTGTCCCGGGCGGCGGAGCAGGACCGCCCTCCCCGCAGCAAACGCGGGTCGCGATGCGAACCAGGAGAAGCAGTGAGCGACGTCCGTAACGTGATCATCATCGGTTCCGGCCCGGCCGGGTACACGGCTGCGCTCTACACGGCCCGTGCCTCCCTCAAGCCGCTGGTCTTCGAGGGGGCCGTCACCGCCGGTGGCGCGCTGATGAACACCACCGAGGTCGAGAACTTCCCGGGCTTCCGGGACGGCATCATGGGCCCCGAACTGATGGACAACATGCGGGCCCAGGCCGAGCGCTTCGGCGCCGAGCTGATCCCCGACGACATCGTTGCGGTCGACCTCACCGGTGACGTCAAGACCGTCACCGACTCCGAGGGCAACGTGCACAAGGCCCGTGCCGTGATCGTCACCACCGGCTCCCAGCACCGCAAGCTCGGTCTGCCGAACGAGGACAA
This sequence comes from Kitasatospora sp. NPDC038210, assembly GCF_055600605.1. Taxonomy (NCBI): domain Bacteria; kingdom Bacillati; phylum Actinomycetota; class Actinomycetes; order Kitasatosporales; family Streptomycetaceae; genus Kitasatospora; species Kitasatospora sp. NPDC038210. The sequence continues at coordinate 222,336 of NZ_JBVJYK010000004.1, read as the reverse complement.
GCTCTCCGGGCGCGGCGTCTCCTGGTGCGCGACCTGTGACGGCTTCTTCTTCCGCGACCAGGACATCGCGGTGGTCGGCGGCGGTGACACCGCCCTGGAGGAGGCGACCTTCCTCTCCCGCTTCGCCAAGAGCGTCACGATCATCCACCGCCGGGACACCCTGCGCGCCTCCAAGGCGATGCAGGAGCGCGCCTTCGCCGACCCGAAGATCCGCTTCGAGTGGGACAGCGCGGTCGAGGCCATCCACGGCGACCCGAAGCTGACCGGCGTCACCCTGCGCGACACCACCACCGGCGAGACCCGCGAGCTGGCCGTCACCGGCCTGTTCATCGCGATCGGCCACGACCCGCGCACCGAGCTGTTCAAGGGCCAGCTGGACCTCGACGCCGAGGGCTACCTCAAGGTCGAGGCCCCCTCGACCCGGACCAACATCCCGGGCGTGTTCGGCGCCGGCGACGTCGTGGACCACACCTACCGCCAGGCCATCACCGCCGCCGGCACCGGCTGCTCCTCGGCCCTCGACGCCGAGCGCTACCTCGCCGCGCTGGACGACCTGGAGGCCCAGGCCGCCACCGTGGCGGTCTGACCCCGGGCCACCGACCCACCCCCGCGGGGGTGTCCCCCGTAACACCCCCGCACCCCGCCGGGCAGAAACAGAACGGGCCCGCCCGTTGTTCACCTGGCAGCAGCCCCCTCCGTCCGAACCCGAGGAGTCCCCGTGGCCGGCGCCACCACCACCGTCACCGACGCGACCTTCCAGTCCGACGTCCTGGACAGCGACAAGCCCGTGCTGGTCGACTTCTGGGCCACCTGGTGCGGCCCGTGCCGCCAGGTCGCCCCGATCCTGGACGAGATCGCGGCCGAGCACGCCGACAAGCTGACCATCGCCAAGCTCGACGTGGACGCCAACCAGGCGACCGCCGCCCAGTACGGCGTCATCTCGATCCCGACCCTGATCCTCTACAAGGGCGGCGAGCCGGTGAAGTCCATCACCGGTGCCCGTCCGAAGGCCGCGCTGCTGCGTGAGCTGGACGGCTTCATCTAGGTCGTCGGATCGTCGACCGCGCGGCGGCGGGGCTCCCCATCCGGGAGCCCCGCCGCCGTTTTCCGGCCCGCTTCCGGTCCTCTTCCGGCCGTCGCCTCCCGCGCGGCTCAGAAGGGTCGCAGTGCCGGCTCCTTGCGCCCGCCGCCGAGCAGCCGCTCCAGCGCCCCCTCCACGTCCCCCCGCCAGGAGAGCGTGGTCCGCGCCTCCAGCCGCAGCCGCGGGTAGCGGGCGTGCGGCCGGACGGTCTTGAAGCCGACCGCCAGCAGGTGATCGGCCGGCAGCACGCAGCTGGTCGGCGACCGTCCGGCCGAGCCGAAGGCCTCGATCGCCCGGACCCCCCGCCCGATCAGGTCCTTGGCCACCGTCTGCACCAGCACCCGGCCCAGCCCCTGGCGCTGGTAGCCCGGCAGCACCCGGCTGACCATCAGCTGAACGGCGTCCGGTGAGACCGGGCTGGTCGGGAAGGACTGCGAGCGGGGGACGTAGGCGGGCGGCGCGTAGAGCACGAACCCCGCGGGCCGGTCGTCCACGTAGACGATCCGACCGCAGGAGCCCCACTCCAGCAGCACCGTGGAGATCCACCCCTCCTTCTCCGACTCCGTCTTCCCGGACTCCACCGCCGCCTTGGCGCTGACCGGGTCCAGCTCCCAGAACACACAGGAGCGGCAGCCGTCCGGCAGGTCCCCGAGGTTGTCCAGCGTCAGCGGAGCGATCCGGCGTCCCATGCCCGCACCTCCTCCTCCACTTCACGGTCGAGCATTCCCCCACGAACACCGATGGGTGCATGTTTCACGTGAAACAGCGCTCACGTGAAGCATGCACCCATCGGGTCGGTGCACCCGGGCCCGGAGCCCGGCTCAGCCCTGCGACAGCCGCAGACCGTCCTCACCGGGGGCCATGCTGTCCAGGATCCGGTTGAGGTCCTCCACCGAACCGAACTCCAGCACCACCTTGCCCTTGCCCAGCTTGCCGCCGCGCTGCGAGACCTCGACCTTCACCCGGGTGTCGAAGCGGTCCGACAGCCGGCTCGCCAGGTCGCTGAAGGCCGGGGAGAGCAGCTTGCCCGCCTTGGGCGTCTGGCGCCTGGGCTTGTCCGCCTCCTCCTCGGCGCGCATCAGCACGACGATCTCCTCGACGTTGCGCACGGTGAGGCCCTCGGCGATGATCCGCGCGGCCAGCCGCTCCTGCTGCTCGGCGTCCGGCACCGCGAGCAGCGCGCGGGCGTGCCCCGCCATCAGCGTTCCGGCCACCAGCCGGACCTGGACGGAAGGCGCGAGCTTCATCAGCCGCAGGGTGTTGGAGACGTGCGCCCGCGAGCGGCCGATCCGGTCCGCCAGCTCCTCGTGGGTGCAGGAGAAGTCCCGCAGCAGCTGGTCGTAGGCGGCGGCCTCCTCCAGCGGGTTCAGCTCGGCCCGGTGCAGGTTCTCCAGGAGGGCGTCCAGCAGCAGCTTGTCGTCCTCGGTGGCCCGGACGATCGCCGGGATCCGGTCCAGCCCGGCCTCCCGGGAGGCCCGCCAGCGGCGCTCGCCCATGATCAGCTCGAAGCTGTCGGCCCCGGCCTGGCGCACCACGATCGGCTGGAGCAGACCGACCTCCTTGATGGAGGTGACCAGCTCGGCCAGCTTGTCGGGGTCGAAGACGTCACGCGGCTGGCGCGGGTTGGGGGTGATCGCGTCCAGCGGCAGCTCGGCGAAGTAGGCACCCGCCGGCTGCGCCTGCTCGGCCTGCTTCTCCGCGGCCGCCCGGGCCGCCACCGTGCCGCGGCCACCCGGCAGCGGCGGCACCGTGGCCGGCGTCGGCGCGCCGTTCGCCACCACCGAGGCCGGTGCGGGCGTGGCCGTCGCAGGCGTCGCCGCCACCCCGCCGTCCACCGGCGCGGCGGGGCGGATCAGCGCCTCCAGCCCTCGACCCAGACCCCTGCGACCACTCACTGATGACCCTCCGTCGTGCCGTGCTGTGCCACCGGGGCGTCGTGCCCCTGCTGGCCGTCCCGCTGCTGACCCACCAGCGAGCCGCCCTGGCCCACCGCACGCAGCGCGAGCTCGCGGGCGGCCTCCAGGTAGGAGAGCGCCCCGGTCGAACCCGGGTCGTAGGTGAGCACCGTCTGCCCGTAGCTGGGCGCCTCCGAGATGCGTACCGAGCGCGGGATCGCCGTGCTCAACACCTCTTGCTGGAAGTGGGTCCGGACCTCCTCGGCGACCTGGGCGGCCAGCCGGGTCCGGGCGTCGTACATGGTGAGCAGGATGGTCGACACGTGCAGCGCGGGGTTGAGGTGCGCGCGCACCAGCTCGACGTTCCGCAGCAGCTGGCCGAGGCCCTCCAGCGCGTAGTACTCGCACTGGATCGGGATCAGCACCTCCTGGCCGGCGACCAAGGCGTTGACCGTCAGCAGGCCCAGCGAGGGGGGACAGTCGATCAGGATGTAGTCCAACGGCTGCTCGTAAGCCGCGATGGCGCGCTGGAGCCGGCTCTCCCGGGCCACCAGGGAGACCAACTCGATCTCGGCGCCGGCCAGGTCGATGGTGGCGGGGACGCAGAACAGCCCCTCGACGTCGTGCACCGGCTGCACCACGTCGGCCAGGGGCTTGCCCTCCACCAGGACGTCGTAGATGGACGGCACCTCGGCGTGGTGGTCGATGCCCAGTGCCGTGGAGGCGTTGCCCTGCGGGTCGAGGTCGACGACCAGGACGCGCAGGCCGTGCATGGCCAGCGAGGCGGCCATGTTCACGGTGGTGGTGGTCTTGCCCACCCCACCCTTCTGGTTCGCGACCACGATCACCCGGGTCGCGGCGGGCCGGGGAAGCCCCTCACCCGCTCGGCCGATCGCCTGAACCGCAGCCTGGGCAGCCCGCGCGATGGGCGTGTCATCGATCTGGTCGATGGTCTCCGAGTCCTGCATGGGGGTCAGTGTTTCACGTGAAACCGGAGCGGCAACAGTCGCCGCCCGGTCACGGCGGAGGATGCCCGAGAGCAAGGAGCGACGTTTCACGTGAAACACCATGCCCGGTTTGCCGGAAATCTGACGTTGCGACACTCCGGTGTCCCGGAGTCGTCCCGCTGGCCACCCGGACGACGACGGGCGGACGCGCCTCCCGTCCAGGAGGCCCGTCCGCCCGTCTCCGTACGTCTTCCGCGTCACCCGGCTCAGCGGGCGCGGCGCCGCCCGCCCCGGCCGCGCTCGCCGTTGCGGGCGCTCGCGGTGCGGCCCGCCCGGGCCGCCTTGGCCCGCCGGGTCGCGGCCTTCACACCGCCGGGGCTCTCCCCCGCCTTGACCTGGACCACCCGGGTGGAGGTCTCCAGGGTGCCGGCGCCGACCGAGATCACGCTCCACTCGACCGCGCCCAGCTTGGCCAGCCCGGCGCGCGAGTCGGCCAGCTCCTGCTCGGCGCTGTCCCCCTTGAGCGCCAGCATCTGACCGTGCGGACGCAGCAGCGGCAGGCCCCAGCCGGCCAACCGCTCCATCGGCGCCACGGCGCGGGCGGTCACCACGTCCACCGCGAGCTTGCCGACCATCTCCTCGGCGCGGCCGCGCAGCACCGTGACGTTCTCCAGCCCCAGCTCCCGGACGACCTCCTCCAGGAAGGTGGTCCGGCGCAGCAGCGGCTCCAGCAGCGTCACCGAGACGTCCGGACGGGCCAGCGCCACCGGGATGCCGGGCAGGCCGGCGCCGGAGCCGACGTCGCACAGGGTGGTGCCAGCGGGCAGCAGCTCGGCCAGCACGGCGCAGTTGAGGACGTGGCGGTCCCAGAGCCGGGGCACCTCGCGCGGACCGATCAGCCCGCGCTGGACACCGGCGGTCGCCAGCAGCTCGGTGTACCGGACGGCGGCGTCGTAACGGTCGCCGAAGACCTCCCGGGCGACGGCCGGTGCCTCCGGCGGCGCCACCACCTCGGCGGCCCGCCCCTCGGCGGCCGGATCCACGTCCGCCCCCGGCCGGCCGGCAGCCGCGTTCTCCGTGTCCATCTCGACCTCTCCGATCCCCGGATCCACCGACCCGCTCAACGCACTGTTTCACGTGAAACGTCTCCCGCCGGGCCGCTGCCCGCGGAAGGGACGACGACCCCGCCCGCACGAGGCGGACGGGGTCGCGTCCGGTGAAGCTCTCCGGCCGCCACCGCGGCCGGTCATCGATCCGCCGGCCTCAGGCCGGCAGCACGACCACGCACCGCTGGGGCTCTTCGCCCTCGGACTCGCTGCGCAGACCGGCCGCGGCGACCGCGTCGTGGACGACCTTGCGCTCGAACGGCGTCATCGGACGCAGCTTGACCTGCTCGCCGCTGCTCTTCGCCTGCTCGGCCGCCTGGGCACCGAGCGTGGCCAGCTCCGAACGCTTGCGGGCCCGGAAGCCGGCAATGTCCAGCATGAGGCGGCTGCGCTCGCCGGTCTCCCGGTGGACAGCCAACCGGGTCAGCTCCTGCAGCGCCTCCAACACCTCGCCGTCCTGGCCGACCAGGCGCTGCAGCGCACGGTCGTTGCCGTCGCTGACGATGGAGACCAGGGCGCGGTCGCCCTCGACGTCCATGTCGATGTCACCGTCGAGGTCCGCGATGTCGAGCAGACCCTCCAGGTAGTCCGCCGCGATGTCCCCCTCCTGCTCCAGGCGGGTGATGAGGCTCTCGTCGGCGCTGGCGGCGGCCTCGGCCTCGACGGCGGAGGTGGTGCCTTCCGTCACTGATGGACTCCTTCGGAGATGGGCCCGTCTGGCGGGCCGGGAACGAAGCTCTTCGCGGCTGTCACAACAGGCCCGGGGCCGGTCAGGACTTCTTCTTCGGCCGCTGGCCGCCACCGCGCTTCGGCTGCTGCCGGGTGCCCTGCTTGGTGCCGGTCGGCTTGGCCGCGGCCTGCTTGGCGGCCGTCGACTTGGTCTCCGGCTCGGCCGGGACGGCGTCGGCGGGTTCCTCGGCCGGGGTGTCCTTGCTCAGCTCGGCCGTCGCGTGACCGGCGCCACCGTGCTGGCGCTGCGACTTGCTCTGCCGACGGGGCTGCTGGCGGCGCGCCTGCACCGACTCCTCGACCACCGCGGACGCACTCGACGCGGCGCTGAGGGCCTCCTTGGAGGGGGGCAGGATGCCCCAGAGCGCGCCCTTGATCTCCGTGCCGTCCGGACGCAGCCGGCCGGCCTTCTTCAGCCGCGCCTGGCGCTCCTGGAAGGCCTTGCTGCCCGGGGTCGGGTTGTTGTGGATGACGATCAGCTGCTGGCCCATCGACCAGACGTTGGTGGTCAGCCAGTAGACCAGGACACCGACGGGGAAGTTGATGCCCATCACGGCGAACATCACCGGGAAGACGTACATCAGCATCTTCTGCTGCTGCATGAACGGCGTCTTGACCGTGAGGTCGACGTTCTTGGTCATCAGCTGGCGCTGGGTGACGAACTGCGACAGCGACATCAGGATGATCATCACCGCGGTGACGATCTTGACGCTGGTCTCGCTGCTGCCGAGGAAGGTCGCGGAGAGCGGGGCGCCGAAGATGTGCGCCTTGCCGGCGCTCACCAGCAGGTCACCGTGGATGACGCCGATGTCCTGGCCCTTGGCCACCTTGGCCAGCACGCCGTAGAGCGCGGTGAAGAACGGCGCCTGCACGATGATGGGAAGGCAGCTGGAGAACGGGTTGGTACCCGCCTCCTTGTACAGCTTCATCATCTCTTCGGACTGGCGCTGGCGGTCGTTCTTGTAGCGCTCCTGGATGGCCTTCATCTTCGGCTGGATCGCCTGCATGGCCCGGGTCGCCTTGATCTGCTTCACGAAGAGCGGGATCAGGCAGATCCGGATGACGACCACCATCGAGGCGATGGACAGACCCCAGGCCCAGCCACCGTCCGGGTCGAAGATGTGGCTGTACAGCGAGTGGAACTGGACGATGATCCAGGACACTGCTGTGTAGAGGGGACTCAGAAAACCGAAGGTCACCGGTCAGACTCCTTGGGCATCGGGCTTCGCCACCGGCTCCGGCTCGGCGGTCCCGCTCTGGGGGCTCAGAAGATCACGCAGCCGGCGGTGCCACACCGGATGCTTGCGCGGCGGGACGTGATCGACCCCGCCGGGCGTCCATGGATTGCAGCGCAGGATGCGCCACGCGGTCAGACCGCCGCCCTTGACCGCCCCGTGTACCTTCACGGCCTCGTAGCCGTAGTGCGAGCAGGAGGGGTAGTAACGGCACACCGGACCCAGCAGTGGGCTGATCGTCCACTGGTAGACCCTGATCAGACCCATCAGCAGGTACTTCATCGCCCTGCTCCCGTCGGCGCCGTGGCGGCGGGCTCGGCCCTCAGCAACCGCTTCAGCGCCGCGTCCAGGTCCCGTTCGAGGTCCTGGTACGAGGCGGACGCGGCCTGGGGCAGCGCACGCACCACTATCAGGCTACCGGCGGGCAGCCTGGACAGACGATCACGAACGAGATGACGCAACCTGCGCTTCACCAGATTGCGGACGACCGCCGGACCAACGGCCTTGCTCACGACGAAACCCGCACGCGCCGAAGGAGTCCCCTCGGCGACGTGCGGGCGGGAGTCGCTGGTCCGGTCGGTCTGCCCCTGGGGGTCACCCTCTCTGCTGAGATGGACGACCAGAAGGGGCCGGCCGGCCCGGCGACCGCGTTTCACCGCGGTCGCGAAGTCCTGGCGCCGCCGCAGCCGATTCTCGGAGGGCAGCACGACAGACTCTGGCGCGGATCAGGCGGACAGGCTGGCGCGGCCCTTGCCACGGCGGGCAGCCAGGATGGCGCGGCCGGCGCGGGTACGCATACGCAGCCGGAAGCCGTGGGTCTTCGCGCGACGACGGTTGTTCGGCTGGAAGGTGCGCTTGCTCACTCGGGGGCTCCTGAGGTGAATCGTAGGATGACGGGGAGTCGCTTGGCCGTCACCGTGCGTCCGCGTGATCTCCCCTGAATTCGGAAATCCGGCCCATCGCCCCAGTTCGGCTGGGGTCTGAGGCAATCCACGGCGCCCGTGCTGCGCGCCTTATGGAGCGGGCGGACCCGCGGACATGCGGCAGCGGCCATCGACAACTCGACCTGGTTACGGTACGCGGGACGGGGCACGAGGGTCAAACCAGCCTCTCCGGCCCGCTTTACCCACAGCCTGTGGACAACGACTTGATCCCGCCCTGTTCGCTGACTACCGTTGCAGAACTTGTCTGGTTTGTTCTTGGAAAGCGTGCACCAGTGGCTGATGTCAACAGCGACCTCGTCCCGGTCTGGGCCAGGGTCGTCGAGCGGCTGGTCAGCGACCCCGATGTCGGGGAGATGGACAAGCAGTGGGTGCAGCGCACCCAGCCGATGTGGATGATGCACGACACCGCCCTGCTGGCGACCCCGAACGAGCGGGCCAAGCAGGTGCTGGAGGGCCGGCTGCTGCCGCAGCTGACCGAGGCGCTCAGCCGTGAGCTCAGCCGCCCGGTCCGGATCGCCGTGATGGTCGACGCCAACGCCGCACCGACCGCCCCCGCGCCCGCCCCCCAGGCCCCCGCCGAGCCCTACCCCGGTCCCGCCGAGGACACCGGCGGCTACGGCGGCCAGGACTACCAGCAGCCGTACGAGCAGGACCAGCCCTACGAACAGCGGCAGCGGTACGAGCAGGACCAGCCGTACGAGCAGGACTACGAGCGCCCCCGCTACGACACCGGCGGCTACGAGCAGCGCCCGGCCCCCTACGGCGGCCCCTCCGCCGGCCCGCAGGGCTGGCCGGGCTACCAGGACCAGCCGCCCGCCTCCTACGAGCACGAGGAGCCCGCGCCCCGTACGGCGCCGCGGCCCCTGCCTGGCCCGCCCGCGACCACCCAGGGCGACCTCTTCGGCGGCGCCTACGGCCCCGGCCCGAACGAGCAGCCCCGCGGCGGCGCCGGCCGCCGTTCCACCGGCTCCCGCCCCACCGGCGGCCGCCCGGCCGAGAAGGCGGCCCCGGAGCGGCCGGGCGAGCGCCCCGCCGTCCCCGGCGTGCCCGCCCCGCCCGGCGCTCCCCCGGCCGGCGGCTCCCGCAAGGACGAACCGGCCGCGCGGCTGAACCCCAAGTACCTGTTCGACACCTTCGTCATCGGCGCGAGCAACCGCTTCGCGCACGCGGCGGCGGTGGCGGTCGCCGAGGCCCCGGCCAAGGCGTACAACCCGCTCTTCATCTACGGCGAGTCCGGGCTGGGCAAGACCCACCTGCTGCACGCCATCGGGCACTACTCGCGCAGCCTCTTCCCGGGCACCCGGGTGCGCTACGTGTCCTCCGAGGAGTTCACCAACGAGTTCATCAACTCGATCCGGGACGGCAAGGCGGACACCTTCCGCCGCCGCTACCGGGACATGGACATCCTGCTCGTGGACGACGTCCAGTTCCTCGCGAGCAAGGAGTCCACGCAGGAGGAGTTCTTCCACACCTTCAACACCCTCCACAACGCGAACAAGCAGATCGTGCTCTCCTCGGACCGGCCGCCCAAGCTGCTCACCACGCTGGAGGACCGGCTGCGCAACCGCTTCGAGTGGGGTCTGATCACCGACGTCACCCCGCCGGAGCTGGAGACCCGGATCGCGATCCTGCGCAAGAAGGCGATCCAGGAGCAACTCAACGCTCCCGCCGACGTCCTGGAGTTCATCGCGTCCCGGATCACCCGCAACATCCGGGAGTTGGAGGGCGCCCTGATCCGGGTCACCGCCTTCGCCAACCTCAACCGGGCGCCGGTGGACCTGGAGCTGGCCGGGATCGTCCTCAAGGACCTGATCCCCGGCGGCGACGAGGACGCGGGGCCGGAGATCACCGCGCAGGTCATCATGCAGCAGACCGCCGCCTACTTCGGCCTGGGCGTGGACGACCTCTGCGGATCCTCCCGCAGCCGCGTCCTGGTGACGGCCCGCCAGATCGCGATGTACCTGTGCCGGGAGCTCACCGACCTGTCGCTGCCGAAGATCGGCGCGCAGTTCGGCGGCCGGGACCACACCACGGTGATGCACGCCGACCGCAAGATCCGCTCGCTGATGGCCGAGCGCCGCTCGATCTACAACCAGGTCACCGAACTCACCAACCGCATCAAGAGCTAGCCACCGCCGCGCACCGCGGCCCGAGGGCGTCAGGAGCGATCCTGACGCCCTTTTCGCGCATCCACAGGTGTGCACCCGCCGCCGGCCGGGCAGGAATGCCGTCGACGGACGGTGTGCCAGTCCACAGCCCGCGCCGAACAACTGACCGGTGATTCGAAAACCCGGGGCGCGCAAGGACGTTGTCCACAGGACGGGTGCCCTCCCCGCCGTCCACAGGCCGGGGAGCCCGGAGTTATCCAGAATTCGTCCACAAGCCCGTCCCCGCTACGCTCTTCCGCGCAGGTCAGGTGCCTGTGGACTTGTGCACAACGGTTATCCACAGGGTGTGGACAATTGACGGCCCGCCAGTGGGCCGTCCGGGTTGTCCACCGGTTGTCCCCAGGCCGGGGCGGGTTATCCCCAGGTTGTCCACAGCGGCGTCCACAGTTCGACAACCGTGTGCTGTCGTTCATACCCTGGTGTGAAAGGCGTCACGAAAAGTTGACCGGCGCCCGTGGATAACCGGGCCCGGATCTGGGGATAGCCCTGGGGATAACCTGTGGATACCCTGCGTGCCCTGTGGGTAACGCTCGGCTGTCCACAGCGCGGCCTGCCCGTCCACAGCCGCCGTCCACATGCGCTGTGGACAAAATTCGGGCCCTGACCTGCGGAAACGGGGTTATCCACGGTTTCCACAGGCCCTACTACTACCACTACACAGATAGACCGTGAACCTGCTTTCAAAGTGGGTGGGCCCGAAATCTGTGGACAACCGCGCCCCGACATCTGTTCGGCTCGCTTCCGCCCGTCTGCCCCGTCTGTCGGCGGAGTACGTCAGACTGTCCTTGCGACTGGAAGCGGAGCGGGCAGAGCTCGGCGGACAGCCCGACCGACGATCAAGATCAGACGAACCAGAGTGCGAGCGGGAGCGCTCGATCCAGGAGGCGGTTACCGGTGAAGTTCCGGGTGGAGCGTGACGTCCTCGCGGAGGCGGTGGCCTGGGCTGCCCGCAGCCTCCCGGCACGGCCGCCGGTGCCGGTGCTGGCCGGCCTGCTGCTGACGGCGCAGGAGGGCAGCCTGGCGCTGTCCGGCTTCGACTACGAGGTCTCGGCCCGGGTCGAGCTGGAGGCGGACGTCGAGGAGGCCGGCACCGTCCTGGTCTCCGGTCGACTGCTGAACGACATCTCCCGCAACCTTCCCAACAGGCCTGTGGAGATCTCCACCGACGGCCAGCGGGTCAGCGTGGTGTGCGGCAGCTCCCGCTTCACCCTGCCCACCCTCCCGGTCGACGAGTACCCGGCCCTGCCCCAGATGCCGACCGCCACCGGCACCGTCTCCGGGGACGTCTTCGCCTCGGCCGTCAGCCAGGCCGCGGTCGCCGCCGGCCGGGACGACACCCTGCCGGTGCTCACCGGTGTCCGGGTCGAGATCGAGGGCGACCGGATCACCCTGGCCGCCACCGACCGCTACCGCTTCGCCGTCCGCGAGCTGCTGTGGAAGCCCGAGCAGTCGGACATCTCCGCGGTCGCCCTGGTGCCGGCCAAGACCCTGCAGGACATCGCCAAGTCCCTGGGCAGCGGCGACAACGTCTCCATCGCCCTCTCCTCGGGCGGCGCGGGCGAGGGCCTGATCGGCTTCGAGGGCGCCGGACGCCGGACGACCACGCGGCTGCTGGAGGGCGAGTTCCCCAAGTTCCGCAGCCTCTTCCCGACCGAGTTCAACGCGATCGCCGCGATCCAGACCCAGCCCTTCCTGGAGGCGCTCAAGCGCGTCTCGCTGGTCGCCGAGCGCAACACCCCGGTCCGCCTCAACTTCGAGGAGGGCGTGCTGACGCTGGAGGCCGGCTCGGGCGACGACGCCCAGGCCACCGAGCGGATCGAGGCCTCCCTGGAGGGCGACGCCATCTCGATCGCCTTCAACCCGGGCTACCTGGAGGAGGGCCTCAAGGCCATCGACTCCGCCTACGCCCAGCTGAGCTTCACCACCCCGACCAAGCCCGCCCTGCTCAGCGGCAAGGTCTCGGTGGACGCCGAGGAGGACAAGGCGTACCAGTACCTGATCATGCCGGTCCGCCTCTCCGGCTGATCCGCCGATCCGCTCCGCTTCCGCGTGACCGTCCACAGGCTGTGCACACCCGCTGTGCACAGCCTGTGGACGTCTCCCCCGCTCGGCCGGACCACAGGCAGGAGCCGGTGGTTCAGCGCGTAGGCTCAGGGAGTGCGGCAACGGCGCCGCCGCCAGGCACGTCACCACAGGTAAGGACTTGGTCATGGAGCTCGGCCTCATCGGTCTCGGCAAGATGGGCGGCAACATGCGCGAGCGGATCCGCCGCGCCGGCCACACCGTCATCGGCTACGACCGCAATCCGGACATCTCCGACGTCGAGAGCCTGCAGGAACTCGTCACCAAGCTGCAGGGCCCGCGCGTGGTCTGGGTGATGGTCCCGGCCGGCGCCGCCACCCAGGCGACCGTCGACGAGCTCGCCGAGCTGCTCTCCCCCGGCGACGTGGTCGTCGACGGCGGCAACTCCCGCTGGACCGACGACGTCAAGCACGCCGAGGCGCTGGCCGCCAAGGGCATCGGCTTCGTCGACTGCGGCGTCTCCGGCGGCGTCTGGGGCCTGGAGAACGGCTACGCGCTGATGTACGGCGGCGACGCCGAGCACGTCGCGCGGGTCCAGCCGGTCTTCGACGCGCTCAAGCCCGAGGGCGACTTCGGCTCGGTGCACGCGGGCGCGGTGGGCGCCGGCCACTTCGCCAAGATGGTCCACAACGGCATCGAGTACGCGATGATGCAGGCCTTCGCCGAGGGCTGGGAGCTGCTGGAGGCCGCGCCCGAGGTCACCGACGTGCGCGAGGTCTTCCGCAGCTGGCAGGAGGGCACCGTCATCCGCTCCTGGCTGCTGGACCTGGCCGTCCGCGCCCTGGACGAGGACGAGCACCTGGCCAAGCTGCGCGGTTGGGCCGCCGACTCCGGCGAGGGTCGCTGGACCGTCGAGGCCGCGATCGACCACGCCGTGCCGCTGCCGGCGATCACCGCCTCGCTGTTCGCCCGCTTCGCGTCCCGCCAGGACGACTCGCCGCAGATGAAGATGATCGCCGCGCTGCGCAACCAGTTCGGCGGCCACGCGGTCGAGTCGAAGTAGTTCCCTCCGGGGACCGGCCCCACCGGGGCGCGGCCCCGGTTCATCCACAGAAGGCGGGCGCAGTCCACAGCCATGCACGTCGCGCACCTGTCGCTCGCCGACTTCCGGTCGTACGCCCGGGCCGAGGTTCCCCTCGACCCGGGCGTGACGGCCTTCGTGGGGCCCAACGGCCAGGGCAAGACCAACCTGGTCGAGGCGATCGGCTACGTCGCCACCCTGGGCAGCCACCGGGTCGCCACCGACGCCCCGCTGATCCGGCTGGGCGCCGAGCGGGCGGTGATCCGCACCTCGGTGGTGGACCGCGGCCGGTCCACCCTGGTCGAGCTGGAACTCACCCCCGGCAAGGCCAACCGCGCCCGGATCAACCGCTCCGACAACGTCCGCCCGCGCGACGTTCTGGGCCTGCTGCGCACCGTGCTGTTCGCCCCCGAGGACCTCAGCCTGGTCAAGGGCGACCCGGGCGAGCGCCGGCGCTTCCTGGACGAGCTGCTGACCGCCCGTGCGCCCCGGCTGGCCGGCGTGCGGCAGGACTACGAGCGGGTGCTCAAGCAGCGCAACGCCCTGCTGAAGACCGCCGCGATGGCCCGCCGGGCGGGTGGCGGCAAGGGCGCGGACCTCTCCACCCTGGAGGTCTGGGACGGCCACCTGGCCCGCGCCGGGGCCGAGTTGACGGCCTTCCGGATCCAGCTGGTGGCCGCCCTGCAGCCGTTGGTGACGGCCGCCTACGGGCAGCTGGCCCCCGGCGGCGGCGAGACCGCCCTGGAGTACCGCAGCTCCTTCGAGGGCGAGCTGCCGACCAGCCGCGAACAGGCCGAGGAGCAGCTGCTGGGCGCGCTGCAGGCGGTCCGCAAGCAGGAGGTCGACCGCGGCCTCACCCTGGTCGGCCCGCACCGCGACGAGCTGGGGCTCAAGCTCGGCCCGATGCCCGCCAAGGGCTACGCGAGCCACGGCGAGTCCTGGTCGTACGCGCTGGCGCTGCGGCTGGCCTCGTACGAGCTGCTGCGCGCCGACGGCGGTGAGCCGGTGCTGATCCTGGACGACGTGTTCGCCGAGCTGGACGCCGCCCGCCGGGACCGGCTGGCCGAACTGGTGGCCGACGGCGAGCAGGTGCTGGTGACCGCGGCGGTCGCCGAGGACGTCCCGAAGGCGCTGGCCGGCGCCCGGTTCGCCGTGTCCGACGGCGCCGTACGTCGCGTCGACGGCTGACCGCGCAGCCGTTCCACGACCCCCGTCGCGCTCCCCCGGGCCCACCGCGATCCACGGCGTCCGAGTACTCCCGTAGGCTGGACGGCTCGGCGGGCGCGTGACCGCGACCGTTGTCCACAGGCTGGGGAAAGGAGATCGCCGTGAGCGAGTCGGCGGAGCACTCCCCCAAGCCCGGCGCCCCCAAGCCCGGTACGCCCAAGCCCGGTGCCCCCGGGACGGGTGCCCCCGAGCCGACCGGTGCCGACCTCGCCCGCTCCGCGCTGCGGGCGGCCCGGGCCCAGGCCAAGCAGCGCGGCGAGCAGGTCCGGGAGAAGCGCGAGGCGAAGCGGCACGGTCTGCGCAGCGGTGCCCGTTCGGACGGCCGCGACCCGGTCCCGCTGGGCGCCGCGCTGAACCGTTTGCTGACCGAGCGCGGCTGGGAGTCCTCGGCCGCCGTCGGCGGGGTGATGGGCCGCTGGCCGCAGATCGTCGGCCCGGACATCGCTGCGCACTGCCACCCCTCCTCCTACGACGAGGCCGCCGCGGTGCTCACCGTGCAGTGCGACTCCACCGCCTGGGCCACCCAACTTCGCTGGCTGGCACGGCAGTTGGTGGCCCGTCTGAACCACGAGCTGGGCCACGGCACGGTGAAGACCATCAAGGTGCTGGGCCCCGCGGCGCCCGCCCGCGGCTACGGCCGGCTGCGCGCGCCGGGGAGCAAGGGGCCGGGCGACACCTGGGGCTGACGGGTGCCGGCGCGGTGTCGCCCAGGCGCCCGCCCCGTGCCGATCGGATGGCGATCTTCCGGAACCCCTGACAGCCCTCCCAGGCGCTCTGGGGCCCCCGGGCGAGTATCGGGACATGTGCAGAGGGGATTCAGGGCGGCGTATCTGCCTTCAAGGGCTGCCAAACGCCCATCTCTGTCAGTCGTACCGGTAGACTGAGAGCCAAACACTGTTGCTAGTGGCAACCGAGTCGAAACGCCGTGGTCGCACGCTCGCCCGCACGGGGCGGGAATGCGGCCCGTGCTGTGCCAGAGAGGGCGCTTCGTGGCCGATTCCGGCAACCCCAGCCAGACCCCAGACCAGTCCGACCAGGCTTCCTACACCGGTAGCAACATCCAGGTGCTGGAAGGCCTCGACGCCGTCCGCAAGCGCCCCGGCATGTACATCGGTTCCACCGGCGAGCGCGGCCTGCACCACCTGGTGCAGGAGGTCGTGGACAACTCCGTCGACGAGGCGATGGCCGGGTACGCCACGCACATCGACGTCACGATCCTGCCCGACGGCGCGGTCCGCTGCGTCGACAACGGCCGCGGCATCCCGGTGGACATCGTCCCCGGTCAGGAGAAGCCGGCCGTCGAGGTCGTCCTCACCGTCCTGCACGCCGGCGGCAAGTTCGGCGGCGGCGGCTACGCGGTCTCCGGCGGTCTGCACGGCGTCGGCGTCTCCGTGGTGAACGCGCTGTCCACCCGGCTCTCCGTCGAGATCCTCCGGGACGGCCGCCGCTGGACCCAGGACTACAAGATGGGCGCCCCGACCGCCGCCCTGGCGAGCACCGAGCTGGCCGCCGAGGAGGCCGACCGCACCGGCACCAGCGTCACCTTCTGGGCCGACGCCGACATCTTCGAGACCACCGTCTACTCCTTCGAGACGCTCTCCCGGCGCTTCCAGGAGATGGCCTTCCTCAACAAGGGCCTGTCGATCTCGCTGACCGACGAGCGCCCGGAGCACGTGGACGAGGAGGGCAAGCCGCTCTCCGTCACGTACAAGTACGACGGCGGCATCGCCGACTTCGTCGCCCACCTCAACTCCCGCAAGGGCGAGGTCATCCACCCCTCGGTGATCGACTTCGAGGCCGAGGACAAGGACAAGGCGATCTCGGTGGAGATCGCGATGCAGTGGAACACCTCCTACACCGAGGGCGTCTACAGCTTCGCGAACACCATCCACACCCACGGCGGCGGCACCCACGAGGAGGGCTTCCGCGCGGCCCTGACCGGCCTGGTCAACCGCTACGCGCGCGACAAGAAGCTGCTCCGCGAGAAGGACGACAACCTCTCCGGCGAGGACATCCGCGAGGGCCTGACCGCGATCATCTCGGTCAAGCTCGGCGAGCCGCAGTTCGAGGGCCAGACCAAGGACAAGCTCGGCAACACCGAGGCCAAGACCTTCGTCCAGAAGGTCGTCCACGAGCACCTGAACGACTGGCTGGACCGCAACCCCAACGAGGCCGCGGACATCATCCGCAAGTCCATCCAGGCCGCCACCGCGCGCGTCGCCGCCCGCAAGGCCCGCGACCTCACCCGCCGCAAGGGCCTGCTGGAGTCCGCCTCGCTGCCGGGCAAGCTGTCGGACTGCCAGTCCAAGGACCCGTCCGAGTGCGAGATCTTCATCGTCGAGGGCGACTCCGCCGGCGGCTCGGCCAAGCAGGGCCGTGACCCGCGCACCCAGGCCATCCTGCCGATCCGCGGCAAGATCCTGAACGTCGAGAAGGCCCGGATCGACAAGGTGCTGCAGAACACCGAGGTCCAGGCGCTGATCTCGGCCTTCGGCTGCGGCATCCAGGAGGACTACGACGAGTCCAAGCTGCGGTACCACAAGATCGTGCTGATGGCCGACGCCGACGTCGACGGTCAGCACATCCGCACCCTGCTGCTGACGCTGCTGTTCCGCTTCATGCGGCCGCTGGTCGAGGCCGGGTACGTCTACCTGGCCATGCCTCCGCTGTACAAGATCAAGTGGGGCAAGGACGACTTCGAGTACGCCTACTCCGACCGCGAGCGCGACGCGCTGATCGCGGCCGGCGTGGAGGCCGGGCGCCGGCTCCCCAAGGACGACGCGATCCAGCGCTTCAAGGGTCTCGGCGAGATGAACGCCGAGGAGCTGCGCGTCACCACCATGGACGCCGAGCACCGGCTGCTGCTCCAGGTCACCCTGGAGGACGCCGCCCGCGCCGACGAGCTGTTCTCCGTGCTGATGGGCGAGGACGTCGAGGCCCGCCGCTCCTTCATCCAGCGCAACGCCAAGGACGTCCGCTTCCTGGACGTGTGACGCCTGCACCCCAGGCCCCGCACGTACCAGTCCGCGTGAAAGGAAACTGACCACCAGTGGTCGACGACAACCGTCCCGAAGGCGAACAGCCCGAGACCCCCGAGGCCGCCGAGGCCACCGCCCAGGCGACGATGCGGATCGAGCCGGTCGAGCTCGAAACCGAGATGCAGCGTTCGTACCTCGACTACGCGATGAGCGTGATCGTCAGCCGTGCGCTGCCCGAGGTCCGCGACGGCCTCAAGCCGGTGCACCGCCGCGTGCTCTACGCGATGTACGACGGCGGGTACCGCCCCGAGAAGGGCTACTACAAGTGCGCCCGCGTCGTCGGCGACGTGATGGGCAACTACCACCCGCACGGTGACACCTCGATCTACGACACCGTGGTCCGCCTGGCCCAGCCGTGGTCGCTGCGGATGCCGCTGGTGGACGGCAACGGCAACTTCGGCTCCCCGGGCAACGACCCGGCCGCGGCCATGCGCTACACCGAGTGCAAGATGATGCCGCTGGCCATGGAGATGATGCGCGACATCGACGAGGACACCGTCGACTTCGCGGCCAACTACGACGGCCGCTCGCAGGAGCCCACCGTCCTGCCCGCGCGCATCCCCAACCTGCTGATCAACGGCGCCACCGGCATCGCGGTCGGCATGGCCACCAACATCCCGCCGCACAACCTCCGCGAGGTCGCCTCCGGCGCGCTCTGGTACCTGGAGAACCCGGAGGCCTCCAACGAGGAGCTGCTGGAGGCCCTGATCGAGCGGATCAAGGGCCCCGACTTCCCCACCGGCGCGCTGATCGTCGGCCGCCGCGGCATCGACGACTACTACCGCACCGGCCGCGGCTCGGTCACCATGCGCGCCGTGGTCGAGGTCGAGGAGATCCAGGGCCGCCAGTGCCTGGTGATCACCGAGCTGCCGTACCAGGTCAACCCGGACAACCTCGCGCTGAAGATCGCCGACCTGGTCAAGGACGGCAAGATCGCCGGCATCGCGGACGTCCGCGACGAGTCCTCGTCCCGCACCGGCACCCGCCTGGTGGTCGTGCTCAAGCGCGACGCGGTCGCCAAGGTCGTGCTGAACAACCTGTACAAGCACACCGAGCTGCAGACCAACTTCGGCGCCAACATGCTGGCCCTGGTCGACGGCGTGCCGCGCACCCTGTCGCTGGACGCCTTCATCCGGCACTGGGTCAACCACCAGGTCGAGGTCATCGTCCGGCGCACCCGCTTCCGGCTGCGCAAGGCCGAGGAGCGCGCTCACATCCTGCGCGCCCTGCTCAAGGCCCTGGACGTGATCGACGAGGTCATCGCGCTGATCCGGGCCTCGGCGAGCGCCGACGCCGCCCGCACCGGCCTGATGGGCCTGCTCGACATCGACGAGCTCCAGGCCAACGCCATCCTGGAGATGCAGCTGCGCCGCCTGGCCGCCCTGGAGCGCCAGCGGATCACCGACGAGCACGACGAGCTGCAGCGCAAGATCGACGAGTACAACGCGATCCTGGCCTCGCCGACCCGTCAGCGGGAGATCATCTCCGAGGAGCTCACCGCGATCGTCGAGAAGTACGGCGACGACCGGCGCTCCATGCTCATCCCCTCCGACGGCGACCTCTCCATCGAGGACCTCATCGCCGAGGAGGACATCGTCGTCACGATCACCCGTGGCGGCTACGTCAAGCGGACCCGCTCCGACCTCTACCGCTCGCAGAAGCGCGGCGGCAAGGGCGTGCGCGGTGCCCAGCTGAAGCAGGACGACATCGTCGACCACTTCTTCGTGACGACGACCCACAACTGGATCCTGTTCTTCACCAACAAGGGCCGGGTCTACCGCGCCAAGGGCTACGAGCTGCCGGACGCCGGCCGCGACGCCCGCGGCCAGCACGTCGCCAACCTGCTGGCCTTCCAGCCGGAGGAGCACATCGCCCAGGTGATGGCCGTCCGGACGTACGAGGACAAGCCGTACCTGGTCCTCGCCACCCGGGCCGGCCTGGTGAAGAAGTCCCCGCTGAAGGACTACGACTCCCCGCGCTCCGGCGGCCTGATCGCGATCAACCTGCGCCAGGACGAGGAGGGCCGGGACGACGAGCTGATCGGCGCCGAGCTGGTCTCCTCCGAGGACGACCTGCTGCTGGTCTCCAAGAAGGCCCAGTCGATCCGCTTCACCGCGACCGACGACGCCCTGCGGCCCACCGGACGCGCCACCTCCGGCGTCAAGGGCATGGCCTTCCGGGAGGACGACGAGCTGCTCTCGATGAACGTCGTCCGTCCGGGCACCTACGTCTTCACCGCCACCGACGGCGGGTACGCCAAGCGCACCGGTGTGGACGAGTACCGTGTCCAGGGACGCGGCGGCTACGGCACCAAGGCGGCGAAGATCGTCGAGGGCCGGGGTTCGCTGGTCGGCGCGCTCGTGGTCGACGAGACCGACGAGATCATGGCGATCACCCTCTCGGGTGGGGTGATCCGCACGAGGGTTTCCGAGGTTCGTGAAACCGGACGTGACACGATGGGCGTCCAACTGATCAACCTCGGGAAGCGCGATGCGGTCGTGGGCATGGCCCGCAACGCGGAGGCCGAGGACGAGGACACGGTGGAGGACGAGGTCGCTGGCACCGAGTCCACCGAGGCCACCGAGACGGCCGAGGGTACGGAGACGGCGATCGGCGGAGACGCCGGGGCCTGACCCGAAACCGCAGACCGGTGTCGCCGCGTCCACACACAGAGGGCGTGGCGACACCGGACGCCGACCAGTTCCGGGCAATCCCGCCGGGCGCTGGATGACGAGTGACGAAGCAGGGCGGCGCCGCCGCCCTGGTGGAAGTGCGGGAGGACCAGGTGAGTGGAGCCACGGGTGCTGCGGGAGGGACCTCCGGCGGCCGTCCGGGCGCGCAGGGCGGGGGTTCGTACGGCGTGCCGCAGCCGCCGACCGAGCACTCGACCGCGTCCACCTCGCTGATGCCGCCGGTCGGCGGCCAGACGCCCCCGGCGCCGGGGACCCCGGCGCCCGGCTCGGGGGGTTTCTCCCAGCCGACCACCTACGCCAAGGGGCAGCCGACCCCGGCCCGGGGCACCCGGACCTCCGGCAACACCCCGGCCGGCGGCACCCCCGTCCCCGGGGCGGCGCGCCGTCCCGCCGCCGCGCCCGCGGCCGCGGCCGGCGGACCGGGCCTCGGCCGGACCCGCAAGGCCCGGCTGCGGGTGACCAAGGTCGACCCGTGGTCGGTGATGAAGGTCAGCTTCCTGCTGTCGCTGGCCGTCGGCATCATCATCATCGTGGCCTCGGCCGTGCTGTGGATGACGCTGGACTCGCTCGGCGTCTTCGACTCCCTGAGCAAGACCCTCAAGGACGTCACCGGCTCCGACAGCAGCGGCGGCGTGAACCTGATGGACTACGTCGGCTTCGGCAAGGTGATGACCTTCACCACGCTGATCGCCGTGGTCGACGTCGTCCTGCTGACCGCGCTGTCCACCCTCTCCGCGTTCATCTACAACGCGGCGGCCGGCTTCACCGGCGGCGTCGAGCTGACCCTGGCCGAGGAGGACTGACCCCGGCCGGGTCCTGACCCGCGCTCAGCTCCCCGTCCACGGACGGAATGCACGGGCCCCACCGACTGTTCAGGTCGGTGGGGCCCGTCGGCATTCGGGTGACAGCCGGCACCCCGCGGCGTGCCGTCCGGAAGCCGGTCGGCTGCCGTGGGATTAGCTGGGTGCCGCCCGTTCCGCGCCTGGGAGTGCCGCAGGCCGCCCCCCGGTCCGCCCGACCGGGCCAGGTGAGGTTCAGCAGGACGACTGGACGGAGGCGCGCGGTGGCAAAGCTCGCAGGTCAACTGGTCGAGGCCCTGGACGGGCTGCTGGGGGTTCCGGTACCGCTGCGGGTGCAGGCCTGGGACGGCAGCGTCGCCGGGCCGCCGGGAGCGCCCACCCTGGTCCTGCGCAACCGCCGGGCACTGCGCCGCCTGCTCTGGCAGCCGGGCGAGCTGGGACTGGCCCGCGCCTACGTCGCGGGAGACCTGGAGATCGCCCCCGGCAGCGACCTCTACGAGGTGCTCTCGGTGGTCGGCCGGTTCGCCGAACGGCCGGAGATCCGCACCCTCGACCTCGGGCCGCGCGACGTGCTCGGCGCCAAGGGCCGCCGGGTCCTCGCGGCCGCCCTGCGGGCCGGGGCGCTCGGCCCCGAGCCCGCACCGCCCCGGGAGGAGGTCCGGAAGGCCGCAGGGCGGCTGCACAGCCGCAGCCGGGACCGCGCGGCCATCAGCCACCACTACGACGTCGGGAACGACTTCTACGGCCTCGTGCTCGGCCCGTCGATGGTCTACTCGTGCGCCTACTGGACGCCGGAGGCGAAGAGCCTGGAGGCGGCCCAGGAGGCCAAGCTCGACCTGATCTGCCGCAAGCTCGGACTGCGGCCCGGCCTGCGGCTGCTGGACGTCGGCTGCGGCTGGGGGTCGCTGCTGCTGCACGCGGCCCGGCACTACGGCGTCACCGCGGTCGGCGTCTCCATCTCCGCGGAGCAGGTCGCGCTGGCCCGTGCGCGGGTCGAGGAGGCCGGCCTGGCCGACCGGGTCGAGGTCCGGCTCCAGGACTACCGGGAGACCGCCGACGGGCCGTTCGACGCGATCTCCAGCGTCGGGATGGCCGAGCACGTCGGCTCCGAGCAGTACCTGGTCTACGCCGAGGGGCTGTACCGGCTGCTGGCGCCCGGCGGCCGGCTGCTCAACCACCAGATCGCCCGCCGCCCGAACCACCCCGGTGAGCAGCACCACGCCAGTCCCTTCATCGACCGCTACGTCTTCCCCGACGGCGAGCTCTCCCCCGTCGGTTCCACCGTGGCCCGGCTGGAGGAGGCCGGCTTCGAGGTCCGCGACGTCGAGTCGCTGCGCGAGCACTACGGGCTGACCCTGCGCGAGTGGGTGGCCAACCTCGAAGCGCACTGGACGGAGGCGGTCCGGCTGGTCGGCCGCGGCCGCGCCCGGGTCTGGCGGCTGTACATGGCGGCCTCCGCGCTCGCCTTCGAGCAGAACCGGATCGGGATCAACCAGGTCCTCGCCGTGCGCAGCACCGAGGAGGGCACGGCGGGCCTCCCGTCGACCCGCGAGGAGTGGCTGCTGCGTCCCGCCGCCGACGCGTCGCAGCAGGCCGTCGGGGTCCCCGCCGCCGGTCCGGCCGAACCGGATTTGGGAGATCGGCCGTCGGTCCGCTAATCTTTCAGTGCGGCGAGGGCCTATAGCTCAGACGGTTAGAGCGCTTCCCTGATAAGGAAGAGGCCACAGGTTCAAGTCCTGTTAGGCCCACCACCGCGAAGGCCCCGGAGTGATCCACTCCGGGGCCTTCGACGTTTTCGCGGATCGGCCGGATTCGGGTACGCTCTCTGTTCGGCGAGGGCCTATAGCTCAGACGGTTAGAGCGCTTCCCTGATAAGGAAGAGGCCACAGGTTCAAGTCCTGTTAGGCCCACCTCCCCGAAGGCCCCGGAGTGATCCACTCCGGGGCCTTCGACGTTCCCGCCCGCGGGTCCCGGACCGTCCGCCCGCCAAGGTTGCCGTGCTGCTCCGCCCGGAGGGGCCCCGCCGGACCGGGCCTGACCCGGGATTCCGGGGCCGGCCGTGCGCGGACGGAGCACCCGGCAGGAGGTGCTGCGTCAATCCTCGGACCGGACCGCCGGGTTGGCCGCACCGGTGGCTGGTCACGATTGGGACACCGGTGTGTATCATCGGCCGCAAGGGCAGTCTGGCACCCGGCCGCCCGTTTGCGCTCGAAACACATCTGGACTCGTCGGCCCGGTCAGTCCGGCCGGATCCGGCTCTTGAGTCCACCAACGCAAGAAGGACGAGGTCCCGCGGTGAAGAAGCTTCTCCTGGTCGCCCTGGTCGCCCTCGGCGGCTTCTTTGTCTACCGTCAGGTCCAGGCGGACCGCGCCGAGCAGGACCTGTGGACCGAGGCCACCGACCCGGTCCCGGCCGGTCGCTGACTCCGGCGATCTGACGATCGACGATCTTCGGGGGCGCCCGTCGGCGCCTCCCGGGCCGGCCGGCCCGGTCGACCGACCGGACCGGCCGGTTCCCTTCGGGGGACGGCGCTGGGAAACGCGCCGGGACCCGGTACGCTAGTGCCCGTCGGCACGCGCGATGCCGTCGAGGGGCATTAGCTCAGTTGGTAGAGCGCTGCCTTTGCAAGGCAGATGTCAGGAGTTCGAGTCTCCTATGCTCCACGGTTCACAGCAGTAGCCGATCGGCCGCTGACCGGAATCCCGGTCAGCGGCCGATCGGCGTTCGCGGGCCCCTCCGCGCCTTCCGCACGGTCAGTCCGCCGCTGGGCCCGCGCCGCCGGCCGGCTCTCCGGGCTCGGCCGTCCCGCCCTCGGGGCCGGCCCCGTTCACCGGGGCGGAGGCGGCGTGCGCGCCGCCCTGCTGCGGCTCCTGCGCGGACGGGGGCTCGACCAGCCACTCCGGGTTGCTGTGCCGGCGCCACCACTGCCAGGCCACCAGGCCGGTGCCGATCGCCAGCAGGCCGGCCACGGTGAGGCCGGTGGTCCAGCCGCGGCACCGTTCCCTCCTGGCGTTGCGGGCGGCCAGTTCGCTGATCTCGGCCGAGCTGACGTGGCCCTGCAGGGCGGTCAGCGCGGCGGCGCCCCGGTACTGGGCCTCCTGGGCGACCGGGACGACCGCGGCGCGGGCGTCGCCGACCGCCTGGGCCACCCTGGGGCCGACCGTGGTGCGGGCCTGGTCCGCGGCGCGGGCGGCGGAGAGGCGGGCCGCCAGAGCGGCCTCCTGGGCCCGGTGGAGGGCCTTCAGGGCGTTCTGCTGGGCCTCCGGCGGCAGGCTGGCGAAGACCTGGCCGAACTGTGGGGCGAGGTGCTTGTCGTACTGGACACGGAGATTGTGGGCGGCCTGGGTGGTCATCGGCCCGAGGGCGTCCAAGGCGGGGCCGATGCGCTGCTTGGCGCCGTCCGCGAAGTGCGCGGCGGTGTCCCGGGTCCTGGTGGCCGTCTCACGGGCTGAGTCCGAAAAGCTCACGAGTCTCTCCTCCTGGGTGGCGTCCTTTATGCACCTGTCCACCTGAATGCTGATCATGCATGCCGATTTGTCCGACGGCACGTCGGAGTGGGCCGTACGCGGGGCGGCGGGTGGGCGCGCGCGGGGCGGCGGGATGCGGGGGAGCGGGCCGCTGGGCGGGGGTGCGGCAGTAGGCTGGCTGTTTCGGAGGTCGCGTACGGGAAGGGGACCCGCTGATGCTTCCGGACGAGCCGCGGTCGTCGGCCGATCCGTCCCCGGAGGGCGGACCGCCCGGCTGCTTCCGCCATCCCGGGACGGCCACCGGGGTCTCCTGCACCCGGTGCGAGCGGCCGATCTGCCCGGAGTGCATGGTGCCCGCCGCGGTGGGCTTCCAGTGCCCCGAGTGCGTCAGCCGGGGCCACGCCGGGAGCCGGCGGGCGACCACCCGCTTCGGCGGGGCGCTCGCGGCCGACGGCGGGCTGGTCACCCGGGTGCTGGTCGGCGTCAACGTGGTGGTCTGGTTGCTGGCGGCCTACGTCCTCACCCCGCAGCTGGGCCAGACCTGGTCGCTGTTCAGCGCGGGCCGGGACGTCCTCGGCGGCCCGGCCGGCATCGCGGACGGCCCGGACCAGTGGTACCGGCTGCTGACCGCCACCTTCCTGCACGTGGAGTGGTGGCACATCGGGCTGAACATGGTGGTGCTGCTCTGGCTCGGCCCGCCGCTGGAGGAGGCGCTCGGCCGGCTCCGCTTCCTGGCCCTCTACCTCGTCTCCGCCCTGGGCGGCAGCACCCTCGCCTTCCTGGTGGCCGGGAACCTGATGAACTCGGTGGGGGCCTCCGGGGCGATCTTCGGGCTGATCGGCGCCACGATCGTGCTCCAGCTGCACAACAGGGGCCCGCTGGCCCCGGTGGTGGCCTTCCTGGTCTTCAACCTGGTCGTCACCTTCTCGCGCCCGGGCGTCGACTGGCGGGCGCACCTGGGCGGCCTGGTGCTCGGCGCGCTGACCGCGGCCGGTCTGATGTACGCCCCGCGCGAGCACCGCGGCCCGGTCCAGGCGCTGGTGGTGGCGGGGGCCCTGGCCGTGGAGGCGGCGATGCTGCTGATCGGGATGTCCCTCTACGGCGCCTGAGGGCCGGTCGTCACGGCGCCCTGGTGTCCGGGGCTTTGTCCACAGCGGGTGCGGGGTTGTGCACAGGCTGTGCGGCGCCCGGGCTGTGGACTGTTGTTCTACGCGTGTCCTGCTGTGCGGTTCTCCCGCTTCCGGGGAGTTGTGCACAGCTGTGGACGGTCCCGGCCGGGAAAGTTATCCACAGGGTGGGGAGACTTTTCCCCAGTGTGGATAACCATGTGGATAAGCATGACAGTCGGATGATGGGTATGACCGACCGGGTTCCCGCCGGTGTCCGGGCACGCCTGACCGCCGCCCCGGGACGAGCGATCCGGAGCGGCGGGGAGCGGCCCGGTTCCGGGCCTCAGGACGAGCGGGTCGTCACTTCCACTGGGTGGAGACGCCGAACCCCGCGGCGATGAAGCCGAAGCCCACCAGGATGTTCCAGTTCCGCCAGCTCTCGACCGGGTAGGTGCCGCTGGTCACGTAGTAGGTGACGATCCACACCAGGCCGATCAGGAACAGTGCCAGCATCAGCGGCGCGACCCAGCCGCGGCCCGAGCTGATCTTCACCACGGCCGTCGTCGGCGGGGTGTAGTCGGACTTCTTGCGGAGTCGAGACTTCGGCACGAGGGGTTCTCCTGTCGATGCGCTGTGAGACCGCGCAGAGGTGCAGCGGGTGGGTCGGGTGACGGCGGTCGGCCGTGAGAACGCTCTGAGGACCGCTCCGCACATGCCACCGACGTCCGTTAGCGTAGTGGCTCGGCGGGTCTTGAGGAGATAAGGGTACGGTGACTAATTTGTCGATTCCCCCTGAGCCGGTCCGTACCCGCCGCTCCGGCACCCGAATTGTCGGACGTGCCCTGACCTGCGCCGTCTTCGCGCTCGCCGGATTGCTCTTCTACATCAGCGCGCAGACCGCCCGCGGCACCGACCTGCGGACCGACAACTCGCTGCTGAGCCTCGGCGACGTGATCCGCCAGCGCAGCGCGCAGAACCAGCAGGCGCAGTCCCAGCTCGCGGACCTCCAGGCCCGCGCCCAGGACCTCACCGAGCAGCAGGGCCACAGCCCCGCCGACGCGGCCCGGCTGGACGGCCTGCGGCTCGGCGCCGCCCTGGAGCCGCTGCAGGGCGGCGGCCTGACCGTCACCCTCAACGACGCCCCGCCGAACGCCACCGCGCGCATCCCCGGCGTCCCCGAGCCCGGCGTCAACGACCTGGTCATCCACCAGCAGGACATCCAGGCCGTGGTCAACGCGCTGTGGCGGGGCGGCGCGGAGGGCGTGCAGGTGATGGACCAGCGGCTGATCTCCACCAGCGCCGTCCGCTGCGTCGGGAACACCCTGCTGCTCCAGGGGCGGGTCTACTCCCCGCCGTACGTGGTCAAGGCGGTGGGGAAGACCGACGCGCTGCGCTCGGCCGTCGACGCGGACCCGACGATCCGCAACTACCTGCAGTACGTCCAGGCGTACGGGCTGGGCTGGAAGGTCCAGGAGAGCGGGGACCTCACCCTGCCGGGGTACTCCGGCACCACCGAGCTGCGGTCGGCGGGCGGGCAGCAGTAGCCGGACCGGCCTCGCGGCCGTGGGAGGCGGGTCTACTCTTGACCCAGTCTGCTACGACGAGGGAGCACCATGTACGGCTTCATCTGGCGTCACCTCCCGGGGAACACCCTGGTGAAGGCCGTCATTTCGGTGCTCCTCATCCTGGGGATCGTCTACCTGCTCTTCACCTACGTCTTCCCGTGGGCGGAACCGTTGCTCCCCTTCGGTGACGTCACAGTGGACGGCGGCGACGGCGCCGCGGCCGGCTGAGCCGCCGGCCCGGCACTTCCATCCAGCACCGCATCCCACGGAGACCACGCGCGCATGACCACCCAGTCGAACCCGCCCCGCATCCTGGTGGTGGACAACTACGACAGCTTCGTCTTCAACCTGGTGCAGTACCTGTACCAGTTGGGCGCCACCTGCGAGGTGGTGCGCAACGACGAGGTGAGCGTCGAGCACGCCGTCCGCCGCTCGGGCGAGGAGGGCTTCGACGGGGTGCTGCTCTCCCCCGGGCCCGGCGCGCCGGAGGAGGCCGGGGTCTGCATCGAGATGGTGCACCACTGCGCGCAGATCGGGCTGCCGGTGTTCGGGGTCTGCCTGGGCCTTCAGTCGCTCGCGGTCGCGTACGGCGCGGTGGTCGGCCGGGCGCCGGAGCTGCTGCACGGCAAGACCTCGCCGGTCGAGCACGAGGACGGCGGGGTGTTCGAGGGCCTGCCCTCGCCGCTGACCGCGACCCGCTACCACTCGCTCGCGGTCGAACCGTCCACCGTGCCGGAGGAGTTGGTGGTCACCGCGCGGACCGAGAGCGGTGTGATCATGGGGCTGAGGCACCGTGAACTGCCGGTCGAGGGCGTGCAGTTCCACCCCGAGTCGGTGCTCACCGAGGGCGGGCACCGGATGCTCGCCAACTGGCTCGCGGAGTGCGGCTTCCCGCAGGCGGTGGACCGGTCGGCCGGGCTCGCCCCGGTGATCGGCCGGGGCTGAGCGGCGTGACCACGCTGCGTCCGGAGGGGCGATACCAGCCGGAGGCCGACCCGTACGGCGGTGGGCGGCAGTTCGACGGCGCCCAGGCGTACGCGAGCCCGCAGTACGACGGGGCCGGCGCCGCCCCGCACCACCAGGGGTCCCCGGGTCAGACCGTGGCCGAGGACGCCTGGGGCGTGTACGAGCAGGCCGAGGAGCCCCTCGCGGGCGGGCCCGAGTACCCCTGGCTGCCCGACCAGACCCTCCAGCTGCGGCTGCCCGCCGGGCTCGGGGCGTCGGCCGCCGAGCCGGCCCCGCCGACCGGCGGCCGGGCCGAGCGCCGCCGGGCCGCCCAGGGCCGTACGGCGATCCGGTCGGGCAACGGACGGCGACGGGCGCGGGGCCGGTCCGCGGGACGGGTGCGCCCCAAGGAGTCCGCGCTCGTCGTGACCGCCCGGGCCGTCGGCGAGCTGTGCATAACGCTCGGCCTGGTGATGCTGCTCTTCGTCGCCTACCAGCTCTGGTGGACCAACGTGCAGGCCGACGCGGCCGCTTCCGGCGCCCGCGACCAGCTGGAGCAGCAGTTCGACGCCGCCCAGGCGCCCGCCCAGCCGGGGCAGCCGGCTCCGGACCCGAACAAGCCCGAGGTGTTCGAGCCGGGCAAGGGCTTCGCCATCGTCTACCTGCCCAAGCTGGGGCTGAAGTTCCCGATCGCCGAGGGCACCTCCAAGACCGCGGTGCTCGACAAGGGCCTGGTCGGCCACTACCCCGGCACCGCGATGCCGGGCGACAAGGCGGGCAACTTCGCGCTGGCCGCCCACCGCAACACCCACGGCGAGCCGTTCCGGTACATCAACCAGCTCGCCAAGGGCGACAAGATCGTGGTGGAGACCGCCGCCGGCTACTACACCTACGAGGTCACCGGGGGCATCCCGGAGACGTCCCCGAGCAACGTGAGCGTGATCAAGCCGGTGCCGAACGGCTCCGGCTACGCCGGCCCCGGCCGCTACATCACGTTGACCACCTGCACCCCCGAGTTCACCTCCAAGTTCCGTCTCATCGTCTTTGGGAAGATGATCGAGGAACGGCCGCGCAGCCAAGGCAAGCCGGCCGCGATCACGGGCGGGTAGCCGCCCGGCCGCCCGGCCCGGAGGGGGACCATCGCACATGCAGGACGACGAGGCCGCGCAGGCGGCCCGACCGGGGCAGGACGCCTTCCCCCCGCCCGCGCGGCCGACCGGGCGGGGGAGGGGCCGGGCGCTGGCCGCGCTCGGGGTGTTCGGCGAGCTGCTGATCACCCTGGGCCTGGTGCTCGGCCTGTTCGTGGCCTACTCGCTGTGGTGGACCAACGTGCAGGCCGACCAGGCGGCGTCGGAGGCCTCCGACCGGCTGCGCAGCTCCTGGGCCGCGGGCCCGAGCGCCGGCGCCCCGGCCGCCCCGGGAGGCGCCCCCGCCCCGGCTCCCGCCCCCGGTGCCGGTGCCGCTGCCGGCGCCTCCGCCCCGCCCGGCTCGAAGCCGTTCGCGGCCGGTGAGGACGTCGGCTTCCTGCACGTCCCGGCGATGGGCCGGGACTTCCAGGTGCTGATCCGGATGGGCACCTCCACCGAGGTCCTGGACGAGGGCGTGGCGGGCGTCTACGAGCAGCCCTACAAGGCCGCGATGCCCTGGGACCAGGCCGGCAACTTCGCGCTGGCCGCCCACCGGGACGGCCACGGCGCCAAGTTCCACGACCTGGACGCCGTCCACAAGGGCGACGCGGTCGTCGTCGAGACCAAGGACAAGTGGTACGTCTACAAGGTCGACAACACCCTGCCGGAGACCTCCAAGTTCGACACCGGCATCGTGGCGCCCGTGCCGGCGAGTTCCAGGTACGCCGGCCCCGGCCGCTACATCACCCTGACCACCTGCACGCCGGTCTACACCTCGCGGTACCGGATGGCGGTCTGGGGGAGCCTGGTGCGGGTGGACGACGTGGACGCCAAGCGCACCCCGCCGCCGGAGCTGCGGCACTCCTGAGGCCGCCTGACGGGCCGTCCGGACCTCTCCCGTGCCGGGGAGCCGCGCGGCAGGAGCGGGAACGCCCGAGGGCCCGCCGCGTGTGTCGCGGCGGGCCCTCGGGCGTCGCTGTCCGGTCCTACCGGGCTCCGGCTCCCCGGCTCAGCCGAACCAGGGGAAGATCGGAGGCCTAGTGGTCTCCTTTGGCGGGCGGGGTGGTGGGGTCGCCCCCTTTGGTCGGATCGGCAGCCTTCGTGAACAGCTGGACCTGGGTGTTCGGGTCCAGCATGGTGCCGGCGCCCGGGTTGCTCATCTGGACGATCGCGTTCGGGTCCGACGGACCGTTGACCACGGTGTAGCCGAGGTTGACCTTCGCGAGCTGGGCGATGGCGTCCGACAGCTTCTGGTTCTGCAGCGGCGGGACCTGGGACTTCTCCGGGGCCTTGAAGATCGTCAGCGCGATCTTGCTGTTGGCCGGCACCTTGGTGTTGGGCTGGAGCGACTGCGAGGCGACGGTGTTGACCTTGGTCGGGTCGTTGGTCGGCGTGGTCTTCGAGGCGTCGACCTGGAAGCCCGCGGTCTGCAGCTGGTTCGTCGCGTCGTCCTTCTGGGAGCCGACCACGCTCGGGACGTTGATCTTGCTCTTGCCCTGCGAGACCGTCAGCTTGACCGGGGCGGTCGGGTCCGCGGTCTGGCCGGCCGCCGGGTCCTGGGCGGTGACGGTGTCCTGCGCGGCGGTGTCGTCGTCCTTGTACTCGGGGGTGCCGACGTTGGTGAACCCGGCCGCGGCCAGGGCCTGCAGCGCCTGGTCCTTGGTCTTGCCGACCAGGGGCGGCACGGTCGCCTTCGCCGGGCCGGAGGACACCTGCACCGTGATGGTCGAGGTCTCCGCGACCTGGGCGCCCGTCGCCGGGTTCTGGGTGCAGACCTGGTCCTTCTTGACGTTGGCGTCCGGGCAGGCGATCTTCTCGCCCTCCGTCACCACCAGCTTGGCGCCGGCCGCGGCGGCGGCGGTCTTGGCGTCGGCCAGGCTCTTGCCGACCAGGTTCGGCACCGCGACCTTCGGGGCGTCCTTGCCGCCCTTGTCGCTGAACATCGCCTGGGCCACGAAGAAGGTGCCGACCAGGACCAGCACGGCGGCCACCGCCAGCACGATCCAGGAGGTGTTGCTCTTCTTCGGCTGGTCCTCGCCGCGCCGGCCGCCGCGTCCCCGGCCGTCGTCGTAGCCGTCGTTGCCGCCCGCACCGGCGTAGGTCTGGCCGTAGCCGTCGTCCGGGTAGCCGCCCTGCTGCCCGTAACCGGGCTGCCCGGAGGCCTGCGGCAGGACGGTGGTCGGGCCTCCGCCGGGCTGCTGCGGCAGCATGTTGGTCTGGCCGTACGGGTCGTGCTGCTGCGGGTAGCCGTTCTGGTCGTAGCCGTAGCCGGCCGCGCCCATGCCGTAGGCGGCCTGCTGGGCGGCGGCCACCGGCAGGCCGTCGAGGAAGCGCTCGATGTCGTCGCGCATCTCGTCGGCGCTCTGGTAGCGGTAGTCCCGCTCCTTGGCGAGCGCCTTCAGCACGATCGCGTCGATCTCGGGGCGCACCTCGGGGTCGAAGACCGACGGCGGCTGCGGCTCCTCCCGGACGTGCTGGTAGGCCACCGCGACCGGCGAGTCGCCGACGAACGGCGGGCGGACGGTCAGCAGCTCGTAGAGCAGGCAGCCGGTCGAGTAGAGGTCGGAGCGGGCGTCGACCTGCTCGCCCTTGGCCTGCTCGGGGGAGAGGTACTGGGCGGTGCCGATGACGGCCGAGGTCTGCGTCATGGTCATCCCGGCGTCACCCATCGCACGGGCGATGCCGAAGTCCATCACCTTGACGTTGCCCTGCCGGGTCAGCATCACGTTGGCGGGCTTGATGTCGCGGTGCACGATGCCGGCCCGGTGCGAGTACTCCAGGGCCTGGAGGATGCCGATGGTCATCTCCAGCGCGCGCTCCGGCAGCAGCCGGCGGCCGGAGTGCAGCAGCTCGCGCAGCGTCGACCCCTCGACGTACTCCATCACGATGTACGGGATGGAGATGCCGTCGATGTAGTCCTCGCCGGTGTCGTACACGGCGACGATCGCGGGGTGGTTCAGGGACGCCGCCGACTGCGCCTCACGGCGGAAGCGGGCCTGGAACGACGGATCCCGGGCCATGTCGGCCCGGAGCGTCTTCACGGCGACGGAACGGCCGAGCCGGGTGTCATGGGCGAGGTAGACCTCGGCCATGCCGCCGCGTCCGAGGACGCCGCCCAGCTCGTACCTGCCGCCTAGGCGACGAGGCTCTTCCATAGTTCCGACCCTCTCCCTCACCCGCCGGTGAGGTTGTGACGTAGGTGTCCCCGCACGCTCTGGGTGACGCCGCGCGGTCCGCGACCGGTTCTCCGGCCGGGCCGTGCGGTGCCTCGCGGGCGGCAACGGGCACACCCGCTGCTGGCGGATACGCTACCGGTCGCACCCCATCGGACCGGAGTCAGCCGTCGGCCGATATCAGACCGGTATCCGCATGGGGGTGTCGATCGTGACATTCCCCTCACTCCGGACCGGCCCCCTACTTGCCGAGTGCGGCCTGCATCACCGCCTTGGCGATCGGGGCCGCGAGACGGCCGCCGCTGATGCCGTCGCGGTTCTGCGAGCCGTCCTCGACGACCACCGCGACCGCGACCGACCGGCCGTCCGAGGCCTTGGCCCAGGAGGTGAACCAGGCGAAGGGCAGTCCGGCGTTGTCCTCGCCGTGCTGCGCGGTGCCGGTCTTGCCGCCCACCTGGATCCCGGGGATCTTGGCGTTGGTGCCGGTGCCGTTCTCGACCACCGAGACCATCAGGTCCTGCATCTTCGCCGCGGTGGTCGGGCTCATCGCCTGGGAGAACTGCTTCTCGGTGTGCTTGGAGATGGTGGTCAGCGAGGCCGAGCGCTCCTGGTCGACCAGGTACGGCTGCATCAGGCTGCCGTTGTTGGCGATCGCGGCGGAGACCATGGCCATCTGCAGCGGGGTGGCGCGGGTGTCGTGCTGGCCGATCGAGTCCTGCGCCGTGCCGTCCAGGCTGGGGCTGTCCGGGAAGATGCTCTTCTCGGAGCGGACCGGGGTGTCGACGGTGCTGTTGAAGCCGAACTTCTCGGCCTGCGCCCGCATCTTCTCCTTGCCGAGGTCCGCGCCCATCTTGGCGAACACCGTGTTGCAGGACTGGTCCATCCCGGACTTCACGGTGGCGTTCTCGCAGCGCTCGTTCGGGCTCTCGTTCTTCAGCTGCGTGCTGGTGTTGGGCAGGGTGTACGGCTCCGGGGTCGACGTGGCGTCGTCGACGTTCTGGTAGAGGCCGTTCTCGAACGCCGCGGTCGCGGTGACCAGCTTGAAGGTCGAGCCGGGCGGATAGGTCTCCTTCAGCGCCCGGTTGAGCATCGGCTTGTTCGGGTCCGCGTTGAGGTCGGTCCAGGCCTTGGAATCGGCCGAGTCGCTGCCGGAGAAGACGCCCGGGTCGTAGGACGGGGTGGAGACGAGCGCCAGGATCGCGCCGGTCTTCGGGTCGATCGCGACCGCCGCGCCCTTCTTGTTGCCCAGGCCGTCGAAGGCGGCCTTCTGGACCTTGGCGTCGATGGTGGTGACGACGTCGCCGCCGCGCTTCTGCTCGCCGGTCAGCATGTCCAGGGTGTTGCGGAAGAACAGCCGGTCGTCGGTGCCGGAGAGGATGCCGTCCTCCAGGTTCTCCAGCTGGCTGGAGCCGAAGACCTGGGAGGAGTAGCCGGTCACCGGGGCGTACATCGGGCCGTCGACCCAGGAGCGCTTGTACTTGTAGCGCAGGCCGTTGACGAAGTCGGACTTCGTGACCGGCTGGCCGCTGACGATGATGTTGCCGCGCGGGTGGGCGTAGCGGTCGTACAGCTGGCGCTTGTTGTTCTTGTTGTTCGCCCAGGAGTCGGCCTGGACGCCCTGCACCCAGTTGGTGCGCACCATCAGGGCCAGGATCAGCACGAGGCAGAAGATCGAGACCCGGCGGATCGGCTTGTTCATCGGGCGGGTCCTCCCTGGCCCTCGGTGGCCGGGGCCGGTTCGGCCCCGGGGCGGCGGGCGCTGTCGCTGATCTTCAGCAGGATCGCCACGAGTGCCCAGTTGGCGACGACGGACGAACCGCCCTGGGCGAGGAACGGCATGGTCATACCGGTCAGCGGGATCAGCCCGGTCACACCGCCGGCCACGACGAACACCTGGATCGCCATCGCCGAGGCCAGGCCGACGGCGAACAGCTTGCCGAAGGGGTCGCGGGCGGCTATCGCGGTGCGCAGGCCGCGCTGGACCAGCAGTGCGTACAGCAGGAAGATCGCCATCAGGCCGGTGAGCCCGAGCTCCTCGCCGAAGGAGCCCAGGATGAAGTCGCTCTTGGCGGCGAAGGCGATCAGCCAGGAGCGGCCCTGGCCGAGGCCGGAGCCGGTGACCCCGCCGGAGCCGAGGGCCATCAGCGACTGGCCGATCTGCTCGGTGGCGCCCTTCGGCGGGTGCGGCGCGAAGGCGGCCATCGGGTCGAGCCAGGCGTTGATGCGGACCTTCACGTGGTCGGCGGTCGAGGCGACCGCGACCGCGCCGCCGATCGACATCAGCAGGCCGAACAGGATCCAGCTGGTCCGTTCGGTGGCGACGTAGAGCATCACCACGAACAGGCCGAAGAACAGGAAGGACGTGCCCAGGTCGTTCTCGAAGATCAGGATCAGCAGGCTGAGCAGCCAGATCACGACGATCGGGCCGAGGTCGCGGCCGCGCGGCAGGTACAGGCCCATGAACCGGCGGCTGGCCAGGGCCAGGGCGTCCCGCTTGACCATCAGGTAACCGGCGAAGAAGACGGTCAGGATGATCTTGGCGAACTCGCCGGGCTGGATGGAGAAGCTGCCCATCCGGATCCAGATCTTGGCGCCGAAGTCCTCCTCCCGGGACGGGAAGAAGGCCGGCGCGGCGAGCAGGACCAGGGCCACCACCATCGAGATGTAGGTGTAGCGCTGGAGCACCCGGTGGTCCTTGAGGAGGACCATCACCGCGATGAATCCGGCGATCCCGAGGCCCGACCACATCAGCTGGTTCTCGGCCGCGGGGTAGTTGCCCCTGAGCAGCTTGCCCGCCTTGTCCAGCCGCCAGATCATCACCACCCCGAGCCCGTTCAGCAGGGTGGCGATCGGCAGCATCAGCGGGTCCGCGTACGGCGCGAAGCGGCGCACCAGCAGGTGCGCGACCAGCGCCAGGGCGCCCATGCCGAGGCCGTAGCCGAGCATGCCCGCGGGCAGCTTGGAGTCCATCGCGAGGCCGACGTTGGCGTACGCGAGGACCGGCACCAGCACCGCGAAGAGCAGCAGGGCCAGCTCGGTGTTGCGCCGGTTCGGGGCCTCCTGCGGGGAGATGGTGGTGTTGGCCCGTCGGCGCGGGACGGCCCGTTCGGCCGTTGCCCTGCGCCGGCCGGACCGGCCGGTGTCTTCGCTCAGGTCGTAGCTGCTCACGTGGTGACCGCTCCCTGACGGCCGGCAAGCCCGCGCGGGGCGGTCCTATGTCGGATCACGGACGTCACTGCTTCGGGCAGGCGTTGGCCCGGCTGAGTTCGTCTTCGGTCAACTGGTTCGGGTCGCCCTGGGCGCCGGCCGCCGGTGTGGTGGCGTTCGGTGTCGGGGCGGTCGTGCTCGGTGCGGTCGGTGCCGGTGCGGTCGGGGTGGGCGTGGTCGACGGGGCGGCGCTCGGGGCCGCCGCGGCGGGGCCGCGGTTCTTCTCGGTCGGGGTGGGCGTGGTCGTCAGGAACGCGGCCTGGGTGGCCTGCGTCGCCGGGGCCGCCGCCTTGGCGGCCTTCTGGCAGAGCTGGACCCAGCCGTCGAGCTCCTGGACGGTCGACTGGGCGTCCTTCAGGCTGCTCACCGAGATCGTCTTGTTCAGGTGGGCGCGCTGGTCCTGCGGCAGCCACTTGAGCTGGATGCCGCTGTACGAGTCGCGCACCGAGGACAGGCTCAGGCCGGCCAGGTTCTGGTTGATGCCCTGGTAGACCGCGACGTGGTCGCCGTCCTCGCCGACGTAGTACTGGTCCTGCGTCCACTGGTAGCCGAAGTAGCCGGCGCCGCCGAGCAGGCCGAGCGTGACCAGGACGGCCACCGAGATCGTCAGGCCCTTGCGCTTGCGCTTGCGGGGCGGCTCCTCGTCGAAGTCCTCGGTGCCGTACACCGAGGGCTCGGCGGAGCCGTAGCCGTAACCGCCCTCGTAGCCCTCGGCGGGGCCGAAGCCGCCCGTGGCGGGGTCGTAGCCGGCCTCGTAGCCCTCGGCGGGGCCGAAGGCGCCCTGCGGGCCGCGGCCGAGGCCCGCCGCGCGGCCGGCCGGGGTGTCCGCGATCGAGCGGTCGGCGGCGGCCGAGGACGGCGGGGCGTCGGCGACCGCGCCGACCACCACCGGGACGTCGTTGAACTGGCCGCTCATGGTGTCCGTGGCGCCGACGTCGATGACGTCCGCCACGATGCAGGTGATGTTGTCCGGACCGCCGCCGCGCAGCGCGAGCTGGATCAGCTCCTGCACGGTCTGCTCGGGCGAGTAGTAGCTGCCGAGGGTGTCCTGGAGGGTCTGGTGGCTGACCGGGCCGGAGAGGCCGTCGGAGCAGATCAGGTAGCGGTCGCCGGCCCGGACCTCGCGGATCGACAGGTCGGGCTCGACCTGGCCGCGGCCGTCCAGCGCCCGCATCAGCAGCGAGCGCTGCGGGTGGGTCTCGGCCTCCTCGGGCGTGATCCGGCCCTCGTCGACCAGGCGCTGCACCCAGGTGTGGTCCTGGGTGATCTGCACCAGCGAACCGTCGCGCAGCAGGTAGGCGCGGGAGTCGCCGACGTGCACCAGACCCATCCGCTGGCCCGTCCAGAGCATGGCGGTCAGCGTGCAGCCCATGCCTTCGAGCTGCGGGTCCTCCTCGACCATCTGCCGGAGCCGGTCGTTGGCGCCCTGGACGGCGTCGCCCAGCAGGGTCAGCAGGTCGGCGCCCGGCACGTCCTCGTCCAGCCGGACGATCGAGCCGAGCACCTCGGAGGAAGCGACCTCGCCGGCCGCGGCGCCGCCCATGCCGTCGGCCACGGCCAGCAGCCGCGGCCCGGCGTAGCCGGAGTCCTCGTTCCCCTCCCGGATCAGTCCCTTGTGGGAGCCGGCGGCGAAGCGCAGCACCAGGGTCATGCGACCTGTGCCCCCCTCTGGGTCATGGACGGGATGCTGTCCCTCATGCGCTACTACTTCCGCAGTTCGATGACGGTCCTGCCGATACGGATCGGCATGCCCGGCTGGAGCGGGGTGGGCGCGGTCAGGCGCTGCCGGTCCAGATAGGTGCCGTTGGTGGAGCCTAGATCCTCGACCGTCCACTGCCCAGTCTGATCCGGATAGATCCTGGCATGCCGGGAGGACGCGTAGTCGTCGTCCAGCACGATGGTGGAGTCGTGCGCGCGGCCGAGCGTGATGGTCTGGCCCTGCAGCGCGACGGTGGTGCCGGCCAGCGAGCCCTGGACCACGACCAGCTGGGTCGGGGCGCCGCGGCGGCGTCCGCCGCCGGGCTGGGTCTGGGCCGCCGCAGCGGGCGCCGCGGTGGCCGTGGCGGCCGCTCCGGCCGGGGGAGGCGTGGGACGACCCGCGGCCTGGGTGGCCGCGGCGCCCGCCGTGGCGGACGCACCGCGACGGGAGGAGCGCGGGTTCACCTTGGTGCCGAAGAGGTCGCTGCGGATCACCTGGATCGCGACGATGACGAACAGCCACAGCACGGCCAGGAAGCCCAGCCGCATGACCGTGAGGGTCAGTTCTGACATGACCGTCCCGCCAGTCGGTGAGCGAGGCGAGCGAACAATTCGGACACTACCCTTCGACCTGCCGGTAGACGATGGTGGTGGAGCCCACGACGATTCGGGATCCGTCGCGGAGCGTAGCGCGCTGGGTGTGCTGTCCGTCCACCACGATGCCGTTGGTGGACCCCAGGTCGAGCACCATCGAAGGGCTGCCGGGCCGGATCTCGGCGTGCTTGCGGGAGACCCCGGGGTCGTCGATCCGCACGTCGGCCTCGGTCGAGCGGCCGAGCACGCAGGCGGAGCCGGTGATCTGGTGGCGGGAGCCGTTCACCTCGATCCAGCGGCGGACCGAGGCACCGCCGTGGCCGGCGCCGGGGAGGTTGCGGACGTTGCCGCCGGCGGGCGCGGGGGGGCCCGGGGGCATCGCGGGGGGCGCCGCCGGCGGCGGGGGCGCGCCGTACTGCCCGGCGCCGGGCTGCTGCCACGGAGCGCCGGGGGCCGGCGCGGCCGGCGGGCGCTCGTAGCCGGGCTGCTGCGGCTGCGGGGCGTACTGCTGGGGCTCCTCGGCGGCGAGGGTGCGGCTGCGCACCCGGTACAGGCCGGTGTCGAGGTCGTCGGCCTTCTCCAGGTTCACCTGGAGCGGGCCCATGAAGGTGTACCGCTGGGCCTCCGCGTACTCGCGGACCATGCCGGCCAGCTCGGTGCCGAGCTGCCCGGAGTAGGGGCTGAGGCGCTCGTGGTCGTGCGGGCTGAGCTCGACGATGAAGTCGTTCGGCACGACGGTGCGGTCGCGGTTCCAGATGCTCGCGTTGTTGTCGCACTCGCGCTGCAGCGCTCCGGCGATCTCCACGGGCTGGACCTCGGACTTGAACACCTTCGCGAAGGTGCCGTTGACGAGACCCTCAAGTCGCTGCTCGAACTTCTTCAGCACTCCCATGGGGCACCCCCTTCCAGGGTTCGTTCGCCTGCCTGCCGGCCGGATCCCGTCGGGGAACCGGTCGTGCCTACTTGCGGTACTTCCGTACTGATCGTATCCACGCCGGGCCCTTCCGTACGGTTCCCGGACCGTGTGGTGCCCGGGGGTGGGCTCGGACACACAGGGTGACGCATTCCGGGTACGGCACGCCAGGTGTGCCGGTCGGAGCCGCCGCCCGTCCCTCGGGCACGCGTTCGTCGGGCACCCGTTCGGATGCGGTCGGTCTCGCCGGAGAACCGATTCGGAGCAGCCCTCCAGGTCGTGCTAATGTTTTCCACGTCGGAAGGGCCGCCCCGAAAGGGAGGCCGGAACGAAGAAGCGCGAAGTCCTCATGGTACCGAGCGGTTCGGAAGATCGGTCGGCAACGAGGACAACACCCATGCGCGGGTGGCGGAATAGGCAGACGCGCTGGATTCAGGTTCCAGTGCCCGAAAGGGCGTGGGGGTTCAACTCCCCCCTCGCGCACAGCGAAGCCCCGCAGATCTACGGATCTGCGGGGCTTTCTCGTTTCCCCGGCTTCGCCGGATCGTTCCGGCCCGGCCGGGCGCTTCGGTTCAGGAGCGGGTGGCGGGCAGCTCGGCGCGGACCTCGAAGCCGCCGTCCTGGGTGGGGCCGGCGGTGAGGGTGCCGCCCAGCAGCTGGGCGCGCTCGCGCAGGCCGACCAGTCCGTGGCCGCCGCCGGGGAGGGTCTCGGCCGGGTGCACCGGCGGGGCGTCGTTGCGGACCTCGACCCGCAGCCGACGGCCCTTCGCCCGGACCTTCACGTGCACCGCCGCCTCCGGGGCGTACTTGGTGATGTTGGTGAGCGCCTCCTGCACGGTGCGGTAGGCGGCCCGCTGCACCGCCTCGGGCCAGGGGCGGTCGCCGGGGTTGAGTTCGGCGTCGGCGGCCAGGCCGCTCTCCTCGATCAGCCGGGGCAGGTCGGCCAGCCGGGGCTGCGGGGCCAGCGGGGCGTCCGGCACGCCGCTGGTGCCGCGCAGCACCCCGACCATCTGGCGCAGCTCGTCCAGGGTCCGGACGGACAGCTCGCGGATGGTGCGGGCGGTGGTCACGGCGGCCGGGTCGGTGGTGCTGACCTGGAGCGCGCCGGCCTGGATGCTGATCAGGCTGACCTGGTGCGAGACCACGTCGTGCATCTCCCGGGCGAGCCGGCCGCGTTCGCTGATCAGCACCCGCTCGGCCAGCAGCCGGCTCTCCCGCTCCTGGCCGCGGGTCAGCTCGTCCAGCCGGGCGGCCAGCTCGCGGCGGGTGCGGGCGAGGAGCCCGGTGGCGGCCGGGCCGGCGGCCAGCATCACGGCCTGGATGGCGTCGAGGGCGGTGGCCCGGCTCAGGTCGAAGACGTCGGCGGGCAACGGCCAGTGGAAGAACTCGACCAGGGCGAAGAGGACGCCGCAGGCGACCACGATCCGCGGGCGGGGGCGCTCGGCGGCCACCGTGTAGACGGCGGTGATCGGGGCCAGCCAGATCTCCTCCACCCAACTGCCGGGCATGGTGAGCAGCAGCACCGTGACCGGGAAGCGGCGGCGCCAGAACAGTGCGAGGGCGGCCACGGTGGAGAGGGTCAGCTGCCACCAGGTGGTGTCGCGGGCCACCAGGGCCGCGTCCAGCAGGGAGTACAGGACGGGCAGCAGCAGCATCAGCCAGGGCGCGGTGCACCAGGCCGGGAGCCGTCGGGACGGCAGCGGGTCGGCGGTCGTCATGCCCCGTCGCCGGGCTTGGGCCGGACCAGGCCGGCCCGGTGGGCGAGGACGGCGGCCTGCACCCGGTTCGCGGCGCCGAGCTTGCCGAGGATCGCGCTGATGTGGTCCTTGACGGTGCCGGTGCCGAGGAAGAGGCGGTCGGCGATCTCGGCGTTGGACAGGCCCTCGCCGAGCAGCGCGAGGACGTCGAGCTCCCGGCTGGTGAGGGTGCGGGCGAGCGCGGTCGCCTCGGCGTCCGGGCCGCCGCCGTCCACGTAGCCGCCGATCACGGTGCGGGTGACGGTCGGGGAGAGGATGTTGCCGCCGGCCGCGAGCACCCGGACCGCGTGCACCAGCTGCTCGGGGGCGGTGTCCTTGAGGAGGAAGCCGGCGGCGCCGCCCCGCAGCGCGGTGCCGATGAACTCGTCGGTGTCGAAGGTGGTGAGCATCGCCACGGCGGGCGGGTCGGGCAGGGCGCGCAGGCGGCGCAGCACGGAGATGCCGTCGAGGTCGGGCATCCGGATGTCGAGCAGCACCACGTGCGGGCGCAGCCGCTGGACGTGCTCCTCGGCCTGGCCCCCGGAGCAGTCGCCGACCACCTCAAGGTCGGGGGCGGAGCCGACGATCAGGCCGAGGCCGGAACGGACCAGGATCTCGTCGTCGACGATCAGCACGCGGGTGGTGGTGATGGTGCCTCCTCGGTTCGGGCGGCCGGGTGGGGGCGGTCCGCGTGGGTCGTTTCCGAGGGTAGGGGTAGCGGGGGCGGGGCGCCGAACGTGTGGGGGATGGCGACCCCCGCCGTTCGGCGGGGGTGGGAATCCGCTACCCGGTTCACGTAATTCTCAGGCTTCGTGGGGAACCATGGAGTTGGCTGACCCTTTCCGGCCCGCTCCCCCACCTGGGCGGACGGTCGGACGGGTGTCGCCGGTCAGTCCGTCGGGCCCGTGCGGGCGCCCGGCGCCGGGCCGTACGCGGATGCGCCCCACCATCTGATCGTTTGGAATTGAGCTGTGTCGTCCACTGTGAAGTCGGAGCCGTCCGCCACCTCCCCCGGGCCCCGGCCCGTCGGTGTGCTCGACCGCTGGCGCCCGAGGGCCGCCGTCGCCTCCGTCTGGTACCTGCGCCTGATCGCGCTGCTGAACGTGGCGACGGTGCTGCTGGTGCCCTTCCGCAACCAGGTCAGCGAGCACAACGAGGGTGAGTACTTCACCCCGTACCTGATGACCTCGGGCCTGGCCAGCGCGGTGCTGTCGGTGTTCCTCGCCATCGCGATGCGGCGGCGGAAGCGGGCCGCGTGGATCTTCAACGCGGCGCTCGGCGGGCTCTTCGCGCTGCTCTACCTGGCGCTCATGGCACTTCCGGACGAGCGTTTCCACGCGCATCCGCTCAACTACTTCTCCACGATCCTGACCTGCCTGTTCGTGCTGGCCCTGCTGGTCGGGCGCAAGGAGTTCACGTCCAAGGGGGACAGCTCCAACCCGAAGACCGCGGCGGCCACCTTCGTCGGCGGGCTGCTGTTCGGCGGCCTGGCCGGTTCGCTGTTGGTCTGGGCGACCAACGAGCTGTCCGGCGCGGGTTTCTGGGACCTCTTCCGGTACTCGGTCGGCCGGATGATCACCATCACGCCGTCCGAGCACCTGCGCTCGGTGATCGCCGCGCCGACCTGGGTGAACGCCGCGATCAACGCGATGGGCGGGGTGCTCTTCCTGCTGGTGCTGTACGTGGCCTTCCGCAGCCCGCGGGGCACCGAGCTGCTGACCGCGGAGGACGAGGCGAAGCTGCGCGGGCTGCTGGAGAAGCAGGGCGAGCGGGACTCGCTCGGCTACTTCGCGCTGCGCCGGGACAAGGCGGTGATCTTCTCCCCCAGCGGCAAGGCGGCGGTCACCTACCGGGTGGTCGGCGGCGTCTCGCTCGCCTCGGGCGACCCGATCGGCGACCCGGAGGCCTGGCCCGGTGCGATCGACGCCTGGCTGGCCGAGGCCCGCGAGCACGCCTGGGCGCCGGCCGTGATGGGCGCCTCCGAGGAGGCCGGGGTGATCTACGCCCGGCACGGGCTGGACGCGCTGGAGCTGGGTGACGAGGCGATCGTCGAGCTGGACGAGTTCTCGCTGGACGGCCGCGCGATGCGGGTGGTCCGGCAGGCGTACAACCGGGTCAAGCGGGCCGGGTACACGGTGCGGATCCGCCGCCACGAGGACATCGCGGAGGCGGAGATGGCCGCGCTGGTGGCCAAGGCCGACGAGTGGCGCGACGGGGCGACCGAGCGCGGCTTCTCGATGGCGCTCGGCCGGCTCGGCGACCCGGGCGACGGCCGCTGCGTGATGCTGGAGTGCAGCGACGGCGAGGGCGAGCTCAAGGCGCTGCTGAGCTTCGTCCCGTGGGGACCGGACGGGCTCTCGCTGGACCTGATGCGTCGGGCCCGGGACACCGAGAACGGCCTGATGGAGTTCATGGTGATCGAGCTGCTGCAGCGCGCCGACGAGGTCGGGCTGAAGCGGGTGTCGTTGAACTTCGCGATGTTCCGCTCGGTTTTCGAGCGCGGTTCGCGGCTGGGGGCCGGACCGGTGCTGCGGCTGTGGCGTTCCGTCCTGGGTTTCTTCTCGCGCTGGTGGCAGATCGAGTCGCTGTACCGGGCGAATGCCAAGTACCGGCCGATCTGGGAGCCGCGCTACCTGCTGTTCGAGAAGAGCAGCGAGATTCCGCGGATCGGCATCGCGAGCGCGCGCGCCGAGGGCTTCATCGTCGCGCCGAGCCTGCCCGCCCTGTTCCGACGCCGGCACGCCGGAACCGCCGTGGTGGCGCCCCGGGAGCCGGTGGCGGCCCGGGACGGGAAGGGGTAGCCCTCCGTCGGGGGGCGGAGGGGGCCGGTCGGTCGAATGGGGGTCCGGAGGGGGGACGAGTCTCCCCCCTGAGGATGACCCTTATCCCCATCCGTGCCGATGTGCCTTTGTTAAGAGGCTTCTAATGTTGGACTAGACGAGAGTTCGGGGATTCGGAGAAACGGCTGTGATTTTCAGGACCCACGCGGGGGGCGTGCGAAAGGGGCCACTGGCGCTAGCCAGAACGGCCGCTGTCGCCGAGTGGGGAACGTTGTTCGTGACGGTGCGGAACACGGTGGTGCGAAAGAAGTTCGCAGCGGTTCCGTTGGCCACGCTGGCGACGTTTCTGATCCTGCTGTTCAGCATCGTCCAGCACCTGCCGGGCGGTGAGCACTTCGTCAACCGGATCGGGGTGGTGCGGGCGGCGCTGCCGCTGGACGTCTCGCTGCTGCGGACTCCGCTGTCGCTGTACGTCCCGGCGCTGGACCTGCCGGTCT
Organism: Kitasatospora sp. NPDC038210; assembly: GCF_055600605.1. Lineage (NCBI taxonomy): Bacteria > Bacillati > Actinomycetota > Actinomycetes > Kitasatosporales > Streptomycetaceae > Kitasatospora > Kitasatospora sp. NPDC038210. Next base: position 178,558 of record NZ_JBVJYK010000004.1, on the reverse strand, counting down.
GGGGGGCGCTGGCCCAGGTGTTCGTGGTCTTCGCGATCGCCGAGATCGTGCTCGGTCGGCGGATGACCCTGGTGGTCGCCTACACCTGCACCCTGGCGGGCACGCTCTTCGCCCGGGTGGGCGTCGCGATCGGGCCGCACCACCTGTTCGGCTTCCCGAAGTGGGTCGCCTACGTGCGGGACACCGGGCCGTCGGCCGCGGTGGTGGCGCTGGCGATCTGCATCGCGTTCCGGTGCCGGGCCTGGTTCACCGCCTGCCTGGTGGTGGCCGTGATGGTCGGCGAGGCGGTCGTACTGCCGAACCTCGCGGGCCTGGAGCACGTGGTCGCGGTGATCACCGCGCTGCTGATCGCCGTCTCGGTCGAGGTCTTCGGGGACTTCTGGCCGCGGGTGCTGGCCGGGGTCGGCGCCGCCACCTCGGTGGCCACGGCCGCCTCGCGGGAGGTCGCGGTGGAGGCCCGGCGGCGCCGGCCCGCCGGGGCGCTCATCCCCTGACCGACGACCGTCCACCCCTGACGGCCGCGTACGGACACCCGTACGCGGCCGTCAGGCGTGCGGGAGGGGCAGTTCGAACCAGACGACCTTGCCGACGGCCTTGCGGGCGGTGCCCCAGCGTTCGGCGAGCTTGGTGACCAGGGTGAGGCCGCGGCCGGTCTCGCCGAGCTGCTCGGCCGGCTCCAGCGAGGGCAGGTTGTGGTTGTCGTCGCTGACCTCGACCAGCAGCTTGTCCACCCGGATCAACTGCAGCTGGACGCGGTCCCGGGCGACCCGCACGGCGTTCGTCACCAGCTCGCTGACCAGCAGCTCGGTGGTGTCGCTGAGGGCCTCCAGGTGCCATCCGGCCAGCTGCTCGCGGACCAGCGAGCGGGCGCGGCGGACCTCGCGCTGGTCCACCGTGAGGTCCCAGGTGGCCACCTCGGACGGGGCGACCCCGTCGAAGCGGGCCACCAGCAGGGCCACGTCGTCCTTGCGGTCGTCGGTGTGCAGGCGGCGCAGCACCTCGTCGCAGGCCTGCTCGGGGCTCTGCTGCGGGTCGATCAGGTTGCCGCAGAGCGCGGCGAGGCCCGCTCCTATGTCCCCGCCCCGGACCTCGACCAGGCCGTCGGTGCACAGCACCAGCATCGAGCCGTCCGAGACGTCGATGGTCTTGGCGACGAACGGCACCCCGCCGACGCCGATCGGCGCGCCGGCCGGGATCTCCAGCAGCTCCCCGGTGCCGTCCGGGTGCACCAGGACGGGCGGGACGTGGCCGGCGCTGGCGAGCTCGCAGGTCCGGTTGATCGGGTCGTAGACCGCGTACAGGCAGGTCGCGAGGTGGTCGTCGCCGAGCTTGTGGGCCAGGTTGTCCAGGTGGCGCAGCAGCTGGCCGGGCGGCAGGTCCAGGGCGGCGAGGGTCTGCATGGCGGTGCGGAAGCGGCCCATCGCGGCGGCCGAGTGGATGCCGTGGCCCATCACGTCGCCGACCACCAGGGCGACCCGGCTGCCGGGCAGCTGGATCGCGTCGAACCAGTCGCCGCCGACCTCGGCCTTGGGGTCGCCGGGGAGGTAGCGGTGGGCGATCTGCACCCCGGGGATCTGCGGCGGGCGGGTCGGGATCATCGAGCGCTGCAGGGTGGTGGCCACCCTCGCCTCGGCGCGGTGCAGCCGGGCGTTGTCCAGCGACAGTGCGGCGCGGACGGCCAGTTCCTTGAGGGTCGCGGCGTCGCTCTCGTCGAAGGGGGCGCGGTCGGGCAGCCGGAGCAGCTTGAGGATGCCCAGCACGGTGCCCCGGGCGGAGAGCGGGACGACCAGCATCGAGCGGCCGGAGACCACCGGGGCCAGCCGGGCGCCGCCGAGCGCGATCGCGTAGTCGACCGCGACGTCGGCGCTGACCACCGGGACCAGCACCGGCTGGTTCAGCTGCAGGGCCATCCCGGGCGGGGTGCGGCGGGGCATGCTGACCAGCGAGCCCTCGGTGAGCACGTGGTCCCAGGCACCGCCGGTCTGGTTGTAGACCAGGGCGACCCGGCGCAGCATGGTGTCGTCGTCCGGGCGGGCGACCGGCAGCTCGGAGTCCGAGATCAGCCCGTCCACCAGGTCCACGCAGGCGAAGTCGGCGACCCGGGGGACCAGCACCTGGCACAGCTCGTGCGCGGTGAAGCCGAGGTCCAGGGTGGTGCCGACCTTGCCGCCGACCTCGTTCAGCAGCGCCAGCTGCTCGCCGGCCTGGCCGTTGGTGAGGAACGGGCCGAGCCGTCCGGACGGCGGGCCCTCGGCGCTCGCGGGCGCGGGGACCGGGACGGGCACGGCGGCGGGCGGGGCCTGGTCGGCGCGGAGCGTCGGGTGGTCCGTGGCGGACGACTCGACGGCGGCTCGGTCGATGGTGGCTCCTCCTCCCGTGGGTGTGGGCACCTCCCGGCCGGAGGCCGGGGGAGGCACGGACGGGCCGCCGCCCGCCGCGGCTCCGCTGACTGCGGCGACGGGCTGGGCGACGGGCTGGGGGACGGACAGGTCGGCGGTGTCGCGCGGGGCGGTGTCCCACAGGGCGGTGTCGCGCTGGGCGGCCTCGCGCTGGGCCGTGTCGCGTTGGGCCGGGAGCTGAGCGGTCGGACGGCGGCCGGGCGCGGTCTGCTCGGGCTGCGGTGGGCCGACCCGGGCGGCGCGCTGCTGTGGCGTCGGGTAGCGGCGGCTCAGGCCGGCGGCCGCGTGCGCCGTCCCGGTCTGCGCGTCGGCGGGCAGCACCGGGAGCACGGTGACCGCGTCCAGCCGCAGGGCGGGCAGCCCACCGAGCCCGATCGCGGTCAGCATCGCCGGGCGGTGGGCGGCCGGCAACAGCCGGGCCAGCGGCTCGGGCACCCGGTCGGCGGGCGCGGTGAGGGTGGCGGCCAGCCCGTGGAAGCCGCCCCGGGCGGCGGGGGCGGCGGCGAACGGCAGCAGCCGCTCGCCGAGCGCCAGCCGGGGGCCGGCGGTGCGCAGCGGGCGGGCGTCGGCGGCCAGGGCGAGCAGCCCGCCGGCCGGGCCGGGCAGCGGGTAGGCCCACCAGAGCACGTCGCGCTGGTGCTCCTCGCGGTCGGTGACGGTCAGCCGGCCGGCCCAGGGGCGGCCGGCCGCGGTCAGCTCGGCGAGGGTGTCGAAGGCGTCGCAGGCGCGGCGGACGGAGCACCGGCCGAGCGCCCGCGACTCCACCGCGGGCAGCAGGCCGGAGGCCGGGCGGCCGTGGGCGACGTCGGCGCGGTGCCCGAACAGCTCCTCGGCGGCCCGGCCCCACTGCGTGATCCGGCCGGACCGGTCGACCTGGACGAGGGCGAGCCGCAGCAGGGCGGCCACGCCCGTCGGGTGGTCGCCCGGTTCGGTTCCGTCGGCCGCCGGACGCGGTGTGGAGTTGGACTCGGCCACCATGGATTCGGTCTGCTCCCGCCTGGCCGCCACGCCTGGAGGCGGCCGTCTCTCCGGAGGAAGGCACGCTGTGCGGATACCAGCGAAGCACGGACCGGGCCGGGCTTGATACCGAAACGGGGAGATTCCTCAGTATCGGTTGCGTGTCGCGCGTCGCGCGCCGGTCCGTACCCCCGGTTCACCCGGACGGGGCTTTCGCGCGCGGCGGTAGGGTGGCAGGCCGGACCGCCCGCGCGGCGGCCCCGCAGGACGCAGCCGCCCGGACGAGACAGAGGCGAGAAGTGAGCGCGCAGAGCCCCGCCCGCTGGACGGACCCGGAGCAGCAGGAGCTGGAGGAGCGGGTCGCCGCCGCCGAGCTCGCCTGGCTCAGCATGGACGTGGACGTGCAGACGCTGCGGGTCGAGATCGACAACTTCGCCCTGATCCACCACCAGCTGCTCGGCCCGCTCTACGCCAGGCTGGACGAGCTGGACGCACTCGTCGCCGAGGCGGTCGCGGCCCGCACCGGCCGGCCCGAGGACCTGCGCCGGGCCGCCGAGGCGCGGCAGCAGGTCGAGGAACTGCCCGACCTGGACGCGCTGTTCGACTCCGTCCAGGAGCAGCGGGAGCAGTCCGGCCGGGGGGAGGAGGCGGCCCCGCCGCCGCCCGCCGCGCCGACCCGGGTGCGGCCCGGCAGGGAGGCCCAGCGGATCTACCGCGAGCTGGTCCGCCGCGCCCACCCCGACCTGACCACCGACCCGGCCGAGCAGCAGCGCCGGGCCGCCTTCCTGGTCAGGGTCAACGAGGCCTACGCCTTCGGCGACGCCGCCGCACTGGAGGGCCTGGCCGCAGAGTGGTCCACCGCCCCCGAGGCCGCCCCCGCCGTCGACGCCCCCGACCGTTCGGACTGGCTGCGCCGCCGGCTGGACTGGCTGACCGCCAAGATCGCCGAGACCGCCACCGAGCAGGTCCGGCTGGAGCAGACCCCGATGGGCCAGCTGCTCGCCCTCGCCCCGCAGGACCCGGACCGGCTGCTGGAGCAGCTCGCCGAGGAGCTGCTGGCCAAGGCCGCCGACCGGCAGGCCGAGCTGGAGCGGCTGCTCGGCGGCCCCGGCCCGGTGGACGGCGACGGTTCCCGGCCGGTGGGCGACAATGGCACGGACCCGACCCACCCCCAGCCTTCCCACGCCCAGGAGAGCCACACGATGTTCGCGCAGATCCCCACCGCCGACGCCGCCGCCGTGCCCGCCGACGCCGCCCTGCTGGACGTGCGCGAGCAGGACGAGTGGGACGCCGGGCACGTGGACGGCGCGCTGCACATCCCGCTGGGCCAGGTGATCGCCCGGCTCGGCGAGCTGCCCGACGAGAAGCTGTACGTGCTCTGCCGGGTCGGCGGCCGCTCCGCGCAGGTCGTCCAGTACCTGGTCCAGCAGGGCCGGGACGCGGTGAACGTGGACGGCGGGATGCACGCCTGGCAGGGCGCCGGCCGTCCGATGGTGAGCAGCACCGGCCAGGACGCCTTCGTCCTCTAGGGGCCCAGGGCTCCCGGGCCCGTCGTCGAACCCTCGCCCGGCACCCGGTAGGGCAGGATGGGCGCGCGCGAGCGCGCCGGTACCGGGCCGGGGGCGCCCGCCGACCGGGCTGGGGAGGCCATGACGGAGACGACGGACCGGCCGGCCGCGGGGAGGGCCTGGTCGAAGCCCGCGCAGCTCGTCCTCGGCCTCGCCGGGGCGGCCCTGATCGGCGGCACCGGCCTGTTCCTCGCCGCGGTGTTCCTGCACGTCGCGCCCGCCAACGCGCTGTCCCGGCAGTACCGGACCGCGGTCGACGGCGTGGTGTACCCGGAGTTCGAGCAGAACTGGAAGCTGTTCGCCCCCAACCCGCTGCAGCAGAACGTCAGCCTGGACGCCCAGGTGCGGACCGTCGCGCCCGGCGGGGCGACCACCACCCGCGACTGGACCGGGCTGACCGCGCAGGACATCGCCGCGATACGGGGCAACCCGGCGCCCAGCCACGTCGACCAGAACCTGCTGCGCCGGGCCTGGGACTTCTACGACGGCTCGCACAACCCGCAGGACGAGACGCCGGCCAACGCGCGCGGCAAGCTCGCCGAGCAGTACCTGAAGCGGATCGCGCTGCAGCGGATCGGCCGGGAGGCGGGCGGCGAACGGATCCTGGAGATCAGGTTCCGGGTGACCACGGTGACCGTGCCGCCGCCGTCCTGGAGCGGTGAGGCCGCGCCGCCGGAGCCCAAGGTGCGGGAGCTGCCGTGGTGGCCGGTCGCGGACGAGGACTACCGGGGACTGCTCGGATGAACGGGGTGTCGGCGCGGGACTCCCGGCCGGACGGAGCCGCGGTGCCGGACGCCGCGGCGCCGGCGGACGGCGTTCCGGGGCAGGCCGCAGCCGGGCAGCCGCCCGTACCCGGGCCGGACGCGCCGGCGACGCGCGGGCCCGGAGCGACCGAACTGATCGGACGGGCCGTCGGGGTCTTCACCGGGCGGGTGCTCGGACGCCACCAGGCCGCGGCGGTGCGGATCGGGTTCGGGCTGGTCTGGCTCGCCTACCTGCTGCGCGAGTGGCCCAACCGGCGGGTGCTGTACGGCGACCGTTCCCCCTGGTCGATGGAGCTGGCCGACCGGCTGCTGGGGGACGACGGGGCGTTCACCGTGCTGCCCTGGTTCGGCGGCCGGCCCTGGTTCGAACTGGTCTACCACCTGGCGGTGCTGGCGGCCCTCGGCGTGCTGCTGGGCTGGCGGACCAGGGCGAGCACCGTGCTGTTCCTGGTGACGGTGCTGTCGCTGCAGAACCGCGACGTCTTCCTCGGTGACGGCGGCGACAACGTCGTCCACCTGATGGCGGTCTACCTGGTCTTCACCCGCTGCGCCGAGGTCTGGTCGCTGGACGTCCGGCGGGCTCGGCGCACCGGGCGGGACGGCCCCGGCGGGGTGGCGCTCTGGGCCGTCCTCGGGGTCGTCCTGGCGGTCTGCCAGTTCGGCGGCTTCGCCGGCGGGAGCCTGACCTGGACCAGCCCCGACTTTCCCCACCTCGGCTGGTCGCCGCTGTTCTGGGGACTCTGGGCGGTGGCCGGGGTCTGGTGGACCGTCGGGCGGCTGCGGCCGGACGGCGAGCTCCGGGCGGTGCTCGACGCGTTGGCCACCATGGTGCACAACTGCGCGATGCTGGTGATCGCCGTCGAGGTGGTGCTGATCTACGCCACGGCCGGCTGGTACAAGGTGCAGGGCTCGCGCTGGCAGGACGGCACCGCGCTCTACTACCCGGTGCACCTGGACTACTTCACCCCCTGGCCCGGGCTGTCCGCGATGGTCGGCTCGGCGCTGCTGCCGGTCTTCCTGATCTCGTACGGCACCGTGGTCCTGCAGGTGGCCTTCCCGTTCACGCTGCTCGACCGGCGGGTCAAGAACGTGCTGCTGGCCGTCATGATGCTGGAGCACATCGGGATCGCGGTGGTGCTCGGGCTGCCGGTGTTCTCGCTGGCGATGATCGCCGCGGACGCGGTGTTCCTGCCGACCGGGGCACTGCTGTGGGCGGCGTCGCGCGTGCGTCGGATCCGTACCCGCCTGATCCGGCGGGAGCCAGCCTAGGATGTCGGTATGTCCTGGTTCGCCGCACTTCGTGACACCGCGCGGACCGGACTCACCCTGGACCGGGCGCTCACCGACCCCAAGCGGGCCGTGCGCGGGGCGGTCGCCGTCGCACTGGTGCTCTTCCCGACGCTCGCGCTCGGCGGCGTCCCGCTCGCCACCTCGGCCGCGATGGGGGCGTTCATCGCCGGCTCGGCCACCTTCCAGCGCAGCTTCCGGCCCCGCGCCAGCCTCGCCGTCGCGGCCGGCCTCGGACTCGGCATCAGCACCTTCCTCGGCTACCTGGCCGCGGGGGTGTACGGGCTGTTCCCGGTGCTGCTCGCGGTGTGGGCCTTCGGCGCCGGGCTGTCCTGGGCGCTCGGGCCCACCGCCGGGGTGGTCGCGACCAACACGGTCTCGGTGATGCTGATCGTCGTCCAACTGCCGGTCAGCACCGTCACCGCGCTCGGCCACGGCCTGGTCGCCGCCCTCGGCGGGGTCGTCCAGGCCGTCGTCATCACCGTCTGGCCGATCGGGAGTTGGACCGCACAACGCGCGGCCCTCGCCGACACCTACGCGGAACTCGCCGACTATGCACGCCGGTTGCGGCAGGACCCGACCGCGCACGTCGACCCGGAACCGTTCATGACCGCCCGGCACGCCTCCGCCGTGACGCCCTGGCAGGACCGCCACCGGCCGCCCGAACTGCGCGGCCTGCGCGGCCTCGCCGAACGCGTCCGGCCCACCCTCGCCGCGCTCGCCGACCCCAAGGTCGGCGCCCCCGGGGAAGGGCCGGAACGCGACCGGGCCCGGGAGGTGCTGGCCGCCGCCGCCGAGGTCATGGACGCCCTCGCCCGGGCGATCCGCACCGGCGACCCCGTCCGGCTCCCCCGGTCCGCGCCCGCGCTCACCCTGATCCGGCCGGACGACGAGGGGCCACGGCTGCGGGGCGCCGCCCGGCGTTCCGCCCGACGGCTCGGCGGACTGCTGCGGAAGGCCGCGGACACCCTGGACCGCAACGACGCGGACACCATCACCACCCCCGTGGTCGGCGCCGGCGGGGCGCTGCACAAGCCGACGATCGGCCGGATGCTGCCCGTCGCGGCGCGGACCGTCCGGCGGCAGCTGCACCCCCGTTCGGCGATCTTCCAGCACGCCGTACGGCTCGCCGGGGTGGTCACCGCCGCCTACCTGCTGGCCCGGCTGGCCGGGTTCCACCACGGGTACTGGGCGCCGATGACCGCCGCCATGGTGATGCGGCCGGACTTCGCGCAGACCTACAGCCGGGGCGTCGCGCGGCTGGCCGGGACGGTCGTCGGCGTCGCGGTCTCCACGCTGGTGGTGCAGCTGGCCCACCCCGGGGAGTGGGTGCTGGCCGCGCTCGCGGTGGTCTGCATCGGCGGGGCGTACCTCGCGTTCCGGACCGGGTACGCGCTGACCACCGTCGGAATCTCCACCTACGTGGTGTTCCTGCTCGGGCTGCAGGAGGGGAACCCGCTGGTCACGGCCGTCGAACGGGTCGGGCTCACACTGCTCGGCGGATCGATCGCGCTGGTCACGTACGCGCTGTTCCCCACCTGGCAGACCGCGCGGCTCGGGGAACGGCTCGCCGAGTGGCTCGCCGCCGCCGGGCGGTACGCGGGAGCCGTGATCGCCTGCTACGAGACACCGGCGGCGCCGCGGGGGCGAGCCGTGCGGAGCGCGCTGCTGGACTCGCGGGAGGCGCGGTCCGAACTCGTCCAGGCGATGCAGCGGGCCGACGCCGAACCGGGGCGGCACGAGTCCGGACTGGAGGGGGTGAGCCGGCGCCAGATCGACCGGGCCGTGGCGGCGGTCGGAGCGCTCGGGCGGGCGGCGGTGCTGCTGGAGGCGCACCTGCCGGTGGCGGACGCCGATCCGGTGCCGGGGACGGCGGCGTACGCGGAGGAGCTGCGGCTCGCCACGGCGCTCGCGGCGGCGGCGCTGCTGACCGGGCAGGCGGTGGAGTTCGAGGCGGTGCGGGCGGCGCAGGCCTGGCTGGAGGAGGGGCTGGCGGGGGCGCCGGCGGGGGTGCAGCGGGACGTGGTGCGGGCGGGGGTGCGGTTGGTGGGGCAGGCGTTGCGGGATCTGGAGCGGGCTTTGCGGGGCAGTGCGGAGGGTCGGTAGTTCGGGGGGCTTTCGGGAGGGTGGGGGCGCGGGGGCGGCTCCGGGGGTGGCCGCTGCGCGGGGCTGGATGATTTTCCGACTGCCGACTCTGTGGGTGGGGGGTTGGTCGTCGTTGGCAGTCTGAAAATCACCCGCAACGCCCCGCTCCGGGCCACCCCCTGCGCCGCCCCCTCCCGCAGCGCGTCCCTCTCGCCGGGGAGGGAGGGGTTGGGGGGACGGGGGCGCGCGGGGGTTGATGGGGGTTGATGGGGGTTGGGGGGACGGGGGCGCGCGGGGTTTACGGGGTGCGGGTTAGGGGTGGGGGTGTGGGGATCAGGGGGTGGCACAGTGGCTGCATGGGTGATGAGGATCTGGTGCGGGCGTGGCGGGTGGTTGAGCGGGAGCCTGGGGTGGTGTTGCTGGACGGGTTCCACGCGTTGAAGCACGCGCTGCGGTTCGGCGGGGACGTTCGGCGGGTGGTGACCGTTGATCGGGGGGCGTTGACGGCGCTGGCCGCCGAGTTGGCGGAGGACGTCGTGGCGGCGGTGGACGGGCTGGCGGTGGAGGTGCCGGAGGCGGTGGTGCGGACGCTGGTGCCCCGGCTGCATCCGACCGGGGTGGTGGCGTTGGCGGTGCGGCCTTCTCCCGGGGCCAATCTGGCGGCGTTGGGGGCGCGGCCGCGGCGGGCGCCGGTGGTGGTGTTGGAGAACCCGCGGAACCTGGGGAACGTCGGGGCGGTGATCCGGTTGGCGGCGGGGTTCGGGGCCACGGGGGTGGTGACCACGGGGGACCTGGATCCGTGGCACCCGAACGTGCTGCGGGGCAGCGCCGGTCTGCACTTCGCCACGGCGGTGGAGCGGCTGACGTTGCCGCAGCTGCCCGCCGGGCCGCTGTTCGTGCTGGACCCGGAGGGCGCGGACATCCGGGACGTGCCGTTCCCGGACGACGCGCTGCTGGCCTTCGGCACCGAGCGGCACGGGGTGTCGGCGGAGCTCAAGGCGCGGGCGGACCGGCTGGTCGCGGTGCCGATGCAGGCGGGGGTGTCCAGCTTCAACCTGGCGACCAGTGTGGCGATGGGCCTCTTCCACTGGATGTCCGGGAAGCGCTGAGGGGGCGGGGCAGGAGAGGAGGCGGCGCCAGGTGTCCTTGCCGGCGTAGCCGCCGGCTTCGGGCCCGTGCCGTTCCTGGGCGAGCTGGAAGGCCCGGGTCGCCCGGCGGTCGGCCTCGCCCCAGCGCGGGCCGGCGCCGCCGCGGTACGAGCCGCCGAAGCCCGTGCGGACCAGCTGCTCGCCGAGCTGCCGGACGTGGTCGTTGTCCTGGCCGGGACCGAAGTACCGGGCACCGGGGAAGGCGGAGCGCGGCGCGGCGGATTGCGCCGCGCGGGTGACGACCCGTTCGGCGGTCCGGGCGCGGCGCGGCGGGGCGGGACCGAGTAGTGCCGGGGTGCGGATCCGATGCGGGATCAGCGCGGGATGGCGGGCGAGTACTCGGGGTCCGTCCAGGTCAGCGGGGTGGCGTCGGCGAGTTCGAGCACGCCGGTGACGGCCAGTTCGACCATCCGCTCGGCGCCCGGGGCGGCCTGCCGGGCCTCCGGCGACCAGTCGGTGCGGGCCTCGCCGGTGACCAGCAGGGCCCCGCCGGTCTCCCAGTCGGGCAGCAGCAGGCCGGCCCTGGGGTCCAGCTCCAGGTTGCCGAGGGTCAGGAACATGCTGTTGCCCGGGTACTCCGGCCAGCGCAGCCGGTCCGCTGCCACCGCCTCCAGGAAGCCGGGGAAGCCGCCGCGGTGGGACGCGTCCACGCTGCCGTCCGGCCCGGTGGTGGCGATGAAGAAGGTGTCCGCGGTGGCCGCGGCCAGGCGCTGCGCGGTGGTCAGCCGCGGGCCGGCGGCGACCGTACGGGGCGGGCCGGCCGCGGGGCGGTCCAGCGGGCTGCGGCGCTGGATGTACTTCGGGCAGTTGGAGACCACCTCGTCGGCGCTGACCAGCAGCCCGCCGCGGCCGTCCGGGACGGAGCCGCCGTTGAGCCGCATCCGGCGCCGACCGGCCGGGTCGAGGGCGATGGTGCCGACCCGGGCCGGGCGGGCCAGCGCCTCGGCGAGCGGGTCGGCCCCGGCCGGACGTGCGGCGACCGACATCGTCCGCTCGTCCGGGGCCTGCAGGAAGCCGGCCGGGCCGGTCAGCTGGGTGGCCCAGACCCGGCCGTCGAGGTCGGCGGCGCCGACGACCAGCATCCGCCGCTCGGCCAGGAAGCGGGCGGCGACCGCCGGAACGGTGCTGCGGATCGACCGGCCGGCGTGGTCGGCCCGCTCGGTCCGGCCGGCCCGGGCCTGGGCGGCCCGTTCGCCGGCGTGGTACGGCGTGCTGGTGGCGGTCATGGTCGGTCCTGTCTAGAAGAAGCCGCAGGTCGGGGCGTCGGTGGTGGGGGCTTTGGCCTCGGTCTCGTCCACGCCGGTGCGGGTGTAGATCTCCAGCCGGATGCCGTCCGGGTCGGTGAAGAAGACGCCGCCGGAGGCCGAGCCCTCGCTGTGCGGGACGACGCCGTCGTGGGCGAACTCGGCGCCGAGCTCGCGCAGCAGCCGCTCGGCGGCGCGGACCTCGTCGAGGCTCTCGACCTCGAAGGAGAGGTGGTGCAGGCCCGGGTTGGTGGTGGCGAAGGTGCCGGCGCTCTGCTGCCAGAGGGTCACCACCAGGCGGCCGTCGCGGCCGAGCAGGGCGAAGCGGCGCTCGGGGTCGGTGCCTTCGTGGGTGACCTGGAGGCCGAGGACCGCGCGGTAGAAGTCGATCGAGCGGGCCAGGTCGGTGACGTTCAGGCCCACGTGGCCGGTCTGCAGGGTGCGGAGCAGGGTGGTGCTGGACATGCCTGGTCACTCCCGTGGCTGGGGCTTCCGGCGAGACTCGTGCCTAACCGGTACTCATGAGAGTAGGAGTTAGGTGATGAGGCGTCAACCAGTGAGCGGCATTGAAGTGGTTAGGCGGTCCGGGGAGGGCACGCGAAAGCCCCGCCGGACCTGGCGGTCCGACGGGGCTCGGGAGGCGGAGGAGGGGCGGGCGGGGCTACGCCCACTCCCACCGGATGCCGATGTGGCCCGGCTGCTGGTCCGGGGCCAGGACGTGGGCGCTGGCCGAGGCGCCGATCCAGAGCTGCTCGCGCCGGTGGTCGACGTCGGCGCCCGGCTCGCGGTCGTAGCGCTCGCAGTGCGCCGGGACGGCGGCCGGGTCGAAGTGCACCTGGAGCACGTACTCGCGCACCGTGGTGGCGAAGCGGCGGCTGTACTCCAGGGTCGGACCGCCCGGCGGGATCTCCACCTCGTACTCGAAGACGGTGCTGTCACCGAGCCCGAGCGGGCGGTCCAGCATCAGCTCGGCCACGGTCAGCCCGGCCTCCGGGCGGCGGCGCACCCGGCCCAGCCGGCCGTGCCGCACCGAGGTGATCTCCGGGCAGCCGGCCGCCTCCTCGTCGGCCATGTGCACCACCAGGCAGCGGCCGACGCCGCCGACGGTGGCGCGCACCACCTGGCGCATCCGCAGCAGGTTGCCGCGCCGCTCGGCGTCCACGTAGTAGGAGTCGTGGATGCTCAGGCGCTCCAGCTCGCCGGCCGGCGGGGCGTCCAGCTCGGCGAAGATGTTGGCGATCTCCTGCTCGCCCGGCCAGACGTCCTCCAGCCCGAGGTGCAGGGTGTTGGCCGCGGCGGCCCAGCGGCCGCGCGGGCGGGGCGGGCCGAGCAGGGAGGAGAGCGCGCTGTGCGGCAGCCCGAGCAGCTCCTCCAGCAGGTGGACGGCGCGCAGCGAGCTGGCCCGCTCGGGCTGGCTGCGGCCGCGCCGCCAGTAACTCAACGTCGTGACGCTGACCCTGACGCCGCGTTGGGCGAGGGCCGCGCGGATCCGGTCCAGGCTGAGGCCGCTGGCCTCGATCGCCAGGTGCAGGGTGTCCGCGAAGCCGCCGACCGGGGCGAGCCGGGCGGCGGGCGGTGCCGGTGCCGGGGCCGGTGCGGGTGCGGGAGGCCCGGGGCGCTCCGTGTGCGACCCGACCAGCCGCAGTCGCGCGGCGTCCTGAGGCTGCTGTGCGGCCATGCGGTGACCCTCCCCACCAGGTGAGTTCGGTGGCACCGGGCCGACGCCGGGGCGCGCCGCCAGCGGCTTCACCGAGCTTTGGGGAACCCTATGCACGGTCGAGAGGCTACGTCATCAGTCGTGCGTATGACAGTGGTCACGGCAGGTCGACCGAATGGTTAGCGATCTTGAAACACTCCGGAAACACCGCCCTTACCGGAGTCCCCGGTCCGGGTCGGTCCGGCGGACGCGACACCGCCGGGGCGGGCCCTCTCGGCGCCGCCCCGGCGGGGGTCTCGGTGCTGCTGTGCGGTGCTACTGCTGCTCCCGGTGGTCACCGGGCGTCGCCGCCCGGTGACCGGGTGCGGTGATCGTCAGCGGTGGTCAGTTGACGTTCAGGGCGACGTCGTCGATCACGAAGCTGGTCTGCTGGGACGAGTCCTCGGTGCCGGTGAACTTGATGGTCACGGTCTGGCCGGCGAAGGAGGTCAGGTCCAGGGTGCGCTGCACGTACCCGGCGGCGGCGTTCACGTTGGAGTAGGTCGCCAGCGTGGTGCTGTTGGCCTGGACGGTCAGCTTGTCGTACGCGGTGGAGCCGGACTCCGCGGTGTCGATGTGCAGCCAGAAGGTCAGCTTCGCGGAGGTGCAGCCGGCCGGGATCGAGACGGTCTGCGACACGGTGTCGGTGTGGGTCGAGCCGTAGCCGTTCATCCAGGCCTTCCAGGAGCCCGCGTGGGCCGCCTCGGAGGAGCTGTTGTCGACGACACCGCTGGAGGTGGTCCACGGGGCGGCGCTGCCGGTCTCGAAGCCGCCGTTGCCGACCAGCTGGGCCGCGGTGCAGCCGCCGGTGGGCGGCGGGGTGGTGCCGCCACCGCCGAGCAGGGCGGTGGTCAGGGCGTCGGCGACCGGGGAGCCCCAGCCGGTGACCTGGTCGTAGCCGGTCTTCGTGGAGAAGTCCTGGTTGGCGCCGGTGGTCACGTCGTGGAAGGTGCTGCCGTAGTTGCTGCTGTTCGCGACCGAGTACAGCCGCGGGCTCGCCTCGCCGAGGACCGGCTGCCCGGCGGCCTTGGCCTTCTGGTTGAACTGGGCCGCGTAGCCGGACCAGAGCGGCGCGGCCGCGCTGGTGCCGCCGTAGACCTGCCAGCCCCCGGCCGTGTAGATCGAGAAGCCGCTCTGCGGGTCGGCGTTGGAGGCGACGTCCGGGACGGTGCGCATGGTGCCGCTGACGCCGGTGCCGGTCTGCCAGCTCGGCTTGCTGAACACGGTGGAGACGCCGCCGCCGGCGGTGCTCCAGGCGCTCTCCGAGGAGTAGGTGTTGCCGCTGCCGACCTTGAGGTTGGTGCCGCCGACACCGGTCTGGTGCGGGCTGGAGGCCGGGAAGTCGACCGCCTTGACGGTCGAGCCGCTGGTGGAGCGGGTGCAGTCGCGCGAGCCGTCGTCACCGGAGGCGGAGAAGATCGAGATGCCCTGGGCGGCGGCCTGCTTGAAGGCGTTGTCGACGGCCGTCATCGAGGCGGGGGTGGTGTCCGGCTCGCAGGAGCCCCAGGAGATCGAGATGACCGAGGCGCGGTTGTCGGCCACGATCTTGTTGGCCATGTCGATCTCGCCCTGGTCGCTGTTCGGGGCCTCGTACAGCAGCTGGGTGGCCTTGGGTGCGGCACCGCGGATGATCTCGCTGTCCAGCTCGACCTCGCCCTGGCCCTCGCCGGGCTTGGAGTCGTAGTTGGCGCCGTCCACCGAGACCGTGGAGACGGCCGGGCCGGTCAGGCCGAACTGCGAGTCGTAGGTGGTCAGGTTGGACTTGCTGTAGCCGTCGAACTCCCACAGCGCGACCGTCACGCCGGTGCCGTCGGCGCCGGTCTTGTTCAGGTTGTACGCGCCGGTGTACTGGGCCGGGGACATTCCGGTCGGGCCCGCGGTGGCGGCGTTCGGGCTGAGCGAGCCCGGCTTGACCAGGTGGGTCTTGCGGACCGGGTGGTTGTCCAGGCCGCTGACGCCCTGGACCACGGCGGCCAGCGAGGACGGGATCGAGGCGGCGGCGTCGTTGGCGAAGAACGAGCGCTGCATCTGCGGGTCCACGTACGCGCTCTCGTGGGTGCCGAAGGCCTGCGAGACCTGCGCGGCGGTGCCACGGGCGTTGACGATCTGGCGGTTGGCGCTCACGTCCGAAACGGTCAGGCCCTGCTGGGCCAGGTAGGCCTTGACCTGCTCGACGTCGGCCTGGGTCGGGCCGAACCGGGCGGTGAACTGCTCCGGCGTCAGGTACTTGCCGAACTCCGGGGTGCCCGGGGTGGCGACCGCGGTGAGGAAGCGGTCCAGGGCGTCGGTGTCACGCAGCTTCAGGCTGACGGCCACCGAGATCTGCTGCTCGGCGGGGACGTCGCCCTTCTTCTCCGAGTGGGCCACCGCGGGGTTCACGGTGTTCGGCAGGGCGACGCGGGGGGCGGCGTTGGGGGTGGCGGCCTGCGCGGCGGAGACGCCGAGCGAGACGGCGGTCAGCGGCAGGACGGCTATCGCCGCGGCAAGGGCAAGGGTGCGGGGGCGCAACGGATCCTCCTCCGGCCGGCTGTGGGGGCCGGCAAGGGGCCAGGCGTTCCGGGGTCGAGAACGCTGGCTCGAACATGACAGAACCGGTGTGCGAAGTGGCTCATGATCAAGCAATTCGTTGCTAAAAAACAGTCAAGTGTGGAGGCCGGGAAACTCGCGGAATCCATACAGTGAATGAGCGGAATTCAGGAGTCGGTCCATACCAATTCGTGCGGCGGGACGCGGACGTAGAATCGGACGGAGCCGAGGGAGAACGATGACTGACGTGAAGGCGGACCCGAGGGACCCGCGACCGCTGATCGGCGAGCCGCTCGCGCTCGACCTGCTCAACACGCGCTGGGCCGGAACGCCCGTCAACGACCTGCTCACCGGGGTCGAGGGGTACGGGATCTGGCTCTCCTCCGCCGGGCTGAGCGCCCGTTGTGAGGCCGACGACGCCGGGCTGGCGGCGATCCGCCAGGTCCGCGATGCGATCGGGTTGGCCGCCCAGGACGCCCACGGGCAGGGCGAGTTGAGCACTGCGGCGCGGGAGGGACTGGACGCGGTGCTGGCGCACGGGCGGATCCGGCGGACGGCCGGACCGGGCGGGGCCGAGGACCGGGTCGAGGTCGACCGGCCGCAGTGGCTGGCGCCCTGGCTGGCCGCGGACGACTTCCTCACGCTGCTCGGGCAGGGGGCGCAGCGGGTGAAGCAGTGCGCGCACGAGGCGTGCATTCTGCATTTCTTCGACGCCTCGCAGAACGGGCGCCGGAGGTGGTGCCGGATGGCGGTGTGCGGGAATCGGGCGAAGGCGGCGCGGCACTACGAGAAGGCGCGGGGTTAACGGACGACCGAACGATGGGTCGGGCCGGGCGGCGGCCGCTGCACGGGCCCGGGACGGTCGTGGCGGGGTTGCGGTGAGGCCGGTTCGGGCGGGCGCGGGGCGTGGGGCGCCCGCCCGAACGGGGGTCAGGCCGGGTTGCCGAGCCAGGTGGTGAGCGCGGCGCGCAGTTCGCCCTGGCCGGGGTCGACGGCGGCCCAGGCGACGTAGCCGTCCGGGCGGATCAGCAGGACGGTGTCGCGCAGCTTGCCGTGCGGGTCCGCGGGGGCGGCGGAGACCATGCGGTCGGCCCACGGTTCGGCGGCGACGAGCTCGTCGTTGCTGACGAGGACGAACCGTCCGGCGCGCAGCGCCTCGTAGAGCCGCTCGGGCGCGGCCGGGGTGCCCTCGACGGGCTTGCTGAGGGCGGTCAGTCGCAGGTCCGGGACGCGCTTGCCGACCTGCGGGTGGGCGTCCTTGGGCGCCGGGTAGGAGATGCCGATGCCGGAGACCAGCCGGGCGCCGCGCCCGGTGACCGGGTCGAGGTGGTTGCCCAGTGCGGTGAGCGCCCCGCGCAGGGCGCGGGTGGGGGCGGACTCGGCGAGGGCGAGCCGGATCAGCGCGCCGGAGGTGCGCAGCACCGTCTTCCCGACCGGGTGCCGCTCGGTCTGGTAGGTGTCCAGCAGGGCGTCGGTGGCGTGGCCGCCGACGGCGGCGGCGAGCTTCCAGGAGAGGTTGGCGGCGTCCTGGAGGCCGGTGTTCATGCCCTGGCCGCCGGCCGGGGAGTGGCAGTGGGCGGCGTCGCCGGCCAGGAAGACCCGGCCGGAGCGGTAGTTGGGGGCCTGGCGCTCGTCGCTGTGGAAGGTCGAGCTCCAGCGCACGTCGTGCAGGCCGTAGTCCTCGCCGAGGATGGCCGAGGTGAGGGCGGTGAGCTGCTCGGTGGTGGGGACGGTGCCGTCCTGGAAGCGCTCGTTGCGGTCCCAGGCGATGATCCGGAACCAGCCGTCGCCGAACGGGGCGATGAAGGCGAACCCGGTCTCGTTGGCGCCGACGGTGATCGCGTCGCTGGGCTCGCGCTCCAGCCGGACGTCGGCCAGCACCACGGAGTCGACGACCGATTCGCCGGGGAACGGGATGCCGAGCAGGTCGCGGACGGCGGAGTGGACGCCGTCGGTGCCGACCGCGTACGCGGCGCGGTGGGTGTGCCCGTCGGCGGTCTCCAGCGTCACGCCGTCGGCGTCCTGGCGCAGCCCGGTGACCTCGGCGCCGCGCAGCAGGGTCGCGCCGGCCTTCTCCGCGCGGTCCAGGAGCAGCCGTTCGACGTTGTACTGCGGGGTGATCAGGACGAACGGGAAGCGGGTCTGCAGCGCGCCGAGGTCGATGCGGAAGCGGTCGAACATCTTCAGCGAGCCGAGCGGGCGGCCGGTGGCGATCAGCTCCTCGGCCAGGCCGCGGGCGTCCAGTTGCTCCAGGCTGCGGGCGTGCACGGCGAAGGCCCGGGTGAGGTTGGACTCGGCGGCCCGCTTCTCCAGCACGGTGACGCCGACGCCGGCGGCGGCGAGGTCGCCGGCCAGCAGCAGTCCGGTGGGTCCGGCGCCGACGATCAGGACGTCGGTTTCGGTCGTCGGCTTCACGGCCATGTATTCAGCTCCCGGTGTTCGGAGGGTGGTTGGACGCCGTTCCCGGCGCTCTCCCAGCCTCCATCATCGCGGGCCCGGCGGGAGCTGTGAACCGCCGGGCCCCGGCGGTCGATGACCGCCGGGGCCCGGGAGGGGTGGTGTGCCGGTACGAACGCTCAGCTGTGCCGGCGGATCTCGACCGTGCGGAACCGGTTGGCGACGAACGCGCCGTCGCAGTAGGCGGAGTTGGCAGCCGGGTTGGCGCCGGTGCCGTGCAGGTCGGAGAAGGCGGCGGTCTGGTTGGGGTAGACGCCGCCGGTCAGGTTGAGCGAGAGGGAGACGCCGGAGTCCAGCGCGGCCTCGACCAGCAGCGCCTCCACCTCGGGGGATGTGGTGTAGCCGGAGGCCGTCATGGCGCCCTTCTCGCGGACGGTGGTGCGCAGCAGCTCGATGCCGGCGGCGGTGGATTCGACGGCGACGGCGAAGGAGACCGGGCCGAAGCACTCGCTGCGGAAGACCGAGCGGTCGTCCGGCTTGTCGGCGTTCAGCTTGACCAGGGCGGGGGTGCGGACGGTCGCGCCGGGGAAGTCGGGCGAGGTCACCGCGCGCGGGGCGAGGGCGAGTTCGCCGTACTCTCCGCCGGCCGCGGCGGCCGAGCGCTGCAGCACACCGGGGTTGACCACGGCGCCGAGGATGGCGGCGGCGCGGGCGTCGTCGGAGAGCAGGCCCTCGATCGCGCCGGCGAGGTCGGCGACCACCTCGTCGTAGGTCTTGTCGCCCTGGTCGGTGCTGATGCCGCCGCGCGGGATCAGCACGTTCTGCGGGGTGGTGCACATCTGGCCGCTGTAGAGCGAGAGCGCGAAGGCCAGGTTGGACAGCATGCCCTTGTAGTCGTCGGTGGAGTCGATGACGACCGCGTTGACGCCGGCCTTCTCGGTGTACACCTGGGCCTGCTTGGCGTTCTCCTCCAGCCAGTCGCCGAAGCTGGTGGAGCCGGTGTAGTCGATCATCTTGATCTCGGGGCGGACCGCGAGGGCCGCGGCGACGGTTCCACCCTCGTGCTCGGCGGCCAGGCAGACCAGGTTGGGGTCGTAGCCGGCCTCGGCGAGCACCTCGCGGGCGGTCCGGACGGTCAGCGCGAGCGGCAGCACGGCCCGGGGGTGGGGCTTGACCAGCACCGGGTTGCCGGTGGCGAGGGAGGCGAACAGGCCGGGGTAGCCGTTCCAGGTCGGGAAGGTGTTGCAGCCGATCAGCAGCGCGAGGCCGCGCGGGACGACGGTGAACTCCTTGGTCATCACCAGCGGGTCGCGCTTGCCCTGCGGCTTGGTCCAGTCGGCCTGCCGCGGCAGCCGGGTCTGCTCGGCGTACGCGTAGGCGACGGCCTCCAGGCCGCGGTCCTGGGCGTGCGGGCCGCCGGCCTGGAAGGCCATGCCGTAGGCCTGGCCGGTGGTGTGCATGACGGCCTGCGCGAACTCGTGGGAGGCGGCGTTGATCCGGTGCAGGATCTCCAGGCAGACGGCGGCGCGCTCCAGCGGGGAGGCGGCGGCCCAGCCGGGGCGGGCGGCGGTGAGCGCGCCGATCAGCGCGTCCGGGTCGGCGTGCGGGTAGGTGATGCCCAGCTCGACGCCGTACGGGGAGGCCTCGCCGCCGACCTGGTCGCCGTCGGTGGGGTGGCCCGCCAGGGCGAAGGGCTTGCCGAGCAGGGCGTCGAAGGCGGCCTTGCCGTCCGCCGGGCCGCTCTCGCCGTACGCCTTGGGGAACTCGGGGTAGGGCGACCAGTAGTCGCGCTTGGCGGCGGCGGCGAGCGCGGCGTCCAGGGTGGCCTGGTGGCGCTCGACGAGCTCGCTGACGAGGGGGTGGGTGACCGCTGCGGACATCTGTGCGCTCCTCAGAGGGGAGGACGGGACACGTCACAGAGTAACCGAACGATCGGTCGGCTCAAGAGGGTGCAGGGGTGGGAATCCGCCGGAACGGACGGAGGGCGCGTCCGTGGCGGACGCGCCCTCCGGGGCTCGGGTGGACCGGCTCTACGGCACGCCCAGCTCGAACAGCACGTACCCGCCGTACCAGCCGGAGGCGATCGCACCGGTGCCCAGCACGGCGGCCAGCACCGGCCAGCTCAGCTTGCGCATGCCGAGCGCCAGCGCGATGAGCAGCGGGAACGCGGGCAGCAGGTAGCGCGAGGTGTTGCCGAAGATGCCGAGGCTGCCGAGCACCGAGACGATCGTGGCCAGGGTGTAGGCGGTCAGCACCAGCGGTGGGCGCAGCCGGATCATCAGCGTGATCAGCACCGGCAGGGTGAGCACGATCAGGGTCGCCAGGAGGTCCGGCACCGGGAAGGCGAAGGGGTAGTCGTTGCGGCCCAGCAGGACGCCGCGGACCGCGTGCCAGGTGCCCTGGCCGCCGTCGAAGTAGTGCAGCCAGGCGTCGTGCTGCAGCCGGAAGTAGCCGCCCCACTCGCCCATCCGCCAGCCCACCCAGCCGACGTAGCCGAGCAGGCCGATCGGGGCCAGCAGCATCGCGGTCAGCGGGCGCAGCACGCCGCTGTCCCGCCGGTACAGCTCGACCAGGGCGGCCAGGCCCACGGCGCCGATCAGGGCCGCCGCGGTCGGCCGGTTGAGCCCGGCGACCAGGGTGATCACCCCGGCCGCGACCCACTGCTTGGTCATCACGCAGTAGCAGGCCCAGGCGGCCAGCGCGACGAAGGTGGAGTCCGAGTAGACCGCCCACTCGGCGCCCGAGCCCGGTGCGATCGCCCAGATCCCGGCCGCGATCACGCCCGCCCGGACGTCCCCGGACAGCTTCTCCACCACGGCGTAGATGCCGGCGGCGGCGAGCAGCGACGCCACCACGGAGACCAGCATCCCGGCGCCGTACAGGCCGAGGCCGGTGACGTCCGAGGTCATCCGCATCAGGCCCGGGTAGAGCGGGAAGAAGGCGGCCGAGTTCTGCTCGACGCTCATGCCCTCCGTCCCCGCGACCGGGACCAGCGCCGGGTGGTAGCCGAACTGGGCCACCTGCTGGTACCACCAGCCGTCCCAGCTGGCCAGGACGTCCCACGGGTTGGCGCCGCCGCCGAACCGGGCCGGCTTCCTGGCGTAGTCGCCGGCGAAGGAGAGCAGCTTCATGAACACGGTGAAGCCGACCAGCTTGAGCACCGCGTAGCACCACACGGCCGGTCCGAAGCGGACCACCAGCGCGCGGGCGCGCTCCTGCCAGGTGCGCGAGTGCTCCGGATCCCCGCTGCGCTGCTCGGGCACGTCGGAGGCGACTGCCGGTATTGCGTTCATCAGCCGTGGACCCCAGCCTGCTCTGCACGTGGACGGATCGTCCGGAGAGTCTAGGGCCTGGGCCTCCTGGCCGGGGTGGGCCCGGCCGCGCGGGTGGTGTGGACCAGAGGGACCCGATCGCGTACCGCCCGGGGCGGCCGGGGATACTCGGAGGATGGCCGATCACACCACGCGCACCGCCTACACCGTGGAGTCACTGCTCGCGGTGACCGTCGACGTCTTCAACGAGCGCGGCTACGACGGCACCTCGATGGAGGACCTGTCCCGGGCGGCCGGGATCTCCAAGTCCTCCATCTACCACCACGTGCGCGGCAAGGAGGAGTTGCTGCGGCTGGCCGTCGGGCGGGCGCTGGACGGGCTGTTCGCGATCCTGGTCGAGCCGGCGGCGGTGGAGGGCCCGGCGGTGGAGCGGCTGGAGCACGTGGTGCGGCGCACCGCGGAGGTGCTGCTGGCGGAGCTGCCGTACGTGACGCTGCTGCTGCGGGTGCGGGGCAACACGGCCACCGAGCTGTGGGCGCTGGAGCGGCGCCGGGACTTCGACCACCAGGTCGCGGAGCTGCTGCGGGCGGCGGTCGCGGACGGCGCGCTGCGGGCGGACGTGGAGCCCCGGCTGGCCACCCGGCTGCTGTTCGGGATGATCAACTCGATCGTGGAGTGGTACCGGCCGGGGCTCAAGGCCGCCGACGGGGTCGCGGACGCGGTGGTGCACCTGGCCTTCGACGGGCTGCGGGCGCGGTAGCCGGTCGTCGCCCGGGGGCCGGGCAGGGGGCGTCGGGGGCGTCAGGGGGTCTGCGGGTCAGGGGGGACCTGGTCGGTCTCCTCGAAGACCAGCATGGTGCGGGTGCCGAGCACCTGGGGGATGGACTGGATGCGGTTGAGCACGAGCTCCCGCAGGGTCCGGTTGTCGGCGGTGTGCACCAGCAGCAGGACGTCGAAGTCCCCGCCGACCAGCGCGATGTGCGCCACCCCGGGCAGCTCCAGCAGCTGCTCGCGGACCGTGCGCCAGGAGTTCTGGACGATCTTCAGCGTGATGTACGCGGACGCGGCCTGACCGGCCCGTTCGTGGTCCACCCGGGCGGTGAAGCCGCGGATGATGCCGTCCTCGACCATCCTGGAGATCCGGGCGTACGCGTTGGCCCGGGACACGTGCACCCGCTCGGCGACCGAGCGGATCGAGGCGCGACCGTCCTGCTGCAGCAGCCGCAGGATCGAACGGTCGACCCGGTCGAGTCTGGACATCTGTTCAGCCGACATGACCCCCCACCCTCACCGATTGGACACACTGCCACCAGTCGACCGCTCCGCAGGCCGAATGTCCACCACCTTGTCACGCTTCTGGTCAAGATGAACAGACGACCGAACAATCGGTAGGGAGCCCCCGCCACTCCTGGAGGTGCCCCGAGATGACCGTTCTCGACCACAGACACCACCCGTTCGTGCCCGGCTGGTCGCCCGGGGCCACCGCCCCGCGCACCGACCCGGCCCCCCTACTCCCGGACCTCTCCCCCGTCCGGGTGCTCGGCACCCCCGCGCTGGAGAAGTACGACCCGGCACTGCTGCGCGAGCTCTACCGACGCCTGGTCGTCGGCCGCCGCTACAACCAGCAGGCGACCACCCTGACCAAGCAGGGCCGCCTCGCCGTCTACCCGGCGTCCACCGGCCAGGAGGCCTGCCAGGTCGCCGCCGCGCTGGTGCTCCGCGACCGCGACTGGCTGTTCCCCAGCTACCGCGACACCCTCGCCGTGGTCTCCCGCGGCGTGGACCCGCTGGAGGCGCTGACCCTGCTGCGCGGCAACGCCCACACCGGCTACGACCCGCGCGCCACCCGCACCGCCCCGCTCTGCACCCCGCTCGCCACCCAGGCCCCGCACGCCGTCGGGCTGGCGCACGCCGCCCGGCTGAGCGGCGAGCCGGCCGTCGCGCTGGCGATGCTCGGCGACGGCGGCACCAGCGAGGGCGACTTCCACGAGGCGCTGAACTTCGCGGCCGTGCTCAACGCGCCGGTGGTCTTCCTGGTGCAGAACAACGGCTACGCGATCTCCGTCCCGCTCAGCGCGCAGTCCGCCGCGCCCAGCCTGGCCCACAAGGCCGTCGGCTACGGCATGCCGGGCCGGCTGGTGGACGGCAACGACGCCCCCGCCGTGCACTCCGTGCTGGCCGAGGCGGTCGAGCGGGCCCGCACCGGCGGCGGCCCGACCCTGGTCGAGGCGCTGACCTACCGGATCGAGGCGCACACCAACGCCGACGACGCGACCCGCTACCGCACCGAGCCCGAGGTGGACGCCTGGCGGGAGCACGACCCGATCCTGCTGATGGAGCGCGCGCTGCGCGAACTCGGCGTGCTGGACGACCGGCTGGTGCAGGAGGCCGCGGACGAGGCGGAGGCGCTGGCGGCCCGGATGCGGGCCGAGTTCCACGCCGACCCGGAGCTCGACCCGTTGGCGCTGTTCGCCCACGTCTACGCCGAGCCGACCCCGCAGCTGCGGGAGCAGGCCGCCCAGTTGTCCGCCGAGCTGGCCGCCGAGGCCGAGGTGCAGCACTGATGAGTCAGACGGCCACCCCCGTGCGCACCGCCTCCATGGCGCAGGCACTCAACTCCGCGCTGCGGGACGCCATGCGCGAGGACCCCGCGGTGCACGTCCTCGGCGAGGACGTCGGCGCGCTCGGCGGCGTCTTCCGGATCACCGACGGGCTGACCGCCGAGTTCGGCCCGGACCGCTGCCTGGACACCCCGCTGGCCGAGGCCGGCATCCTCGGCACCGCGATCGGCATGGCGATGTACGGGCTGCGCCCGGTGGTCGAGATGCAGTTCGACGCCTTCGCCTACCCGGCGCTGGAGCAGCTGTTCTCGCACGTCGCCAAGATGCGCAACCGCACGGCGGGCAAGCTGCCGCTGCCGATCACCGTCCGCGTCCCGTACGGCGGCGGCATCGGCGGCGTCGAGCACCACAGTGACGCCTCCGAGGCGTACTACACCAGCACCCCCGGCCTGCACGTGGTCACGCCCGCGACGGTCGCCGACGCGTACGGGCTGCTGCGCGCCTCGATCGCCTCCGACGACCCGGTGGTGTTCCTGGAGCCCAAGCGGCTCTACTGGGGCAAGGCCGAGCTCGACCCGGCGGCGCCGGTCGAGCCGATCGGCCGGGCCGTGCTGCGGCGCACCGGGACGTCCGCCGTGCTGATCACCTACGGCCCCTCGCTGCCGGTCTGCCTGGAGGCGGCCGAGACGGCGAAGGCCGAGGGCTGGGACCTCGCGGTGCTGGACCTGCGCACCCTGGTGCCGTTCGACGACGAGACGGTCTGCCGGGTCGTGCGCTCGATCGGCCGGGCCGTGGTGGTGCACGAGGCGACCGGCTTCGGCGGCACCGGCGCGGAGATCGCCGCACGGGTCACCGAGCGCTGCTTCCACCACCTGGCCGCTCCTGTGCTGCGGGTCACCGGCTTCGACATCCCGTACCCGCCGCCGATGCTGGAGCACCACCACCTGCCCGGGGTGGACCGGATCCTGGACGCGGTCGCCCGGCTGCAGTGGGAGGACTGAGCATGATGCCCGTCGTGCGGGAGTTCCGGCTGCCCGACCTCGGTGAGGGACTCACCGGGGCGGAGGTCGTGCGCTGGATGGTCGAGGTCGGCGAGGTGATCGCCGTCGACCAGCCGGTGGTGGAGGTGGAGACCGCCAAGGCCGTGGTGGAGGTGCCCTGCCCGTACGGCGGGGTGGTCACCGCGCGGTACGGCGAGGAGGGCGAGGAGATCGCCGTGGGCGCTCCGCTGGTGACGGTCGCGGTGGCGGCGCCGGGCGGTGCCTCCGACGAGCCGGTGGGTTCCGCCGGGTCGGCGGGTTCGGCCGGTTCGGGTGCCGGGCGCGCTCCCGCGGCCTCCGCCGAGGTCGAGCGGCCGCTGGTCGGGTACGGCGTCGCGGAGACCGGGAAGGGCGGTCGGCGGCGCCGGGTCGGCGTGGCCGCTGCGGGGGCTGCTCCGGTGGCCGCTCCGGCGGTGACGGCGCCTGCGGCGGCTCCGGCTCCGGCTCCGGCCGCAGCTCCGGCTCCGGCCGCGCCGGTCGTGGTGCCGGTGATCTCGCCGTTGGTGCGGCGGCTGGCCCGGGAGCAGGGCGTCGACCTGGCCGCGCTCACCGGCAGCGGACCGGACGGGCTGATCATGCGGGCGGACGTCGAACGGGCGGTCGCGGCCAAGGTGGCCGCTCCGGTCGTCGCCGCCCGGCCCGCCGCGACCGCGGTGCCGGAGGGCGTCGTCCCGCTGCGCGGGCTGCGCAAGGCGGTGGCCGAGAAGCTCAGCCGCAGCCACCGGGAGATTCCGGCGGCGACCTGCTGGGTGGATGCCGACGCCACCGAACTGATGGCACTGCGGCGGCAGTTGAACGCGATTCCGGGCCCGAAGGTGAGCGTGCTGGCTCTGCTGGCGCGGATCTGCACGGTCGCGCTGGCGCGCTTCCCCGAGCTCAACTCCTCGGTGACCGAGGACGGTTCGGGAATCGTCCGGCACTCGGCGGTGCACCTGGGCTTCGCCGCACAGGGCGAGCGCGGCCTGGTCGTCCCGGTGGTGCGGGACGCGCAGGCCCGGAGCACCGAGCAGCTCGGCGAGGAGCTGGGCCGGTTGACCGAGGCGGCGCGCAGCGGCGCGCTCACCCCGGCCGAGCTGACCGGCGGCACCTTCACGCTGAACAACTACGGGGTGTTCGGGGTGGACGGTTCCACCCCGATCCTCAACCACCCCGAGGCGGCGATGCTCGGGGTGGGCCGGATCGTCGCCAAACCCTGGGTGCACGGCGGGGAGTTGGCGGTGCGCGAGGTGACGCAGCTGTCGTTCACCTTCGACCACCGGGTCTGCGACGGCGGAACGGCGGGCGGTTTCCTGCGGTTCGTCGCGGACTGCGTGGAGCAGCCGGGGATGCTGCTGCGGCAGCTCTGAGGAGCCGCGCCGCCGAGTGACGACGGTTGCCCTGGGTGGACGGGGGGCCACTCAGGGCAACCGCGATCGAGTGAGAGTAGCGCGTTCCCGGGCCGGGTGTCCGGGCTTCGCGTGATTTGTCGGATGAGCACTTCGGGCGTGCCACGCTGCCTAGGCGTCAACAGAGACAAGCCAGGTGGTGGCGTGGGCCGGCCGGAGGCGAAACGATTCTCTTGGGTACTCGAAACGTAGCGGTGAAGTCCCGCAGAACACTTCTGGTCCGCACCGGGCACGGCTCGGCGGGGGCCGCCTCCGTCCCGGGCCTGCCGGAGCTCCCGCCCGAGGGGACTCCGGTGCCGCAGGCGCCGTCGCAGACGCGGGCCGTCCGGCCGCCGATGCCACTGGACCCGCCGGACCTGCCACCGGTGCTGCCGACGCCGCCGGTGCCTCCGGTGCTGACGTTGCCGCCGGTGCCGCCGGCGGGCGCGCCCGCGGCCGTCCTTCCGCCGGCGCCGGACGCTCGTGGGGCGGAGCACCTCCGCCCGGTGATCCCGGCGATGCCGTCCGAGCCGCCGACCGTCCCCGCGCCGGGCTCGCCCGGGTCGAGCTTCCCGGCGCCGGACCATCCGGCGCCGAGCTACCCGGAGGCGGTCTCGGTCACCGGCAGCTCGCCCGCCTTCCGCCCGCTGTTCGCCGACGCGCCCGGACTCAACTGGGCCGGACCTGGGGACAGTTGGAGCGACGCCTGGGCCGCGCCGACCCCGGCCGGGCAGCCTCCGGCGACGCCCGTGGCCGCACTGCCCGCACCCCCCGCGGCGCCGTCCGCGCTGCCGGCCGCGCTGCCGTCCGCAAACCCCGGCGTCGGACAGGCCCTCGTCCCCGCCGTCGAACTGCCGCTCACCGCGCGGGACATCGAGCTGATCCGGGACAGCCTCGCGGCCGTCGAGCCGGTGGCCGACCGGGCCACCGCACACTTCTACGCGTTGCTCTTCCTGCACCACCCCGAGGTCCGCTCGCTCTTCCCCGCCGCCATGGACGTCCAGCGCGACCGGCTGTTCCGTGCCCTGCTCACCGCCGCCCGCGGCGCCGAGGACCCGGTGGCCCTGCGCGCCAGGCTGGGCGCTCTCGGCCGCGGCCACCGCCGGTACGGCACCCTGACCGGCCACTACGCCCCGGTGGGCGAGTGCCTGGTGCAGGCGCTGGCCAGGTACGCGGGCGGGCGCTGGGACACCGACACGGAGCTGGCCTGGCGGCGCGCCTACCGGCTGATCTCCTCGATCATGATCGAGGCCGCCGAGGAGGCCGCCCGCACCTCGCCGCCCTGGTGGCAGGGCGAGGTGGTCCGGCACGAGCGCCCCACCCGGGACGTCGCGGTGATCACCGTCCGCCCCGACCAGGCGTACCCGTTCCGGGCCGGGCAGTACACCAGCCTGGAGACGCCCTGGTGGCCGCGGGTCTGGCGGCACTACTCCTTCGCCGCCGCGCCCCGCCCGGACGGGCTGCTGACCTTCCACGTCAAGGCCGTCCAGGCGGGCTGGGTGAGCAACGCGCTGGTCCACCGGGCCGCACCCGGGGACGTGCTGCGGCTGGGCCCGGCGGCCGGCGCGATGACCGTCGACCGCACGGGCGGCGCGGACCTGCTCTGCCTCGGCGGCGGCACCGGCATCGCGCCGATCCGCGCACTGGTCGAGGAGATCGCCGGGCACGGCGCGCCCGGCCGCCGGGTCGAGGTGTTCTACGGCGCCCGCCGCACCGCCGAGCTGTACGCGCTGGACGGGCTGCGCGAGCTGGCCCGGGTCCACCCCTGGCTGACGGTGCACCCGGTGCTGTCCGGCAGCGGCAACGGGCCGGCCCTGGGGACGCTGACCGGCGAACTCCCCGAGGTGGTCGGCCGGTTCGGCCCGTGGGCGGGCCGCGACGCGCTGCTCAGCGGGCCGCCCGCGATGGTGCGCCGGGGCGTCGGGGTGCTGCTGCGCGCGGGCGTGCCGGCCGAGCGGATCCGGCACGACCTGGTCGGCGACCTGGCCGCCGGGTGATCACCCGAGATCGGGCGCGAGCAGCGCGCGGATGCCCTCGATGTTGGCCGCCAGGTACGCCCGCAGCCGGGGCGGGACCACGTTGACCGAGGTGACCCCCTCGCGGGTGAACGGCAGCCGGACCACCTCGTACTCGCCGTTCGGCTCCGTCACCTCCGGCCCGTGCCGCCGGCTGAGGTCCATCGAGGCGAGCCGGCAGACGAAGAAGTGCTGCACCTTGACACCGTGCGGGTGCAGGAGGGTGCCGTCGTCGTGGTGCGTGTGGCTGATGGTGTCGACGAAGGCGGGCACCACGTCCACGACCTTGCCGCCGAGTTCCTCGTCCACCTCGCGGTGCAGCGCCTCGACCACCGTCCGGTCGCCGCGCTCGACCCCGCCGCCGGGCGTGATCCAGTACGGGTGCGGCGCGCCCGGCCGGACCCGCCGGATCAGCACGATCGAGGCCGGGCCGTACGGATCGTCCGGGTCCAGCTCCAGCAGGATCGCCCGCGCCGTCCGCTTCACGACCGGGCGCGGTGGCGGGGTTCGGTTGTCGGGGCCCATGGCCACCTCCGGGGCTGGGGCGTTGTGCGGGAGTCTCCCGCGCCGGGAATGCGTCGAAACCCCGGGAATGGGCGAAACCCCGGGAATGCGTCGGGATCCCGGGCGCGGGTCGAAGCCCGACCGGGGCAGAACGAGAGGACTGGCGCCATGCAGCACAGCAGGGTCCAGGGGCACCTGGTGATGAACCTCGTGGTCTCGCACGAGCTCTCCGTGCGCGTCCCGGTGGACGCGGTCTACGAGGCCGGTGATCCGTACGCCGTCCGGTTCGCCTTCCACCTGCCCGGTGACGCGCCGGTGACCTGGTTCTTCGCGCGGGAGCTGCTGCTCGACGGGATCACCGGCCCGGCGGGCGAGGGCGACGTGCACATCCACCCGGTCGACGAGGCGGCCACGGAGGTGCGCATCCTGCTGCGCTCCCCCGCCGGCGACGCCGTGCTGCGGGCCCCGTCCGCGCCGCTGCTCGCCTTCCTGGCCGGCACCGACCGGCTGGTGCCGGTGGGGCAGGAGCTGATCGGACGGGAGCTCGACGCCAAGCTCGCGGCCATCCTCCGCGGGCGGGAGAACGCGGGCTGAGGCGGCCCGAGGAGGACGCCCGCGGCGTGCCCCGCGGCGATCCCCGTCGTGCCCCGCGGCACGTGCGCGGCACGACGAAGGGGCCCGTACCCGGGTGGTCCACCCGGGTACGGGCCCCTCGCGCGCACCCCGCACGACGGCGGTCAGTCGTCGTCCAGGGCCAGGTGCAGGCCCCACGCCACCAAGCTGATGATCAGCGAACCGAACAGCGCGGCCCAGAAGTCGGTCACGTGGAAGTCCAGCTGCAGCTTCCCCGACGCCCACGAGGTCAGCATCAGCATCAGCGCGTTGATCACGAAGGTGATCAGGCCCAGTGTGAGGATGAACAGCGGGAACGAGAACAGCTTGACCACCGGCTTGATCAGCCAGTTGACGACGCCGAAGACGACGGCGACGCCGAGCACCGTGAGCGCCTTGTGCTGCCAGTCGGCGTTGCCCTGGGCGAGTTGGATGCCTGCGACGATCCAGGCGGCGGCCCAGATGGCCGCCGCGTTGATCAGTGTCTTGATGACGAAACCCTTCATACCGCCCAAGCCTGGCAGGCGGCACCGCCCGGGGGAACCACCACACGGCGGATTGGTGCCGAAGGCCCGCTCCCGCCGGTGGAGGACGGCCGACCGGCCCGTGGCCGGGGACCGCCGCCGCCGGAGCCCCGACGTCCGGCCCGTGGCCGGGGACCGCCGCCGGGGGCGTTCACCGACTCGATCAGTTGCCGCACCGATTTCAGCAGTGACTCGCCCTCGCGGCGTCTCTCCCGGTCGCAAGGAGCCGTATGCCCCCCTTGACCAGCAGCAATGCAGCGCGCAGCCGCTTGTTCCAGCCCGGCTGCTCCGGCACGAAGGGGAACGTCGTGCCGAGGCGGGAGTGGGCGAACCGCAGCCACCTGGACTCCGAGGTGAAGCCCGCATTGCCTGGGCGACGGCGGCCGACGAGCTCGGAATCGGACAGCCGGGGAGGGCGTCCCAGCCACCGGGTGTCCGTGATCTCGTCGTCGATCTTCACATGCAGTGCGGTGAGCAGGGTGTCCAGGTCATTCGTCACAGAACGATCTCGGCCGCCGTCTGCTGGGCCGCCGCCGTCGAAGGCGGCGACGACCTGGCCGCCCTCGCGTCCCGGTCCCGGCCCGATATCGCCCGAACCCCGTGCCGTATTCATGCCGTCGGTGTCATAGTCGGACGTTGTGTGGACAACGCTTGCGCCGCTCATCGGCGTCCTCCTCGGCGGGCTCATGTCGATGCTGGCCCAGCGCTCGGCAGGACGCGCCTTGGAACGCGGCGAGGCGCGCCGCAGTGTTCGTGAACTTGCCGAGGCGCGCCGCAACGAGCGTCTCACTCACCTCATCGAATTTCTGTCTGCGGTGCAGGAAGCAGAACGAGTCGCGGTGGACCGGCATCACCACAACCTGGCTGACGAGCAGTGGCAGGCCCGGGCGAGGCAGGTCCTCGACAGGGTGTGGGTGATGCAGAAGACGATCCACGTACTGTGCCCGTCCGAGGTCAGCGAAGCGGCACGCAGCCTCGCGTTCGCACTGCAGGAGGTGATCAGAGAGGGCCCCGCAGACCCGGGAGAGCCACAGGACGAGAAGGTCTGGGCACACATACATCCGAGCCGACAGGCATTCCTTGATCTCGTGCGCGACCAGCTGAGTTGAACCCCGGGGAGGGATTCGGCAGCTGTCGTGAGCGGCTCGGGACAAGCAGCACCAGCTCCGGCCCCCATCGTGCGGCGAGCGTCATCTGCTTCGCTGGCTTGTCGAGGGTGGCAAAGCCCGCCTCGGCACAGGAGGCGTGCATGTCCACGGGCCGGCAGCAGGCCATCGAACGGCCCCTCGGCCCAGCGACAAGCTGATCACGATCACTTCGGAACGACTCGTCTAGGGTCGTCCGCATGACCCGCAGCCTCACCGAAGAACGCAGTCTCACCGAAGAGCTCTGGGCGGCCATCGAGCCGGTCTACGCCGAGATCCTGGCCCACCCCTTCCTCGCCGGCCTCACCGACGGCACCCTGCCGCGCGAGGCCTTCCGCCACTTCGTCGTCCAGGACTCGCACTACCTGCGCGACTACGCCCGCGCCCTCGCCGTCTGCGCCGCCAAGGCGCCCGGCGAGGAGGACGTCCGGGCCTTCGCCGACGACGCGGTCGGCGCACTGGCCGCCGAGCAGGGCATGCACGCGGAGTTCCTGACCGCCTTCGGCGGCAGCGCCGAGCAGGCCGCCGCCGAACCCGTGCTGCCCACCACCCGGGCCTACACCAGCTACCTGCTGGCCACGGTCTACGGCGGCTCCTTCGCCGAGGCCGTCGGCGCGGTGCTGCCCTGCTACTGGATCTACGCCCGGGTCGGCGGGGCCCTGCTCGCCCAGGGCTCCCCCGACCCGCTCTACGCCAAGTGGATCGCGACCTACGGCGACGAGGCGTTCCAGTCGGTGGTCCGCCGGGTGCTGGCGCTCGCCGACCGGATCGGCGAGGAGCTCTCCGCGGTCGAACGCCGCAAGGTGGTCGAGCACTTCGTGACCACCTCGCGCTACGAGTGGATGTTCTGGGACGCCGCCTGGCGCGGTGAGCGCTGGCCGGTCTGACCGGCGGCGGACCGGTTCCCGGCCGTTCGGCGGGGGCCTTCCAGGGGGTGTCCCCGTAGATCCCCGGGGGTGTTCCCCGGGGGTCGGGGTCGGGGTGATCTCGGGGTTCTCTCCGGGCCGTTGGGCCTCGTTCCGGCACTCGGGCCCCCGTACGATCGAAGTATCGAAAGCAAGCGGGATCCGGCACCGGACGGCGGCCGGCCCGAGGGGAGAAGAGGAACGGACATGGCTGAGCTCTGGAAGTCGCTGCCCTCCTGGGTGCGCAACATCGTCATCCCGGTGCTGGTCCTGGTGCTGGCCTGGAACATCGTGGCCTTCGTCTTCGGGGTGATCGGGACGCTGCTGGGCTTCGCGATCAAGCTGCTGGTGGTGGTCGGCATCGCGGCCGCCGTGGTGATCCTGGTGAAGAAGGCCGCCAAGAGCTGACCTCTCTCCCGAACGCCGCCCTGAGGCCCGGTCCCCGTCACGGGGACCGGGCCTCGGCCGTTCCCGGCCCGTGGACCCGCTCTGGACCAGCGGCGATCGGCTCGCTACCGTGTTGGGCGTCATGTGCAGGCAACACCGCCTGCGACGCGGGAGCTCGGAGCACCGGGCTGAGAGGGCGCTGACCGGGACGTCGACGGACGGACCGACGGCTGCGTCGACCGCAGGAACCTGACCGGGTAATGCCGGCGTAGGGAGTAGAGGTCAGATGACCACGTTCGACGCACAGCCGCAGTCTGTCCGGAGCGCCCCCAGCAGCGAGCGCACCGGCTACCCGACCCCGGCCTGGAGCAAGGCCTACCGCGAGGGATCCCGCCCCGACCTGCGGGTCCCCTACCGCGAGGTGCGGCTCACCAACGGCAGGTCCGTCCCGCTGTACGACACCTCCGGCCCGTACACCGACCCGGCGTACCAGCCCGACGTGCGGCGCGGCCTGCCCGCGCTGCGCGACGCCTGGATCCGCCAGCGCGGCGACGTCGAGGAGTACGACGGCCGCGAGCCGCGTCCCGAGGACGACGGGATCAAGCACACCGCGCCGCGCGGCGGGAACCTGCGCAACCTGGACGCCGTCTTCCCCGGCCGCCCGCGCCGTCCGCTGCGCGGCCGCGGCGGTGCGGCCGTCACCCAACTCGCCTACGCCAAGCGGGGCGTGGTGACCCCGGAGATGGAGTTCGTGGCCCTCCGCGAAGGCCTGGCGCCCGAGTTCGTGCGCGACGAAGTGGCCCGCGGCCGGGCCGTCATCCCGGTGAACGTGAACCACCCCGAGGTGGAGCCGGCGATCATCGGCACCAACTTCCTGGTGAAGATCAACGCCAACATCGGCAACTCGGCCGTCACCTCCTCGATCGAGGAGGAGGTGGAGAAGATGACCTGGGCCACCCGCTGGGGCGCCGACACCGTCATGGACCTCTCCACCGGCCGCAACATCCACACCACCCGCGAGTGGATCCTGCGCAACTCCCCCGTGCCGATCGGCACCGTGCCGCTCTACCAGGCCCTGGAGAAGGTGGACGGCAAGGCCGAGGAGCTGAGCTGGGAGGTCTACCGGGACACCGTCGTCGAGCAGTGCGAGCAGGGCGTCGACTACATGACCGTCCACGCCGGCGTGCT
This sequence comes from Kitasatospora sp. NPDC038210, assembly GCF_055600605.1. Lineage (NCBI taxonomy): Bacteria > Bacillati > Actinomycetota > Actinomycetes > Kitasatosporales > Streptomycetaceae > Kitasatospora > Kitasatospora sp. NPDC038210. The sequence continues at coordinate 144,970 of NZ_JBVJYK010000004.1, read as the reverse complement.
GCTGCGCTACGTCCCGCTGACCGCCCGCCGCAAGACCGGCATCGTGTCGCGCGGCGGCTCGATCATGGCCGCCTGGTGCCTGGCGCACCACCAGGAGAACTTCCTCTACACCAACTTCGAGGAGCTCTGCGACATCCTCGCCGCCTACGACGTGACCTTCTCGCTCGGTGACGGCCTGCGCCCCGGCTCGATCGCGGACGCCAACGACGAGGCGCAGTTCGCCGAGCTGCAGACCCTCGGCGAGCTCGGCCGGATCGCCCGCGAGCGCGACGTCCAGGTGATGATCGAGGGCCCGGGCCACGTCCCGATGCACAAGATCAAGGAGAACATGGATCTCCAGAAGGAGATCTGCGACGAGGCGCCGTTCTACACCCTCGGCCCGCTCACCACCGACGTCGCCCCCGGCTACGACCACATCACCTCGGGCATCGGCGCCGCGATGATCGCCTGGTGGGGCACCGCGATGCTCTGCTACGTCACGCCCAAGGAGCACCTGGGCCTGCCCAACCGGGACGACGTCAAGACCGGCGTGATCACCTACAAGATCGCCGCCCACGCCGCCGACCTCGCCAAGGGCCACCCGGGCGTCCAGGAATGGGACGACGCGCTCTCCGACGCCCGCTTCGAGTTCCGCTGGGAGGACCAGTTCAACCTGGCCCTCGACCCGGAGACCGCCCGCGACTTCCACGACGAGACGCTGCCCGCCGAACCCGCCAAGACGGCCCACTTCTGCTCCATGTGCGGCCCGAAGTTCTGCTCGATGAAGATCAGCAAGAGCATCATGGACACCTACGGCGACGACATGGCCGGGACCAGCGACGATGAGGCCGAAGCCGGCATGAGGGCCAAGTCCGAAGAGTTCGCGGCCCGGGGTAACCGCGTCTACCTCCCGCTGGCCGACTGACCTCGGGGACGGGTGTGGCCCGGGGCTTGAACCCCCGGGTCACACCCGTTTCCCGTGCCGGGCGGAGGACTGGGCGATGCCTGCTCGTCCCCCCGGTCCGGTGGCGGCCCGTCGGGGGGACGAGGTGGACGTCGTCGGGGGTGGGAGGCGCCCTGTGGACCGTGCGCCGGCTGCTCAGCTCCCGGCGTTGTCGGCCGTGCAGTCCCGCTGGACGGGAACCCGTGGCGGCGTGCTGTTCCGCTCCTCGCCGGGCCGACGGGTGGGCGGGACGCCGGACCTGGCACGTAGCGCGTCGGCTTCGGCCAGGGCCCGCGGGGACGGCGGACGCGGGGTGGTCCGTCGGCAGAACGGGCCGTCGGTGGGCACCGGGGCCGGGTGCCGCTCCAGCACGGCGATCGCGCTGCTGTGCTCGACCACCGTCAGCCCGGCCCCCGCCGGGGCGAGCGGGCAGCGGGCGATGACGGCTCCGGCAGGCGTCGCGATGGACAGGTGGGACTGGTCGAGGCGTTGGCGGACCTCCACCGGAGCGCCGAGCAGGTGGTCCGGCAGTGCGTAGAAGTTGCCGCGGAAGGGCACCAGGCCCTGGGCGGTGACGGTACGGCGGGCGCGGACGCGGACCGGGTAGGGCAACTCGGGCAGCTCCCGGAGTGCTGTGGTGCCGGGTGTGGGACCGCCGGCCTCGGGGCGTACGCACCCGGTGCTCCCGCACCGGGTGTCCAGGCGCAGGGCGAACCGGCCCAGACTGTGCCAGGCCTCCTGGAGGGTGGTCCCGTCCGGTAGACCGCGCCACCAGGAGCGGAGGGCCTCGTCCAGGGCCCGGCGAGTGCGCGAACGGTGGTCGGTCGGCAGGCGGCACTCGACGCGCACGCCGTAGTGTCCGGCCACCTGCCCGAAGGCCGGTGTCACCCGGTCGGTCCGCGGGCACCACACGGTCGGCGTCCTGCCGAATCGCCAGCGCCCGGTGGTGCCGCCCAGCCGCCTCAGCACGAGGTCGACGGCTTCCACGAGGTGGGGCAGCTCCTGGTCCTCCGCCAGCGCCACTGACCAGCGGGCGGTGCCGCCGTCCGCGTCCGTGCCGCTGTCCGCGCCCGTGCCGGTGAGCGAGCCCAGGAGAAGGCACGCCCGCTCGCCGTAGCCCCAACTGGCCGGCGGCCCGGGGAGCCGGATCCAGTCGAACTCGACGGCCGCCGCGCTCCGTTCGGCAGCGGGGTGGCTGCTCGCGGTGGTGGTCGCGTCCTGGCACCGCTCGCAGCGCGGCCGGGCCCGATGTCTGCGCAGAGCCCGGGTGAAGGTCGAATAGCCGCCCTCGTAGCCGAGTTCGACGACCTCGTCGTGGAGGACGGTCGCGGCGAGGTGCGGGTCCTCCGCGAGGCGCTGGCGGCAGTACGGCAGGAATTGGAGGAAGCCGTCCCGGGAAGAAATTCGGACGCCCGGTGTCCGCTCGCCGCGGAGGTAGGACCTGATTGTTTTTCGATCGCGCCCGAGATGCCGGGAGATCTTGATTATCGACCATCCTTGCCGGTGAAGACAAACCGCTTCCAGATATTCCTTCCAGCTGATCAAGGGGCCTCCCAGGGGCCGAGCCGGCCGGTACGGGTCCATGCATATGCCGAGGGCAAGTGGGAAACATAGCATCGCGCAGGAAGGAGAAACGTTTCTCTTGCGATTGTTTTACGTGGGGATTCTGGCGAGCGGTGCCCATGGTGAGTATGGGATTACCCGTTCCCGGCCCCCGTTTGTGAGTATCCTGTGGGCGGCGGGAAAATATTCACCCCTCGCGCCACCTCCGCGGGTAATTTTGCGAAGCATCTCCGATATCGAATATGGAAGGACGCCCGGATGTCGTAAAAACCGGGGTCGCCGCTTCTCGTTGATGAACCCGTGACTTCACGATGCCTGCCCTACGCCTCGTCACCTCCCGTGAGGGAACCGGTCTCCCCGCTCGGGAGGTGGCTGTTCGTCCCCGATCGCCGGAACGCCGTGGGCGACGTGTCCACCGGCTATCTGTCGCGCAACGGCGAGCGCGTCGTCCTGTCGTACACCTCGCGCCCGTTGGCCGACCTCGTGCGGAAGATCAGCCGGTTGGAGAGCGAGTTCGCCACGCGGATCGGCGACCTGCTCGTCTCGGACGGATCATGATGCCGCCGGCCGCACCGCGACCCCCGGTACGGGCCCGGGCCGGCGGTCGGATCGAGCCGTGGCCGGGCGACCACGTGGGGAGCGTGCCGTGTACGAGCGTGTGACCGGTCTTCTCGGCGCGTACGGGGAACGCGCCTACGGTGAGCCGGACAACGAGGCATGGGGCGTTCCCGGTGACCACGTCCGTGTGACGGCCCGTCCGGAGGGCGATTGGTACGACGACGGGTTCGCCCGTGATCTCGGTACCGCGTACGGCGACGCGCAGGCGTTCGGCGCCCTCGTCACGTCGGTCGGCGGTTGGGACGACGAGACGGCTTTCGTGCCGCCTCCGCGAGCGCCGGTCGACCGGTCCGTCCCGGCCGCCCCCGACCGCCCGCCCGGCCCGCCCCCGGCCGACCACCCGGCCGGTCCGTCGGCCTCCCGGCACCGTCGACGGTCTTCCTTCCCCCGCCCGGCCTGGCCCCACCTGATCAGCTCCGTGTTCGGCGTCCTGACAGCGGTGACGGTGACCGCGGCCTGTGTGATGGGCTGGGTGTTCTCCTACGGACCGCTGCAGGAAATGGCGTTCGCGAGCGTGCCGCGCGGACTGTCGCGGTTGTGGCCGGTGGTCGTCTACGGACCGTGGCTCGCGGGTTGTCTGTCGGTCCTGCGCGCCGTCCAGCACGGACGTCAGCCGTTCCACTCCTGGGTCGTCGTCGTGCTCTTCTCCGGTCTCGCGGCCGGACTGTGCGTCGCCGACGTGCCCTGGACGCTGTCCGCCGTCGTCGTCGCCGGGCTCCCCCCGCTCACCGGCGTGATCTCGCTTCACCAACTGGTGCGCCAGCTCACCGCAGCCCGGAGCACCCGCCAACGCCTCGACCGTCGGACCGGGCACCGGGCGCGCCGGTGACGGCGCCGCCCCGGCCCACCCCCGTGGGGCCGGGGCGGCACCGTGGTCAGTGGCCGGCGTCCTCGGGGTACCAGCGGAGCTCGACGGTGTTGCCGTCGGGGTCGCGCACGTAGACGGAGGTGGCGGTGCCGCGGGCGCCGTAGCGGGGGACGGGGCCTTCGAGGACGGTGAAGGTGCCCGCGTCGATGACCTCCTGCCAGTCGAGGGGCTCGACGGTGAGGCAGATGTGGTCGACGTTGGACTCCTGCCGGGGGCGGTCGGTCAGGTCGATGATGGTCTCGGGGGTGACGCGGACGGAGGGGAACCCCACCTTGCCGGCACGCCACTCCTCGACACGGACGGGTTCCAGGCCCAGCAGGCCCACGTAGAAGGCCAGGGAACGTTCGACGTCCGAGACGTTGAGGACGAGGTGGTCGAAGGCGATGACGCGCATGGTGGGTCCTCCGGTGGGTGGGGGTGTCGTGGGTGGTGGTCAGGCCTGGCGGTAGTGCAGGTGGACCACGCCGGTGCGGAAGGCGGCCGAGTGGGCGAGCTTCAGCGGGATCCGGTCCTGCTCGGTGAACAGGCGGATGCCGGAGCCCAGGACGATCGGGTGGACGAGCAGGTGGAGGTCGTCGATCAGCCCGGCGCGCAGCAGGGACCGGGTGAGCATGATGCTGCCGGAGAGGCTGATGTCGCGGCCCGGCCGGTGCTTGAGCTCGGTCAGCTCGGCGACGAGGTCGCCGGAGAGGACGGTGGAGTTGTTCCACTCGGCCTTGTCGAGCGTGGTGGACACGACCAGCTTGGGGATCGCGTTGAGAGCGTCCGCCATGCCGCCGGTCTGCTGCGGCCAGGTGGCGGCGAAGGTCTCGTAGGTGCGCCGGCCGAGCAGCAGGGTGTCTGCCGCGGCGGCGAGGCCGCCGACGACGGCGCCCATCTCCTCGTTCAGGTACGGGAAGTGCCAGGTCTCGGGGGCCTCGACCACGCCGTCGAGGGACATGAAGAGGCCCGCGGTGATCCGGCGCCCGGTGCCGGCGGGGTCGGTGGCGGCGGTGGTGGCGGCCGGGTCGGCGGCGCTGGTCATGGGGGCTCCGGGCGTGGCTCGGGGGATCGCCGCGGGCTGTTCCGCGCGGTCGGTGACGTGTTCCACGATCCTCCGGAACGGACCCGCCATCAACGCATGATCGACGTACGATCGTTGAGCCGGATTCAACGATCGAGGGGCGGGGCGGGCGGATGCTGGAGCGGCTGGAGGTCGAGGTCTTCCTCGCGCTCGCGGAGGAGCTGCACTTCGGCCGGACGGCCGAGCGTCTGCACCTGACCACCGGGCGGGTCAGCCAGGTGGTGAAGAAGCTGGAGCGCCGGATCGGCGGCCCGCTGTTCGAACGTACCAGCCGGACGGTGCGACTCACCGCCGTGGGAAGCCAGTTGGCCGACGACCTGGCCCCGGTGGTGGAGGCGATGGCGGCGGCCCTGCGCCGGGCGGAGGACGCCAGTCGCGGGGTGACCGGGGAGCTGCGGGTCGCGTTCCTCGGCGAGTGGACGGCTCCGTTGCTGCTCAAGGCGGTCGCGCTGTTCGGCGAGCGGCACCCCGACTGCCGGGTCGACGTCCGCGAGGTCCAGCTCTCCAACTCCCGGGCGAGCCTGGTGGACGGCTCGGTGGACGTCCTGATCGCCTCCTACCCGTTCGACGGCATGGCCTGCGGGCCGGTGCTGCTGACCGAGCAGCGGGTCCTCGCGGTGGCCGCCGGGCACCCGCTGGCCGCGGAGCGGTCGGTGTCGATCGAGGTGCTCGCCGACCACCCGGTGGTGCAGTACCCGGCCGTCACCTCGGCGGCCTTCAAGCGGGACCGCACCCCCGACCACACGCCGTCCGGTCGTCCGGTCACCAGGGGCCCGTCCGGCGGGACGTTCTCCGAGATGCTCAGCCTGGTCGCCCTGGGCCGCGGCGTGCTGCCGGTCGGCGAGCACTCCCGCCGCTACTACCCGCGCCCGGACGTCGCCTACGTGCCCATCCACGACGCGCCGCCGATCGAACGCGGCCCGATCTGGCGGGAGGGCAACTCGACCGCGCGGGTCCTGGCGTTCGTCCGGGCGGCGGCGGACGCCGCCGGCGGGCCGGCTGCCGGGGCAGCGCCGTCGTGCGTCGCGGCGGCGGCCGGCTGAGCGGGGAAAAGCGCTGGTGGGAGGGCGCGGCCCGGGTGCAGACTCCCCGCATGTCCGAACAGACGGAGGGCGCGGGCGCGCCGCCGGAGTGGTGCGTGGTGGCCAACGTCGCCGCCACGACCACCCACGGACCGGACGGTGCGCAGGTGAGGTCCGGGCTCAGGCACTTCGCGCCGGGGGCGCGGCTCTGGGTGTCCCCGCCCCGCTACCCGGACGAGGACGGCGACGTGCACGTGGTGGGGCTGCACCGCGGCAGCGGGAGGCGCCACATCAGCATCATCATCCGGCGGCGCCACCTGGAGGGCTTCCGGGTCAGGCGCCTGCACGACCCGGCCGTGCGGCGCGCCAGGTGGCGGAGCCCGTACTGGAACCTGGACCGGGTGTGGTGCTGCCCCGACCTGGCCCGGCCCTGGGCCGAGCGCTGGAACGCGGTGGCCGCGGGGCTGCCGGGCGGGGAGCACCCGCCGTGGCCGAGCCGGTTCGGGGACGGGCCGCTCGCCGAACCCTGCCCGCACGGGGCCGGCGCGGTCTGACCGGCGCCCTGCCCGTACGGGGCGCGGGTCTGACCGGCGCCCTGCCCGCACGGGCGAACCCGCCCCCCAGCGGGGGAGCGGGTGCCGGTCCGGTCCGCCGTCAGGGCAGCACCGTCAGGGCAGCAGCAGGCCCCAGGACAGGGCCCAGGGCACGAACACCGCCGAGGCCAGCAGCAGCGCGCCGAGCCGGGCGCGGTCCAGGCCGCGGGTGGCGGCGAGGGCGGCCCGCCGCCGCAGCGCGGTGCAGGCGGCGACGCCCGCGGATCCCACCGCGACCACGGCGAGCAGCTGCACCGCCAGCCAGACCACCGGACGTCCGAACAGCACCGGTCCGGGGAACATCGCGGCCGTGACCATCAGGAAGAACAGGTAGCCGAGCCCGCCCAGCAGCGCGGCGGTGCCGGTGGCGGCCGCCCAACGGGCGGCGCGGGGCAGGGCGGCGGAGCGCGGTCGGCGGCGGATCCGGCGGGCGGCGCCGGTCAGCGCGTAGCCGGCGAAGCCGGTCAGGCAGAGCAGGGTGGCGGCGGCCTCGGCCCAGGTGCGCTGGTACCAGGGCAGCGGGGCGAGCGCGTGGCTGAGGGTGTCCTGGTGCGGGGCCGGATCGGCGGAGGCGGCGGGGAGCGCGGTGGCGAGCCGCTGGATCCAGGCGGTCTCGGCCTCGGCGTAGTCCGGCGGCAGCCGGTCGGGCCGGTCGTACCCGTCGTCGTCGGTCAGGTGCAGGTTGTGCCGGACGCCGGGGACCGTCCGCAGCGTGTAGTGGGTGTTGCCGGCGTGGTCGAGGGCCTGCCGGATGATCGCGGCGCTCTCCTCCGGGGCGGCTTCGCGGTCGAGCGTGCCCCACTCGGCGAGGACCGGCTGGTGGACCCGCTCCCACACCGGCACCGGGTCGTAGTCGGCCTCCGGGAAGAGCCCGGCGGCGGCGAGCACCCGGACCGAGCTGTCGGGCAGCGCGGTGCGCAGCGAGCCGGAGACGCCGGCGTGGCGCAGGTAGCCGTCGTACGCCCAGGCCTGCTGACGGGCCGGGGTGAGGCCGACCGCGCCGGCCGTGACCAGGTACGCCACGTCGCCGGAGCGGGCGGCGGCGAGCGAGACCACCCAGGCTCCCTCGGAGAGGCCCCACAGGCCGACCCGGCCCGGTGCGACCTCCGGCCGGGCGCGCAGCAGCCGGACGGCGGCGAGGGCGTCGTCGGCGAGCTGCCCGTAGTCGCGGTGGGTCATCGAGTAGCCGTCGGTGCGCTTGTCGAAGATCAGCGTGGTGATGCCGCGTCGGGCGTACGCCTCGGCGGCCGGCCGCAGTTCGCCCAGCGGGCCCGGACCGGCTCCGGGGACCATGACCAGCCCGGGTCCGCGGTGGCGGGCCGTGGCGGTGGGCGGCGTCAGCACCAGGCCGTGCAGGACGGTGCCGCCGGCGCCGGCGAAGTCGACCCGGGTTTCGACCGGGTCGCCCGCGGCGGCCGGGGCGGCGCTCGGTGCCTTCGGGGTCGGGGTCGGGGCCGGGGTCGGGGCCGGGTTCGTGGCCGCCGGGGACTTCGTGGTCGGGGCGCTCGCGCCCGGGGCGGTCGCGCTCGGTGCCTTCGACGCGGTGGCACGTGCCGGCCCCGCGCCGGGGAGCAGCCCGAGCAGGGCCAGCAGCAGGGCGGTGACCAGCAGTGCCGTCGGTCCGGTGCGGGTGTGCGCGGTGTGCTGTGGTCCGGTCCGTCCGATGCTCATCATCGGCCTCCCCCGGGTCGGCGGTCTCGTGTGCTTCCAGCCTGGCGGGGAGGCGGTGCCCCGGGCGATGGTGGTCGCACCCGGATCGGGGGTGTATGCATCCCCCGGATCCGAACTCGGGTCGAGTCGCGGGGGTGGTGGTCGACGGGTCAGGTCACGTCGTCGGGGCCGGTGAAGGCCGGTGGGGTGTAGCCGGGGCCGGTGTACCCGGGGCCGGTGAAGTCGGGCGTGGTGAACGCGGCGGGGCGGGGGGTGCGGCCCTCGGGGTCGGTCAGGCCGTCGGGGCCGGGGCTGGTGAAGGCGGGCGAGGTGTAGCCGGGGCTGCTGAAGTCGGGGCTGCTGAAGTCGGGCCGCTCGGCGGTGCCGGGGTCGCCGGCGGGGGAGGCGGCCGCCGGGCCGGAGGCGGTACCGGGGTCGGCGGCGCGCTCGCGCCCGGGCACCGGCGGGAGCGCGGCGTGCAGGTAGGGCAGCAGGCCGCGGTCGCGCAGCGCGGTGCGCCACTCGGTGCGGGCGTCGGTGAGTTCGGCGGCGAGCTCCGGGTCGGTGCCGGCCGGCGCGGCCGCGGCGCCGTCGCGTATGGCGGTGAGGAGGAGCCCGACGATGCCGATGGCCATCGCGGCGACTCCGGCGGCGAGTGCCACCCAGCCGGCCGTGACGAGCGAGCGGGCGAGGGCGAGGTCCGGGTCGGCGGCGCGCAGCAGGTAGCCGATCAGCAGCAGGAAGACGGCGGCGGCCCAGGCCAGGATCGGGGTGAGCACGGTGAGGACGGGGAACAGTCCGGCGCCGCCGTTCGCGGAGCGCAGCTGGGTGAGCAGGCCGGGGGCGGTGGGTTCGGCGCCGGGTGGTGGTGGGGGTGTGGTGCGCAGGCTCTCGCGCAGCCGGCTGTAGTGCGCGTACTCGGTGCCGGCGGCGGCGTTGATGCCGTCGGCGTCGCGCAGCGCGCGGATGCGCAGTTGGTCGGTGGTGAGCGCGCCGGGCGCGCGCAGGGCGGTGAGGACGGTGCGGTCGCGCAGTGCTTCGGCGAGGAGGCGCTCGAACTCCGGGCGGTCCTCGGCGAGCAGCGGCGGGGGGTTGGACATGGGGACCCCGTTCGTGCGGACCCCGGTTCGCTCCGCCCCGGGGGCGCGGGCGCCCTCAGGACGCCGAAACGGGCGCGGAGGCGGGCCGCCGGACGGGCGGCCGGGTGTGGTGTGCCTCATGGTAGGGGCGGGTGTGCCCGGGCTGACAGTCGGTTTCCGGAATTTCGCGCCCCGGGCCGCGCGTGCGCGACGACCCGGGCGCCGGGAACAACCGTTCGACGAACGCTGTCAGTTGACGGGAAGTCGGGCGACCAGCAGCCGCCCCTCCATGGTGACGCCGCCGTCCATCGCCACCGCGAGGTCGTCCGCGTACACGTACGGTCCGGGGATGTGCGGCGGCTGGCCGTCGTCCGCGTGCACCGCGCCGGTGAGGTACGGGATCGGGCTGTGCCCGTGCACGATCCGGCTGCCGCCGTAGGTGTCCAGCAGCTCGTGGACGGCGGTCGGTCCGGCGTCGCCGCGGAAGGCGAAGCGCTTGGTGAAGCGGCGGAAGCAGTCCCACCACTCGTCCACGCTGCCGTCGGAGAGCAGGCCGTGCACGGCGTCGTTGACGTCGGGGATGGACTCGCCGTACTCCAGGTACGCGGTGGTGTCGGAGTGCAGCAGCAGGTGGTCGTCCTCCAGCGCGATGGCGGGGAGCCGGGACAGCCAGCTGATGTGGTGCGCCTCCAGGCGGTCCAGGTCGTTCTGCTGACCGCCGTTCAGCCGCCAGGCGGCCAGGAAGGAGGCGGTGCCGGCGGTGGACTGCACGGGCTCGTCGCCGTACTTGGCGGCGCCGAGGAAGAGCAGTTCGTGATTGCCCATCAGGGCGCGGCAGTAGCCGCCGGCCGCGGCGGCCTCCGCGGCGAGCTGCATGACCAGGTCGATGACGCCGATGCCGTCGGGGCCGCGGTCGGTGAAGTCGCCGAGGAACCAGATCCGGGCGCGGCCCGCCGACCAGTGGCCGTCGGCGTCGATCAGGCCCTGGCCGTGCAGTGCGGCGCGCAGCTCCTCCAGGTAGCCGTGCACGTCGCCGACGACGTACACCGGGCCGGGGGGCTCGCCGGGGCCGGGGGCCGGGTAGGGGTAGGTCGGGGCGGCGGGGTCGGGGAGCGGCAGCGGCGGGCCGAGTTCGATGGTCGGCGGGTCGTCGCGGCCGGCGAGCCGGAGGGCCGGGGAGGGCTGGTCCGGGAGTGTCGGCTCGTAGCCGGCGCGGTCGTCGTAGCCGCCGGTGTCCCGGCTCTCGTACGCCGGGTGTTCGGGCGCGTCGTAGGCCGCGTGGTCCTGGCCTTCGTACCCGGCGCGCTCCTGGCCTTCGTACGGGCCGTGGTCCCGGCCGTCGTACCCGCCGTGGTCCTGCGCGTCGTACCCGGCGTGCTCCTGGCCTTCGTAGGCCGGGCGGTCCTGGGCGTCGTACCCCGGGTGGTCCTGGTGCGAGAACGCCGTCGCCTGGTCCCGGGCGTGGCCCGCGGTGTTCCCCTGGGCGTGCACGGTGTGCCCCTGCCCGTCGGTGGTCCAGTGCTGTTCCAGGTAGCGGGCGCCGCCGTAGCCGCTGTACGTCTCGGCGTCGTACGGGGTGCCGGGGTAGGCCTGGGCGGGCTCGGGTTCGTAATAGGTGCCGTACGGCAGCACGTCGAGGTCCGGCTGGTGGCGGGGGCCCGGGTGGGGGTGCTCGGGCCCGGGGAAGCGGTCCTCGGGTGTCATTCGCCCATCATAGGAAGACCACTCTCCCGCCGTCGTCACCTGGTGGGCATCCAATCCTCCGGAGCGTCAGCCGGGCGGCCCGTGAGGGTCCGTTTTGTCCTGGCTCGGTATGGTCTCGTCGGCTCTGGCCGGGCGTCTTTCGTGCTCGCCCGGCTCCGGTCGGTGTCCGGCGGGGCCGGTCGGGGGCCCCGCCGGTGTCCCGGTCCGTGCCCCGATCGGCGCCCCGGGAGGCGTCCGGCCGGTGCCCCGCCGGTGCCGGTCGGCATCGGCGGTCTAGACCTCGCCCGGGGGGCGGGGCGGGCTGACGGTGGTGCGCGGGCTCCGGCGTTGGGAGGACGCGCGGACGATCAGTTCGGTCGGCATCAGGGTGCCCGGCGGCGGGCTGTTGCCGGCGGTGCGGAACCGGGGCGGGAAGAGCCGTGCGATGTCGACGCCCGTCCCGGAGTCCACGCCCTCGATCGCGTCGATGAGCAGGTTGACCACGGTGGTGCCGATCTTGCGCGGCTTGAGCGAGAGCGTGGTGATCGGCGGTTCGGTGGCCGCGTAGACGTCGCTCTCGCTGCAGCAGACCAGCAGCAGGTCGTCCGGCACCCGCAGGCCGTACCGGCGGGCGGCGGCGAGCAGGTCCGTGCCGTTGGGGTCGAACAGTCCGTAGACGGCGTCCGGCCGGTCGGGGCGGGCGAGCAGCCGGTCGGCGGCGACCGCGCCGGCCGCCGGGTCGTGCGCCGGGTAGGCCTCGTACACCGGTTCCTGCCCGACCTTGGTGCACCAGCCGAGGTAGGCCTCGGTGGAGAGCCTGGTGTAGGTGTCGGTGCTGGTGCCGGTGAGCAGGCCGATCCGGCGGGCGCCGGCTTCGGAGAGGTGGTCGAGGATGCCGAGGACGGCGGCCTCGTGGTCGTTGTCGACCCAGGCGGTGACCGGGCAGTTGCCCGGCTTGCCGTCGCTGACGACCGGGACGCCCGACCGGTACAGCTCGCTGACCAGCGGGTCCTGGTCGGGCGGGTCGATCACCACGGTGCCGTCCAGGGCGATGTTGCCCCAGACGTCGTGGCGCGAGGAGGCGGGCAGCACCACCAGCGCGTAGCCGCGGCCGAGGGCGGCGCTGGTGGCGGCCCGGGCCATCTCGGCGAAGTAGGCGAACTCGGTGAAGGTGAAGGGCTCTTCGCCGTAGGTCGTGACGGTCAGCCCGATCAGGCCGGACCGCCCGGTGCGCAGGGTTCGGGCCGCCGCCGAGGGGCGGTAGCCGAGGCGCTCGGCGACTTCGCGCACCCGGCTGCGGGTCTCGTCGGGCAGGCGGCCCTTACCGTTCAGCGCGTCGGAGACGGTGGTGATCGACACTCCGGCGGCTGCCGCCACATCCCGGATGCCGGCCCGCTCCAGACGCCGTGAGGTGGTGGGTCGCCGACCGCTCTGGTTGGCTGCTGCTGTCATGGCGGACCGATCGTATGGCTCCTGACAAGGGTCTGTGACCGGCGCATCGGGAGCCTTCGGAGATACGTTTCTCCAAGAGTGAGCCGTAGTGCGCTCCTTCGATACCCGCCTGAAACCAGGCTTCTTACCTCTGACATGTGCCAAAGGAACCGGGCAGAATGGCTGATCTGCACCTGTAACCCGACCAGGCATCTCACTCCTACGGGTGAGGGCGGTCGGTATGGTGCAAGGCACCCGACCGGGGTGGTCCGGGCGCGTCAGGAGATCCCGGGCACGGGGGCGAACCCGTCCGTGGCGGGCGAGCGCACCGGACAGTTGTGCAACTTCTGGAAACGGAGTACGACCGTGAGCAGTGGTACGTCAGCGCAGGGCCCGCGCCTGCGGCCGACCCTGGACGGCATCCCCACCTACAAGCCCGGCAAGCCGGCCGGCGCCGACGCCTACAAGCTGTCCTCGAACGAGAACCCGTACGCCCCGCTGCCCGGCGTGCTGGAAGCGGCGGTCCAGGCCGCCGGCTCGCTCAACCGCTACCCCGACATGGGCGTCGGCGAGCTGACCGCGGTGCTGGCCGAGCGCTTCGGCGTGCCCGCCGAGCACATCGCCACCGGCACCGGCTCGGTCGGCGTCGCCCAGTCGCTGATCCTCGCCACGGCCGGCCCGGGCGACGAGGTGATCTTCGCCTGGCGCTCCTTCGAGGCCTACCCGATCATCACCCAGATCGCCGGCGCCACGCCCGTCCCGGTGCCGATCACCGAGGCCGGCGACCACGACCTGGACGCGATGCTCGCCGCGATCACCCCGAACACCCGGCTGATCTTCGTCTGCAACCCCAACAACCCCACCGGCAACGTGATCCACCGCGCCGAGCTGGAGCGCTTCCTGGACGCCGTCCCCGGCGACGTCCTGGTGGTCGTCGACGAGGCCTACATCGAGTTCATCCGCGACGCCGAGGTGCCCAACGGCATCGACCTCTACCGCGACCGCCCCAACGTCTGCGTGCTGCGCACCTTCTCCAAGGCGTACGGCCTGGCGGGCATGCGGGTCGGTTTCGCGATCGCGCACGAGCCGGTGGCGGCCGCGCTGCGCAAGACCGCCGTCCCCTTCGGTGTGACCCAGCTCGCCCAGAACGCCGCCGTCGCCTCGCTGCGCGCCGAGGAGGCGCTGCTGGAGCGGGTGGACGCGCTGGTCGAGGAGCGCAACCGGGTGGTGGCCGGGCTGCGCGCCCAGGGCTGGGGCATCCCGGACTCGCAGGCGAACTTCGTCTGGCTCGGGCTCGGCGAGCGCTCGGCGGAGTTCGCCGCGGCCTGCACCGAGGCGGGCGTGATCGTGCGGCCGTTCCCGGAGGGCGTGCGGGTGTCGATCGGGGAGGCCGAGGGCAACTCGATCTTCCTGTCGGTGGCCGAGGCCTTCCGCAAGTCGCTCTGACCCCCGCTCCGGCCCTCCGGGGCCGCAGGGGCCGGCAGGACCCGTAGGACCCGCAGGACCCGCAGGGGCGCGCCTCCACCGGCGCGCCCCTGCGGCGTTCCTGCCCGCGGCCGTTCCCGCAGCCGTTCCGGAGCCGTTCGGCCGTCGTTCGCGCAATCGTTCCGCGGCCGTTCCGGAGTCGCCCCGGAGTTGTCCCGGTTCCGTCCCGGATCGCTCCCGGAAGGCTGTGGATCGCTGGGAGCCGGCTGGGAGTTCGGCCAACGGTCGCCCACGGAGCGGCCAAGCAGGTCGCGCGGGGCGGGCACTCCGTCCGGAATGCCCGGATCCGACCGTTCAGTCTTCTCCCAGCCTGCGCTCAGGGCTCCGCAAGAGCGCCCCGCGAAGCTGTCCGCCATGAAGGTGCTCCCACGGCGGCGCGGTGCCGTCCTCGTCAACTCCGCGCTCGGCGTGGCCCTGCTGGGCGGCGCGGCCCTGGTGTACGCCACGGTCAGCGGCAGCTCCGGTCCGGCCTCGGCCAAGCCCACGACCCGCACGGCGACGGTCGGCAAGGGAACGGTCCTGGCCACCGTGTCCGGAACCGGCACCTTGATCTCGCCCACCGACGCGGCCCAGGACTTCATCACCGGTGGCAAGCTCACCGCGGTCAAGGTCGCGGTCGGGGACGCCGTGAAGAAGGGTCAGGTGCTCGCCACCGTCGACACCACGGCGGCCCAGCAGCAGGTGGACGCGGCCCGGGTGGCCCTCACCACGGCCAACGCCAACCTCACCAAGGCGCAGGCCGGGGTCACCACCACGACCACCGAGCCGCTGCCGGCCCCGTCCTCCGGGGGGTCCGGGGGCGGGTCCGGCACCGCCGGTGGCGGACGCGGGGCGGGCGGGAGCAGTACGCCCGCCCCGCAGACCACCACCATCACCACCACCAAGGTCGACGACGCGGCCGTGGCCCAGGCCGAGCAGCAGGTCGCCACCGCGCAGACCAGCCTCTCCAACGCCCAGGCGGCGCTGGCCGGGACGACGCTGACGGCCTCGACGGACGGCACCGTCGCCTCGATCTCCAACAAGGTCGGCGACACGGTCGGCGCGACCGCCTCCGGGTCCACCGGCAGCGGCTCCACCAAGTCGACCGGCACCAGCACGGGTTCGAGCTCCCCCAGCGGATTCATCGTGCTCACCAACCCGACCGGCATGCAGGTCACCGCGAACTTCTCCGAGCTCGACTCGCTCAAGCTGAAGAAGGGCGAGGCGGCCACCGTCACGCTGAACGCGCAGTCCGACACCAAGCTCAACGCGACCGTCCTGTCGGTCAGTTCGCTGCCCAGCAGCAGCGGGTCCGGCGGCGCGGCCGGCTCCTCCGCCGTCCAGTACGGCGCCACCCTGCAGCTGAGCGGCGACACCAGCGCGCTGCGCACCGGCCTCAGCGCCACCGTCCAGGTGATCACCGGCGAGGCCGACAACGCGCTCTCGCTGCCCACCTCCGCCCTGTCGGGCACCGGCGCCTCCCGCACCGCGACGGTGGTGCACGAGAACGGCGCCACCGAGCGGGTCACCGTCGGGGTCGGCGTCGAGGGCGACAGCACCGTCCAGGTGGTCTCCGGGCTGAAGGAGGGCGACAAGGTCGAACTCCCCACCACCAGCGGCAGCAACGGCTTCCCGAACGGCTCCTTCCCGGGCGCCGGCGGCAACCGCGGCGGTGCCGGCGGCGGCGCCGGGGTCTTCCCTGGCGGCGGCGGTGCGGGCGGTGCCGGTGGCGGCGGCGGGGGCGGCCGGGGCGGTAAGGGCTGAGCATGCGTCACGTCATCGACAAGCGCGTCCCCGCGACGCCCGTGCCGGTGATCCGGATCCGCCGGCTCACCAAGTCGTACGGGCACGGCGACGCCACCGTGCACGCGCTGCGCGGCCCGGACGACCCGGAGACCGGCGCACCGCAGGGCGTCAGCCTGGACATCGAGCAGGGCGACTTCGTCGCCGTGATGGGCAGCTCGGGATCCGGCAAGTCCACCCTGATGAACATCCTCGGCTGCCTCGACGTCCCGACCTCCGGCCGCTACCTGCTGGACGGCGTCGACGTCGGCCACCTGGACGAGCAGCAGCTCTCGCTGGTGCGCAACCGCAAGATCGGCTTCGTCTTCCAGTCCTTCAACCTGATCCCGCGCACCACCGCCCTCGCCCAGGTCGAGCTGCCGCTCGCCTACGCGGGCGTCCGGGCCGCCGAGCGGCGCCGCCGCGCCCTGGCCGCGCTCTCCCTGGTCGGCCTCGGCGAGCGCTCCGGGCACAAGCCCAACGAGCTCTCCGGCGGCCAGCAGCAGCGCGTCGCGGTGGCGCGGGCCCTGGTCACCGCCCCCGCGATGCTGCTCGCAGACGAGCCGACCGGAAACCTCGACAGCCGCTCCACGGAGGAGGTGCTGGGCCTGATCGACGGGCTCAACGCCACCGGCCGCACGGTCGTCCTGATCACCCACGAGGACGAGGTCGCCCGGCACGCCAAGCGGGTGCTGCGGCTGGTCGACGGGCAGATCGTGAGCGACGTCCGGCAGGCTCCGGTGGAGGGGCCGCCACCCGCCCTTCGTGACCTGGGAGTGCCCGCGTGATCCTCTGGCAGACACTCCGCTTCGCGGTCGGCGGCCTGGCCGCCAACAAGGTTCGCTCGGCGCTCACCATGCTCGGCGTGCTGATCGGCGTCGCCTCGGTGATCCTGCTGCTGGCGGTCGGCAACGGCTCGTCGGTCGCGGTCAAGGACTCGATCACCTCGCTCGGCACCAACTCGCTGACCGTCAGCTCCGGTTCGGCGGCGGGCGGCGCCCGGGCCGCGTCCTCGGTCAAGAAGCTCACCGTCGCCGACGCCAAGGCGCTGGCGAACGACGCCGACCCCGCGGCGATCAAGTCGGTGGCCCCGGTCGTCACGACCACCGGCTCGGCGCTGTACGGGAACATCTCGTACAGCCCCGGCTCGATCGTCGGCACCTACCCGGCGTACTTCGAGACCTCCAACCAGAAGGTCGCGAAGGGCGAGTACTTCACCAACGACGACGTGCTCGGCTCGCGCAAGGTCGCCGTGCTCGGCGCCACCACGGCGAAGCAGCTGTTCGACGCCGAGGACCCGGTCGGCAAGCAGATCGTCCTCGGCGGCACGCCGTTCACCGTGGTCGGCGTGCTGCAGGCCAAGGGCGGCAGCGGCTTCACCGACCCGGACGACGTGGTCATCGCCCCGCTGCCGACGGTGCAGAACGCCTTCACCGGCTTCGGCACGGTGAACCAGATCCTGGTGCAGGCCGCCTCCGCGGACTCGACCACGGCGGCCCAGTCGGAGATCACCCGGGTGCTGCTCGCGTCGCACGCGATCGCCGACCCGAGCAAGGCCGACTTCCGGATCACCAACCAGGCCTCGCTGCTCACGGCGCGCGAGAGCACCACCAAGACGTTCACCGTGCTGCTCGGCGCGGTGGCGGCGATCTCGCTGCTCGTCGGCGGGATCGGGATCACCAACATCATGCTGGTGACGGTCACCGAGCGGACGCGTGAGATCGGCATCCGCAAGGCGCTCGGTGCGCCGCGCGCGGTCATCCTCGGGCAGTTCCTGACCGAGTCGACGCTGCTGTCGGTGATCGGCGCGGGGTTGGGCGTGGCGGCCGGCATGGTCGGCTCGCACTTCAGCATCGTCGGCATCAAGCCGGTGGTGATCCCCGAATCGGTGCTCGGCGCGTTCGGCATCGCCGTCGCCATCGGGCTGTTCTTCGGCAGCTACCCCGCCAACCGGGCCGCCTCCCTGCGGCCGATCGACGCCCTCCGGCACGAGTAGGACTCCAACCCATGAGCAAAGAGATCGCCACGGTCAGCAGTACCCCGGCCGAGCAGGTCGCCCTGCTCTCCACCCCGCCGGACGCCCGTGATGTGAGCGCCGAGCTGGCCGCGCCGCCCCGGCGGAAGCTGCCCTGGCTCAGCCTGGTGCTGGCCGGCGGCGTGATCGCCACCGGCGCGTTCGCGGGCGGGGTCTGGTACGAGCAGAGCAACGGTTCCTCCGCCGGCAAGTCCGCCCGGCCCGCGGCGGCGGCCGCCGGTGCCCAGCGTCCCGCGGGGGGCGGCGGGTACGGCGGTCAGGGCCAGGGCGGCCAGGGCGGGTACGGGCAGGGCGGTGGGCAGAACGGTTCCCGCCGCGGGACCGGCCAGGGCGGTCAGGGCCAGGGCGGTCAGGGCCAGGGCGGCGGCCAGGCCGGTCTCACCCGGGGCACGGTCAAGGCCGTCGACGGCACCACGGTCTACCTGACCGACGCCAACGGAAACACCGTCAAGATCACCACCGGCGACGCGACGAAGGTCCAGCTCAACAAGGAGGGCAAGGTCGCCGACCTGCAGCCCGGCCAGAGCGTGACCGTCGTCGGCACCCCCGACGCCAACGGTGGTTACACCGCCAGCCAGCTCGTCGAAGGCGGCGCGGCCGCCGGTGGCTTCGGCGGCGGTGGCTTCGGCGGTGGCGGTGCCGGTGGCGGTGGCGGCGCCCCCAGGAACCCGTCCGGCGGCTGACCCTTTACCCGCCTGACGCGCGCGAGGCCCTCGTCCCTTCCCTGGTCGAGGGCCTCCGCGCGTGCTCGGCGCGGTGCCGGTCCGACCACCACCCCCCCGGCGCCCGCAGGGTCGGCCCGAGGAGTGTGGCCGGCCCCACCCGCCGGTGGGGCCAGACCCGTACCGGGGCCCGGCTCCACTCCGTAGCGTCGTTCCCACAACGACACGGAGGGAACAGCACCATGGCGACCACCACCACCCGGGACAGCTTCACCGTGGTGAAGAAGTGCATCACGCTCTTCGGCGCCGTCAGCGCCGTCATCCTCGCAACGGTCGCCGTGATGGCGTCCACCGGGCACGAGGCGACCTCGTTCATGTGGTTCCGCGGCGTGATCCTCCTCGCGGTCACCCCGCTCCTCCTGCGGCTCGCCGACCGGGCCGCCGAGGGCTCCCACCGGGACTTCGACCGGCTCCGCACCGTCTCGACGATCATGCCGCTGGCGCTCATCGGCGTCGACCTGATTCCCGGCCTCTGCCCGCCCTGGTACGCCGTCCTCCAGGGGCTCTCCGCCCTCGCCCTGGTCGCGGTCGCGGTCCTCACCCGCACCTCCGCGTTCCCCCGGCAGAGCTGAACGGTCCGGCGGCCCCGCGCTCCTCGCGAGGGGCCGCCGGCGGTTTCACAGGCCGGGCACGTGGTCCCCGTCGAGGTACCAGAGCGCCGCGCTGTACCAGAGCAGGGCGATCAGGACGACCAGCGCGCCACCTGCGACGGGCAGGGCCCAGCCCGGCACGCGGCGGTGGCGGACCACGATGACCTTGGCGACGAACGCGCCGTAGAGGAAGCACCCGGCGAACGAGTGCAGGGCGATCCGACTGTCCGTCAGCTGCACGCCGTAGGCGGTGATGCAGTGGTAGGCGATCGGGAGGGAGAGCAGGAACGCCCCCAGGCCGACCACCCGGTGCCCGGTCCGGACCGGGCGGGGCGCGGCGCCCGCGCCCGGCAGCCGGCCGTACATCCACAGCGCCAGCAGGAGCTGGACCACCGCCAGGCCCAGCAGGGCGGTGCCGAGCTGGGCCTTGAGCTGGTTGGCGTCGTCGTAGCGACGGCCGAAGAGGCTGCTCGTGTAGTCGGGGGTGTGCGCCCGGCCGTACCAGAAGAGCCCGGCCGTCACCGCCACCGGCAGGAGCGCCCACAGGAGGCCGGGGGCCCGCCGCCGGGGACGGGACGGCCGTTCGGCGTCAGCCATTCGCTCAGTCGCCCTCGACCTTGTTGCCCGAGACGTTGACCACGTACCACTTGGCACCGAAGGCGCTGGACTCCTGGCCGTTGGCGTCGCCCTTCGCCGTGTCGCCCTCGAAGTAGTAGAGCGGGTGGCCGTTGTAGACGACCTGGGAGGTGCCGTCCTTGCGGGCGGTGGTGGTGATCTTGGCCTGGTCGGCACCGCCGGTGGCGGTGGGGGTGCCGGTGGTCAGCAGGGGCGGCCAGGCGGTGGCGCAGGCGTCGTAGCAGGTCGAGGTGGGCGAGGTGTCCGCCTCGAACAGGTAGAGCGTCCTGCCCTGGGAGTCGACCAGGACGTTCTGGAACTTGCCGACGGTGGCGGCCCCGACCACGGCCGCGCCGGTGGCTCCGGCGGTGGGGCTCGGGCTCTCCGTCGAGGTCGACGTGGCGGTCGGGCTGCCGGTGGCGCCCGCCGTGGACGTCGCCGTGGGGCTCGCCGCGGGTGAGGTGGTCGCCGTGGTCGTCGTCTTGGTGCTGCTGGAGCAGCCGCCGCACACCACGGTGATCAGGGCGACGGCGGCGGCCGTGGCGGTCGCCGTGCGGGAAATCTTCATGGGGTTCTCTCCGGGCGGGTGGGAATGGTGTCACCACTTCAGCCCGAACGGGCTCGGCCGCTTCACGAGGCACGCCAGCGGGTGAGCAAGGCGGGGTCGTCCTTGACCCTGATGGCCGACAGCGGCGGAAGTCCGGGAACCCGCTATGCGGGATGATCTTCATGCTGTAGATCTGACGATCATGACAAAAGATCAGGTCAGCAGGCTCATCGGCGGCGGTTTCGGCCTCGCCTTCGTCCAGATGAACGCGGGGGCCCTGCCGACCGCCCTCGGCGCTCCGCTGCGGGTGCTCGCCATCCTCGCGTTCGTCCGGATCGTGTTCGCCGGCCGTGCCGCCGTGCCTACTGCCGCCGCCACCGCCATCACCACCGACGCCGCGGCCGTCGGCGACGGCGGACCGCCGAGCGGCACGGGCTTCGGGCGGCGCTACTGGTACGTGGTGGCGGTCGAGGGGCTGGCCCTCGCGGTCGGACTGTTCGTGATCTCCAACGCGCTGCACACCCCCCGTGCGAGCGTCGCGTGGATCGCCTTCGTGGTCGGTGTGCACTTCTTCGGCCTCGCGGCCGTCTGGCGCAGGCCCGCACTGCACGTCCTCGCCGCGGGGATGGCGGCCTGCGGTGTCGTCGGCCTGGTGCTGGCCGCCTGCGACGCCCCCGTCGCCGTGATCGCGGTCGTCGCCGGGATCCTGCCCGGCGCGATGCTGCTCGGCTCGGTGCTGTGGTCCGGCCGGCCGCGGGCGATCGGCACGCCGGCGCAGTCCTGAGGAAGCCGCCTGCGGCGTGGGAAGTCGGCCCGGCCGACTTCCCACGGACCGCTCAGGGGGCGTGCTCCTGCACCATGGCGAGGGCGGCCTCGCCGAAGGCCCGGACGCGGGCGGTGGCGCCCTCGGCGAGCCACACCAGGCCCCACTCGACCGGAGCGGCGTCCTCGAAGGGCACGTAGACGACGTCGGGGCGGGCGAAGTAGCGCCGCACGTGGGCGCCGACGGCGAAGACGCCCTCGCCCGCGCCGACCAGGGTCAGCGCCTCGTTGAGCGTCGCGGCCGACGGGCCGGGCGTGACGGGCTTCCCGGCGGGTGTCCGGCGCGGCGCGAGGTCGTCGCGCAGGGAGTCCGGCACGCTCTCGGGGAGCTGCAGCACGGTCACCCGGGCGAGGTCCTCGACGGAGACGGCCGTGCGGCGGGCGAAGGCGTGCCCGGCCGGTACGGCGAGCATGCGGGGCTCCCGTACCAGCACCGGACCCTCGGCGACGCCCTCGGCGTGCACCGGGCGGCCGGTCAGCGCCAGGTCCACCTCTCCGGCGCGCAGCCACGGCAGGACGTCCGGCAGGTGCGCCTCGCGGATCCGGACGTCGCAGTCCGGGTGCCGGTCGCGGAACACCCGGGCGGCGCCGACCAGCAGCTGGCCCGCCGCCGGCCCGTCGAAGGCGACCCGCAGCAGCCCGGTCAGGCCTCGTCCGGCCTCGACGGCCCGCCCGAACGCCTCGGTGATCAGCTCCCAGGCGGGCCGGACCTCCGCCTGCAACTGCCGCCCCACCGAGGACAGTTCCACCCGGCGGCTGGTGCGGTGGAACAGCGGGACGCCGATCCGGCGCTCCAGCTTGGCGATCGTCTGGCTGACCCGGGCCGTGGAGACGTGCAGCCGCTCGGCGGTGCGGCCGAAGTGCAGTTCCTCGGCGAGCGTCAGGAAGGCCTCCAGCTCGTGGCGCTCCAGCATGCGCACCCACCCCTCCATCGTCAACCGGGACTTCACGATCGTTGCGCAGGAGCGCGTTGATGCCGTGTCAGGCGCGACGCAGGATCGAGGGCGTCGCCAGCACGCCCCCACCGCTCCCCACAGGAGGACATCATGGACGTCACCCGGGACCGCGCCCTGACCGCCCCCGCCCACGACACCGCCGCGGTCGTCGCGGAGCTCAGGGACCGCGCGGAGATCATCGACGCGATGTACCGATTCGGCCTGGGACAGGACCTCAAGGACGAGGCGCTGTTCGCCTCGGCCTTCGCCGCCGACGCCGAGCTGGACTTCCGCCCGGCCGCCGCCAAGTGGGGCGCCGAGCCGCCGCTGATGTCCGGGCGGGACACCATCGTCACCACCATCCTGGCGATGTTCGCCGGCCGGGTGGACACCACCCACCAGGTCACCAACCCGCGGATCACCGTCGACGGCGACACCGCCCGGCTCACCGCCCTGGTGGAGGCCCAGCACCTGCTCACCGCAGACCGGGGCACCCACGCCCTGCTGAAGAACCCGTACGAGGTCGACCTCGTACGGGACGGTGACCGCTGGGTCATCCGCCGGCTCCGCATCGACAACACCTGGTACACCGGTGAGCCGACGGCCGTCTTCGGCTGAGACCCGAAACGCGAACCGACCGCCCGGCCCCGCGAATTCAGCATTTCCTCCATTCACAAGTCTTGACCATCTGTTCACGTCTTCGGGAGCATCGGGGGCGCCGGTCGCGGGGGAAAGCAAAACGGCCGGACGGTCTTCGTCGAGCACCTGACCGGTCTGCCCCGACGTCCGTGACCGCGAGTACGAAAGGGCCGACCGGGCATGCCGACCGTTCTCCACACCGACGAGCAACTCCTTTGCGCCATGGTCGACTTGGCCTCCGAGATCGAGCGCGGAAGCACCAGGCTGTCCGCCCGGGTGGTCGAGGCGTTCCTCACGGTGCCGCGGCACCCGTTCGTCCCGGTGTTCTACCGCGAGGAGCGCGGCCTCCATCTGCCGTGGCGCGCCGACGACTTCGGCGACGACTCCTGGCTGCGGGAGGTGTACGCCGACCGGGCGCTGGTGACCGGGATCGACGGCGTGCACGCGGAGGACGCCGCGCCGGGCGGCCTGCGCGGCGGAGTCGCCACGTCGGCCGCGGCCCTGCCGAGCCTGCTGGCCGACGTGCTCGACGCGCTGGACGTCCGCCCCGGCGACCGGGTGCTGGAGATCGGGACCGGCACCGGCTACCAGACGGCCCTGCTCTGCCACCTCGCCGGCGCGGCCGCCGTCACCTCGACCGACCGCACCGAGCGTCCGGTCGACACCGCCCGCGCCCGCCTGGCCGAGTCCGGCCTGGCACCGTCCGTCGTCCGGGCCGACGGCGTGGACGGGCACCCGGCCGCCGCGCCGTACGACCGGATCATCGCCACCGGCGAGGTCCGCCGCGTCCCCCGGGCCTGGCTCGACCAGTGCGCGCCGGGCGGACTCATCGTCGTCCCGATCGGCGGCGCGGTCGCCCGACTCACCAGGCTGCCCGACGGTCGTGCGGTCGGCCGCTTCCTCCCCCGCCCGGCCGCCCTCGCGCCGCTGCACCCCGGCGGGGCGCCCGCACCGGCGGCCCCGGAGGCCGACCCGCGCGTCCTGGACGACCCCGGCTTCTCCTTCTGGGCGGGCCTCCACGCCCTCGCGGCCCCCGGGGACGTCGACGCCGCCCACAAGAGCTGGCTCGCCCACAACCGCCCTCGCCGCGAGTGGTTCACCCTCGAAGCCGGTCCGGACGTCCAGCGCATCGGCTACACCGCCCCGGACGGCACCGTCCTCGACTGGACCCTCTGACCCGCGCCCCCGGGCCGTCCGCCCCCGCGGCCCCTCGTGCCCACCCACGCGAGGGACCGCCACCACCCCGGGCAGCCGCGCCCGCGGTGCGCATCCGACCGTCGGGCCACCGGTGCGGTGAGCCGCGGAACCCGGGCGTTCCGGTGCGAGGATCGCGCCATGAGGTTCATGGTGCTGATGTACGCCGATCCGGCGGCGACCGCGGCGATGACCACCGAGCAGCGGGCGGACGTGTTCCGGCGGCACGAGGCGCTCCACCGGGACCTGGAGGGCTCGGGCGAGATGCTGAACGGCGCGGGGCTGGCGTATCCGACGGACACGACCACGCTCCGCCGGAACGGCGGCGGTTCGGACGGGTCGGACGGGTCGGACGGGTCGGACGGGTCGCAGGCACCGGACGGGGCGACCGCCACGGCCGGGCCCTTCGCGGCGGCGGCCGAGCACCTGACCGCCTACTACGTGATCGACTGCGCGAACCCGGAGCGGGCGCGGGAGATCGCCGCGCGGGTCCTCGACTTCCACGTCGTGGCGGTGGAGGTGCGCCCGGTCCACGACTCGTTCGGCATGGGCTGAGGAGGCCGTACCGTCCCGAGCCGCCGGGAGGGTACCGCCGGAAAACCGGGCGACTTCCGCGATCTTGACCGTCTATGGTGGGCGCGTTCCCCCGAGCGGCCGTTTACCGCTCGTCGTCGGCGCGACCAACGCGCCCGCAACCCAGGGAGTTGCCGCCATGACGCGCACCCTCGTCGCTGACCTCCACGCGCGCATCGAGGAGACGGTCACCGTCTACGGCTGGGTGAACACGCTGCGGCTGCAGCGGCGGATCCAGTTCGTCCTGGTCCGCGACCACACCGGCCTCGTCCAGGTCACCCACCCGCGCGGTGGCGACGGCGACGTCATCGAGGCCGCGTTCGAGCAGGTCACGCCGGAGTCCGCGGTGAAGATCACCGGCAAGGTGGTCGCGAACCCGCAGGTCAAGCTCGGCGGTCTGGAGATCGTCCCGTCCCGCGTGGAGATCGTCTCGCTCGCCGAGCCGAAGCTGCCGATCGACGAGAAGACCGGCATCGACCAGCGCCTGGACTGGCGCTTCCTCGACATCCGGCGCCCCGCCCAGCACCTGGTGTTCGACGTCCAGACCACCGTCGAGCGGGCGATGCGCGAGGTGACCGCCGAAGAGGGGTTCACCGAGCTGCACACGCCGAAGCTGATGGGCACGGCCTCCGAGTCCGGCGCCGAGGTGTTCGAGGTCGGCTACTTCGGCCGGACGGCCTACCTCGCCCAGTCGCCGCAGTTCTACAAGCAGATGGCGATCGCCGGCGGCATCGACAGGGTCTTCGAGATCGGGCCGGTGTTCCGGGCCGAGCCGTCCTTCACCTCCCGGCACGCCACCGAGTTCACCGGCGTCGACGTCGAGATCGCCTGGATCGACGGCGTCGAGGACGTGATGGCCTTCGAGGAGCGGATGCTGCACCGTGTCCTCGCCGCCGTGGCCGAGCGACACGGCGGGGCGATCGCCGAGCACTTCGGCACGGAGGTCGTCGTACCGGAACTGCCGTTCCCGCGGATCACGATGGCCGACGCGCTGGCCCGGCTCCGCGCCACCGGCTGGGACCCGGAGGGCGTCAAGGACGACCTCGACCCCGAGGGCGAGCGGACGCTGTGCGCCCTGATCGCCGAGGAGACCGGGCACCAGTTCGTCTTCGTCACCCGGTTCCCGGCCTCCGTGCGGCCGTTCTACCACCTGCGACCGGAGGACGACCCGACCGTCACCGAGTCCTTCGACCTGCTGTGGAAGGGCGTGGAGATCACCACCGGCGCCCAGCGCGAGCACCGGTACGACCGGCTGGTCGCGCAGGCCCACGAGAAGGGCATGGACACCGGGCCGCTCTCCGGCTACCTGGACTGCTTCCGCTACGGCACCCCGCCGCACGGCGGTCTCGGTCTCGGCCTCGGCCGGCTGCTGATGCTCGCCCTCGGCCTGCCGTCGATCCGCGAGGCGACCTTCCTCTTCCGGGGGCCGCACCGGCTGGAGCCGTAGGGCCCGGCGCAGGAAGCCGGCCCGGCCGACTTCCTGCGCCGGTGCGGTACTCGGGAGACAGAACCCGGCGTACAGGCCGATTGCTGCGGGGCCCGGTCAGTAGCCGACGGCCTCGCGCAGGAGCAGGACGGTGCCCGGGGTCATCCGGGCGGGCGCGTTGAGGACCAGGAGCTGGCTGACGGCGCTGGGGTGCCCGTACGCGGCCTCGGCCCGGGCGGACTCCAGCGGCAGCGCGTGCTCCTCGACCCGGCGCAGGGCGGTCGGCAGGTCGGGGACCACCTTCTGCGCGCCGACGACCCAGATCGCCCGGCCGGCGCCGCCCGCGTAGGCGGGCAGCTGGCTGCCGGTGCCGGAGGCCACGACGAGCGAGCCGGTCTCGGTGACGGCGGCGACGCTGCCCAGCACGACGTCGGGCGTGGCGACCGCCCGCCGGATGCCGTCGCCCTCGGTGGCCCGGTCCATGGCCGTCACCCGCGGCTTGACCGCCCGGTAGCGGATGCCGGCGTTGACGTCCTCGTCGATGCCGGCGAGCCGGAGGGTCTCGCTGGCGCCGGTGAAGACGCCCGCGCCCTCCGGGATCAGCTCGTCGACCCGGGCGCGCGCGGCGGGGAGGCCGTCCAGGACCTCGACGGTGAAGCCGTTGGCCGTCAGGGCGGCCGCCGCCCGCTCCAGCCGCTCGGCCGGGGCCGGGTCGGTGAACGACACCCGGGGCGACTCCGGCGCCGAGCCGGTCAGCGGGGTGGTGTCGAGGTACCGCACCTCGTAGACCCGCTCGGTGATCCGCCAGCCGTCCTCGGTGCGCCGGTAACGGTCGTGGTAGACGGCGTGGTTGAGCCCCTGGAAGCCGTTCTTCAGACGGGCGAGCTCGAACAGGTAAGCGCGACCGGTCGCGGTGTCGCCGTCGATCCGGATCGCGCCCGGGTGGGTGTTCTGGACGAAGAAGTCCCACTGCTCCTGCAGCTTCTCGCCCCCGACGCGGATCTGCTCGCGGCCGACCAGCTCGACCGGGACGTTCGGCATCCGCAGCGCGCCGTCGGGGGTGAACAGCCGCGAGAGCCGGGAGCGGTCGCGCATCATCACGGCATCGGTGAACTCGGCCTGCAGCGCCTGGATCTCGACCAGGTCGGCGGTCGCTCGGAAGTCGTCCATCGGGTTCCTCCGTCTCGGTTGTTCGCCTTCGAGCGGTACGACAGGACAGCGGTCCGGGATGTGAGGTGACGGCAAAGGCGTCACATTCCGCTGCGCGGTCCTGTCAGATGGGTGAGGAGTCCGACGACGAGGCGAAGGGGCGGGGGCCGGTGCGGGACGAGGGTCCGGGCGCGATCATGGGCGAGCGGCGGCGGTTGATCAATCTTGCGTACCGGCTGCTCGGCTCGCTGGCCGACGCCGAGGACGTGGTGCAGGAGACCTACGCCCGCTGGTACGCGATGCCCCGGCGGGAGCGGGAGGCGATCGGCTCCCCCGGCGGCTGGCTGACGACGGTCGCCAGCCGGATCTGCCTCAACGTCCTCGGCTCGGCCAGAGTGCGGCGGGAGCGCTACGTGGGCGAGTGGATCCCCGAGCCGCTGCCGGAGGGCCGGGAGTGGACGTCCGCCGCGACGACCGCGGCGGCGGACCCGGCGGACCGGATCACCCTGGACGAGTCGGTCAGCATGGCCTTCCTCGTCGTCCTGGAGTCCATGACGCCGGCCGAACGCGTCGCCTTCGTCCTGCACGACGTCTTCCGGTACCCCTTCGCCGAGGTGGCCGCGATCGTCGGCCGCTCGCCGGCCGCCTGCCGCCAGCTGGCCACCTCGGCCCGCCGCCGGATCCGCGTCGCGCAGGCCCCGGCGGTGCCGACGGGCGCGCAGGCGGCCGTGGTGCGGGAGTTCAAACGGGCGTGGGAGGCGAAGGACCTGAGGTCGCTGATGGGCGTGCTCGATCCCGGCGCCACCGTGATCGCCGACAGCGGCGGCCTGGTCGGCGCCCTGCCGCACCCGCTGTCGGGGAACGAACGGATCGCCCGCGCCTACCTGGAGATCGCCCGCCTGGCGCCCGCGACGACGCTGCTGGAGTGCACCGTCAACGGCCTGCCCGGCCTGGTCGCCCGGCAGGGCGGCGTCACGGTCACGGTGATCGCCTTCCGGATCGCCGACGACCGGATCACCCACATCTGGGCGGTGCGCAACCCGGAGAAGCTCCGTCCGTGGGCCGACCTGCACCCGCCGGTCGGGGCTCCGGGCGCGGGGGAGTGAGCCAGGTCATACCGGCGACCGGGCAGGGGCGGGCACTGTTGTCCGGGGGCGCACCGGGCGTGTTCACGCCCGTCCGCACACCACCGAGCGCCCCGCTATGGCCTTGTCGTCGCAAAACCGACCGATAAGGTGTTAATCCAACATTCATCCATGCCGCGTAGCCTCCGAGAGCTAGCCTCATGCTGAACGTCATCGTCCGACCGGGAGGCCGAAGCCCCGTGCAAGGCACTGTCACCACACCAGGCGGCTCCACGGTGGCCGGGGGCCAGGGCGAGGCGTTCCTGCTCGTCGTGGACGACGAGCCCAACATCCGCGAACTGCTCTCCGCCTCGCTGCGCTTCTCCGGCTTCCGGGTCGCCTCCGCCGCCAGCGGCACCGAGGCGCTCGAACTGATCGCGGCCGAGCGCCCCGACCTGGTCGTGCTCGACGTGATGCTCCCCGACCTCGACGGCTTCACCGTCGTCGAGAAGCTGCGCGAGCGCACCAGCCGCGGCCAGATAGCCGGGCCGGCGCACGGGCACCCCGGCGACCACCTGCCGGTGCTCTTCCTCACCGCCAAGGACGGCGTCGGCGACAAGGTCCAGGGCCTCGCCGCGGGCGCGGACGACTACGTCACCAAGCCGTTCAGCCTCGAAGAGCTGATCGCCCGGATCCGCGCCATCCTGCGCCGGGCCGGCGGGCCCGCCGAGGACGGCCGCCTGGTCGTCGCCGACCTCAGCCTCGACCCGGTCGCCCACGAGGTCACCCGCAGCGGCACCCCGGTCTCGCTCTCCCCGACCGAGTTCAAGCTCCTGCACTACCTGATGGCCAACGTCGGCCGGGTGGTCTCCAAGGCGCAGATCCTCGACCACGTCTGGGCCTACGACTTCGGCGGCGACCTCTCCATCGTCGAGTCGTACATCTCCTACCTGCGCCGCAAGCTCGACTCCGGCCCGGCGCACGGCCCCAAGCTGATCCACACCGTGCGCGGCATCGGCTACGCACTGCGCCGCCCCCCGCAGGGCTGACCGGTACCGCCGCACGTGTTCGCCCGGTTCACCTCACGGCTGTCGCTGCGCGCCCGGCTGCTGGTGCTCGCACTGGCGCTGGTCACCACCGGCCTCGCGGTCAGCGACGGCTTCGTCGTCGGCACCGTCCGGAGCCAGCTGGTGGAGCAGCTCGACGAGCAGCTCCAGCGGTACGGGCTGCCGCTGTCCCGCAAGCCCCCGGCCCAGGTGTCCACCCCCAACCCCGGCCGGCCCGCCGTCACCGGCCGGCGGATCATGCTGCCCAGCCAGTACCTGGTGCAGTACCTCTCCGCGGACGGCAAGGTCCAGGCGGTGATGCGCCAGCCCGTCGCGGACACCGACCCGGCGCCGCAGCTGGCCGGCCTGGACCCGGCGCGGACCGCCCCCGACGTCCCCTTCGACCTGCCCGACCAGCGCGGCGAGCACCGCTGGCGGGTGCTGGTGCTGCCGCTCCAGGCCCCCCGCGGTCCGGCCGTCGGCGCCAACGCGTACGCCTCCCCGACGGCCACCCCGACCCACGTCATGGTCGCCGTCTCCCGCGAGGACATCGACGCCACCCTCGGCAAGCTGCGCACCTCCTTCCTGGCCATCGGCGGCGCCGTCCTGCTGCTGATCGCCGCCCTCGGCTTCTTCGCGGTACGGGCCGGGCTGCGGCCGCTGCGGCGGATCGAGGAGGGCGCCGAGCGGATCGCGGCCGGCGAGCTGTCGCACCGGATGCCCGAACTCTCCCCGGGCACGGAGGTCGGACGGCTGTCGGTCGCGCTCAACGGGATGCTCACCCAGATCGAGGCGGCCTTCGCGGCCCGCGCCGAGTCCGAGGCCCGGATGCGGCGCTTCGTCGCCGACGCCTCGCACGAGCTGCGCACCCCGCTGGCCGGGATCCGCGGCTTCGCCGAGCTGTACCGGATGGGCGCGCTGCCCACTGAGGCGGACGTCAAGCGCACCATGACCCGGATCGAGAGCGAGGCCGACCGGATGGGCGCCCTGGTCGAGGACCTGCTGGTGCTCGCCCGGCTGGACGAGGAACGCCCGCTCGACCTCGCCCCGATGGACCTGCGCACCCTCGCCGCCGACGCCCTGCACGACCTCACCGCGCTCGACCCCAGCCGGCCCGTCGCGCTCACCGGCCCCTCCGGCACGGGCGCGCCCGGCGCGGCGCCCGTCCTCGGCGACGAGGCACGGCTGCGGCAGGTGGTGACCAACCTGGTCGGCAACGCGGTCAAGCACACCCCGGCCGGCACCCCGGTGCGGATCGGGGTGGGCGCCGGGCCCGGCGGCGTCTGCCTGCTGGAGGTCGCCGACACCGGCCCGGGCCTCACGGAGGAGCAGGCCCAGCGGGTCTTCGACCGCTTCTTCCGGGTCGACGCCTCGCGCAGCCGCGACAAGGGCGGCGGCGCCGGCCTCGGCCTCGCCATCGCCACCGCCCTCACCCGCGCGCACGGCGGGACCCTCAGCCTGGACACCGCGCCCGGCGAGGGCGCGACGTTCCGGGTCGAACTGCCCAACAACTGCGACCGGCCGTTCTGAGCGCCCCGTCCCGGAGAATTGTCGACTCGTCAATTCTGCTGCGGACCAGGAAATTCGAGGGCGCGATCATTGCCGGAAACCGGCATGGAGCGTAAAGAAAGCGTCTGCCTATGATCAGCACCGCCTGGCCGTGACGACCCGTCCGGACCAAGGCCTTTGCTTTCTTTCCGACCCGAAAGGGGTCATCGTGAAACTCCGCCGCTCGCTGGTCTCGGCCGCCGTCATCGCCGCCGTGATCTCGCCCGCAGCGATGGTCTCCGCGGCACCCGCCTTCGCGGCATCGGCTCCGGCGGCGCAGACCGGGAACGACAGCTCGATCGCCGAGCTGGAGAAAGCCGCCGCCGACGCGGCCAAGGCCTACGAGGCCGCCGTGGCCGGCGAGGCCAAGGTCAGGGCCGAGGTCTCCGCCTTCCTGGACAAGCCGGAGCCCTACCTGAGCACGTACCAGGAGGCCAAGGCCGCCGCGGCGAAGGCCGCCACCGCCAAGGACGCCGCCAACAAGGAGGCCGAGGACGCGGCTCGGGCGTACGGCTCCGCCAAGGAGGAGGACCTTCCCGGGGCCAAGGAGCGGATGCTGAAGGCGTTCGACGTCGCCAACGCGGCCATCGCCGCGGACGAGAAGGCCAAGGCCGCCGTGACCGCGGCCGCCAAGGCGTTGGACGACGCCAAGGTCGAGGCGTTCCGGCGGATCTTCGACGCGCAGGAGGCCACCAGGACCGCGCTGGCCACCAAGACCGCCGCCGACAAGGCGCTCGCGGACGCGAAGGCGGCCGCCTCGAAGCCGGTGGAGCAGCCGGTCGAGAAGCCCGTGGAGAAGCCGGTCGAGAAGCCGGTGCAGCAGCCGGTGCAGAAGCCCGTCGAGCAGCCGACCACCGTCACCCCGGCCTCGGACACCACCAAGGACTCGGCCGCCACCACCTCGAACCGGGCGGCGACCTCGACCGACTCGACCACCGCGACCACCTCGCAGGCGGTCACCACCGGTTCGACCACCGGCTCGACCACCGAGCTCGCCGCGACCGGTGCCGGCCCGGCCACCCCGTACCTGGCCCTTGGCTCCGGCCTCGCCATCAGCCTCGGCGTCGCCGCCCTCTACGTCTCCCGCCGCAAGTCGGCCACCCGCTCCACCTCCTGATCCACCCGGTTCGCGTCCGCTCGGGAGGAGGCCGCGAACCGCACCGCACCGCGACCACCCGGAACCGCAGGGCCGGCCACCTCCCGGCCGCCCTGCGGTTCCGGCGTTTCCGGGCCCCAAACGCCCCGATCGAGTGAACCGATCGCCGATCACCCGACCGGCCCCCCGGTCGTGTGCGACCGTGCTGCCGTTGCTTGTGCGGACTCGCACGGGCTGACCACACTGGACGGGAAGAGGGGTGTCCCCGTGAGCGCGCTCGTTGCTGAGGTGACCGTCGTGAACCTGGACCAGTTGCTGTGGCAGACATGGAAGTCCATGGACGTGCCAGAGGGCTTTCGCGCGGAGATCATCGAGGGGACGATCACGTTGTCACCCACCGGCGGCACCCGTCACTTCACTGTCAACAGGCGACTGGGACGGGCCCTTTGTGACCATCTGAGGGATTCCGGCTACGGGCCGGCGCAGGACGGCAACGTCATCGCCGGTCTCAAGGTGCTCATTCCGAATGTCTTCGTCGTGCCCGACGACGTCGACGAGATCGAGCACCCCGAAGGCTTGGGGCTCCTGGCATCCGGTGTACCGCTGGTCGTCGAGACCGTCTCGCCCGGTGCCGACAACCGCAAGCGTGACCACGTCCTCAAGCACCGTGCCTACGCCCGCGCCGGCATCCCGGTGTACGTGATCATCGACGACTACGACGACGGCGGTGCCGTCACCGTCCTCACCGAGCCCGACCGCGAGCGCGGTGCGTACGCCTCCTCGACCCGAGTCCCCTACGGCAAGGAGGCCGTGATCCCCGAGGGCCCGGCCAAGGGTTTCGTGATCGGGCCGGAGATCACCGGCGAGCGCCGTGGCTGAGCCCGGGGCGTCGTTCAGGCGTGACCTCTCAGAGTGGCGGATCGCCCTGGTCGCGTGGCGGCTGTTGGTGCTGCAGGCGGCGGATCCGGTGGTCGGGGCCGGGATGGCGGAGCACTCGACGTACCGGGCGCACCCGTGGCGGCGGGTGGAGCACACACTGGGGAGCGGGCGGCGGCTGTTCTACCAGGACGCGGAGACGCTGCGGCGGGAGATCGCGCGGCTGGACCGGGCGCACAAGCGGATCCGGGGGACAGGGCCGGACGGGCGGCCCTATGACGCCCGGGACGCCGGGACCAGGGCGTGGGTGCTGCTGACGCTCTTCGAGTGCGTGGCCACCATGCGCCGACTCGGCGGGGACCCGTACGACGCCGACCAACTCGACCAGGCCTACGCCGAGTTCAAGGAGGCGGTGGCCGCCTTCGACCTTCCCGAGGGTGAACTGCCGCCCACGGCGGAGGACTTGCCAGCCTACTTCGCCCGGTACGCCCGCGAGAAGCTGGAGTTCACCGAGGCGGCGCGCTACCTGATGGGCGACCTGCTGCGCGAGGCGCCCAGGCCGCGGCGGCTGTGGTTCCTCGGGGACGCCGGCTGGCGGGTGGTCCGGGGCGTCGTCGCCCGGGTGATCACCGAGCTGACGGTGGCCGACCTGCCACCGGTGGTCCGGGAGCGGTTCGGGCTGGCCGCGACCCGGCGCGGCGCGCTGCTGTCCCTGGTGCTGCACCGCGGTGCCGGGATGCTCGTCGCCCGGCTCCCGGACCGGCTGCGCTACCGCTCCGCGGAACGGGCAGATCCGGGCAAGCGCCGCTACCGCCCGCAGCGAGACACCCGCGGGCTCCGGCTGGACCGGTTCTTCCGCGAGGTGCTGGACCAGACCGGCGACGGCTTCGTCACCGTGCACGACCTGCGGGCGATGGCGCACAACGTCTGCTGGCGGCTGGAGCTGGACGAGGCCGGTGAGGCCCGGGTGCACGAGGCCTTCGAGGGCTGGTGGGAGCAGCTGCGCGCGGGGATGGACGCGAACGGCGACGGGAAGGTCAGCCGGGAGGAGTTCGTGGCGGCCACCGTGGCCGGCTGCGACCGGGACGGGGCCTACCTGGAGCAGGGGCTGCTGCCCGCGCTGCGGGCGGTGTTCACCGCCGCCGACACCGACGGCAGCGGCTTCCTGGAGTTCGACGAGTACCGCGCGGTGTTCGGCGGCCCGCGGGTGCACCCGGTAGAGCTGTCGCACGGTTTCCGCCAGTTGGACACGGACGGGGACGGCCGGATCACCCGGGAGGAGTTCCTGCACGGCTTCACCGAGTTCTTCACCGTCCGCGCCGACTCCACCTCGGGCACCCAGCTCCTCGGCCGCGCCTGACCGGGGCCACCGCGCCCTCGGCCCCCGCCCGACCGGGCGGGGGTCCTAGCTCGCTTCGCTCGCGGTGGCAAACGGGCCGTCCGCCTGTCAAGCGCCGGTTCGGCCAAGAGCCCGTCCGCATCCGCCCGGTCGTTCGTTGCCCCGGCCGGGGCCGGGTCCGCAGACTGTGCGCACCGCGCGGCAAACCGTGACGCACCGCACAGGTCCGTCAACCCCACCCCACCTGCAGTTCCCCCGTAAGGATGGTGGATACTGGCCCTTGTGAACGTGTTCACGTTCACAAGCGGACAAGCTTGCACGGCTTGGCGACGGTCTACGGCTACACAAGAAGTTCGTCCGGAATACGCCCGTCGAACGTGCGGGCCGGTTGGGAGAGAGGGCGACGTGGAACTGGCAATCGCTCACGAGACCATTGCGCGATGGCAATTCGGCATCACCACCGTCTACCACTTCCTCTTCGTTCCGCTCACGATCAGCCTGGCCGCGGTCGTGGCCGGTCTGGAGACCGCCTGGGTGCGGACGAACAAGGAGAAGTACTTCCACGCGACCAAGTTCTGGGGAAAGCTCTTCCTCATCAACATCGCGATGGGCGTCGTCACCGGAATCGTCCAGGAGTTCCAGTTCGGCATGAACTGGTCCGACTACTCCCGCTTCGTCGGTGACGTCTTCGGCGCCCCGCTCGCGATGGAGGCGCTGATCGCCTTCTTCTTCGAGTCCACCTTCATCGGCCTGTGGATCTTCGGCTGGGACAAGCTGCCGAGGAAGATCCACTGCGCCTGCATCTGGATGGTCGCGCTGGGCACCGTGCTCTCCGCCTACTTCATCCTGGCCGCCAACTCCTGGATGCAGCACCCCGTCGGGTACGCGATAGACCCGGCCACCGGCAAGGCGCAGCTGACCGACATCACCAAGGTGCTGTTCCAGAACACCACCCTCACCGTCGTCGCCCACACCCTGACCGCCGCCTTCCTCACCGGCGCCGCCTTCATGGTCGGCATCTCCTCCTTCCACCTCTGGAAGGCCAAGCGCAGGCCGGAGACCGCCGACGCGAGGAAGACCGCCTCGATGCGCACCTCGCTGCGGCTCGGCCTGGTGCTCGCCGTGGTCTTCGGCGCCGGCACCGCGCTCAGCGGCGACGAGCTGGGCAAGGTCATGTTCGAGCAGCAGCCGATGAAGATGGCCGCCGCCGAGGCCCTGTGGGACACCCAGTCGCCCGCGCCGTTCTCCGTCTTCGCGGTCGGCGACGTCGGCAAGGGCCACAACTCGGTCGCCCTGGAGGTCCCCGGGGTGCTGTCCTTCCTCGCCCACAGCGACTTCAGCTCCTCCGTCCCCGGCATCAACGACACCGCGGCCGCCGAGGCCGCGCTGCACGGCGGCGACCCCAAGGACTACATCCCGAGCATCTTCGTCACCTACTGGGGCTTCCGCCTCATGATCGGCTTCGGGATGACCTCCTTCGTGGCCGGCCTGATCGGCCTCTGGACCACCCGGAAGAAGCTCTTCCTGCGCCCCGCGTTCCGCACCGGCGACACCGAGGTGCCCCGGCTGATGCTCACCCCCGGACGCGAACTCAGCCCGCTGCTGACCACGTGGAGCTGGCGGATCGGCATCCTGACCATGGGCTTCCCGCTGATCGCCAACAGCTTCGGCTGGATCTTCACCGAGATGGGCCGCCAGCCCTGGGCCGTCTTCGGCCTGATGACCACCTCCAGCGCGGTCTCCCCCAACGTCGGCGTCGGCACCCAGATCGGGGCGCTGGCCACCTTCACCACGCTGTACGCGGTCCTCGCGGTCGTCGAGGTCCGACTGCTGGTCAAGTACGCCAAGGCCGGACCGGTGGTGACCGAGGAGCCGCCCACCGAGGTCCCCTCGCTGCGCGGACCGTCCTCGGACGAGGACGCCGACAAGCCGCTCGCCTTCGCCTACTGAGGCACCGGGACACGGGGCACTGAGGACCACTGCGGAACTGAGGATCTGACATGCAACTCCACGACGTCTGGTTCGTGCTGATCGCGGTCCTGTGGATCGGCTACTTCTTCCTGGAGGGCTTCGACTTCGGGATCGGCATCCTGACCAAGGGCCTGGCCCGCGACACCGCCGAGAGACGGGTCCTGATCAACACCATCGGCCCGGTCTGGGACGGCAACGAGGTCTGGCTGCTGACCGCCGGCGGCGCCACCTTCGCCGCCTTCCCGGACTGGTACGCGACGCTCTTCAGCGGCTTCTACGTCCCGCTGCTGGTGATCCTGGTCTGCCTGATCGTGCGCGGCGTGGCCTTCGAGTACCGGGCCAAGCGCGACGGCGCCCGCTGGCAGCGGAACTGGGAGGAGGCCATCTTCTGGACCTCCCTCCTGCCGGCCTTCCTCTGGGGCGTGGCCTTCGCCAACATCGTGCGCGGCGTGGACATCGACGCGCAGAAGAACTACGTCGGCACCCTCGGGGACCTGCTGAACCCGTACGCGCTGCTCGGCGGCCTGGTGACGCTCGCCCTGTTCACCTTCCACGGCTCGGTGTTCGCCGCGCTCAAGACGGTCGGCGAGATCCGCGAGCGGGCCCGCCGGGCCGCCCTGCAGGCCGGCCTGGCCACCGCCGTGCTGGCGCTGGTCTTCCTGCTCTGGACCCAGGCGGACAGCGGCAACGGCCGCAGCCTCGCCGCCCTGGTGATCGCCGTCCTGGCCCTGGCCGGAGCCCTGGTCGCCAACCAGCTCGGCCGCGAGGGCTGGGCGTTCGTCCTCTCCGGGGCGACGATCGTGGCCGCCGTGGCGATGCTCTTCCTGGCGCTCTTCCCGAACGTCATGCCGTCCACCCTGAACGCCGGCTGGAGCCTGACCGTCTCCAACGCCGCCTCCTCGCCGTACACGCTGAAGCTGATGACCGTCGTGGCGGCGGTGTTCACCCCGCTGGTGCTGCTCTACCAGGGCTGGACGTACTGGGTGTTCCGCAAGCGGATCGGCGTCCAGCACATCCCCGGGCACGCCCCGGCCGCCCCGCTCGACCGGGTCTGACGCGATGAAGCCGGTCGACCCCCGACTCCTCGGGTACGCCCGCACCACCCGGGCCTTCCTCGCCGGATCCGTGCTCCTCGGCGCGGCGGGCGCGGCCCTGGTGGTCGCCCAGGCGAGTCTGATCACCGAGATCGTCGTCCGTGCCTTCCAGCGCGGGGCGACGCTCGGCGAACTGACCGCGCCGCTGCTGCTGCTCGCCCTGACGGCCGTCGGGCGCGGGCTGGTCGGCTGGCTCACCGAGCTCACCGCGCACCGGTCCGTCACCCGGGTGAAGTCCACCCTGCGGCGCCGGCTGCTCGACCACGCCACCGCGCTCGGCCCGTCCTACCTGGCGGGCCGGCGCACCGGCGAACTCACCACCCTCGCCACCCGCGGCATCGACGCGCTGGACGACTACTTCGCCCGGTACCTGCCGCAGCTGGCGCTGGCCGTGGTCGTCCCGGTGATCGTGCTGCTGCGGATCGTCGGCGCCGACTTCACCTCGGCCGCGATCATCGCCGGGACGCTGCCGCTGATCCCGCTGTTCATGGTGCTGATCGGGATGGCCACCCAGTCCCGGATGGACCGGCAGTGGGACACCCTGGCCCGGCTCTCGCACCACTTCCTGGACGTCGTCGCGGGGCTGCCCACCCTCAAGGTGTTCAACCGGGCCCGCACCCAGGCCGCCACCATCGCCCGGATCACCGCCGACTACCGCCGGGCCACCCTGCGGACCCTGCGGATCGCCTTCGTCTCCTCCTTCACCCTGGAACTGCTCTCCACCCTGTCCGTCGCGCTGGTCGCGGTCACCGTCGGCTTCCGGCTGGTGGACGGCACGCTCGACCTGGAAACCGGTCTGCTGATCCTGGTCCTCGCCCCCGAGGTGTACTTCCCGATCCGCCAGGTCGGCGCGCTCTACCACTCCAGCGTCGAGGGGCTGACCGCCGCCGACGAGCTGTTCCGGGTGCTGGAGACCCCACTGCCCGCCGCCGGCACGGTGCCCGCTCCCGCCCTCGCCGGGGCCGTGATCGGCGCCGAGGGGCTGGTCGTGCGCCACCCCGGACGGACCGAGCCCGCGCTGGACGGCGCCGGGCTGACCCTGCGTCCGGGCACCACCACCGCCCTGACCGGCCCGAGCGGCGCCGGCAAGTCCACCCTGCTGGCCGTCCTGCTCGGCCTCACCGCCCCCGAGGCCGGCACCGTCCGGATCACCGCCGCCGACGGCCGCTCGTACGACCTGGCCGAGCTGGAGCCGCGCAGCTGGCAGC
This sequence comes from Kitasatospora sp. NPDC038210, assembly GCF_055600605.1. NCBI lineage: Bacteria > Bacillati > Actinomycetota > Actinomycetes > Kitasatosporales > Streptomycetaceae > Kitasatospora > Kitasatospora sp. NPDC038210. Next base: position 106,743 of record NZ_JBVJYK010000004.1, on the reverse strand, counting down.
GGCAGATCGCCTGGGTGCCGCAGCACCCGCACCTGTTCGCCGGGACGGTCGCCGACAACCTGCGGCTCCACCGGCCCGACGCCACCGACGAGCAGCTGTGGACGGCGCTGGACGCCGCCCACGCGCTCGACTTCGTGACCGACCTGGCCGCCGGGCTCGGCGAGGACGGCGCCGGGCTCTCCGCCGGCCAGCGCCAGCGCCTCGCGCTCGCCCGGGTGCTGCTCGCCGACGACCGGCCGCTGGTCCTGCTGGACGAGCCGACCGCCAACCTGGACGGCGCCTCCGAGTCCGCCGTCGTGGACGCCGTCCGGACCCTCGCCGAGGACCCGGCGCGCACCGTGCTGATCGTCGCGCACCGGCCCGCGCTGCTGGCCGTCGCGGACGAGCGGGTGCGGCTGGCCGGGCCGGCCGCCGCCGTGGCCGGTGCCCCCGTCACCCCGCTCGCCCACAGCGGGAGGCCGACGCCCGCCCCCGCCGTCCCCGAGGAGCCGGAGGCCGGGAGCGGCAGCACGCCCCGGCTGGCGCTGTCCGTCCTGCTCGGCGCGCTCGCGCTCGGCTGCGCCGTCGCCCTGATGGCCACCTCCGGCTACCTCATCTCCCGCGCCTCCGAGATGCCGCCGGTCCTCTACCTGATGATGGCCGTCACCTCGGTGCGCGCCTTCGGCATCGGCCGCAGCGTCTTCCGCTACGCCGAGCGGCTGGTCTCGCACGACGCGGTGCTGCGCACCCTCGGCACCCTGCGGGCCGACGTCCACCGCCGGCTGAGCGCGCTCGCCCCGGCCGGACTGCCCGCCTTCCGGCGCGGCGACCTGCTCTCCCGGCTGGTCGCCGACGTGGACGCGGTCCAGGACCACTACCTGCGCTGGCGACTGCCGGCCGCCGTGGGCGGCGTCGTCGCGCTGGGCTCGACGCTGGCGCTGGCCGCCTTCCTGCCCGCGGCCGGGGCGGTGCTCGGACTCGGGCTGCTGCTCGCGGGTGCGGTGGTGCCCGCGCTGGCCGCCCGCTGGTCGGCCGGCGCCGAGCGGCGGCAGGCCCCGGCACGCGGGCACCTGGCCACCACCGTGGTGGACGCCTTCACCGGCACCGCCGAACTCACCGTGGCCGGCGCGCTGCCCGGCCGGCTGGCCGCCGTCCGCGCCGCCGACACCGCGCTGACCCGGCTGGCCGCCCGCTCGGCCGCCACCACGGCGCTCGGCACCGGGCTGATCGCGCTGCTCACCGGGCTGACCGTGACCGCCGCGGCGGCCGTCGGCGTCCAGGGGGTGCGGGCCGGGGTGCTGGCGCCGGTCTGCCTGGCGGTGGTGGTGCTGACCCCGCTGGCCGCCTTCGAGGCCGTCACCGGGATGCCGCTCGCCGTGCAGGCCCGCCAGCGCAGCCGCGCCGCGCGGGCCCGGCTGGACGAGGTGCTGACCGCCCCGGCGCCGGTCGCCGAGCCCGCCGACCCCCGCGCCCTGCCCGAGCAGCCGATGCCGGTCGCGGTGCGCGGGCTGACCGTACGGCACCCGGGGCAGGCGGTGGACGCGCTCGCCGGGGTGGACCTCGACCTGGCCGCCGGGCGCCGGATCGCCGTGGTCGGCCCGTCCGGCTCCGGCAAGACCACCCTCGCCCAGGCGCTGCTGCGTTTCCTGGAGCAGAGTGCCGGCACCGTCACCTTCGCCGCCGGTCGTCCACAGGCTGTGGACAGCCGCGCGCTCGCGGGCGAGGACGTCCGCCGGGTGATCGGGCTCTGCGCGCAGGACGCGCACGTCTTCGACAGCTCGCTGCGGGAGAACCTGCGGCTGGCCCGGCCCGGCGCGGGGGAGGACGAGCTGCGCGCCGCGCTGGCCGCGGCCCGGCTGCTGGACTGGACGCAGGGGCTGCCGGACGGCCTGGACACCATGGTCGGGGAGCACGGCGCCCGCCTCTCCGGCGGCCAGCGCCAGCGGCTCGCGCTCGCCCGGGCCCTGCTCGCGGACTTCCCCGTCCTGGTCCTGGACGAGCCCGCCGAGCACCTCGACCTGCCCACCGCCGACGCGCTCACCGCGGACCTGCTGGCCGCCACGGAGGGGCGCACCACCGTGCTGATCACCCACCGGCTGGCCGGGCTGGACGACACCACGGTGGACGAGGTGCTGGTGCTGGACGGCGGCCGGGTGGCCGAGCGGGGCCGCTGGTCGGAGCTGGTCGCCGACCGGGACGGGCGGCTGCACGCGATGTGGTGGCGGGAGCGGGAGGCGGACGGCCTGCTGGAGGCGGACGAGCTGCCGGAGCCGGTGGGCCTGCCGGAGCCGGTGGGGGAGACCCGCTAGCCGTGCCGGCGCCGGTCCCGGTACCCGCCGTCTGAAAACCGTACAAACTAGTCTTTCTTCATGGACCCCATGCCGGACCCCGCGCCGGACACCAGGCCGGACCCCTCCGAGGCCGCCCCCGAGCCGACACCCCATCGGGTGCCCGAGATCGCCTCGCTCGGCCTGGACACCCTGGTCACGGAGGTCGCCGAGCGCCTGCAGTCGGCCGCTGCCGTCACCGACCGGATGCAGCGGCTGCTGGAGGCGGTGGTCTCCATCGGCGCCGGGCTGGACCTGCACGCCACCCTGCAGCGGATCGCCACCGGGGCCGCCGAGCTGGTCGACGCCCGCTACGCGGCGCTCGGCGTGATCGCCCCGGGCGGCACCGGACTGGCCGACTTCATCCACGTCGGCGTGGACGACGGGACCGCTGCCGGGATCGGCGAACTGCCCGCCGGGCGCGGCATCCTCGGCGTGCTCATCGACCGCCCCGAACCGCTGCGGCTGGCCGACCTCGGCGCCGACCCGCGCTCCTCCGGGTTCCCGTCCCGGCACCCGCAGATGAAGACCTTCCTGGGCGTGCCGATCCGGGTCCGCGAGGAGGTGTTCGGCAACCTCTACCTCACCGAGAAGAAGGGCGGCGGCGCCTTCACCCCCGAGGACGAGCAGGTGGTGCACGCCCTCGCCGCCGCGGCCGGCGTCGCCATCGAGAACTCCCGGCTGTACGAGGAGGGCCGCCGCCGCGAGCGCTGGATCGCCGGCGCCGCCGCCGTCACCACCGCCCTGCTCTCCGCCGAGCAGGCCGAGGCGGCCCTGACCGTCGCGGCCGAGCAGGTACGGGAGTTGGCGGACGCCGCGCTCGGCATGATCCTGCTGCCGACCGGCCCGGAGGGAGAGGGGGACGGGCAGATGCGGGTCGCCCACGCCTCCGGCGAGGTGGCCGAGTTCGTCCGCGGCGAGCTGCTGCCCAAGGAGAGCTTCGCGGCCCGGCTGCTGGCGGGGGAGAGCGTCTACCTGGACGACATGTCCCGCGACCCGACCGTGGTGATGCGGCTCGCCCGCCGCTTCGGCCCGTCGATGGCGGTGCCGATGGTCGCCGCCGGGCGGGTGCTCGGCGGGCTCTGCGTCTGGCGGCCGTGCGGTGCGCTGCCCTTCACCGAGAGCGAGAAGCAGCTCGCCGAGACCTTCGCCTCGCAGGCCGCGCTCGCCCTGCGGCTCGCCGAGGGCCAGCGCGACCAGCAGCGCCTCGCCGTCTTCCAGGACCGTGACCGGATCGCCCGCGACCTGCACGACCTGGTGATCCAGCGGCTCTTCGCCACCGGGATGATGCTGGAGAGCGCGGCCCGCCGGGCGGTCGTCCCCGAGGTGCGGACCGGCATCGGCAAGGCGGTGGACGAGCTGGACGCCACCATCCAGGAGGTCCGCACCACCATCTACGCCCTGCAGCACGACAACCACGGCGACGCGCCGGACACCCTGCGCACCCGGGTGCTGCGTGAGGCCAGCCAGGCCGCGGCGGCGCTCGGCTTCAAGCCCTCGGTGAGCTTCGTCGGGCCGGTGGAGAGCCTGGTCGGCGACAAGACCGGCCGTCAACTGCTCGCCGCACTGCGGGAGATGCTCTCCAACACGGCGCGGCACGCGCGGGCCTCCCGGGTCGGTGTGGAGATCGACGCGACCGTCCACCTGGGCGACGACGGGCGGCCGGTGGGCGGCGACCCGGAGTCGTTGGACCGGGGCGGCCGGCCGGGCGTACTGCTGTCGGTGACCGACGACGGCGTGGGCATCCCGGAGGGCGGCCGGCGCAGCGGACTGCTCAACCTCACCCGGCGCGCCGAGGCGCTCGGCGGCGACGCCTGGCACGAGAGCGGGCCCTACCGGAAGGGCACCACGGTGCGCTGGACGGCCCGGCTCTGAGGGTGTCCACCGGCTGGAACCGGAGCCTCCGGTAAAGACAAGTGAAAGTTAAACGAGAGAGAACTTCCCGACCAACGGCGCAAGTTGTGAACGTTCTGGGCTTTCGGCGGCTCTGTGTGCACACATAGCTTTGCTCCGTCTCGGAGGGGAAACCGGAAGGTAACCGGACGGAGGGGGCAGTGGACGCTTCCGGCCGCGGTCACACCGCAGCAGGGGCAAGTCGAGGGGGATTCCGCGCCGAACGAGCCGCGGACGGGCGCTACCGCTGGCAACTGAAGGCGCCCAACGGCCGGGTCGTCGCGATCACCCCGGCCGCGTTCGAGACGGCCGGCGAGGCCGAGCGGGGCTTCGACGGCCTGCGGGCCGGGGCGGACGGGCTGACCGCCCGCATCACCCACGTCCGGGACGGCATCGGCTGGGTCTGGGTCGTCCCGGGCTCGCGCAACCTCCCCGAGGTGCGCTCCAGCCGCGCGTACGAGCGGTACGCGACCTGCCAGAACGCCTTCCGCCGCTTCGTGGTGCTGCTCGCCAAGCAGCCGCCGCGCGAACTGCCTGAGCGCGCAGTGCCGTTGAGACGCACCGATGGTCGCTGAGCGGCGCGGTCCGCGGCTGCTGGTCGTACCGGCGGCCGACCGCTGCGTCGGCTGGGCGCTGCGGGCGGCCAACGGCAGGCCGCTCGGCATCGGCGCGCAGACCTACCGGAGTGAGGATGAACTCGCCGACGCCGTGCGGGAGTTGCTGATCGAGCGGACCGCGCTGCGATGTTCGATCGGGCAGTCCGAGGGGCGCCAGTGGGTCTGGGCCGCCTACCTGCCGGTGCGCAGCACCCGGCCGGGGGCGGCCTCCGTCGTTCCGGTGGCCCGCAGCGCACGCGGGTACCTGCGGCGCGACCAGTGCCAGGCGGGGATCGAGGGCTTCCTGGCCGGACTGCAATGGGTGGGACAGGAGTTGCGCCGTTCCGGGCGCGACGGCCGCCGACCGCTGTAGTCCGTCGCCGCATCCCGCCGCCGCATTCCGGCACCGGTCCCGTCGTCGGTCCGTGCTGCCCGGGCCCCGTCCGCCCCGGATCGTTCGCGGCCTTCCGTTCGTGCGCCTTCGGTGAAGTCCAGGTTTCCGGCAACACCCCGAGCAGCTTCCTGGAGAAGAACGTCGACGCCGTTCGGAGGCCCGGTCACGACCCTGTCGCGTCCACGCTGACCAGTACCTAAACCTCGCTGAACCGATGAGTCGACATTCCCCGGCCGGGCTCGACCTCCCTTCCGGCGGAACCTGCCCGCCGGACAGGATCTGCACTGCCGGAAGGGCCGCAGCGGACGCGGTCACCGGCCCCGGACTCCCGAACGGAGTGCGGGTCACGCGATGGACGTCTCTCCCACCGGAGGAAGAGAAACATGCGTAAGACCGCTGCCAACCTGCTTGCCGCCGCCGCGCTGGCGACCTCGGTCGCCACCGTATTCGCCGGCACCGCCGTCGCCGACCCGGCCGGCCTGCCGAACTCCCAGGACATCGTGGGCGTCGGCTCGGACACCACCCAGGCCGTGCTGAACCAGATCGCCGCCGACTACAACGCGACGCTGGTCAACCCGAGCGACCCGCACCTGTACAGCTGGGACGCGATTCCGGCCGGCACCATCACCACCAAGTCGGGCGCCACCCCGATCACCCGCCCGAACGGCTCCGGCGCCGGCATCTCCGCGCTGAACGCCAACACCAGCGCCACCGTGGACTTCGCCCGCTCCTCGCGCTCCCCGCAGCCGACCGACCCGACCACCGACGACTTCGTCGCGATGGCCAAGGACGCCGTCGCCTGGGCAGCGCCGTCCGCCGGCAACGCCCCGGCGAACCTGACCACGGCGAACCTGAAGGACATCTACACCTGCGCCGTCACCAACTGGACGCAGATCAACCCGTCGCTGCCGAACGCCACCATCAAGCCCTTCCTGCCGCAGACCGGTTCCGGCACCCGCTCGTTCTTCCTCACCACCATCGGTGGCGGCACCGCGGTCACCCCGGGCGCCTGCGTGGACAGCAGCGTCCAGGAGAACCAGGGCAGCGACTCCAAGCTGGCCGACGTCAACGCCCTGGTCCCGTACTCCGTGGCCCACTACATCGGCCAGGTCTACTTCGGCAAGGGCAGCGGCGCCGACGTCCAGGGCCCGCTGACCATCCGCTCCGTCGACGGCGTCGCGCCGGTCGACACCGTGAACAAGACCATCAGCTCCGCGTTCGCGGCCACCGCGTACTCCCGCGTGGTCTACAACGTCTTCCGTGACGCCGAATGGACCGCCACCGACGCGCACGGCAACGCGCTGCGCGCCATCTTCAGCCGGACCGGCTGGATCTGCAAGAACGGTGCCACCGACCTGAAGAGCTTCGGCTTCCTGCCGCTGTCCTCCTTCGCCTGCGGCAGCGTCACCCACTCCTGAGCCACCCCGCACCACCCGGCGGCCGCAGGGGCCTCGCCCTGCGGCCGCCGGCCCGACCGCACGGCCGGAAACCACCCCTCCCCTCCCTCTCCCAAGGAGTTCGGCATGTCCCGCATCAGCGCGCGCCTGGCCTCGACCGGTGCCGCCGTCGTCCTCGCTCTGACCGCCGTGAGCGGTGCGGCTGTCGCCGACACCACCCCGGCCACGCCGGCCGCGGGCCAGGCCGTGATCACGACCGACGTGAACTTCCTGACGAGTGCCGCGCTCAAGGGCATCGTGGTCATTCCGCTCCAGCCCGCCAACCCGACGTTCGACCCGAACGCCGGCCTCACCGTGACGCTCCCGGTGAGCGGTGGCGAGGCGAACATCCCCGGCTTCTACGGCGACGTGCAGTTCGGCGGCGGGCTGCTCTTCCTGAACCTCGCCACCGGCAGGAGCGTGACCTTCAAGCAGTTCGACTTCTCCGTCGCCAACGGCTACTTCACCGCGGTGCCGAACGGCTCGACGGCGCCCGTGCCGCTGCTGGACCCGGCCGGCGACAACGTGATCAACCGCAACGGCCTCACCCAGGGCCTGAGCTCCTCCAGCTTCCAGGTGGACGCCGAGGGCGCGAAGTTCCTCGACACCAAGCTCGGCACCACCTTCTTCACCGCCGGCCAGCAGATCGGCTCGCTCGCGCTGTCCTACACCCCGGCGCACTGACCGCGCCGCACCTGACCGCAGACCGGCGGGCCCGTGCCTCGGCGCGGGCCCGCCGCTTGCGGAGTTCCCAACTCCGGTGCGGAGTCGCCGCGTTGTGGTCTCGTACACCTGGCCGACCGGATCCCGCCATGTCCGGCTGGCCGAATAGTACGCACGGAACCGTCCGTCCCCAGCGCGCTCGACGCCCGCGTGCCGCCTCCCTCGGCGGCCCCGCACCTCCCGGAGGCCCCGCCATGAGAAACCGCGTACCCGACCCGAGAGGCAGCGGGCGGTGGCGTCGCCGACTACCGGCCCTGGCGCTCGTCAAGGCCGTGGTGGCGGCGCTCGCCGTCGTCCCGATCGGGCTGGGCGCGGCGCCGCCGGCGCACGCCGATTCGGCCGTGACGGTGAAGGGTCCGAAGGTCTGGATCCCGGCCACCAAGCAGTACGGTCCCGAGGGCAGCGTGACCGTCTCCCAGACGGCGAACCTCACCAACCAGGTCCTCCAGGTCTCCTGGACCGGCTTCACCCCGACCGTCTCGCTGTACGCCAAGACTCCCGTCCCGGTGGCGGTGAAGGAGTCGAACAGCATCCTCTACGCGGTCCGGATCTACCAGTGCCGCGGGACCGACCCGGCGGTGACGGACTGCTACGGCAGCACGCTCTACGGCGGCGACGGGTCGAAGGGCTTCGAACAGCCGCCCCGCCCCACCCGCATGGAGACGCCGGAGTGGCCCTCCAACCAGGTGATCGCCGCGACCGGCCCGGACGGCTCGGGCACCGCCTCGATCGAGGTGTGGAGCGCCAAGGAGAGCGCCACGCTCGGCTGCGACTCGACCCACCCCTGCTCGCTGGTGGTCGAGCCCAACTACGGCGGTGACCCGCTGGACCTCTTCCAGGTCCAGGACGGCGGGGCCGACTGCGAGTTCCACGACCTGGACGACGATCCGGACGGTTACACCGCCGCCGACGGGATCATGAAGCCCGGTCCCGCCTTCCAGAACTGGAAGACCGGCAACCGGACCAGCGAGCAGTGCGCCTGGAAGCACCGGACGGTGGTCCCGCTCGGCTTCGCCCCCACGCCGGACTCCTGCGCCGCGAGCGACCAGGCCTTCGGCGCCGCCGGGCTGGAGATGGCCAACCGGGCCATGCAGCAGTGGCGGGCCGGCCTGTGCCTGGGCGACTCGCCGATGACCGTGGGCTATGTCCCGGCCGGCGGCGAGCCGCAGGCCCGCGCCGCGTTCCTGGCGGGCAGCAGCACCACGGACGTGGCGCTGACCGCGCGGGCGGACCCGTCACCGCCCCCGCGCCCGTACGTCTACGCGCCGCTCGCCACGACCGGCATCTCGGTGGCGTACCTGATCGACGATCCGACGACCGGCCGGCAGATCCGGGACATGAAGCTGAACGCCCGGCTGCTGGCCAAACTGCTGACCCAGTCCTACGCGTCGCCGGGCGCGTCGATCCCCTCCGTGGCCGGCAACCCGATCTGCCTGTTCACCGACCCCGAGTTCAAGCAGCTGAACCCAGAGAACGCGGCCAACGGGATCCACTGGCCGACCAGTTGCGGCGCGGTCCTGACGATCTACCCCGGCGTCCCGGGCGGCACCACCGACTTCACCTACCTGCTGACCTCGTGGGTGGCCGCCGACCCGGACGCGGCCCGCTTCCTCGACGGCGAGCCGGACCCGTGGGGCATGCGCGTCGACAGCTTCTACCTGAAGCCCAAGTTCGCCGGTTACCCCGCGGAGGCCTTCCAGACCCAGGACTTCACCGGGCTCGACAAGGACAGCACCACCGCGGACCTCCGGCACTGGAAGCAGTACGAGTGGAACCCGTCCCTGGACGGCCTCGGGCGGGTGGCCCGCAACCTGATGCAGAGCCAGCCGAACTGCCAGGACCCGAACATCGACCCCGTCACCAACGGTCACAAGCCCTGCGCCGCGCAGGCCGTCGGCCAGCGCGCGATGCTCGCCGTCATGGACACCGCCCAGGCCAAGGCGTTCTCGCTGCCCGAGGCCGCGCTGCTCAACCCGGCGGGCTCCTACGTGTCGCCCGGCACGGCCGGCTTCCAGGCCGCCGTCGCCGACATGCCCACCGACGCGACCACCGGGGTGCAGCAGCTGCCCTACGGCACGCCCGACACCGCCTTCTCGCGCGACCAGCGGGCCTACCCGCTGAGCTACGTGCAGTACGCGATGGTGCCCACCGGCGGGGCCGCCGCCCCGAAGGCCGCCGCGATCGCGCGCTTCCTCAGGACGGTGACCACCGACGGGCAGACCTACGGCATCTCGCCGGGCCGGCTCGCCCCGGGCTACCTCGCCCTGACCGGCGCCCAGCGGCAGCAGGCCCAGGACGCCGTGCAGCACGTGGAGGCGCAGGACGGCAAACTGCCCGGCAACCAGACCGCGCCGACCACCCCGGGCACCGACCCGGGCACTCCGCAGAGCGGCAACGGCGGCACGGCCGGCGGTACGGCGGGCGCCACCACCGGCGGCACCGAGGGCGGGACGAGCCCGGGGAGCAGCGCGGGCAACGCCGCCGCCACCGCGGACGGCAACTCCGGCGGCAGCGGCGCAGGCTCCTCCGACGGCCTGTCCGGCACCGGTTCCGGCGGTTCCGGCAGCTCGACCGGCTCCACCGGGACGGTCGCGGCCGGCGCCGCGGCACCCGGCCCCCAAGCGGCCGCCGCCAAGCCCGGCGCCACCGCGGCCCCCTCCGGCGCCCCGTCCGGGAGCCCGCTCGCCGCGGCCCCGGTCGGCACCCCGGTGCCCGACCGGCCCGGCACTGCCCGGCTGCTGCTGCCCGTCGCGCTGATCGCCGGCCTGGTGCTGCTGGTCGGCGGACCGGCCGCGCTGTTCCTCGGCGGCACCCCGGCCGGCGCGAAGGTGCTGGCCGGCGCCCGCGCCCAGTGGTCGCGGCTGCGCCGCAGGTAGGAAGCCCGCGCTCGGCGGGGCCGCCGTCACGGCCCCGCCGAGCGCTTCCCGCCCGCCGAGCGCTTCCCGCCCGCCGAGGCTGCGCCCCGGACCCTCACCGAGCACGCCCGTTCCCGAGCACGGAGAGCACACCATGACATCCGCCGCTGAGCCCGCGGCACCGTACGCCGGGGTGCCGCGCCAACCCGACCACGGGCCCGACCAGGACGTGCCGCGCGCCATCACCGCCCCCGCGACCCCGGGCGACCGGGTGTTCCGCGGCGTGCTGCGGCTGGCCGGCTTCTCGGTCTTCGCGATCATGGGACTGATCGCCTTCTTCCTGATCCTGCGCGGCACCGACGCGCTGCGCACGGTCGGCTGGTCCTTCCTGACCGAGCAGAAGTGGCAGACCGCCGCGCACAACTTCGGCATCGCCGCCGTCCTGCCCAACGGCCTGCTGATCGCGGTGATCGCGCTGTTCATCGCCGTCCCGGTGGCGATCGGCACCGCGATCTTCATCTCCGAGTACGCCCCGGTGCGGTTGCGCGCCGCGCTGGTCTCGCTCATCGACCTGATGGCGGCCATCCCCAGCATCGTCTACGGCCTGTGGGGCCTGTTCTTCCTTCAGCCGCGGATCATCGGCTTCGTCCGCTGGACGGCCAACCACCTGGGCGACACCATCCCCTTCCTCAAGGTGCGGATCGGCGACATCAACACCTCGTACACCTCCTCGACGTTCATCGCCGGCGTGGTGGTCTCCCTGATGATCATCCCGATCATCACCTCGCTCAGTCGGGAGGTCTTCTCCCAGGCCCCGCAGGGCGAGCGGGAGGGCGCGTACGCGCTGGGCTCCACCCGCTGGGGGATGGTCCGCGCGGTCGTCCTGCCGTTCGGCAAGGGCGGCGTGATCGGCGCCGTGATGCTGGGCTTCGGGCGGGCGATGGGCGAGACCATCGCCGTCGCGCTGATCATCTCGCCGAACTTCGAGGCCATCACGCACATCCTGGAGAACGGCGCCAACTCGATCTCCGCGCTGATCGCGCTGCGCTTCGGCGAGTCGGACTCGCTGTCGCTCTCCGCGCTGATGGCCGCCGGTCTGGTGCTGTTCGCGCTCACCCTGCTGGTCAACGTGCTGGCCGGGATCGTCATCAACCGTTCGCGCTCCGGCGCCGCGACGGCGGACTGACCACGACGCAACGCCGGCACGCCTGCCGGGCAGCCCGCCGCCCGAACCGTGAAGGGACCTTCCGATGACCACGCTCGACCTGCCGCCGGTCGCGCCGTCCGGGCCCGCCGGGGCCCCCGCGTCCGCGGAGCCCGCCGCGACCGACGCGACCGACGCGACCGGCGCCCCGCGCCCCGAGAAGAAGCTCCGGATCGGCGGCGTCACCCGCGACGACGTCCTCACCGTGGCGGGCGCGGCGGCCGGCTCGCTGGCGCTGGACTGGGTGCTGTACGAGCGGGTGCTGCCGTTCAGCGGCGCCTTCGGCTTCCTGATCTGCTGGTACCTGTTCTTCCTGGCCGGCTACTCCGTCCTCGGCCGGATCCAGTGGAACCCGATGATGGTGCGGGACCGGCTGGTCGCCGTGGTCGCCTGGAGCTCCGGGCTGCTGGTGGTCGCGCTGATCGCCGACCAGATCGGCTACGTCGCCGGCCGGGGCTGGGAGGCCGCCCAGCACCTCAACTTCTTCACCGAGTCCATGGAGCACACCGGCCCGCTCGACCGGCTGACCTCGGGCGGCGCGCTCAACGCCATCGTCGGCTCCCTCGAACAGCTCGGCCTGGCCACGCTGTTCGCCGTCCCGCTGGGCATCGCGGCGGCCGTCTTCATGTCCGAGGTCGGCGGCCGGGCGGCCCGGCCGGTGCGCACCCTGGTCGAGGCGATGACGGCGCTGCCGTCCATCGTGGCCGGCCTGTTCATCCTCGGCGTCGTGATCATCACCTTCGGCTTCGAGAAGAGCGGCTTCGCGGCCTCGCTCGCGCTCACCGTGATGATGATGCCGATCGTCACCCGGGCCGCCGAGGTGGTCATCCGCCTGGTGCCCGGCACCCTGCGCGAGGCCTCGTACGCGCTCGGCGGCAGCCAGTGGCGCACGGTGTGGAACGTGGTGCTGCCGACCGCCCGGCCCGGGCTGGTGACCGCGGTGGTGCTCGGCATGGCGCGCGGCGTCGGCGAGACCTCGCCGGTGCTGCTCACCTCCGGCTTCACCTCGCAGTTCAACGGCAACCCGTTCGAGGGGCACCAGGTCTCGCTGCCGCTGTACATCTGGAACTACGTCAAGCAGCCGTACGACGGGATGATCGCGCGCGGCTTCGCGGCCGGCCTGACCCTGATGGGCGTGGTGCTCGTCCTCTTCGTCACCGCGCGCGTGATCGGCGGCCGCCGGCCCGGACAGCTGACCCGGGCGCAGCGGCGCCGGATCGACCGGGAGGCCCGCCGCCTGGAGGCGGCCGCCCGCCCGTACCCCCTCCGGCCGCAGGGGCAGCCGTGATGTCCCGTCCAACCACCGTCCGTCCCAGAGGAGTTCACATGTTCCGGGAGGCCGCAAGGCGCTCCATGGCCCGGCTGCTCGCGGGGGCGATGTCCCTGTCGCTCGCCACGGCCTCCCTGCTGCTCGGGCAGACCCCGGCCCACGCGGCCTCCGTCTCGCTGAGCGCGGACGGCTCCAGCTGGGCCGGCCCCGCCATCGACCAGTGGCGCCAGGACGTGTCGCCGCAGGGCATCCAGATCAACTTCAACCCGGTCGGCTCGGCGGCCGGCCGCACCCAGTGGGCCATCGGGCAGGACGACTTCACCGCCTCCGACGTGCCCTTCCGCTCCGGGCAGGACACCGGCCTCGGCCAGGGCGGTCAGGCCGCCGGCGGCGGCGGCAAGGAGAACCCGACCTACGGCTTCTCCTACGTCCCGATCACCGCGGGCGGCACCACCTTCATGTACAACCTGGTCGTCGGCGGCAAGCGGGTCACCGACCTGCGGCTCTCCCCGCAGACCATCGTGGACGTCTTCACCAACAAGATCACCAACTGGAACGACCCGAAGATCACCGCCGACTACGGCAAGGCCCTGCCCAACCTGCCGATCACCCCGGTGATCCGCTCCGACGGCTCCGGCGCCACCGCGCAGTTCACCCGCTGGATGGAGCACACCCACAAGGACCAGTGGGACGCCTACTGCACGTCCGTCAACGGCGTGAGCTGCGGCGACTACACCGAGTTCTTCCCGAAGTCCGGCCGGATGACCGCCCAGAACGGCTCCGACGTGGTGGCCGGCTACATCAAGTCCCCTGGCAACCAGGGCACCATCGGCTACGACGAGTACGCCTTCGCCAAGCGCAGCAACTGGCCGGTCGTCAAGGTGCTCAACGCGGCGGGCTACTACGCGCTGCCGACCGCCTCCAACGTCGCCGTCGCGCTCACCGCCGCCAGGATCCGCGGCGTGGACGACAGCACCCCGCCGAACGACCCGAACTACCTGCAGCAGAACCTCGACGGCGTCTACACCATGAACGACCCGCGCGCCTACCCGATCTCCAGCTACAGCTACCTGATCGTGCCGCGCGCCGGGGCGGCGCTTCCCCCGCCGCCGCGGTTCAACAACGACAAGGGCTCCGCGCTCAGCCGCTTCCTCTCCTACGTGCTGTGCGAGGGCCAGGGCAAGGCCGACGACCTCGGGTACTCGCCGATCCCGCGCGGCCTGGTCCGCGGTGGTCTGCTGCAGACCAAGTCCATCCCCGGCAACGCCGGCCCGGTGAACCCGGACACCCTCGCCAACTGCGCCAACCCGACCTTCAACTCCGCCGGTGAGCTGACCGTCCTCAAGAACGCCCCGATGCCGAGCGAGTGCGACAAGCAGGGCGCGCCGCTCAACTGCGTGGTGCAGGGCGGCAAGGCGGTGTCGACCGGTTCCGCCGGCGGCACCGGCGGCACCGGCGGCTCGGGCGGCGCGGCCGGTGGAGCGGGCGGTACCGGCGGCACCGGTGGCACCGGCGGGTCCGGGGGCGGCGGCGCCGACGGCAGCGGGACGGGCGGTGCGGGCGGCGCCGGTACGGGCGGTGGCGCCGGCGGTGCCGGCGGCGCGGCGGGCGGCGACCCGAACGCGCCCGGCGGTGCGGCCGCCGGCGACCCGAACGGACCCGGCGCCGACGACGGCACCGGCGACGTGATCGACCCGCAGACCGGCCAGGTCGTCGCCCGCGGCCGCGGCGGTGCGAGCCAGGTGGCGGCCGACGTGGTCGAGGTCAGCGGCAAGCCCGAGGACTGGACGCTGTCCACCCTCACCGCGGTGGAACTGCTCGCCGTGGTCCTCGTCCCGCCGCTGCTCGGCCGCCGCCTGCTGCGCCGCCGCAACGGCTCGGACGGCACCTCGTGACCGCGCCGGTGCTGGAGAAGCCCGCCGCGCGGCCGGCCCCGGCCGGTGCGCCGCGGCCGGCCGCCGGCGGGGCCGCCCCCGACCGGCCCGCCGCGCCGCCCGCACGGCGGCGGTTCCTCCAGGGCGCCTGGGCGGCCTGCCTGGCGGCCGTCCTGGTGCTGGGCTTCGTCGGCTACCTCTTCACGCTCTCGCACCTCCAGGAGAAGCACTACCAGTCCACCGCGTACAAGACCTTCCGCGACCAGCTGGCCCGGGCCGTCGCCCCGACCGGCCCGGCCGCCGACGGCGACCCGGTGGCGCTGCTGGACATCCCGGCGATCGGCCTGCACCAGGCGGTCGTGGTCGAGGGCACCACCGGCCGGGACCTGATGCGCGGCCCCGGCCACCGCCGGGACACCGCGCTGCCCGGCCAGAGCGGCGTCTCGGTGGTCTTCGGCCGGGGCGCCACCTTCGGCGCGCCCTTCGCCGAGCTGTCCGGGCTGCGGGTCGGCGACAAGATCGAAGCCACCACCGGGCAGGGCAAGTTCACCTACACCGTCACCACGTACGGCGACGGCGACCACCCGATCGGCGACCCGGCCCGCGACCGCCTCGTCCTGGTCACCGGCGACTCCGACTGGGTCCCCGGCTCGACCGTGCTGATCGGCGCCCGGCTGGAGGGCGCCCCCGCGCAGAACCCCGGCGGCCGGCCCGCGACCGTCCCGTACGACAAGGCGCTGGCCGCGGACAAGGGCGCGCTGGCCACGCTGCAGCTGTGGTCGCTCGGTCTGCTCGGCGCGGTGTTCGGCGCGCTGGTGCTGGCCCGGTACTGGCGGCGCTCGGCCGCGTACCTGAGCCTCGCGCCGGTGGTCGGCGCACTGCTCTGGGCGGTCTACGAGAACGCCGCCGCCCTGCTGCCCAACCTCTACTGACGCGCGCCCGGAGGACCGTACCGATGACCGACGCACCACTGACCGACGTGCCACTGGCCGACGCCCCCGCGACCGACCCGGTGGCCGACACCCTCACCCTCCCCCCGGTCCCCGCCGCCCCGTACGCCGACCCGCGGCACCCCGGCGGCGAACCGCTGGCCGGGCTGGAGACCCGCGACGTGTCCGCCTGGTTCGGCAGCCGCAAGGTGCTGGAGCGGGTCTCGCTGGCGATGCCAGCCGGCGGGGTCACCGCGCTGATCGGCCCGTCAGGCTGCGGCAAGTCCACCTACCTGCGGATCCTCAACCGGATGCACGAGATGGTGCGCGGCGCCGCCCTCTCCGGCGAGGTGCTGCTCGACGGGGACGACGTCTACCGGCCCGGACGCCGGCCCGCCGAGGTGCGGCGCCGGATCGGCATGGTGTTCCAGCGGCCCAACCCCTTCCCGGCGATGTCCATCCAGGACAACGTCTCCAGCGGGCTCAAGCTGGCCGGGATCAAGGTGTCCAAGGAGGAGCGCCGGCACCTGGTGGAGACCAGCCTGCGGCGCGCCGGCCTCTGGGACGAGGTGGCCACCCGGCTGCACACCCCGGGCGGCGCGCTCTCCGGCGGGCAGCAGCAACGCCTTTGCATCGCACGGTCGTTGGCCGTCTCGCCGGACATCCTGCTGATGGACGAGCCGTGCTCCGCGCTGGACCCGACCTCCACCCGCCGGGTCGAGGAGACCATCGCCGAGCTGCAGGGGCGGCTCACCATCGTGATCGTCACCCACAACATGCAGCAGGCCCAGCGGGTCTCGCAGACCTGCGCGTTCTTCCTGGCCACCCACGACACCCCGGGCCGGATCGTCGAGGCCGGGCCGACCGAGCAGATCTTCGGTAGCCCGCGCGACCAGCGGACCTCGGACTACGTCAACGGGCGCTTCGGCTAAGGGGGATCAGCAGCGGGGGCTGCTCGGCCGGTCGAGGCCGAGCAGCCCCTCCAGCACCGCCGCGACGCCGTCCTGCTCGTTGCTCACCGTGTGCAGCGGCACCGCCGCCAGCACCTGCGGGTGCGCGTTGGCGACGGCGTACGCGGTGCCGGCCCAGGCCAGCATCTCCAGGTCGTTCGGCATGTCGCCGAAGGCCACCACCTCGCTGCGGTCGATCCCGTGCCCGGCGCACCAGCGGGCCAGCGTGCTGGCCTTGGTGACGCCGGGCGCGCTGATCTCCAGCAGCGCGATCGGCGCCGAGCGGGTGATCTCGGCCAGGTGCCCGGCCGCCGAGCGGGCCTCGGCGAGGAAGGTGTCCGGGTCCAGCTCCGGGTGCTTGGCCAGCAGCTTGAACAGGCCCCGGACCGGCCCGCCGGCGCGCAGCAGCTCCTCCGCCGAGCCGACCGCGTGCTCCAGTTCGTCGCCCCACATCGGCACCGCGTACCCGTCCTCGCGGGCCCAGCCGCCCGGGTACTCGAAGGCGAACGCGGTGCCGGGCAGCTTGGCCCGCAGCACCTCGACCACCGCCAGCGTGGTCTCCGCCGGCAGCGGGAAGGACTCCAGCAGCTCGCCGCGCCGCACGTCCACCACCGCGCCGCCGTTCGAGCAGATCGCCACCCCGTGACCGCCGATGTGCGGGCTCACCTGCTGCATCCAGCGCGGCGGCCGCCCGGTCACGAACACCACCTGCACCCCGGCCGCCTCGGCCGCCGCCAGCGCCGCGGCCGTGCGGTCGGTGACGGTGCCGCCGGAGCAGAGCAGGGTGCCGTCCAGATCGGTGGCGACGAGGCGGGGAGCGGTACGGGGTTCGGTCACCGGTCCATCTTCGCCCATCGGCGCCGCCCGGTCACCGGCGCGGTCGTGGCCGCCGTGGGGCCGGCTCCGCGGGCGCTCCCCGGGCGCTCCCCGGGCGCTCCGGGGCCGATCCCCGCCGTTCCCGGGCCCTGCGCGGCCCGATCCGGCCCTTCGTACGCCGTTTCCGGCCGATGGGCCCCCGCCCGGGGTGTTCCGGCCCGTCCGGCGGGCAGGTACTGCCCACGGCCACCCCGTCGGCAGGAAGAGCCATGCCCACACGCCAGCTCCGTGACCAGCCGCTCCCGACCGTCCGCCCCGACTCCGCCGGCCCGGACCCGACCGACGGGTCGCGCGAGCCGGTCCTGCTCGGTGACGTCCTCTTCCACACCCTCGCGGACCTCGCCCGCCGCACCGAGGCCCCCGCCCTCCCGGCCCAGCGCACCCGCCCGCACCCGTAGCGGCCCCGGCCCCGTGGTGCCGTGAAAACGCCGGGGGCCTCCCGGCAGCCCGCGGTGCGAGCTGCCGGGAGGCCCCCTTCACGGGTTCCCGCGGCGTCCTTAGTGGAGCGCCAGCGACAGGGCCGTCGTGTTGGAGCTCGGCACGGGCAGCGCGCCCTCGAACCAGTAGCCGTCGGCGCTGTGCACCTCGTGCAGCTGGCCGTCGACGATGGCCTCGATCACGCGGTCGTTGTGCGGGTTGATCTTGCCCGACAGCGCGGTGATGTTGCCGCCGATGCCGGGGATCACGCCGTCGTGCCAGCCGTCGGAGGCGCTGTAGACCTCGTGCAGCTGGTTGTTCTTGACGGCCGAGATCACGCGGACACCCGCGGCGTTGTAGTTGAAGCTCAGCGCGGTGATGCCGGACAGGCCCGGGATCACGCCGTCGTGCCAGCCGTCGGCGGCGCTGTAGATCTCGTGCAGCTCGCCGCCCTTGATGGCCTCGATGACGCGGTCGCCCGCGGCGTTGTAGCTGAAGCTCATGGCGGTGATGCCGGACAGGCCCGGGATCACGCCGTCGTGCCAGCCGTCGGCGGCGCTGTAGATCTCGTGCAGCTCGCCGCCCTTGATGGCCTCGATGACGCGGGCGCCCGAGGGGCTGTAGCTGAAGCTCAGCGCGGTGATGCCGGACAGGCCCGGGATCACGCCGTCGTGCCAGCCGGTGGCGTCGGTGTAGATCTCGTGCAGCTCACCGTTCTCGATGGCCTCGATCACCCGGTTGCCGTTGGCGTTGTAGACGAAGCTCAGCGCCGAGACGCCGGTGACGCCCGGGACGGTGCCGTCGTGCCAGCCGGTGGTGTCGGTGTAGACCTCGTGCAGCTGGCCGTTCTCCACGGCCTCGATCGTCCGGTCCATGCCGGCGTCCGGGTTGCAGACCAGCTTCATGACGTTCTCGGCGTTCGGGGTGCCCAGGCCGGTGGCCATGTCGTAGCCCGACCCGGCCCAGTACAGGCCGCCCTGGATGCCGATGTCGTTGTTGCCGGAGGTGACGTCGCGCAGCGCGCCGAGACCGTGCTTGGCGGCCCAGTAGAACGCCGGGGCGACGAAGCCCACGCGGCCGGAGCAGCCCGGGTTGTTCTGGTGCGCCGTCATGGCGGCCCAGAGCGGAGCGGCGCCGCTGGTGCCGCCGACGATCATCCAGGAGCCGGCGCCGGTGGCGACCACGTAGCCGGTCGACGGGTCGGCGTTGGCCGCCACGTCGGGGACCTGACGGCAGGTCGTACCGGCCGCGCCCTGGCACTGATTGGTGTAGCCCGGGCCGTAGAAACCGGCCTGGTAGGAGGTGCCGTTGAGCGACCAGCGGGAGACGCCGCCGCCGCTCGCACCGCCGTTGCGGTTCCACACCGACTCGGAGACGACGCCGCCGTTGCTGCTCAGCGTGGTGCCGCCGACACCGGTGACGAGCGGCTGGCTCGCCGGGTCGGAGGTGCTCAGCAGGTTGGTGATGTTCGCCGGAGCGCCCATGTTCTTCAGGTAGTTGCAGCCGCTGGAGCCGTCGTCACCGGAAGCCGCCACCACGGTCTGGCCCTGCAGCGCGGCCTGCAGGAAGATGTCCCGCTCGGCCGTGAGGTCGCTGGTCGCCATGACCTGGTCGCAGACGCCCCAGCTGGTGGTGACCACCTGGGCGCGGTTGTCCGAGACGATCTGGCGGTAGGTGTTCTGGATGTCCGCCTGGGTGGCGCGCGAGGCGTCCGGGCCCTGGTAGACCAGCACGTTCGCGCGGGGCGCGAGACCGATGACGGTGTCGAGGTCCAGGGCGGTCTCGACGCCGACGCCGTTGTTGGTCGGCGGAGCCTGGTAACCGCTGTTGACCCGGACCCGCTGCACCGAGGCGTTGGTGCCGAAGCAGGACTGGAAGGTGCTCAGACCGGCGTCCGAGTAGTCCTCCAGGGCGAAGACGGCGACGGTCGTGCCGAAGCCGCCGTCGGTCATGCCGTTCAGGCCGTAGGCCGAGGCGAGCGCGGAGGGGCTGAAGTAGTCCTTGCTGTCCGACTTGCCGGGGAACGCCGAGGCGGCGCCGGCGCACATCGCCGGGTAGGCACCGGCGGCGGCGGTCGCGGCCGGGTGCGCGAGGCCGGTGCCGGCCTGGCCGGTGGCCCCGACCACGTGGCTGCTGTGCGCCTGGGCCAGGGTGTTCAGGCCGACGACGCCGGTGATCGCGCCGGCCACGTCGGAACGCACCGCGGGGGCGGCGGTGTTCAGGAAGCCGGTCCGGCCGTCGGGCGTCGTGTAGCCGGCCAGGTCCACGTCGAAGGACTTCTTGGCCTGGGCGACGGTGGTGGAGACCGGGATGGTCAGGCCGTCGGCGTCGAGCTCGCCGGGCTTCAGCCCCTGCGCGGTGAGGGCCTGCTTGACCTTGGCGACGGTGGCCGGGTCGGCGCCGAAGCGCTTCGCGAACTCACCGGTCTTCAGGAAGCGGTGGTACTGCGGCGACGTCTTGTCGCTGACCGCGGCGGCCAGCGCGTTGGCGCCGGCCTCGTCGCGCGACTTCAGGTGCACGCTCAGCTGCACCGGGGTGTCGTCGGCCGGGGCGGCGGTCTTGGTCGCGTCGGCCGGGATCGCGGTCGGCACGCTGCCGACGCGCTGCGTGGTCGGCGCGTCGGCGTGGGCGGCCGGCAGGCCGGCGTAGGTGACCACGGCCGCGGTGGCTATGGCCAGGGTGGCCGCGCGCGACAGCGGATTCGCGCGCTGCGGCCGGGCGTGTGGCGTCGGATGGGACATCCGCGCTCCCCCCAATTTGATGATCCGATGGTCTCTCGAACGAGAGTCCGACGGGAGTTCTATCAGGTCGGGCCGACACCTCCGCAAGGGAATACCCGGTTGAGCGCGCAGGGGGGCCGCCGGGGCGGCCCCCACAGGGCCGTCGGCATGCGACCGAGCACCGCCCCGGACCAGCGCGGACGCCTCCGGCCCCGAGCCCGGCGACCCTGGGCCGGCGTTGCTGTGAGAGCGTCACCACACGTCCCCGGCAGAAGAGTTCGCACCGCCGGAGCGGACCGGACGCCCGGCGCTACGGGGCCGCGATCGCGAACCCCAGCATCACCGCGGCCGAGACCACCACGGCGCCCGGCGCGAGGTCCGCCTCCGAGACGCTGTCCGCGGAGCCGTGGCCCCGGTAGCGTCCCGAACCGATGCTCTCGGGATCGACGTCCTCGATGTGGACCACGGCGCCCAGCTTCACGCCCGCCGCCGCCGCGTACAGCTCGGCCTTGGACCTGGCCGCCCGTACGGCGCTCTCGCGGGCCCTCGCCCGCAGCTCCGGCTTGTTCCGCACGTCGAAGTCGACGCCGTCCAGCTCGTTCGCCCCGGCGTCCACCGCCGCGATCAGGAACGGTTCGAGGGAGTCCAGGTCGTGGTACTCGATGGCGAACGCGGCGTGGCAGCGGTAGCCGGTGAACGTCCGGTCCGCGCCGTAGCCGCTCCACGCGGTCTGCAGGTCCAGCCGCGACGCCGACACCTGCGCGTCCTGCACGCCGTGGGCCCGCATCGCCTCGCGCAGGCCGGCTATCGCCGTCCTGGCGGCCGCGAAGGCCTCCTGCGGCGACGGCTCGGTCCGCTCCACGCCGAGCCGGACCCGGGCGAGGTCCGGCGCCGCCTGCACACTGGCCGCACCGTAGCCGGTGACTCCCCACGGGGACTTGATCGTTGTCTGCATGGCGCGCAGTCAACCACGAGGCCTCGTGCCGGGCAGGTGAGTTGTTCCGGGGCGGGGACGGGGGCCGCCCGCTGCGGCGGGGTCCGCTCCGCCCGGCCGGCGCGGGCGGAGCGGGGCCGTCGTTCAGGAGTGGAGGCGGTTCAGCGCTGCGGTGACGACGCCTTCGACCTGGCCCGGGGCTTCGGTGGGCCGGCCGGTGAGCTCGACGATGCCGACCCGGGTGCCGCTGCGCAGGACCGCGACCCCGCCGGTGGCGGTGCCGTCGCCGTTGTAGGCCGGGTACCAGCGGGCGGTGCCGCCGGTGGCGGTCAGGGTGTGGGCCGCGCCGTAGTACCAGTGGCCGGCGGGCTCGTCCTGACAGTCCTGGACGAGCGCGACGAGCTGCTTCTCCCAGGTGTCGGCCGTGGTCCCGGTGGGGGCGCTCGCGGCCGACTCGGTCAGCAGGCCCTCGGTGTCGAAGGTCCAGGTCACGGACGCGTACGCGGTGGCCTTGTCCTTGGTCAGGTCGCGCATCGTCTCCTCGCCGGAGCACGCGGACAGCCCCTGGCGTCCGGTCAGGGCAATGGTCGCGCCGACCGGGTTCAGGCCCTGCCGGAAGTCCTCGCTCTGGACGAGGTCGGCGGAGCCGAGGCCGGGCGCGGTGACCGCCGCCGGGCGGCCGGCGTTGTGCGCGGCCCCGTCGGCGGCGGCCGACTGGGCGCCGACGACGCCGACCGTGATCAGGGCGGCGGCGGCGCAGGCCGCGGCGGCGACCCGGTTGCGGCGAACGGACTTCTGCTGGACGGTCTGGTTCTCGGTCATCTGGTCCCCCTGCTGGTCGGGACGCCCGCTGCGTCCTCGTACAACCGGGGAGATGCCGCCGGGGGAAGGAAAGCCGGAGCCCCGGCCCGCTGTTTCACAGCTGTGACAGAGCGGCCCTGACGACGCGGTCCATCGCGGCCGTGCCCAGGCAGGCGTCGACCTCCAGCACCCCGTAGTGGGTGCCGCTGCGCAGCACGGCGATGCCGCCGCAGGGCTCCGTGCCCTCGGGCGCCGTGCCGGTGGTGTTGAGGTCCCCCCGGTAGGAGCCCATCCAGTTCCCGACGACGTCCGGAGCGAGCCGCACCGTCGTGGTCTTTCCGTAGACCCAGTGCCCCGGCACCTCCTCCTGGCAGGGCACCTCCTCCAGCAGCAGGCGGTCGGTGAAGTTCTGCGCCAGGGAAGGGGTCCGGGCGTCGGCGGCGACCTCGCGGGCGACCTGGTCGGCGTGGCCGGTGGCGGCCAGCGTGGTGTCGTCCGGGTTGGTGCGGGGGGTGGTCATCAGCCCGCGGAAGTGGGCACCGGGCCCACCCAGGGTCTGGGTGAGGGTCTTCTCGCCGGAGCAGGCCGCGTTGGCGTAGGCCCCGTCGCCGTACCGGTCGCTGACGTGGATCCGCCCGCTGCCGACGTCCGGGTCGAACGCCGCCGGGTCCAGGAGGTTCGCGGTCGTCACCGGCCCGGTCGCACCGGTCACACCGGTCGGCGAGGCGGAGCCGGAGGCCGGGGACCCGGGCGTCGGGACGGACCCGCCGGGCGTCGCGGGAGCGGACGCGCCCTGGGACGCCCCGCCGGCCGCGGCACTCGACCGTGCGGCCGGGTGCGCGGTGGCGCCGGGGGGCGGTGGCAGCACGAACCGGCCGGCCGCCAGCCCGAGCGCGGCGGCTGCCACCACGGCGGCGACGGCGGACCGGCGCCGGACGACGGTGCGGCCGCCGCCCGCCGTGGGACCGTCGTTCACGGGCCGGTGACCAGACGCGCGCGCATGAAGTGGCGGGCCCGGTCGATACGGTCCTTCACCGTGCTCAACGGGGCGTCCAGCTCCTCGGCCACCTGGACGTAGGTCAGGTCGCCCAGGTCGCGCAGCACGAACGCCTCGACCAGGGCGGGGTGCTGCTCCTCCAGCGCGGTCAGCGCCTCCATCACGTCGAGCCGGGTCCCGGCGATGACGCTGGTGGTGCGCGGGTCGACGGACTCGGGGAGGTCGGCGTGACTGTCCTCGGCGCGCCGGCGCATCGAGCGGTAGGTGGACCGGGCGGCGTTCGAGGCGATCACCGTCACCCAGCCCTGGAAGGAGCCGTGGCCGCCGTACCGGCCCAGGTGCGTGCTGATGGACAGCAGCGCGTCCTGCGCGGCCTCCTCCGCGTCGGCGTGGTGGGGCAGGAAGCGCGAGCAGCGGCGCAGGACCACCGGTCGCAGCCTGGCCAGCAGGTGTTCCAGCGCCTCCGGGTCACCCGCCTGAGCGGCCGTCACGAGCCCCTCCAGCTCACCGTCCTCGTACACCCGGATCCCCCCGTTTCGTCCCGCCTGCAGCCCGCCCGCCGGGCGGGAGTTCCGCACTCCCCCCGACTCCGGCAGAATGCTGCCACATGCGCAAGCTCGGCCGTTACCTCCTCGTGGAGCGGCTCGGAGCCGGCTCCTTCGCGACGGTCTGGAAGGCCTACGATCCGGAGCTCGACACCGAGGTCGCGGTGAAGGTGCTGGCCGAGAACTGGGCCGCCAACGCGGATGTGCGCGAGCGGTTCCTGGCGGAGGCGAGGCTGCTGCGCCGGATCGCCAGCCCGCGGGTGGTCCGGGTGCACGACGTCGGGGTGCAGGAGGACCGCCCCTACTTCGTCATGGACTACGTACGCGGCGGCACCCTGGCGGACCGGGTCGGGCAGTGCGACCCGCAGGAGGCGCTGCGACTGGCCGCCGAGGCGGGCTACGCGGTCCAGGTCCTGCACGAGGCCGGCGTGGTGCACCGCGACGTCAAGCCGTCCAACCTGCTGCTCGCCGCCGGCCCTGCGCCCGCCGCGGTGCTGGTGGCGGATCTGGGCAGCGCCAAGCAACTGGCGGACGCATCCGGGCTCACGGTGACCACGGGCACGCCCGCCTACATGGCACCGGAACAGGCCTTCCAGACCGGCGGGTTCGACGGGAGGGCCGACGTGTACGCGTTGGCCGTGGTGGCCTACGAACTGCTGACCGGGCAGAAGCCGTTCGGCCCGGGCGGGCGCGCCACAGCCCTGATGACCGACTGGCCGGCCGCCTCGACGCTGCCGGCGCTCCCGGCCGGAGCGGAGCTCCCACCGAACGTCGCCCTGCTGCTGCGGACCGCGATGTCCGTCGAGCCGGCGGACCGACCGCCGACCGCCCAGGCCTTCGCGGACGCGCTGCTGGCTCCGGTTCCGCAGTCCCGGCCCGCGGAAGGCCCCGGGTGGCTGACCCCGCGCGCGGTCTGTCTGGCGTCGGGCACGGTGTTCACGGCGACGACCCTGCTGGGCTGGCTGTTGCGTTGAACCCGCGTCGACGAGGCTTCCTTCCGGGGCGGAAGGAGGTCGTCACGTCACGGGGCGCCGGCCGCTGACGGCTACCGTAGGGTCGAGCACATGCGACTGAGCACGGTGATCCTCCCCATCCACCGGTGGAGCGAGGGGCAGAAGATCTGGCGGCGGGCCGAGGACCTCGGCTTCCACGCTGCGTACACGTACGACCACCTGTCCTGGCGGAGCTTCCGGGACGAGGCGTGGTTCGGGTCGGTGCCGACCCTGACCGCGGCCGCGACGGCGACCGAGCGGCTGCGGCTGGGAACGCTGGTCACCTCGGTCAAGCCTCGTTCACCCATCACAGTCTGACCGGGCAAGACTGCGCTCACGCCTGTTCGACGAGCGGCTTGTCCAGGGGGAAGCCCTGCTCCTCAGGCACTCCCGGATGTGGGCCAGTGCTTCGGAGGAACCGTGGAGGGATCCACTATCCGCAATCGGCTCTGATGTGACGGGTCGATCGAGGTGAGGGATATCAGAAGTTGGCCCGTTGCGCGTTCGAGTTCGGTCAACGCATGTGGCAGGCCGGCGCAGACGGTCGCGACAGCCGCACCCAGACCGACGAGGCCACCATGCTTGTGATTGTGGCGGTACTCAATCCGGTGCAGCCCCGATTCGGCGATCGCGGCGACCTCCAGTGGGCGAGCCATCTGCTTGGTGTCGTTGGTGATCACGACCTGGAAGCCGGCCGAAGCGGCCCGCGCGTAGAGGTCGACATCCTTGGTGCCTGCCCAGCCGACGATCTCTGCCACGTGCTGAAGCTCGTGTTGCTTCAGTAGCAATCGAGCCATATGAGCCAATGGCAAGGGGACATTCTCGTCGAGCAGGATCCTCAAGAGGCGGCCTGCCGGGGGCCCTCGTCCGAGTAACTGTCGACATAGTCGGTGAAGTCGGCCGCATCACGAGCTGCTTCGGGGGTGACGCCGGGGTAGAAGTCCCTGATCGACTCGGGTCGGATGCCGTCCCTCAGAAGAGCCGCGACCTCCGAAGCGGGAATCCGCGTTCCTTCGATCACCGGCTCACCACCCCGAACCAGGGGATCAACGGACAGATGATTCCTGGGACGCAGCAGGTTCGGGATCTGTCGGCCGTTTCGATAGAACGGCCGAAGCACATCGAGCATCTCGTGGATGACCACGTTGCCCCGCTTGCGCACGAGGTCGACGGCGTGGTCTGGATCTGCCAGATAGATCGTGCCGTCACCCGCCACGAGCCGGTAGCTGGACAGATGCTCGCGCTCGTCGAGATCGTCGCGCAAGGTGCCCAGAGCACGGCGGATCTTCTGGAGCGACGCTTCCTCCCGAAGCCTCACGCAGATGCGAAGCGCGACGACATCCCGGAATGAGTAGAGGATCGGCCGGGAGCCTGAGATCTCGGGCACGAGGACGGCACCACGCGGGCCTGTGGCCCTGCGCCAGTGAGACAGCTGGCGCAGGGTGGCGCCGGACAGCGCGGCAGCGAGCTTCGGCTCGTAAGACACGGCGGCACCTCCCACAGCTCACACGACGGCGTACCGAACCGTACTTCATGGTCTCTTACAGCCGGCGCGCCCGCCAGGATTTCACCCGACCGGGGACTCGCCAGAGACCGAAAATCCGCTGGCCGCCCCCAAGGAGGTCAGGGGAGACCTGCCGAAAGCACAGCCGATCACTCAGCTGGCGGAGAAGGTCATGCGCACATGGGTTGCTACTGATCAGCGAAAGCGGGCGTTCGCGGTTACGGATGGTCGGGCTGACGCGGCACACGCCGTGCCGTGGTGAACTTCTGCCGTCCGGTGCCGGCGGCGAGCTCGCTGAGGCGCTCGCCGACCACGGAGACGCCGGGACGGGGCTCCTGCGCGTAGTACCAGGGCTTGCGCCGGCGCAGCAGTTCCTCACCGTGCTCGCCCCAGGTGAATCCTGGCTTCCGCAGCAGCTTCCGGAACACCGCGTCGACCGTCTCCGGGTAGGCGGCGGCCAAGCGGCGGATCGGTAGTGGCGCGATCGACTCCTCGCGCAGGTACGCGCGCAGCACCTCCTGGTACTGCCTGCGGCTCGCGAGGGCCGGATCGGCGAAGAGGTCCCGCAGCATCCCGTAGTCGGCGTAGAAGTTGAGACCGTCGACCTCGTCGTAGATGACGCCGACCGTGTCCGATTCGGCGAGTCCTCGCGGCAGTTCGAAGGCCGGGAAGGCCAGGCCGGGGAGCCGCCTGCCCCGGGCCCGGTCGGGATGCTCGGCGACTGCGGCCTCCTGCCGGTACCGGTAGTAGGCGTTGAGCCGGTCCTCGGCTTCGGTAGGGGAAAGGACCAGTTCGTCGCTGCCGCAGAACTCGATGAACGCGGTTCGGTCCTCCCGCATCGACTCCCATCCCTGCTCGATCTTCTCGGGGTTGCGGAAGACCAGTTCGGGTTGGCTGGTGGCCAGTTGGAGTGCGGCCCGGGCAATCTCGGTGGCGCTGGACCTGGGGTAGTGCGACATCGCGCCTGAGATCAGCCATGCCCCGTCGACCGAGCGGAGGGGCACCAGGCAGGTGTGGAGGAATCCACCCTTGGACACGCTGCGAAAGGCCGCCCGCCCGACGTTCGAGTAGGTGCGGTACTCCAGGTCGTCGACCAGGTTCAGCAGGACGACGGCGCCCCCGTCCTTGCGCCGGACCTCGAAGATGCCCTCGACCGGGTCACGCCAGCCGAGCAGCATCGCCCGGTCGGCTTCGGTCAAGTCCCGTCGTCCGGCGACGAACCGGTCCACCACGGTCGAACCGTCCGGCAGGCGGTGTCGCAGGATGAAGTGGTCGGTGATCCGGATCGCATCGCCTTCATCCAGCTGCCGCTGGGGCCCAGCGGCTTCCAGGAGGAGGGGCGTCAGCCACCGGTCGAAGCGCGCGCTCTGGGCGAAGGCGACGAGCTCGCCCTTCAGTTCGGAGCTTCGCTCGATCAGATCCAGCAACGACGCCTCGTCCTCGTTCCGAACCACGACAGCCATGCAGGCCCTCTCGATCTCGAAGGTCCGACGCTCACTGCGCCCAGTAGTAGCGGTACGCCTCGACCCACTCCGCCCCGTCCGGAGCCGGGTCCGGCAACGGGAGGTCCAGCAGCCCGATCGTCTGCCGGAACCCACCTCGGGTGCACAGGGCGACGATCCTGCCGTCCCGCGAGAGGTCGACGCCGCGCACGGTCACCTCGACGCCCAGCACCGAAGTGCTGAACGGCACCGCCAGGTTCTCCTCGACGGCGGCGAACAGACCCGACACCTCCTCGTACTCGTCGTAGGTGTCGACCGTCGCTTCCTCGACCAGCGCGACCAGTTCCCGCCTGCTCAACGTGCCCATGGCGCCACGCTAGCCGCCACGCCAGTGCCGATGTGCGGGCGGTCCGAGCCCCGCCGCATACCGCGCGTATCGTCACTGCATGCGCTTGAGTACCGTTATCCTGCCCATCCACCGGTGGGCCGAGGGACAGAAGATCTGGCGGCGGGCCGAGGAGCTCGGGTTCCATGCCGCGTACACCTACGACCACCTGTCGTGGCGGTCGTTCCGTGACGAGCCGTGGTTCGGGTCGGTGCCGACGCTGACGGCGGCGGCGTGCGCGACCGAGCGGATCAGGCTCGGGACCTTGGTCACCTCGCCGAACTTCCGGCACCCGGTGACGCTGGCGAAGGACCTGATCACGCTGGACGACGTGTCCGGCGGCCGGGTCACGCTGGGGATCGGGGCCGGCGGGACGGGCTACGACGCGACGGCGATGGGGCAGGAGGCGTGGTCGCCGAAGGAGCGGGCGGACCGGTTCGGCGAGTTCCTCCCGCTGCTGGACGAGTTGCTGCGCACCGACGCCACGACGCGTGAGGGCACCTACTACTCGGCGGTCGAGGCGCGGAACATCCCCGGCTGCGTGCAGACGCCGCGGGTGCCGTTCTACGTCGCCGCGACCGGCCCGCGCGGGCTGAAGCTGGCGGCCGAGTACGGGCAGGGCTGGGTGACGTACGGGGACCCGAAGGGCCCGGCGGACGTGCCGGTCGAGCAGGCGCCCGGGGTGATCGCGAAGCAGATCGAGAAGCTGGCGGCGGCCTGCGAGGCGAAGGGCCGGGACGTGGCCACGCTGGAGAAGATGCTGCTCCAGGGCTCGACCGCGGAGAAGCCGCTGCAGTCGCTGGACGCCTTCGTCGACTGGGCCGGCACGTACCGGGAGCTGGGCGTCACCGAGCTGGTGATCCACTGGCCGGTCCCGGACTCGATCTTCGAGAACGACCTCGCCGTCTTCGAGCGGATCGCCACCGAGGGCCTGGCGCAGCTCGGTTGATCCCGCTCCGCCGGGGCGCCGTGCCGCCGGGCGCCCCGGCGGGCGGTGCGGTGATCCCCGGGATCGGCGTCGGGGCGAGGCGCTAGTCTGTCCGCCGCACCGCCAATCTGATCATGCGTTACAACGGGGGTTCCTTCGCCATGTCCGTTTCCAGGAGACTGCTCGCCACCGCTCTGGTCGCCACCGCCGCGTTCGGCCTCGCGGCCTGCGGACCGGACGACTCGTCGGACCAGGGTGCGGGTGGCGTCCCGGCCACCGCGACGGCCGCCCCGACCGGCGCGTCTCCGGCCCCGGCGTCGCCCACCGCCGCCCCGGGCGGCACCGGGAAGCCCGCCGCGCCGACCGGCACCCCCGGCGCCTCCGGCGAGCCCGAGGGCTTCTGCACCCACGACCCGCTGCCGGCCGGCCAGAAGTGGATCTACCCGGCGAAGGGCACCACCACGACGACCCTG
Organism: Kitasatospora sp. NPDC038210; assembly: GCF_055600605.1. Classification (NCBI taxonomy): domain Bacteria; kingdom Bacillati; phylum Actinomycetota; class Actinomycetes; order Kitasatosporales; family Streptomycetaceae; genus Kitasatospora; species Kitasatospora sp. NPDC038210. Next base: position 77,299 of record NZ_JBVJYK010000004.1, on the reverse strand, counting down.
GTCTACAAGGAGACCAAGGACGCCTGCGGCGTCAACGACGTCGTCTTCCAGCCGGTGGGCGCCGACAAGACCGCCGCGTTCGCGCCGACCGCCAAGGGCCACCTGAGCTCGGTGCTGACCGCGCCGAAGGACGTCAACCTGGCCGACCTGGTGAAGCACGTCAACGAGTGCATCGCCAACCCGGACAACCAGAAGGGCTCGTACCCCTGCTCGGGCGGCGACTACAAGGTGGCGATCGACGCCTCCGGCAAGGTCACCGAGCTGTGGGAGCGCGCGCACTCCTGAGCCGGGTCGGACACGGCGCCGGGCCCGCTCACCTCAGGTCGAGCCGCCCGGCGCCCTTCGCGCACCCGAGCGGCTTCCCGGCGGCGGGCGCGGTGGTGGGCGGCCTCCGGTTCCGCCGACCCCTAGGGGAGAGGGGCCCCGGCGTCATACCGCAGCAGCAGAGGGGCTCGTCATTCCAGCTCATGACCCGTACCGCGCAAGGCCGTTACGTTGATGGGCGTGTCCACTGCTGTCATCAAGACGGACGGCCTCACCAAGAGGTTCCCCCGGGTCACCGCCCTCGACCAGCTCACCGTCGAGGTGCGGCCCGGGGTGGTCGGGCTGGTCGGGTCCAACGGTGCGGGCAAGTCCACACTGATCAAGATCCTGCTCGGGCTCGCCCCGGCGACGTCAGGCCGCGGCGAGGTCCTCGGCCTGGACATCGCCACCCGGGGCTCCGAGATCCGGGAGCGGGTCGGCTACATGCCCGAGCACGACTGCCTGCCGCCGGACGTCTCCGCCACCGAGTTCGTCGTCCACATGGCCCGGATGGCGGGCCTGCCGGCCACCGCCGCCCGTGAACGCACCGCCGACACCCTGCGGCACGTCGGCCTCTACGAGGAGCGGTACCGGCCGATGGGCGGGTACTCGACGGGCATGAAGCAGCGGGTCAAGCTCGCCCAGGCGCTGGTGCACGACCCCAAGCTGGTGCTGCTGGACGAGCCGACCAACGGCCTCGACCCGGCCGGGCGGGACGAGATGCTGGGCCTGATCCGCCGCGTGCACAGCGACTTCGGCATCTCGGTGCTGGTCACCACCCACCTGCTCGGCGAGCTGGAGCGCACCTGCGACCACCTGGTCGTCATCGACGGCGGCAAGCTGCTGCGCTCCTCCTCCACCGCCTCCTTCACCGAGGCGACGGCCGTGCTCGCGGTCGAGGTCACCGACCACCCGGAGGACCACGCGGTCGAGCCCGCCGCGGCGGTGCGCGAACGCCTCGCCGCGGCCGGCGTCGACGTCCAGCCCGAGGGCTCGCACCTGGTGCTGGTCCGGCTGGCCGACGAATCGACGTACGACACCATCCGCGACACCGTCGCCGAACTCGGCCTCGGCCTGGTCCGGCTCGAACAGCGCCGGCACCGGGTCGCCGAACTCTTCACCGAGAACCGTGACGACCCGGCCGACCGTGACGACCCGGCCGGCCGGAACGCCCAGGACAGCAGGGGAGGTTCGGACGATGTCGCTGCCTCCTGAGACCAGGCCCGCCGACACCGGCGTCATCCACGACATCGGTTACCGCGGCTACACCGGCCCCCGGCTCGGCCGCGGTTACGCCACCCGCGCGCTCTTCACCCAGAGCCTGCGCGCCGCGTACGGCCTCGGCCGCTCCGGCAAGTCCAAGGTGCTGCCGATGCTGGTGCTGGGCGTGGTCACGGTGCCCGCCGTGATCTTCGTGGCGATCGCGATCACCCTGAAGCGCGACGAACTGCCCGTCGAGTACGCGGGCTACCTCGCCAGCCTCAACCTGGTGATCTCGGTCTTCCTCGCCTCCCAGGCGCCGGTGCTGCTCTCGCGGGACCTGCGGTACCAGACCGTGCCGCTCTACTTCTCCCGCCCGATCACCCGCACCGACTACGTCCGGGCCAAGTTCGCGGCCATGGTCTGCGCCCAACTGCTCCTGATGACGGCGCCGTTGCTGGTGCTGTACGCCGGTGCGCTGCTCGGCGGGATGGACTTCTCGTACAACACCGGGCACTTCCTCTACGGTCTGTTCGCGGCCGTGCTGTACGCCCTGGTGCCGACCTCGGTGGCGCTGGTGATCGCGGCCGCCACCCCGCGCCGGGGCTTCGGGGTCGCCGCCGTCATGGGCTACCTGGCGATCAGCGCCGCGGTGGCCGGCATCGCGGTCGGCATCAGCGACCCGGGCACCACCGGCTCCGACGGCGCGCAGTGGACGTCGCTGATCTCGCCCACCAACCTGGTGGAGTCCCTGGTCAACGAGCTGTTCGACCTCGGCACCGGCCTCGACCGCCGGCACGCCCCGGGCGGGCTCGGCCTGACGGTGTTCGCACTGGTGGCCGCGGCCCTGGTGGTCGGCTCGTACCGGCTGCTGCTGAGCCGCTACAAGAAGGTTTGAGAGAGGGCGGCATGGCCACCATCAGCATCGACAAGGTGTCCCGCTGGTTCGGGAACGTGGTCGCGGTCAACGACATCACGATGGCCGTCGGCCCCGGCATCACCGGCCTGCTCGGCCCCAACGGCGCGGGCAAGTCCACCCTCATCCACATGATGAGCGGCTTCCTCGCCCCGTCGAGCGGCTCGGTCACCCTGGACGGCGCGCCGATCTGGCGCAACCAGCAGGTGTACCGGCAGATCGGCCTGGTCCCCGAACGGGAGTCGATGTACGACTACCTGACCGGCTGGGAGTTCGTCCTCGCCAACGCCGAACTCCACGGCCTGCCCCAGCCGGGCGCCGCCGCCCGCCGGGCCCTGGACCTGGTGGAGATGGCCCACGCCAAGGACCGCCGCACCGGGACGTACTCCAAGGGCATGAAGCAGCGGGTCAAGATGGCCTCCGCGCTGGTCCACGACCCGTCCGTGCTGCTGCTGGACGAGCCCTTCAACGGCATGGACCCGCGCCAGCGGCTCCAGCTGATGGAGCTGCTGCGCCGCTTCGGCGCGGACGGCCGCACGGTGCTGTTCTCCTCGCACATCCTGGAGGAGGTCGAGCAACTCGCCCGGCACATCGAGGTCGTGGTGGCCGGGCGGCACGCGGCCTCGGGCGACTTCCGCAGGATCCGCCGGCTGATGACCGACCGCCCCCACCGCTACCTGGTCCGCTCCAGCGACGACCGCCGGCTCGCCGCCGCGCTGATCGCCGACGGCTCCACCACCGGCATCGAGGTGGACGAGCGCGAGCGGGCGCTGCGGATCGAGGCGGTCAACTTCCAGGGCTTCACCACCCTGCTCCCCAAGGTCGCCCGGGAAGCCGGCATCCGGCTGTACACCGTCTCCCCTGCCGACGAGTCGCTGGAGAGCGTCTTCTCGTACCTGGTCTCCGCATGACCGCCGCCGTGACCGTTGCTGCCCAGGAAGGGGCCGACCGACCATGAACCCCACCGTCGCCAGGCTCACCCTGCGCGGGCTGCTGGGCCGCCGCCGCGGCCTCCTGCTGCTGGTGGTCCCCGCGCTGCTGCTGCTCGTCTCCGCCGTCGCGAGCGGGTCTACCGCCGACGCGCACGGCCTGACCGTCAAGATCCTCGGCCAGCTCGGCCTCGGCACCCTGGTCCCGATCCTCGGCCTGGTGGTCGGCACCGGCGCCATCGCCACCGAGATCGACGACGGCTCGATCGTCTACCTGCTCGCCAAGCCGCTCCCGCGCTGGCGGATCATCACCACCAAGCTGGCCGTCGCGATCGGCGTCACCTGGCTGTTCTCGGTCGTCCCGACGATGCTGTCCGGGCTGATCCTGTACGGCAACCGGGACAACACGGTGCTCGGCTACACCGTGGCGGTCATGGTCGCCGGGGCCGCGTACAGCGCGCTGTTCCTGCTGCTCGGCGTGGTCACCCGGCACGCCGTGGTGGCCGGGCTCGGCTACGCACTGATCTGGGAGTCGGTGGTCGGCAACTTCGTCGAGGGCGCCCGGACGCTGAGCGTCCAGCAGTGGGGCCGGGCGGTGGCCGAGGCCGTCGCCGGGGACACCGCGATCGGCGCCGACGTCTCGCTCGGGGCGGCCGTCCCGCTGCTGCTGGCGGTCACCGTCGGGGCGACGGTGCTGGCCTCGGTGAAGCTGGCCGGGCTGACCCTGGCCGGCGAGGACTGAGCCGCGCACCGACTGAGCGGCGCACCGACGGAGCTGCGTGCCGACGGAGCCGCGTGCCGACTGAGCGGCGCACCGACGGAGCGTCCGGCAGGAAGCCGAACGGCGCTCCGGCCCGCAGTCCAGCGGGCCGGAGCGCCGTCGAAGCGCCGTACGGAGGTCCCGGGAGGCTCAGAGCGTACGGTTGCGGCCCGCGCCCCAGCCGGCCGCGCCGACCACCACGACCAGCACCAGCATCAGCGCCAGGGTGGTCTCCCAGCCGCCGGTGAGCTGGTGCAGCGCACCGGCGCCGACCGGGCCGGCCGCCGCGACCAGGTAACCGATCGCCTGCGACATCCCGCCCAGCTGGGCGGCACCGGCCGCGCTGCCGGTGCGCAGCACGATGAACGCCAGGCCCAGGCCCAGCGAGCCGCCCTGGGCCACGCCGAGGACGGTCGCCGACACCCACGCCGCGGACACCGGCGCGACCAGCAGCATCGCGATGCCCAGCCCGTTCAGGGCCGCCATCGTCACTGCCAGGGCGCGCTGGCTGGTCATCCGGCCGGCCATCAGCGGCACCAGGAAGGCGCCGGCCACCTGCACCAGGTTGGAGAAGGCGAAGACCAGGCCGGCCTGGCCGCGGTCCATGCCGTGGTCGGCCAGGATGGTCGGCATCCAGGCCACCAGGGTGTAGACCAGCAGCGACGAGATGCCCATGAAGAGGCTGATCTGCCAGGCCAGCGGGGACTTCCAGATGCCCTCTACCGGCTTGCTCGGCGCCGTCGGCGCAGCCGCCGCGCCCCGCTCCTGACGGCTGCGCAACACCTGCGGCAGCCACGCCACCGCCGCGACCAGCGCGAGCAGCGACCACGCGCCGAGCGAGGCCCGCCAGCCGCCGCCGAGCGCGTGCTCCAGCGGGACGGAGGTGCCGGCCGCGAGAGTCGCCCCGACCAGCATGGTGGTCGAGTAGACGCCGGTCATGGTGGCCGCGCGGTCCGGGAACTCCCGCTTGACCAGGCCCGGCATCGACACGTTCAGCACCGCGATGGCCACGCCGATCACCACGCAGCCGGCGTACAGCGCCGTCACCGACGGCAGCACCCGCAGCAGCACGCCCGCGCCCAGCACCAGCACCGCGCCCAGCACCACCCGCTCGGCGCCGAACCGGCGGGTCAGCCGGGGGGTGAGCGGGGCGCCGACGCCCTGGAACAGCACCGGCACGGTCGTGATCAGGCCGCTCGCGGTCGCGGAGAGACCGAGGGTCCGCTGGATCTCGTTGACCATCGGGGAGATCGCGGCCAGGCAGGCGCGCATGTTCAGCGCGACCAGCACGATGCCGGTCAGCAGCAGGACCGGATGGGCCAGCCGGGAGCGGACGGGGAGCGGGGCAGGGGTGGTGACAACCGGCTGCCGGGCACGGGTGACGGCCATGGGTGTGCTGTTCTTTCCTGAATGTGCGTGGGTGCGGGCGGGAAGGCGGAGGCTCGCGCCGTCCTACTTCCGGGCCGCGATGGCCGCGAGCAGCTGCTCGACGGCCGCGGTCGGGCCGGCGAGCAGCGAACGACACGCAGCCTCGGCCCGGTCCGGGTCACCGCTCTCGATCGCGTCGACCAGCGCCTCGTGGGTGGCCACGACCGCCTCGGGCATGTCGTGGTCGCCGAAGGCGGAGGTCATCGCCTCACGGACGGAGGCGCCGAAGTAGCGGTAGACCTCGGTCAGCGCGGGGTTGTGCGCGGCCTCGACGACCGCGGTGTGGAACTCCAGGTCGTGCTCGACGGTGGCCTCACGGCTCGCCCGCTCGGGGTGCGCCGCGAACACCTCGGCCTCGCGGGCCAGCGCGGCCCGCATCCGCCGGACGTCCTCGGGGGTGTGCCGCAGCGCGGCCAGCCGGGCGCCCTCGGTCTCCAGCGCCGCGCGGACCTCCAGGACGTCCCGGATGCCCGAACGCTGGACGCCGCGCAGGACGGAGGCCGGGTCGCTGGTCGAGCGGACGAACGTCCCCTCGCCCTGGCGGGAGACCAGCATCCCGGCGTGCACCAGCACCCGGATGGCCTCCCGCACGGTGTTCCGCCCGACCTGCATCTGCTCGGCCAGCTCGTGCTCGGTGGGGATCCGCGACCCCACCGGCCAGACCCCGCCGGCCAGCTGCTCCCGCAGCTGGTCGATCGCGGTGTCCACCAGGGATCGCCGCCCGGCCGCCTGCAGGCCGTTGCCCTCGCCGCTCATTCCGGACTCCCTCCCTCGCACACGTCCACACCAGTCGTAGGTCATCCTACAACTACTTGCCCGGTCATCCTACAACCGACGAAAGAACACTCCGTGAACGCCCGACCACCGACCCGTCGGACCGCGGGCCCGACGCCACCACCCGCTGCGACCAACCCGAGTTCCCCGCCCCGAAAGGGGTGCGGGGAACTGCGCGCAGCGGAAGACCACCGACGCGAACGTGCCTCGCGCCCCGGTTCCCCACCCCGGTTCCCCGGGCCGCCAGGCCCGGTCAGCGGGGCGGGTAGAGGCGCTCCAGGACGACCGCGACGCCGTCCTCGTCGTTTCCGGCGGTGACGGTGTCGGCGACGGCGAGGAGTTCCTCGTGGGCGTTGGCCATGGCGACGCCGTGGGCGGCCCAGCCGAACATCGGAACGTCGTTGGGCATGTCGCCGAAGGCGATGGTGTCGGCGGCGCGCAGGCCGAGGCGGCGGGCGGCGACGGCCAGCCCGGTGGCCTTGGAGAGGCCGAGCGGGAGCAGTTCGACGACTCCGGGCCCGGCCATCACGACGCCGACGAGGTCTCCGGCGGCGCGGCGCGCGGCTTCGGCGAGGGCGTCGTCGGTCAGCGCGTGGTGCTGGATGTAGAGCTTGCTGACCGGGGAGGCGAGGAGTCCGCCGCGGTCGACCCGGACGACGGGCAGGTCGGAGCCGATGAGCAGTTCGTAGCCGGGGCCGGCCAGGACCTGGCCGTCGAGGCCGTCCTGGTTGGCGGCGACGGCGAGCGGGCCGGTCTCGGCCTCGATCTTCTCGACGGCGAGCGCGGCGAGCCGGCGGTCCAGGGTGAGCGAGGTGAGCAGCTTGTGCGCGCCGGCGTCGTAGACCTGGGCGCCCTGGCCGCAGACGGCTATCCCGGTGTAGCCGATCTCGTCGAAGACCGGGCGGGCCCAGACTGCCGAGCGGCCGGTGACGATGATGTGCAGCGCGCCCGCGCCGGTGGCCGTGGCCAGGGCGGCGCGGGTGCGCTCGGAGACGGTCTCCTCGCTGGTCAGCAGGGTGCCGTCGAGGTCGGTGGCGACCAGCCGGTAGGGCAGGTCGCCACCGTCGCGGGTGTCCTCCGGGGAGACGGGGCTGGGGCTGGTGGTGCTCATGGGCCGGTCGTCTCCCGGGAGTTGCGGGTGGAGCGGGTGGTGCGGGTGGTGCGGCGGCTCCCCGCGAGTGGAGCCCGGGGGCCGGTCTACTTGACCGGCTGGAGGACGGTCCGTCCGCCGAGGAACGGGCGCAGTGCCTCGGGGACGACGACGGAGCCGTCGGCCTGCTGGTGGTTCTCCAGGATCGCCACGATGGTGCGCGGGATCGCGACCAGGGTGCCGTTCAGGGTGGCGAGCGGGCGGGTCTTGCCCTCCTCGCGCATCCGGATCGACAGGCGGCGGGCCTGGTACTCGGTGGTGTTGGAGGTCGAGGTGACCTCGCGGTACTTGCCCTGGGTGGGGATCCAGGCCTCGATGTCGAACTTGCGCGCGGCCGAGGCGCCGAGGTCGCCGGAGGCGACGTCGATGACCCGGTACGGCAGCTCCAGCGCGTTGAGGAAGTCCTTCTCCCACTGGAGGAGGCGGCGGTGCTCGTTCTCGGCGTCCTCGGGCGTGGTGTAGACGAACATCTCCACCTTCTCGAACTGGTGGACGCGGATGATGCCGCGGGTGTCCTTGCCGTACGTGCCGGCTTCGCGGCGGAAGCAGGACGAGTAGCCGGCGTAGCGCAGCGGCAGCTTGTCGGCGTCGAGGATCTCGTCCATGTGGTACGCCGCGAGCGGGACCTCGCTGGTGCCGACCAGGTACCGGTCGTCCTCGGCGAGGTGGTACACGTTCTCGGCGGCCTGGCCGAGGAACCCGGTGCCGTCCATGGCGGCCGGGCGGACCAGGGTCGGGGTGATCATCGGGGTGAAGCCGGCCGCGGTGGCCTGGGCGATCGCCATGTTGACCAGGGCGAGCTCCAGCAGCGCGCCGACGCCGGTCAGGTAGTAGGAGCGGGCACCGGCGACCTTGGCGCCGCGCTCGGTGTCGATCGCGCCGAGGATCTGGCCGAGCTCGACGTGGTCACGCGGCTCGAAGCCCTCGGCGGCGAAGTCGCGCGGGGTGCCGATCTCTTCGAGGGTGACGAAGTCCTCCTCGCCGCCGACCGGGGCGGCCGGGTCGATGAGGTTCGCCAGCGAGCGGAGCAGGCGATCGGCCTCCTCCTTGGCGGCGCCCTGTTCGGCGTCGGCGGCCTTGACCTCGGCGGCCAGGTCCTTGGTGCGCTGGAGCAGGGCGGTCTTCTCGTCGCCCTTGGCCTGGGCGACCTGCTTGCCGAGCACCCGCTGCTCGCTGCGCAGTTCGTCGAAGCGGCTGCCCGAGGACCGGCGCCGTTCGTCGGCGGAGAGGAGGGCGTCGACCAGGTCGACGTCCTCGCCACGGACGCGCTGCGAGGCGCGCACTCGGTCAGGGTCCTCACGGAGCAGGCGAAGGTCAATCACAGGCCCAAGCGTACCGGGCGGGAGTTCCTCCACCGGTACCGGTTTTCCCCTGGGGATAACCGCCCCGAACCTGTGGATAACTTCTGTGGGGAACTCTCCCGGGGCGGGTTATCCACAGGCTGGGGGTAGGGGCTGTGGATCGAAGGGGAGGGTCACCCTCCGCGCGATCGAACCAGCGAATTGAGGTTTCAAACCTCATTGGACCTTCCCGAGTGAGGGAATTGAAGCACTCAGACGGGTGATTTGCTGGCAACCGGGTGACTCTGGTCCGATTAGTCATCTCTGCGACGCAAACCGATGGTCCGACCGGTTCTGGGTAATGGCTATACCGGTTTGTCGACTCGTCCCCAGACCTGTGGATAACTTCCGGCTGTGGACAGCGGGGAGGCCTGTGGACAGCGGCCGCCGTCGTCGGACCGGCCTGTGGATGACGGGTGCGGTCGTCCGCCCCGCCTGATCGGACCGATCCAAAACGGTCGGAAAAGGTCGGAAAGACGGAAGGTGTCGCTCGGGTGTCTCAGATGTCCCCGCGCCCGTCGAGCGCACGGGAGAGCCAGTCCGCCGCCGAGCTGAAATCCTCGTCCGAGGTCCCCGGCCGCCGGTGGGTGGACACCTGCCGGTCGGCGCGCGGGTAGGAGCCCAGGTACCGCACCTGGGGGCAGATCCGCTTGAGCCCCATCATCGCCTCGGCCACCCGGCGTTCCGAGAGGTGGCCCTCGCAGTCGATCAGGAAGCAGTAGTTGCCCAGGCCCTCACCCGTCGGCCGGGACTCGATCCGCATCAGGTTGACCCCGCGCACCGCGAACTCCTGCAGCAGCTCCAGCAGCGCGCCCGGGTGGTCGTCCGGCAGCCATACCACCATCGAGGTCTTGTCCGCACCGGTCGGCGAGGAGACCCGGCCCGGGCGCCCGACCAGGACGAACCGGGTGGCGGCGCTCTTGGCGTCCGCGATGTCCTTGACCAGCGGGTCCAGCCCGTAGATCGGCGCCGCGAACTCGCCCGCGAAGGCCCCGTCGTAGCGGCCCTCGGCGACCAGCCGGGCGCCGTCCGCGTTGGAGGCCGCCGACTCCCAGGTCGCCTCCGGCAGGTTGGCCGCCAGCCAGCGGCGCACCTGCGGCTGGGCCACCGGGTGGCTGGTCACCGTCTTGATCCCGGACAGCTCGGTGCCCGGCCGGACCAGCAGCGCGAAGGCGATCGGCAGCAGCACCTCCCGGTAGATCATCAGCGGTGCGCCGGAGGCCAGTTCGTCGTTGGTCGCGGTGACCGCGCCCTCCACCGAGTTCTCGATCGGCACGAACGCCCCGGCGGCCTCTCCGCAGCGCACCGCGTCCAGCGCCAGCGCCACCGAGGACAGCGGCACCAGCTCGCGGGTCGCCGCCTCGGGCAGGGTGTGCAGGGCCGCCTCGGTGAAGGTGCCGGCCGGGCCGAGGTAGGTGTAGCGGGTGGCCGACATGACGCCTCCGTGGGAACTCGGTGCTGCCTGGACGGGTGGTGCCGAAACAGTCACCCTAACGATTCCGCGGCCCCGGCAGGAAAGCGTTCCACGGGCCGGGACCACCTGTGGTAGCGGCCGCGCGGCCGCCGGGCGCTACCCGTCCAGCAGCTGCTGGCCGAGGTGGCCGCCGACCGGCGCGGCCGGGGGCACCGCGTACACGCCGCTCGCCTCGTGCCGCAGGAAGCGGGAGAGGCCGTCGCCCCGGGAGAGCTTGCGCTGCACCGGGGTGAAGCCCTTGCGCGGATCGGCCTGGAAGGCCACGAAGAGCAGCCCGGCGTCCGGCGAGCCGTCCGGCAGCAGCCCGTCGTGGTACGAGAAGCCGCGCCGCAGCATGGCCGCCCCGCCGTTGGCCGCCGGCGCGGCGACCCGGATGTGGGCGTCGGAGGGGATCGCCAACGCGCCGTCCGGGCCCTGCGCGGACAGGTCGACCGGGGCGTGCTCGCCGGCCCCGGCGGGCGTGCCGAGCGGGGCGCCGTCCGCCTTGCGGCGTCCGATCACCCGCTCCTGCCGGTCCACCGGGAGCGCCTCCCAGTGGTCCAGCAGCATCCGGATCCGCCGGAACACCAGGTACGAGCCGCCGGCCAGCCAGCCCGGCTGGTCGCCGCCGGCGGCGCAGAACACCTTGGCGGCGAAGCCGTCCTCGCCGGGCTTCGGGTTGTTGGTGCCGTCGACCTGACCCATCAGGTTGCGGCCGGTCACCGGCTGCGCGGCGGCCCCGGGGGTGCGGGCGAAGCCGGCCGACTGCCAGCGCAGCGCCGCCGCCCCGGCCGCCAGCCGCTGCAGCACCCGGAGGGCGTGCACCGCCACCAGCGCGTCGTCGGCGCCGATCTGGACGAACAGGTCGCCGTCGCCGCGGGCCGGGTCGAGCGCGTCGCCGGGGAAGGCGGGCAGCGGTTCGAGCCCGGGCGGGCGGCGGTCGGCCAGTCCGGCCTTGTCGAAGAGCCCGGCGCCGAAGCCGACCGTGAGGGTGAGCGAGCAGGGGCCGGCGTCCAGCGCGACCTGGTTGTCGAACTCCTCGGCAGGCTCCCCGGCGGTCAGCCGCTCGGCGGCCTTCGTCCAGCGCTGCAGCAGGGCGCGCAGCCCGTCCCGGCCCGCCCCCTCGACCAGGTCGAAGGCGGCCAGCTGGACCCGGGCCTGCTGCGGTTCGAGGATCCCGGCCTGGTGCTCGCCGCGGAACGGCACCCGGGCGGCGCCGAGCGCGCCGCCCGGGGCCGCCGCGCCGGTGGTGCGGTCGGCCCGGTCCAGGGCGACCGCCCCGGCGACGCCGGCCCCCGCGCCGACCAGCAGTCCGGCGCCGGCGGTGCCGAGCAGGGCGCGCCGGGTGAAGCCCGCCCGGTCCGCCGGGGCCTGCTCGGCTGGGGCCCGCCCGTCCGCCGTCCGTCCGCCCGGGGCCGGTTCGGCCGCGGCCGGTTCCGTCGTCGTCACGTCGTCCACCGCCGTCAGCCGATCTTGAACTGCTGGGTCGGGGTGGTCTGGTCGATCTCCGAGGAGCGGACCTGCACCGACACCACCCAGGTGCCCGCCAGCGGCAGCTGCGCGGTGCCGCTCCAGCGGCCGGTGCCCTCCGGGGTGAGCGCCACCGGCAGCGGGCCGAGGTCGCGGTCCGGCAGCGTGAAGGCCAGCTGCACCTCGGGGACGTCCACCGGCTGCCCGTCCGCGCCGTCCAGCGCGAGCTTCACCTCGTTCGGGCCGGTCCGGGCCGGGTTGAGGGTGACGGTCGCGGTGCCCTTGGCGTTCGGCGTCCGGCCCTTGGTGTCGTACGGGAGCTTGAGCTCGACGGTGCGTCCCGGCTCGGTCTGCGGCGCGGCCGCGGCCCCGTCGGCGGCCGGAGCGGCGGCCCCGGCCGTGATCTCGCCCGCCACCCGGCCGGGCGGGGAGTTGGTCAGCATCGTGGTGACCACCAGCACCGCCACCGCGACGAGGGCCTCGACCAGCACCGAGCGGCGCAGCCCGGCCCGGTTCGGGGTCAGCCCGCGCTCGCGCCCGGCGCTCTCCCGGGCGGCCCGCTGGCGGTCCAGCTGCGCCCGGCGGACCGGGTCCTCGCTGTGCGCCGCGACGCCGACCGGCTCCGGCACCTCGGCCTGCTCGACCTCCGCCGCCTCGGCCGGGGCCGACCGCAGCCGGGCCAGCCGGCTGCGCGAGATCCAGGCGACGCCGAGCATCACGACCACGCAGCCGCTCTTCACCAGCAGCAGCCGCCCGTACTCGGTGCCGGTCAGCGCGCTCCAGCTGCCCAGGCCCCGCCAGGACTGGTAGATCCCGGTCACGGCCAGCACGGCCACCGAGCCGAAGGCGATCTTGGAGAAGCGGTCCACCACGTCGGCGCCCACGCCCTCGCGCAGCGCGGCCAGGAGTGCGGCCAGCCCGCCCAGCCAGAGCGCCATCGCGATCAGGTGCAGGATGCCGAGCGGCAGCGCCAGCCAGACCTGGATGCCCACCGAGGCGTGGTCGGCGCCGACCCAGGTCGCCGCGAGGGCGACCGCCAGCACCAGCCCGGCCACCCCGAGGCCGAGCCGGGCCTCCCGCTGCGGCCGCTCGGCGGCCCGCTGCTCCAGCTCGCGCAGCTCGGCGGCCTCGGCGTCCTCGCCCCCGCCGTCGGCGCGCCGGTCCTCGGCGGGCTCGGCGGGGAGCGGCCGCGGCGGCTGCCCCAGCTGGCCGACCAGCAGGGACAGGAACACCCCGCCCGCCGCGAGCAGCAGCAGCCGGGCGGCGAGTGCGGTGCCGATCCGCTCGTCCAGGGTGGCGCGCACCAGCGACAGGTCGAAGGCCTGCCCGATCCCCGAGCCGCGCTCGTACGGCCCGCGCAGCATCAGCACCGCGACGGTGGAGACCAGCAGCGCCGTCCAGCCGGTCATCAGCAGCCGCTGCACCGGGCGCCGGGCGGTGCCGGCCGGCCAGCAGATCAGAACGAAGGCGGCGACGCCGGCCAGCAGCGCGAACGCCGCGTACGCGACGGTGCGCCCGGTGCCGTACAGGGCGGCGACCAGGCCGTCGGCCTTGGCGCCCTGCAGCGCGCCGGCCGACACCGAGGTGTCCGAGGGCGCGCCGATGGAGAAGGTGAACGCCCCGCCGACGGGGTGCGAGTCCTCCGAGACGGCCCGCCAGGCGACGGTGTACGTGCCGTTGGCGAGCCCGCCCTTCAGGCCGACCCGGGCGGTGTTGCCCTTGCCGTCGGCGTGCGCGGGGTTGCCGGTGTCCACGGCCTTGCCGGCCGGGTCGAGCACCCGCACGGAGTCCGAGGAGAGCGACACGGACTCGCTGAACGTCAGCGTGACCTCGGCCGGGGCGGTGGCGACCACCGAGTTCTGCCGGGGGTCGGTGGAATCCAGGGTGGCGTGCGCGGAGGCCGGTCCGGCGCCCGCGAGCATCAGCGCGAGCAACGCGCCGAGCATTCCGAGCACCCCGGCGATCCGGCGGTGCGAGGCCTTCTCCAGGCCGGCCGACTGCATGGTGACGGTCCCCTAACTCTGGCCGGGGCGGTAGGTGAGCTCCTTGACCGGCACCTTCACCGCAATGGTGCCGGACTTGGCGAAGGTGAGGTCCAGTTCGAGCTCGTCGCCGAGTGCGGGGGCCTTCTGCCAGCCCATGATCATGAGGTGGGTGCCGCCGCGCGCGAACTGCAGCGCGCCGTGCGCGGGCACGTCCAGACTGTCGACCTGCTCCATGCTCGACGGGGTCGAGCGGTGCATGGTGACCGACTCGGCGCCGGGGCTGGTCACCTTGACCAGCTCGTCCCGGCCGCCGTCGTTGCGGACGGTCAGGTAGCCGGCGGCCATGCCGCCGGCCGGGGGCAGCGGGATGTAGGAGTCGGCGACGCTGAGCCTGGCCGGCCCGCTGCCGGCACCGCTCGGGTCGCCCTGGCCGCCCGTTCCGCAGGCGGCCAGGATGGCGCCGCCGCCCAGGACGGTGGCCAGCACCGCACCCGTGAGGGCGGTCCGCCGGAAGCGGTGCGTTCCGTTGCCCGCCATTACGCCGCGACCCCCTTGGCGAGCAGCGCCAGGTCGTGCTCGTAGGTCTTCTCCTCGGTGCCGCTCATGTAGAGCACGTGCGCCTTGTCGTCCGAGGGGAGGAAGGCCAGCACCTGCGCGCCGTGGGTCGAGGTGACCGTGCCGTCCGCGTTGACCACCGGGTCCTCGATCATGATGCCGAGCGACTTGGCGGCGGTCTTCACCTTGGCCAGGTCACCGGTGAGGCCTATGAAGTCGCTGCCCATCGAGTCCAGCCAGGTGCGCAGCACCTTGGGGGTGTCGCGCTGCGGGTCGGTGGAGACGAACACGACGTTGATCTTCTGCCGGTCCTCCGCGGGGAGCGCCTTCATCGCGACGCCGATGTCGCCCATGGTGGTCGGGCAGACGTCCGGGCAGCTGGTGTAGCCGAAGAACAGCAGGGTGGCCTTGCCGTTGGTCTGCTGCCGCAGGTCGAAGGGCTGCCCGGAGGTGTCGGTCAGCTGGAGGTCCGGCTTCTCGAAGTTCTTCGCAAGCTTGGTGCCCTGGTACGGGGTGTTCTCCTTCTGCTGGGTGACCTTCGCGGCGGTGGAGTCGCCGCCGGAGGAGCCGCAGGCGGACAGGGTCAGGGCGGCGGTCAGCGCGAGGGCGGCCGCGCCGGCCAGGCGGGCGGTGCGGGCGGGACGGGCGGTGCGGGACATGCGGGTTCCGATCGTGCGCGGTGGGCCGCCGGCGGGGCCGTACCCGTGGTGGGGGTACGGCCCCGCCGGCGCGGGGGTCAGGAGGCGGAGCCGCCGTTCTTGCGACGCAGGCCGAGCACGCCGACGGCGGTGCCGATCACGCCGACCACGATGCCGACCACCCCGAGGGTGCGGGCGGTGGAGTCACTGGCCTTGCTGCCGCTGTCCGAGGAGGCGGCGTGGTCCGAGCTGTCCCCGTGGGCGCCCGGGGCGGGGGAGGCGGTGACGCCGTGGGCGTCGTCGCCGGCGGCGGCCTTGGTGAGCTTCAGGACGGGCGCGGGCTTGGCCGGCTCGGGCTGGCCGTCCTTGCTCTCGTCGATCCAGCGGACGACGTCGCCGTTGTCGTAGCTCTGCAGGGCCTTGAAGACCAGGCTGTCCGAGTCGGTCGGCAGCGGGCCGAGCGAGACCCGGAACTCCTGGAACTGGCCGGGGGCGATCTTGACGCCGGCGTCCGCGGTCCAGGTGATCTTGGAGACGGCCTCGTTGACGTCGTTGCCGTGCACCTTGATCGGCTTGTCGAGCTTCGACTTCTCGATCGTGGCCGTCCAGCCCGGCATCGGCAGGGTCCGGACCGAGGCCAGCGGGTGGTCCAGCGGGAGGTTGACCTCCAGCTTCACCGTGCTCGCGGTGTCGCTCTCGTTCGGCACCCGGAAGTCCACGGCCGTGTAGCCGCCCTGCGGGGCCGCACCCGGGTTCACGGTGACGTGCGCGAACGCGGGGCCGGCCAGCGCCACCACGGAGGCGGCGGCGGTCAGGGCGACGGCGGCGAGACGACGGGCGGGAAGGGAACGCATGATGCGGGGTCTCCGATCGGAGTTCGGCGGCAGGCCGGGGCCGGGCGACGGACCGGGCCGCGCCTCGGCCGCGCTTGTGGTGCCGCGCGTGGGGACGTGTGGGGGCAGAGCCTCGGGCCGGACCCGGTGGTCGGGAAACGGCCCGGACGGTGCGCACACCCGCGCCCGGCACGGCCCGCAGGCCACCGGGGATCGCGGATCAGTACGCGAAGGCCCCGCACGGCGGACCGCGCCGCACCACGCTGTGCCGCAGCACGGCACCCGCCGGGAGCGGGCTCTCGCCGCCCCGGGCCCCGAACCGGCGGACCGGGCCGGCCACGCCGAACAGACCGCGCAGCAGCACGGCCACCAGCGCGAACGCCGACCGCAGCGGCGCCGCCCAGTGCTCCCGGGCCGCCGTCGCCGCCACCCGCAGCAGGCGCCACAGCGCCGCCTCGCCGCGCCGCAGCCACCAGCCCGCCACCAGCGCGGCGGCCAGGTGCCCGGCCAGCATCGCCGGGGTCATCCCGAACACGCCGGTCTGCCACCACGGTGCGGTGGCGAACGCGTGCGGGTCCAGGCCGGCCGAGGAGACCAGCTGCTCCGGGGTCGGGTTGCCGGGCAGGCCGACCAGCGTGCCCGGACGGGCCTCGTTGCAGATCAGCCGACCGGCCACCTGCGGAACGGTCATCGCGCCGGAGGCGCCGTGGTGCATGCCCGACATCGCGGAGGAGCCCGTGAGGCCGGTGAAGCCGCCGAAGCCGCCGAAGCCGTGGAAGAGGACGTGCAGACCGAGCTGCCCCGCGCCCAGCGCCCCGGCGATGCCCGCCAGCGAACGCTCCCGGCCGCCGCAGGCCGCGGCGAACGCCAGCACCGCGGCGAAACCCGCCGCCAGCGCGGTCACCGGCACGTTCCCGCCACCGGCCAGGGCGTGCCCGGCGGCCGCTATCAGCGTGCAGACCAGCGCGAACGGGACGGCCCGGGCAAGCCGCAGGTCCCAGGCGGCGGACCCCGCCGGCTGGGCCGGTCCGGGGGCGCCCGGGGACGGGGCGGCGGCGAGGGCAGTCATGGCCGGGCCATCCTCTCATTGCGTACGCCGCCGACACCGGCAGGGTGGGAAATCCCTACGAATGCCCCTTTCGGCGGCGGCGTGCAGGACGGGGTGTGCGCCGCTCGGCACAGACCCCGTCCCCCAGTCCATCCGCCGAACGGGCGGTAGCGGCCCCCGGGCACGGTTCACCGCCGAATCGCCCGGAGATACCTAGTTGTATGTGGAGCCGCAGCCAGGAGGGACCTCCCGTGGACATCTGGTGGACTCTGCACCTCAAGCGCGATCCGGCCAGCGTGCCGCTGGCCCGGCGCATCCTGCTCGGTGCCATGGCGACGGCGGGCGTCGACCCGCAGATCGCCGACGACCTCGGCGTCGCCCTCAGCGAGGCCTGCGCCAACGCGGTCGAGCACGGCGCCACCGGGCGGCCCGACGACGGCTTCCAGGTCACCGCGTCGATCAGCGGCGACCGGCTGCGGATCGAGGTCACCGACTCCGGGCCCGGCCTGCCCGCCCCCGCGGCCCCGCCGGTCCGGCGCCCGGCCGCCGCCCCGGGCCGCCCGGCCGCGACGGGCCGAGCGCCCCGCCGCTCCCGCCGCGGCCGCGCCACCGTCCCGGCCCGCGTCCTCACCGGCCACCGCCCCCGCCGCGACGACCACCCGTACGACACCCACGTCCTTCCCCGCCGCCCCACGGCCCCCACCCTCCGCCCGGTCGACCTCGACACCCTCCCCGACCTCACCGCCGAATCCGGCCGGGGCCTCTTCCTCATCCACGCCCTCACCGACCACGTGCAGCTCCGCAACCACCCCCTGCGGGGGGCCATCGTGAGCTTCGACAAGATCCTCAAGTGGCAGGACGACGCGCTGCTGCGGGCCGCGTCCTGAGCGCGCTCGCGGGCCCCCGCGGGCGTCGGCGGGGCGTCCTCCTCCCGGGTTGCCGGGGGTTTGAGCGAGCCGGACGATGGGGGGCATGAAGCACCAGATGCGAGCCGAGTACGGCGCCGGCGGTGCGGCCGAGGGGGTACGGCTGTGGCACGTGGTCCGGGGCGAGGAGAGCGTGGCGATGTGCGGCCGGGAGCTCGATCCGCAGGCGCCGGTGCGGGACGCGGTGGACTGGGGGAAGACTCCGGAACTGTGCTGCCACACCTGCGGGGCGTACTTCCTGCGCGAGGCGCCGTACCTGTCGGCCGAGCACCCGTAGCCGCCGGTCCGGAGGTGCCCGGCATGGAGGAGCCCCTCGTCCGGCCGCGGTCGTTGGCCGGCGACGCCGCCGGGCTGCGCGCGGGCCGCCCGGAACTGCCCGAGTACGTCGACCGCTTCTGTGCGCTGGTCGAGCGGGTGGACCCGCTGATCCACGCGTTCGTGCCGGAGCCCGGGCGCCACGACCGGCTGCGGGCGCAGGCGGGGGAGCTGGCCGCGCGGTACCCGGACCCGGCCGGGCGGCCGCCGCTGTACGGCGTGGCGGTGGGGGTCAAGGACGTCGTGCACGTGGACGGGCTGCCCACGCACGGCGGGTCGGCGCTGCCGCCCGGGGTGCTGGCCGGGCCGCAGGCCGCGGTGGTGGACCGGCTGCGCGCGGCGGGCGCGCTGGTCGCGGGCAAGACGGTGACCGCCGAGTTCGCGGCGAGCGCCCCCGGGCCGACCCGCAACCCGCACCACCCGGGGCACACGCCGGGCGGCTCCAGCAGCGGTTCGGCGGCGGCCGTCGCGGCGGGGCTGGTGCCGCTCGCGGTCGGCACCCAGACGGTCGGCTCGGTGATCCGCCCGGCCGCGTACTGCGGGGTGGTGGGCTTCCGGCCGACGTACGGGCGGATCCCGGTCGACGGCGTGATCCCGAACGCGCCGAGCCTCGACACCCTGGGGGTGTTCACCGCCGACCTGGCGGGCGCGGCGCTGGCGGCCCCGCTGCTCTGCGACGACTGGCGGCCGGCGGCGGACGGTGCCGGGCCCGTGCTCGGGGTGCCGGACGGGACGTACCTGGAGCACGCCGAGCCGGCCGCGCTGCGCGCCTTCGAGGAGCAGCTGGAGCGGCTGGCTCGGGCCGGGCTGACGGTGCGCCGGGTCGAGCTGTTCCCCGACTTCGCCGAGGTCGGCCGGCGGTTGCAGGCGGTCAACCGCTTCGAGATGGCCCGGAGCCACGCCGACTGGTTCGCCCGGTTCGGCGGCCTCTACCGGCCGGAGACGGTGGCGGGCATCCGGGTCGGCCGGGGCGTCGCGCCCGAGGACCGGGCGGCCGGGCTGCGGTTCCGGGAGCGGCTGCGCGAGCGGGTGGCCGGGGCGGGTGCGGAGGCCGGGGTGGACCTGTGGCTGGCGCCCTCGGCGACCGGCGGGGCGCCGGAGGGCCTGCACGGCACCGGCGACGCGGTGATGTCGCTGCCGTGGAGCTTCCTGGGCCGGCCGGCGCTGAGCCTGCCGGCCGGGCGGACTCCGGGCGGGCTTCCGCTGGGCCTCCAGGTGGTCGGTGCGGAGGGCGGGGACGAGCGCCTGCTGGCCCAGGCGGCGGAGCTGGAGCGGGTGCTGGCGGAGCGTTAGGCGAGCGCCGGGTCGGCCGGGTCGGTGGCCGCGGCGCGCAGCAGGCGCAGCAGGAGGCGGCCGGCCCGTTCGTACGGGGTGGTCTCGTCGTGCAGCACGGCCTGGGAGTTGGCCGCCTCCAGGACCGCGATCAGGGCGAAGGCGAGGTCCCCGAGGTCGGTGTCCGGGCGCAGGGTGCCGGCGGTGCGGGCTTCGGCGAGGGCCTCGACGATCGTGTCGGACCACTCCCGGGCGCAGCCGGCCAGGGCGTCCCGGACGGCGCCGGGGCGGGCGTCGAACTCGGCGGTGACCTCGTGGAAGAAGCAGCCGCCCGGGAAGACCCGGGCGCGCGAGTAGCCGAGCCAGCCCTCGCACAGGGCGCGGACCCGGGGGAGGCCGGGCGGGGTGTCGGCGACCGGGGCGACGACGGCGTCGGCGAAGATCCGGCGGGCGGCGCGGACGGTGGCGAGCTGCAGCTCCTCCTTGGAGCCGAAGCCGGCGAAGACGCCGCTCTTGCTGAGTCCGAGGTCGGTGGCGAGCCGGCCGATGGAGAGCGCGTCGAGGCCTTCGACGGAGGCGATGCCGACGGCGCGGTGCAGGACCGCCCGGCGGGTCTCCTCGCCGCGCAGGACCCGTCCGTCCGTGGTCGTTCGGGCCATCGTCCGCCCCCGTTCTCGTCGCTGTGCGTGTCGCCCAGGGTAGTGCGTGGGCCGGTCCGCGGCCGTGGAACTGTTCCCAAAACTGCACGAACGGTCGTGCTAATATCTCGCCGCGAGCACGAGCACCACGGCCCCACCCCGCCAGGAACACCCGTCCGTACGACAGGGAGACCCGATGGCCCCGGCCCAGGCACCGATGGCACCGAAGGCACCCAAGGCACTGATCCGCACCGTCCTCAACCCCGCCGCCCGCATCGCCCCCGGCGCGGCCGGGCGGGCCGCCTACCAGCTGTTCGTGCACCCGTTGCGGCGCAGCCGGGTGCGACCCCCGGAGGCGGAGGTCCACCGACGGGCCGTCACCGAGCGGCTCACCGTGAACGGCAAGCCGGTGGTGGGCTACCGCTGGGGCAGCGGCGAGCGGCCGGTCCTGCTGCTGCACGGCTGGCGCTCCCGGGCCTCCCGGTACGCGCCCCTGGTGCCCCGGCTGCAGGAGCTCGGCCTCAGTGCCGTCTCCTTCGACGCGCCGGGCCACGGCGACTCCGGAGGCCGGACCACCGGCGTGCCGGAGTTCCGCGAGCTGGCGTTGCGGCTCCAGGAGCGGTACGGGCCGTTCGAGGCCGTCGTCGCGCACTCGCTGGGCGTCTGCGCCGCCTTCGGGGCACTGGCCGACGGCCTGCGGGCGGGCCGGCTGGCGGCCGTCGCCGGGGTGTCCCGGGTCGGCTTCTTCCCGGCCGCGTTCTGCGCCGGGCTCGGTCTGAACGCGGAGGTCGAGGGGGCGCTGCGGGCCCGGATCGAGCGCGAGCTGTTCGGCGGGGACGCCGGTGGCTGGGAGCGCTACGACGCGGCCCGCCGGGCGGCGGAGGTCGACCTGCCGGTCCTGGTGGTGCACGACGAGGACGACGACGTCGTCCCGCTGGGCCAGGCGCACCGGCTCCGGAGGGCGTACGGGGAGCGGCTCGACCTCGTGGTCACCCGGGGGCTCGGCCACCGTCGGATCATCGCGGAGCCGACCGTCGTCGACCGGGTGGCCGGATTCCTGGCCGCGGGCCTGGAGGTCGCAGCCGGATGAGTACCCTCGACCGCATGGAGATCGTCGAGCTCGTCGAACTGCACGCACGCTCACTGGAGTTGGCCGCCGGGGTGGTCGACGGCGTCCGGCCGGAGCAGCTGGACCTGCCGACCCCGTGCGCCGGCTGGACGCTGCGCCACCTGCTGGCGCACGAGATCGGGCAGCGCCACGGCTTCGCGGCGGCCGCGCGCGGGGCGGGCCCGGATCCGGCGCTCTTCGCGCCCGTCCCGGTCGGACCGGACCCGGCGGGCACCGTGCGCCGGACGGGCACCGAACTCACCGCCGCGTTCCGGGACGCGGCCGCGGCGGGCCGGGCGCTCTGGCTGCCCGAGATCCGCGACGGCGGCCCCTTCCCGCTCGACCGGGCGGTGGGCTTCCACCTGCTCGACACCCTGGTGCACGGCTGGGACCTCGCCGCCGCGCTCGGCACGCAGGACCGGCTGGTCGAGCGGGTGGAGGGCGACGGGGAACTGCTGTCGGTGCTGGAAGCGGTGACGGACGCCGTCCCGGACACCCCGGAGGCGCGGGCGCCGGGACGGGCCTTCCGTCCGGGCCTGCGGCCCGGCGACGGCACGGGCCGGTTCGAGCGGGTGCTGGCGCTGCTCGGCCGCGATCCCGCCTGGAAGGGGTAGGTCAGCTCCGGTCGCGCTGCTCGTCCGGGAAGCGCGGGCCGCCGATCAGGTACAGCAGTGCGGCCGTCGGAAAGCCGAGCGAGGCGGCCACCAGCACGATGAACTGCCAGAACATCTTCCGCTCCTCGTCAGTCACGGGCCGCCCGGGCACTCGAAGGTGATCCCAAACCCGACCCGCCCCGATTGGCCGAATTGTCCGGTCACTTTCCGACGGTATGGCCGAATCACCCCGGCTGCCACCGGGCGCCGGGCCCCGGCCCGGCGCCCACCGGCGCAGGGGTCTGGGCGCGGGCCGGTGGCGGCGGCCACACTGTCGGGATGCAGCTACAGCTCGCAGGGGAAGCACGGCGGCCCGACCGCGAGAGCGAGGACTTCGCGGCGGCCTCGCCGGAGGCGCTGGTCCTGCTGGACGGCGCGAGTTCGCCGGCCGGCCTGGAGTCCGGGTGCCGGCACGGGACGGCCTGGTACGTCCGCCGACTGGGCGTGCACCTGCTCGCCCGGCTCACCGACCGGGCGGACCGCTCGATCGCCGAGTGCCTGGCCGACGCCATCGCGGAGACGGCCGCGCTGCACGGCGGCCGTTGCGACCTGGCCCACGCCAACACGCCCGCCGCGATGGTGGTCGCGGCCCGGCGGCACGGCGAGGCGCTGGAGTACCTGGTGCTCGGCGACTCGCTGCTGGTGCTGGAGTTCAAGGACGGCCCGCCGAAGGTGATCGGGGACAACCAGCGCTTCCCCGGCGGGGAGGAGCTGCGGCGCCAGATCTGGGCGACCGTGCCCGGCTCGGCCGAGCGGGCGGCGCTGCACCTGGAGTACGCGCTGGCCGTCCGCGCCGCCCGCAACCGGGGCAAGGGCCCGTGGATCGCGGCCGCCAGCCCGCGCGCGGCCGAGCACGCCGAGACCGGCTTCGTCCGGCTCGACCGGCTGCACGCGCTGGCCGCCCTCACCGACGGCGCCTCGCGCTTCACCGAGCGCTTCGGGCTGGGAAGTTGGGGCGATGTGCTGCGGCTGCTCGCGGAGTCGGGCCCGGGCGAGCTGATCGCCCAGGTCCGCGCGGTGGAACGGGCGGACGCCGCCTGCGAGCGCTGGCCGCGCGGCAAGGCCCACGACGACGCCTCGGCCGTGTACGCGCTGCTGTAGACCGCGCCCGGCCGCCGCGACGGCCGGGCCGTCGCGGCGGCGGGTCCGCGCAACGACGCGACGGCGGGCCGGCCGAAGGCGGGACCCTCGGCCGGCCCGCCGTGCCGGTGGCCGGAGCCACCGGTCGGGCCTACTTCCCGGAGGCCGGGACGGTGCCGAGGCGGCCGGCCTGGAAGTCCTCCATGGCCTGCTGCAGTTCGCGGTGGCTGTTCATCACGAACGGCCCGTACCAGGCGACCGGCTCGCGGATCGGCAGGCCGCCGAGCAGCACGACCTCGAAGTTGGCGTTCCGGGAGTCCTGGCTCTCGTCGGCGCGGATGGTGATCGAGTCGCCGTCGCCGAACAGGACCGCCTGGCCCGTGCCGAACGGGCGGCGCTCGGCGCCGGCCGAGCCCTTGCCGGCCAGGCCGTAGGCGAGGGCGTTGAAGTCGGAGCGCCAGGGCAGGGTGATCTGGGCGCCGGGGCTGACCGAGGCGTGGATCATGGTGATCGGCGTGTGGGTGGCGCCGGGCCCCTGGTGGCCGTCGAGCTCGCCGGCGATCACCCGCAGCAGGGCGCCGCCGTCCTCGGTGCTGAGGAGCTTGACGCTGCCGCCGCGGATGTCCTGGTACTTGGGGGCGATCATCTTGTCCGAGGCGGGCAGGTTCACCCACAGCTGGAGGCCGTGGAAGAGGCCGCCGGACATCACCAGCGACTCCGGCGGGGTCTCGATGTGCAGCAGGCCGGATCCCGCCGTCATCCACTGGGTGTCGCCGTCGGTGATGACGCCGCCGCCGCCGTGCGAGTCCTGGTGCACGAAGGTGCCGTCGATGATGTAGGTGACGGTCTCGAAGCCGCGGTGCGGGTGCCAGGGGGTGCCCTTGGGCTCTCCGGCCGCGTAGTCCACCTCCCCCATCTGGTCCATCATGATGAACGGGTCGAGGTACTTGGTGTCGATCTTGGCGAAGGCGCGGCGGACGGGGAAGCCCTCGCCCTCGTAGCCCTCGGGGGCGGTGACCACGGTGCGGACCGGGCGGGCGCTCGTGACGGCGGCGTCCGGCGTGGTGACGCGCGGGAGGGTCAGCGGGTTGTCGACGGTCACGGCGGGCATGTCGGCCTCCTTCGAGGGGGTGTTCTGCGGCCTACGTCCACGAGATTAGTTCAATCCTCAACAACAAGCAAGTTGAAAGTTGAACCATATGTCGACGGAGGAGCGCGGCTCCTCCTTCTCCAGGATGGGTCGGGCGTGGGTCCGGCGCACCGCGGGCCGGCCGTGCGTCGGGGCGGTCGTCGGCCGGGGGCGGCCGTCAGCCGTACATGCGGCGCATGGTGAAGTCGACCATCTGCTCGACGGCCTTGGCGTCGAACACCATCCGGTGCTCGCCCTCCATGTCCAGCGCGAAGCCGTAGCCGGTCGGCAGCAGGTCCAGGACCTCGGCGCCGGTGACGGTGAAGTGCTTGGAGTCCTTGCCGGCGTAGCGGCGCAGCTCCTTCAGCGAGCTGAACATCGGGATCACCGGCGTCGGGGTGTTGTGCAGTGCGAGGAAGCCGGGGCGGTCGCCGCGCGGGCAGTGCACCTTCGAGGTGATGAAGATCGCCTGGAAGTCCTCGACCGCCATCGAGCCGGTGGTGAAGGCCCGGACGGCGTCCGCCAGCGACGGCGGGGACGGTTCCGGGTAGAGGGACTGCTGCGACCCCGGCGCCTGCGCGCCGTAGGCGTCGGGTCCGGGCATGCCGTTCATGCCCGGCTGCGGACCCGCCTGCTGCTGGTAGGGGTCTCCCGGGTATGCGTTCTGGTCATATCCGTACACACGGACAGGCTAGCGGGAGCGCACCCGCCCGCGCTGGCGCCGATCCTGACAAGGAGTGGTCGCCCCGACTGTGGGACGTGACCACGTTCATAGCGGATTCACCGCCGAGGGCTTGCCCAAGTTACCGCTGGGTAGCATCATGATGCCTACTGGTGGGTACGGGGCGCCCGAACGCGGCGGTCTCCCGGAAGCGACGAACCGGAGAAAACGGCCATGGGTCACTACAAGTCCAACCTGCGGGACGTGGAGTTCAACCTCTTCGAGGTGTTCGGCCGCGAGCAGGTCTACGGCACCGGACCGTTCGCGGACATGGACGTCGAGACCGCGAAGAACATCCTGAGCGAGATCTCGCGCCTGGCCGAGAACGACCTCGCCGCGTCCTTCGTCGACGCCGACCGCAACCCGCCGGTCTTCGACCCCGAGACCAACACCGCCCCGATCCCGGCCACCTTCAAGAAGAGCTACCAGACCTTCATGGACGCCGAGTGGTGGCGTCTGGGCATCCCGGAGTCGATCGGTGGCCAGGTCACCCCGAACTCGCTGATCTGGGCCTTCGCCGAGCAGATCCTGGGCTCGAACCCGGCCATCTGGATGTACTCCTCCGGCCCGGCCTTCGCCGGCGTCATCGCCGAGGAGGGCACCCCGGAGCAGCTGGAGGTCGCCAAGCGGATGACCGACCGCCTGTGGGGCTCCACCATGGTCCTCACCGAGCCCGACGCGGGCTCCGACGTGGGCGCCGGCCGCACCAAGGCGATCCAGCAGGAGGACGGCTCCTGGCACATCGAGGGCGTGAAGCGCTTCATCACCTCGGGCGAGCACGACATGTCCGAGAACATCATCCACATGGTCCTGGCCCGCCCCGAGGGCGGCAAGCCGGGCACCAAGGGCCTGGGCCTCTTCATCGTCCCGAAGTTCGACTTCGACTGGGAGACCGGCGAGCTCGGCGAGCGCAACGGCGTCTACGCCACCAACGTCGAGCACAAGATGGGCCTCAAGGCCTCGAACACCTGCGAGATGACCTTCGGTGCCAAGCACCCGGCCAAGGGCTGGCTGCTCGGCGAGAAGGTCGACGGCATCCGCCAGATGTTCAAGATCATCGAGTTCGCCCGCATGATGGTCGGCACGAAGGCCATCGCCACCCTCTCCACCGGCTACCTGAACGCCCTGGAGTACGCCAAGGAGCGCGTGCAGGGTGCCGACATCTCGCAGTTCCTGGACAAGACCGCCCCGCGCGTCACCATCACCCACCACCCGGACGTGCGCCGCTCGCTGCTGACCCAGAAGGCCTACGCCGAGGGCATGCGCGCGCTGGTGCTGTTCACCGCGTCCACCCAGGACGACATGATGGCCGCCAAGCTGCGCGGCGAGCACGACGAGGCCGCCGAGCGCCTGAACGACCTGCTCCTGCCGATCGTCAAGGGCTACGGCTCGGAGAAGTCCTACGAGCAGCTCGCCCAGTCCCTGCAGACCTTCGGTGGCTCCGGCTACCTGCAGGAGTACCCGATCGAGCAGTACATCCGCGACGCCAAGATCGACACCCTGTACGAGGGCACCACCGCCATCCAGGGCCAGGACTTCTTCTTCCGCAAGATCGTCAAGGACGGCGGCCAGGCGCTCACCGCGCTGTCCGAGCAGATCCAGAAGTTCCTCGGCTCCGCCGCCGGCGGCGACGCCCTGGCCGCCGAGCGCGAGCTGCTCGCCAAGGCCGCGGGCGACCTGGAGGCCATCGTCGGCAAGCTGCTGGCCGACCTGACCTCGGTCGAGCAGGACGTCAAGAACATGTACAAGGTGGGCCTCAACACCACCCGCCTGCTGATGGTCTCCGGCGACGTCGTCGTCGGCTGGCTGCTGCTGCGCCAGGCCGCGGTGGCCCTGGCCAAGCTGGAGGCCGGCGCCTCGGAGAAGGACGTCCCGTTCTACCAGGGCAAGGTCGCGGCCGCCCGCTTCTTCGCCAAGAACGTCCTGCCGACCGTCGCGCCGCAGCGCGTGATCGCCGAGGGCATCGACAACGAGATCATGGAGCTGGCGGAGGAGGCCTTCTAAGGCCACCACCCTTCCGACCGCCTGACACACCCTCACACCGAAGGGCCCGGCTGCCACCGGGCCCTTCGGTGTTCCCCGGGGCTGCGCCCGGCCGTTTCCGCCGGACCGTCACCTGCCCCGGTGCGCGCCCGGCCGCCGTGTCGCCGGCGCCGTGCCGCCGCGTCGGAGCCGCCCCGCCGACCCGTTGCCGGCGCCCCGCAGACGCGTTGCCGGCGCCCCGTCGGCGCCCTGCTCGCGCTCCGACGACCGTGCGCGACCAGGGACTATCCGCCGTGCGGACACCGGGTGTTGTGGCCCGTGCGCGGTCGAGAACGGTTGGGATGCTTCCGAATGCCCTGTCCGTGTACGGGCATATGCTCAAGGTGCGAAGCCGACTCCCCATCCGGCTTCGGCCCTCCCTCGACCCAGGAGCAGTATGTCGACCGCCGCCCGACAGGCATTCTTCGACCGGACGCACAGCGACGATCTGATCGCCTTCCTCGGTACCTCGCCGTCCCCGTACCACGCGGTCGCGAGCGCCGCGGAGCGGCTGGAGAAGGCGGGCTTCCGGCAGGTCGCCGAGACGGACGCCTGGGACGGCGCCGCCGGCGGGCGCTACCTGATCCGCGGCGGTGCGCTGATCGCCTGGTACCTCCCCGAGGGCGCGGGCCCCGAGACCCCGTTCCGGATCGTCGGCACCCACACCGACTCGCCCAACCTGCGGGTCAAGCCGCTGCCGGACACCGGCTCGGCCGGCTGGCGGCAGGTCGCGGTGGAGATCTACGGCGGCGTACCGCTGAACAGCTGGCTGGACCGGGACCTCGGCATCTCCGGCAGACTCGCGCTCAAGGACGGCACCGCGCGGCTCGTCCAGCTGGACGAGCCGCTGCTGCGCGTGCCGCAGCTCGCCATCCACCTGGACCGCCAGGTCAACGACGGCATGAAGCTGGACCGCCAGCGCCACCTCACCCCGATCTGGGGCCTCGGCCCGGTCGACGAGGGCGCGCTGATCTCCTACGTCGCCGAGCGGGCCGGCCTGGCCGTCGACGACGTGGTCGGCTGGGACCTCATGACGCACGACGTCCAGCCCGCCTCCTACCTCGGCCGGGACCGCGAGCTGCTGGCCGGCCCGCGCCTGGACAACCTGCTCTCGGTGCACGCCGCCACCGCGGCGCTCGCCGCCGTCGCCACCGCCGCCGACGCCACCGAGCTGCCGTACATCCCGGTGCTGGCCGCCTTCGATCACGAGGAGACCGGCAGCGAGTCCGACACCGGCGCGCAGAGCCCGCTGCTCGGCAACGTCCTGGACCGCACGATCCACGCCCGCGGCGGCTCCCTGGAGGACCGCGCCCGGGCGCTGGCCGGCACCGTCTGCCTCTCCTCGGACATGGGCCACGCCGTCCACCCGAACTACAGCGAGCGGCACGAGCCGGGCCACCACCCGCTGCCGAACGGCGGGCCGATCCTCAAGGTCAACGTCAACAACCGCTACGCGACCGACGGCGTCGGCCGGGCGGTGTTCGTGGCCGCCTGCGAGAAGGCGGGCGTGCCGTGGCAGAGCTTCGTGTCCAACAACGCGATGCCCTGCGGTACGACGATCGGCCCGATCACGGCGGCGCGGCTGGGCATCAGGACGGTGGACTGCGGCATCGCGGCGCTCTCCATGCACTCGGCGCGCGAGCTGTGCGGCGCGGAGGACCCGTACCTGCTGGCGAGCGCGATCAAGGCCTTCCTGGAGGGCTGAGCCCCACCTCCGGTACGACCGGGGCCCGGCGGAGAACGCTCCGCCGGGCCCCGTCGTCGTCGCGGGCCGGGGTCACTCCATCCCGGCGAGGACCAGCGGGAGGCGGCGGGCGCCGTCGGCGACCAGCTTCACCGGCACGCCCCAGTCCTGCTGGTGCACGTGGCAGGCCGGGAACTCGATCTCCGGGTCGTCGTCGCAGGAGGCCGCCATCGCCGAGACGTGCAGCACGCCCTCGGCGACCTCGTCGGAGAGCACCAGCTCGCGGGAGAGGTCGCTGTCCGCGCCGGCGCCGGAGACCAGCAGCTCGGGCGGGGTCGCGCTGACCAGCAACCGGGTGGACGGGCCGTAGCGCTCGTCCAGCTTCTGTCCGCTCGGGGCCGAGAAGACCACGTCCAGCCGGAGGGCGCCCGGCGCGACCTCGGTGGCCGCGCGCTGGGTGCGGTGCGCCACGGACTCCACCCGCACCGCCTCCTCCGGCAGCCGCAGCCTGGTCAGCCGGTGCCGGGCCGACTCGACCACCACGATGTCGTCGTCCACCAGCACCGCGCCGGAGGGCTCGCGCAGGTCGGTGGCCAGCGTGCTGACCTCGCCCGTCGCCGGGTCGTAGCGGCGCAGCGCGTGGTTGTAGGTGTCGCTCACGGCGACCGAGCCGTCCGGCAGCACGGTGACGCCCAGCGGGTGCTGGAGCAGGGCCTGGTCGGCCGCGCCGTCGCGGTGGCCGAAGTCGAACAGGCCGGTGCCGACGGCGGTCTCGACCGTCCCGGTTTCACGTGAAACCGAGCGCAGTGCGGAGGTCTCGGAGTCGGCGACCCAGAGCTTCCCGCCGTCGGCGGAGACCGCGAGGCCGGACGGCTGGGCGAACCAGGCCTCGGCGGCCGGACCGTCCACCAGGCCCTCGTTGGTCGTGCCGGCCGCGACCCCGACCTCGCCGGTGGCCGGGTCGTACGCCCAGAGCTGGTGCACGCCCGCCATCGCGATCCACACCCGGCCGTCGAACCAGGCGACATCCCACGGCGAGGAGAGGTCCACCTCGCGGGCCGGGCCCGTGGTGGCCGAGCCCTGCCACCACTGGCGGCCGGTGCCGGCCAGGGTGGTCACGCTGCCGTCGGCGAGCCGCAGGCCGCGCAGGGCGTGGTTGACGGTGTCGGCGACGATCACGTCGTAGTCATGGGGGTGGCCCTCCGGCAGCAGCGCGAGGCCCTGCGGCTCGCTGAACCGGGGGCTGGTGCCGTCCACCAGGCCGCGCTGCCCGTCGCCGATCCGGCGCACCACCGTCTCGCCGTCCTCGGCCAGCTCGACCAGCGAGTGGTGGCCGGAGTCGGCGACCAGGAAGTGGCCGTCCGGCAGCCGGACCACCTTGCCGGGGAACTTGAGGTCCCCCGCGGTCGGCTCCGGCGCCACGTACGGGCCGTCGCCGCGGCGCAGCGTGCCCTTGGCGGTGTGCTCGGCCTCCAGCTCCTCGACCAGGCGGGCGATCGCGTGGGCGTGGCCCTCACCGGCGTGCTGGGCGACGACGTAGCCCTCCGGGTCGATCACCACCAGCGTCGGCCAGGCGCGGACGGCGTACTGCTTCCAGGTGGCCAGCGCCGGGTCGTCCAGCACCGGGTGGTGCACCTCGTACCGCGCGACGGCGTCCACCACGGCCTGGTGGTCGGCCTCGTGCACGAACTTCGGCGAGTGCACCCCGACGATCACCACGGTGTCGCGGTGCTTCTCCTCCAGCTCCCGCAGCTCGTCCAGGACGTGCAGACAGTTGATGCAGCAGAAGGTCCAGAAGTCTAGTACGACACACTTACCTCGCAGGTCGGCAAGCTTGAGTTCCTTGCCGCCTGTGTTGAGCCATCCACCGGCGCCGACCAGCTCGGGGGCGCGGACACGTGCACGAGAAGCCATGTCCTCATCTAACCGCAGAGGGTGCTGCCGCATTTCACGTCCGGGCACTGGTCGTGTGTCAGTCCACCGCTATAGTGTTCGATAAATGTTCGATTAGGCGTCAGGTTCATCGGGCGGCAGCATAGGCGACACATGGTTCAGTTTCACGCGCGAGTTACTGGATTGGAGTATGCTCTGGCTCATGAGCGAGGAAGAGGACGCCATTGGCGATCTTGAGGGCTCTGGTGCCCTCGACGCGATTCGTTGGGCCGGCGAGTCCGCGTACAGCCGGCTGCTGGAGGACTATGACCCCGCGACGGGCCATGATCAGGGGTGGATCGGCGGAACGGCGCACTTGTTCCTGAAGGACCGGCTTCACCGGGTCTTCTCGTGCGGCCCCTACGCCGTCGGCGCGGGTGAGGCCGACGCGGGCATGGATGTCGTGGCAAACGGACTGGGTGACAGCTACCTTTCGATGCCCAGGATTCCGGCCGGGGTGGCATCGGTCTCCGACCTGAACGGCTCTCCGGGTTGGCTGTCGGGCGAGTGGCGATGGCTGCTGACTTCGTTTCGGCACGGGAATGTGGACAAGATCCATTGGCAGCAGAAGAGCCCGACCAAGCGCAAGGTTGCTGCCCAGCGGAGTCCTGACGTTCCGATGCTGCCCTTCGAGGAGATTGAGATGTTCGAGGACATCTCGCTCCAGCCGGAGGTTCTGGAGCTGGATGTGGAGGCTGTGACGGCCAGAACCCTCGTGGTTGCGCACAGCGTCCACCCGGAGTTTCGCGTTCGTGAGTTCTTCATCGGCCGTCCGCGAATGAACAAGGGCGGGGGAGCGGCCTGGTGGTGGAAGTATGACCTGCTGAAGAGCGCTCCTGGCGTCGGTGGCTATGCTCCCGTCACGACGCAGCCGGCACCCCTGGCGCCCACTCCTCATGTTGTTCCCGACGCGCCTGTTCGTCGGCGTGTTCAGCCGATGGAAGCGCCTACCCGAGACACGATTGGATAGACATGCACACCGTTCACCGTCCGGCACCTCAGGTCGGTGATGTAGCGCGCCTGTTTGACGGCAGGCGTCTTCGGTTGGCCCGCCAATTGGCGGGCCTCCGTAAGAACGCTCTCGCCGCAATGATCGGCAAAACGCCGACGGCAGTAGCTTCATACGAGAATGGAAGTAAGCGGCCAGCGGCGGCAACAGTGGCTCAGCTGTGTCTCTCATTGGGTGTAGACCCGGCGTTCTTCTTGTCAGGCCCCGGAGAGATTGATTTCTCTGACCGTGTTCCCCATTTTCGATCGCTTAGATCGACGACGCAGATCTCTCGCGATCAAGCCACGGCCTACGGCTTGGCCACCATTGACGCGGCTGCCTCGCTTGAGCGGCACATTGAATTTCCCGAGGTAGACCTTCCTAGCGTGCCGGTTGATGTCGAATCGGAGCTGGAGGAATCACCGGAAAGAGCCGCTCGCGAACTCCGAAAGCTCTGGAATCTTTCGGAGGGCCCCGTTGGTCACCTAGTCCGCATTGCAGAGAACCATGGAATTCTCATCGTTTTCAGTCCGCCGCAGACCTCTTCGGTAGATGCCTATTCATTTGACAGCAGGGTTCGGCCCGTCATTGTGCTGAACCCGACGAAGCGAGATTACTTTAGGCAGCGATTTGATGTAGCGCATGAAATCGGCCACCTAGTGATGCATGCGGACTCGGAGCCTGGTGGCCGTAAGGTTGAGGATCAGGCGCACAATTTTGCTGCCGAGCTTCTGATGCCTGCCGATGTGATGAAAGACCTGCTGCCGTCGTCGGCGGATTGGGCCCGGCTTGCTCAGATCAAGCAAACCTGGGGGGTCAGTCTTCAAGCACTCCTTTATCGTGCTCGTCGGCTGGGGGTAATGGGAGAGGTGACATATAGGAACGCCGTCTCCTTCTTGTCTGCGAAAGGCTGGCGCAGGCAGGAGCCGGGCGTAATGCCGGCGGTTGAGCAGCCGTCTCTACTGGCCCAGGCTGTGGGGCTGCTAGAGGAGGATGGCGCAGTTCTGGATGGATTGGCCTATGAGGCCCGAGTGCCAGTCTCCCTATTTGAGACGATTGTCTCGCGAACGCCCCAGGCTTCATTGAGTGGTGCGTTCGCAGGCGCTCCGGAGATTGACTCGCTTCCGAGCGGAGTGGTCTCCATTCTGTCCCGGGGAGAGGCTAGGTGATTTATGTTGTGCGACCAATATTTCCGAAGAATTTATTTCTGCCGGCGTGTGCTGGGGTTCGGGCCGCCGGTCTAGCCGAGATAGGGGGAAGGTCTCTGCTCTAGGAAATGGCGGAGCCGTAGCTGCTGGGTGTGGTGCATCGGTAGGTCGGCGATTTCCTTGGGGAGTACGAAGCGCAGATCGGTGGACTCGTCGGAGATGCGCAGCGTGCCGCCTGTCACCCGGGCGGTAAAGCAGACATTGAACTGCTGCCGCACCTCGCCGTCCGAGTAGGCGATGACGTGGCGTGGGTCGGTGTATGTGCCGACCAGGCCGGTGATCTCGACTTCCAGGCCGGTCTCCTCGAAGACCTCCCGCACGGCCGTGCCCGGAAGAGACTCGCCCAGATCCATCGTCCCGCCAGGCAGGGCGTACAGACCGTTGTCGACCCGTCGCTGGAGCAGGATGCGCCCGGCCTCGTCCGTCACGACGGCGGACGCTGCGACCACCAGTCGGTTGGGCTTGGGAGCGTCGGGATCGTCGTAGTACTCGGTCCGTGCCATGGATCAGCTCTCCTCGACCGGTCGGGCGGTGCTCCACACCGCATCGAAGCTCGAAGCGTAGGTGTCGAACAGCGTTCTCGCACCTGTCCGTCGAAGGTGCCAGACCGGCGCTCCGAAGGCGTTCACGCCCCATACGTGGGCGTTCACCAGCAACTGGTCGTCGGCCCGGTAGAGGCTGTTGTAGAGCGTGGTCCCGTGCGTGCGAACCTCGATGCCAGGCGTTCCGATGAGCGGTCGGTAGTGCATGAGGGCAAGCCTGCATCGGGACTCGATGCCGTGACCGAACTTCTCTTCCTCCCCGCGCTGCCTCACGTTCTCGCTGTCGGGGTCGCCGATGGCGATTCGGACCGCACAGCCCTCGGCGGCGCGCTCCTGAAGCAGATCGTTGAGCCGGGGGTAGGCCTCGTGGAGGAAGACAGCGGCGTAGACCAACACGTCGATGCGCTGGGTTGCCTTCTCCAGCGAGTCCACGATGACGGACACCGGTAGGTCGGCCCGCTGTTCGTACAGGGCCACCAGCTCGGGGCTTATCGCTCGGGCGGCACGTGGCTGCCGCAGGCTCGGCCACAGTGCGAACATGTCTTCTCCCAGCGCTTCGGCAGCCACACGGGCCGTCCCCAACCGGGGCGTCCGGTTCTGATTGGCCCAGCGCTCAACCGACTTGGTGTCGACGCCGGCCTTGTCCGCCAGGGCGGCGCACGTCCAACCACCCGACGCCATAACGGCTTTCAGTCTCTCGTTCGGCATGTCGCGTGTCTCCCCGCAAAGTCCGGACTCTTGTAGGGACGTTGTACCGCCCGAGGGACGTTCTGAAGTGTCCTTTGTGCGAGGTTTCACCGTCCCGGGCGCTTGTCAGATCTTGGTGACAGTTCAACGGGAGGAGGCCGATGAAGGCGAAGAACCGGGGTATGCGGACGTTCTCCGAGTGGAAGGAGGCGCGCAGCGGGGCGTTGGCGTCCTTCTGCGTTCTCAGCGACCACGGCGCCGAGGTGTCGGCTTTGGTGGTCACCCAGGGGGCTCCTGGCGATACGGCGGTGTCCTGTGACGGGCGTTAGCCGGATGGCGCTGGTCGAGCGCATCCTGCCGATCAACGCGGAGACCGCCCCGGACGCCGGCCAGTGTCCCGGGTGCGAACTCTTCGACGGCATGGCAGCGCAGTACCCGGACAACCCGACGATCCTGCGCAAGGTCGCCAAGTGGCGTGCCCAGCACATGGACGACGGGGAGTGCCTGGCGGTGCGCAATGACGGGTGACGCTCAGGGAGCGCCACAGGAGCCCGTGGAGGGCCCGTGTGGGGATGCTGCGCCCATGGACCCGTTCGGGTGGATGAAAGCTCACCCCTGGCCCCCGGGGCGGGCCGCTGAGCCCCGCCCCGTTCTCTCCCCGGAGGAGTTCAGCGAAGCCCCGCTGACGCCCGAGGAACGCGACCGGCGGGCGGATCTGCTCGCCAGGCTGCGGGAAGCCAACCACCCGTGGCGCTGACGTGCCTCACGGACTCGCTTCGAGCGCTTTGAGTATCCGCTAACGACGGCCAGAGGGGTCTTCGCAATCCTGTTTCCCTATGTCCCTCAATGCGAAGTCACTGGCATAAATGGCTAGTTGGTCACCGTGGGGGAAGGAAATCAGCAGTACACCCAGGGTACGTGTGGCGAGCTGGGGCTGGGATCGCCAACGGCCACGGGCTGTGAACTTTCACAGCGCCTACGCCCCTGGACCCCGGAGACAGCGAAAGCCGCCCACCCGCAGCGGGGCAGACGACTCTCACGACAGGCATAGCGGCTACGACTCGGCGTTCTCCAGGTGGCGGTACAGCGTCGCCCGGCTGATCCCGAGCGCCCTCGCGATGCTGCTCACGCTTTCTCCTTTCGCGCGGCGGGCGCGGGCAATGGTCAGCTTGTCCTCGCTGATCACGGACGGTCGCCCACCGGTCCGCCCCTGAGCCTTGGCCGCTTCCAGCCCGGCGCCGGTCCGGTCCTTGATCAACGATCGCTCAAACTCCGCCATCGCACCCACCACTTGGAGCATGAGCCGCCCATCCGGAGTGTTCGGGTCAATGCTGGCCAACGCACCCGTGAGGACCTTGAAGCCGATCCGACGTGCCGACAGCGCGTCCACCATGGTCACGAGGTCGATCAGCGACCGGGCGAAGCGGTCCAACTTCCACACGCACAGGGTGTCGCCGGGGCGGAGGTAGTCCAGGACGGCCGACAGTTCCGGTCGGGCGGTGTTCTTCCCGCTGGCCTTGTCGGTGAAGATCCGGGCGCAGCCCGCTTCGGTGAGTGCGTCACGCTGGAGCTGCGCCTCCTGGTCGTCGGTGGAGACTCGCGCGTAGCCGATCAGGTGGCCGGTGCTCTTGGGCGTCGTCATGCCTCAACTGTCTCAGAACTCGTCTCATAACAGCAGGGGTTTCGAGAGGATTTTGAGACGGGTTTTGAACACCAAAGCGGGGCCGCTGCACGTCGTTGGCGGACCGTCTCACAAACCATCGTTTCTGAGACGGCTTCCGGTGGTGACCCAGCGTCACGGAGGCCGACATGGTAGGCGACTCATGCGGGTGTCTTGGGAGCGACAACCCTCCCCAGACTCGTACGGCTTGGGAGGACCAGCATCTAGGCGGTCGCCGGGATGCATCGTCGGGGTCATCCCCCTCCCCCCCCTGGTCCCGGAGTGGCCAAAGTGCCCGACTAACCCCTTATTTTCAAACCTCTTAACACGAGTAAGAAGAAATCTGGAAAGACCCAAAATTTCGGCACTTTCGCCCCTGGCGCTACGAGGAGTGACGATGCCGGAAGAGTCATGACGTACCGTGACGACGTCCCGTGTCCGTGTCTCTCCATGCGCGGCGGCTCCGGCCGTCTGGAGCGCAAGCCCTTCCAGTGGTGGTTTGGTGTTTGGGACGTAGATCCTGGCTTCCCTTAGAAATCTCTATGGTGTGTTGAGAAGGGGCGTCAAAACACCAAACCACCATCGGCCACGCTGTGGCGGTGGAGACTATTCCTTGATCTCGGCCCACTTGATGCGGACCCGCTGCTCCGGGATGAAGCGCTTCCCACGTTCGCCCTTGCTGATGAACACGCCGTCTATGGCCAGGGACAGGCGGTCCCGCTTCTCATTCTGCGTCGAAGCCTCCCAAGCCGGGTACAGCAATTCGCTGTCCAGCATCGGAGTGATGTCGACGGCGGGGAGTGGGATGTTGGCGAGGTCGGCGCGCAGGCCGTCGATGCGGCTCTGGAGTCGGGTGGCGAGGCGGTCGTAGCGGTCGAGTGCGCCGGGGCGGTCGAACTCGCCACGGACGTAGCGTGCGTCTTCCAGATCAGCCAACCGGGCTTCCTGGTCGTTGATCTCGTCGGCTACGGCGTCTCGCTTGGCGAAGGTCTCGGGGTCGGTTCGCTTCACCCATCGGTCAGCGATGGTCACCAACAGCGGGTCATCCAACTCCAGGGCGGGGAGCAGGGAGAGGAAGCGCTCGGACACGTAGGCGTCCACTCGGTCGGCCATGGCGCTGGCGCCGGGGCACTGGTTGCCCGCTCGGCGGGCCATGCACTGGTAGCTGTTGCCGACCTTGTGCATCCGACGACCGCACCCCGGTACGTCGCAGAAGATCAGGCTGGTGAGCAGCGCCGTGCCGTTCGGCTTCGGCATTCGCTTGCCCGCGTGGACGCGGGTCCGGGATTCAAGCTGCCGGATGATCCGTTCGCGCTCGCCGACCGTGATGATCCCCTCGCCGATGCTGACCGTGTCCAGCGTCTCGGGGTCCCGGTACGGGAACACGCGGCTCGTGAACTTCTTGCTGCCGTCCTCGGCTTCGATGGTTTCGGTCTCGGGCATGAGACCGGCGAAGGCAGGGGACTTGACCAGGTTCATGATGCTCGCGGCGTTCCACTGGCCACCGCGAGCCGAGGGGATGTCGTACTCGTTGAGCAGCCGGGCGATCTGCACCAGGGACTTGCCGGCCAGCGCGTCATCCGCGATGAGGCGGGCGTAGACGGCTGTCTCGGGGTCGTGCGTCAGCTTCTTCGTGGCGGGGTCGACCAGCAGCCCGTACGGGGGCTGTCCGCCGATCCACTGACCCTGTCGACGCAGGTGGCGCTTCGCGTGGGCCACGCGGGTGCCGAGGTTCTTCGACTCGGAGCGGGCGAGTTCGGCCAGCATGGCGACGACCATGCGGGCCGAGTCGTTCGACGTGTCGAGACCGTCCACGACGGAGACCAGACGGCCGCCCGCCTTCTCGATGTCGTCCAGGACCTTGCCGACCTGCCCGATGCCCTTCCGGGAGAGCCGGTCCAGCTTCCAGACGATCAGGCTGCCGACGACTCCCGCCGTGACGGCGGCAAGGGCCGAGTCGAACCCCTTGCGCTCGACGTCCTTGAAGCCGGACCGCCCCCGGTCGATGTGGACCTTGCGGACCGTGAGGCCGTTCCGCTCGGCCCAAGCCCGGCAGTCGGCTTCCTGCCGTTCGATTGCCGTCTTGCCGTCCCGGTCCAAGGACAGCCGAAGGTACAGGTCGCACAGGGTGTGGTGGTGCACGTACGCCCCCTCTGGAGTTCCCTACATTGTGTAGGACTTCCAGAAGTCCAGGATGGTGATCTTGCCCCGGAAGTCGGCGAGCGTGAGCTCCTTGCCGCCGGTGTTCAGCCAACCGCCTGCCCCGACGAGTTCGGGGGCGCGTACACGTGCACGAGATGCCATGCCCCAATGAAACCGCACGGCCCGGGTCCGCATTCCGGGCCCACCGGGTTCAGAAGTCCGGCTGCCGGGCGGCGCTCAGCTCCACCGCCTCCCGGGCCGCGTGGAGCGGGACCCCGGACGGGCCGAGCAGGGCCCGGGTGACCCGGATCGCGGAGATCATGCTCACCCCGCGCTCGACGAGCAGCCGCTGGACCGCCTCCATGCCCTGCTCGGCGAGCAGCGGGCGGCACTCCTCGGTGACGGCGGTCAGCCGGGCGGCGTGCTCGAACGTCATGCCGATGACGTCCGGGAAGAGGTCGGGGCGGGTGAGGTCGGCCTGCCAGCGGGTCTCGCCGTCCTGGACGTGGGCGGTCGGACGCAGGCCGAGGGCGTCGGCGACCCGGCGGGAGCCGCGGTGGTCCGGGTGGATGTGCGCGACGGCGGTGGTGACGCCGGCGGCGGTGAGGTGGGCCAGCAGGGCGCGGGCGGCCTCGGTGGCCAGGCCGCGGCGCTGCCACGGCGTGCCGACCACCCACGCGACCTCGGTCTCCTCGGGGCGGACGGTGGCCTGCACGTAGCCGACGAGGGCGCCGTCGGCGCGCAGCCGCAGGACCCAGTTGCCCCAGCGCTCGGCCGGATCGGGGGAGCCGGCGGCCAGCCGGGCGCAGCGGGCGCGCATCTCCTCCGCCGTCGCCGGTCGGCCGCCGGTGAAGGCGTGCAGGGCCGGATCGGCGAGCGCGGCCGCCAGCTCCCCGGCGTGCTCGGCGGCGATCGGCAGCAGGTCGAGGCGCTCGCCGTGCAGCGGGACGGTGGTCGGATCGGGGCTCATGGCGGTATTGAACGCGAGCGGGTGCCGCCGTGCGACGGGGTTTTCGGCGGGTGCTTCGTGGCGGTGCTTTTCGCCGGGCGGGGGATCGGGGTCGAATGGGGCCGACGTCAACACGGAGGAGGTCCTGCGGTGCGGTATCTGGTCAGGGAGAAGCTGTTCGCGGTCGGCGACGACTACTGGATCGAGGACGACCGGGGCCACAAGGCGTACCTGGTGGACGGCAAGGTGCTGCGGCTGCGGCACACCTTCGAGCTGAGGGACGCGAACGACCGGGTGGTCGCGGTGGTCAAGGAGAAGATGCTCACCGTCCGCGACGCGATGAAGATCGAGGACGCCGACGGCGAGGTGATCGCGACCGTCCGGGAGAAGCTGTTCACGCCGTTCCGCGACAAGTACCTGGTGGACCTGGCCTCCGGCGGCGAGCTGAAGATCCACGGCAACCTGATCGACAAGGACTACCGGATCGAGAACGACCACGGCGACGAGCTGGCCCGGATCAGCCGCAAGTGGTTCCGGATCCGGGACACCTACGGGGTGGAGATCGCGGACGGTGCGGACACCGGGCTGCTGCTGGCCGTCGCGGCCTGCGTCGACCACCTGGCGCACGAGGAGGACTGACCCGTCCCGGGTTTCCGGATCCCGGTCCGCCTCTCACCCGTGTGGGGTATCTTTTGCCACCCCTTGACCAGGCCGGTCGAGGGGCCCTGACCGCCGGTCGAGGGCGTACGGCGAGAGCGGACCGGGGGCTGGAACCACGATGAACGACATCCTGCACGGGCTGGGCGCGGCGGCGGCCTACGGAGCCCTCGGGGTGGTGCTGCTGCTCCTCGGCGTCGGCCTGGTGGACGTGCTCACGCCCGGCCGGCTCGGCCACCAGATCTGGGTCGAGCGCAACCGCAACGCCGCGGTCCTGCTCAGCTCTGCGCTGCTCGGCATCGGCGGCATCGTGTTCACCGCGATCATGTACACCTACGCCGACTTCGCCAAGGGCTTGATCTCGACGGCCTGTTACGGCGTGCTCGGGCTGGTGCTGATGGCCGTCGCGTTCTGGCTGGTGGACCTGCTGACGCCCGGCAAGCTCGGCGCGATCCTGGTCGAGCCGGAGCCGCACCCGGCGGTGTGGGTGTCGGCGAGCTGCAACATCGCGGTGGCGGCGGTGGTGTCGGCCGCGATCGCGTAGCAGTTGCGGCCGGGCGGGGCCCGGCCGCGCCACCACGGGTGCCCCGCCGCGCTACGACGGGTGCGGTGCCCCGCCCAGGACGTGTTCCCGCCCCCAGTCCCCCAGCGGCCCCAGCGCCGTGTTGAGGCGCTGCCCCGCCCCGGTCAGCGCGTACTCGACCCGGGGCGGCACCTCGTCGTACGCCTCCCGGTGCACGATGCCGTGCGCCTCCATCTCGCGCAGG
Organism: Kitasatospora sp. NPDC038210; assembly: GCF_055600605.1. Lineage (NCBI taxonomy): Bacteria > Bacillati > Actinomycetota > Actinomycetes > Kitasatosporales > Streptomycetaceae > Kitasatospora > Kitasatospora sp. NPDC038210. Next base: position 37,437 of record NZ_JBVJYK010000004.1, on the reverse strand, counting down.
TGCGCGGCCAGCACCTTCTCGGTGATGCCCGGCAGCAGCCGGCGCAGCTCGCCGAAGCGGCACCTCGGGCGCTCGCCCAGGGCCCAGAGGATCGACACCTTCCACTTGCCGCCGATCACGTCCATCGCGGCGTCCGTCCCGCAGATGTACGCCCCCGGCCTCGGCGCGCTCGCCATGCCCACCCCTCCCGACCGCTGTGACCTCGTCGCTCACCCCAGGGTAACCACCCACTTCGAAGTGCGTACTTGATCGTTCCCGGGGGTGGCGCGGAGGCTGATTCCCGTGAACCGCAACCACGTTGAGAACGCAGCCGAGAACCCGTCCGCCCCGCTCACCCTGCTCGGCCTCGGCGCCATGGGCGCCGCCCTGGCCGGGGCCTGGCTCACCGCCGGGCACCCGCTGACCGTCTGGAACCGCACCGCCGCCCGCACCGACGCGCTCGCCGTCCGCGGTGCCGCCGTCGCCGGCAGCGCCGCCGAGGCCGTCGCGGCGAACCGCCTGGTCGTCGTCTGCCTGCTCGACGACGACTCCGTCGAGGAGGCGCTCGCCGGCGCCGACCTGTCCGGCAAGGACCTGGTCAACCTCGTCACCAGCACCCCCGAGCAGGCCCGGGCCCGCGCCGCCTGGGCCGAGCGGCGCGGCGCCCGCTACCTGGACGGCGGGATCATGGCCGTCCCGCCGATGATCGGCGTCCCGGCGGCCGGGCCGTACGTCTTCTACAGCGGCTCGTCCGAGCTGTTCGAGGAGCACCGGGCCGTCCTCGCCGTGCCCGCCGGCACCCGGTACGTCGGCGCGGACGCCGGGCACGCGGCCCTGCACGACGTGGCGCTGCTCAGCGCGATGTACGGCATGTTCGCCGGGGTCGCGCACGCCTTCGCGCTGGTCCGCGGCGAGGCCGTGGCGCCGGGTGACCTCGCGCCGCTGCTGGCGAGCTGGCTCACCGCGATGTCCGGCTCGGTGGCCAGGACCGCGGAGCAGCTGGAGAGCGGCGACTACACCAAGGACGTGGTGTCCGGCCTGGCGATGCAGGTGGCGGGCAAGGGCACGCTGCTGCGCACCGCCGAGGAGCAGGGCGTCAGCGCCGAACTGTTGGAGCCCTACTTCCGGTTGATGGAGCGCCGGTTGGCGGTCGGCGTCGGCGAGGAGGACCTGACCGGGGTCGTCGACCTGCTGCGACGGTGAGGGGCGGCCGGTAACGTACCGGCATGACAGACCTCGAAGAACGCGCCAGTGTCGTCGCGTCCGACTCTCCGCAGTCCGGGGCGGGAGTGCTGGTCAGACCGCGCCGCGGTGACGACCTGGTCGCCTGCGTCCGGGTGCTGGACGACGTCCACCGCGCCGACGGGTACCCCGTCGAATGGCCCGACCGCCCCGGCGCCTGGCTCACCCCGGACGGCCTGCTGGCCGCCTGGATCGCCGAGTCGGACGGCCGGCTCGCCGGCCACGTCGGCCTCACCCGCAGCGCCCCGGGTGACCTCGCCCCCACCCGGTGGAGCCACCGCACCGGCGGCCGTCCGGAACTCGCCGCCGTGATCGGCCGGCTCTTCGTCGACCCCGCGGCGCGCGGCCACCACATCGGCGCCCGCCTGCTCGCCTGCGCCGTGGCGCACGCGCGGGCGCTCGGCCTGCACCCCGTCCTCGACGTCCTGGCCACCGACACCGCGGCCGTGGCCCTCTACCGCCGCCTCGGCTGGACCCACCTCGGCAGCGGTGAGCAGCAGTGGCCCTCCGGCCGCACGGTCACCGTCCACTCCTTCGCCGCCCCGCGGGGGTAGCACCCGCCCGGCCGTGGCCGACCCGTCCGTCCCGCCCGTCCGTCCCGCCCGGCCGCTCCGGCCGGGCTGGACGCGGTCAGGCGGCAGAGCGGTCGGAGACGGGACGGCGGCGGAGGGCCGGGGTGGTCAGGGACGGGGGCTGCCAGGCGCCGTCGGCCCGGTAGAGGTCGGTGCCGGGCGGGACGATGGCGTCGATCCGGTCGAGGACGGCGTCGTCCAGGACCAGGTCGGCGGCCTTGAGGCCGGATTCGAGCTGCTCCGCGGTGCGCGGGCCGATGATCACCGAGGTGACCGCCGGGTGGGCCAGGGGGAAGGCCACGGCCAGCTCGGGCAGGGTGCGGCCGAGCTCCTCGGCGAGGGCGGTGAAGGCCTCGACGGCCTCCAGTTTGGCGGCCGTGGCGGGCAGCTCCGGGTCGAAGCGGCCCGGGTTGATGGCGGCGCGGCCCTGGGTGAGGTCCACCGGGCGGCCCTTGCGGTAGCGGCCGGTGAGGAAGCCGCCGGCGAGCGGGCCCCAGGTCAGCGCACCCATGCCGAGCCGCTGGACCACCGGCAGCACGTCGCGCTCGACGCCCCGGGCGAGCAGCGAGTACGGCGGCTGCTCGGTGCGGAAGCGCGGCAGCGCGCGGTGCTCGGCGACGTGGTGCGCGTCCACGATCTGTTCGGCCGGGAAGGTCGAACAGCCGAAGGCGCGGATCTTGCCCGCCCGGACGAGGTCGCCCAGGGCGGAGAGGGTCTCCTCTATGTCGGTGGTGTGGTCCGGCCGGTGGATCTGGTACAGGTCGATCCGGTCGGTCCGCAGCCGGCGCAGGCTCTCCTCGACCTCGTGGACGATCCAGCGCCGTGAGTTGCCGCCCCGGTTGCGGCCCTCGCCCATCGGGAAGTGCGCCTTGGTGGCGAGCACGATCCCGTCGCGGTCGCCGCGGGCGGCCAGCGCCTTGCCGACGATCTCCTCGGATTCGCCCGCCGAGTAGATGTCGGCGGTGTCGATGAAGTTGATCCCCCGGTCGATCGCGGTGTGGATGATCCGGGCGCAGTCGTCGTGGTCGGGGTTGCCGATGGAGCCGAACATCATCGTGCCGAGGCAGTAGGCGCTCACCTCGATGCCGGTGCCGCCGAGGACGCGGTAGCGCATGGTGGGGCTCCCCCTTGTGGTGGGTCGGTGGTGCGTCAGTGATCCGTCAGAGACTAGGAGTTGGAGTGCGCTCCAAGGCAAGGGGTGTCGGCGGATCGCTCTGCTGGTGGTGCGTTCAGCGGGGCGGCGCTGTTCGGCGTGGCCCGGCTGGGCCGGGTGGTCGCCGGGGTGGGGCGGCGTACGACCCGATTTGCTGGGGTGGCAACAAAGCTTGCCGTCGGGTGGGGGGTGGTCGCAGCCTGGCGGAGGAGGGCCGCGGACGGGCACCGCGCCCCCACCGCGCGTCCGGCGCCGCGGTGCCCGCGTGAGCGGGGGAGGCCTTCGGCACCCACGAACGGAGAGATCGGACATGACCTCGCACCACCACCAGCACGGACACCGGCACGGCCACGGGAACGTCCCCGCCGCCGACTTCGACTGGGACGCGCTCGCCGCGCACCTGGAGCACGAGGCCGACCTGCGCGCCGGCGCGGTCACCGAGGCCGCGCGGTGGCTGTCCGGCCTGGCCGGCGACGGGACGGCCGGCGCCGTCCGGAGGATCCTCGACGTCGGCAGCGGGCCCGGGGTGATCGCCGGCATCCTGGCGGACACCTTCACCACGGCCGAGGTGGTGGCCGTCGACCAGTCGGCCGCCCTGCTGGAGCGCGCCCGGACCCGCTCCGGCGGCCGGCTGGGCACCCGGCAGGTCGATCTGCCCGCCGAGTTCGACAAGCTCGGCGAGGCCGACCTGATCTGGTCCGGCAACGCGATCCACCACCTGGGCGACCAGCAGGCCGCGCTCGCCTCCCTCGCCGGGGTGCTGCGGCCGGGCGGACTGCTCGCCGTCGCCGAGCGCGGCCTGCCCGCGCGCTTCCTGCCCCGGGACTTCGGCCTCGGCCGGCCCGGGTTCCAGGCCCGGCTGGACGCGGCGCACGAGGACGGCTTCAGCACCATGCGGGCCGAACTGCCGGGCAGCACCGCGGAGATCGAGGACTGGCCGGCCATGCTGGAGCGCGCCGGTCTGACCCCGAGCGGCACCCGTACCTTCCTGGTCGACCGCCCCGCCCCGCTCGACCGCCCCACCCGGGAGTACCTGCACACCCAGCTCCGCCGCCTGCACGACCAGCTCGCCGACAGCCTCCTCCCGGAGGACCGCGACACCCTCGAAGCCCTCCTCGACGAGGAGGCCCCCACCGGCATCCTCCACCGTCCGGACGCCTTCTACCTCTCCGCCATGACCGTCCACACGGCCCGCCGGGCCTGACCGCCGCCGCCCGGTGGCGGCCGCCCCGAAGGGCAGCCGCCACCGGGCCGCCACCACCGGACGGCCGCTCCGCACGGGCCTTCCGGCCGGCGGGGGCCGGGATACCGTCGGGGCATGACAGCGAGCGAGCAGCGCTTCGTCGTGGTGACCACCACCCACGAGAGCGAGGAGCAGGCCCGGGCCCTGGCGTCCGCCGTGGTGCGGGAGCGGCTGGCGGCCTGCGCCCAGGTGTACCCCGTGCGGTCGGTGTACTGGTGGGAGGGCGAGGTGCAGGACGCCGAGGAGTGGCGGATCGACCTCAAGACCCGGGCCGGACTGGCCGACCGGCTCGGCGACTTCGTCGCCGGGCGGCACTCGTACGCGACGCCCGAGGTGATTGCCGTACCGGTGGTGGCCGGCAGTCCCGGCTACCTGGACTGGCTGGCCGCGGAGACGGCCGGGTAGCGCGGCTCACGCGCCGGATCAGGGCGCGACGTCCAGGAAGGCCAGCACCGCGAGCACCCGCCGGTGGTCCTCCTCGGAGGGCGGCAGGTCGAGCTTGAGGAAGATGTTGGCGGTGTGCTTCTTCACCGCCCGCTCGGTGATCACCATCCGCTCGGCGATCGCCCCGTTCGAGCGGCCCTCGGCCATCAGCTCCAGCACCTCGCGCTCGCGCGGCGTCAGCCGGTCCAGCGGCTTCGTGCGTTCGGTGTTGCTGACCAGCATGGCGATCACCTTCGGGTCCAGTGCGGTGCCGCCGGCCGCCACCCGTCGGACCGTCGCCACGAACTCGTCGGGGTCGAAGACCCGGTCCTTCAGCAGGTAGCCGATCGCGCCGCTGCCGTCGGCGAGCAACTCCTTGGCGTAGAGCTGCTCGACGTACTGGGAGAGCACGAGCACCGGCAGCCCGGGGATCCGCCGCCGCGCCTCCAGGGCGGCCTGCAGGCCCTCGTCGGTGAACGTCGGGGGCAGCCGCACGTCGACGACGGCCACGTCCGGGCGCTCGGTGAGGAGGGCCTGCAGGAGGTCCGGTCCGGTGTCCACCGCGGCCACGACCTCGAAGTCGTAGGCCTGCAGCAGCCGGACCAGACCGTCCCTCAGGAGGAAGAGGTCCTCGGCGAGGACAACTCGCACGGCAGCTCCATCGTCAGGGTCGTGGGGCCGCCGAGCGGACTGCGGACGGCCAGGACGCCGTCGAAGGTAGCAAGCCGCCGTTCGATGCCGCGCAGTCCGGTGCCGCGCGAGGGGTCGGCGCCGCCGGCGCCGTCGTCGGTCACCTGGGCCTTCAGCAGCCCGTCCTCGTGCCAGAGTTGGACGTCGACCCGGGCGGCGCCGGAGTGCTTCGCGGCGTTGGTGAGCGCTTCGGAGACGGCGAAGTAGAAGGCCGACTCGACCGGCGGCTCGGCGCGGCCCGGCAGTTCGGCGGAGACCGTCGCGTTCAGCGGGCTGTTCATGCCCAACGCCCGTACGGCGTCGGCGAGTCCGCGATCGGCCAGGACCGGCGGGTGGATGCCGCGGACCAGGTCGCGCAGTTCGTCGAGGGCGCTGGCGGAGGCCTGCCTGGTCTCGGCGAGCAGCTGCTTGGCGGCCTGCGGGTCGCGCTCGACCAGCCGCTCGGCGACGCCCAGGTTCATCCCCATGGCCACCAGCCGGGCCTGCGCGCCGTCGTGCAGGTCCCGTTCGATCCGGCGCAGTTCGGCCGCCTGGGTGGTCAGCGCGTCGCGCCGGGTCTCGGTCAGGTGGGCGACCTTGCGCTGGGCGGCCAGGGCCTCGGCACGGGGGCTCGGACCGAGCAGGGACTTGGCGAGCGCGGTGTGGGCGCGCAGCACGGCGGGCGCGACGGCCAGGCCGGCCAGCGCGAGCGGGACGGCGAACACGGCGGAGAGCCGGCCGCTCGCGGCGTCGGTCACGTGGATCCACAGGTACCAGGTGCTGCCGCCGGCCGAGACGATCGGCTCCCAGAGCCACGGCAGCAGCAGGCCGAACGCACCCCAGAGCACCAGCCCGATCGGGACCAGCGCCAGCCCGGCGCCGATCGCCGGGTCGACCACCAGCCAGGCGAGGTCCCGCCAGGTCGCCGGGTCGGCCAGCAGCGCCAGGCAGCGCTTCCAGTCGCCGCGGAAGCCCGGTTCGGCCTCGGGCTGCGGCAGGTACGGGTCGGGGATCCGCACGCCGGACCACCGCTCGGCCAGCTCCCGCCGCATCCCGGCGAGCCGGCGGACCAGCATCGCGGTCGGCACCACCAGCAGCGCGCCCACGCCGAGGCCCAGCAGGCTCGCGGTGACGGACACGGCGACGGACAGCAGCAGCTGCGGGAGTGCGAACCAGGACAGCGCCGCGCTGCGCAGCATGTCCCGTACGCCGCTGCGCAGGAAGTCGATCGGGTCCCTCCGGGTGTCGCGCTCGTCGTTCCCGACCGTGGTGCCGTTGGTGCCGTCCATGACCGTTCCTCCCCCTCGGTGCCGGCCTCGCGGCCGCCGTCCCTGCCCTTCGGTCACCCAGACTGCCGTACTCCCCCGGGGGGGATCACTGGTCCCCGGACCCCTGTCGGGGGTACCTGGGTACACCCCCCGATCGACGCCCAGGGACCATGCCACGGCTTCCGGCCCCCGGCCTAGTGTCCTGGCATCGGGAAGCGGCCCGCCACGGGGTCTCCGAGCTTCCACAACCACGCCTTCCGTCCATGGAGTTCGCCATGCCCAAGCGCCCCGCCGCCCGTCGTCCGCTGATCCGCCTGATCCTGGTCCTGGCCGCCCTCGGCCTCTTCCTCTACGGCCTCACCCCGGCCCACGCGGCCGGCGGGTCCGGCGCCGGGCCGGCGGCGGGTGGCGCCGGTTCGGCGACGGGTGGCTCCGGTGCACCCGCACCGCCGGACACCGCCGCGGTCAGGGCCCTCTTCGACCGGCTCGTCCCGCAGTTGCTCGCCGACCACCGGATCCCGGGCGCCGCGGTGACCGTGGTGGCCGGCGGGCACGAGGTCTTCTCAGGCGGCTACGGCGTGGCCGAGGTGCGGACCGGCAAGCCGGTCGACCCGGCCCGGACCGCCTTCTTCATGGGCTCCGACGCCAAGGTCTTCACCGCGATCGCCGTCCTCCAGCAGGTCGGGGCAGGGAAGTTGGACCTGCACGCCGACGTCAACCGCTACCTGACCGGCTTCCGGATCAGGGACGGCTATCCCGGCCGGCCGGTCACCGTGGAGAACCTGCTCACCCACACCGGCGGCTTCGACGACACCTTCATGGGCCTCGCCGAGGCCGGCCCCGAGCACACCGGGAGCCTCGGCGCCTCGCTCGCCGCCCACCAGCCCGACCGGGTCCGGCCCCCCGGCACCGCCGCGGCGTACGACAACTACGGTGTGGCGCTCGCCGGTTACCTGGTCGAGGTGGTCTCCGGACAGCCCTTCGACCAGTACGTCGCCGAGCACCTCCTGCAGCCCCTCGGCATGGACCGCACCACCTTCACCCAGCCCCACCCGGCCGCCGTCGACGCCGAACTCGCCCACGGCTACCGCCCCGAGGGCGACGGCCAGACCGAGACCAAGGGGCTCTACGGCCCCTGGACCCCGACCGGCGCCGCCGCCGTCACCACCGCCGCCGACATGGCCAAGCTGCTGGTCGCCCAGCTCCCGCAGGGCGGTGCGGACGGCCGGCGGATCCTCGACCCGGCGATGGCCGCCCAGCTGCTCGCCCGCCACTACGGCCCCGACCCGCGGCTGTCCGGCATGGCCTACCTGCTCGAACAGCGCACCCGCAACGGCGAGCAGCTGCTGGTCAAGGACGGTGACGTGCCCGGCTTCCACAGCAACCTGGCGCTGCTGCCGCAGCGCGGCGTCGGCCTCTACGTGACGCTCAACGGCGACGGCACCGACTCGACCGGCGGCTGGGCCACCCAGCAGGTGCTCAACGCCTTCGTCGACCGCTTCTACCCGGCCGCCCCGGCCGCCGCGACCGCGCCCGTCACCGGCGGGCTGGACGCCTACACCGGCGACTACCGCTCCACCCGCACCAGCCACTCCGAACTGACCAGGGCCGCCGCCCTGACGGCCTCCCTGCACGTCACCGCGGAGCACGGCCGGCTCACCGTCACCGGTCCGGTCGGCCGCGACCCGCAGGTGAGCGAGACGCACTGGGAGCAGATCGAGCCCGGCCTGTTCCAGGAGGTCGGCGGCACGGCGCGGATCGCCTTCCGGGCAGGCTCCGACGGCGACATCGTCTCCCTGCTCACCGACTCCGACCCGACCATCGCCTTCGAGCGGCTCTCCTGGTACCAGGCGCCCGGTCTGCACCGGCTGATCGCGGTCGGCAGCCTGACCGTCCTCGTGCTGACCCTGATCGGCTGGCCGGTGGCCGCGGCGGTCCGCCTGGTGCGGCGCAGGGGCCGCGCCGACCGGCCCGCCGTCCGTCTGCTCGGCTGGGCCGCCGGGGCGCTGCTGGTCGCCGCCACCGGCTGCTTCGCCCTGCTGACGGCGGACTCCAACGCGCTCAACCAGACGCTGTTCCTGGCCGACTCGCCGCTGCTGACCGTGGTCCCGGTGCTGGTCGTGACCGCCCTGGTGCTCACCCTCGGGATGGCGCTCTGCGCGGTGCTGGCCTGGCGCGGGCGCTGGTGGACCCTGTTCGGCCGGCTGCACTACACCGGGCTGACGCTGTCGGCGCTGCTCTTCCTGCTCCTCGCCGGGGCGTACGACCTCACCGGGACCGGCGCGCTGGACCTGATCGGCTGACCGGCCGGTCGCGCCTTCGGACGGAGGTCGCAGCCGGGAGGAGGCCCGGGTGGAGGCCGCACCGGACGCGGCGGGGCCCGGAGGTGATCCTCCGGGCCCCGCCGCGTCGTGCCGTCCTCAGGCCTCCGAGCCGCCGAAGCGCGCCGTCCAGGCCGCCAGGTCCTCGTCCGTGATCTTGGCGAACAGCACCGGCGGCACGGTGAACGCCGTCCCGGCCGGCACCAGGTCCAGTGCCCGCGCCTCCTCGCGGCCCACCCAGCTGCGGGTGGCCGCCGGGGAGTCCGCGGGCAGCGCGAACGCCCCGCGCATGGCCGCCGCCGCGGCCGGGATGAACGGCTCGGACACCACCGCGTACAGGTGGATCAGGTTCATCGCCGTGCGCAGGGTGAGCGCCGCCGCCTCCGGGTCGGTCTTCACCTGCAGCCAGGGCGCCTTCTCGTCCAGGTAGGCGTTGCCGGCGCTCCACAGCGCGCGCAGCGCCTGCGCCGCCTTGCGGAAGTTGAGGGCGTCCAGCTGCGTCTCGTACTCGGCGAGCAGCCCGGCGACCTGGTCGCCGAGGCGCTGCTCGGCATCGCCGGCCGGGTGGCCGCCGGGGACGTCGTCGCCGAAGCGCTTGCGGCTGAAGGTGAGCACCCGGTTGACGAAGTTGCCGAGGGTGTCGGCGAGGTCCTTGTTGACCACCGAGGCGAAGAGGTCCCAGGTGAAGCTGGAGTCGTCCGACTCGGGCGCGTGCGCCATCATGAAGTAGCGCCAGTAGTCGGCGGGCAGCAGTTCCAGTGCGACGTCGCTGAAGATGCCGCGCTTCTGGCTGGTGGAGAACTTCCCGCCGTAGTACGTCAGCCAGTTGAAGGCCTTGACGTAGTCGACCGTCTTCCACGGGCGGCGCGAGCCGAGGATCGTCGCCGGGAACATCACCGTGTGGAACGGGACGTTGTCCTTGCCCATGAACTCGGTGTAGCGGACGGTCTCGTCGGCCTCGTACCACCAGGACTTCCAGTCCCGCAGCTGCCCGGCCGGGGCGGCGTCCGCCCACTCCTTGGTGGCGCCGATGTACTCGATCGGGGCGTCGAACCAGACGTAGAACACCTTGCCCTCGGCGGCCAGTTCGGGCCACACGTCGGCGGGAACCGGGACGCCCCACTCCAGGTCGCGGGTGATCGCGCGGTCCTGCAGGCCCTCGGTCAGCCACTTGCGGGCGATCGAGGAGGCCAGCACCGGCCACTCGTCACCGTGCGCGGCGACCCAGGCCTCGACCTCCTCGGTCAGCTTCGACTGGAGCAGGAACAGGTGCCTGGTCTCCCGGACCTCCAGGTCGGAGCTGCCGCTGATCGCCGAGCGCGGCTCCAGCAGGTCGGTCGGGTCCAGCACCCGGGTGCAGTTCTCGCACTGGTCGCCGCGCGCCTTGTCGTAGCCGCAGTGCGGGCAGGTGCCGACGATGTAGCGGTCCGGCAGGAAGCGTCCGTCGGCGTTGGAGTACACCTGGCGGATCGCGCGCTCCTCGATGAAGCCGTTGCGCTGCAGCTCGCGGGCGATCTCCTGGGTGATCTCCCGGTTCTGCGGCGAGGAGCTGCGGCCGAAGTGGTCGAAGGAGAGCCCGAAGCCGTCGTACACCGCCTTCTGCGCGTCGTGCGCCCGGGCGCAGAACTCGGCGACCGGCAGCCCGGCGTCCTTGGCGGCCAGCTCGGCGGGGGTGCCGTGCTCGTCGGTGGCGCAGATGAACAGCACGTCGTGGCCGCGCCGGCGCAGGTAGCGGGAGTAGACGTCCGCCGGGAGCATGGACCCGACCATGTTGCCCAGGTGCTTGATCCCGTTGATGTAGGGAAGGGCGCTGGTGATCAGGTGCCGAGCCATCCTCGGATGCTCCGATTTCTCCCGCACGCGCACCCCACCCGGGGTGCTGTGCCAGGCGCAGGGGTCCACTGTGGGCTGCCAAGCCTACCGCCGCCGCGGGTCCGGACGGCCGCCGTCACGTCCGGGTCGACGGCCGGCGTCACGGCCGGGAGAGGTCGCCGTACCGGTCGAACTCCCCGGCCTTCACCCCGCGCACGAAGGCGGCCCACTTGCGCGGCGTGGTGCGCACGACCACCTCGGGCAGGTCCGACTCGCGGATCTCCACCAGCCCGCCCGCCGCCCTGACCTCGACGCAGTCGGTACTCTCTCCGCTGGCCGACGCCTTGCGCCACATGCTCATGAGAAGTCTTTCCGTAAGGTCCGGATGAAGTCCCGGGACTCGTCCGGCCCGAGCGCGATCGCCGCGGTCTTCTCCTTGATCCGGCGGTAGGAGTCCAATTCCGCTTCGGAGTGCACGAACTTCGGACCGTGGGAGAGGTCGATCTGGACGGTGTCGAGCTCCGGGACCGGCCCGCGGGCGAGGTAGAGGCTCTCCCCGGACCCCGTGTAGGTGGGGACGCTGAACGGGATCACCCGGATCTCCACCCCGGGCCGCTCGGAATTCTCCGACAGGCTGCGCAACTGCTCGCGCAGCACTTCCGGACCGCCGAACTGCATGCGCAGGGCGGACTCGTGCAGGAATGCGCTGTACGGCTTCGGGTGGTCGACGAAGATCTGCTGGCGCCGAATCCGGAATGCCCTCCGGACGTCCGCCTCCTGCCGGTACTGCGGGGGGAGGCGCTCGAACACCGCGGCGGCGTACGCCGGGGTCTGCAACAGGCCGGGGATGAAGGTGCTGTTCAGGATGGACAGGGAGGCCGCGTGGTGCTCCATCTCCGCGATGTCGATGATCGCGCTGGGCAGCCGGCCGCGGTAACTGTCCCACCAGTACTTGCGCCGGTCCTGCGTCATCGCGAGCAGCGCGTCGAGGTACGGGCCCTCCTCGCAGCCGCAGGTGTGGGCCCAGATCCGCAGGCGCTCGGCGCTGATGCCCGACTTCCCGTTCTCCATCTGGGAGATCTTGGGCAGGTCGGTGCCGATGGTGGCGGCCAGGGTCTTGGGCGTCACGCCCACGTGTTCGCGCATCTTGCGCAACTCGATCCCGAGGCGCTGCTGGCGCACGGTCGGCGACAAGCGGGGTGGCATGACTCTCTTCTCCGGATCGCGGCTGCGGTCGATGCTTCCGGTGAAGTGTGCCGCGCATACCGGGGCCTAGCTACCGAAATGGGGGATACCCCACGATGGAGTGAACGTTCTCTCGCTCGGTAGCAACTCTGGCACCCTGACCCTATGGTCGTCCGTGTCACTCACTGACTTGTTGCCGTCTAAACAAGCGCCAATCAGCCGTAATTACACACCAGATGCATGGTCACGGCACCCGACATCACCGACCGGAGACAGCCATGCCCCTTCCCTCGCCTCTCCGTCTTCCCCGACGTCCCCACCCTTCCCGCCGCATTTCCGTATCCCCGTGAATGCGCTCCTGGTCGCCGCATTGTCCGTACTCCTCCTCGCCGTCCTTTTCGTCGGCTGGCTGGTCTGGCTGGTCACCCAACAGCCCCGCGAACCCCGCCCGGCGAAGCGCGGGATCGCGGCCGGCCATTCCGTCGGCGGCGAGCGGAAATAGCGGCCGGTCCGCCGCCCTGTTCCTCGCCGACGACGGCACCCTGACCGCCCTGCCGGCGGCCTGATCCGCCGTCGGTCCGGCCGGCGGTCCCGTCGTCGGCCCAGCGGTCAGCCCCGCGAAAGCCGGTCCTCCAGGCGGGACTTGGCGGGCGGCCACTCGTCGGCGAGCATCGAGAAGTAGGCGCTGTCCCGCCAGGTGCCGGTGGGGCGCAGGCGGTGGCGGCGGAGGACGCCCTCGAACTGTGCGCCGAGGCGCAGGATCGCCGTGCGGGAGCGCTCGTTGAGGGCGTCGGTCTTCCAGAAGACGCGTCCCGTGCCCAGGTCCTCGAAGGCGTGGGTGAGCAGCAGCAGCTTGGCCTCGGTGTTGACCGCGGTGCGCCACACCGAGCGGGCGTAGAGGGTGCCGCCGATCTCGACGGACTCGTCCGCGGCGCTGAAGTCGTGGTAGCCGGTGATGCCGACGGCGGTGCCGCTCGCGAGGTCGACGGCGGTGAAGTGCACCGATGTGCCGGCGGCGGCTTCCGCGATGCGGGCGTCGAGGATCCTGCCGAGCTCCTCCTCGGAGGCGGGCGGGAGGGTCATGGTCCAGCGCCAGACCTCGGGGTCGGAGCCGACGGTGGCCCAGAGGTCGGCGAGGTGGCGGCGTTCCAGCGGCTCCAGGCGGATGTGGCGGCCGGTGAGGGTGACGGGCGTGGGCAGCTTCGCGGTCATGATCCGAACGTAGCGCCGCTCTGCACTAGATGCAATAGGTTTATGCACTAGTGCAAACGCCCTGGCGTGGGGCAAAGCAGAGGGCCCCGCGGGACGAATCCCGCGGGGCCCTCCGGTGATCGAGCGGCGATCAGGCTCGGGCGATCAGGCTCAGATGAACGAGTTGATCTGGATCGTCTCGTCCCGGCCCGGGCCGACGCCGATGGCGGAGATCGGCGCGCCCGACATCTCCTCCAGCGCCTTCACGTACGCCTGGGCGTTCTTCGGCAGCTCGGCGAAGGACTTGGCCTTGCTGATGTCCTCGCTCCAGCCCGGCAGCGTCTCGTAGATCGGCTTGGCGTGGTGGAAGTCCGACTGGTTGTAGGGGAGTTCCTCGACCCGCTTGCCGTCGATCTCGTACGCGACGCAGACCGGGATCTGCTCCCAGCCGGTCAGCACGTCGAGCTTGGTGAGGAAGAAGTCGGTGAGGCCGTTGACCCGGGTCGCGTAGCGCGCGATGACGGCGTCGAACCAGCCGCAGCGGCGGTCGCGGCCGGTGGTGACACCGCGCTCGCCGCCGATCCGGCGCAGCGCCTCGCCGTCCGCGTCGAACAGCTCGGTCGGGAACGGGCCGGAGCCGACGCGGGTGGTGTAGGCCTTCAGGATGCCGATGACCCGGTCGATCTTGGTGGGGCCGATGCCGGCGCCGGTGCAGGCGCCGCCCGCGGTCGGGTTCGACGAGGTCACGAAGGGGTAGGTGCCATGGTCGACGTCGAGCAGGGTGCCCTGGCCGCCCTCCAGCAGGACGACCTTGTTCGCCTTCAGCGCCTCGTCCAGGACGAGGGTGGTGTCGGCGAGGAACGGCTTGATCTTCTCCGCGTAGCCCAGGTACTCCTCGACCACCAGGTCGGCCGGGATGGTGCGGCGGTTGTACAGCTTGACCAGGATCTGGTTCTTGTCGTGCAGCGCCGCCTCGATCTTCTGGCGCAGGATCGACTCGTCGAACAGGTCCTGGACCCGGATGCCGACGCGGTTGATCTTGTCCGCGTAGGTCGGGCCGATGCCGCGGCCGGTGGTGCCGATCCGGCGCTTGCCGAGGAAGCGCTCGGTGACCTTGTCCAGGGTCCGGTGGTACGGCGTGATCAGGTGGGCGTTGCCCGAGACCAGCAGCTTGGAGGTGTCGATGCCGCGCTCGTTGAGGCCGGCCAGCTCGGAGAGCAGCACGGCCGGGTCGATCACGACGCCGTTGCCGATCACCGGCGTGACGTTCGGGCTGAGGATTCCGGAGGGGAGCAGGTGCAGGGCGTACTTCTGGTCGCCGATGACCACCGTGTGTCCGGCGTTGTTGCCGCCCTGGTAGCGGACGACGTAGTCGACGGAGCCGCCGAGGAGGTCGGTGGCCTTCCCCTTGCCCTCGTCCCCCCACTGAGCGCCAACGAGCACGAGTGCCGGCACAGGCGTACACCCCTTCCGGTTGGGGCATCCTGCGTAGGCCGCAGTCTGCCCCGAGATAGACGAAGCCCCTGGCGCAATGGCGCAAGGGGCTCTTGCACCGAGAGATTACCTGAGGAAGGACCGGTCGTGTCGTCCCTGTCCACGCCTGCTACCGGCGGCTCCGAGCCGCTCCTGCTGCTCCTCGACCCGGTGGCCCGGCAGACCGACGGCGAGTCGGTGCGGATCGCGAGGGACGTGCTCTGCGGGGGCGCGGACGTCAAGGTGGTCTACCCGGAGAACTCTTCCGAACTCGACCGGGTGCTTTCGCACCGGGGTCGGCGGCGACCGGTGGTGATCGGTTCCGACCTCGCGTTGCAGCGGGTGCTGCAGGCGCTGCATCGGCAGCGTGAGCTGGGCGCGGAACCGGTGGGGATGGTTCCGGTCGGTCGCACGGAGGAGCTGGCGGCGGCCCGCGCGCTCGGCGTGCCGGGGGAGCCGGTGCGGGCCGCGCGGGCGGTGCTGTCGGGTGCGCCGCGCCGGCTGGACCTGCTGGTGGACGACGGCGGCGGGGTGGCGCTGGGCGGGGTGCGGATCACCGGCGGCGGCGCGCGCCGGCTGGTGAGCCGTACGGGTGGCTGGCGTTCGCTATGGGCGAAACTGGCTGCGGCCGAGCAGGCGAACGCACTCACTCCGGAGAGCGCCGACCGCAGCCCGCGGGTCCGGGTCGAGGCCGACGGCCGGCTGCTCGCCGACGTCCACCGCCCGGTCCGGCTGGTCCAGGTCAGCCTGCCGTCCGGCGCCTCGGACGGCACGGGCGAGATGGAGGTCGTGGTCCGGGTCTCCGGCGCCCTGGTGCGCGCCCGGGCGGCGAGCGTCTCGGTGGCCGGCCGGGGATTCGGCTACGAGGCGGACGGCCACCCGGTCGGCCCGGTCCGCGCCCGGACCTGGACGGTGCGCCCGGGCGCCTGGGGACTGCTGCTCCCGGCCGCGTGAAGCCCCGGTGAACGCCGGGTGAGCAGGCTCACGTTCCGCTGCACCCCGATACCCGCCGCTCCGCACACGGAACTCCCCAACAGGCGCGAACCACAAGGCCAACCGCCACCCGCAGGAATTCCGCCGGGCCGAAATCCCCACCCCGTAAGGGGTTTTGTCTACGCGCGTTACTCGTCGACCGCCCGACAATCCCGGCATCCCGGGTTCCGGAAGCCCGTGCCAACTGCCCTAGACTCGAAGGCGTGCCACGTGGTGACGGAAGACTCAACCACGATCTTCTTCCCGGCGAGAAAGGCCCCCAGGACGCTTGCGGCGTCTTCGGTGTCTGGGCTCCCGGCGAGGAGGTCGCCAAGCTCACGTTCTTCGGCCTTTACGCCCTGCAGCACCGCGGTCAGGAATCCGCGGGCATCGCAGTGAGCAACGGCTCCCAGATTCTCGTCTTCAAGGACATGGGACTCGTCTCCCAAGTCTTCGACGAGGCCTCCCTGGGGTCGTTGCACGGGCATATCGCCGTCGGACACGCCCGCTACTCGACCACCGGTTCCTCGGTCTGGGAGAACGCCCAGCCGACTTTCCGGGCGACCGTGCACGGTTCGCTGGCCCTCGGGCACAACGGAAACCTGGTGAACACCGCCGAACTGGCGGCCATGGTCGCCGACCTGCCCGGCGAGGAGCACGTCTCGCGCTCCGGCCGGACGGCGGCGACCAACGACACCGACCTGGTGACGGCGCTGCTCGCCGGCCACCCGGACCTCTCCATCGAGGAGACGGCCAAGGTCGTGCTGCCCAAGGTCAAGGGCGCGTTCTCGCTCGTCTTCATGGACGAGCACACCCTCTACGCCGCCCGCGACCCGCAGGGCATCCGCCCGCTGGTGCTCGGCCGGCTGGAGCGCGGCTGGGTGGTCGCCTCCGAGACGGCGGCGCTCGACATCTGCGGCGCCTCCTTCATCCGCGAGGTCGAGCCCGGCGAGCTCATCGCCATCGACGAGAACGGCATGCGCACCTCCCGCTTCGCGGAGGCCAAGCCCAAGGGCTGCGTGTTCGAGTACGTCTACCTGGCCCGCCCCGACACCTCCATCGCCGGCCGCAACGTGCACCTCTCCCGCGTGGAGATGGGCCGCCGCCTGGCGAAGGAGGCCCCGGTCGAGGCCGACCTGGTGATAGCGACGCCCGAGTCCGGCACCCCCGCCGCGATCGGTTACGCCGAGGCCAGCGGCATCCCGTACGGCTCCGGCCTGGTGAAGAACGCATACGTGGGCCGCACTTTCATCCAGCCCAGCCAGACCATCCGCCAGCTCGGCATCCGCCTCAAGCTCAACCCGCTGCGCGAGGTCATCCAGGGCAAGCGCCTGGTGGTCGTGGACGACTCGATCGTCCGCGGCAACACCCAGCGCGCGCTGGTGAAGATGCTGCGCGAGGCCGGCGCCGCCGAGGTGCACATCCGGATCTCCTCGCCGCCGGTGAAGTGGCCCTGCTTCTTCGGCATCGACTTCGCCACCCGCGCGGAGCTGATCGCCAACGGCATGACCATCGAGGAGATCGGGCGCACCCTCGGTGCCGACTCGCTCTCCTACATCTCGATCGACGGCATGATCGAGGCCACCAAGCAGCCCAAGGACAAGCTCTGCCGGGCCTGCTTCGACGGCGAGTACCCGATGGAGCTGCCGGACCCGGCGCTGCTCGGGAAGCTCCTGCTGGAGGCCGAGATCAAGGGCGGCCAGCAGCAGCCGGCCGTCCGCGGCAAGCCGACCAGCGGCAGCGACCTGGACGGCGTCCAGTCGCTGCTCGGCGGGGCGGGCGCGGCCGACGCGCTGCGCCGCCCGTAGTGACTCAGGTGGGGTCCCGGAACCCGGGGCCCCACCGTCGTTCCAGCCCCCGCTGTTCCGAACCACCCCCCCCACCTGACCCGGAAGGGCCGCACCGCAGTGACCAGCTCCAACCAGAACGGCGCCACCTACGCCGCCGCCGGTGTCGACATCGAGGCGGGCGACCGCGCCGTCGAGCTCATGAAGCAGTGGGTGAAGAAGGCCAACCGCCCCGAGGTGGTCGGCGGTCTCGGCGGCTTCGCCGGCCTGTTCGACGTCTCCGCCTTCAAGAACTACGAGCGCCCGCTGCTGGCCTCGGCCACCGACGGCGTGGGGACCAAGGTGGCCATCGCGGCCGCCATGGACAAGCACGACACCATCGGCCACGACCTGGTCGGCATGGTCGTCGACGACCTGGTGGTGTGCGGCGCCGAGCCGCTGTTCATGACCGACTACATCTGCGTCGGCAAGGTCGTCCCGGAGCGGGTCGCCTCGATCGTCAAGGGCATCGCCGAGGGCTGCGCGCTGGCCGGCTGCGCCCTGGTCGGCGGCGAGACCGCCGAGCACCCCGGCCTGCTGGGCCCGGACGAGTACGACGTGGCGGGCGCCGGCACCGGTGTCGTCGAGGCCGACGCGCTGCTCGGTGCGGACCGGGTCCGGGCCGGCGACGTGGTCATCGCGATGGCGGCCTCCGGCCTGCACTCCAACGGCTACTCGCTGGTGCGCCACGTGCTGCTCAACGAGGCCGGCTGGAAGCTGGACCGCAAGGTCGAGGAGTTCGGCCGCACCCTCGGCGAGGAGCTGCTGGAGCCGACCCGGATCTACTCGCTGGACTGCCTGGCGCTCACCCGCGCCACCGAGGTCCACGCGTTCTCGCACGTCACCGGCGGCGGCCTGGCGGCCAACCTGGCCCGGGTCATCCCGGACGGCCTGCACGCCCGCCTGGACCGCGGCACCTGGACCCCGCTGCCGGTCTTCCGGACCGTCGCCGAGGTCGGCAACGTGGCCACCCTGGAGATCGAGAAGACGCTCAACATGGGCGTCGGCATGGTCGCGGTCGTCCCGCCGCACTCGGTGGACGCCGTGCTGTCGATCCTGGAGGACCGCGGCGTCGAGGCCTGGCTGCTCGGCGACATCGTCGAGCGCACCGACGAGCACGAGGGCGGCGCGGCCCTCTACAACGCCTACGAGGGCTTCCGGACGGTCTGATCCGGACCGGACGACGAGAGGGCCCCTCCGGTCGCCGGAGGGGCCCTCTCGCATCCCGTGGAGGTCGTCCGACGGCCGGCGCGGACCCTTCCCGTCAGCGGGAACGCCGAAGACCGGCCCGGCGCCCAGGCGCCCGGACCGGTCCGGCGAAGCGGTTGTTACGAGCGGCGGGAGGCCTGCGAGGCCCCGGTGCCCGGCTCGTTGTCGTCCTCGTCGTCGAGGTCGGCGTAGCGGGCGGCGTACTCCGCGTACGGGTCGTCGTCCTCCTCCTCCTCGATCGGCTCAGGGTCGATCGAAGCGGTGGACGGCGATACGCCCAGCTCGTTGGACAGACGGTTAGCGTCGAACCCGCCGCTGTTGTACTTCAGCTCGCGGGCGACCTTCGTCTGCTTGGCCTTGGCCCGGCCGCGCCCCATGGGTCGACCCCCTCAACGATGGGGCTCACGGCCCCGAGTCTGACACGTGTTCATGATCAGGACCGGCCTGCCCGAATGGGAGGACCGTCCCTTGGAGCATTAACGGTACCTGTTTCCGCCGCTGGACGGTACGTCGTCGGTGTGACGTGGCGCGCACCGACCGCACCCGAGACCAGGTCTTCCCAGGTCAGGGGAGGTTTTGCGGCGATTTGCGCGCTGTCCAGAGGTGTCTTGGGTCCGTCGTTCCAGGACCGATTATCCCCCCTTAGGGGGCGTCGGATCACCCGATCGGGCGCAGAAGTGAGAATCCGGTTCCACATCGTGATGCGCGGGGGGCCGCGGTGGCAGCCCCCCGCGCATCCGGGGTCGGTCGCGGCGGCGGGATCAGCCGCGGCGGGCACCCGGGAGCAGGACGGTGCGCAGCGCGCTGATCTCGCGCATCCGCTTCTCGGCCAGGCGGTCGGCGGCGACCGCCGGCGGGATGCCGTCGGCGGCGGCCCGGGTGAAGATCTCCAGGGTGGTGTCGAAGATCTTGGTGGCCTTGTTCTTGGCGCGCTCGAAGTTGAAGCCGTCGATCTCGTCGGCGACCTGGATGACGCCGCCCGAGTTCACCAGGTAGTCGGGGGCGTAGAGGATGCCGCGGTCGGCGAGGTCCTTCTCGACGCCGGGGTGGGCCAGCTGGTTGTTGGCCGCGCCGCAGACGATCGAGGTGCCGAACTCGCCCAGCGCGGCGACGACGGAGTCGGTCAGCGCACCGCCGAGGGCGCAGGGGGCGTAGACGTCCAGCTTGGCCCGGAGCAGGGCGTCGGTGTCGGCGACGACCTCCACGTCCGGGTGGGCCGCGCGCACGCGGTTGACGGCGGCCTCGAAGGGGTCGGTGACGACGACGGTGGCGCCGTCCGCGACCAGGTGGCCGACCAGGTAGTGGCCGACCTTGCCGACGCCCGCGACGCCGACCCGCTTGCCGCGCAGCGTCGGCTGGCCCCAGCGCGCCTGGGCGGTGGCGCGCATGCCCTGGAAGACGCCGAAGGCGGTCAGGATGGACGAGTCGCCGGCGCCGCCGTGCTCGGGCGAGCGGCCGGTCACGAACTCGGTCTCGCGCGCGATGACGTCCATGTCCTGGACGTAGGTGCCCACGTCGCAGGCGGTGATGTAGCGGCCGCGCAGGGACTCGACGAAGCGGCCGTAGGCCCGGAGCATCGCCTCGTTCTTGTCCTTGTTCGGGTCGCCGATGATGACGGCCTTGCCGCCGCCGAGGTCCAGCCCGGCCAGCGCGTTCTTGTAGGACATGCCGCGGGAGAGGTTCAGCGCGTCCTCCAGCGCCGCCTCCTCGGAGGCGTACGGGAAGAAGCGGGTGCCGCCGAGGGCCGGGCCCAGGGCGGTGGAGTGGATGGCGATGACGGCCTTCAGGCCCGAGCTGCGGTCGTGGCACAGGACGACCTGCTCGTGGCCGTCGCCGGGGGCGCCGTCCTGTTCGGTACGGAAGATCCTGCTGAGCACGCCGGGTGCGGGGTGCGAGGCGGGGGTCTGTACGTCGGTCACTGTGGTGACTCCAGTATCGAAGGCCCGCTGCTGTGGTGCGGGCGCCTAAGGCGAAGCGTAGTCGGGTGCGCGCCTCGGATCCGCCCTCTTGTCCGAGCTTGTGCCGGTTGTCCGAGGGGTGAGACGAAAGGGGGTGCACGGTCGGGGTGCGAACGGTTCGGGGTCGCGCCCTCCCGGGCCCGCGCGGCCCGTGCGACCATGCAGGACGTGACCGTCGTGCGTACTGCCGTACAGCCGCCCTACGCCGCCCACCTGCGGGTCTACGAGCCGCTGGCCGCCTACCCGGAGCCCGAGCGGGCGCGCTGGCAGGTCTACGCGGCGGAGCGCGGGCCGGACGCCGGGGAGGCGGCGCAGCCGGTCGCGGCGGCGGTGCTGGAGGAGCAGCGGGAGGCGCTCGCGGAGCTGGTCGCGCGGACGCCCCGGGCGCTGCCGGAGCGGGAGAGCGGGCGGGCGTACCTGCGGGTGGTGGACGGCGTGCTGTACGTCTGCCCGTGGGCGACCAGGCTGCGCAGCTGGCAGGCGCTGGAGGAGCTGCGGGCCGGGGCGCCGGTGGCACTGCTGGACACCGCGCTGCCGCCCGCGACCCGGGCGGCCGCGGAGGCGGACCGGGAGCGCTGGCGGGCGGAGCACCCGGACGCCCGGCCGTGGATCCTCACCAGCCGCTGGGAGGTGCCGGTGCGCTGGTTCCTGCCGTTCGGGGACGAGGATCGCTGCTTCGTGCCCGGCGGTGCGGCGGCGCCGGGCGGTGGGGTGCCGGGCGGTGAGGTGCCGGGAGGCGAGGGGGAGCGGGGCGGCCGGCCGGCCGCACTGTTCTACTTGGTGCCGATGGCCCAGGCGCGCCGACGGGTGGCGCGGGCCTACCGGGCGCTGCGCGAGGCGGTGCCGGAGGGGGAGCTGGCACGGGGGGCGGAGCGGGTCGGGCGGTGGCTGGAGGAGTTCCATCCGCGCTCGCTGGTGGAACTGGACTACGGGGGGCTGGTGCATCTGCTGGGGCCGGAGCGGTTGTTGGCGGACCGTTCGGCGGGGGAGCTGGAGGAGGGCCTGCGCGCACTGCGGGCGGGGGACACCGCGGAGGCGCTGCGGGTCCACGAGGAACTGACGGTGCGGTGGCGGCGGGTGCTGGCGTTGCGGTACGCGAACTGACGTCCGACCGCCCGTGTATGACTGTAAGAGTCCTACGGACCGCAGCGCCGATGACCAAGGTCCCGGTTCGGGTCAATAGCTGCCGAACGTGACACTACTCACCGTTGACGCGAACTTACCCCTATGTGCAAAAATGGGACAACCAGCCCAACTTCACGTGAGCGTGCCCACTTTTGGGTGGTTCTGGAGTCGATGCGTGCTTTGCGGGGAAACGGAGGGTCTGGTCCCTTCGTAACCGGACGTCATCGTCGCGTGACTGTCCGTTATGGGGTGGTCCATCGCCATCCGTCGGCCTTGAACCCGTGAGGGGTCAATTTTGGCGGTTTGGTCGATAGGGCTGGACGGATGGTGTAGTTGTAGACACCAGGACAAGCCGTTCGTCCTATAACCGACTCGGCCCGTCTATGCCATTTCGGGCATCGCGGGCCAAGGTGCAGAATTTGAAGGATAGAACCGCCCTGGTTCGGTTCTCCCGAGGAGGCCGCTCATGACCGCTCGTACCCCTGATGCTGAGCCGCTGCTGACGCCGGCAGAGGTTGCCACCATGTTCCGCGTGGACCCGAAGACGGTCACCCGCTGGGCCAAGGCCGGCAAGCTGACGTCGATTCGCACGCTCGGCGGTCACCGCCGTTACCGTGAGGCGGAGGTGCGCGCTCTGCTGGCCGGGATTCCGGCTCAGCGCACTGAGGCCTGATAGGCCAAAGGCTCTTTAAAGGGGCCGCTTACCGGACTCCGCCGGGTCCGGTAAGCGGCCCCTTTTGTCGTACCCGCGCGCGCCCGCCGGTCTGTCGGAATG
Source organism: Kitasatospora sp. NPDC038210 (assembly GCF_055600605.1). Classification (NCBI taxonomy): domain Bacteria; kingdom Bacillati; phylum Actinomycetota; class Actinomycetes; order Kitasatosporales; family Streptomycetaceae; genus Kitasatospora; species Kitasatospora sp. NPDC038210. The sequence continues at coordinate 15,041 of NZ_JBVJYK010000004.1, read as the reverse complement.
CTGAACTCCGGATAACGATTTGATGCATGAGGGGCGGGGGGGATTTACAGTGAATAGAAGTGCAATTTTACATATTAAATTAAGGGTTCCTTGGGCGGGGTGTGCCGCACCCGGTTTTCGGGGAGGGCCGGTGACGACCGTCACGCGCTCCGTCACTTGTGGGACGTGGCCGGTCCGGGGTAGTGGGGCCGGACGGCAAAAAGCGAGAGGCCCGGAACCTGACGGTTCCGGGCCTCTCGCACTGCGGCGATCCCGACGGGACTTGAACCCGCGACCTCCACCTTGACAGGGTGGCGAGCTAACCAACTGCTCCACGGGACCAGAGTTTTCTGATCTCGTTCACTCGCTTGCCGCGCTGCGAACAAGACAGACTCTAGCCCATGGTGGGCCCCCAGGTCGAACTGGCTCCTGAAGGCCCACCCGCAGCTCAGGGGGCTGCCCCGCGGCCCGGGTCAGAGGGCGGCCCGCGCCGCCTCCATCGCCTTCATGATCCGCTTCTCCGAGACCGGGCTCGGCGTGCCCAACGACTGGGCGAAGAAGCTGACCCGCAGCTCCTCGATCATCCAGCGGATCGCCCGCACCTCCGCGGAGGGCTGCCGCCCGGCCGGCACCGCTGCCAGCAGTTCCCCGTACGCCTGCTGGACCTGCTGCACCTTCAGCAGCTGCTGGGCGTCCCGCTGCGGGTGGTTGGGCAGCGCCTCCAGGCGGCGGTCCACCGCCAGCAGGTAGCGCTTGAGGTCCGGCAGCCGCTGCCAGCCGGTCGCGGTCACGAAGCCCGGGTGCACCAGCGAGGCCAGGTGCAGCCGGACGTCGTTCACCGCGTTCAGCAGCACCGGGCTGCTCACCGTCTTCAGACGGGTCGAGGCCTTGTGGAAGGCGATCAGTGCGGTGGCCGTCTTCAACGTGGTGTCCGCGGACAGCTCGTAGAGGTCCGCGCGCACCTTGTCGTGCAGCTTGCCGAAGGCCGCCTCGTCCCAGGCCGGGCCGCCGGCCAGGGTCATCAGCCGGTCCGTCGCCGCGGACACGACGTCCTCGAAGAGCGCGCCGATCGAGCCGTGCGGACTGTGCGAGAGCGCCAGCTTCGCCTGGTTGCCCAGCCGGCCCTGGATCGACTTGGCCGGGGAGTTGGTGGTCAGCATCAGCAGGCGCCTCGTCCCCTCCCACATCGCCTGCGTCTGGGCCTCCGGGGTGTCGAACAGCTTGATGCCGACCGCGGTCCCCTCGTCCACCAGCGCCGGGTAGGCGCGCAGCGAGTGGCCGCGCGAGCGCTGCTCGAAGGTGCGCTGCAGGACCGGCAGGGACTCCGGCCAGGCGGTCAGCCCGCCCTGCTCGATGCCCTGGCCGGAGGCGGCCGAGGACAGCGTCTCCTTGAGCTTCGGCTTGAGCTTCAGCCGCAGCTCCTCCAGGTCCTTGGACTCGGCGAGCTTGCGGCGCCCGTCCACCACCCGGAACGTCACCTTGAGGTGCTCCGGCACCCGCTCGTCGTCCCAGGCCTCCGGCGGCACGGTGACGGCCGTCAGCCGCTTCAGGGCGTGCTCCAGGGCGGGCAGCAAGGGCTCCTGGCGGTCCTTCACCGCGCGCAGCGCCGCCTTGGCGAAGTCCGGCGCCGGGACGAAGTTGCGCCGGATCGCCTTCGGCAGCGACTTGATGTACGCGGTGACCAGCTCCTCCCGCAGGCCGGGGATCTGCCAGTCGAAGCCCTCCGCGGTGACCTGGTTGAGCACCGGCAGCGGGATGTGCACCGTCACGCCGTCCGCGTCGCTGCCCGGCTCGAACTGGTAGGTCAGCTGGAAGCGCAGCTTGCCCTGCTGCCAGTGGTCCGGGTAGTCGGCCTCGGTGACGCCGTCGGCGGCGTCGTTGATCAGCATCGACTTCTCGAAGTTCAGCAGGTCCGGCTGCTCGTGCCGGGCCTTCTTCCACCAGGAGTCGAAGTGCCGGGTGGAGACGACGTCCTCGGGCAGCCGGGCGTCGTAGAAGTCGAACAGGGTCTGGTCGTCCACCAGGATGTCCCGGCGGCGGGCCCGGTTCTCCAGCTCCTCGACCTCGCCGAGCAGCTTGCGGTTCTCCGCGAAGAACCGGTGGTGGGTCTCCCAGTCGCCCTCGACCAGCGCGTTGCGGATGAACAGCTCGCGGCAGAGCTCCGGGTCGATCCGCCCGTAGTTGACCTTGCGCTGGGCGACGACCGGCATCCCGTAGAGGGTGACCTTCTCGTACGCCAGCACCGCGCCGGCCTTCTTCTCCCAGTGCGGCTCGCTGTAGCTGCGCTTGATCAGGTGGCCGGCCAGCGGCTCGACCCACTCCGGCTCGATCTTGGCGTTGATCCGGGCCCAGAGCCGGGAGGTCTCCACCAGCTCGGCCGACATCACCCAGCGCGGCGGCTTCTTGAACAGGCCGGAGCCCGGGAAGACCGCGAAGCGGGCGCCGCGCGCGCCGCCGTACTCGCGCTTCTCCACGTCGAACAGGCCGATGTGGGAGAGCAGCCCGGCCAGCAGGGACTGGTGGATCCGGTCGGCGTCCGGCTCGGCGTCGGGGTGCGGTTCCTCGATCGTCACGCCCAACTGCTTCGCCACGGTGCGCAGCTGGGTGTAGATGTCCTGCCACTCCCGTATCCGCAGGTAGTTGAGGAACTCCGCCTTGCACATCCGGCGGAAGGCCGAGGAGGACAGCTCCTTCTGCTGCTCGCGGACGTAGCGCCACATCGCCAGGTAGGAGAGGAAGTCCGAGGTCTCCGAGGTGAACCGGCGGTGCCGGTCGTCGGCGGCCTGGCGCTTCTCGGCGGGTCGCTCGCGCGGGTCCTGGATGGACAGGGCGGCGGCGATCACCATGACGTCGCGGACGCAGCCGTTGCGGTCCGCCTCCAGCACCATGCGGGCCATCCGGGGGTCCACCGGGAGCTGGGCGAGCTTGCGGCCGAGCTGGGTGAGGCGCTTGCGCGGGTCCTTCTCGTCCGGGTCCAGCGCGCCCAGCTCGTGCAGCAGGTGGACGCCGTCCTTGATGTTGCGCGAGTCCGGCGGGTCCAGGAACGGGAAGGCGGCGATGTCGCCGAGGCCGGCCGCGGTCATCTGCAGGATCACCGAGGCCAGGTTGGTGCGCAGGATCTCGGCGTCGGTGAACTCGGGGCGGGAGAGGAAGTCCTCCTCCGAGTACAGCCGGATGCAGATGCCGTCCGAGGTGCGGCCGCAGCGGCCCTTGCGCTGGTTGGCGCTGGCCTGGCTGATCGCCTCGATCGGCAGCCGCTGCACCTTGGTGCGGTGGCTGTAGCGGGAGATCCGGGCGGTGCCCGGGTCGATCACGTACTTGATGCCGGGGACGGTCAGCGAGGTCTCGGCCACGTTGGTGGCCAGGACGATCCGGCGGCTGTTGGAGCGCTGGAAGACCCGGTGCTGCTCGGCCGAGCTGAGCCGGGCGTACAGCGGCAGGACCTCGGTGTTCCTCAGCTTCAGCCGGTTGAGGGCGTCGGCGGTGTCGCGGATCTCGCGCTCGCCGGAGAGGAAGACCAGGATGTCGCCCGGGCCCTCGGCCTGCAGCTCCTGGGCGGCCTCGCAGATCGCCTGGACCTGGTCCCGGTCGCGGTCCGCCTCGTCGCCGTCGTCCTCGGCGCCGTCCTCGACGATCGGCCGGTACCGGACCTCCACTGGGTAGGTGCGGCCGGAGACCTCGATGATCGGGGCGTCGCCGAAGTGCCGGGCGAAGCGCTCCGGGTCGATGGTCGCGGAGGTGATCACGACCTTGAGGTCCGGGCGGCGGGGGAGCAGCTGCCTGACGTAGCCGAGGATGAAGTCGATGTTGAGGCTGCGCTCGTGGGCCTCGTCGATGATCAGGGTGTCGTACTGGCGCAGGTCGCGGTCGGTCTGGATCTCCGCGAGCAGGATGCCGTCCGTCATCAGCTTGACCAGGGTGTCCTGGCCGACCTGGTCGGTGAACCGGACCTTCCAGCCGACCGCCTCGCCGAGCGGGCTGTCCAGCTCCTCCGCGACCCGCTCGGCCACCGTGCGGGCGGCGATCCGGCGCGGCTGGGTGTGGCCGACCAGGCCGCGCACGCCGCGGCCGAGCTCCAGGCAGATCTTCGGGATCTGGGTGGTCTTGCCGGAGCCGGTCTCGCCCGCGACGATCACCACCTGGTGGTCCCGGATCGCCGCCAGGATCTCGTCCTTCTTCTGGCTGACCGGCAGCTCGGCGGGATACGTGATCGTCGGGACGGCGTTCCGGCGCTGCTCGACCAGCAACTCGGCGCGCTCGATGTCGGCCGCGATCTCGGCGGCGACCTTCTGCCGGGCCTCGGCCTTGCGGACCCGGCGGGCCCCCTCCAGCCGGCGCCCGATCCGCACCTCGTCGCGCAGGGTCAGCTCGGGCAGGCGGGCGGCCAGCTCGCCGATGCCGGGGCCCTCGGCGGGCGCGGGGGCGGACTGGACTGCGGGAGAACTCACTGCGGGCATCCCTCTAGGTTCGCAAGGAGGCACGGCGGAGCGCACCTCGGTTTTCGAGCCCCTCCAGTGTCACAGCCGCCGGTGGCGATTCGCGAACGGCGGGCAACGGTCCGCGGCCGTTGCGGGCCCGGGAGGGGCGAGGAGGTGCGGCTCGGCGGTGTGGCGCCGTCGCTGCCGTGCGCCACGGCTGGGGCGCGGCCTCGTTCGCCCCTACGGCTGGAGCGCTGCCTCGTCCGCGTCCGGGAGCCAGTCGCGGGCGGGGTCGTACTCCAGCCAGCGGCCGCGGGCCGCCTCGGTGGTGAAGGCCTTGAGCAGCCCGTCGAGCCGCGGGTGCGGGTCGGTGGACGCGTCCTCCCGCCAGAGGAGCGACCAGGCGTACAGCGGGGTCGGGTCGGCCAGCGGCACGGTCCGGACACCCGGGCGGTCGGGGAGCGGGGTGTCGGCGGGGACGAGGGAGAAGCAGGACGGGTCGGTGCGGACCTCGTCCAGGAAGTGCTCCAGACCCAGGTTGGTCGAGCCGACCCGGCGCGCGACGCCGAAGCGGGTCGCGAAGCGGGTGAGGAAGTCCAGCCGGTCCACCGCCGCCGGGTAGCGCAGGGCGCTGTCGTGCAGCTCCGCCGGGCTCAGCACGTCGCGGTCGGCCAGCGGATGGCCGGTGCTCAGCAGCGCGTCCACCGGCTCCAGCCGGACCAGGCGGTGCGTCAGCCCGGCGTCGCCGCCGTCCGGCAGCGGGTGCACCCGGCCGAACCCGGCGTCCGACTCCCCGCGCTGCAGCGCCGCCGCCACCGACGGCAGGTCCCGGCCGGGCACCGGCTCCACCGCCAGCCCCGGCGCCGCGTCCACCGCCTGCGCGAGTGTCCGCATCGGCGCGTACAGGTGCCCCCACACGTCGATCCGCAGCGGCCGCGCCGCACAGCCCACGGCGGCCACCGCCCGCTCCCCCTGCGCCAGCAACCGCCGCGCCGGCTCCAGGAACCGCTGCCCCGCCCCGGTCAGCCCCACCCCGCGGGCGTCCCGCTCCAGCAACCGCACCCCCAGCGCGGCCTCCAGCCGCGCCACCCGCTTCGACAGCCCCTGCTGACTGATCCCCAACCGCCCCGCCGCCCGTCCGAAGTGCAACTCCTCGGCCGCGACGACGAACCCCCGCACCTGCGCCAGATCCAGATCCACCCGGGCACCTTAGGCCCTGACGGGCCGTCGGCGCGGAGGCGTCCCGGCCGTCGCCCGGCAGCCCCACAACCGCCGGTTGTCGTCGCCGTCCGGTGGTTGTTGGACCGGCCGGGGCGGGGCGCGGTGTGGTGAGGGGGTGACCGACGGAGGAGTGGGGATGAAGGCGCTGGTGGCGACGGGGCGGACGGCGGAGCCGGTGCGGTTCGCGGAGGTGGAGCAGCCGCGACCGGAGCCGGGCGAGGCGCTGGTGAAGGTCGAGGCGTTCTCGGTGAACCGGGGCGAGACCTTCCAGCTGGAGGCGCCCCGGGCCGGGTGGCGGCCGGGGAAGGACGTGGCCGGGCTGGTGGTGCAGGCCGCCGCCGACGGGTCGGGGCCCGCGGTCTGCCGACGGGTGGTGGCGCACCCGCCGGCCGGTGGGTGGGCCGAGTACGTCTGCGTCCCGACGTCCTCCCTCGCCGAACTGCCCGACAGCCTGGACGCCGTACGGGCCGCCGCGCTGCCGCTCGCCGGCCTCACCGCGCTGCGGCTGCTCCGCACGGCGGGGGCCCTGGCCGGGCGGCGGGTGCTGCTCACCGGGGCCTCCGGGGGCGTCGGCCACTACGTCACCGAGCTGGCGGCCGCGGCCGGGGCCGAGCTGACCGCCGTCACCGCCTCCCCGGAGCGCGGCCGGCGGCTGGCCGAGCTGGGGGCGGCCGAGGTGGTCCACGACGTGGCCGCGGCGCGCGGACCGTACGACCTGGTGCTGGAGTCCACCGGCGGCGCCGCGCTGCCGCTCGCGCTGGCCCGGCTCGCCCGGCGCGGCACCCTGATCTGGTTCGGCCAGGCCTCCCGGACGCCCGCCACGCTCGACTTCTTCGACTTCTTCAAGGGCCCGGAGTCGGCGGTCGTCCGGCACTTCCACTACGCCGACTCCGACGTGCCCGACGGCGCGGACCTGGCCGCGCTGGTGCGCCTGACGGACCGGGGCCGGCTGACCCCGGAACTCGGCCGGGTCGCGCCCTGGGCCGAGACCGCCACCGTGCTCACCGACCTGCGCGAGCGCCGGATCCGCGGCAAGGCCGTGCTGACCGTCTCCTGAGCCCCGCGCCCGAGCCCCGCGCCCGAGCTTCGTCCGTGAACCGCGCCTCGAACCCGTCCCGAAGGGAACCCCGCCGTGCCCGACCTGTCCTTCCTCGACACCGCCGGCCTGCTGCCCGCCTTCGTCGCCGAGACCCGCCCCCGCGCCCACGGCGCCGGCCTGGACCTCTACGAGTACGACCGGGTCACCGACCCGCTGACCTCCCTGCACGACTGGCCGGCCGCCTGCCGCGCCGCCGGCCGCCGGTACACCGGGACGGCGGAGCGCGCCGCCGCCGAGGGCCGGACGGTCACCGCCGGCGAGGCGTACCGGAGCGCCGCCCGCTGGTTCCACTTCGCGGGGCTGCTCCCGCACCCCGACCGGGCCGCCGCGGCCGAGGCCGCCGAGGAGGCCGACGAGGCGATGCGGCGGGCGCTGGCGCTGCTCGAACCGGGCGCCGAGCGGGTCGAGGGCGAGGGCTTCGCGGGCTGGCTGCGCCGCCCGGCGGCGGGCGGCCCGCCGGCGCCGGTCGTGGTGGTGGTGCCGGGGATGGACTCCGGCAAGGAGGAGTTCCACGCGGTGGCCGAGGCCCTGCTGGCCCGCGGCGTCGCGGTGCTCGCCGTCGACGGGCCCGGACAGGGCGTGCTGGCCGCCCGCAGCGCGCCGGAGCCCGAGTACCACCGGGTCGTCGGGCGCGCCCTCGACGCGCTCGCCCGCCGGGACGGCCTGGACCCGGCCCGGACCGCCGTGATCGGCCTCAGCCTGGGCGGCTACTACGTCGCCGAGGCCGCCGCCCACGAGCCGCGGCTGTGCGCCGCCGCGGTGGTCAGCGGCCCGTACCGGCTGGACTGGGACGGTCTGGTCCCGTTCGTCACCGCGACCCTCGCCCAGCGCTGCGGCGGGTACGAGGCGGCCCGAGCCTTCGCCGGCCGGATCGACCTGACCGCCCTCGCGCCGCGGATCGCCGTCCCGCTGCTGGTGGTCGAGGGCGGCGAGGACCGCATCCCGGGCGTCACCGACGCCACCGTGCTGGCCGAGCACGCGCCCGACGCCGAACTCCTCCTCGTCCCGCACGGCAACCACCTGCTCGGCACCGCTCTGCCGGACTGGCTCGCCCCCACCGCCGACTGGCTCACCGCACGGCTGTCCGCACGGCCGGGCGCAGGGCCGGCCGGCGGGACGCCCGGCGGCCGAGCGCGGTGACGCCGAAGAGGACCCCGCCGAACAGGAAGAACGGCTCGTAGCCGAAGGTCGCGAACCGGGCCATCGCGTCCAGCCCGGCACTCGACCGGCTGCCGACGGCCAGGGCGAACCAATCGGGGACGGACGGCGCGGCGTGCAGCACCAGCAGCGCGGTGGTGCCCCACAGCGCGACGGTCAGCAGCCGCGCCGGCACCCGCCCGCCCCACCGCCGCAGCGGCGCCAGCGCCACCGCCGCGGCCACCGCGCACAGCGGGATCGCGATCACGTCGATCACCAGCAGCGGCGTGCTGCTCCACACCGAGCGGCCCTCCGGCAGCCCGAGCCGCCCGTCGGCCAGCCAGTACAGGTGCACCAGCGCGAAGGCCACCGCCCACGCCGCCGCCACGTACCCGGCCCGCGCCGCCAGCCGGTTCCAGCCCGTGTCCCTCGTCGTCTCCATGCTCCTACCGTCCCGCCCGGCCCCGCCCCGGCGGATCGTCCTGCCGACGGTTCCCCCTCCCCCTGCGGGGGGATCCGGGGCGGACCGGCGGTCAGTGCGGCAGCAGCCCGTCGGTCACCGGCTCGAAGCCGAAGGGCTCTCCCCGGGCATCGACCGGAGTGGCCGGGCTCGGGAACGACGAAGCCCCCGTAGCGAAATCGCCACGGGGGCTTCCCTGTTGTGGCCAGGGCCGGGGTCGAACCGGCGACCTTCCGCTTTCAGACCACGCCGGGGCAGGGGAATGCCCCCGAACGCGATCCGGCGCAGGTCAGTACGGCAGCAGGTCGCTCGTGACCAGATCGAAGCCGAACGGTTCGGGGATGTGCAGCGTCTCGCCGAACTCGATGTCCTCGCGGCGGTGGTACTTCGTACCGTCGGGCCGACTGAACAGGGTGACGGTCTTCTGCCGGGCGTCGACCAGCAGGTACAACGGGATGCCCATCAACGGGTAGTCGCGGACCTTCCCCACCCAGTCGTTCTCCGGGTTCGAGGGGGATACCAGCTCGACGGCGACGGCGGCGAGCTCGGACGGGACCTGGTTGTCGGACGTCTCCAAGGCCTCGCTCGGAAGGTAGGTCAGGTCCGGGTTGCGGCTCTTGCCGACATTGGGCGACACCAGGTCGGTGTTCTCGCTCGGCAGCAGTTCGACCGGGGCGTGCCTGTCGAACTGGCGGCGGACCAGCAGCAGGTTCCGCTGGTGGATGCCCGAGGTGCTGACCATCATGACGATGGTGTCGCCCGAGATCTCCACCTTGAATCCGTCGGGCAGGCTCCGGCGGGCTTCTTCGAGGAGTGCGAAGTGCTCCGGGTTCATGCGCGGTGTCTCCTGGGGTGTGCCGGGCAACATCCTCAGAGTAGTCCGGCGCCGGGACCGACAGCGCTCCTACACGATGCTCGCCGTGGACCCCGATCCTCGGGCCGTTGCGGGGGCCTCGCTCGTTCCCGCAGCTGACCGCCGTCCGCCGTGCCGTTGGCGTCAAACGGCATGAAAATGCCCCCGAAGCGATCCGCTTCAGGGGCATCGTGCCTGGTCAGGCGATGTGGCCAGGGCCGGGGTCGAACCGGCGACCTTCCGCTTTTCAGGCGGACGCTCGTACCAACTGAGCTACCTGGCCGTACTGCGCGTCTCTTGCGAGACGAGCGATCCCGACGGGACTTGAACCCGCGACCTCCACCTTGACAGGGTGGCGAGCTAACCAACTGCTCCACGGGACCTGGTAGTGGCGAACCACTAAGGTCTTGCGGCACTGCACTTTACTACGGTAATGCGGTACTGCGTGCCCCCAACGGGATTCGAACCCGTGCTACCGCCTTGAAAGGGCGGCGTCCTGGGCCACTAGACGATGAGGGCTTGCGGCCTGTCCCGCTGTTTCCAGCGTTCGGGGACGTCGAGAAGCATATGGGATGCCGGGCGGATCGCCAAAACGGGTTTCGGCCGGGCGGGTGGGGCGGCCTGCGGGGCGGGGCGGAGCGGGCGCGGCGCGGGGCCGCGGAGGGGGTCAGGACCAGCCGAGTTCGTCGAGCTCGTGGTCGTCGAAGCCGAAGTGGTGGGCGACCTCGTGGATCACGGTGGTGCGGACCTCCTCGACCACCTGCTCGCGGGTCTCGCAGTGGCGGAGGGTCGGGCCGCGGTAGATCAGGATGCGGTCGGGCAGGACGCCCGCGTACCACTCGCCGCGTTCGGTGAGCGGGGTGCCCTCGTAGAGGCCGAGGAGCTCGGGGTCGCTCGGTTCGGGTTCGTCCTCGACGAAGATCGCGACGTTGTCCATCATGGCCGCGAGCTGCGGGGGAATCTGGTCGAGCGCGTCGCTGACCAGCGTCTCGAACTCTTCCCGGGTCATCTCCACCGGATCATTGTCGGGTCTGGGGTGACGGTGTGCCAGGTGGCGGACGCCGGTGTTTGATGGGGCTATGACGACCTCGGAGGGCGCCCTGGGCGACACGGTGGGCGGGCCGCCCGGGACGCCGCCGGCCGCGGCGCGGGTGCGGCACCGGCCGCCGGTGCTGCGCGGGCAGGGGCCGGCGGTGGCGGTGGTCGCGGTCGGCGGGGCGATCGGGGCGGTGGCCCGGTACGCGGCCGGCCTCGGCTGGGAGACCGGGCCGAAAGCCTTCCCGTGGACGACGCTGCTGGTCAACGTGGTCGGCTGCGCGGTGATCGGGGTGTTCCTGGTGGTGATCACCGAGGGGCGCCAGGCGCACCCGCTGGTGCGGCCGTTCTTCGGCACCGGCGTGCTCGGCGGGTTCACCACCTTCTCGACGTACGCGGTGGACGTCCGCCGGCTGTTGGAGGCGGGCCGGCTCGGGCCGGGGCTGGCGTACCTGGGGCTGACGCTGCTGGGCGCGCTGGTCGCGGTGTGGGCGGCGGCGGGGCTGACCAGGCGTCTGATCCACCGTGCGGTCCGCCGCGGGGCGGCCGGGGGCGGCCCGGCGGCCGGCGGGGGTGTGCGGTGACCCGGCTGTCCGGGCCGGCGCTGCGGCTGACGGTGCTGGTCGGGGAGAGCGACCGGTGGCACCACCGCCCGCTGTACAGCGAGGTCGTGCACCGGGCGCGGGCGGCCGGGCTGGCCGGGGCGAGCGTGTTCCGGGGGATCGAGGGGTTCGGGGCGTCGTCGATGGTGCACACCACGCGGCTGCTGTCGCTGAGCGAGGACCTGCCGGTGGCGGTGGTGATCGTGGACGAGGAGGAGCGGGTGCGGGCGTTCCTGCCGCAGTTGGACGGGCTGGTGGCGGAGGGCCTGGTGCTGCTGGACCGGTGCGAGGTGGTGACCTACACCGGGCGCGGGCCGGGTGGCGGCGCCGACAGCGGGCCGGGCGGCGGCACGGGCGGTGGGCCCGGCGGCGGTGCGGGCCGGGGAGCGTCGGCGGAGTGAACTGGCTGCTGGTGGTGGCGGGCGCGGTGGTCGGCGCTCCGCTGCGGTACCTGACGGACCGGGCGGTGCAGTCCCGGCACGACTCGGTCTTCCCGTGGGGCACCTTCACGGTGAACGTGGTCGGCTGCCTGATCCTCGGGACGGTGACCGGCGCGGTGGCGGTGGGCGCGGCGTCCTCGCGGGTCCAACTGCTGCTGGGGACGGGGCTCTGCGGTGCACTGACCACCTACTCGACCTTCTCGTACGAGACGTTGCGGCTGGCCGAGACCGGCGCCGGGCGGTACGCGCTGGCGAACGCGGCCGGCAGCGTGGCCGCCGGGCTGGCCGCGGTCTACGCGGGGGCGGGGCTGGCCTCGGCCCTCTGGGGCTGAGTCGGCGGCCGGGGCGCCGGCCGGGCCAACTGCCGCCGCGCCCGTGTCCCGCCGGGCCGGGCGCGCGTTGGGCACCGAAAGCGGCCGCGAGCGGGCGGCCCGGGCGGGGCGGTAGAGAGGGACCTCGGTGGCTTCGGTGCGGTCGGTGCGGTCGGTTCGGGCAGTGCGGTCGGTTCGGGCAGTGCGAGCGGTACGGGCGGTTCGGGCACGGAACGCGGCGGTCCTGCGCTCGCGCGCCGTGCGGGCGGCGGCGGTGCTGACGGTGGCCGGGCTGGGGCTGACGGGCTGCATGTCGGTCGGTCCGGCGGCGGAGGAGCGGCACGGCGGGGTGGCACCGGTCGGGCAGGCCGGTCCGGCGGGCCGGCCGGGCGCGACGGGCGGGCCCTCGGCCTCGCCGGGGGCCGGGCACCCGGGCGGTGCGTCGGGGCGCCCGGAGCGGCCGGGCGGCCTGCAGGCCGAGAGCGCGCCGGGCGGACCCACGACCTCGGCGCCGGGCGAGGTGCTGCCCGGGGCGACCGGGACGGTGGCCGGGGTGGTCCCGGTGCCGGGGCCGCCCGACGCCGAGCCGGGGGGTGGTTCGGCGGGCGGCGTGAACACCAGCCCGGCGCCGCACCCGGGCGGCGGCGGGCCGACCGGCTCCGGTGGCACGGCGGGCGCCGGCGGTACGGGCGGGGCGGGCGGTACCGGGGAGGGCCGCTCGGGCGGTTCGGCGGGCTCGCCGTCGGCCACGCCGAGCAGCCGCCCGTCGAACACTCCGGAGCCGGAGCACAGTTCGCCCCCCGTGACCGTGCCGCCGCTCCCGGAGCCCTCGTCGGGCAGCTCCGGTTCCTCGGCACCGAGCCCGCGTGCCGGTGGGCATTAGCGTCCTGTCCAGGGCATTTGCCTCCGATCCCCAGGGTCCTCTATGGTGGTAGATCGTTCGTTTGATTCATTTGATTGGCGCCCTACACCCATCTGGCGCCCTTGGCGCGTTCCGGCGATCCGTGGCTGACCGCATAGAGGCGGTTGTGAAACAGAACCCCGGACTTTGGCGCGTGCCACTTCCGGAAGGTTTTGCATGTCTCTCGTTGACGACGCCCGCTTCGCCATGCCCGCGAACGAGGCCGCCGCCGATGTCACCGACTCCATCGACACCCTCGACACCGCCGCGGACGAGGTGATCGCCGAGGCCGTGGAGGCCACCGAGGAGGCGGCCGCCGAGCCCACGATCACGTTCGGCGACCTGGGCCTGCACGACGACGTCGTGCGTGCCCTCGCCAAGCGCGGCGTCACCACCCCGTTCCCGATCCAGGCCGCGACCATCCCGGACGCCCTGGCTGGCAAGGACGTGCTGGGCCGTGGCCGCACCGGCTCCGGCAAGACCCTCAGCTTCGGCCTCCCGCTGCTGACCCGCCTCGCCGACGGCGAGCGCACCAAGCCCAAGCACCCGCGCGGCCTGATCCTGGTCCCGACCCGCGAGCTGGCCATGCAGGTCGCCGACGCCCTGGAGCCGTTCGGCTCGGTGCTCGGCCTCAAGCTCAAGGTCGTCTGCGGCGGCACCTCGATGTCGAACCAGATCTACGCGCTGGAGCGTGGCGTCGACATCCTGGTCGCCACCCCCGGCCGTCTGCGCGACCTGCTGAACCGCGGCAGCGCCAAGCTCGCCGACGTCCAGACCGTCGTGCTCGACGAGGCCGACCAGATGGCCGACATGGGCTTCCTGCCCGAGGTCACCGAGATCCTCGACCAGGTGCCGGCCGGCGGCCAGCGCCTGCTGTTCTCCGCCACCCTGGAGAACGAGATCGACACCCTGGTGAAGCGCTACCTGAAGAGCCCGGTCACCCACGAGGTCGACCCGTCGGCCGGCGCCGTCACCACCATGACCCACCACATCCTCGTGGTGAAGCCCAAGGACAAGGCGCCGATCACCAACGCGATCGCCGCCCGCAAGGGCCGCACGATCATCTTCGTCCGCACCCAGATGGGCGCCGACCGCGTCGCCGAGCAGCTGATCGAGGCCGGTGTGAAGGCCGACGCGCTGCACGGCGGCATGACCCAGGGCGCCCGCACCCGCGTCCTCGGCGACTTCAAGGACGGCTACACCAACGTCGTCGTGGCCACCGACGTCGCCGCCCGCGGCATCCACGTCGACGGCATCGACCTGGTCCTGAACGTGGACCCGGCCGGCGACCACAAGGACTACCTGCACCGCTCCGGCCGCACCGCGCGGGCCGGGCGCTCGGGCGCCGTCGTCACCCTGGTGCTGCCGCACCAGCGCCGCGGCGTCTTCCGCCTGATGGAGGACGCGGGCGTCGACGCCAGCCGCCACATCCTGGACCACGCCTTCGACGCCGAGGTCGCCAAGATCACCGGCGCCCGTTCGCTGACCGAGGTCCAGGCCGAGAGCGCCGCCAACATCGCCGGTGCCGCCGAGCGCGAGATCGCCGACATGACCCGCCAGCTGGAGCGCGCGCAGCGCCGCGCCACCGAGCTGCGCGAGGAGGCCGACCGCCTGGCCGCCCGTGCGGCGCGCGAGCGGGCCGACCTGGGCATCGTGGACGAGGAGCCGGCCGCCGAGGAGACCGGCGAGTCCGCCGCGGCCGAGGCCGCTCCGGCCGCCGCCGAGGCGCCCGCCGCGCCGCAGGCCGAGGAGCGCACCCCGTCGTACCGCGAGGCGCGCACCGAGCGTCCGGCCTTCGCCCGGGACCGCGACCGCGACCGTGGTGGCGACCGGGACCGCGACGACCGCCGCTCCGGCGGCTTCGGCCGGGACCGCGACCGTGACGACCGCCGCTCCGGCGGCTTCGGCGGCCGGGACCGTGACGACCGTCGCTCGGGCGGTTTCGACCGTGACCGCGGTGGCGACCGCGGCGGCTTCAACCGTGACCGCGGCGGCTTCGGCGGCCGTGACCGTGACGACCGTCGCTCGGGCGGTTTCGACCGTGACCGCGGTGGCGACCGTGGCGACCGCGGCGGCTTCAACCGCGACCGCGGCGGCTTCGCCGGCCGTGACCGTGACGACCGTCGCTCGGGTGGCTTCGACCGTGACCGCGGTGGCGACCGCGGCGGCTTCAACCGCGACCGTGACGACCGCGGCGGCCGTTCCTTCGGTGACCGTCCGGCCCGTTCCTTCGGCGACCGTCCGGCCTTCGGCCGGGACCGCGACGAGCGCGGCGGCAGCAGCCGTCCGTTCTCGCGCCGCGACGACCACCGCTCCGGTGGCCGTCCGCAGGCCGACCGCGGTGGCTTCAACCGTGACCGCGGCGGTTTCGACCGCGACCGTGGCGGCTTCAACCGCGACGACCGCAAGCCGCGCTGGAAGAACTGACGCCGCGCCGGCGGTGATCGACCGCCGGCCGCGCTGATCGTACGAAGGGCCCGCTCCGCTGGACGGACGCTGTTGGCGAATGTGACTGATCGGCTGCGCTGAGTGACGCCGGTCTCCGAGACTTGTCTCGGAGACCGGCGTTCGTCGTTGTGGGGGGT